>NZ_MBLM01000080.1 GCF_001854655.1 Parafrankia colletiae | reverse complement strand
CAGTACTAGAACAGCCCGTAGATCGTCTGCCAGGTGCCATACCCGGACCGGGACGTCCCGACACGGTGTCCCGGCCCGGGCCGGGACACCGTGTCCCGTCGATCAGCTTCCGGCGGGTCCACGTCTGTGGCCGCTCCGGCTTCCCTTCTCGCTAGGCAGCAGCGGCTCCAGCACAGCCCACTGCTCGTTCGTGAGGTCACCCCGCGCCACACAACGGATCATGCAACCCGAAAGGCGCCAGCAGATCCCGGACAACCTCAGGATGCATTTCTGAAACAATCCTAATAGTGGATGCAGCGATCACCGGTGGTATAGAATACGCTACCTATGCTGTAGCCAAGGTACCCACAAACCCAATAGTTCAACCCGTACTCAATATCGGAGCACCACGCACCAGTCGGAGCCACCCCAATATCGCCGGTCTGTCCAAGTTGGGCGCCCCCCGAAGAAGTCCCCGCCTTTCCTAGCACGCCAGACTTTCCGTTTGCTTGAAGATTGACGATTCTCACTACATTGAGCGCAGGGTCGGGGTTATAGCGAAGAAACTGAACAGCTGCACCGTAGTTGATATTTCCCGTGTTATTCTTCTCGCTCGGGTATATGGTCTGTACGACCGACCAGTCCGGATTGTACTGACCGCACAAACTTGCCGCGCTGGCGGGCGAGGAGGAAAGGAAGGAAAGAGAGGTAGCCGCCAACAGCGTGGCGGCAAACAGTACTAGACGGCGCACTCGGTCAACTCCTTGCTGATCGATCCGGGCAAGCAGACTTGAAAAGAGTATCGACTCGCCATAATTCTGCGATAATTCGGATATCACGAGGGCGCTGTTGCGTTACGGGAAGTTGGACATGCCAGCTGGCGCCGGGGCGGCTGCCGATCAGACGGCGGCGGCGAGTTCGGTGAACGCGGCGGCCAGCCGAAGCTGTGGGTTGCTGTCGATCCCGAGTTCGTAGTAGCCGCGGCGAATGTTCTGGACCAGGGCGTGGCCGGCGCTGATCGTCTGGACGGACCGCAGGCGTTTCAGCCCGCGCATCGGCCGCAGCCGTGCTTTCAACCGGCTGTGGCCGGCTTCGATTCAGGCGCTGGTGTCCCAGGCGAGCTGTGTGAGGTCGATGGCTTCGGATTCCGTGGGCCGTTCGAGGGCGGTGATCGTCGCCCAGCCCTGTCGGAGCAGGGCGACGTCGCTGCCCGCACCGGCCTCCTCCGAGGTCTCACTGAAGGTGGTGGTGAGGTAGCCGCGTCCCCGTTCACCGATTCGCGCCTGCACCGCGCCGAAGGGCGCCAGAGCCGCCGGCCGCATTCCGCGCAGCTGCTCGGACGGCAGGTCGGGCACGTTCACGTTGAGCACGAACGGCGCGCCACGGTACGCGAGCAGCCAGCCGAGGGCCCGGTCCGCGACCAGCACCGACGACTCCCAGTGGACGGGCTGCGTCGCGGCGCACGAGACGGCCAGCGCCGGCAGGCCGTGGGTGACCGCCGTGAGAGCCGCCCCGACCGTGCCGGAGTGCAGCACGGCCTGACCGGTGTTCGGTCCGTGGTTGACGCCCGTGAGCACGACGTCGGGTACCGTGCCGAACGCACCGCGGACACCCACGAAAACGATCAGCGCGGGCGACGCGTGGACGGACAGAGCTGCCAGATCCGGGACGCCGTCGAGCACGCGTTCCTCCACCAGCAGGCGCCCCTGCGACTCCAGCGCGGACAGGGAGGCGCTGCTCCCGCTCCGTTCGCCGTCGGGCGCCGCCACAGTCACGTCCAGCCCACACGCGACGGCGGTCCGGACGAGGGTGCGCAGGCCACCGCTGTCGATACCGTCGTCGTTGGTGATCAGTGCGTGCATCAGCGCGTGGCGTCCTCGCTCGCCGGGCAGATCTCCACCCGGGCCGCCAGACGTTCGATCAGGTCCCGTTCGCCGGTGGCGAGCCCGTGCCGGGTCGTGTTCAACGCACCGGCCGCCGCCCCGAGGCGCAGCGCCTGGTCCATGTCCGCCCCGCGTGCCAGGGCGGCCGCGACACCGGCCGTCATCGAGTCACCCGCGCCGCGGTGGTCGAGCATGGTGAACCGGGGCGTGCGGATCTCGGCCGCGCGGTCGCCGACCAGTGCCAGCGCCGGCTGCTCCGCGCGGGACACGATCACCGTCTCGGCACCGGAACGGGCCAGCTTCCCCATGACCGCCCGCAGCTCGTCCGGGTCGTCGGAGCCGGCGTGCCCGTCCCGGACAAGATCGTCGTGGCTGACCTTGAGCACCGCGACCCCGCCCTCCAGCGCCGCCGTCAGGCACTCCCCCGACAGGTCCGCCACCACCCGGGTGCCCGCCCCGGTGAGGTCCGCCGCCAGCCGCCGGTAGGTGTCGGCGGGCAGCACGCCCGCACCGTCAGGGCCACCGAAGACCGCCACACCGGCGTCGAGCCCTTCGACCAACGCCGTGTTGTACAGCCCGTCGAGGTCGTGACGGGTAAGCGGCGGCGCCGGAGCCGTCGCCACAGCCTCGCGCCGTCCCGCGCGGCGGTCGTGCACATAGCCCCCGTTGTCGCTGCCGGCCGCAACCGGCCGGATGGCGACACCGCTGTACCCCAACAGGGTCATGAGCACCTCGCCGGTCTCCCCGCCGAACGGCGCGCACAGCCGGGCCTCGACGTCCAGCACCATCATCAGGTGCGCGATCCACACCCCCTGGCCGCCCGCGTGCAGGTGGATGTCGCTCGCCCCGTCCGGTCGCGCCTCGATCGTCACCGTCAGCAGTGGTGACGGGGCGAACACCATGACCCGCGGTGATCGGGATCGCTCTCCCCCGATCGTCCGTGGTGCGGGGTGCGTCGTGACGGATGCGGCCACGCGGTGACTGTTCCCGCCGGGCGGGCCCCGACACGCCCTGCCGGCCTGCCGATGGGCCCACCGTGCCCGCCGAGGCCCCCTGGCCGAACAGGCCGCGCCTGCCACACCGCTGCCCGGGGCCGGCGTGTGTCCGCGGCAGCGCCCTACGGTCGATCAGGCCGTTCAGCCCGGTGATCAGGTCAGGCCACGCCGTCGGTGCTGGCCGCCGGTGTACGGGCGGCCAGCGCCCCACCCCACGCTGTGACGCGACGTGCCCGTCCGTGGGCCTCCGCTGTCAGCGGCGGAGAGTTCGGACGTCCAGCCAGACCAGCCGGTGGTCGGAGCTCGGGAACGGGTAGGTGCCGGTGAGCTGGGACAGCGGGTCCGAGGACGGCGGCCAGAACACCCCGGCGCCCGCAACGGCGAGGGTGCGCGACGGCAGGACGTAGTCGGCGCGCAGGTTGCCCGGGGCCGTGTCCGCGAAGTCGGCCGTGTCCTGGGCGGGGTCGCCTCGGTGGGTGGCGTTGGCACCGCCCTGCAGTGCGGCGGCCTCGACGGCACCGGCGCTCGTCGGGGTGGCCGAGGCATTCACCCAGCGGCTGTCGAGCAGCTGGGTCGCAGCGGACATGTCGACATCTGACGGTGCTGTCGCCGAGGTTGCGGCAGCGACCGGCGCCACGTCCACGCAGACTGCACTCGCCTGGCTGCTGGCCCGCGCGGACGTGGTAACCATCGCCGCGCGGCTACCGCCCGGCCCGGGCTGCCGCCTCCGCCTCCAGCCGGCGGGCCAGGTCGGCTTCGGCCGCGCGACCGAGCCGTTCCAGCGCCAGGGCCTTCATCGCATAGTGGAGGGGGATGTCCGGGCCGGATTCGATCGCCTCGTCCGCGGCGGCGAGGGCCTCCTCGTTCCGCCCCAGGTTCAGCAGCGCCATCGCCCGCACGTTGCTCGCGTAGGCCAGCAGGCCGGCCGTGACGCCGAGCGCCCGGGTGTCCCTGCTCAGCTCGCTGACGCGCCGGGCGGCGTCGAGCGCCTCCTCGTACCGGCGGGAAGCGTTGAGAACCGAGGCGAGGCGGGCCAGCGCGACCATGTGCAGGGGTGACAGCCGCAGCGCGCGGTCGAACCAGGCCGCGGCGGCGTCGAGCTGCTGGCGGTCGGAGAGGCCGTCGGCCTTCTCGAGGATCGCGCTGACGTTGGTCGGGTCGAGCGCGAGGAGCGTGTCGTACGCCGCGTCCGACTCGTCGTGGCGGCCCAGCCTGACCAGTGCACGGGCCCTGCCCTGGTGGGCGGCGTAGTAGGTGGCCCGCTCCGCGACGGCCCGTTCGAAGGCGGCCAGCGCATCCTGGTGGCGGCCTTCGCCGGCCAGTTCGGTGCCCTCGTTGAACCGGAGCACCGGCTCCGGGTAGCGGCGCGCGGCCAGGCTCTCCCGGTGCGAGCCGTCGAGCAGCTCGCCGTCGCACCGGCGGCAGCCGCCCAGCGGGCCGGCCGGTCCCGGCCGCGCGAGCATGCAGCGGTCGCAGTAGGTGGTCCGGCAGTCGGCGCACACGACGTACGTGATGGAGAAGTGCTCGGGATCCTTCAGCGCGGCCGGGTTCCCCCCGGGGATGGCCGAGACGGAGATCATCCGTTGGCAGCTGTAGCCTCCGCAGTAGAGAAGCATCACCACGTCCCTTCGGGTTGTTGTTGGTCGGCCCGGGCCAGCTCGGCGCGGATCCCCGCCGGCCGAATCCAGCCGAGGCCGGCGTCCTGCAGGCCCGCGAGCAGGCGCTCGACGTCCTCGTTCGTCCACTCGGCACCGCGCCAGCGGTGGCGCCGCAGGAACGCGTCCAGGTGCCAGCGGGCTGACTCGTCCCAGTCGGCTGCGGCTGGGAAGGCGTGGTCCCAGTCGAGCTGCCACGCCCGCACCCGGCCGTCCTCGCCCAGCGACAGCAGCGTGCGCGCGTCGGCGCTGGCGAGCACCGCCCGGACGGGGCCACGGTGTGCCGACAGACTCCGCAGGCAGCTGCCCTCGGCAAGGTCCCAGACGCGGACGGTGCCGTCCGCCCCGCCGGACAGCGCGAACCGGCCGTCGGTGGTCAGCCCGAGCGCTGTCACCGCCCCGTCGTGGCCGGTCAGCCGGTGCCGCGGCTCGTGCCATCCACCGTCGTCGGCGCCGGCCAGGTCCCAGACCCACAGCGATCCCGCGCTGGTCGCCGCGACCGCGAGCTGACCGTCCTGGCTCATCTCGATCCTGGTCAGCGGTTCGCGGCCGCACAGCAGCATGCCCCGCAGCTCACCGGTCGGCGGGTCGAACAACCGAAGGGCGCTCGCGGTGCTGCTGGCGGAGATCCCGAGGCAGCCGCCGGGACCGACCCGGGTCGTGTGCGCGCTCGTCACCCAGCAGGGGACGGTGGCGGGGGGCGCGTTCCGCGGCAGCTCCCAGACGAACGCGAAGTGCAGGCTCTCCAGGCCGCCGACCACCTCGAACTCGTGGGAGACGAGGAAACGCGCGTCGGCGCCGAGGGTGAGCCCGGTGACGAACCTCGGCGAGTCCCGCATCGTGCGCAGGCACCGCCGCGTCACCGTGTCCCAGACCTTCAGCGTGCCGTCCCGGCAGCCGGTGACCAGCAGCCGGCCGTCCACACTGGACGTGACGGCCTCCACCGCCGCCGGGTGGTCGTCGAGTGCGAACAGGCGCTGCCCGGACTCCACCTCCCAGACCAGCAGGCTCCCGTCGTCGCCGCCGGTCAGTGCGAACCGGCTGTCGGGAGTGAACCCCACACAGCGGACCTGCGGCCCGAAGGTCGACAGCCGGTGCCGGCGCTCGCCGGTGGCGACGTCGACGAGCGCGGCGGACGAGTGCTGCCGGCTCAACGCCAGCCGGCCGTCCGGGCTCAGCGCGAACCCGCCGGCGACCAGCGGCGAGTAGTCGCTGCGGGTGCCGGCCGCGATGCCGAGCTGGTCGGACAGACCAGCCGGGGGGTCGCGCAGGTCGCGCAGGTGCCAGGCCCCCAGCAGGCCCGTCCGCCGGCCGTGCCGTCCGACGGCCGCCCACCGGGTGAGCAGGTCCGCGTCGCGTTCGTGGCCGGCGACGCCGCGGGCCGCCCGGAGCTCGCCGGCTGCCTCCGCCCAGCGGCCCTCCCCCGCGAGCCGTTCGCCGCGCCGTGCCGCGAGCTGGACGGCGCCCGCCTCGCGGGACGCCTCGCCCGCGTCCCGCGGCCGCGCGTAGCTCCACGGCGACAGCGCCACCGACGGCCCGGCGGTCCGCCACACCAGTACCGATGTGCCCTGGCCGCAGGCAGCCACCTCGCCTGCGTCGTCGAGCGCCAGGACGGCGTCGCCCGGGCCGGGCAGGGTCCCGCCCGGGCCGGGCAGGGTCCGCAGGCAGCGGCCGGCCGCCAGGTCCCAGACCTCCACGCCGCCCGCGACGGACATCACCGCGCGCCGCCCGTCGCCGCTGACCGCGCCGAAGCGCCGCGTCACGGCCAGGGTGCGGAGTTCGCGTGCGGCCACCGTGTCCCAGACCTGGGTCCGTCCTTCGCCGTCGACGACGCCCACCCGACCGCCGGGGCCGAGCAGGCCGGTCATCCGGTGGAACTGGACCGAGTGCAGGAGCTGGCCGGCGGCGGCGTCCCAGACCCGGAGCCGGTTCGTCCCGGGCTCCCAGTGGACGACGCGCCGCCCGTCGGCGCTGACCGCGACCTGTTCGCCGTGGCTGTGGTCGACGCGCCGCCGGCGCAGCGCCCGGGCGAGCCGGCCGCCGGCGACGTCCCAGACCAGGAACGTGCCGTCGTCGGCCACCGACGCCGCGGTCGTGCCGTCCTGGCTGACCGCGACCGACCGCACCCGCAGGGAGTGTTCGCCGAAGCGGTGAAGCGGCCGCCCCGAGTCGACGTCCCACACCACGACCGACCCGTCGTCTCCCCCGGAGACCAGGACCCGTCCCGCGCCGTCGAGGGCGACCGTTCCGATCGTGCCCGCGTGTCCGGGCAGCACGGCCACGCATCGTCCGCCGGCGGCGTCCGGCGCTGCGGCGTCCGGCGCTGCGGCGTCCGGCGCTGCGGCGGCACCGCCGTCGACGTCCCAGACGCGGATCTCGGCGGCGTGGCCGGGTCCCGTCGGGCGTGACGGGTCCGCCGTGGCGGCGGCGACCCGGCGGCCGTCGCCGCTGACCGCCACCGCCTGGACGGGGTTGCGGTGCCCGGCGAGGATCCGGGCCACCGGCACGGGCGCTGCCCGGCGGGCGGATGCGAGGGCCCGGGCGACCTGGGGGTCGGGCCCGCCGGGACCGTGGGGGCTGCCGGACGCGCCGGAGCGGGCGGCCGCCGTGGCGAGCAGCGGTTCCGCGCTGCCCGGATCGCCGCGTTCGAGGTGGACGAGCCCGAGCAGGTGGTCGTCGAGCCAGTGCTGCCGCCGGTTGCCGGCTCGGATGTCCGCCAGCTCGGCGACGAGCTGCAGGTCCGTGCACGCACCCGTCCGCCAGCGGTGCAGGCCCCGGTTGTAGACGGCGTGCGCGTGCCGCGGGTCCGCCCGCAGTGCCTGTTCCCACAGTGCCTCGGCCTGCTCCGCCCGGCCGAGGTCGAGCAGCGACAGCGCCTGGTTCGACAGGCCGTCGGCGAGCATGCGCACGGCGGACGGCCGCTCGCGCGGATAGGGCTCGCCGATCACCTCGCTGTAGAGGGCGACGAGCTCCTCGGCGACCTGTTCCATTCGGGACGGCCGGTCCGCCGGCCGGCGCGCGAGGCAGCGCCGGAGCAGGTCGGCGACCGCCGAGGGCAGGGCGGGTGGGATGTCGGCCGGCCCGGTGGCACGCGGGCGGTTCGCCGGCGGCCGGCCCACGAACGACTCCAGGGCCGCGTCCGCGAGGTGCCCGTACCGGGCTGGCGGCCCGCCGGTGAACAGGTCCAGGACGCTGACCGCCCACGACCAGATGTCGGTGGCCCGGGAGACCCGCACGTACCGGCCGGCCGCCGCGTCAGCCTGTTCCGGCGAGCAGTAGGCGGGAGTGAGACCACCGTAGGTGACCAGCACGGTGCCGGCCGGGGCGGCCGCGGCGCCCACGGCGGCCGCGGCGGCCGGTGTCGGACCGCCCGCCACCATCCGCGCCCGGGCCAGCCCGAAGTCGGTCACCTTCACCGTGCCGCCGCGGGTCAGCATGACGTTGGCGGGCTTGACGTCCTGGTGGACGAGCCCGCTGCGGTGCGCGTGCTCCAGGCCCCAGGCGAACTGGATCGCCACGTCGAGCACCCGCCGCAGCGCCTCGGCCGGCCCGCCCTGGTACAGCCGGCGGCTGCGGACGGCCTCGGCCAGGCTGCCGCCGTCGACCCACTCGGCGAACACCCTTGGCACCGCGCCCAGCCGGCGCACGTAGGCGCAGCTGACGACATGTGGATGCAGGCCGAGGGCCATCCAGGCCTCGGCCTCGTGCTCGAACGCGACCCGCCCGCGTTCGGTGGCGACGAACTCCGGGCGGGGCGCCTTCACCGCCAGCTCGATGTTCCAGCCGCGGTGCCGGACCCGGTAGACCAGGCCCATCGCGCCGGAGGCCACCACGTCCAGGACGTCGTAGAGCCCGAGCACCACGTCACCGGGACGCCAGGGTCGGTCGGGCCCGGCCGACCACGCAGCCTCACCCACGGTGGCACCCACATCGCGGAGGCGCGTCGACCATGGGCGCAGTCTGTCACGTTACGTGGCGATTCCGACCGGGCTAGGCCTATCGGACTCTGGACACCACGGACACCACGGCGCACGTCGCCGTGACGGTGCCGTCCGGCGGTTGGTCAGCGCCGGTCTCAGACCGGCGCGAAGAAGTGGGTCCCGTCGCGCTCCAGCTGTGCGACCAGACCGAACTCCCAGTCGAGGTAGGCCTGCATCGACTCGTGGGCGTTGTCCGTGCCCTCGTACGGCCGGCGGTAGCGGTCGGTGGCCGGGGTGAGGAACCGCTGTTCGCCGGTCTCGATCGCGGCGCCCGACGCACGCCAGGCCCGTGTACCTCCGGCGAGTGCGAACGCCGGCAGACCGGGTCCGTCCGCCAGGTCGGCAACCGCCCAGCGGGCAAGATCGCCGGTGGGCGAGGTGACGACGAGGCGCGGGTGTGACGGCAGCCTGCGCAGAGCCGGCTCCAGCTGGGCCCGGATCGCGAACCACGCCCCCGGTAGATGGCCCTGTGCGTACGCACGGCTCGGGCCGATGTCGACGACCACGGCGGTGGACGCCGCCAGCCAGGCGGCCAGTTCAGCGGGCTCGACCTCGTCGACCGCCGGAGGGTCGGGCGCCCGGGTGGGCGCGTGCCCCACCTCCGTGAGGCCGGGGCCGGCGTCGACGACGTAGGTCTCCCAGCCCATCTGGGCCAGCCACGAGGCCGTCATGCCTGCGCGGACCCCGTCGTCGTCCGCGAGGACCAGACGGGCGCCCCGGACGGGCGCGAAATGATCGGTCTCCTGGACCAGCTGCCCGCCGGGCGCATGGCGGAAGCCGGGCAGGTGCCCCGCCACGTACTCGTCCTCGGTGCGGACGTCGAAGCGATACACGGTTCGCCCGGGATCGTCGAGGGTCGCGAGCTCGCAGGGTTCGAGCGGGCGCACGCCCGCGCGCAGCGCCATCTCCCGTGCACCGCGCCGTGCTGCCTCGCGGTGATCCGCCCGCACCTGCGTCGGCGCGCGCCGGGTGGCCCCGTGGTCGAGACCGAGGCCGGCCAGCTTCCAGCCGATCGTGCCGTTCCGCAGCGCCGTGACCGGATTGGGCAGACCCGCGTTGATGAGTGACTGGGTGCCGATGATGCTTCGCGTGYGACCGGCGCAGTTGACCACGATCGGCGTGCGAGGGTCGGGTGCCAGCTCACGGATGCGCAACACGAGYTCGCCTCCCGGAACGCTCACCGCAGACGGAATGCTCATCGTGTGGTATTCGTCGTACCGTCGTACATCGACGATGAGCGGCGGCGTTTCGCCGAGCAGGCGTCGGACCTCCTGYGCCGGCAGCGAGGGTGTGTGCCTGACCGCCTCGACGAGCTCACCGAACGCCTTGCTGGGCACGTTGACGTCCCGAAAAAGCTCACCGCCGGCCGATCGCCAGCCGTCGAGCCCGCCGGCCAGCTCCCAGACCTGGGAATAGCCCAGCTGGTGCAGGCGGGCGACCGCGCGCGGTGCCAGATCAACGCCGTCGTGCTCTCCGTAGACCACGATGGGCGTCTCCGGGCGTGGAACACGCTCCCAGATCTCCGCCTCCAGGCGTGAAAGCGGAAGACTGGCGGCCCACAGCGGGTGCTCCTGCGCGAAGGGATCCTCCTCCCGCAGGTCGAGCAGAGCGATCTCCTCCCGTTTCAGCAGAAGGCCGCGCACCTGGCCGGCGTCCAACGTTCGGGTCGCTCCCGCTTCCTGCGCACGCTCCACGGGCCCCATTCTTGCCGGTGGCGGGTCGGGACAGCGCCATGTCCGGCATCCGGGTGGACGGCGCGGCCTCCCTCGTCACGGAGGACTGCGTCCTGGACGGGAACGCGACCGGGCTCGCCCTCGCCCCGGAGACGTCCGCGACCTGCTCCGCCACGGTGGTGAGTGCGAGCGCCGGGGCGGGCTCGCC
Source organism: Parafrankia colletiae (assembly GCF_001854655.1). Lineage (GTDB taxonomy): Bacteria > Actinomycetota > Actinomycetes > Frankiales > Frankiaceae > Parafrankia > Parafrankia colletiae. The sequence continues at coordinate 191,409 of NZ_MBLM01000080.1, read as the reverse complement.
GCCCATGCCAGCGCCCGGGCGTGGCTGTTCCTCGTCGCGCGCAATCTCACCGTCGACTGGCACCGTCGACTGACACCGCCGGCAGGCTGCGCGCCCGCAGGAACTGCCCGTGCCCACCGCCGAACCGGCGCGCGCGACCGACCGGCGGGCAGCCGACAGCCTGGACGCCGCACTGCTTGCGTACCGATCTGGTCCGGGCGCTGCGCACACTGTCCCGGCAGCACCGCGAAACCCTCGTCCACCTGCACTGCCTGGATCGGACCCAGCGCGAGACGGCCGGCGTCCTGGAGATCCCGCTCGGGACCGTCAAGTCACGCCACCACACCGCCGTGCAGGAGTTGCGCCGGGCGCTCGCCACCCGGGGAATCCACGGCCGCCGATCAGACGGATGGGCCGTTGATGGGCGCAGTCAACATTGCTATCCTTGCAAGGATACATGGCATAAGCGCGTGGCGAAATGGCATGCGGCGTGCCGCCGACGGCCAGCGACGGAGACGTGTCAGAACACCGGCGTCCTCACGTGCAGGGGGTCTCGACCGTGGTTTGTCACCGGTGTCGGCCGCCCAGCCAGGCGCGGAGCCGGCCATGACCGGATCCGCAATACCCGACAACACCCACGAGCAGGACCGAGGATTCTCCTATGCAGCCCTGTGAACCCACGAACACCCCGGAAGTCGTCGACCAGGAGGCGCTTCACCAGAAGTACCTCGCCGAGCGCGACAAGCGGTTACGTCGCGACGGCCAGCGGCAGTACGTGGAGACCGGCGACGATTTCGCCGAGTTCTACGAGGCCGATCCGCACACCCCGGTCACGCCGCGCACGCCCATCGACGGCGATATCGAGGTGGTGATCCTCGGCGGCGGCTTCTCGGGTCTGATCGCCGCACACCGGCTGCAGCAGGCCGGCATCACCGACTTCCGGATCGTGGAGCTGGGCGGGGACTTCGGCGGCGTCTGGTACTGGAACCGCTATCCGGGAATCCAGATCGACTCGGACGCCTACTGCTATCTCCCGCTTCTTGAGGAGACCGGCTACCTGCCGAAGGAGAAGTTCTCCCACGGCGACGAGTGCTACGAGCACGCACAGCGCGTCGGGCGCCATCTCGGAGCGTACGAGAAGGCACTGTTTCACACCCTGATCCGTTCGCTGGAGTGGGACGAGGAGATCCAGCGCTGGCGGATCGCCACCAACCGCGGTGACACGATCCGGGCCCGGTTCGTCATCATGTGCCAGGGCCCCTACAACCGGCCCAAGCTCCCCGGCATCCCCGGCATCTCCGACTTCCGCGGGCACACCATCCACACCGCACGCTGGGATTTCGACTACACCGGCGGGAACCTGCACGGCGGGCTCGACAGGATCGCCGACAAGCGGATCGCCGTGATCGGCACGGGTTCCAGCGGCGTCCAGGCGATTCCGCACCTGGCCCGCGGCGCGAAGCACCTGACGGTGTTCCAGCGGACGCCGTCCTACGTCTTCGAGCGCTCCGACTCCCCGACCGACCCGGAATGGGCGGCGTCCCTGAAGCCCGGGTGGCGGGAGGAGCGCCAGCGCAACTTCCACAACGCGACCTTCGCCTTCTACTCCCCCGGCGAGCAGGACTGGATCTGCGACGCCTGGACGGAGGTCTCCCGCAACCTGGCAGCCCGCCTCAACGCCACGGACGGCTGGGGCGCGCTGGCCGACCCCGTGAAGTTCGCCGAGATGCACGAGGCCGAGGACTACCGGGTCGCGGAGCGGATCCGTCAGCGGGTCGACAGTGTCGTCACCGACCCGAAGACCGCGGAGGTCCTCAAGCCGTACTTCCGCATCCTGTGCAAGCGCCCGGTCTTCAACGACGAGTACCTGCCGACCTTCAACCGCCCGAACGTGACCCTCGTCGACGTGTCGGACGCGAAGGGCGTAGAGCGGATCACCGAGCGCGGGGTCGTCGCGAACGGCATCGAGTACGAGGTCGACTGCATCGTCTTCGCCAGCGGCTTCGAGATCACCAGCTCCCTCGACCGGCAGCTGGCCATCCAGCCGCTCGCCGGGCGCGAGGGCAGGTCCCTCTACGACCACTGGGACAAGGGCTTCCGCACGCTGCACGGCATCATGTCGCACGGCTTCCCGAACTACTTCTCGACCGGCTTCATCCAGGGCGGCGTCACCGCGTCCACGACCAAGATGTTCGAACAGCAGGCCGACCACATCGCCTACATCATCGCGGCGGCGAAGACGCGCGGGGCGACGGTCGTGGAGCCCACCGCCGAGGCGGAGGAGAACTGGATCCGCACCATCCGCGAGAACAGGATCGACAACACCAGGTTCGTCGGCGAGTGCACCCCCGGCTACTACAACAGCGAGGGCGAGACGAACGGGCGCTTCTTCCTCGGCGAGCCGTACGGCCCCGGCTTCTACGCCCTCGAGGAGCTGCTGCAGAACTGGCGTGACGCCGGCGATCTCGCCGGTCTCGACCTGACCAGCTGACACCGCGCGACCTTGTCGGCCGGTCCCGCCGCCCGTGGCGGTGGCGGGACCGGCCGGCTGACCGGGTCGGTCCGGCCGGCCAGACGCCCAGCCGGACCAGCCTGGATCAGCCGGGCTGGCGTGCCGCGCGGGCGGCCGCCTGCCGGCGGATCTCGGCGCGGGCCAGCGCCGCCCGGTGGACCTCGTCGGGCCCGTCCGCGAAGCGCAGCGTCCGGATGCTCGCGTAGGCCTCCGCGAGCGGGAGGTCCTGGGACAGGCCCGCGGCACCGTGCGCCTGGATGGCCTTGTCGAGGATCCACTGCACCGCGGCCGGGGTAGCGATCTTGATCGCCTGGATCTCGGTGTGCGCCGCCCGGTTCCCGACGGTGTCYATCAACCAGGCCGTCTTGAGGACCAGCAGCCGCAGCTGCTCCACCCGCACCCGGGCCTCGGCGATCCAGTCGCGGATCACGCCCTGCTCGGCCAGCGGACGCCCGAACGCGACCCGGTTCTCCACCCGCTCGCACATCAGCGAGATCGCCCGCTCCGCGACGCCGATCGAGCGCATGCAGTGGTGGATCCGCCCGGGCCCCAACCGGGCCTGCGCGATCCCGAAGCCCTGCCCCTGCGCGCCGATGAGGTTCGCGGCCGGCACGCGGGCGTTGACGAACTCCAGCTCCGCGTGGCCCCCGTGGTGATGGTCGTCGTAGCCGAACACCTCCATCCCCCGGCGTATCACCAGCCCGGGGGTGTCCCGCGGGACGAGGATCATCGACTGCTGGTGGTGCCGGTCAGCATCGGGGTCGGTCTTCCCCATCACGATGAAGATCTTCGCGTCGGGGTTCATCGCACCGGTGATCCACCATTTCCGGCCGTTGATGACGTACTCGTCGCCGTCACGCTCGATCCGGGTGGAGATGTTGGTCGCGTCGGAGGAGGCCACGTCCGGCTCGGTCATCGCGAACGACGAGCGGATCTCGCCGGCCAGCAGCGGCTCCAGCCACTGCGCCCGCTGCGCCTCGCTGCCGAACATCGACAGCACCTCCATGTTGCCCGTGTCCGGCGCGGAGCAGTTCAGCGCCGCCGGCGCCAGGCGGCCACCATGGCCGGTGATCTCCGCCAGTGGCGCGTACTGCAGGTTCGTCAGGCCGGCGCCGTGCTCCCCGGGGAGGAACAGGTTCCACAGCCCACGGCTGCGCGCCTCGGCCCGCAGCTCGGCCAGGACCGGCGGCCGCGTCCAGGCCCACCGCTGCCCCTGCTGCTCAAGCTCGGCGAGCTGCTCCCGGAACACCGGTTGCGCCGGCTCGACGTGGGTCGCCATGAAGTCGAGGAGGTTCTCCCGCAGCTCCTGGGTCTTGGCGTCGAAACCGAAGTCCATCAGTGGTACTCCTCCTCGAGCACGGCGAACTGGCCTCGAGGAGCGTATCGACCCGCGGCGTCCCGGTCGTTGTTTGCCTGATCGGCCGTTCAGGGCACCGATTCCGCCTACCGTGCCTGTCTCGGGGCGTACGGCCGCGGCAGAGCGACGGTTCCAGGAGGCGTCAACCGACCTGGCCTGCGCTCCAGTCGATGAGCGGTGGTCGCACGGCGGCGCAGAGCGGGTTTCCCCTGGCGTCGCTGAGTTTCAGGCGGGCGAGGAGACCGCCGGTTCGCCTGGCGGCGTCGAGGGTGGCGGGGTCGACAGCGTCGAACATCAGCTTCGCTCGGCTGAACCTGGCGAAGGTGCCGGCGCCGTCGACGGTGCCCCAGGACAGGTAGATGAACCGGCCCCCGGGCCGGCCCTGGATATGGGGCCCGGTGATGTCCAGACCGGCCTGTGTGGGGGTCGCGGTGGCCGGCAGCGTCCAGACGGCCGTCGGCGCGTCGCCGGGGTGCAGGTCCAGCAGGTCCTGTTGGCTGTTTCGCCGCTGCACTCCGACCTGGATACCGCGGTGGCGGGGCAGGTCGCGGCCCGGGAGGTCGGTGGCCTCGATCCGTATCCGGATGCCGGCCGGATCTCCGGCTGCGGCGCGTCGGCCGGTGGGGATGGTGTCACTCCCGGTCATGGGGCGCAGGATAGCGCGACTTCCCCGTACCCACAGGTTCTGCGGGGCTGCCTACTAACAGCCAGGACCGGGACCCGTCGACGCGAAGCTGCTGGTGGGGAGGCCGCAGCCCGCTATGAACGGGGACAGCGGGCCGGTGTTCGACACCGTCGCCAACCTGCTGGCTGCGCTGGGTCCGAAGATGCTGGACGTCGCGGCGACACGGGCCCGTGGGGCGCATCCGTACCTCGTGACGCCGGAGCACACCCGGCTCGCCCGCGAGGCACTGGGCTACGGACCACTTGTGCTCCCCGAGCAGACCGTGATCCTGTGCGGCGGGCGCGACGAGGCGCGGGTGGTCGGGGCCGAATGGCTGCGCAGATATCTCGCTCATCCGAACTACGCCAACAATCTGCTCCGGCTGGGCTTCYCCCCCGGCGACCTGGCGACGGTCAGCGACCGGCTTTTCGATGCGCTGATCGCGTGGGGGGACGAGGAGGCCATCCGGCGGCGGGTGGACGAGCACCGTGCCGCTGGCGCCGATCACGTGGCCCTGCAGGCACTCGCGCCCGACCAGGGCGCATTTCCCCGCGAGCAGTGGCGTCGCCTCGCGGCATTGCTGTAAACAGGCTCCCATGCCGGAATCGAGCACGTTCGAGCTGTCCTGCGGCCTTCCGCCGGGCCCGGATTTCGCGGATCTCGCCGTCCTCGCCGAGGAACTCGGCTACGCACGGGTCTGGATCTTCGATTCGGCTCCGCTGTGGGAGGACCCGTTCGCACACCTCGCCCTGGCCGCTGTGCGGACGAGTCGGATCGGTCTCGGCACCGCGGTCCTGATTCCCTCCCAGCGGGCGGTCATGACCATGGCGTCGGGCATCGCGACCATCGCCCGGCTCTCCGCGGGTCGTTTCCGCGCCTGCTTCGGCACCGGCTACACCGCCCGCATGACCATCGGCCAGCCGCCGATGCCGCTCGACGGCCTCTTCGACTACGTCGCCTCGATCCGCCGGCTACTCGCCGGCGAGACCATCCTGCTCGACGGGAAAGCGGCCCGCATGTTGCACGGGCCCGGCCTGACCGCGCAACGGCCGGTCAACGTCCCACTGTGGCTCAGCGTTCTCGGCCCACGCGGCAACAGGCGAGCCGGCGAGGTGGCCGACGGCACGATCGGCCCGCCGCATCCCACGCTTCCGACCGCCACCATGGTCACCGGCACCGTGCTCGATCCTGGCGAGAACTCCGACTCAGCGCGCGTCCGGGAAGCGGTCGGCCCCTGGCAGGTCGTCCGCTGGCACACCGCCTATGCCGTCGGCGGTCCGGCGGCGGTGGACGCCCTGCCAGGAGGCAGGCAGTGGCGCGAGGCCCTCGAAGGCCTCGCCCCCGCCGACCGACGCCATCTGCTCACCTTCGAGGGGCACGTCACCCACCTCTCCGAGCGAGACCGCCCGCTGCTGGACCACCTTGACCTCGATGCCATGGTCGGGGACCTCACCAGCATGATCGGGGATGCGGCCGCCGTCCGACAGAAACTCGCCCGCCTCGCCGAGGCTGGTTTCCGTGAGGTCATGTACCAGCCCTCCGGCCCCGATATCGCCCGCGAGCTGCGGACCTTCGCGCAGACCCGCCCGGCGGGGTAGCACCGGCCTCCGGTATACAGATCGCCCGGCGGACCCTCGCCCTGCCATGCCGCACCGACCGGCGTGAGCCGGCGAGCGAAAGTGATCATTTTCGGTCGGATCGTGCTGCGGGACCGAAGTCCGGTTCCGCCGGCAGCTCACTGCCGTTGTGCCACGTTGGGGGAACGAGTCGGCATAATAAGTGACATTGCACCTTCGTGCTACCCCGCTCGACCGGCGGCCGGTGGTTCCCTGCCGGCCGGCAGGGCGGCAGGGCGGCCCGCAACGCGCGGTCGCTGCGGTGGGCGCGATGGCGGGCGGCACCTGGCCGCCCGGCAGCCTGCGGGGGCGGGTGCGACGATCGCGAGAGGGCGGGCTGTGAGTAGCGAACCGAGGCGCGTTCTTCGCTGGAACCGGCTGGTTGATCACGTGGAGCCGGTGAACCTGCGGACGGACGTACCGCACTCGGCTCGGGTCTACGACTACTTCCTCGGCGGGAAGGACAACTTCCCGGCCGACCGGGAGGCCGCCGAGCAGACGCTGGCGATCTTCCCGGACATGCGGACCGGAGCGCGGGAGAACCGGGCCTTCCTGCACCGCGCGACCCGCAAGCTCGTCGGGGAGCTGGGCCTTCGGCAGTTCATCGACATCGGCACCGGCATCCCGACATCGCCGAACCTGCACGAGGTCGCGCAGGAGAGCGCCAAGGACGCCCACATCGTGTACGTCGACAACGATCCGATCGTCCTGGCGCACGCCCGGGCACTGCTCACCGGTTCCACGCAGGGCCGCACCGCGTACCTCGACGCCGACCTGCGCGAGCCGGAGAAGATCCTGCGCTCGACCGAACTGGCCGAGACGCTCGACCTCGACCAGCCGCTTGTGCTTTCACTGATCGCCGTGCTGCACTTCATTCCCGCGTCCGACGACCCGTACGGCCTCGTCCGCCGCTACACCGAGATCCTGCCCTCCGGCAGCTACGTCGTCCTCACCCACGCCACCGGGGACTTCGCGCCGGAGGCGGCGGCGAAGGTGTCGGCCACCTACCAGGCGCGCGGTATTGCACTGACGCCGCGCTCCCGGTCCGAGATCGAGGATTTCCTCACCGGCCTGGAACTCGTCGATCCGGGTGTCGTGCCGGTGCACCGGTGGCACCCCGAGGAGAACACGGGTGAGGAGCTGGCCGACGATCGCGTGAACGTCTATGGCGTCCTGGCCCGCGTCCCCTGAGCTGGCCGCCGGCCCACCGCCGCCGGCCAGCGCACCGGCCGGCGGCAACTGAACAACGCGAGGGATCCAGCCACACACCCCGGCCGGATTTTTGGGACGCTTGGGCGGTGACGGAACCCTTCACCGATTTACCTGACGTACCGACTGTTCCCGCACCGGACCTCGGCGCCGACCTGCCCGGCGGCCCGGACTTCGGTCGTTTCGTCGACAACCTGCGCCACCTGCTCGATGTCGTGACCGACGCCTGCCCGCCGGCCGAGGTGGTGACGCAGGTTGCTGATCATTTCGCACAGATCAGTGCACGGCTGGCACCGTTCGCGGTCGCGGAGTCCGAACGGGCGACCGGGCTGCGACTGGATCTCGCGGGCCGCGGCCAGACGATGGCGCCCGTCGTGCTGTGGGATGTGCGCGCCCGGGACCGGGCCACCTGCCACGTGACGTTCGGCCGGCACTACGTGACCGTGAACGGCGCGGTTCACGGCGGTGCCATCCCGCTGGTGTTCGACGAGGTGCTGGCCGTGCTGGCCAACGCCGGCGGCGTCTTCGCCCGGTCGGTGTACCTGAACGTGAACTACCGTGCGCTCACTCGGGTCGGCGTTCCCCTGCGGGTGGAGGCGACGGTCGACCGTGTCGAGGGCCGTAAGCTCGTTCTCACCGGCCGGCTTTTCGACGGCGACACGTTGTGTGCGGAGGCCGAAAGCCTGTTCGTCCAGCTGAGAACCGGTCAGCCCTGAAGTGCCCAGTCGGTCCCGAGGCGACTGAAGGCCTGTCCAGGGCACGGTTTCAGAGCAATCCAGTGCCACATTTATGCCAGCGTTCACCGGATTTTTCTGGTTTCGCCACCGGGAAGCACCACTTCCTCTGCCGTTCCGTTTTTCCCGCGCACTCGAAGGTTTGACCCCATCAGATGCGTGCAGAGCAACGGATCCGGCGCACTCATCACGACCGGTTGCGACGGCGGTGCCTACCAGCGCTGGCGTCGCGGCTGATGCCGCGACCCGCACGGATCGCTTCGCCTGCCACCGGGGCCGCCGGCGCTGAGTGCCCCCGGAATCCTTCTCGCATCGTCCCAGCTCACGGGCCCCACGAGGACGTCTGCCGCTCCGCCTTGCGAGACAAGGTGTGTTACGGGCGGAAGAGCGGGCATGTCCCCATCAGGYCGGCACGGGACGAGGCCGACGCACCAGGGACACGACGAAGCCGAGGAGGAAGCGATGAAGTTGCTACGGAGGCTCCGCAACGAGGCCCGGCGTGACGTGAACGCGGCCGACCGGTCGGCGGCACGCGGTCTGCGGCGACTGCGGCGGCGGCCGCGGAACCGCTCGACGGCGGGCACCCGCTACTGACAGGGCCACGACCCACCGACAGACCATGACGCCGGCCCAGATCCGCCGCCCGCCCACCGCACTCCGGTGGGCGGGCGGCGGCTTTTCACGACCAGACGACGATCACCCTGGGGGTGGACCGTGCTCATCGCCGGGGAACTGCTCCTCCTTGCACTCGACCCGGCCACGGGCGCACCCGTCAACTCGTCGAGGCAGCCGCTGGCCATGACGCTGGGCGGCGCGCTCATCGCCGAACTCGGCCTGACGGGCGGCGTGGTCGCGGATCGCCACCGCGACGGCCGCGACGCCGGTCGCCCCGGTCGTGGTGCAGGTCCTGAAAGAGGCTCAGGCAGCGTCCGCCGCGGCGATCGGGGCCGCCGCCGCGACGACCGCGGCGAGCGGCTCATCCTGATCTCCTGCCGCGCCGGCCACGGCGGTCACCTCGCCCTGGAGACCGACGCCGAGGCATAACCGAGCGTCACCATCAGGGCATCGATCTCCGCCAGGGCCCACCGCTCGGCGGCGGCTCCGATCGCCGGGCACCTGTTTCCGCAGTTCCGCCCCCGGAGCCATCCAGGCCACGGGACTGCCGACCGCGCGCCAGTCGCCAGGCCGACCACCTCGGGTAGCACTTTCGGGCTGCGCGCGCCCAGGACGGCTGTGAGCGCGTCACCACGCGAGGCCAGCCACCCTGGTGCTGGTCGGCAGAGCGAACCCGTAACTTTGATCTTGCCATGCGGGTGGACCTGTCACCTTTGGCCGTCAGACGAAAGCGGACGGTGGTTGCTGGGTAGCGTTCATCCTGCCTATCGTCGGCCCTGCTTGCGTGCCTGGTGTAAGCCGAAGGAAAGCTCACCGCGGCACAGAGGATGCGTGGTGGCGGGATAGCAGTGCCTGGTTTCGCCGTACTCCGCGTGTTATGTGGCTGCGCCCGCATGTCCAGGGCTCCAGCGTTTTGCGCAACCGCTGTCGGCACTGTTCCCAATTTCGGAGACGGACAATTCCATGGCCAAATACGCCTCTTCCCCGGATACGACCCGAAAGAACAGCGATCTACCAGACGCCGAAATGGTCGCGATCGTTGGAATTGGATGCCGGCTGCCCGGAGGGGTGACCTCCCCCGAGCCGCTGTGGCGCGTCCTGCACAACAGTGTCAATGCCGTCACCGACATTCCGGGCGACCGCTGGGACGCGGACGCCTACTACGACCCGGAGCCTTCCGTCCCCGGCCGGATGTGCAGCCGCTGGGGCGGGTTCCTTGACGATGTCGGCGGCTTCGACACCGAGTTCTTCACGATCAGCCGGGCCGAGGCGCTGGCGATGGACCCGCAGCAGCGGGTGCTGCTCGAGGTCGCCTGGGAGGCCCTGGAACAGGCCGGCATCCCGCCGGCTTCGGTCGCGGGGACCCGCACCGGCGTGTACACCGGGATGTCGACCGTGGACTACCTGCTGCGCAGCCAGCTCGGCGGCGCCGCGTCGAGCCCCTACTCGGCCACCGGCAACGCGCACAGTGTCGCGTCCGGCCGGATCTCCTACCTGCTCGGCGCGCACGGCCCCGCGGTGTCCGTCGACACCGCCTGCTCGTCGTCGCTGCTGGCCGTGAACATGGCGGCCCGCAGCCTGCTCTCCGGCGAGACGGACATGGCACTGGCCGGCGGGATCAACCTGGTCCTGGGTCCGGAGACGGGCGTCGCCTTCTCGAACTGGGGAATGCTCTCACCGCGTGGGCGGTGCGCCCCGTTCGATGCCGAGGCCGACGGTTTCGTCCGGGCCGAAGGCTGCGGGATCATTGTTCTGAAACGCCTGCGGGACGCCGTCAGGGCCGGCGATCGGGTTCTCGCTCTGATCCGGGGCGGGGCGGTGAACCAGGACGGCCGGTCGAACGGGCTGACGCAGCCGTCGCAGCCGGCGCAGGAGGCACTGCTGCGGGAGGCGCTCGCGGCCACCGGGATCGACCCCGCGCAGATCGGTCTGGTGGAGACCCACGGCACGGGTACCCCGGTGGGTGATCCCGTCGAGTTCGGAGCACTCGCGGCGGTGTACGGGACCGGGGAGAACCCGTGCGCGCTGGGTTCGATCAAATCGAACATCGGCCACCTCGAGGCCGCGTCGGGTATCGCGGGTCTCATCAAGGCCGTGCTGTGTCTGCAGCGCGGTGTCATCCCGCCCAATCTGCACTTCCGGTCCTGGAATCCCAGCATCGACCACGGCGGCAGCCGCTTCTTCGTCCCCACCGAGACGGTCAGCTGGCCGGTTCCTGACGGACCGCGGCTGGCCGCCGTCTCGTCGTTCGGGTTCAGCGGTACCAATGCGCATGTACTGCTCCAGTCCGCCGATCCGGCGGTCCTCCCCCGCCAGCGGACCGCGCGCACCGCCGTCGACGTCGCCGGGGCGCACGCCACCCAGGCCACACCAGTCACGCCGGTCGCGGAGACCACGCCGATCACGGAGACCACGCCGATCACGGAAGCCGCGCCGATCACGGAAACGACGCCGGTCACGGAAACGACGCCGGTCACGCGGGACGTCCCGCGCCCGCTGGTCATCCCCGTGTCCGCGAGTTCGCCGGCGGCGCTGGCCCGGACCGCCGACGGCCTCGCCGACTGGCTTGACGACCACGTGGACGTCCCCCTGCGCGACGTCGGGTGGACGCTGGCGCGGCGCCGCGGTAGCCGCCAGGCGCGGCTGGCGATCACGGCCGCCGACCGCGGCGAGCTGGTCGAGCAGCTCCGCGGCTTCGCCCGCGGCGAGTCCTCGCCCGTGACCGAATCCCGCACGACCCGGGTCCGGGTTCCCGGCCCGGTGTTCGTGTTCTCCGGCCAGGGTTCGCAGTGGGCGGGCATGGGTCGCGAGTTCCTCGAGCGGGAGGCCGCCTTCGCGGCGACGATCGCGCAGGTGGAGCCGCTCGTCCAGGCCGAGTCCGGGTTCTCCGTGACGGGTGAGCTGATCAGCGCCGCGCCCTCGGCCGCCATCGACCGCGTCCAGCCGGTGATCTTCGCGATGCAGGTGGCGCTGGCGGCGACCTGGCGGGCGCACGGCGTCGAGCCCGCGGGGGTGCTGGGCCATTCGATGGGTGAGGCGGCGGCCGCGGTGGTGAGCGGCGCCCTGCCGCTGGCGGACGGGGTGAAGGTGATCTGCCGGCGCTCGCGGCTGATGCGGCAGCTGTCGGGCTCCGGCCGGATGGCCTCGGTGGAGCTGTCCGCCGCGGACCTCGACGCCGAACTGGCCGCGGCGGGCATCGACGACGTGGTCGTCGCGGTGCTGGCCGCACCGACGTCCACCGTGGTGGCGGGGGACGCCGAGCGGGTGAGCCAGCTCGTCGCCGCCTGGGAGGCGCGCGGGCTGTTCGCCCGCGAGATCGCGGTGGACGTCGCCTCGCATTCCAGCCAGGTCGACCCGATCCTGCCGGATCTCGTCGCCGCCCTCGGTGACCTGGCGCCGCGCGAGGCGGCGATCCCCTTCTTCAGCACGGTGCTCGGCGATCCGCTCGGGCAGCCGTCGTTCGACGGTCCCTACTGGTCGGACAACCTGCGCCGGCCGGTTCGCTTCGCGAGCGCGGTCACCGCGGCGCTCGACGACGGGCAGCGCTGCTTCGTCGAGGTCGCGCCGCATCCCCTCCTGCTCCGCTCGATCACCGAGACGATCACGAAGGTCGGGCGGGACGCCGCGGTCGTGGAGACGATGCGGCGGGGCGACGACGTCCACCGCGCGTTCCTCACGCGGCTCGGCGCCGTCCACTGCGCCGGTGTGGCGGTGGACTGGAGCCTCGATCATCCGTCCGGCCGGCTCGTCGACCTGCCGGCCACCGCGTGGAACCACGAGCATCTGATGATCGAGCTCGCGGATGCCACGAGCGCGCGGGTCGTGGCCGTGCACCCGCTGCTCGGCGTACACGTGCAGGTCCCGTCGGCCGAGGGCGGTCATGTCTGGCAGGCGGACGCCGGCACCGCGGCGCTGCCCTGGCTCGCCGACCACCAGGTACGCGACGCCGTGGTCCTCCCCGGCGCCGGCTACTGCGAGATGGCGCTCGCCGCGGCGACGCAGATCTTCGGCACGGACACGGCGACCGAGATCGTCGACATCGAGTTCCGGGGCGTGCTGTTCCTCGACGACCACACCCCGCTCTCCCTGATCGCCGACTACCAGGCAGAGGACCAGGCCGCGCTGCGCATCGTCTCCCTCGGCACGGACGAGGTGTGGGCGGAGCACGCGGTCGCCCGAGCCCGCCGGGTGCCGCGACCGCGGCCACCGGCCCCGGTCGACGTCGAGGCGGCACTGCGGGAGCACCCGACGGCGGGGGACGTCGACGCCTTCTACGAGCGGCTGCGCGCCACCGGGATCCACCACGGGCCGAACTTCGCCGGCCTGACCGCCATCCACCACGGCGACGCGGACACGTCCACCGTGCTGGGACGCCTCGAGCTGCCGACCGGGCTGCGGGCCGAGGCGTCGGCGTTCCGCCTGCACCCGGTGGTGCTCGACACCTGTCTGCAGACGCTGGCCGCGCACCCGGCGCTGGCCACGGCCCGCGACGCCGTCGACGGCCTGAGCCTGCCGCTGGGCGTCGGCACGCTGCGCGTGTACGGCGACACCTCCCGCGGGCGCTACTGCCTCGCCCGGCTGACCCGGCAGGAGGCCACCGCCGCGTTCGGTGACCTGACCCTGCTCGCCGCCGACGGCGCCGTCCTGGCGGAACTGCGCGACGTGCACCTGGGCGGGGCGAGTGCCACCACGGCCGACCTGCGTTTCGCCCGGCGGCTGCTCGGCGTCGACTGGGAGGAGCGGCCGCTGCCGCCGGCCGCCGGCGAAGAGGCGGGCACAGGCAGCTGGCTGCTGCTCTCGGAGGAGGACGACCCGCAGGACATCGCGGGCGAGGTCGTCGTCGGGCTGCGCGCCCGGGGTCTGCGGGCCGAGGTGGTGCGCCTTCCCGCCGGCGAGGAGGGCGACCGCGCGCAGACCGAGCTCGTCGCCGAGTGGCTGCGTGCGGTCCCCGACTGGCGCGGGCTGGTGTTCGTCGCGCCGGGGGCGGCTCCGGGGGCGGCGCCGCACGTCGACCCGCGCGGCCTCACCCGGGCCCGCGACCGCGTCCGCCGGCTGGCTCGGCTGGTCCGCGCGCTCGTCGAGGAGAACGACACGGCGGTGCCCAGGCTCTGGGTGCTCACGCGGGACGTCCAGCCCGTGTTCGAGGGCGAGGGAACGGCGCTGGACGCCGGCGCCCTGCGCGGCCTGTACCGGGTCATCAGCTACGAGCACGCCGAGCTGCAGATCACCCATCTGGACGTCGACGCCACCGCTGGTGGCAAGGACCTGTGCGCGGAGCTGTGCGCCGGGCTTCCCGACGACGAGGTGGCCTGGCGGGCCGGGAACCGTTACCTCGCCCGGCTGCGCACAAGCCCGCTGCGGGACGGCGACCGCCGCACCCAGGTGCGCCGGTTCGGCCGTGACGGCATCACGCTCGGCGTGCGCCAGCCCGGCGACCTCGACTCCTTCGAGTTCGTCGCACGGGACCGGCGCTCCCCCGGACCCGGCGAGATCGAGATCGAGCTGCGCGCGGCGAGCATCAACTTCGCCGACGTCCTGAACGCCATGGGGGTGTACCAGACCGCGGACGGCAAGCCGATCCCGCTCGGCGCCGACGGCGCCGGCACGGTCACGGCCGTCGGCCCGGGCGTGGAGGGCGTCCGGCCCGGCGACCGCGTCGCCGTGATGGACTTCGGGGCGCTCGGAACCTTCCACACGACCCGGGCGACGCGGGCCTTCCCGGTGCCCGACGGCATGACGCTGGAGGCTGCCGCCGCCCTGCCGGCCGTCTACCTCACCGCCTGGTACGGCCTGCACGAGCTGGCCGGTCTCCGGGCCGGGGAGCGGGTGCTGATCCACGCGGCGAGCGGCGGCGTGGGCCTCGCCGCGATCGCGATCGCGCGTGCCGCCGGCGCGGAGATCCTCGCCACCGCCGGTTCCGAACGCAAACGCGCCTACCTGCGCGAGCTCGGCATCCGGCACGTCTTCGACTCCCGGTCCGCGCGGTTCGCCGAGCAGATCCGCGAGCTCACCGGCGACGGCGTGGACGTCGTGCTGAACTCGCTGACCGGGCCGGCGCTGCGGGCCGGCCTCGACCTGCTGCGCGTCGGCGGCCGCTTCATCGAGCTCGGCAAGCGGGACATCTACTCCGACGCGAAGCTCGGCATGTTCCCGTTCCGCCGCAACATCACGTTCGCCAGCGTCGATCTCGGCCTGCTCGGCACCGACCAGCCCGCGCTGCTCGACCGGCTGGTGCGGGAGGTCGGCGAGGAGCTCGCCGCCGGCCGGCTCACTCCGCTGGAACACACCGCGTTCCCGATCGCCGAGGCCTCGGGGGTCTTCCGGTCCATGGGCGCCGGCGAGCACATCGGCAAGCTGATCCTCACCATCCCGGCCGACGGCGAGACGACAGTCGTCGTGGCGCCCAACGACATCCCGGTGATACGGGGCGACGGCGCCTACGTCGTCACCGGCGGCCTCGGCGGGCTCGGCCTGGTCCTCGCCCGCTGGCTCAGCCGCTCCGGCGCCGGCCGGATCGTCCTCAACGGCCGGTCCGCGCCCTCCGCCGCCGCCGAAGCCGTGCTCGCCGAACTGCGGGGCGCCGGCACCGACATCGAGGTCGTCCGCGGTGACATCGCCGTCGGTGACACGGCACAGCGCCTGGTCGCCGCCGCCACAGCCACCGGGTTGCCGCTGCGGGGCGTGCTGCACGGCGCCGCCGTCGTCGAGGACGCCGTCGTCACCCTGATCTCCGACGAGCTCCTCGACCGGGTGTGGCAGCCGAAGGTCGTCGGGGCGTGGCGGCTGCACGAGGCCTGCGAGGGCCACGACCTGGACTGGTGGTTCGGGTTCTCCTCGGCCGCCGCCCTGCTCGGCTTCCCCGGCCAGGGCTCCTACGCCGCGGCGAACGCCTGGCTCGACACCTTCACCAGCTGGCGGCGCGCCCAGGGCCTCCCCGCGATCAGCGTCAACTGGGGGGCCTGGGCGGACCACGGCCGCGGCGCCTCGTTCGAGGAGCGCGGCTACGCCATGATCGACGTCGAGGAGGGGCTGGACGCCTGCGAGCGGCTCCTGCGCCACGACCGGGCCCGGGCCGGCTACCTGCCGGTCGACCAGCCCACCTGGCTGGCGCACTTCGGCGCGACGATCGACTCGACGTTCCTGGCCACCGTCGCGATCGGCGGCGGTGCGGGCGGCGGCCAGGCGGCGAACGCCCTCCTCGACGAGCTGGGCACCGCCGACCCGGCGACCCGGCGGAGCCTGCTGGAGAACTACCTGATCGGCGAGGTCAGCGGCATTCTCCGGATCGACCGGGCGGCCATCGACCCGCGGACTCCGCTGCTCGACGTCGGTATGGACTCGCTGATGATGCTCGAACTGCGCACAAGGATCGAGAAGGGCCTGGGCCTGCGGGTCGCGACCAAGGTCCTGTGGGCGCACAGCAGCCCGACGGCTCTCGCCGCCCACCTGGCCGACCGACTCGACCAGGTCGCAGGCGCCAACCCGGTGCCGGCGCCCGGCGCGCCCGCGCCCGCGCCCAGCACCACGACCTCGGCCACGGCCACGGCCACGGCCACGGCCACCAGCGCATCGGCGCTGCGCACCGCGACGCCGACCGGTGGGACCGCCGGATAGGCGACACGCGACGTCGCCCGCGCGACGGGCCACAGCGGTCGGTCGCCCGCGGCGAGCGCGTTCCTGACCGGGACGCGCTCGCCCAGGGCCCACCCGCCGGCAACATACGGAGTACTCGTCCTTGTTTCCCCCGCTTTTACTTCCTCCTCCGTGACATTGCCGGATGGACGCGTGGCGACCATCATCGCGATGGCCACACCACCACCACTGGCGCATCCTCCGAATTTGGCGCGCTGCCGACGCCCAGGATCGATATCCTGCCCAGGACCTGTCCCGTCGGACCATCTTCCCCGTCAAACCAGCCGCCTATTTCGAGACCGTGGAAAGGCTCCGTCTGTGTTAATTCGGGTCGGTTCGGGTTCACCAGAGGCAGAACGAAACGTGGACGCGACCGCGCAGACACCGGCTCCCCACACCGGGGACGGGGGCCGGCGGCGGTCGGGGGCCAGCCGCCGCGAGGACATCATGAGGGCCTTCGCCATGCTGGTCACGGACAGAGGCCTCGACGCGGTGTCCATGGAAGCGGTCGCGGACCGCGCCGGAATCAGCCGGGCACTGCTGTACAAGCATTTCACGAGTCGGGATGGTCTTATCACGGCGGTCTACCGAAGAGAAGTAGACGTCGGGCATCACGAGATCCTCGCGGCGATGCGAGCGGCCAGAACAATCGAGGGGATGTACGAGGCACTCGCCCGCGGTTCGCTCCGGGCGGGCAGACAGCGCTACCCCCTGTTCGTGGCCCTGTTCGCGGCGGCCCAGCGCAGCCAGGAGGTACGCCATGAGGTCCACACGCGGGTGGATCAGATCTGTCAGCTCCTGGTCGAGCGAACGTCGCGGGAGCTCCGTGTCCCCGCGGAGCGGGCCCGGCTCGCGAGCGACATCCTGATCTCGGCGATCTCCACGATCATGCGCGAGTGGTACGGCAATCCGACCGACAGCACCGCCACCCGCCTGATCGACACCTACCTGACGCTCGTCCGCGGCGGCCTCGCCGGACTCGCCGACACCGAACCCGCCCCCGCGACCGCCCCCGCGACGGCTTCCGCCGCCCCGTACGTCGGAATGAGCTGACAAGCGGCTATAGCGGCCGGGCATAGCCCGCCGCCCAAAGTTGTATTGGCAGGGCCTGACAGCACGGCCCTAGCATTGCTGCGAACAGCCACAACGGGGCTGCGTCGTTTCGGCCGCATGCAGGTAGGCATGCATGACGGCAGCCATGTTCCTTTCCCTGCCCGGGTGCGGTCGATCGTGCCCCGAGCATGGAGACTTACAACGTTTCCGGGCACGCCCGCCAGCATCTCGATACAGCGACGCCCGGGGGGAGAGAGAAACCATGGAACCTGATCTGCGCGGCGGACTCCCGGAGGACCGCATGGGCAACACCCACAGCCCGTTCGGGGCGGATGACCGGCCCCGGTCGAGCGTTTCCGGCGCCGCGCGGTGAGCGGGTTCGGCTGGGCGACCACGGCCCTCGAGGTGGTCCGCACCACGGACCTGCGCGGTCGGCTCGCCATCGTGACCGGGGCGTCGTCCGGAATGGGGATCGAGACGGCCCAGGCTCTCGCCGTCGCGGGTGCCGACCTCGTCCTGGGCGTCCGTGACGTCGCCGCCGGCGAGGCGGTCGCCCGTGACGTCCTCGCCGGTGCCGCCGGAACGATCAAGGTGGCCCGTCTCGACCTGAGCGACCTGGACGCGGTCGCCGAGTTCGCCGGGGCGGTCACCGGGCCGGTCGACCTGCTGATCGCCAACGCCGGGGTGTCGCAGACCCCGGACACCCATCTCCCCAACGGGCTGGACGTGCGTTTCGCCACCAACCACCTCGGCCACTTCCGGCTCGCGGCCCTGCTCCGGAGCCAGCTGGCCAAGCGGGGCGCCCGGATCGTCGTCGTGAGCTCGGGCGGGCACAAGGGAATCCCCGTCAGTCTCGACGATCCCGGTTGGCGGACGCGGGAGTACAGCATGGGGCTGGCCTACGCCGAGTCGAAGAGCGCCAACATCCTGTTCGCGCAGGAGGCGACCCGCCGCTGGAGCGGCGAGGGGATCTTCGCCAACGCCGTGCTGCCCGGGACGGCTCTGACCGGGCTCCAGCGCCACCACTCCGACGCGCAGATGCGGCGGATCGGCTTCGTCACGGACGAGGGCACACCCGCGCCGATGGTCAGGACGGCGGCGCAGGCGGCGGCCACAGCCGTCTGGGCCGCGACCGCGCCCGAACTCGCCGGTCGGGGTGGCCTGGTGCTGGAGGACTGCGGCCTGGCCAAGCCCGTCGGCCCCGACACCCATCCATGGTCGGGCTACGACGACTCGGTCGCCGACCCCGACAGCGCCCGCCGCCTCTGGGAGATCTCGACCCGGCTGATCGACGAGCTCACCGCCCCGGCCGGCCCAGGACCTGCCCCGTCCTGACCCGACGTGGTCGGGTCAGGACGGGGCGCTGCGCAGATCAGGGTCATGGCCTCCCGTCCACCTGGACGAAGTAGGAGGCCATCGCGTCGGTGTGGGTGGGGAACACGAGCCGGTGCGGTCGCGTGAGGACCAGCCACTCCGCGGCCTCCTCCGTCCGCACCACGGGAGGCAGCTCGGCCCGCGACCGCACCGGCAGGAGGCCGAACACCAGCACGAAGCCGCCGTCGTTCCCGCTGTGCACGTCGAACAGGCGGACGTCACCCGCGGGCGCGGGGATTCCCGTCTCCTCCCGCAGCTCCCGCACCGCGGCCTCCTGCCAGGTCTCGCCGACCTCCATGAAGCCTCCGGGCAGTGCCAGCTCGCCACGACCCGGGTCGATGTCGCGGCGCACCACCACCAGACCGCGCCCGCCGTCCGGCTCGGCGACGGGCAGCAACACCACCGCGACCGGAAGCGGGTTCCGCCAGGTGGTGTCGCCGCAGGCGGCGCACACCCGCGGCCACACCGCGTCGGGTTGGTACCGCGTACCGCAGGAGGAGCAAAACGCATTCCGCATGGGCCCTGACGATATTCGGTCCGTGCCAGGGCTCCAGCCCCGCACGGCCTCGCACGGTCTCGGGCCCACCCGCCCGGGATTTTCTTGACTAAGTACAAATACAGAGGTCAAGCTAGCCGTCATGACCAAAGGCGAGTTGGGCCTCGAAGAGCGTGTACGGCTACTGGAGGACCGGGCGGAGATCCTGCAGAGCCTGTACGACTACGGCGAGCTGCTCGATACCCGTGATCTCGATGCCTGGGCCGAGCTGTGGGCCGAGGACGGCGTGTTCGAGATGAGCACGGGCCGCACCGCGAACGGCCGGACCGCGATCAGGGACATGCTCGCCGCGGTGATGGAGCGGAGCGCGACCCCGGTGATCCACATGGAGATGAACCCGCGGATCACGCTGGAGGGCGACACCGCCCGCTCGACGATGCTCTACGGAGTCGCCCGCACGCAGGATGACGGGCTGACCCGCGTCATCTGGCTCGGCCACCACCACAGCCGTCACGTGCGCACGCCGGACGGCTGGAAGATCAGTTACCGCCGCAACACCGTGGACCTGCCGGAGACCGGCCATCCCTGATCGGATCGATCGCCCCCGGAGCGTCGCTCGGGACCCGTCGCCCGGGTCAGCCCCAGGTGGAGAGATCGCGACTCAGGGAGCCGGTGAACGCCCCGGCGTACTCGTGGACGGCAGGTCTGCGCTCCAGCGTTCCGGTTCCCGCCGTCGTCGGGTCATCCGTCCACAGGTCGGACAGCGTGACGACGGCCGGGCCGTCGGGCGTGGGGTGGCGAAGCGGGAGCGCCGCGCCGGCCGGCATGGCGGTCGCGCCGCGCACGACCACCGTGGCCCCGAGGATCTCGTCGAGGACCGGCAGAGCCGTCGTCGCGTCGTCCCCGGCCGAGGCGGTCGTGGTCGTGGTCACGGCGACCCGCAGGTACCAGCGGGGACCCGCAATCCCGATCACCCGGCTGTCGCCGCTGCGGAACTCCGGGCCGTACCGACCCGAGACGACCCCCGAGGCGCCGGGGGCCGCGGCGTGATCACCACGGATCCCCTCCCACCCGTCGTGGCTCCTCGGCGCGGCGAAGGCGGCCATCCGCACGGTGAACTCGCCGGTCCGCAGGACGAGTTCCGGAACGGAGCGCTCACCGAGGCCCGGCAGTACCTCCGCCGTCATGCCGGCCTGGACGGCGACACGCAGCGCGCCGAAGTCGACGTGGCGGGACGCCGCTGCGGATGCGTCCCGGCCGGACGGGTCGAGTCGTGCCGCGTCGACCTCGCCCCAGGGCCCGGCGTGCGTGGGCGCGCCCTGGCCCGGTTCCGCGTCCTGGCCCGGCTCCGAGGGGACACCGTCCGCTGCGGGCCTGCGACGACCGAACATCGTCGACCTCCGGCATGCTCCGGCGACCGCCGGATGGATCGCCTCTCCCGCAGTGTCACCCGACCCCCTCCGCGCCGCAAGGCGCCGTCGCACCGAGGACAGCCAGGCAGGCCGGCCGGCGTCCACGCGGAGGCCGGGCGGGAAGGGCCGGGTTCCGCGACTCGCACAGGGACCCCACAGGCGCACAATGAGGGCATCGGATTTGAACTTCGTCAAGAACTGCGGAACGAGGAGAGACTCGTGGACAAGAACGAGATGATCCTGGTCAGCGTGGACGACCATGTGATCGAGCCACCGGACATGTTCGAGCGCCACCTGCCGAAGCGCTGGGCCGAGGCCGCCCCGCACGTCGTCACCCAGGGCACCGCCAACCAGTGGATGTACCGGGGTAGGCCGGCCGGGCTCGTCGGCCTCAACGCCGTGGTCGGCTGGCCGCCCCTGGAGTGGAACAGCGAACCGTCCGGGTTCGCCGAGATGCGTCCGGGTGCCTACGACATCCACTCCCGCGTCCGCGACATGGACCGCAACGGCGTCCTGAGCTCGATGTGCTTCCCGACCTTCGCCGGCTTCAGCGGTGGCCACCTGATCCAGTTCCGGGACGAGACGACGACCGCGGTGATCCAGGCGTACAACGACTGGCACATCGACGAGTGGTGCGCCACCTACCCGGGCCGGTTCATCCCGCTGGCCATCGCCCCGATCTACGACCCGCAGGCGGCCGCCGCGGAGATCCGCCGCGTCGCCGCGAAGGGCGCCCGGGGCATCGCCATGCCCGAGATGCCGCACATCGACAACCTGCCCAGCTACCACGACGAGGACTACTGGAAGCCGATCTGGACGGCCATGTCCGAGTGCAACGTGGCCATGACGCTGCACATCGGGATGGGCCTGCGGTCGCTCACGATGGCTCCCGGAGCGCCCCGTGACCACACCATGATCCTCGCGTGCCAGATCTCGGCGCTCGCCGCCCAGGACCTGCTCTGGGGCCCCGCCTACCGCAACTACCCCGACCTGACGTTCTCCTACGCGGAGGGCGGCATCGGCTGGGTGCCCTTCTACCTGGACCGCTGCGACCGCCACTACACGAACCAGAAGTGGYTGCGCCGCGACTTCGGGGGCAGGCTGCCGAGCCAGGTCTTCCTCGAGCAGTCGCTGGCCTGCTTCGTCACGGACCCGCACGCCGTCGCCGCGCGCCACGAGGTCGGCATGGACATCATCGCGTGGGAGTGCGACTACCCGCACTCCGACTCGATCTGGCCGGACGCGCCCGAGTGGCTCGAGCAGGAGTTCACGAAGGCCGGCTGCACCGACGCGGAGATCAACAAGATGACCTGGGAGAACGCCTGCCGGTTCTACCACTGGGATCCGTTCGCGGAGCTGCCGAGGGAGCGGGCCACCGTGGGCGCGCTGCGGGCGCTCGCCGCCGACGTGGACACGACGATCCGGCCGCGCGCCGAGTGGGCCGAGCTCTACCGCCAGAAGCACGCCACGGTCTGATCCCGGCCAGCTCACTCACGCAGGCGGCGGCCTCGGAGGACTGGCCGCCGAGGCCGCCGCGCCGTCCGCTGCCCTCGAGCACTGCAGCGTCGCGCTGTACATCCCCGAGGCCGGCGGCCCGACGGGTATAGCGGCGCAGCAGTGTGAAAGCGAAGGACAAGGAACTGTTTAGCACCAGCGGGAAACATCGGCTCCAGGCGCCGTCGCGCGGACATCGCCGCTCGAGGCGTACGAGGACTGGACGTCGACTATGGAGAAACCGATGGTGGCGACCGCTGCCGGGATCGTGGGAACACAGCCCGCCCACGATGACGGAACCGTTCCTGATCTACTCGACCTGCACCGCTCGGGACAGCTGGTGGAGCACTACCCGGCAGTCCAGGGCCTCCTGAGCGACCTGTCCGAGGAGCAACTGCTGCGCGCCGGCCGTCTGCTGGCCAGGGTCGACCCGGCGGAGGTGCTGGCTCGCCATCCTGGGATCACTGCGCTGACGATCGCCGTGGTCGGGCACGGGACGCTGGCCGGGCTCGTCCCGCCACTGACCGCGGAACTCGCCCGGCACGGACTGCTGGCACGTCTGCACCTCGGAGCCTTCGGCAGCTACGTCGCCGACCTCGCGGATCCCGCGAGCGACCTGTACGCCGCACGGCCCGACCTGGTGCTGTGCCTTCTGGGCCCCGATCTGATCTGGTCCGAGGTCACCGCCCCGTGGCGGCCCGACGACGTCGACCGGATCTGGGCCGAGAAACTCGCGCTCCTCGAGGGCCTGGCGCGGCATTTCGAGGACGTCGGACACGGCGTTCTCGTGCTGAACACCACGCCGCTGACCCGCACGCACACCGCACAGCTGGTCGACCATGCCTCCCGCGCCCGGCTCGGAGCGGTCTGGCGGGAGGCCAACGCCCGGTTGCTGGGGCTCGCAGAACAGCACCCGGCCCTTGTCGTGGTGGACACCGACCCGCTGCTGGCCGGTGGCATCCCCGCCCGGGACACCCGCATGAGCCTCTACGCGAAGGCGCACCTGTCCGCCGAGCTGCTCGCCGCGTACGCCCGCGAGATCGGTCACCTCGCCCGCGCGGTCACCGGCCGGACGAGAAAGACCCTGGTGCTGGACCTCGACGGCACCGTGTGGGGCGGAGTTCTCGGTGACGACGGGATCGACGGCATCGAGATCGGCGAGACGTACCGGGGTGAGGCGTTCCGCACGTTCCAGCAGGTCGTGCGGCAGCTCGGTTCGCAGGGCGTGCTGCTGGCCGCCGTCAGCAAGAACGACGCGGAGACGGTGCACGACGTCCTCGCCCACCATGCCGACATGGTCCTGCGCGAGAGCGATCTCGTCCGGGTGGTCGCCAACTGGCACCCGAAGCACGACAACCTGCGGGAGCTGGCCACCGACCTCAACCTGGGTGTCGACAGCCTCGTGTTCGCCGACGACAGCCCGTACGAGCGGGGCCTGGTACGCCGGGAGGTACCGGAGGTGGCGGTGGTCGCCCTCGACGACGAACCGGCCCGCCACGTCGAGGCACTGCTCGCCGACGGCTGGTTCGACGTCCGGGTGCTGACCGAGGAGGACCACGAGCGGCCGGCCCGGTACCGCGCGGAGGCCGACCGCCGCGGCTTCCTGCACAGCTTCGACTCGCTCGACGGCTACCTGCGGGAGCTGGGAGTCCGCGTCCTGCTGGCGCCGGCGACGGACAGCCAGGTCAACCGGATATCCCAGATCACGTTGCGAACCAACCAGTTCAATCTCACCGGCGAGCGGCTGCAACCGGCCGCGGTCGCCGCGCGGACCCGGGATCCGGAGTCCCTGGTGCTGGGCATCCGCTGCTCGGACCGGTTCGGGGACAACGGCCTCGCCGGCGCCGTGCTGGCCTACCGCGAAGACGACACCGTCCACATCGACAACTTCCTGCTCAGTTGCCGGGTGTTCTCCCGGGGCATCGAGCAGGCCTGCCTGTCCGCGGTGCTGCGGCACGCGCGCGACACCGGAGCGGACGCCGTCGTCGGCACCTACCGCGAGACGCCCAGGAACGGCAAGGTGCGCGACTTCTACCCTCGGGCCGGCTTCGTCCCCGTCGGGGCGCCGACGGCACAGGGGGCCGTGTTCCGCCACGACCTCACCGAGATCCTCCCACCCCCCGACCACGTCGCGCTGGCCGTACAGCTGGCGGGAGGAGAGACGCCGTGAAGACCGTCGACGACCTCGTGACCATCATCCGCGACGAGATCGGCCTGCCGGTCACACCCGCGGACGCCGAGCTGCCCCTTCCCGACGTGATCGGCTGGGACTCGGTCCACCTGCTTGCCCTCTGCGTGATCCTGGAGCGCGAGACCGCCCGCCCGATCTCCCTGCCGGACGTCCTGGAAGCGCCCACCCTGAAGGCGATCTACGAGGTGGCCGTCAGCACCGGGCAGTCCTGACTGATCGCGCCACAGCCGACCCCCACCCGGCCGCGGTGCGTGAGCGGCAGGTGACCGCACGCCGGTGCGCCGGGCTCGGCGGCCCCGGCGCACCGGCGCGCCGGCAGCTCAGGCGCCCGGCCGCTCAGGCGTGCACGGCCCTCAGGTCGAGCTGATGGTCCGCGGCGAGGATCGCGCGCTGGAGATCTCGCAGCGCGCGGCCCGGTTCCAGACCGAGTTCGTCCCGCAGCGTCGCCCGGGCCGACTGATAGACCTTGAGCGCGTCGCCCTGCCGCTCCGACCGGTACAGCGCGATCATGAGATGCCGGTGGAAGGTCTCCCGCAACGGGTGTTCGGCCGCCAGCGCGTAGAGCCACCCGACGAGCTGACGGTGTCGACCGAGCGTGAGTTCGCATTCAATCATCAGCTCGATCGACTCCAGACGGTACTCCTCGAAACGAGTCGAGAAGTTTCGCACGACCGGGCTGTCCCGCAGCTCGTCGAGAACGGGTCCGCGGTAGAGATCAAGCGCCGTGCGGAGGCTTTCGGATGCCTCGTGATAACGCTCCGACCTGTACAGGGAACGCGCGGACTGGACCTTGCGGTCGAATTCGTGAAGATCGAGCTCTCCGGGGCGGACGCGCATCATGTAGCCCGAGGTCATGGTTTGCAGGGGTGATCCGGAGCCACCGGATCCACTGGAGCCGCCCCAGAGTTTACGCAGCCGCGACACGTGGACGTGTACCGCGGCCGCCGCCCTGCTGGGCGGGTTTGCACCCCAGATCTCGCCCTGCAGCTGCTCGATTGTGRCTCCCTGCGGGGATTTGATGAGCAAATTGGCAAGGAGGATGGCTGGCTTGCGCGCGCTGGGGGTCAGGTTGCGGTCTCCGTCGCAGACCCGGAGCGGGCCGAGGATCTTGTAGTTCACGTGGTTCTCCGACCTTCGTGACGGCTCTTTCAGGGTTTCGACTACTGCCTGTGGCACCGGATGAAGAGGCCCGACAAACCGCGGCGCCGCCGGCCGCCGGAGGCGCGGAACACCGGGCGACCGGATGGCGGGCAGGCAGTGGCGGACGGACGCCYGGCGACCGTCCCGACCGGCACGGGTACTCCAACCGACGTGGGACGCGTCCCGTCCAGCCGACGCGAGAAGCACCCCGGGAAAGGCGGCTATTCGCTTGTAGGGCAGAGGAACCACGACAGGCACGTGCGCCCTCCGCCTGGAGCACGGCTACGGCCTCCCGCCGCACCGGTGCCGGCGAGAGGCCCGGGCCGAGACCCGAGGCCGGAGCGCGCGGGTCGGTTCACGCCACTCGGCTCCCCAGGCGGGACGCCACGCTCGCCCGCCCGGAAAGCGGGAGAGCATGAGCGACAAAAAAGTGACGACCCTCACTGCCCAGGACAGGAGGTCGTCACCACCAGGCAGAAATCGATGTGACGACGGCGGGACAGCACGAGAAGCCGTCTTCCCATCAGCCCGACCCCTCCCACAGACGCGATCAACTCGTCCTACCAGCACGCTCGCCGACCTGGCGTACTTCCGACCACRCACCCGACCGCGGGTACGGCTAACGGACAGCACACTTAATCGGGGGTATTTGACAGAATACGTACCGCGCACGACGTTGGCAAGCGGTCCCTATCAAGGGCGGCGGGAGGCGGCCGACGGAGGACCCAGGAAGGAGAACCTGAAGCATTCGACACCGCCGGATCGGCGGCCTTCCGCGGCCCGCACAGGAGGTGATCAGCCCTACGGGACGTGGATTGACCGCATCTTCGACGCTCCCCAACCATGGCCTGGAGAGCGCGGAATTAATTCGAGAACGAAAACAGAAAACAGCAGGAAAAGCTCGGGGGAAGCCAACGAAAAGCCGGCTCACCGACACGCGAAGACCACTCGTAGCACATTCGGCCGGACGCATCGGCGGCTTGCGCACACCGGTACGCATACTCCGGCCGACCCGGGCACCGCGGGGCGGGGACGCCCGCCGGAGGCTGCCGGAGCTCCCGCCCCGGGGACAGTGCGGGGCCCACCCGCATGACGGCACCGGGGACCGCACACCTGCCCTGCCTGGTCGGAAGGTCGCCGAGCGAGCCCCGCCGGCCGGCGTGCCTGCCGCACCCGCCAGCCGGCCCGCGACGGCATGCGGATCATCGCCCACCCGGTCGACCCCCGGGAAAACCCTTCCGGTGTCGTACTTAGTATTGTACTGACAGGTTCATATAACTAGAGTGGTAGATAAGGTGGACTACGGAAGGGCGAGCCACCCCCGACCCACCCGTAAGGGGAGAAAGAACCGTCGCATCAGTGCCCGCCCGGCCCGCGACAACTCTCCGCAACGACTCCCGTCCGACATACCCGCATGCACATCGAGCACCCGAGGTGGACAGCAGCCGTGGCAGACGCGATGGGCCTGACCCGCATCGGGGTCCGGCCGGTTACCGCCCACACCGGAGCGGACGTCGACGGGGTCGACCTGGGCGAGGACCTCGACGACACGACGGTCGCGGAGCTCCGTGCCGCACTGCTGCGCTGGAAAGTGATCTTCTTCCGCCGGCAGGCCATCGGCCATCGCGAGCATGTCGACTTCGCCCGCAGGTTCGGCGTGCTCACCCGCGCCCATCCGCACGAGGACGAGACACCGCCGGGCTTCCCCGAGGTGCTTCCGCTCGACAGCCGGCGGTACGAGGCCGCGTTCGGCCGCAAGTGGGCCACCTTCGACAACGGATGGCACTCCGACGTGACAGYCCTGGTCAACCCGCCCGCCGCCGCGGTCCTGCGGGCCGAACAGGTCCCTCGGTACGGCGGGGACACCGTCTGGACGAACCTCGTCGCGGCATACCAGGGACTGCCTGGTCCGCTGCGGGACCTGGCCGACCGGCTCCGCGCCCGGCACAGCTTCGGCCGCACCCACGAGACCGGTGGCTCCTACGCGAGCCGGGACGCACGCAGTCCGCTCTCGGCCATTCACCCGGTCGTCCGCGTCCATCCCGAGACCGGGGAGCACGCTCTGTTCGTCAGCCCCAGCTTCACGCTGGCCGACCAGCAGGTGGTCGGGCTGTCACCACGGCAGAGCCAGGACGTCCTGGCTCTGTTCCACCGTGAGATCACCCGGTTCGAGTACACGGTCAGGTTCCGCTGGGAGCCCGGGAGCGTGGCGTTCTGGGACAACCGTGCCACCGCCCATCTCGTGCCGGGCGATCTGAACGACCTCGAGTTCGAGTTCGACCGGGTGCTCTACCGGGTGACCCTCGAAGGCGATGTCCCGGTGGGGGTCGACGGCGAGCCGTCCGAGCTCGTCTCCGGACCGCCCTACCAGGGCGGCGGCTGAACCGACGGCAGCACGGCGGCCGGAGACCGCGTACCGACACCGCCCCTGGGGATCCAGCCGATCGCCAGGGCACCAGCCCCGTCCAGGGACGGGAACGCATACAGACAGGAAGGGAGCGAGCATCGATGAGAGCATCGCGACGGCCGGTGCCGGCACCGCCGGCTCCCGTGGCCACCGCCGGTGACGGCTCCCTCCTGCCTGGGCGCACGACGTCTCCTCGGACGGGGCCGACCCGGCCGGGGGCGGAGTGGCTCGGGGCGGTCTGGGCGCCGCGRCACGACACCCCGAATGTGGTTCTGACGTCCCGACGCCATGTCGACTACGGGCGGCTGAGCACCACGCTCTGTCGACGCTGACCGTCCGGAGCCGCCGCCCGGGAACAACGCCAGGTCTCGACCACCTCCTGCCGCGGCAGCTTCACACGAGGACATCCCCGCGGCGTCCGGCGCGCCCCTCCCGGTCGGGCCGCCGAGGTCGCGGGCCTCACGGTCATCCCAGGCCCGACCGGGCCTCCTGAGCCGGGCCTCCTGAGCCGTGCTTCCCGAACCGTGCCCCGGCCGTCCGCCGGAGGTCGCCGTCCTTCGTCCTTCGTCCTTTCGTTCTTCCCCGGGGGGAGTCTTTCCTTGTCGTCTCGAGTGCATCCATCCAGACGTCTCGGGCGCGCCCGAGCCGTCCTCGTGCCCGTGCTGGCGGCCGCTCTGGCAGCCACCGCCTGCGGGTCGGACAGCGAGGACGGCGCCAACAGCGCTGCCCGGTCGCCGAAGCCCGGCGGCACGCTCACCTTCGCCTTCGCCAGCGACCCCACCTGCCTGGACCCGCACCAGATCCAGCTCAGCGAGGGCCTGACGATCGGCAGGCACATCGTGGACACGCTGACCGACCAGGACCCGAAGACCCTGGAGATCGTCCCCTGGCTGGCCGAGCGGTGGGAGGTCAGCGAGGACGCGAAGTCGTACACGTTCCACCTGCGGGACGGTGTCACCTTCAGCGACGGCGCCCCGCTCGACGCCGCGGCGGTCAAGGCCAACTTCGACGCCGTGGTGACCCTCGGGGCCAAGGCCACGCTGGGCTACGCCTACCTCAGCGGCTACGCGCGCACCGTCGTCGTGGACGACCGGACCGCGCGGGTCGAGTTCGACACCCCGACCGCCCAGTTCCTCCAGGCCACGACGACGCCGAGTCTCGGCCTCGTCTCGCCGGCCAGCCTGAGCCGCACCCCGGCCGAGCGGTGCTCGCAGCCCCCGGTCGGCTCGGGTCCGTTCGTCGTCGACAGCTACGTTCCCAACCAGCGCGTCGAGCTCAGCCGGCGGGACGACTACGCCTGGTCCTCCCCGCTCGCCCGGCACCAGGGCGCGGYCTACCTCGACAAGCTCGTCTTCACGGTCGTCACCGAGTCCGGCGTCCGCACCGGCAGCCTGGAGTCGGGCCAGGTCGAGGGCATCTCGGCCGTCGCGCCCCAGGATGCGCCCGGGCTGGAGACGCAGGGCCTGACCCTGCTGCCGACGGTCCACGCCGGGATCGTGTCGAACCTGCACGCGAGCCCCAGCCCCGGCCGCCCGGTCGTCAGCGACCCGAGTGTCCTGCCCGCGCTGCAGCGCGCGATCAACCGGGAGCAGATCGTCGAGGCGCTGCTCAACGACGACTTCCTGCCGGCGACGAGCATCGTGTCCAGCAGGACTCCGGGCCACGCCGATCTCAGCTCGCTGATCAGCTACGACCCCGCCGCCGCGGAGAAGCTGCTCGACGACGGCGGCTGGCGGCCCGGCGAGAACGGCATCAGGTCCAAGGACGGCCAGCGCCTGCACCTCGACCTGCTGTGGGTGCCGTCCGGCTTCGGCCCGGAGCAGTCGATCATCGAGCTCATCGGGCAGCAGCTCGCCGAGGTCGGCATCGACCTCGGGGTGAAGCGGCTCTCGCTCGCGCAGTTCCAGCCGCTCTACCAGGCCAACGACTACGACCTGTTCTGGGCCCGGGGAACGACACGGGCCGATCCGGACATCCTGCGGACCATCTTCGGCTCCAAGAAGCCCCCGGCGCCCGGCTCCGTCCAGGAGAGCATCGACCGGATCCTCGGCGACCAGAACGCGGCCACCGACCCGGACCGGCGCTCCGAGCTCGTCGAGCAGGCCCAGCGGCGGGTCCTGGAGACCGGCTACGGCATCCCCGTGCACGAGCAGACCACGATCATGGGCTTCTCGCCGAAGGTGCGTGACGTGACCTTCACCGCCCACTCGTGGCTGCGGTTCACCGACTCCTGGATCGCGGACTGACCCACGGCGGTCCAGGGCCGGGCCCGATCCGCGCGGGGGCGGACCGGGCCCGGCGGCACGTCCGACGGGTGCGGAGGGCACGACGATGACGAGATACCTGGTACGCCGTTTCCTGCAGGCACTGTTCGTCCTGTGGTCCGCCTACACCGTCTGTTTCGCGGTGCTGTACCTGCTGCCGAGCGACCCGGTGTCGCTCATGGTCAGCGCCGGGTCCGAGCAGAGCATGGTCGACGACGCGCAGGTCGAGGCGCTGCGCGCGCAGTACGGGCTGGACCGGCCGGTCACCGTC
Organism: Parafrankia colletiae; assembly: GCF_001854655.1. Classification (GTDB taxonomy): domain Bacteria; phylum Actinomycetota; class Actinomycetes; order Frankiales; family Frankiaceae; genus Parafrankia; species Parafrankia colletiae. The sequence continues at coordinate 160,989 of NZ_MBLM01000080.1, read as the reverse complement.
CAGTACGTCGACCACCTCTGGCACGCGCTGCGCGGCGACTTCGGCGTCTCGGTGCAGAGCGGCCGGGACGTGACCCGGGTCTTCCTCGACGTGCTGCCGGCCACTCTGGAACTGGCGGCGGCCGCGTTCGCGCTCGCCCTGCTGCTCGGCCTCGGGCTGGCCTACTGGGGCACGTACGCGCGGCGGTCGTGGATCCGCCAGACGCTGTTGTCGATCCCCCCGTTCTGGGCGTCGCTGCCGACCTTCTGGGTCGGGCTGATGCTGGTCCAGCTGGTGTCCTTCCGGTGGGGCCTGCTGCCTGCCACCGGGAACGAGGGCACGCGCAGCCTGCTGCTGCCCGCCGTCACCCTCGCCCTGCCGACGGCGGCCGGCATCGCCCAGGTGTTCGCCCGGAGCCTGCGCGCCACCGAGACGGAGCACTACATCACGACCGCGGCGGCGAAGGGCGCCTCGCCGCGGCGGGTGCATCTGCGGCACTCCGCACGCAACGCCGCCCTGCCCGCGCTGACACTCGCCGGTGTGTGGGCGGGCAACCTGCTCGCGGGCTCGGTGGTCGTCGAGACCGTCTTCTCCCGGACAGGGGTCGGACGCACCACCGCGACCGCCGTGGGCACCCAGGACATCCCGGTCGTGCTCGGTCTGGTGATCCTCAGTTCCCTGCTGTTCACGGTGGTCAACCTGGCCGTGGACCTCACCTATCCCCTGCTGGATCCGCGGATCCTGGGCAGCGCCGCGACACACCCGTTGAAAGCGCGGGCACGATGACCGAATCACCTGCCGTGACCGCCGCGGTCACGGCTGCCGGCCCGGTCACCGGGACCGGCCGGACGGGCCCGCAGCCCGCCCCCGACCGCCGGGCGGCGGCCGGCACCGGAAGCGGCCGCCGGCTGCTGCGCGCCGCGGGATACCTGCTGCGCCGCCCCGGGCTGGCCCTGTCGATCCTGCTGTTGCTCACGGTGCTGGTCGCCGCCTTCTTCCCGACCCTGCTGACCTCGGACAACCCGCTGCGCGGCGAGGTGGCCGAACGGCTGCGGGGACCGAGCGCCGACCACTGGTTCGGCACCGACCAGCTCGGCCGCGACCTGTTCACCCGGATGGTGCACGGCGCCGCGCTGTCCCTGCAGGCGACCGTGCTCGCGGTGGCGGTGGGCCTGGCCAGCGGGGCGGCGCTCGGGCTGGTGTCGGGCTTCTTCGGCGGCCGGACCGACGCGGTGATCATGCGGCTGGTCGACCTCGCCCTGGCCATCCCAGCCCTCCTGCTGGCCCTCGCGCTGATCACCGCACTCGGATTCGGCACCGTGAACGTCGCACTCGCGGTCGGGGCGACCAGCGTGGCGGCCTTTGCCCGCGTCACCCGCGCCGAGGTGCTGCGGGTGCGCACGGCCGTGTTCGTCGAGGCGGCGGTGTCCTGCGGGGCCCGGCGCGATCAGGTGCTCCTACGGCATGTGCTGCCGCATGCATGGGGGCCGGTCCTCGTCCTCGCCGCACTGGAGTTCGGCACCGCCGTGCTGGCCGTCTCGGCGCTCAGCTTCCTGGGGTTCGGCGCGGCGCCACCCACGCCCGAATGGGGCTCCCTGGTGTCGGACGGGCGCACCTACCTCGCCACAGCCTGGTGGCTGACGACCATGCCGGGGCTGACCGTGGTCGCCACCGTCCTGGCCGCCAACCGGGTCGCCCGTGCGTTCGAGGGAGAACAGGAGAAGGGACGTTGACCGACTCGCCGGACGGCGCGCTGCTGGCGGTGCGCGGCCTACGGGTGTCCTACCGCAGCGGCGGGACGGCCACCGACGTGGTGCACGGGATCGACCTCGACGTCCGGCCCGGCCAGGTCGTCGCCCTGGTTGGGGAGTCCGGGTCGGGGAAGAGCACCACCGCGCACGCCGTCATCGGCCTCCTCCCGGCCGGAGGACGGATCGAGGGCGGCGCCGTCCGGTTCGCCGGCGTCGACCTGACGGCCCTGCCGGAGGCGGGGCTGCGCGGCTACCGCGGCCGCGACATCGCGCTCGTCCCGCAGGACCCGACGGTGTCGCTGAACCCGGTCCAGCGCATCGGCGCTCAGGTCGCGGAGGTGCTGCTGATCCACGGCCTGGCCAGCCGGCGGACGGCACCGGCCGCGGCGGTCGCCGCGCTGGCGCAGGCCGGCCTGCCCGATCCGGCCCTGCGGGCCCGGCAGTACCCGCACGAGCTCTCCGGCGGTATGCGGCAGCGGGCGCTGATCGCGATCGCGTTCGCCGCCGAGCCCAGGCTCCTGATCGCCGACGAGCCGACCAGCGCGCTCGACGTGACGATCCAGCGCCGGATCCTCGACCAGATGGAGAAGATGATCGGCGAGCACGGGACAGCTGTCCTGCTGATCACCCACGATCTCGCGGTGGCCGCGGACCGCGCCGACGAGATCGTGGTCATGTCCGGCGGCGCCGTGGTGGAACGCGGCCCGTCCCGCCAGATCCTGCGCGACCCGTCCCATCCCTACACCCGCCGGCTGATCGCCGACGCGCCCAGCTTGGCCGACGTGGCCGACGTGGCCGCACAGGCCGTAATCGCACGGTCGCCGACGGTCGCACGGTCCGTCGCGGCCACGTGGTCCGTCGCGGCCGAGTCGGTCGAACCGACCGGGGCCTCTGCCGCGGCGGCGGAGGCCGGAACGCCGCCGCTGCTCGTGGCCGACGGCCTCGTCAAGGACTTCCCGCTGCCCCGGACCTCCGGGGGTCCGCGCTCGGTCCGCGCCGTCGACGACGTCAGTTTCACCGTTGGCCGGGGCGAGACGTTCGCCCTGGTGGGCGAGTCCGGCTCGGGCAAGTCCACCACCGCGAGGCTGGCGCTGCGACTGTTGGACCCCACCGCCGGCCGGATTCATCTCGACGGCGTCGACGTCACCGACCTGCGCGGCGCTGCGCTGCGAAGGCTGCGCCGGCGCATGCAGGTGGTGTACCAGAACCCCTATGCCTCGCTCGATCCGCGCTTCAGCGTGGCCGAGACGATCGAGGAGCCGCTGCGGCTGTTCGGAGTGGGATCGCGCGCGACCCGCCGGGCCAGGGCCCGGGAGCTCCTGTCGCAGGTCGCCCTCGCCGAGCAGCTTCTCGAGCGCCGCCCCGCCGAGCTCTCCGGCGGCCAGCGTCAGCGCGTCGCCATCGCCCGTGCCCTGTCCCTGCACCCCGACCTGGTCGTCTGCGACGAGCCGCTGTCCGCCCTCGACGTCACCGTGCAGGCGCAGATCCTCGACCTGCTGGCCGGCCTCCAGACGGAGCTCGGCCTGTCCTACCTGTTCATCACGCACGACCTCGCGGTGGTCCGGGCGATCGCGGACCGGATCGGGGTCATGCGCGGCGGGAAGCTCGTGGAGGTTGCCACTCCTCGCGAGCTGTTCGACAACCCCCGCCACGAGTACACCCGGGAGCTTCTCGCCGCCATCCCCGGGCGGCGCACCGGGTTTAGCCGCGGACAAGGCGGTTGTCAGGCCCCCCGGCGACGATGAGTCCAGCAACGGACCGCCACGCCGGCCACGGAAACCGCGGTGCGGGGAGTGGAAGAACGTCTTTTCTCGACCGCCCACGCCGCGCGGATCCGGCGTTTCGGGACTTCCGCGCGGCGAGGAGAGGCAGGGGTACGTGGCACGCCTGACGGTGGACGAATCCTGCTGTGTCGGCGCCGGGCGATGCGTCTCGGTCGCGCCGGCCCTGTTCGACCAGGACGAGGACGGACTGGTCGTGGTGGTGCATGAGGTCCTGCCCGCAGGTGCGCTGCCGGCGGCGCATGAGGCCGCGGATCTGTGCCCGTCCCGGGCGATCACGGTGACGGACTGACCCGTCCACGGACGCCGCCCCGGCCCACTCCCGGCGCCAGAGGTGGCGGCGCGTTCTCGCGCGCCCACGAACCAGAAAGCGCCCCGAACCAGAAAGGAGGTGGAAAGTGTCCGACCAGGCCACCGTTCCGACCGCCACCCACCCCCCCGCGTCACCGGAGTTCCCCGAGTTCCCCACCGCCCGCCGGTGTCCGTTCGCGGAACCGGCCGGATATCCCGAGCTGCGCGCACAGGGGCCGCTGTCACAGGTCACGCTGTACAACGGCCGCCGGGTGTGGATCGTCACCGGCTACGACGAGGGACGCCGGGTCCTCGCCGACCACGGGTCGTTCTCCTCGGTGCGCGCCGACCCACGCTTCCCGGCCACCGCCCCGCGTTTCGAGGCGGCGCGTGCGGTCCGCAACTTCATCGGCATGGATCCGCCGGGCCACACCACGCAGCGGAGGATGCTGACCGCCAGCTTCACCGTCCGCAGGATCAACGATTTCCGTCCCCGCATCCAGCAGATCGTCGACACGCTGCTGGACGGACTGCTGCGCCGCGGGACGAGCGCGGACCTCGTACCGGACTTCGCCCTGCCGGTGCCCTCCACCGTGATCTGTGACCTCCTGGGTGTCCCCTACGACGACCACGCGTTCTTCGAGGCCCAGGCGCGCCGCATCGTGCACGGCGACTCCAGCCAGCAGGACAGCGCGGACGCCTTCACCCGGATCCGCCTCTATCTGGAGGAGCTGATCCGGACGAAACGCACGAAGCGCGGGGACGGCCTGCTCGACGAGCTGATCACAGAGCACGTCGACCAGGGAGAACTGGACACCCGCACCCTCGCCGAGATCTCCCTGCTGCTGCTGGTCGCCGGGCACGAGACCACGGCGAATGCCATCGCACTCGGCGTGCTCACGCTGCTGGAGCGCCCCGACGTGCTCCGGCGGGTCCGCGCCGAACCGGCGGCGGTCGCCGACGTCGTGGAGGAGCTGCTGCGGCACCTGTCGATCGCGGACGGCGCCGCCCGGTTCGCGACCCGGGATGTGGAGATCGCCGGCCAGCCCGTCCGGGAGGGCGACGGTGTCATCGTCGCGATCGCGGCGATGAACCGGGACTCGGCTGTCTTCGGCGAGCCGGACGCCTTCGACCCGCGCCGGTCCGCCCGCCGTCACGTCGCCTTCGGATACGGAATCCACCAGTGCCTGGGGCAGAACCTGGCCCGGGCCGAGATGGAGATCGCCCTGACCTCGCTGTTCCGGCGGATCCCCGACCTCCGCCTGGCGGTGGGCGTCGACGAGCTGGAGCTGCGGCACCCCGCCGGACTGCACGGCGTCGTCGCGCTGCCGGTCGAGTGGGAGACCGGGAGCGCGGCCTGATGGCGCCGACCGGGCAGCGGACGGACCTGCTGGCGGCGGCCGCGGCCTTCCTGACCGAGCACGTCCCGGGCCTCGCCACCGTGGCGGACCCGCCCGCCCGCGTCCCCGCCGACGGTTCCGCGGCCCTCGGGGGGCTGGCGACCGAAGCGGACGTCGCCGGTGTCGTCCGAGTCGCCGGCCTGACCGAGCGGGTGCTTGGCGGGCACGGAGAGATCACACCCGTGCCGCGCACGGGACAGGTCCGCTACTACGAGGACGAGATCCGCACCGCCGCCGGGACCCTGATCGGGACGGTGTCGGGGCGGTTGGAGGTCGTCCACGAACGCCCGGGTGACGGGCACCGGTTCGCCGTGCGGACCGAGCAGGTCCACCTGTTCGGCACGCTCTTCCACTTCTCCGGCCTCAACGACCTCACCGCCGAGTTCGCCGGTGCCTACGTGTCGGTGCCCGGCTTCGCCGTCGCCGGTGAGCTCGTCGGCTGGTCCGCCGTCCGCAGCATCCACATGACGCCGACGCCGTTCGTCTCGAAGGTCCAGCTCGTCCTCGCCCGCTGACCGGCCGAGGTTCTCCCTGTCTCGCCTGTGAACTGCCCCGACCATCCAGCCCGCCCGCCCAGAACAAAGGATGACGATGAACATCCGCCGCTCGATGACGGCCTCCGGGCTCGTCTCCGGATCCGTTCTCACCGCCGCCTGGATCGCGGCCACCCGCCTGCTGTCCGTCTCCCCGTCCGCCGTGCGCGCGGGCGACCCCGGCGACCCCCGCGCCACCGTCGATGCCGGTGATGCCGGTGGGACGAGCGGCCTGTCCGTGGTCCACGAGGGGATCTGGGAGCCGCAGATCAGAAACGAGCAGAACGTCAATGTCGCCGATCCCCAGGTCGGCCAGATCGGCAGCTACTACGACGAGCTCTACGACTCCTCCCGGGAGCTGCTCGGGATCACCATCGGCCGGTACGAGATCCGTTACAAGAAGGTCGGCGGTGCGGTCCTCACCTACTACTCGGAGGACCTCTTCCTGCGTGACGGGATCATCCACGCCGAGGGCTGGGCCGACTTCAACGACGTGAAGAACGGTGTCTGGGTCGGCTATCCGGCGGTCGGTCTCGACGGCGTCTACCGCGGCCTCGATGGCCGCCGCGAGTGGCGGGTCATCGAACCCGACCAGCCGGTCGAGGCGCGGATCTCCCTGCACGGCTGAGYCGCCTTCCCCGTTCCTGGCCGCGAAGGACAGGACCAGCTGCGAAAGGACCGACGTGGGCGCGCCCGAGATACACATCCTGTCCGCGGGATCGGCACTGCCCGGACCGGCGGTGGACAACGCCGCGCTGGCCCGGCGATTCCGGATGGACTCGCTGTGGGAGCAGTGGGTCGACACCTTCATCGGTACCCGCAGCCGGCATCTGGCCGTCGACCTCGACTCCGGTGAGATCGGCGCGTCCCTGGCCGATCTCGGCGAGGCCGCGGCGCGCACGGCGCTGACCCGGTCGGGCCTGCGGGCCGCGGACGTCGACGTGATCGTCATGGCCACCGCGACGCCCGACAGCCTCATGCCGGCGACGGTGAACGTCATCGCCGACCGCCTCGGCGTCGACCAGGTCCCCAGCTACCAGTTGCAGTCCGGCTGCTCGGGCGCCGTGCAGGCGCTCGACCTGGCCTGCCAGATCCTGCGGGCCGGCCGACACCGCACCGCCCTCGTCCTCGGCGGCGACGTGATCGCCCGGTTCTACGACCTGGACGTCGACCTGCGCTCGGTCCCGCCCTCGGAACTGGTCAACTTCGTGCTGTTCGGCGACGGCGCGGGCGCGGCCGTCCTGAGCGCCGACCCCGGGCCGGGATCGGTGACGGTGCGCTCGGTGCTCACCCGGCTCGTCGGGCTGGGCCGGGCACCGGGCGCGACCCTCGAGTGGTTCGGCCCGGCCGGCCACGGTGCCTCCCGGGCCCAGGAGCGCCCCGCCGCCACGGAGGACTACAAGGCGATCGAGAGGCTGGTCCCCGCGATGTCGCTGGAGGTCCTGCACGAGCTGCTCGACGAGCTGGAGTGGAAGGGCGACGACGTCGACTACCTGCTGCCGCCGCAGCTCTCGGGGCGGATGACCGCGCTCATCGGGCAGCGTCTCGGTGTCGGTTCCTCCCAGGTGAGCTGCGTGGACGAGACCGGCAACGTCGGCAACGGCGTCGTGTTCTTCCAGCTCGAGCGGATGCTGGCGCGGATCTCCCCGGGTGAGCGCGCGGTCGTCGTGTCGATCGAGTCGAGCAAGTGGATCAAAGCCGGGCTGGCGCTGGAAGCGACCTGACCCTGACCGCCGCCCGACCCCGGCGCCTCCAGCGCGAGCCCGGTGACCAGCGAGGAGAGCCCGACTCCATGTCGAACGAGGACAAGCTGCGCGCCTACCTCAGGCGGGTGACCAACGACCTGGTGGAGGCCCGCCAGCGGCTGGCCGAGGTCGAGGCCGCGAACCAGGAGCCGATCGCGATCGTGGGCATGGCCTGTCGCTATCCCGGCGGGGTGCGCTCGCCGGAGGACCTCTGGGAGCTGGTCGACGCCGGCCGGGACGTGATCTCCGGATTCCCGACGAACCGGGGCTGGGACCTGGACGCCCTCTACGACCCGGACCCGGACCGGCCGGGGACGTCGTACACACGGTCCGGCGGGTTCCTGCACGACGCCGACCTCTTCGACGCCGAGTTCTTCGGGATCAGCCCGCGGGAGGCCCTCGCGGTCGACCCCCAGCAACGCCTGCTGCTGGAGGTCGCCTGGGAGGCCTTCGAGCGGGCCGGGATCGACCCGGGAACGCTGCGCGACAGCAGGACCGGCGTGTTCGCGGGAGTCATGTACGACGACTACGGGTCACGCATGCACCGCTACCCGGAAGGGCTGGAGGGCTTCATCGGCACGGGCAGCGCGGGCAGCGTCGCCTCCGGCCGGGTGGCCTACACGTTCGGTCTGCGGGGCCCGGCGGTGACCGTGGACACCGCCTGCTCGTCCTCGCTGGTGGCGCTGCACCTGGCGAGCCAGTCCCTGCGCCAGGGAGAGTGCACGCTCGCCCTGGCGGGCGGGGTGACGGTGATCTCCACCCCCGGCCTCTTCATCGAGTTCAGCCGCCAGCGCGGTCTCGCGCCGGACGGGCGGTGCAAGGCGTTCGCCGCCGCCGCCGACGGCACCGGATGGGCCGAAGGGGTGGGTCTGCTCGTCCTGGAGCGGCTCTCCGACGCCCGGCGCAACGGCCACCGCGTCCTGTCCGTCGTCCGCGGCAGCGCGGTGAACTCCGACGGGACCAGCAGCCAGCTGTCCGCCCCGAGCGGGTCCGCCCAGCGGGACGTCATCCACCAGGCCCTCACCAACGCCCGCCTCACCCCCGCCGACATCGACACCGTCGAAGCCCACGGCACCGGCACCACCCTCGGCGACCCCATCGAAGCCAACGCCCTCCTCGCCACCTACGGCCCCCACCACACCCCCAACACCCCCCTCTGGCTCGGCTCCCTCAAAACCAACATCGGCCACACCCAGGCCGCCGCCGRCATCGCCGGCATCATCAAAACCACCCAAGCCCTCCACCACCACCGCCTCCCACCCACCCTCCACATCGACACCCCCACCCCCCACGTCGACTGGACCCCCGGCACCCTCGCCCTCCTCACCCACCCCCAACCCTGGAACCCCACCCCCACCCGACCCCGCCGCGCCGCCATCTCCTCCTTCGGCATCAGCGGCACCAACGCCCACGTCATCCTCGAAGAAGCCGACGGGCAGGACGCGAACCCCGTCGGTGCGCCCGCACCCGCGCCCGACAGGGCGGGGCCGGCCGCGCCGGTGCCGTGGGTGATCTCCGCGCGCAGCCCTCAGGCACTGCGGGACCAGGCACGACGGCTGCGCGCGCACGTCACCGCGCACCCGGAGCTGTCCGTGGCGGATGTCGGGCTGTCGCTGGCGACGACCCGCACCGCGTTCGAGCACCGGGCGGCCGTCACCGGAACGGACCGGGCCGTGCTGCTGGACGGTCTCGGTGCGCTGGCGCACGGCCGCCGCGCGCCGGCGCTGGTGCGCGGGAGCACCACCGAACCCGGGCGGACGGCGTTCCTGTTCACCGGCCAGGGCAGCCAGCGGCCGGGGATGGGCCGCGAGCTGTACACCGCGTACCAGGTGTTCGCCGACGCGCTCGACGAGATCTGCGGGCACTTCGCGCCGCACCTGGCCCACCCGCTGCGCGACGTCGTCCTGGGCACCGGCGGGGACGTCCCCGCCGACCTGCTGCACGAGACGACCTACACGCAGCCGGCGCTCTTCGCCGTGGAGGTCGCCCTGTCACGGCTCCTACGGCACTGGGGTGTCGTCCCCGACCTGCTCATCGGCCACTCGGTGGGCGAGCTGGCCGCCGCCCACGTGGCCGGCGTCTGGTCGCTGCCGGACGCGGCTGCCCTGGTCGCCGCGCGGGGTCGCCTCATGTCGTCCGCCCGCTCCGGCGGCGCGATGGTCGCGATCGAGGCGACGCCGGAGGAGATCACCGCCGCGCTGGCCGGGCACGAGGAGCAGGTGTCGATCGCTGCGGTGAACGGCCCGCGGGCCACCGTGGTCTCCGGCGACCGGTCGGCCACCGACCAGGTCACGGACCACTTCCGAGACGCCGGCCGGCGGATCCGCCGGCTGCGGGTGAGCCATGCCTTCCACTCCCCGCACATGGACGACATCCTCACCCACTTCCGCGACATCGCCGCCACCGTCGACTACCACGACCCCCACACCCCCCTCATCTCCAACCTCACCGGCCACACCGCCACCCCCGACCAGCTCCGCTCCCCCGACTACTGGACCGACCACATCCGCCACCCCGTCCGCTTCCACGACGGCATCCGCCACCTGCACTCCCTCGGCGTCACCACCTACCTCGAACTGGGACCCGACGCGGTCCTGACGCCGATGGCCCACGAGTGCCTTCCGGTGGGCGGCGCCGCCACGGTCACGCCGGTGCTGACACGCGGACGCCCCGAACCGGCGACGCTGGTCGGGGCGCTGGCCCAGGTGCACGCCGACGGGAGCGCCGTCGACTGGCGGGCGTTCTTCGCGGGCACCGGCGCCCGGCCCGTCCCGCTGCCCACCTACGCCTTCCAGCACACGCACCACTGGCTGCCCGCGGGGCCGGCGGCCACCCGGGAGCACCACCGGACCCGGCTCACCGACGACGAGGCGCAGTTCTGGGACGCGGTCGGGCAGGGCGACGTCGCCGCCGCCGCGGGTGCCCTCCAGCTGCCCGAGACGGACCACGAGGCACTGGCCGTACTGCTGCCCGCGTTCGCGCGGTGGCGGCAGGGACGGAACCCGGCCACGCCGGGCAGCGGGCCGTGGCCGGAGGGCGCCGACACCCCCCGTGGAAGCGACCTGGCCGGTCCCACGGGCACGGACGGCGGCGCCGCACTGCGGGAACTGGCGACCACCGCGGGCGCCGAGGAGGTGGAGTCGGCGCTGCTGGACCTCGTACGCATCCAGGCGGCCGAGGTACTGGGACACGCCGGACCGGAGGCCGTCGGTGCGGGCGACGACTTCCTCGAGATCGGTTTCTCCTCGTTCACGGCGCTGGAGGTGCGCAACCGGCTCTGCGAGGTGACCGGGCTGCTGCTGCCCCCGGTCGTGATGTACGAACACCCGACCCCGCGGGCGCTCGCCGCCCACCTGCGGGCCGAACTCGCCGCGCAGCCGGCGGCAGCCGATGCGCCCTCGACGGTTCCCGCCATCAGGCCCCCCGCGGTGCGGACCCCCGACACGGAGTCCGGCGCCGTGGAGTCACGCGCCGTGGAGTCACGCGCCGGCTGATCCGCGCAGGCGCCCCGTCCCAGCCCCCGCCGCGCGGCACCCGCCGGGCGGCACCCAGCTCCGCACGACCCGAACCGGAGGACTCACATGCGCGTCGGCCTCGGATACCTGAACATGGCCCCGGCAGGCGACTCGGCAACCGCCCGGTCGATCTACGCCGACTTCCTGCACGACGCCCGCTGGGCCGAGGACCGTGGGTTCGCCGGCATCTGGGTGACCGAGCACCACTTCTCCACCTACAGTCTCACCTCCTCCCCGCTGCTCCTGCTCGCCCAGGCCGCCGCGGCCGCCCCCCGGCTGCGGCTGGGGACGTCCATCCTCGTTCTGCCCTTCTGGGACCCGGTCCGCCTCGCCGCCGACGTGCTCACCCTGGACGCGCTGTCCGGGGGGCGGTTCGACCTGGGAATCGGCCGCGGCTACCAGCCGCACGAGTTCCTCGGGTTCGGCCGCGACCCAGCGGACAACCGGGAGATCTTCGCCGAGGCGGTGGACGTCGTCGTGCAGCTGTTCACCCAGGAGGACGGGGACTTCAAGGGCCGCTACTTCCAGATCGACGCGCCGGTGACGCTGCTGCCGCGCCCGACCCAGCAGCCGCACCCGCCGATCTGGATGGCGGCGACAAGTCCCGAGTCGCTGCGGTTCGCGGCCGACCAGGGCTTCCACTTCATGCTGCCCGCCGTCACCACGTTCGAGGAGATCGTCGAACGCCGGCGCTGGATCGAGGAGGCCGGTGGGCTGCCCGACGGCCGCGAGTTCCAGGTCAACCGCTTCGTGTACCTGGGGGATGAGGAGGGCCGCGAGCGGGTGGTGCGCGAGATCGCCCGCCAGCTGCAGACCTCGGCAGGCCTGACCAACAGCGTCTACCCGGTGCTCGGCGCCGCCCCGGCCCCGGAGGAGATCGACCCGGCCGTCGAAGCGAAGGTCCGCGACATTCTCATCACCGGTTCGGCGGACGAGGTGGTCGACCAGTTCCGGGCGCTGGCCGAGACCGGCATCACCTACGTCATCGCCGGGTTCGAGTTCGGCTACCTCGACACCGGGACGGCCCGGCGGTCGAGGGAACTGTTCGCCACCGACGTCCTCCCGCACCTCGCGGAGATCTCACCGCCAGGGCACATATCGAACTCGGTGTAGCGATAGACTGAACCAGTCGGTAAACAGGTCACAGTCGGGGCCGCAACGACGGTCGGCACCGGCGGCGTCCCATCCCTGCGTCAACCCATTCTGCGGCGCGGCGAACTCGCGGCGTCTGTTCGGCCTGGCAGACCTCCGGTTCCCGCTCCGGCAAGAGGAGCGCCTGGCATGCCGATTCCTTCCGGAGCAGACGCCGAGGCTCCGCGACTCTCCGTCCTGGACGTGGTCCCGGTCTTCTCCGGCAGCGACACCGCGCAGGCCCTGTGCAACACGGTGGACCTCGCACCGCGGGTGGAGGCTCTGGGCTATCTGCGCTACTGGGTCGCCGAGCACCACAACATCCCCAGCCTGGCGACGTCCTCGCCCGCGGTGCTCGCGGGGCAGCTGGCGAGCGTGACCACGCGCCTGCGGGTCGGCTCCGGCGGCGTGCTGCTACCCAACCACGCACCGCTGGTGGTCGCCGAGCAGTTCGGCACTCTTGAGGCCCTGTATCCGGGGCGGATAGACCTCGGGATCGGGCGTGCGTCAGGCGGCGACCCGCTGACGGCCAGGGCGCTGGGCCGCCCGTTCGCGCCCGACGACTTCCCGCGCCAGCTGCGGGAGCTGACCGGCTACCTGGCGGGCACGGCCGACACCGCGTCGGAACGCTCCGTCGCCGCGATCCCCGCCCCGCCGGGACAGCCGTGGCTGTGCATCCTGGGGTCCAGCCTGGCGAGCGCCCGGTTCGCTGGCGTGAACGGGCTGCCCTACGCCTTCGCCCACCATCTCGTGCCGCACCTGACGGTGGCCGCTCTCGACACCTACCGGTCCGCGTTCCGCGCGTCGTCCCACCTGGACGAGCCGTACGCCGTCGTCGCCGCCGCGGTCGTGGCGGGCGAGTCCGACGAGCACGCGCGCGAGCTCGCACTGCCCTATCTGCTGCGCAAGATCCACATTCAGCGGGGGCTCGTCTACGGCCTCTACCCGAACCCGGCGGAGGTCGCCGCCCACAGCTTCTCCCGCCTCGAGGAGAAGTACCTGGAGGAGCACAGCGCCGACCAGTTCTTCGGGGGGCCGGCAACCCTGGCCGAGAAGGTCGCGGAGCTGGTCCGGCGGTCCGGCGCCGACGAGCTGATGGCGCTCTCCCTGATCCACGACCACGCCGACCGGGTCCGCTCCTACGAGCTGCTGGCCGGCGCGGTCCCGGCGGCGCACCGGTCGTCCCCGCACCAGATACCGGCCAGCGAGAACTAGGGAGACGGCCTCCTGCCGGAACTGGCACCGGAACCGGCGAGGTGCGGCGGAGGGCGGGCCTGCGCCGCACCGGATCCCGGCCCGGGCCACAGGGTTCCGGGAGTCCTGGTGCGGTCCGGAGGGTCACCCCGTCGTGGCGGGCTCGCTCTCCCTCGGCCCGGCGACGCTCTCCGGCGCGGGTGCCGGCCGGCCCGGTAGGAAGAACCCCGCCACCAGAACCGCGAGCGACGCTCCGAAGACCCACCAGAAGGCCGACTGGAACGCGCCGACCGTCGGCACCCCGCCGGAGAACCCGCTCTGCAGGATGAACGCCACGATCGCAATCCCGAGGGACGCCCCCAGCTGGTTGAGCACGTACAGCGCCGAGGTCCCCTGCGGCACCGACTCCGGCGGCAGCGTCCGGTACAGCGCCCCCATCGTCGGAGCCCCGACGAAGCCCAGCCCGAGCCCCGTCACGAAGACGGCCGCCGCCAGACCGGCCTCGCTGGTGTCCGTCCCGGCCTGGGTGAACACCAGCGCGCTCACCGCGATCAGCACGGCACCGCCCGGGGCCAGGGCCCGCGCTCCGACCTTGTCGCTGAGTCGCCCCGCCAGGGGCATCGCGATGAACGAGCCCGCCCCCAGCGGCGCGAGCAACAGGCCGGCCTCGAGCACTCCGTGGTCGCGTAGCAGCTGGTAGTACAACGGCACGACGAACAGCATCGAGAACAGCATCACCCCGGTGATCGCCATGACCGCCACGCTCGCGCTGAAGCTGCGGCTGCCGAACAGCCGCAGATCGATCAGCGCGGCACCGCCGGCCCGCAGTGCGTGCCCGATGTAGGCGACGAGCAACACACCCCCGATCGCCAGCGTCACCGGCACCCGCGCCGCGTCGAACCCGTGCTCGCCGGCCTGGGAAAGGGCGTACACCAGCACGGCGAACGCCGGGCACAGCAACGAGACCCCGACGATGTCGAGACGCCCCGCCCCGCGCTCGGAGCGCGGCGGATCGGCCGGGACCACCCGCAGGGAGGCCAGCAACGCCGCCAGACCGATCGGCAGGTTCACCAGGAACATCCACCGCCAGTCCAGGTGCTCGATGATCACGCCGCCGATGATCGGGCCCAGAACGGGGCCCAGTGGGATGACGACCCCCATCAGCCCCATCACCCGCCCGACCCGGGCCGGGCCCGCCGCGCGGGCGAGGAGCGTGAGCATCAGCGGGTCGAGCATCCCGCCGCCAAATCCCTGTATCACCCGGAAGATGATCAATGCTTCGATCGACGGTGCCACACCGCAGGCGAGCGACCCCGCCAGGAACAGCGACAGGCCGGCCAGCCACATCCGCCGGGCCCCGAACCGGTCGACCGCCCACGCGCTGAGCGGGATCGCGACGGTCACCGCGAGCAGGTAGCCGGTGGCGACCCAACCGACAGTGCTCAGAGACGTGTCGAAGTGCTCGCCGAGCGTATCGATCCCGACGTTCACGATCGTTCCGTCGAGCAGGCCCATCATCCCGCCCAGCAGAAGCACCCCGATCAAACGCAGCAGCGCGGGATCCAGGCGGTCGCCCTGCTCCTGACCCATGCCATCTCCATCTCGTACGAGAAAACTTACTGGCTGGTTAAAAATACTGTACAGGACAGGACTCGGAGAGTCGCGCTCATGGCACGCCCTGTCGCCGTGGCCCACACCGAGCCCTCACCCGGACAACCGCCACAGAGCACAGCCACGGAGCACAGCCAGGCCACGACCGGTCACCGGACCGACCAGCCGGCCATTCCCCATGAAGACGACCAGTTTTGTGGGTAATGTTCTCGACACCGAGAAGTTCATTATTCTTGTCTGGAGGTCGACCCGAGTGATCGGCACGGGCAACCGCCGGCTCCACCTGAGCCTCAACCTCAACGGCCTGGGCTTTCACCGCGCCGGCTGGCGGCATCCGAGCAGCCAGCCCGATCGCGTGTTCTCCGCGGACTACTACGTCGAGCTGGCCCGGACCGCGGAGCGCGGCCGCCTGGACGCGATCTTTCTGGCCGACACCCCGGCGTTCGTCCTCATGCCGGGCCGGTCCGTCACGCTGCAGGCGGAGCCGGTGGCGCTGCTGTCCGCGCTGGCGGTGGCGACCACCCGCGTCGGTCTCATCGGGACGATCTCGGCCAGCTACAGCGAGCCGTACACCGTCGCCCGCCAGTTCGCCATGCTCGACCACCTCAGCGGAGGCCGGGCGGGCGTGAACGTCGTGACCTCGGCGGGCGACCGCGTCGCGCAGAACTTCGGCCGGAACAGCCACTTCGAACACGCCACGCGCTACGAGCGCGCCGCGGACTTCCTGACGGTCGTCACCTCGCTGTGGGACAGCTGGGCCGACGACACGGTCCAGGCCGACAAGGCCAGCGGTGTCTTCGCCGACCTCGACACAATCGTCGAGATCAACCACATCTCCGAGCACTTCCGGGTCCGGGGGCCGCTGAACATCCCTCGTCCTCCGCAGGGCCGGCCCGTCCTGGTGCAGGCGGGCGCGTCGACGCGCGGGCGTGACCTCGCGGCCCGCTGGGCGGACGCCGTGTACACCGGCTCGTCCACCGTCGAGAACGGCCAGGCCTTCTACCGGGACGTCCGGCAGCGCGCGGCGGACGCCGGCCGGTCCCCGGACAGCCTGCGCATCCTGCCGGGCCTCATCCCCTACGTCGGCTCCACCGAGCGCGAGGCACGGGAGCTGCGCCGGGAGCTGGAGGACCAGCCGGAGCCGCTCGCCGGGATGATCGAGGAGCTGGGCGCCGTTCTCGAGACCGACCTGGGTGGGCTCGACCCCGACCGGCCCATGGACCTCGCGCTGTTCCCGGACGAGGCCACCTACGGGCAGTCGGTGAGCCGGCTGGTGCGCTTCCGGCAGTACGTCCACGAGGAGTCGCCGACGATCGCGCAGTTCGCCAAGTGGGTCCGGGGCAACCTCGGCGTCGTGCACTGGATCGCCACCGGGACCGGCGAGCAGATCGCCGACCAGCTCGAGTCCTGGTTCCGGGCCGGGGCCGCCGACGGTTTCAACCTGCTCGTCCCGCTGCTGCCCAAGGGCCTCGACGACTTCGTCGACCAGGTCGTGCCCGAGCTCCAGCGCCGCGGCCTGTTCCGGCGCGAGTACGAGGGGCGGACGCTGCGCGACCACCTCGGGCTGGAGCGCCCGGCGGGCCGCCGTTCCGGCGCGGGCCCGCGCCCCCACGAGCTGCACGCCGAGGCATGACGGGCGTCATGCCCGGGCTGAACCGCCGTGGCGCCACCACGCACCCGACCCACCGAGTGACGGAGCTACCCGAACCCATGGAACGCAGACGCCTCCCACGGCCCGTGCGCCCGATGTCCCGCCTGTTCGCCCTGCTGACGGCGTTGGTCACGACGGCAGCCGTCGGTCTGCTCGCGGCCTGYGGCTCCTCCGCCGGCGAGGCGGGCGCGCCGGCGGGCGGGCGGACGCTGACGATCCTGTGGCCGGCCGACCCCATCGACCTGTCCACCGACGACGGGTTCGGGCTTCAGATGCTCGCCGGCACGATCGAACGGCTCGCCGTCTACGACGCCCTGATCGCGCTCACCCCGAGTGCCGGGCTGGAGTACCGCCTGGCCACCTCCCTGGACTCCGACGACGGCCTGACCTGGACCCTGCGCCTGCGTGACGGCGTGAGGTTCAGTGACGGCACCCCGCTCGACGCGGCGGCCGTCAGGGACAACTGGACCCTGCTGGCCGATCCGGCCCGGCGCTCCCCGAGCGCCTCGGTGGCCCAGCAGATCGGCGCGCTCGCGGTGGTCGACCCGGTGACGCTGCGGATCACTCTGAAGGAGCCCGACAACCAGTTCCCGCGGCTGGTCGCGCAGACCGTGCTGACCTTCATCGGCTCCCCCACCGCGCTGCGGGCCAAGGGCGACGCGTTCAGGACCGCGCCGGTCGGCGCCGGGGCGTTCACCGTCCGGGAGTGGCTGCGCAACGATCACGTGACGCTGGTGCGCAACCCGGGCTCCGCCGTGCGGGCCGATCTCGACACGATCGTGATCAGGTCCGTCCCGGACGAGACGCAGCGCTACAACACGCTGCTGGCCGGCGGCGGGGACATCGCCTTCTCCGCGAACCTGCGCACCGGCGTCAACGCCGGCGAGGCCGGCCTGGTCAACCAGCGGGCGTTCAGCGACGGCGGTCTCAACCTGCTGTTCAACGTCACCACAGCGCCCTTCGACGACCTCCGCGCCCGCCAGGCCGTGGCCCACGCACTCGACCCGCGGGCCCTCAACAAGGCGCTGTTCGACGGGACGGCGAACGTCCCGACCACGTTCCTGCGCGAGGAGTCGCCGTTCCACAGCGCGGTCGCCCTGCCCACCCCGGACCGGGCCCGGGCCCAGGCCCTGTTCGACGAGCTGGCCGCGGCGGGGAAGCCGGTGCGGTTCACCATCGTCACCCCGCTGAACTTCAGCAACGTCGCGGAGTGGGCGCAGTCCCTGCTGGGCGGGTTCCGCAACGTCGAGGTCAAGGTCGACGCGATGGCCCAGACCCTGCCGGTCCTCAAGGGCGGATTCCAGGCCACGCTCACCGGAACGCCGCGGTTCGTCGACCCCTACCCCCAGCTCGCGCTCAACCTGGGAACCGGCGGTCCCAACAACTACGGCCGGTTCTCCGACCCCCGGCTCGACGCCGCGCTGCAGGACGGGCAGCAGGCCCGGGACACCGCCGGCCGCACCCGGGCGTACGAGACGGCCCAGCGGGTCATCGCCGAGCAGCTGCCGCTCGCCGGCCCGCTGTACCGCCTGCCCGGGCAGTACATCCACCAGCAGGAGACCTTCGACGGCGAGCTCCCGATCATCAACGACGGCGTCCTCGACGTCACCCGCCTGTCGAAGGCGGGGTGAGCCGCTGGTGAGCGGGCGCCGCGGCGGCACGGTCCTCCGCCTGGTCCTGCCGCAGCTGGCGCGCACCGCCGCGGTCCTGCTGCTGGTGGGCTTCGGCGCGGCCTTCCTCCTCGACCTGGCTCCGGGTGATCCCGCCTTCGCCCTGCTGGGCGAGCAGGCGACCGCGGAGCAGATCGCCGCCACCCACCGGGCACTGCACCTCGACGACCCGTTCCTCACCCGCTACTGGACCTGGATGAGCGGGGTGGTGCGCGGCGACTTCGGGACGTCCTACCTGACCGGCGAGCCGGTCATGGCCTCGGTGGCGGCCAGGCTGGAGGTGACCGGCGAGCTGGTGCTGCTCGCGCTCGCCGGCGCGCTGGCCGTCTCCGTGCCGATCGGGGTACTCACTGCCCACCGCGCGGACGGGCGGGCGGACCGGGCGTGGTCGCTGGTCTCGTCGGGCCTGATCGCGACACCGCCCTTCGTCCTCGCGCTCTTCCTCGCCTACGTCCTGGCGCTGAAGGTCGGCGGGCTGCCGGCGACCGGCTGGGCGGCCTGGGCGGACGGACCCGGCGCCAACCTCCGGCACGCCGCGCTGCCCGCCGCGACGCTGGCGCTGGCGCTGGTCCCCACCTACTCCAGGATGCTGCGCGCCGACATGATCGCGACCCTTCAGGAGGACCACATCCTCGCCGCCCGTTCCCGGGGGCTCCCGGTGCGCCGCATCCTGTTCCGGCACGCGCTGCGCCCCTCGTCGTTCTCCCTCGTCACCCTCACCGGGATCAGCATCGGTCAGCTGATCAGCGGTGCCGTGGTCGTGGAGGTGCTGTTCGCGCTGCCGGGGCTCGGGCAGCTGGTGGTCACCAGTGTGACCGCGAAGGACGTGCCGGTCGTGCAGGGCGTCGTCATGTTCCTGGCAGTCGTGTACTGCGCGGCGGGTGCGGTCACCGACGTCCTGTACGGCTGTCTCGACCCGCGGGTGCGGGTGCGGCCCACATGAGGGCGCGACGGGAGGCGGACGGGCTGTCGCTGTGGCTGGCCCTCGCCTGGGTCGCCGTCGTGGTCGCCGCGGCCGTGCTCGCCGGCGCGCTGCCGCTGCGCTCCTACGGCGCCCTCGTACCCGGCGTCGACGCCCGGACGCCGCCGGGCTGGCGCCCCGAGTTCCTGGGCACCGACGCCATCGGCCGCAGCGTGCTCGCGCGGGTGGTCCACGGGGCCCGGGAGTCCCTCCTCGTCGGGATCGGATCGGCCGCGCTGGCGATGGCCGCGGGGCTCGCCACGGGGCTCGCGGCCGGCTACTTCCGGAGGTGGGTCGACACCGCGATCGGGGTGGTGCTCGACGCCGTGCTGGCGGTGCCCGCGCTGGTCCTGCTGATCGCCGTCGCCGCCGTCGGCCGCCGCGGCACCGCCACGATCGTCCTCGGTCTGGCGGTCGTCGGGACCCCGAGCTTCGCCCGGCTGGCCCGTGCCAGCACCCTCGCGGTGGTCGACCGCGAGTACGTGGCGGCCGCCCGCGCGCTGGGCACGCGGCCGGGCCGCATCCTGCGACGGGAGCTCCTGCCCGAGGTGGTCCTGCGGCTGGCGCCGTTCGCGTTCGTGTTCATGGCGTTCGCGGTCGTCGCGGAGGCGTCGCTGAGCTTCCTGGGGCTGGGCCTGCCCCCGCCCGCGCCGAGCTGGGGCGGGATGATCAACGACGGCCGGCCGTACCTGGACGGCGATCCGTTCCTGGTGTTCGTGCCCGCCGTCTGCGTGTTCCTGACGGTCGCCTCGTTCACCGTGATCGGGGAGCGGGCACGCCGACGGTTCGACGCCCGCGAGTCGAGGCTGCGGTGACCACCGGCAGGATGACCATCCTGGGCCCGCCCAGCGGCCTGCCCGCACCGCTGCTGGCCGTGCAGGACGTCTCGACCACGCTGCCCACGGCGGCCGGCCCGCTGCACGCCGTCGACCGCGTCTCGTTCACCCTCGCCGCCGGGGAGGCCGTCGGAGTGGTCGGCGAGTCGGGCTCGGGGAAGTCGATGCTGGCCCGCACGGTGATGGGGCTGGCCCCGCCCGCCGCGCGCACGACGGGCTCGGTACGGTTCGCCGGGCACGACCTCCTCACCGCCTCCGCCCGCGACCTGCGCGAGGTGCTCGGCTCCGGAGTCGCGATGGTGTTCCAGGACCCCGCGACGGCCCTGAACCCGGTGACGCGGATCGGGCGGCAGCTCGCCGAGACACTGCGGCTGCGCGGCGGCCTCGACCGGCGCGCCGCCCGCGACCGCGCGGTGGAGCTGCTGCGCACCGTCGGCATCCCCGACCCGGCGCGGCGGGCGCGCAGCTACCCCCACGAGCTGTCGGGCGGGATGCGCCAGCGGGTGTGCATCGCGCTCGCCGTCGCCTGCGGCCCGCGGGTGCTGCTCGCCGACGAGCCCACCACCGCCCTCGACGTCACCGTGCAACGCCAGATCCTGGATCTGCTGGCGGACCTGCGGGCCGCCTCGGGCATGGGCATGCTCCTGATCACCCACGATCTCGCCGTCGTCGCCGGGCGGACGGAGCGCCTGCTGGTGATGTACGCCGGTCAGGTGGTGGAGACCGGCCCGACCACCGAGGTGATCCGCGCGGCCCGCCATCCCTACACCGCCGCGCTGCTCGCCTCGGTGCCCCGGCTGGAGCAGCCGAGCCACACCCGACTGGCGACGGTCGCCGGCCTGCCCGCCACCGCGGTGGGCGCGACCCGCGGCTGCCGGTTCGCGCCGCGCTGCCCGCGGGCGCGGGCGCGGTGCCGGCAGGAGGACCCGGTACTCGCCGATCCCCGGGCCCGCCATGGCGCGGTGCCGGGGCGGGACCGGGAACACGCTGTGGCCTGTTTCCATCCGGTCGGCGGCGGCGGCGGGGCCGCCGTCCGGGACACCGCGGAAAGGATCCGATGACGACGTCCGAGGTGCTGCTGCGGGTCCGCGACCTCGCCGTCGACTACCGCGTACCGGGCGGCGCGCCGCTGCGCGCCGTCGACGGGGTCAGCTTCACCGTCCGGCGCGGAGAGACCCTCGGGCTCGTCGGCGAATCCGGCTGCGGCAAGTCGTCGACCGCCCGGGCGGTGATGATGCTGCGCCGCCCCACGGGCGGGCGGATCGAGTTCGACGGGCAGGACCTGGCCCGGCTGCCGGCGCGGCAGCTGCGCCGGCTCCGCCCGCAGCTGCAGATGATCTTCCAGGATCCGGCGTCGTCGCTGAACCCCCGCCGTACCGTGGCCGCGATCGTCGCGGAAGGGCTGGCGGCCCACCGCCACCCCCGTCCCTGGACCCGCCTCGTCGACGACGCGCTGTCCGCGGTGGGCCTCGACCCCGAAGCCGTCGGCCACCGCAGGCCCACCGAACTCTCGGGCGGGCAGTGCCAGCGGGTCGCCCTCGCCCGGGCTCTCGTGCTCGCCCCCGCGCTCGTCGTCTGCGACGAACCCGTGTCGGCGCTCGACGTGTCGGTGCAGGCGCAGATCCTCAACCTGCTGGAGGACACCAGGCGCCGCCACCGGCTCAGTCTGCTGTTCATCGCCCACGACCTCGCGGTCGTCAAACAGGTCAGCGACCGGGTGGGCGTCATGTACCTGGGGCGGATCTGCGAGCTGGCGCCCGCCGAGCAGCTCTACCGGCAGCCCCGCCATCCCTACACCCGCGCGTTGCTCGACGCCGTCCCCCTCCTCGAGCCGGTCCCTCCATCCGGCGCGATCGCGGCCCCCGGCAGCATCGCCGTGCCCGGCACCGTCCCCACGCCGGGCACCGCCTCCACGCCCGGCGAGCCGCCGTCGCCACTGCGGCCGCCGAGCGGATGCCGCTTCCGCACCCGCTGCGACCGGGCCCGCGACCGGTGCGCCGAGGAGACCCCGCCGCTGCACCCGGTGACCGAGGACCATCAGGTCGCCTGCCATTACCCCCTCCCCGGCTGACGAGAATTGATCTCCCGCGCTGCGCCGGAACCCGGTTTAGCCGTCGGAAAGCACTCGGCTAGGACGGCGGGCAACGATGTTCCCGCAGCCGCGGCGACCGGATCCGGGCGCATCCGGCAGGAGGGTGGGACACCGTTGACGATCACTGATCTGGCCCCGCAGCGCCGGCACACCCTGTACTTCCTGCGGGAGACGCGGGCCTTCGCGCCCGTCTTCCTGGACACCGAGGTCGACATGAGCCGGGTCGCGGCCCTGCGGGCCGCGCAGCGCCACTCGGTGGTCTCCTACGTGCTCCACGCCGCCGGTCGGGTGCTGGCACGTCACCCGGAGGCGAACGCGGCCATCCTCGACGGCCGCCGACCGAAGGTCGTCCGCCATGACGCGGTGCACGGCAAGCTCACCCTCGACAAGACCCTCGACGGCCACCGGGTCGTGCTCGCCACGGTGCTGCGGAACCTCGACCGCCTCGACCTCGGCGAGATCCAGCACCACGTCGAGCGTTTCCGCGACGGCGACCCGGCCACGATGCCCGAGTTCGCCGGGGTGCGCGCGCTGCACCGGGCCGGGACGGGCCGGGCCGGCTGGCGGCGGGCCGAGCAGGCCTTCCGCCGGGTCGTGCGGCCGTTGGAAGGCCGTGCCGCGGTCTGGGGGACGGTGGCGGTCACCTCGCTCGGGCACGGGGTGGTGGACACCTTCCAGTCGGTCGGCGGCACCACCGTGACGCTCGGTCTGGGGCGCACCCTCGATCGCCCGGTGGTCCGCGACGGCCGAATCACGGTGGCACCCGTCATGCGGCTGAGTCTGGCCTTCGACCACCGGGTGATCGACGGGGCGGAGGCCGCGGACGTGCTCGCCGAGATCAGGGAGGCCCTGCAGAGCTTCCCGACTCCGAAGGCGGACGGCGCGGCGGAGGAGAACCGATGAACGACGTCGCCGAGCTCACCGTGCACGTCGCCGCCCACGCCGCGGCTCTGGACATCGACGCCGCCGGGTACCGGGACCTGACCGCGCGCATCCACCACGACGGCGCCGGCCCGGGATCCTGGGTGCACGAGTGGTCCGGCCTCGCCGCGGCGCGGGAGGCGCGCGGCGATCTGCTGGGCGCGGCGGCCTGCTACAGCTTCGCCAGGTTCCCGTTCGTCGACAGCCCCGCCCGCCAGGGCGCGCTGGACAACTGCGTCCGGGCGACGGACCGGTGGCGGCTCGAGGTCGCTCCCGAGGTTGCCGACATCGAACGGCTGGAACTGGACGTCCTCGGCGGAAGGGTCGTGGCGTGGACGACCGGGCTGGTCGGCCGGGGCGTTCACGCCGGCGGCCCCCCGGCGGGGGCGTTGCCGACCGCCGCCGTACCGGCCGGGGGCAGGCCGCTGCTGATCGTCACGGGGGGCATCGTCAGCGTCAAGGAGCAGTGGGCTCCCCTGCTGCTCCTCGCGGCCCGGCTGGGCCTCGCCGCGGTCGTGACCGAGATGCCCGGCGTCGGCGAGAACACCCTGCGTTACACCGCTGACAGCTGGCGGATGTTCCCGGCGATCCTCGACGCTCTCGGCGGCGGCGCCGACGTCACGCGCACCTTCGCGCTCGCGCTCAGCTTCAGCGGGCAGATGGCTCTGCGGTGGGCGGCCGAGGACACGCGGGTGCGCGGGATCATCACCACCGGCGCGCCGGTACGCGCCCTGTTCACCGACCGCGCATGGCAGCGTGCGCTGCCGCCGGCGACGGTGGCGACACTCGCCCACCTGACCGGGGCCGACCCCGGCGAACTGCCGGACCTGCTGCCCGGGTGGGCGCTGTCCGACGACCAGCTCACCGCCGTCGGCGTACCCGTGCGCTACGTGGCGAGCACCCGCGACGAGATCATCCCGCCGGCCGACGTGGCACTGCTCCGCCGAACCCTGCGTGACCTGGCCGTCCTCGAACACGACGACGTCCATGGCGCGCCGGGGCATGCCGTGCAGACCCGCGGGTGGATGAGCCGGGCGCTCGTGGACCTCCGCGACGCCACATCGGGCTGACCGCGCCCGCCGCAGTCCGCGCACCCGTACCCGTTCACCCGTACCCGCCGCGGTGGCCGGCGCCGTCCGCTTCGGCGGGCCACCGACCGCCCGACCGCCCCAGCGCCCGACCGGTCAGCCGGTCGGCGGCCCAGAGACGGTGCTCCACCACGAGGGGTTAACCGAAAAATGACGACTGAGCAGGCACACCGGGATCGCATCGGGCACGACGGAGAGCCCCCCGCACATGGTGACGCGGTGGCCGTCGTCGGCCTCGCCTGCCGGCTGCCGCAGGCACCGGACCCGCAGGCCTTCTGGCACCTGCTGCGGGAGGGCCGTGACGCCGTGGTCGACACCCCTGCGGACCGGTGGCCCGTCACCGCCGGCTCCGGGGCGGAGGACGTGCCCCGGCGGGGCGGTTTCCTGGACCGGGTGGACACCTTCGACGCCGCCTTCTTCGACCTCTCCCCCGGCCAGGCCGCCGCGATGGACCCGCAGCAGCGGCTGGCCCTGGAGCTCGGCTGGGAGGCGCTGGAGGACGCGCGGATCGTCCCGGCCCGGCTGCGGGGCAGCACCACCGGTGTCTTCGTCGGGACCACCTCGGCCGACTACGCCACCGTGGCGGACCGGGCCGGGGCCGGCGGGATCACCCGGCACACACTGACCGGGCTGAACCGGAGCATCATCGCCAACCGGCTCTCCCACCTGCTCGGGCTGCGCGGGCCCAGCCTTGTGATCGACTCGGGCCAGTCCTCGGCGCTGGTGGCGGTGCACGCCGCGGTCGAGGCCCTGCACCGCGGCGAGGCGGACCTCGCACTGGCGGGCGGAGTGAACCTCGCCATCACGGCCGAGGGCGGCGTCGCCGCCGCCCGCTTCGGCGCGCTCTCGCCGGACGGGCGGTGCTTCACCTTCGACGCGCGCGCCAACGGCTACGTCCGCGGCGAGGGCGGTGGGCTGGTCGTCCTGCGGCCGCTGAGGGCCGCGCTGGCGGACGGGAACACGATCTACTGCGTGATCCGCGGTGGCGCCGTCACCAACGACGGCGCGACGGACGGGCTGACGGTTCCCGGCGTCGACGGCCAACGGGCCGCGCTGCAGGCCGCCTACCGGCGGGCGGCGGTCGATCCGGGCGAGGTCTCCTACGTGGAGCTGCACGGCACCGGCACGGCGGTCGGCGACCCGGTGGAGGCCGCGGCGCTGGGCGCGGTCGTCGGGCGCGCGCGGCCGGCCGGCTCACCGGTCCTGGTCGGCTCGGCCAAGACGAACGTCGGCCACCTCGAGGGCGCCGCCGGCATCGTCGGGCTGCTCAAGGTGGCGCTGAGCCTGTGGCACGGAGAGATCCCGCCCAGCCTGAACTTCGCCCGGCCCCATCCGCGCATCGCGTTCGACGAGCTGAACCTCCGGGTGCAGACCGAGCTGACCGCATGGCCGGGCCCGGCGGGTACGCGGGTGGCGGGGGTCAGCTCGGTCGGCATGGGTGGCACGAACTGCCACCTCGTGGTGTCCGCCGCGCCACCGGCGGTCGCCGCGGACGGCGGTGGACCGGGCGTCGACACGGCGGGCGGCACGGGTGCGGACGGCGCCGACCAACGTGACAGGCAGGGTGACACGCGGGATGGTGACGGGCCGGACGACGGGGACCGCCCGGGCCCGCTGGTGCCCTGGGTGGTCTCCGCGCGGGGCGAGGCCGCGCTGCTGGCCGCGGGCGGCCGGCTCGCCGCCCTCGCCGGCGACCGCCCCGACCTCGACCCCGGGGACGTCGGCCTGGCGCTGGCCACCACCCGGACAGCCTTCGAGGACCGCGCCGTCGTGCTGGGCCGGACCGCCGGCGAGCTGCGCGAGGGCCTGGCCGCCCTGTCCGGCGGGCGGGAGGCGGCGAACGTCGTCCGCGGGACCGTGAGCCGCGCGCCCGACGGCGGACGGGGCCGGCTGGCCATCCTGTTCTCCGGGCAGGGCAGCCAGCGGGCGGGCTCCGGCCGTGAGCTCTACGCCGCCTTCCCCGCCTTCGCGGACGCCTTCGACGAGGCGTGCGGGCATCTTGACATCCACCTGGACCGGCCGGTGCGCACCGTCGCCTTCGACGGGCCGCCCGACCTGCTGGCCCGCACCGGCTACACCCAACCGGCGCTGTTCGCCCTCGAGGTGGCGCTGTTCCGCCTCGTCGAGCACTGGGGGGTGCGTCCCGACCTGCTGCTCGGGCATTCCGTGGGTGAGCTGGCCGCCGCGCACGTCGCGGGCGTGCTCTCCCTGCCCGACGCCGCCGCGCTGGTCGCGGCCCGGGGACGGCTGATGCAGGAGCTGCCGCCAGGCGGCGCCATGGCCGCGGTGGAGGCCTCGGAGGAGGAGGTCCGTCCGCTGCTGTCGGAGCGGGTCGGGCTCGGAGCGGTCAACGGGCCGCGGGCGGTCGTGGTCTCCGGCGACGACGCGGCCGTGACGGCGCTGGCCGGTCACTTCCACGAACGGGGCCGACGCACCTCGCGGCTCGCGGTCAGCCACGCGTTCCACTCCGCGCGGATGGAACCGATGCTGCCCGCGTTCCGCCGGATCGCGCAGGGACTGTCCTACTCGGCCGCGGCGGTGCCGGTCGTCTCCAACCTCACCGGTGGCGTGGCCGGGCCCGCAGAGCTCGGCGCCGACCACTGGGTCGCGCATGTGCGCGAGCCTGTCCGCTTCGGGGCGGGGGTGCGCACGCTCGCGGACCTCGGCGCGACGACCTATCTGGAGCTCGGTCCCGGAGCGGCGCTCACGGCCCTCGCCCGGGACGTCCTGCGGGACGAACCGCGGAAACGCGGCGGGGTGTCCGGAACCGGGGACGCCGCGGCGGCGCCGTCCGGCGGCGACGAGGCGGTGCTCCTGGCCGCGTTGCGCCGGGGCCGGCCCGAGGTCGAGGCCGCGGTCGCCGCCGTGGCGAGTGTGTTCACCCGGGGCGGCGACGTCGACTGGACGGCGCTGCTGGCCCGCCGGTCCGGCCGGACCGTCGCTCTGCCCACCTATCCGTTCCAGCGACGGCGCCACTGGCTCGACGCCTCGCCTGCTCCCGCGGACACCAGCGCCGGCAGCGCCACGGGGCCCGTCCACGACGGAGCCGGCGCCAGCGATCATGCCGACCGACTGCCCGCCGGCAGCGATCCCGCCGACCCGGGCGGCATCGGCTCCTGGGCCGGCCGCCTCGCCGGTCTGGACAGGCCCGAACGCGAGCGGCGGCTGCTGGATCTCGTGCTGACCACGGTCGCGATCGTGCAGGGCCACGTCGGCACCGAGGAGATCGACGCCCGGCGGACGTTCCGCGAGCTCGGCTTCGACTCGCTGGGAGCCGTCGAGCTCCGCGACCGGCTCTCCCGGGCCACCGGGCTCCGGCTGGCCACCGGCGTGACCTTCAACCATCCGACGCCGGCGGCACTGGCCAGTCATCTGCTGGCCGGTCTGGCGCCCGCCGGCACGACCGCCACCGCCGGTGCCGTCGGGTCGGGCACCCGCGACCGCGGCGAAGGTCGCGCCGGGAAGGCGGACGGGACCGACGAGCCGGTCGCCATCGTGGGCATCGCCTGCAGGTACCCCGGAGGCGTCACGTCGCCGGAGGAGCTGTGGCGGCTCGTCGCGACCGGCACGGACGCCATCTCGCCCTTCCCGACGGACCGCGGCTGGGATGCCGACGCCCTGTTCGACACCGACCCCGACCGGCCAGGGCACTCCTATGTGCGCACCGGCGGGTTCCTGCACGACGCCGGTGACTTCGACGCCGCCTTCTTCGGCATCGGCCCCCGGGAGGCCGCGGCCATGGACCCCCAGCAGCGCCTCCTGCTGGAGACGTCGTGGGAGGCGGTGGAGCGGGCCGGCATCGACCCGCTGTCGCTGCGCGGCACCCGTACCGGGGTCTTCGTGGGCGCGTCCGCGCAGGACTACGGGCCGCGCCTGCACGAGCCGGTCGACGGCGCCGACGGCTACCTGCTCACCGGCGGCGCCGCCAGCGTGGTCTCCGGCCGGGTCGCCTACGCGCTGGGCCTGGAGGGCCCGGCGGTGACCGTCGACACGGCGTGCTCGTCCTCGCTCGTCGCGCTGCACCTGGCCGGGCAGGCGCTGCACCTGCGCGAGTGCGAGCTCGCGATCGCCGGCGGCGTGACCGTCATGGCCACACCGGGCATGTTCGTCGAGTTCAGCCGGCAGCGCGGTCTGGCCCCGGACGGCCGCTGCAAGGCGTTCGCCGCGGCGGCCGACGGCACCGGGTGGGCCGAGGGCGTCGGCATCCTGCTGCTGGAACTGCTGTCGGACGCGCGCCGGCGCGGGCATCCCGTGCTCGCCGTCCTGCGCGGCTCGGCGGTGAACCAGGACGGGGCGAGCAACGGGCTCACCGCCCCCAACGGGCCGTCCCAGGAGCGGGTGATCCACGCGGCGCTGGCGAGTGCCGGCCTGCGCCCCCGCGATGTGGGCGCCGTCGAGGCACACGGCACGGGCACGATGCTGGGCGACCCGATCGAGGCCGAGGCGATCATCGCCACCTACGGGCAGGACCGCGGCGTGCGCGGGCCGGTCCTGCTGGGCTCGCTGAAGTCCAACATCGGTCACACCCAGGCGGCCGCCGGCGTCGGCGGGGTCATCAAGATGGTGCTGGCCATGCGGCACGGCGTCCTCCCGGCCACGCTGCACGTGGACGCCCCCTCCCCGCATGTGGACTGGTCGGCGGGCGAGGTGCGGCTGCTGACCGAGGCCACCGCCTGGCCGGCGACCGAGGGGCCGCGGCGGGCGGGCGTGTCCTCGTTCGGGATCAGTGGCACCAACGCTCACGTGATCGTCGAACAGGCCCCCCACTTGGAGGGCTCCGCACCCCCGGCCCGACCGCGGCCGGATGCAGGCGCGGGCGCGGCGGTGGTGTGGCCGCTGTCGGCCAGGTCCGACGAAGCGCTGCGCGAACAGGCCCGCCGCCTGCACGGGGCGGCGGCTGCGGCCGATGGTGCGGGCGGGCTTCCCGGGCCCGACGACCAGGATGCGCCGGCGGGACCGGCCGTGCGGCTCGGGGACCTCGGCTTCTCGCTGGGAACCGGGCGCGCCGCACTGGAACGGCGGGCCGTGGTGAGCGCGGGCAGCGTCCCGGAGCTGCTCGCCGGGCTGGACGCGCTCGCCCGCGGCGCGGAACACGCGGCCGTCATCCGGGGCGGCGCCCGGATCGCCACCGGGGCCGCCCCC
This sequence comes from Parafrankia colletiae, assembly GCF_001854655.1. Taxonomy (GTDB): domain Bacteria; phylum Actinomycetota; class Actinomycetes; order Frankiales; family Frankiaceae; genus Parafrankia; species Parafrankia colletiae. The sequence continues at coordinate 131,697 of NZ_MBLM01000080.1, read as the reverse complement.
GCACCGACCGCGTTCCTGTTCGGCGGGCAGGGCGGGCAGCGGGCCCGGATGGGCGCGCAGCTGCGCCGGGCGTGGCCGACGTTCGCCGCGGCGTTCGACGAGGTCGTCACCGAGCTCGAGCCGCACCTGAGCACGCTCGAGCGGCCGCTGGCGGAGGTGATCACGGCCGCCGCGGGCTCGCCCGGAGCCGATCTGCTCGACCACACCGTGTACACCCAGCCGGCGCTGTTCGCCCTGGAAGTGGCGCTCTTCCGGCTCGTCGTCTCGTTCGGGATCACCCCCGACCTCCTGGTCGGCCACTCCATCGGAGAACTCGCGGCCGCCCACGCCGCCGGGGTGTTGTCGCTGGCCGACGCGGCCGCGCTGGTCGCCGCCCGCGGCCGGCTCATGCAGGCCGCACGGCCCGGCGGGGCCATGATCGCGATCGCCGCCCGCGAGGACGAGGTGCGCGCGAGCCTGCGGGGGCTGGAGGCCGAGCTGGCCGTGGCGGCGGTGAACGGTCCGACCTCGGTCGTGATCTCCGGCGACGCCGACGTGGCCGAACGCGTCGCCGCCGGCTGGCGGGAGCAGGGGCGGCGGACCCGCCGGCTCCGGGTCAGCCACGCCTTCCACTCCCCGCACATGGACGGCGTCCTGGCGGAGTTCCGCGAGATCGCACGCGGGCTGGCCTTCAAGCCGCCGCGGATCCCGGTGATCTCGACCGTGACGGGCGAGCCCGCGACGGCGGACCAGCTGGCCTCCCCCGACTACTGGACCGGTCAGCTCCGCGGCACCGTCCGCTTCCACGACGGTGTCCGCGCGCTGGCGGACCGGGGTGTCACCACCTTCGTCGAGCTGGGGCCGGACGCCACCCTGTCCGCGATGGCGCGGGAGTCCCTCGACGGGGAGACCGGAGCCGCTTCCGCCGTGCTCGTGCCGCTGCTGCGGGCCGACCGGTCCGAACCCGCGACACTGGCCGCCGCGCTGGGCACCCTGTGGGCGCACGGAACGGCGCCGGACTGGCGCGCCGTCCACCCCGGCGCACGCCGGGTCGACCTGCCGACCTACGCCTTCCAGCGGCGCCGCTACTGGCTGGCGCCCGTCAACGGGCCCGCCTCGGGACCCGACCGGCTGGGACATCCGCTGCTCGACACCCGGGTCGAGCTCGCCGACGGAGGCGCCGTCGTCCTCACCGGGCGGCTCTCGCGGTCGGCGCAGCCCTGGCTGACCGACCACACGATCGACGGACGGGTGCTGCTGCCGGGCACCGCCTTCCTGGACCTCGCGGTCACCGCCGGCAAGCAGGTGGCCGCGGCGCACCTCGCGGAGCTGACGCTGGAGGCACCGCTGCTCGTGCCCCGGACGGGGTCGGTGCGGCTGCAGCTCGTCATCGGCGGCCCGGACGGGTCGGGGCAGCGGACGCTCGCCATCCACGCCCGCACCGAGGCGCCCGCCGAGGCGGGCCGGCACCGGCCGGAGGGCGACGGCGGAAATGGCGACGCCGGGACGGAGCGCGGCGCGGGCAGCCCGGCGGCGGCCTGGACGAGGCATGCCTCGGGCGTACTGACCGCCCGCGCAGCCGACCCTGCGGGCCCCTCCCCCGCGGACCCCTCCCACCTCGCGGGCCCGGACCAGCCGCCGGCGTGGCCGCCCGCGGGCGCCGAGCCGGTCGACCTTGCCGACGCCTACCGCCGGCTTGCCGCACTCGGCTACGAGTACGGGCCCGCCCTGCGCGGTCTGCACCGGCTCTGGCGCGACGGCGACAGCCTGCACGTCGAAACCCGGCTGCCCGAGGCCCTGGGCGCCGACGGCTTCATCCTGCATCCGGCCCTGCTGGACGCCGTGCTGCACCCGCTCGTCCAGGCGGTCGCCCCGGACCCGGCGGTGGCCGCGCGCAGGATCAGCCTCCCCTTCCTGTGGAGCGGAGTGTCCCTGCGCCCGACGGGCACCGGCCCGGCCGCCGCACGCCCCGCGCCGCCGACCACGCTGCGCGCCAGCGCCACCCGGATCGGGCCGGACGCGTTCTCGCTGGCGCTGTCCGACCAGGACGGTGCCCCGATCGGTTCGATCGACTCCCTCGTCCTACGGTCGGTGGAGAAACGGAAACTCGGTCACACCGGCGACCTCGCCGCCCTGCTGCACGAACTGATCTGGACGCCGGTGGCGCCGGAGGGCGAGGGCGGGAGTCCGCCGCCCGCCGGTAGGACGGCGGCGCGCGTCGCTGTGCTGACCGAACGGCTGCTCACCGCGCAGATTCCGCACAGCCGGGACACCGTCGAGGCAGCCGAGGCGGACGAGCCGCCCGACACCTGGCCGGCCGCGGTCGCGGCAGCCGATGTCGTCGTGGTCCCGCCGCTGCCCGGCCCTGTGCCGCACCCCTCCGGCGGCGACGCGCCGCGTTCCCTGCCGGCCGAGGCCGGGCGGGCCGCGCAGCGGGCGCTGCGGCTGGTGCGGCAGTGGCTCGCCGCCAACCCCGGTACCGACCGCCGGCTGGTGTTCCTGACCCGCGGCGCGGTGGCCGCCCGCCCCGGTGACGCGGTGAGCGACCTGGTGAACGCGCCGGTGTGGGGGCTCGTCCGGGCAGCGCAGTCGGAACACCCGGGCCGGTTCGTCCTCGTCGACACGGGCGGGGACACCGCCCTCGGCTCGGGTGGGCCGAACAGCCCGGAAGGGCCGGACGGGCCAGCAGCACCGGAGGGGCCGGAAGCATGGGAATGGCTGGAAGAGCTGCCGGGGCTCGTGCTCGGCGATGAGCCTCAGCTCGCACTGCGTGACGGCGAGTGGCTGGTGCCGCGCATCTCCCGGGCGGACCCGGCGCGGGCCGCGTCCGACCCGTGGACCGGGTGGGACCCGGACGGGACGGTCCTGATCACAGGCGGGACCGGGGGCCTCGGCGCGCTGTTCGCACGTCACCTGGTCACCACCCGCGGTGTCCGCCACCTGCTGCTGGTCAGCCGGCGCGGGCCGCACACCCCGGGTGTGGACCAGCTGGTCGACGACCTGACCGGGCAGGGCGCGCAGGTCACCGTGACCGCCGTCGACGCGGCCGACAGTGAGGCGCTCGCCACCGTGGTCGCCGCGGTGTCGGCCCGCCGTCCGCTCACCGCGGTGGTCCACGCCGCCGGGGTCCTCGACGACGCCACCATCACCGCGCTGACCCCCGGCCAGCTCGACACCGTGCTGCGCCCGAAGATCGACGCCGCCTGGAACCTCCACGAGCTGACCCGCGGACGGCCGCTGGCCGGCTTCGTCCTGTTCTCCTCCATCTCGGGGCTGACCGGGACGGCCGGCCAGGCCAACTACGCCGCGGCCAACACCTTCCTGGACGCGCTCGCGTCCCACCGGCGCTCGCTGGCGGAGCCCGCCGTCGCACTGGCCTGGGGTCTGTGGGACGGCGCCGCCGGCGGAATGGCCACCGGCCTCACGGCCACCGACCTGACCCGCTGGCGGCGCGGGGGCGTCGCGCCGATCCCGGCCGGGCTGGGGACCGAGCTGTTCGACGAGGCGCTGGCACACGGCGGCGCGCTGCTCGTACCGGCCCGGCTCACACCGGCCGCGATCGACGGCGAGCCTCCCGCTGTCCTACGCGGCCTGCTGCCTCCCGCCGCCCGCACAGCGCGGGCCGCCGAACCCGCGGACGGCGCCGCGGGGGACGGGCCAGCCGGCCTCGCCGGAATCCTCGCGCTGGCCGCGGGCGAACGGGAACGCGCTCTGCTGGACCTGGTCCTCTCCACCGCCGCGGTGATCCTGGGCCACGCGCCGGACGCCGGGCTCGACCCCGACCTGCCCTTCCGCGATCTCGGCTTCGATTCTCTCGCCGGCGTGGACCTGCGCAACCGCCTTGCCCGTGTGACCGGCCTGCCGGTGCCGGCGACCGCGGTGTTCGACCATCCGTCCCCCGGTGCGCTGGCCCGGTACCTGCTCACCCTGCTCCCGGCGACAGCCGGCGGGCCGCGACGGTCCGCGCCGTCCGCGCCAGCCGTCGCGCGGGCGCGGACCGACGCGGACGACCCGGTCGTGATCGTCGGTCTGGCCTGCCGGTACCCGGGCGAGGTCCGGTCCCCCGACGACCTGTGGCGGCTGGTCGCCACGGGCACCGACGCCGTCAGCGGCTTCCCCACCAACCGTGGGTGGGACCTGGAGGCGCTCTACCATCCCGATCCCGACCATCTCGGCACCAGCTACACCCGGCACGGCGGGTTCCTGCACGACGCCGACCAGTTCGACCGCGAGTTCTTCGGCATCTCCCCGCGGGAGGCCCTCGCGACCGACCCGCAGCAGCGGCTGCTGCTGGAGGTGGCCTGGGAGACGTTCGAACGCGCCGGTCTCGACCCCGCGACCCTGCGTGGCTCCCGCACCGGCGTCTTCGCCGGTGTCATGTACGACGACTACGCCGCCCGGTTGCCGGCGGCCCCGGACGACGTCCAGGGCTTCCTGCTCACCGGCAACACCTCCAGCGTGGTCTCCGGCCGGCTGGCCTACACCTACGGGCTGGAGGGACCGGCGGTCACCGTCGACACCGCCTGCTCGTCCTCCCTGGTGGCGCTGCACCTGGCGGCGGCGGCGCTGCGTGCCGGTGAGTGTGACCTGGCGCTGGCCGGCGGGGTCACCGTGATGGCCGGGCCGTCGACCTTCGTCGAGTTCAGCCGCCAGCGCGGCCTGTCCGCGGACGGGCGCTGCCGATCGTTCGCGGCCGGTGCCGACGGCACCGGATGGAGCGAGGGCGTGGGCCTGCTGCTTGTCGAGCGGCTCGCGGACGCCCGGCGCAACGGCCATCCCGTGTTCGCGGTGCTGCGCGGCTCGGCGGTGAACTCCGACGGTGCCAGCAACGGGCTGACCGCCCCGAACGGCCCCGCCCAGGAACGGGTCATCCAGGCCGCGCTGACCAACGCGGGCCTGGCACCGGGCGACGTCGACGCGGTCGAGGGACACGGCACCGGGACCTCCCTCGGCGACCCGATCGAGGCCCAGGCCCTGCTCGCCACCTACGGGCACGACCGGCCGGCGGACAGCCCCTGCTGGCTGGGCTCGTTGAAGTCCAACATCGGCCATGCCCAGGCCGCCGCCGGGGTCGGCGGCGTCATCAAGATGATCGAGGCGATGCGGCACGGCGAGCTGCCCCGCACGTTGCACGTGGACGCGCCGAACGGGCACGTCGACTGGGCGACGGGAGGCGTGCGGCTGCTCACCGAGCCGGTGCCGTGGACGGCACGGAACGGGCGGCCACGGCGGGCGGCGGTGTCGTCCTTCGGCATCAGCGGCACAAACGCGCACGTGATCCTCGAAGAGGCACCGCCGCCGGACACCGCCGGCACGGACACCGCCGGCGACCCGACGGCCCCGGCCGTCGACGCCACCACCGACCCGGGCGAGGTCAGCACGGACGGCGGGACCGTCGAGGCGGACCCCACCCCGGTGGCCTGGGTGGTGTCCGCACGCGATGAGGCGGCGCTCGGCGCCCAGGCCCGCGAGCTGCGCCGGCACATCGCCGAGCAGCCCTCCCCGGACCCACGGGACCTTGCCTTCTCACTGGCGACGACCCGCGCCCGGCTCGGCCGCACGGCGGTCGTGCTCGGCCGGGACGTCCCCGAGCTGCTCGCCGGCCTGGCGGTCCTCGAGCACGGCGAGGTGCACACGCACACGGTGGTCGAGACCACGGTCCGCGGCGCCAGGACGGCGTTCCTGTTCTCCGGGCAGGGGTCGCAACGTCCGGGCGCCGGTCGGGAGCTCCACCGCGGTGAACCGGTGTTCCGGGCGGCGCTGGACGAGGCTGTCGCGCATCTCGACCCGCTGCTCGCGGCGTCCCCGGCCGGTCTGAGCCTGGCCGGGCGGTCGTTGCGTGACCTGTTCTTCGCCGCGCCCGACAGCCCGGAGGGGGCGCTGCTCGACCAGACCGCCGTGACCCAGCCGGCGCTGTTCGCGCTGCAGGTCGCCCTGTTCCGGCTGGCCGAACACCGCGGGCTCGTCCCCGACTTCGTGGCCGGGCACTCGGTCGGCGAGCTGGCCGCGGCCCACGCGGTCGGTGTCCTGTCGCTGGCTGACGCCGCCACGCTGGTGGTCACCCGCGGGCGGCTGATGCAGGCGGCCGGCGCGGGCGGGGCGATGATCGCAGTGGAGGCCACCGAGGAGGAGGTCCAGGAATCCCTCGCCGGCCACCGTGACACCGTCGCGGTCGCAGCGGTGAACGGACCCACCTCGGTGGTGATCTCCGGGGACGCCGCGGCCACCGGCGCGGTCGCCGACGGCTGGCGCGCCCGCGGCCGGCGCACCCGCCGGCTCCAGGTCAGCCACGCCTTCCACTCACCTCACATGGACGCGGTCCTCGACGAGCTGACGGCTGTCGCGGCGGGGCTGACCTTCCGCCCGCCGCGCATCCCGCTCGTCTCCACCGCGACCGGGCGGGCAGCCGATCCCGAGCTGCTGCGGTCGCCGGGCTACTGGGCGGGACACGCTCGAGGCACCGTCCGCTTCCTCGACACCGTCCGCTACCTGAGCTCCCAGGGTGTCTCCGGATTCCTGGAGATCGGGCCGGGGGCCGTCCTCACCGCCATGGCGGACGACTGCCTGGGCCGGCCGGCCGGGGTCGCTGCTCTCGCGCCGCTGCTGCGCGCGGGGCGCCCCGAGGCCGAGACCGTCCTCACCGCACTCGCCCGCCTCCACGCGCACGGCGGCGAGCTCGACTGGGCGAAGACCCTGCCGGGAGCCCGCCGCGTGCCGCTGCCGACCTACGCGTTCCAGCGCGGCCGGTACTGGCTGGAGGCGGCGCCGTCCGGGACGGACGCGGGCGACCTCGGGCTGCGGCCCGCGCAGCACCCGCTGCTCGGCGCGGCGGTGGACCTACCCGACGACGCCGGCGCGGTCTTCACCGGCATGCTCTCCCGTGCCGCCCACCCGTGGCTGGCCGACCACGCCGTGGACGGCCGGCCGGTGCTGCCCGGTGCCGCGCTGGTCGAACTGGCCCTGCGAGCCGCCGAGCAGGTCGGTGCGGACACGGTCCGCGAGCTCACGCTCGACCGTCCGCTAGCGCTGCCCGACCAGGGGAAGATCCACATCCAGGTGACCGTGGGTGCGGCAGGCCCGGATGGCGCCCGGCCGCTCGCCGTCCACTCCAGCCCGCCAGGGGGCGACCAGCCGCACTGGAGCCGACACGCGGTCGGGACGCTCGCCGCGCCGGAGGCCGAGAACCGCCCAGCGGCCCCGGTTTCCGCCACATGGCCTCCGGAAACGGCGACGGAGATCGCCCTGGACGGCGCCTACGATCTGATGGCCGAGCACGGCTACGACTACGGCCCGGCGTTTCAGGGCCTGCGGCGGCTGTGGCGCGACGGTGACGAGATCCACGCGCTGGTGGCGCCGCCGGCAACCGAGGCGGGTTTCGGCGTCCACCCGGCGCTGCTGGACGCGGCGCTGCATCCCCTCGCCCTGCAGACCGCCACCGCGCACCGCGGCAGCCGGACCGGCACCGACATGCTGCGGGTGCCGTTCAGCTGGGCGGGAGTACGCCTGCATGCCCGCACCGTGACCGGCGAGGGCGGGGCGGCCGGCACGGGCGGTGTACGGGTCCGGATCGTGCCCGCCGCCGCGGACACCGTGTCGCTGACCGTCAGCGACGAGCACGGGGCGCCGGTCCTGACGGTGGACGCCCTCGCCCTCGCGACGGTCGAGCGCGGCCGGTTCGCGGCAGCCACGGACACCGGCTCGCTGTTCGTCCTGGACTGGACCCCGGTGCGGGGCCCCTCGGTGACCATCCCGACGGGCTGGGCGGTTCTCGACCTCAGCGCCGGCAGCCCGGACGCCGCCGGAACGGCCCGGCACGCCGCCCGCGCCGCACTGCGCGGCGTCCAGGAGTGGCTGGCCGCAGACCCTCTGCCGGGCGACCGGCTGGTGGTCGTGACGCGGGGTGCCGTCGCCGCTGCCGGCAACGACACCGTGCCCAACCCGGGCGCGGCGGCGGCGTGGGGGCTCGTCCGCACCGCGCAGACGGAGCACCCCGACAGGTTCGTCCTCGTCGACGTCGCCGACGACGCCGGGCCGCCCACCGCGCTGCCCGCGGGAGAGCCCCAGCTCGCACTGCGCGGGCCCGCCGTGCTCGCGCCCCGCCTGGTGCGGGCGCCGGCCGCACCAGGCCTGCCGGCCGCCCTGTCCGCAGCGGCGCAGCCGGCGGACGAGGGTGCCGCGGCGGCCGCCGGGACGCGAGTCGGCGCCGGGACGGTCCTCGTGACCGGCGCGACCGGCCTGCTCGGCGGCCTCGTCGCCCGCCGGCTCGTGACCGCGCACGGCGCCCGCCGGCTGCTGCTGGTCAGCCGGCGCGGCCCGGCCGCCGCCGGCGCGGACGAGTTGATCGCCGACCTGACCGCGCTCGGGGCCGAGGTCGACCTCGCCGCCTGCGACGTGGCCGACCGGAACGCGCTGCGGACGCTGCTCGCCGGGCTCCCCCCGGATCGCCCGCTGACCGCCGTCGTCCACGCGGCCGGGGTGCTCGACGACGGAACCGTCGAGGCGCTGACGCCGGAACGCCTCGACACGGTGCTGGGCCCCAAGGCGGACGCGGCCTGGAACCTCCACGAGCTCACCCAGGGCCTCGACCTTGCGTCCTTCGTGCTGTTCTCCTCGGTGACCGGGACACTCGGTACCGCCGGGCAGGGGAACTACGCCGCCGCGAACGCCTTCCTCGACGCCCTGGCCCAGCACCGCCGCGCCCGCGGACTGCCAGCGGTCTCGCTGGCCTGGGGGCTGTGGGGTGCGGACGCGGGCCTGGGCGCCGAGCTGGCACGCGCCGACCTCGCCCGGATGGCCCGCCTCGGCATCGTCCCGATGAGCGGCGACGAGGGCCTGCGCCTGTTCGACGCGGCGTTCGACACCGACCGCGCCGTCCTCGTTCCGGCCCGTCTCGAGCTGGCGGCGCACCGGCCGGCCGGGCCGGTGCCGCCGCCGCTGTGGGGCCTTCTCGGCCGCCCGCGCCGCGCCGGTGCCGCGGGCGCCCGCCCGGACGAGCGGACCGGCGGCCTGGCGGCGCTGCTCGGCGGCCTGGCGAGTGAGGCGGAACGGCGCGACGCCGTCGCCGACCTCGTCCGGCGCAGCGTCGCCACGGTCCTCGGTTATCCGGCCGGCGACACGGTCGACGCCGCCCGCGCGTTCACCGAGCTCGGCTTCGACTCACTCACCGCGGTCGAACTACGCAACCGCCTGACCGCGGCCACCGGGCTCTCCCTACCGAGCACCCTGGTCTTCGACCATCCGACCCCGACGGCGCTCGCCGACCATCTCTTCACCGACCACCTCTTCACCGACCACGTCGCCACCCGCACCGTGGGCGCCGCCACCGGGACCGCCGGCCCCGGCAGCCGGCTGGGCACCGCCGGCCCGGACGAGGGCGCCGGTCACGGCGACGACCTGATTGCGATCGTGGGGATGGCCTGCCGCCTCCCCGGCGGGGTGCACACCCCCGACGACCTGTGGCGGCTGCTGGTCGCCGGAACCGACGCCGTGACCGGCTTCCCGACCAACCGCGGCTGGGACCTCGACCGCCTCTACCACCCGGACCCGGACCATCCCGGTACCAGCTACACCCGGCACGGCGGCTTCCTGCACGACGCCGGTGACTTCGACCCCGAGTTCTTCGGGATCTCCCCGCGAGAGGCCCTGGCCATCGACCCCCAGCAGCGCCTCCTCCTCGAAACGGCCTGGGAGGCTCTCGAACGGGCCGGGATCGACCCCACCAGCCTCGCCGGCACCCCCACCGGCGTCTTCGCCGGTGTCATGTACGACGACTACGGGGCCCGGCTGCACCAGTCACCGGCCGCGCCGGCCGGGTTCGAGGGCTACCTGGTCAGCGGGAGCGCGGGCAGCGTCGCGTCGGGCCGGATCGCCTACACCCTCGGTTTCGAGGGGCCAGCCGTGACCGTCGACACCGCCTGCTCCTCCTCCCTCGTCGCGCTCCACCTCGCCGCGCAGGCGCTGCGGTCCGGCGAATGCGCCCTCGCGCTGGCCGGCGGCGCCACCGTCATGGCGAGCCCGGCGACCTTCGTCGAGTTCAGCCGCCAGCGCGGGCTGGCGCCCGACGGCCGCTGCAAGCCGTTCTCCGCCGACGCGGACGGCACCGCCTGGGCCGAGGGAGCCGGCGTCCTGCTGCTCGAACGCCTCGGCGACGCCCGCCGCAACGGCCACCCCGTCCTGGCGGTCGTCCGCGGCAGCGCCGTCAACTCCGACGGCGCGTCCAACGGGCTGACCGCGCCCAACGGCCCCGCCCAGCAGCGGGTCATCCGGGCGGCCCTGGCAAACGCCGGGCTGGCCCCCGCCGACGTGGACGCCGTCGAGGCCCACGGCACGGGAACCACCCTCGGTGACCCCATCGAAGCCCAGGCCCTGCTGGCCACCTACGGCCAGGCCCGCCCGCATCCGCTCCAGCTCGGCTCGCTGAAGTCCAACATCGGGCACACCCAGGCCGCCGCCGGAGCCGCCGGCATCATCAAGATGGTCCTCGCGCTGAACAACGGCGTCCTTCCGGCGACTCTGCACGCCGCCACGCCGTCCCCGCACGTGGACTGGAACGCGGGCGCCGTCACCCTCACGACCGCGACGACCGCCTGGCCGGACGCGGGCCGCCCGCGCCGCGCCGCCGTGTCCTCGTTCGGCATCAGCGGGACCAACGCACACGTCATCCTCGAGCAACCTCCCGTCCTCGGCCCTGGCGACGGGTCCGGTCCCGGCGCTGGCGCGGCCCCGTCCGAGGGCGGGGCCACTCCCCCGGAGAGCCGAATTCCCGAGCAGCGCGGTCCCGACGGCCCCGGGCAGCCGGACACCGCCACGGGTACCGACATGGGCGGCGGCGACGCAAGCACGGTGCCGGTGCCGTGGGTGCTGTCCGGTGCCACGGCGGAGGCGGTCCGCGCCCAGGCCGGCCGGCTCGCGGGCTTCCTCGCCCAGCACCCGGACGCCTCCACGCACAACGTGGGGCTCGCACTGACGACCGGTCGGGCGAGACTCGCGCACCGGGCCGCCATCATCGTCGCCGATCGCGCCGAGGGCCTTGCCGGGCTCGCCGCCCTCGCCACCGGCCAGCCCTTTCCCGGCGCGCTCCACGCCGTCGCCGGACAGCCGGGACGGACGGCGTTCCTCTTCTCCGGGCAGGGGAGCCAGCGCCCCGGGATGGGCCGGGAGCTGCACCGCCATTACCCGGTCTTCGCCGCCGCCTGGGACGAGGCCGCCGACCTGCTCGGCCCACACCTCGACCGCCCCCTGACCGACATCGTCCTCGCCCCCGGCGACGCCGGGGTGGACACAGAGGGTCCGCAGACCACGGCGCTGGACGACACCGGGTATGCCCAGCCCGCCCTGTTCGCCTTCGAGGTGGCGCTGCACCGCCTGCTCGGCTCCCTCGGACTGGTGCCGGACCAGCTGGCCGGCCACTCCGTGGGGGAGATCGCAGCGGCCCACGTGGCCGGCATCCTCACCCTGGCCGACGCCTGCGCCCTGGTGGCCGCGCGCGGCCGGCTGATGAGCCAGCTTCCCCCGGGCGGGGCGATGGTGTCCCTGCAGGCGCCCGAGGACGAGGTGCTGGCGGCGCTGGCCGGCCTCGAGGGCCAGGTCGGGGTCGCCGCGGTCAACGGCCCGGCCGCCACCGTCATCTCCGGTGCGCACACGGTCGTCGAGGCCGTGGCCGCGGCCTTTGCGGCGCGCGGGGTGCGGACGCGGCGGCTGCGGGTGAGCCACGCCTTCCACTCCCCGCTCATGGAGCCGATGCTGGCCGAGTTCGGCCGGATCGCGGCCGGGCTCACCTACCACGAGCCGCGGATCCCGGTCGTCTCCACCGTCACCGGCGCTCCCGCCACCGGCACCGACCTGCGCTCGCCCGAGTACTGGGTCCGCCACACTCGTTCCGCCGTCCGGTTCGCCGACGCGGTGCGCGCGCTGCGGGCCCGGGGTGTCATCCGCTACCTGGATCTGGGTCCGGACGCCGTGCTCACCCCGATGACGGACGAAGTCCTCGCCACCGGGGACGGTGCCGAAACCGGCTCCGGGGCCGGCCACGGCGCTGGAACGGCACCCGCGCTCATCGCGGTGCTGCGGCGCGGCCAGTCGGAGCCGCGCACGCTGGCCACCGCCGTCGCCGAGGCCCACACGCACGGCGCCGCCGTCGACTGGCCGGAGGTGTTCAACGCCGCAACCGGGCCCCGGGTGGCCCTGCCGACCTACCCGTTCCAGCGACGGCGGTACTGGCTGGACCCCGTACGCCCGCTGGCCGACGTCAGCGCCGCCGGCCAGCGGGCGACGGCCCACCCGCTGCTGGCGGCCGAGATCGACCTGCCCGACAGCGGCGGGGTGGTCTTCACCGGCCAGCTCTCCCTCCGTACCCAGGGCTGGCTGGCGGACCACACCCTCGCCGGTGTCGCCGTGCTGCCCGGCACCGCCCTCGTGGAGCTCATCCTGCATGCCGGCAAGCGCGTCGACCTCGACCACCTTGCGGAGCTGGTGCTGGCGGAACCGGTACTCCTGCCCGGGGAGGCCCCTGTCCCGCTCCGGGTGACGGTGGCGGGCGACGACGGCACCGCCCGCCGGACGGTCGTCGTGCACACCCGTCCAGGCGGCGCGGACGAGGAATCCTGGCACCTGCACGCCACCGGCGTACTCGGGGCCGGGCCTGTCATCCCCGCGGGCGGGCCTGCCCGGAACGCCGGGCCCGGCGGGGAGGCGCGGCCGGCCGGCGCGGACCTCGCCGAGGCCTGGCCACCACCGGGGGCGGAAGTGCTCGACCTCTCCGGCGCCTACCCGGAGCTGGCCGCCCGGGGCCACGGCTACGGACCGGCCTTCCAGGGGCTCAAAGCCGCCTGGCGGCGCGGCGAGGACCGGTTCGTCGAGGTCGCCCTCGACCCGGACACTGTGGACCCGGACGGTTTCGCCGTCCACCCCGCGCTCCTCGACGCCGTCCTGCACGTGCTGCTGGCAGATGCGGAACCCCGCCCCGGGCGCCTGCGGCTGCCGTTCTCCTGGAACGGGGTCGTGCTCCGGCCGACCACGGCCACGGCGCTGCGGGCCAGGCTGACCAGCCTCGGTGAGAACGAGCTGAAGATCCTGGTCACCGACACCGCAGGGGCGGCGGTGGCCGAGGTGGCCGCGCTGCGCGTCCGGGAGACGACAGCAGCCCAGCTCGACCCCGGCGGCCCACCGCTGTACACCCTGGACTGGAACCGGCTACCGGTCTCCCCCGCCGAGCCGCCGGCACGCTGGACGGTGCTGGGCTCGGACACCCTCGGCCTGCCCGGCGCCGAGTGCCACACCGGCCTCGACACCGTCGACGAGCCCGGCACGGTCGCCGGCCGGGCGACCGTCCTGGTCACCCTGACCAGCGCGACCGACGTCGCCGCCACGGCCGATGGTGTTGCCATCGCCGATGGTGCCGAAGCAGCCGGTGGGGCTGCCCCGGGGAGTGGGACGGTCGCGGACGCCGCGCACAGGCATGCCCGCCGGGCACTGGAGCTCGTCCAACGATGGCTGGCCGACGACAGCTTCGAGGACGCCCGAATCGTTCTCGCCACCCGGCGGGCGGTGGCGGCGACCGGACCGGCTGACGTCCGCGATCCGGCTGCGGCCACGGTGTGGGGCCTGGTCCGCACCGCGCAGGCGGAACACCCCGGACGCTTCGTCCTGGTGGACCTCGACGACGGCGTCGCCGCACCGTCCGCGCCGGACGCCCTCGCGGCGACGCTGGCGGGCGCGCTTGCCTCGGACGAGCCGCAGCTCGCCTTCCGGGAGGGGACCGTCCTGGTCCCACGGCTGTCCAGGAACCGCCCCCGGGCGGACCGGCGGGACACCGCACTCGGGCCGATCCCCACCGGGACCGTTCTGGTCACCGGGGCCACCGGGGCGCTCGGCCGGCCGGTGGCCCGCCATCTGGTGACCGAACACGGCACGCGCCACCTGCTGCTGGTCAGCCGGCAGGGCGAGCGGGCCGCGGGGGCCGCGGCACTGCGGGCGGAGCTCACCGAGCTCGGCGCCGAGATCACCTTCGCGGCGGTGGACGCCRCCGACCGCGACGCCCTCTCCGCACTCCTCAACGCCCTCCCCGCGGACCGCCCGCTCACCGGCGTCGTCCACATCGCGGGAGTCCTCGACGACGGCACCGTCACGGCGCTGTCCCCCGAGCGGCTCGACACGGTACTGCGTCCCAAGGTGGACGCGGCGTGGGCACTGCACACCCTGACCGCCGGCCGTGAGCTGTCACTGTTCGCGCTGTTCTCGTCGATCGCCGGCATCGTCGGAAATCCCGGGCAGGCGAACTACGCTGCCGCGAACACGTTCCTCGACGCTCTCGCCGCCCACCGCCGTGGCCTGGGTCTCCCCGCGATCTCCCTGGCCTGGGGGCTGTGGGAGGACACGGCCGGTATGAGCGGCACTCTCGACGACGCGCAGCTGCGCCGGCTGTCGCGCTCCGGCGTCCTGCCGCTGGCCACCGACGACGCGCTGGAGCTTCTCGACGCCGCCCTGGCCGCCGGCGAGCCGCTCGTCGTCCCGGCCCGCCTGGACCCACAGGCGCTGGCGGCCCGGCCCGGCGCGGACATCCTGGTGCGCGCACTGACGCCGGGCGGATCCAGCGACGGCACGGCCGCGCGCCCAGGCGGTGGCCGCGCGGCCGGCGGGACCGCCGCCTCGGTACCACCGCCTGGTCCACACGGGCAGGAGGCGGCCGGGCGGATCGTCGCCCTGGCGGAGCCCGCCCGCACGAACGCCATTCGTGAGCTCGTACGCGGCGAGGTGGCGGCCGTTCTCAGCCACGACTCCCTCTCCCGCACCGACGACGGGCGCGGCCTGCTCGATCTGGGCATCGACTCGCTCACCGCCGTCGAGCTGCGCAACCGGCTCGCCGGCGCCACGGGCCTGCGGCTGACCAGCACACTGGTCTTCGACCACCCGACCGTCGAGGCGCTCGCCGGGCACCTCCGCGACCAGCTGGTGGCCGCCGCCACGCCGGACCCGGCGCTCGCGCTGGCCAGCCTGGAGGAGATCGCGGCAGTCGTGCCGTTGCTCGCCGCCGACCGGGAGCGGCGTACCGCCCTCACGGACCGGCTACACAGTCTGCTCGACGCCCTGAACGCCGTCGACGGGCAGGGCTCGGGGCCGGACAGCCCCGGTGATGCCGTCCAGGCCGGCCAGAGGCCCGGCGGCGAACCGGGCACCGCGGCACCGGCGCCTGACGCCTCCGACGACGAGATCTTCGACTTCATCGACAACGCGCTCGGAACCTCGTGACCGGGCACCTGGTGCGGGCGCATCTCTCGGCCGCGGCGCCGCCGGCAGGTCCGTCGGCAGCCCCTCCCCCGGCGCGCCACCCGCGGGTGGCGCCACTACTCGATGTCGGGCAGGCCGACCGGCATGGCGGCGAAGGCGCGCAGGAAGGTCGTGGTCGCCACCTCGGCCACCCGCCGCAGCTGCTCCTCGCCCAGCGGCCTGGTCCCCAGGGCGGAACGACTCGCGACGGGACCGGTGAGCAGCGCGAGGAACTGCTCGGCCGCCTCCACCGGATCCGTCAGCCGCAGGCGGCCCGCCAGGGCGAGCCGGGCCAACCGGTCCGCGAACGCCTCGCCCACCTGGTCAGGCCCGCTGGCCCCGATGGCATCGAACAGCTCCGGGAACCGAACGATCTCGGCGTGCAGCAACCGCCGCAGCGCCCAGGACTCCTCCGAGCAGTAACAGCCCAGCAGCGCCTCGCCGACGTCGGCGAAGGCGGTGTGCAGATCCGCCACGTCGACCGCGAGCCGGGACACCACGGCGAGACTGCGCGCCGTGGCCTTCTCCGCGGTCGCGGTCATGGCGTGCAGGAAGAGGTTCTCCTTGCCACCGAGATGGTTGTAGATCGTCGGCTTCGCCACGCCGGCCTCGGCCGCGATCGCATCCACACTCGCCTGCGCGTACCCCTCCCGCGCAAAGATCACAAAGGCGGCGTCCAGAATCGCCTGCCGTTTGTCGATCCGCCCCCGCGTGCTCGGACTTCCGGCCGTCGCTCCGGCCCTCACTCTTCGCACCCCATCACCCTACCTTCCAGGACAACGGATGGCGGGAGCTCACATCGGTCGAGGGCCGGTCCGACGGGGGTGGGAGGTGGTGGCCTCAGTCGCCGTCAGCCGGCACCGGGTCTGGCACCGGCCCCGGGGAGGCCTTCCCGGGCGGGACGTTCGCCGGCGACTCGCCACGGCGGGGGTGCCGGGTGAGCATCACGATGCCGAACACGGCGACGACGAATCCCGTCGCGACGGTGAAGGCGCTGGCCATGCCGTGGGCAAGCAGGTAGTGGTTCAGTTCCCGCGGGCTGCCACCGGCCGGCGGGTGGCGGGCAGCGTCGCGGCTCGCCGCGCCGTAGACAGTGACCAGCACGGCGAGACCCAGGGCGGCTCCGACCTGCTGCGTCACGACCGCCATGCTGGACGCTGCGCCGGCGTCCCTCGGGCTGACGCCGGCGACCGCGCTGACGTTGAGCGGCACCACGATCAGTCCGACGCCCAGGCCGAACAGCAGCAGGGGGCCGAGGATGCCGTCCAGGTAGCCCGTGCTGTCCGAGATCCGGGTGAGCCAGCCCATGYCGCCACCGCAGAGCGCGGCTCCGGTGAGCATGAGCGCCTTCGGGCCGAGCTTCGGCAACAGCACCGACGCACGTTGCGCGGAGACGAGGAGACCGACTGACAGGGGCAGGAAGGCGAGACCTGCCCGCAGCGCGCTGAAGCCGAGGACCTCCTGCAGGAACTGCGTGGTGAAGAAGAACATGCTGAACATGCTGCCGAGCAGGAGGAGCAGCAGCAGGTAGGAGCGAGCCCTCGCCGGCTCGGCCACCAGCCGCAGCGGGACCACCGGTTGCCCGGTACGGGTTTCCTGCACGACGAAGAGCGACAGCACGACGGCCGCGAGCCCGAAGGCGGCCAGGGTCCAGGTGTTGCTCCAGCCGTCGGAGGAGGCCCGGATGAAGCCGTACACCAGCGCCGCCAGGCCGAGGGTCGCGGCCAGCGCGCCAGCGAGATCGAACTGCCCGGGTCTGCGCCGTGGGCCGCGGACGAACCTGGGTGCCAGCGCCGCGACCCCGATCACCAGCGGCACGTTGATGAACATGACCCAGCGCCAGGACACCCAGGTGGTGAGCATCCCGCCGATGATCAGGCCGATCGACCCCCCGACCCCGTTGGCGGCGGCCCACGCGGCGAGCGCCTTCGTCCGCCCGGGACCTTCGGGGAAGTTCGCCGTGAGCAGCGCGAGGGCGTTCGGCGAGGCGCACGCCGCACCGGCGCCCTGCCCGACCCGGCAGATGATGAGCATCCATGGCTCGGTCGCCAGACCGCCGGCCAGCGAGGCGACGCCGAACAGCAGCACGCCGGCCTGAAACACCCGCAGCCGGCCGAGGATGTCGCCGACCCGGCCGCCGAGCAGGAGCAGCCCCCCGAAGGTCAGGGTGTAGGCGTTGAGCACCCAGGCCAGGCTGGTGGGTGAGAAGCCCAGCGCGCGCTGGATGTCGGGGAGCGCGACGTTCACGATCGTGGTGTCCAGGACGAGCATCAGCTGGCAGGCCACGATCACGGCCAGGGCCGGACTGCTTCGCCCGGCGTCGCGCGGAGTGCCGGCGGCGCTCGCTTCGTCCCGGGCCGCCGCGGGAGTGGACACCGATCGCCTCCTCGAAGAAACCAGTTAAGGTCCGATCTCGTATCTTGCGGCGCATGCTAACAGCCCAGGCGGCCCTTTGGATACCAGGAGGTACCTTAAAGTCGACGGTACGATCGACGTCATGTCGCGGGAGCCGCGCGCGCCGATCGGGTGGGAGTAGACGACCGATGACCGTCGTGTCCGGCTCCGGTCGATCGCTCGGCCCGGCCACCCGCCGTCGCGGCGACACCCTGCGAAAAGCGATCTTCGACGCTGTCTTTGATCAGTTGCGGACGGTCGGCTACGCCCATCTGACGATGGACAAGGTCGCCACGGCCGCGCAGACCAGCAAGACCGTCCTCTACCGCCGGTGGCCCTCCAAGGACGACATGATCACCGAAGCGCTGCGGGACGTGCTGCCCTCACCCGCCGACGTGGTCCTGACCGGCGATGTGCGCGCCGACGTCCACGCGCTGCTGCGGTGCATCCAGGCCGCGTTCACCTCGACCAGGGGCACCGCGTTCCAGGTCGTCTCGGCAGAATCCGGCTGCGAGCGCGGATTCGTGCGTCAGGCGGTCATCGAGCACGTCATCGAGCCCTGCACCAGTCTGATGTTCACGGTGTTGCGGCGCGGCGCCGAACGCGGTGAAGTCCGACCCGAGGCGGTCTGCGAGCTGGTGGCCAGCAGCGGTCCCGCCATGCTCGTGCAGTACTCCCTGGTTCACGGCCCGGTCCTGCCCGACGAGTTCGTCTCCTCCGTCGTCGACCAGATCGTGCTTCCGCTGGTGATGCACGTCGAGCCGGGTACCTGACGAGCACTGCACGAACCAGAGGTCGTGCCGGAGAGTTCAGGCCTGGGCAGCGACCGCTCTGCGAGCCCGCGAGCGGAAGCTCTCGAGCTTCTCGTCCGGCGTGCGGGACCGCGTGCTCCGCGGCATGATCGATACATCGTGCCCGGCGGCGGACCGACGCAGCGCGCCGACGGTCGCCTCTTCGATCGGCACATGGGTGAACGGGGCGAAGCTGTACCAGCGCATGGCGTTCTCGTGTGTGATCTTGCGGATCTGGTCATCCGGGACCTACGGATCGCCCGCAGGGTGCTTGACAGCCAGAGCGAGTTTCTCCAGGCCGCGCGGCGACGCGAGGGTGACCCGGCGAACAGAACCTGGAGCGACTATCTGTCGAGCACCAGCCGACTCATGGTGAGCCGCAGCCGGAGCCGGCAGCCGATCGACGTCGTTCAGCTGTGGCGGGCGCAGGTCAGCCGCACCAGAAGCGGGCAACCGCAACGCATGGCCACCTCAGTAGCAGCCGAGATCAGGTCGCGGATCGCCGAAGGCCGCCTTGAGAACGGCGACCGGCTTTCGTCGCTCGCCGACCTTGCGAGGGAGTTCGGCATCTCCCGGCCGACGCTACGGGAGGCATTGCGGATCCTGGAGACGGAGCGCCTTCTCGAGCTTCGGGCAGGCGACCGCGGGGGCGCCCAGGTACAGCATCCGTCCACTCGGACAGCGGCCCAGATGGCGGGCATCGTCCTCGAGGCCCGGCAGGCAACCCTCGGTGACTTCTATCGGGCGATGCGCATGATCGAGCCTGCCATGATGCGACTCGTCGCATCAAGGATCGACCCGGCGTCGCTGAACGACCTGCGTGCCCTGGAGAGAGAACTGTCGGCATCCACGGATGACATGCCCCACTTCGCCGAGACGTGGGGACGCGGCGGGGTCGTGGCCTTCGCCGCGACACACAACCCCGCCCTCGCCATCGTCGCCGAGATCCTGCRGTGGGTGCGTGTCGGGAGCCAGCCGATCATCACCGCCGCGGCGGACGACCCCTGGATCGCAACGGCGACCCGTAATGCCCAGCTCTTCGCGGAGCTGGTCTCCGCACTCGTGGCCGGTGACTCCTCCGGCGCCCAGGACATCTGGGCCAGATGCCTGGATGTCAATGCGCCGTTCATTGAGTCATCGGAGCTCGGCCGGCGACTGATGACCAACCTGATCGACTGACCGCAGAAAGCGTTCCGGGGTTGGGCCGGGTCCTGCTGCCGCTGGGCTACCCGGCGGCGCCCTCCGCAACCAGTGAGGGCCTGGTCGGCAGCCGTCCGGCGATGCGAGCAGACGAAGAAAGTGCGGGATGGCTGCTTCCTCCGCAGCCGCGACGGTGAGCGGGTGAGAGGGATAACGGGTACTTGACGGCAGCCCACCCGGGGTAAAAACTATGCCCTATGTCGAGAAACTTCGGATTCACTCGACGTCTCGCGATCGACCTTCGCCGGCACAGCAGCGCACTGTGTCGTTGGGCAGCGCTCACGAACTGAAGCCCAACGGACGACACAGGCCCGGATTCCGGGCACGGTCAGGATTTCCGTGATCTCCGTAACGGATCTTCGCAAGGTCTATCGTGCCCGTTCCGGTGAGGTCGCGGCGCTCGACGGCATCGACCTGCACGTGGCCGCGGGAGAAATCCACGGTGTCGTCGGTCGCAGCGGCGCCGGCAAAAGCACGCTGGTGCGCTGTCTGACAGCCGTCGAACGCCCGACCTCGGGGTCGGTGCGCATTGACGGGCAGGAACTGACGTCGCTCGGCGAAGCCGGGCGCAGGCGCGCCCGGCGTCGGATCGGCATGGTCTTCCAGCACGTGAATTTGCTGGACAACCGCTCGGCGGCGGCGAACGTGGCGTTCCCGCTGGAGCTGGCGGGCGTACGCCGCACGGCCCGCCGGGCCCGCACGGCCGAACTGCTGGAGCTGGTCGGGCTCACCGACCGCGCCAGGGCATATCCGGCGCAGCTCTCCGGCGGCCAGCGCCAGCGGGTGGGTATCGCACGGGCACTGGCCACCGACCCCGCGGTGCTGTTGTGCGACGAGCCGACGTCCGCGCTCGACGTCACGACCACTCGGCAGATCCTCCGCCTGATCAAGGATGTCCGGGACCGCCTCGGCGTGACCGTCCTCCTGATCACCCACGAGCCCTCCGTCGTCAAGGAGGTGTGCGACAGCGTGACACTGCTGCGGGACGGCCGGGTCGCCGAGCAGGGAGATCTGGCGACCGTACTCACCCGGCAGAGTTCGCGGCTGGCCCGCGACCTGCTGCCGATCCTCCCGCCGGACCAGCCGGGACCGTTTGCGCTGCTCGAGGTGTCGTTCGCCGGCGACCATCCGGCCGGCGGCGGTGAGCATCGCGCCAGCCTCGCCTTCGCCCAGCTGGTGCGGCATCTGGACGCCGACGTCGCGGTCCTCGGCGGTGCCGTGGAAACCTATGGCGCCCAGCAGTTCGGCAGGCTGCGGATCGGTCTCCCTCCGACGGCGTCGGTCCCCGACGCCGTCGCGTTCCTGCGTGCACGGGGCCTGACCACCGAGATCGTCCCGGGGCCGACCGCGACGGAAGAGACTACGGCAGAGACGAAAGAGGCTGCGACAGAAGAGACCGCCTGGGGCAGGGCCGAGCGGTGAGCGGCGGCCAGGTCGGCGTGGCGACGTTCGCCCCGGTTGCCGAGGCGCAGGCGCTCGGGGCGTTCGACAACCGCGTGATCAACGAACGGCTCCCCGAGGCGGCTCTGGAGACCATCCAGATGGTCGGCTTCAGCTCGCTGTTCACCCTGTTCCTCGGCCTTCCGCTCGGCCTGCTGCTGCACGTGAGTTCGCCGACCGGGCTCCGGCCGTCGTTCCTCGTCCACCGGGCGCTCGGGCTCGTCGTCAACGTCGGCCGATCCCTGCCGTTCCTGATCCTGCTGATCGCGGTCATCCCGTTCACCCGGTTCGTCGTCGGAACGAACATCGGCCCCGAGGCTGCCATTGTGCCGCTCACCCTGGGCGCCGCGCCCTTCTTCGCCCGCCTGGTCGAGAACGCGGCGCGGGAGGTCGATCCCGACACCGTCGAGGCCGCGGTGGTGATGGGGGCCTCCCGGATGCAGGTGGTCACGAAAGTCCTCGTACCCGAAGCGCTACCGAGCATCATCTCCGGGTTCACCACGACCATCGTGACGATCGTGTCGTATTCCGCGATGGCCGGTTCGGTGGGCGGCGGCGGGCTCGGCTATCTCGCCGTCAGCTACGGCTACAACAGATTCCAGACCGACGTGATGGTGGTGACGGTGATCGTTCTCGTCGCCTTCGTCCAGATCATTCAGCTGACCGGTGACTTCGCCGCCCGCCGGCTGGACCACCGTTAGCACCGAGGCACCGTCCCATCCCGGAAATCCCTGGTCCCGTTCCGCCCGACCAGGCAAGCACCCGCGGAAGGAAATCACGTGCGCAGAAGATTCCTGCCGATCGCCGTATCCGTTCTTTCGGCGGCCCTCACCCTCGGCGCCTGCAGCAACTCCGACGACGGCGGCGCGGGCGGTGGCTCCGGCAGTCAGCCGATCAGAATAGGCGCGAGCCCGACGCCACACGCCGAGATCCTCCAGTTCGTCCAGGACGAGCTGGCCACCGAGGCCGGTCTGAAACTCGACATCGTCGAGTACACCGACTACATCCAGCCGAACGTCGCCCTGTCCGAGGGCGATCTCGACGCCAACTACTTCCAGCACCTGCCCTACTACGAGGTTCAGGTCGCCGAGCGGGACTACGACTTCGGCCACTTCCCCGGCATCCACATCGAGCCGTACGCGGCGTACTCCGACTCGGTTGAYGACGTGGCCGATCTGCCTGACGGAGCCCGGGTCGGCATCACCAACGATCCGTCCAACCAGGCCCGCGCGCTCGACCTTCTCGTCGAGGCCGACCTGATCACCCTGGACGACACCGGCGAAGAGGACCCGACCATTCTTGACGTGGCGGACAACCCCAGGAACCTGGAGTTCGTCGAGACCGACCCCGAGCAGCTTCCGCGCAGCCTGCAGGACTTCGACCTCGCCATCATCAACGGCAACTACGCCCTCGAAGGCGGGCTGAACCCGGCCGCGGACTCCCTGCTGATCGAGTCGGGCGAGAACAACCCCTACGCGAACTTCGTGGCGGTCCGGGCCGAGGACGTCGACGATCCGAGGCTGGTCAAGCTCAACGAACTGCTGCACTCCGCCGAGGTCCGCACCTTCATCACCACCAGGTGGCCGAAGGGCGAGGTACTGCCGGCCTTCTGAGCACGGACGCCGTCTCTGCCCACGGGCTCGGCCGACGAGCCGGCACGGCCGCAGGCGAGCCGTTGGCTCGCCTGCGCGACGTCATCAGCGTCCCCGGCCGTCACGGAGATCCACTTTGACGAGACCGAGGCGAAATGGTCAAATACGCGATGTGTACCGTTCGGCTGCGCTGGTAACCCGAGGTCACATCGACTTCCTGCGAGTGAACTCCGCAGCCTGTACCAACGGCTGAACGGCCCGTATCGCCGCACGGACGGCGGTGACGCGGTCTCGGATGCCCGGGATACCACCCGCGCGTCCGCCGCCGAGATCACCCTCGTCGGCGTCACGGAATCTGCCGCAGCCGCCGACTGCGTTCTTCTCCCGTCTCATGCGCGCAGCTCGCTTCTTCCTCGTCAGCTCACAGTCGAGGAGGAGATCGGGCCAGCCAGACGGTTCCAACGACGCCGCGTGGCGGGCGGCACGGCAGCAGGGCGGCGGCCCTGCCGTCGGCCCGACGGGCACCGTCGGCGTGCATGGCCTGTGCCAACCCCGACCTCCGTGGCCGCGGTGGCGTCAGCCGTCTCCGGAAAACGTCCTGAAGCACGTCCAGAAGGAGAGGCACAGGGCATGACCGTCGCCGCCACGACCATCGCGGAGAGAACTGCGACGGGACCGCGCGGCACCGTCCGAGCAGCGGAGCACAGCCGAATCATGAGCATGCTCGACGGCGCGGGCGGCGGGCATGCCAGGATCGCCGAGCTCACCGGCGATCCCGGCTACGGGAAGACCCGCCTGCTGACGGCCGTCGCGGACGAGGCCCGCCAGCGCGGCGTCGAGGTGCTTCGAGGCCGGTCTCTCGAGAGCCACCGCAACCGGCCCTTCCACCCGTTCATCGACGCGTTCACCACCTGGCGACCGGCCGGCGGCGTGCCGCTGCCGCAGGCCGCCGCCTTCGCCCAGGCCCTGGCGGCCGGCGGCGAGATGCTCGTCGACACCGAGGCCGGCCGCTGCCGGCACTTCGCCGGGCTGCGCTCGCTGCTCGAGGACACGGTGGCAGYGGCGTCCGCCCCCCTCCTGCTACTGCTCGACAACATGCACTTTGCCGACCGCCCCTCGGTGGAGCTACTGGACAGCCTGGCGCGCTGGCCACTGGGGCATCCACTGTCGGTCGTGGTCGCGCACCGGCGGCGCCAGATGCCATCCTGGCTGCAGGCCGCCATGCAGCAGGGCGTCGAGCTGGGCGCGGTGAGCCAGATCGCGTTGACGGCGCTCGGCCTGCGGCAGAGCGCCGAGGTGCTCGGTCAACGGGTGACGGCCCCGGGGCTGGCCGACCTGCACGAACGCAGTGGCGGCAATCCCCTCTACCTGACGGCACTGGCTGACCGGGAGACCGGCCCCGGCGGCGCGGACCGGACTGACGGGGACGGCCAGGACCCGGCCGACGAACCGCCCGACCTCTGGACGCGCAGCCCGCTCGGGGCCCGGCTGCTGGCCGAGACCGCGTATCTGGACGCACGGCAGCGCCTGGTCGCACACGCGGCGGCCGTGCTCGGCGACACCTTCGCGGCCGACGCCGTGGCCGCCGTCGCGCAGCTGGGCCCGGAGGAGACGTGGCAGGAGCTGGGCCAGCTGCGCGGTCGTGACCTCGTGCGGACGGTGCCCGGCGACAAGCTGGCCTTCCGCCATCCCCTGTTGGGCCGCTGCCTCTACGGGGAAACCGATCCCTGCTGGCGGGCCGGTGCACACCGGCGAGCGCTTGAGCACCTGCGGTCGGCCTACACCGCGCCGGCCCTGCTCGCGCGGCACGCGGTGCGCTCCGGAGCGCACCGCCAGGCCCGTGACGTGGTCTTCCTTCTCGACGCGACCAGGGCGGCGGTGCAGAGTGAACAGGGCGCCGAGGCCGCCCACTGGCTCAGCGCCGCCCTGCGGCTGTGCCACGCCGACCCGGCTGGTGCGGACCCGGCGCCGGTCGGCCCGGACGCCTGGCAGCCGGTGATCGGCCTGCTCGCCTGCCCTGACGAGGCCCCTCGCCTGCGTGCCCTCGGCCAGGAGATCATGAGTACTCCGGCCGCGCACGGGACGTCCGGCCGCGTGGGTACGACGGCGCATCTGGCGATGGTCTGGGCCTCTCTCGGCCACCACGACTATGCCGTAGCCCTGCTGTCGGCCGCCCTCGCCGAGGCCCGCGGCCCGGCGGAGGAGGCGCGCGTGCAGTTGTACGCGCAGCTGGCCCGCGTCGTCTCCGGGGGCGTCCCGAGCCGCGCCGACGTCGACGCCCTGACCGAGTCGGGGCAGGCCGGCGATCGGCTCACCCGCGCCGGCGCGCTCACGGTGCGCGCACTGTGTGCCGCGCTCACCGCCAGCCATGGCGCAGCCAGGGATCCGTCTGCCGGGGCGGAGGTGGACGCGGCGGCCGCCGCGCTCGACACGCTGGCCGCAGCCGGGTCGGACGGATCGGGTCCGGAACTCTACTACCTCCAGTGCCTGGGCTGGACGGAGGCGATGCTCGGTCGCTACAGCAGCGCGCACGCCCGGATCACCCGTGCCCTCCGGGCCACCCGGAGGCACGGGGAGCGCCATCTGCTGCCCGCCCTGCTCAACAGCCTCGCCTACATCCACCACCAGTCGGGCCGGATGAGCGAGGCGATCGAGGTTGCTCGGGAGGCGCACTGCGCCTCGCAGCGGGCCGGGCGCGCCGACCAGGTGGCGCTGGCCCGTGCCGTGGCCACAGCGGCGTGGGCCGAGCTGGGGCGCTCCCCGACGTTCGGGCCGGATCTGCCTGACGGGGTGCACACCGACGCGCCCCGCACTCCGCTGACCGCGCTGCTGTTCGCCGAGGCCGCGCTCACCGCCGGCGACGCGTCAGCTGCCCGGGCCCTGCTGGGCTCGGAGCGGGAGACCTGGCGGGTCGCCGAACCGATCCCGGTGCTGGGCCCGCGCATCTACGAGGTCCTGGCCGCCGCCGCGATGCTGACCGGGGAGGACCCACAGCCGTGGGCGCAGCGGGCGGCCGAGGGAGCCGCCCGGGTCGGGCTGCCCGAGCAGCAGGGCCACGCGCTGCTCGCCCGGGGCTACGCGCTGGGTCACGGGCCACAGGCCGACCGCTGCTACGCCGAAGCGGCCGAGCTGCTGGCCAACGCACCGGCCGGTGGCCGTGCCCGGGGGTTCGCCCGATCGGCTCGGCAACGACGCCCCCGTGCCACCCCCGACCTGCTGGTCGAGCTGACGACGAGGGAGCAGGAGGTCGCCCGGCTCGCCGGGCAGGGGCTGAGGACCCGAGACATCGCGAGTCAGCTGCGGGTGAGTCCGCGTACCGTGGACGCCCACCTCGCGCGCGTCTACGACAAGCTCGGCATGAGCTCGCGGGTCGAGCTGGCGCTGCTGCTGTCGTGATCGCCGGCGAAGGGCGTCGCGCCCGAGCCGAGAGAAGGGCCCGCACCGGCCGGCCCGTCAGCTCGCGGTGGGCAGGTCGAGCAGCCGGCCCGCCGTGTCGAGCAGCCGGTCCGAGGTGTCGAGCAGCCGGTCCGAGGTGTCGAGCAGCCGGTCCGAGGTGTCGAGCAGCCGGTCCGAGGTGAGGATGGCCTGGTGCAGCCGCCGCAGTGAGCGGCAGGGCTCCAGTCCCAGCTCGGCCCGGAGCACCCGCCGTGCGTCGCGGTACACGGCCAGCGCCTCGGCCCGCCGCCCCGAGCGGTAGAGGACGAGCATCAGCTGCGAATACAGCGACTCCCGCAGCGGGTACTGAGTGATGAGCCTGCCGAGCAGGCTGATCACCTCCCGGTGCTGGCCGAGCATGGTGCGGGCCTCCACCGACAGCTCCAGTGCGGCGAGGAGTTCCTCCTCTGCCCAGACGGCGAAGGCGGTGAGGACCGGCCCCCGCGCCTCGGACTCCACCACCGAGCCGCGCACCAGTGACAGTGCGAGCTCGGCAGCGGCCAGCGCCGCCTCGTAGCGCCCGGCCGCCCGATGCGCCCTCCCGTCGCGCATCGCCTCCTGGAACTCGACGACGTCATAGCTGGCGCCGTCCAGCCACAGCAGATAGCCGGTGGGCTTCGTGACGATGGCGCGGGCGGGGTCCGCGCCGGCGGCGGCGAGGAACTTGCGCAGCCGGGAGATGTAGACCTGGATGACGTTCGCCGCCCGGCGGGGAGGCCGCTCTCCCCACAGTTCCCGGACCAGCGTGTCCCTGGTGGTGATCCGGCCGGCGCCGACGAGCAGCACAGCAAGGGTGATCTCCATCTTCGGTGCGCTCAGCAGATGGCTCTCCCGCCTGTTCGACACACGCAGGGGCCCGAGCAGTTCGTATCGCATTCACACCTCGTGCAGGCAACAGGAAACGAGTCCGGGAAGGAGACGCCCACTGTCCCGTGGGCGCGCGCCGCGCACATCGGTAAAACTGCGTAGGTAAAAGATTCGCCGGGATCGCGGATCATTGACAGGCACCGGTACGGCTGATGAAAAATACCTAGCCGGCCCTTAACGCCCACCTCGTCGAATCAGCGCCGAGGAATCCGTCCGTGTAGCTTTTCCAGAACGATCACACGTCAGGCTCCACGCGGCCATGCGTGGCGGCGACACCACGATGACGCGGAACCAGCCAACCCTCGGCGGGCTGGTTCCGCGTCAGGGGAAACTGCTCGACCTGCACAGACGCGCGGCTGTTGCGACCCGAAAACTCCGGTGGGCACCTGGCGCCAGCGCCCGGAGTGGCCCTGACCGCCCACGCGGAGACTGCCGCGCGCACGGAGCCGTTGCCGCGTTCGGGCCGGCCCGCCGAGCCGGCACCTGACCGCTCTTCCAGACGGACCGGTACCAGGCACCCGCCCCGGACTGGTCCGGCACCTCGCCCCCAGCCTGACCCGTGCCGCCCGCCGACTCCGGCGGGCGACTCCGGCGGCCGACCTTCCCGGAGGATCAGATGACACGTCCCGCCGACCTACCCCTGTCCGTCCTCGACGTCGTGCCCGTCTTCGAAGGGGGCGGCGCCGCCCAGGCGCTGCGCGACACCGTGGCGCTCGCACCCCTGGTGGAGGAGCTCGGCTACCACCGGTACTGGGTGGCCGAGCACCACAACACCCCCAGCCTGGCCACCTCGACCCCGGCCGTGCTCGCCGGCAGGCTCGCCGCCGCGACGAGCACACTGCGGGTCGGCTCGGGCGGGGTCCTGCTGCCCAACCACGCACCGCTCGTCGTCGCCGAGCAGTTCGGCACGCTGGAGGCGCTCTTCCCGGGCCGCATCGATCTCGGGCTGGGCCGGGCGGCCGGCGCCGATTCCGCCACCGCCCGCGCGCTGCGCCGCGCCCCCGACGGCGACGAACGCTTCTTTCAGGGCCAGGTGGACGAGCTGTCGGGCTACTTCGCCCCCATCGATGCACGCAGCCAGGTGCTCGCGGTGCCCGCCACCGACAACCAGCCGGAGCTGTGGCTGCTCGGTTCCAGCCCCGCCAGCGCCGGGCTCGCCGCCGCTCTCGGCCTCCCCTATGCGTTCGCCCACCACATCAACCCGCACGCGAGCGCGGCGGCACTGCGCCACTATCGTGCGGCGTTCCGACCCTCGCGTCACCTCGACCGGCCCCGGGCCCTCATCAGCGTGCTGGCCACGGTGGCCGACAGCGACCGGGCCGCGGCGGAAGCCGCCGCCCCCTACCTCCTCGGCAAGATCTGGATGCGCAGCATCGGGGTCTTCGACGCCTTCCCGTCCCCGGCGACCGCCCGTGCACATGGCTACAGCAGGGCCGAGCGAGCCTTCCTCGACGACCTCGCGGCCCCCCAGCTGATCGGCGGCGTGGACACGGTGCGCCGGCGGCTGGCCGGGCTCACCGCGGCCACCGGTGCGGACGAACTGATGGCCCTCACCGTGGTGCCTGACCAGGCCGAGCGTCTGCGGTCGTTCGACCTGCTGGCGAGCGCGGCCGCAGCCCTGAGCCCAGCCAGGTAGCCGTGGATTCAGCACGGCTTCAGCGCACGCCACCACGGTCGGGGATCACCTGTCCACGTCCTGTACGGAGTTCTGAATGCCATCGCGCCGAACAGCACGAAGAGCAGGGCTGCTCGTGGCCCTCGCCGCCACCCTGGCCACCACGGCCTGTGGATCCGACGGCGGCGGGAGCCGCGCCGCGCAGGCGCAGCCACGCGATGGCGGCAGCGTCACGTACGCCGCCCGGCAGGAGCCGGACTGCTGGGATCCTCACGCCAGCGCCCAGGACGTCACCGCGTTCACGCAGCGCCCGGTGTTCGACTCGCTCACCTACCAGACGCCCGACGGCGAACTGGAACCGTGGCTGGCGAAGTCCTGGAAGATCAGCGACGACGGCCGTACCTACACCTTCGAGCTGCGCGACGACGTGACCTTCCATGACGGCGCCAGGCTCGACGCCGAGGCGGTCAGGGCGAACTTCGACCACATCGCCGCCAAGGAGACCGCATCGCAGTTCGCCGCCGGCCTGCTCGGGCCGTACGAGGGAGTGAAGGTCACCGGCCCGCACGAGATCCAGGTCTCGTTCAGCCGCGCCTACGCGCCCTTCCTGCAGGTCGCCAGCACCACCTTCCTCGGCATCGCGTCACCGGCGTCGCTGCAGGCCGGCGCCGAGGACCTGTGCTCGGGTACCGCGACGATCGGCTCGGGGCCGTTCAGGGCCGGCGACTACACCCGCGGCCAGCAGCGCAGCTACACCCGGTTCGCCGACTACGACTGGGCACCGAAGAGCGCCGGGCACAGCGGGCCTGCCCGGCTGGATTCGATCACCATCCGGTTCATCGCGGAGGACGCCACCCGGGTCGGCGCACTCAGCTCCGGCCAGGTGGACGGCGCCGCCGACATCCCGGCCAACCAGATCGCCCCGGTCGGGCGGAACCCGCGACTGAACACGATCAGCAGGCAGACCCCGGGCGCCGTCGACGCCTTCTACCTCAACACCAGGGGCGAGCTTTTCTCCGACATCCGGGTACGCAGGGCGTTCCAGCGTGGCCTCGACCTGGACACCATCGTGGCGTCGGTGTTCCAGGGCACCACCGTGCGGGCGTGGAGCCCGCTGTCGCCGACCACCCCGCACAGCTACGACCCGTCGTTGGAGAAGACCTGGCCGTACGACCCGAAGCTCGCCGGACAGCTGCTCGACGAGGCGGGCTGGACGGGGCGCGACGCCGAGGGCTACCGCACCAGGGACGGCAGGCGGCTGACCGTCCTCGCGCCGATCTACGGCGAGGCGACTCTGTTCTCCCAGGCGGCTCAGGCCGAGTTGAAGAAGATCGGTTTCTTCCTCGACCTGCACGCCTCGACGGATGCCACCGAGATCTCCGGCCTGCTGGACGAAGGGAAGTACGACACCGTCGAGCTGTACTGGGCCCGCCCGGACGGTGACATCCTGAGCTCGTTCTTCCTGTCCACCGAGACCTCTGTGGGTGGCGGCCACAACTTCGCTCTCGTCGCCGACCCCCAGATCGACGAGTGGCTGAAGGCGRCCCAGGCGGAGCAGGACCCGAGTGAACGGGCGACGTACTACTCCCAGATCCAGAAGTGGACGATCGACCAGGCCGTGGTCGTCCCGGCATATGTGAAGAACTCCACCGTCGGGGTCAACAAGAAGGTGCACGACCTGCGGCTCGGCATCGCCACCTGGCCCGAGTTCTACCCCGCCTGGGTGCAGGCCGACTGATGCACCCGGCCATCCGTCCCGTGGCGCTCCGCCTGCTCGGCGCCGTCCTGGTCATCTGGGGCGCGGCCACGGCCGCGTTCGGAGTGCTCCAGCTCATCCCCGGAGACCCGGTCAACGCGATCGTCGGAACGCACGCGCTGGTCGGGCCCGAGCAGCGTGCCCACCTCCGGGCCGAGTACGGCCTGGACGACCCGCCGTTCGCGCAGTACCTGGACCACATGGGACGGCTGGCCACCGGTCGTCTCGGCGACTCCTACCAGCTCCAGCAGCCTGTCTGGTCGGTGATCACCGACCAGGTGGGCCCGACCGTCGAACTCGCCCTGTGGGCGATGCTCTCCGCGGTGGTGCTCGCGGTGGCCGTGACGCTGGTGACCTCCGGGCGAGCCCGCTGGCCACGCCGGATCAGCTCGCTGCTGGAGCTGGTGATCGTCTCCACTCCCCCGTTCTGGCTGGGCATCCTCCTGCTCACCGTCTTCTCGTTCCACCTCGGCTGGTTCCCGGTGGCCGACACCGGTGACCCGCGTTCGCTGGTCCTGCCGGTGGTGACACTGGCGCTGCCGATCGCGGCGGTGCTCACCCAGGTGCTGCGCGAGGGACTGCTCACCGCTCTGGAGGCACCCTTTGTGCTGACCGCTCGGGCCCGCGGCAGCGCCGAACACTCAGTGCGCGCGCGGCACGCGCTGCGGCACGCGAGCCTGCCTGCCCTGACCCTGGCGGGCTGGTTCGTCGGCACGTTGCTCGGCGGGGCCGTGATCGTCGAAACCGTCTTCGCCCGGTCCGGAATCGGGCGGGTGACGCTGCAGGCGGTCGCCGACCGGGACCTCCCGGTCGTGCAGGGGGTGGTCGCGCTGTCGGCGGTGGTCTTCGTCGCCGTCAGCGCCCTGCTGGACGTCCTGTACTCGGTCGTCGACCCTCGGCTGCGCAGGCGGACCGGTATGGCCGCGGCATGAAGGTCCCCTCCCTGCGCCGACCGCGCATGCCGCGCCGGCTGCGCTTCCCGTACCTCCCGCGCCCGGGGCTGGCGCTCGCAGCGGTCATCCTGCTGCTGTTCGTCGTGGCGGCGATCCGGCCGTCGCTGTTCACGGGCAGTGGACCCACCGACGGCGACCTGCTCGAGACCCTGCAGGCGCCCGGCGGCGACCACTGGTTCGGCACCGACCAGCTCGGCCGGGACGTGTTCGCCCGGGTGGTGCACGGTGCCCGTTACTCGCTGACCATCGGCGCCGCCGCCACCGGCATCGGCGTGGTGATCGCGACGGTCTGGGGACTGGCCGCCGCGCTGGGCGGCCGGTTCGTCGACGCGCTGCTGATGCGCACCACCGACGTACTGCTTGCCCTTCCCCCACTGCTGCTTGCGCTGATGGTCGTGCTGATCACCGGCAAGGGCGTGGTCGGCGTGACCCTGGCCGTCGCCGTCAGCGCCATGCCCGGCTTCGCCCGGGTGATCCGGGGCCAGGCGCTGGTCGTCCGCCGCTCGGGGTACGTGAGCGCGGCGATCGGGCTGGGGGTGCGCCGATGGCTGATCGCGGCCTGGCACGTGCTACCGAACACGCTGGCGCCGCTCCTGGTGTTCGCCACCGTCACCCTCGGCATCTCCATCGCCTCGGCGTCCGCGCTGAGCTACCTCGGCCTCGGCGCCCAGCCCCCCACCCCCGAGTGGGGGGCGATGCTCACCGAGGGCCAGGACTACCTGGGGCAGGCCTGGTGGATCGCGGTGTTCCCCGGCCTGCTGCTGGTCGTCGTGGTCCTCGCCGCCACCGTGCTCGGCCGCCACGCCCAGGCCAGGTCAGACGGGCGGGTCTGGTCATGACGGCCACCACGGGAGCCGGTGGGGCTCCCGAACTGCTGTCGTCCCCGGCAGCGCCACCGGAGCCCCCGGAGGCGCTGGAGCCGGCCGCGCTGGTCGAGGTGGACGGCCTCGACGTGCGGTTCGGTTCCGGCCCGGGCCAGGTGTACGCCGTGCGCGATGCCTCGCTCACCCTGACCGCGGGCCGCTGCCTGGCCCTCGTCGGGGAGTCCGGGTCCGGCAAGAGTGCGCTGGCCCGCGCGCTGCTGGGCCTGGCCGGGCCGACCGCGACCGTCACCGCCCGCCGGCTGCGCATCCACGGCGAGGACGCCCTCGCCTTCCGGCCGCGGGACTGGCTGAAGGTCCGCGGCCGGCGCATCGGCCTGGTGTCCCAGGACGCGCTGGTCGCGCTCGACCCGCTGCGCCCGATCGGCCGGGAGGTCGCCGAACCGATCCTGGCGCACCGGCTGCTGCCCCGGCGAGCGGTCGAGCCGGCCGTGCATGCGCTGCTGGAGCGGGTCGGCATCCCCGACCCCGCCGAGCGGGCCCACAGCTATGTCCACCAGCTCTCCGGCGGGCTGCGCCAGCGGGCGCTGATCGCCTCCGCGCTGGCCGCCGGGCCCAGGGTGCTCCTCGCGGACGAGCCGACCACCGCGCTCGATGCCTCGGTGCAGGCCCGCGTTCTCGACCTGCTCGGACAGCTCAGGGCGGACGGCACCGGGCTGTTGCTGATCAGCCACGATCTGGGGGTGGTCGAGGCCCTGGCCGACCAGGTGGCGGTGATGCGCGAGGGGGTCATCGTCGAGACCGGACCGGCCGCCGAGGTCCTGAGCCGCCCCCGGCACCCCTACACCATCGCGCTGCTGGACGCGGTTCCAGGCCGACGCCGCCGGCTCCCCGTCGCAGGAGCCGACACCGCCACCGCAGCCACCGCAGCCGGCACGGCCGACCGCAGTGCCGCCCCTGACGACAGGTCCACTGCGTCAGGCGCGACTCTGGAGGCGCCACCGCTACTGACGGTAGCCGGTGCCACCAAGCGCTTCCGCGGGTCCAGGGGCAACCGACGCACGGCCGTCGACGATGTCTCGTTCACCCTGCGGGCCGGCGAGACGCTCGGACTCGTCGGCGAGTCAGGCTCCGGGAAGTCCACCCTCGCCGGCCTTCTGCTCGGCCTGATCGACGCCGACGGTGGGGAGATCCTGCTGGCCGGGCAGCCGTGGAGCGGCCTGCCGGAGCGGGAGCGGCGAGCGCGGCGGCACCTCCTCCAGCTTGTGCCCCAGGATCCACTGAGCGCCTTCGACCCGCGCTGGACGGTTGCCCGCGTCATCGGCGAGGCCCTGCGGACAGCTGGTGTGGAGCGCCGGGACCGACACGCGCACGCGCTTACCCTGCTCGAACAGGTCGGGCTTTCCTCCGTCCATCTCGATCGCCGACCGCTGGCGCTCTCCGGAGGCCAGCGGCAGCGGGTGGCGATCGCCCGCGCGCTGGCGACCCGGCCCCGGCTGCTCGTGTGCGACGAGCCTGTGTCCGCACTGGATGTCTCGGTCCAGGCCCAGGTGCTGGCCCTGTTCCGGGAGCTGACCAGCTCGCTGGGACTGGCCACCCTGTTCATCTCGCACGACCTGGCAGTGGTGCGGGAGATCTGTTCCCGGGTGCTGGTGATGAAGGACGGCGCGATCGTGGAGACCGGCCCGGTGGAGCAGGTCTTCGCCGACCCGCGCCATCCCCACACCCGCGAACTGCTGGCCGCAGTCCCCGGCGAGATCGGGAGGGCGTACCGCGCACGTTTCGAAGCCGGCCACCACCAGCGACCACCGGAAACCGGCCAGCCGTTTTTCCAGCAGCCCAGTATTTGAGTGAACGCGTCGGTCATCCTTCTGCAGCGAGGTCGACTCCAGTGACTACG
Source organism: Parafrankia colletiae (assembly GCF_001854655.1). GTDB lineage: Bacteria > Actinomycetota > Actinomycetes > Frankiales > Frankiaceae > Parafrankia > Parafrankia colletiae. Next base: position 97,690 of record NZ_MBLM01000080.1, on the reverse strand, counting down.
AAACCCCGTCCCCTTCCTCCGCACGACGGCGACGTGCCCCTCGGCGTGCTCGACCTCGTCCCGATCAGCTCCGGCGAGAGCGTCGCGGACTCCCTGCGCAACACCCTCGACCTGGCCCGGCACGCCGACCGGCTCGGCTACCACCGGTACTTGGGTCACCGAGCACCACCTGGCCCCGAACACCGCCGGGTTGTCGTCGACGCCTTCATCACCACCAGGTGGCCGAAGGGCGAGGTGCTGCCGGCCTTCTGAGCCGGGTCGGGGCCGGCGACTTCCGGAACCAGCTGACCAGCTTCCCCTGGAGCAATATATTTGAGTGAACTGATCAGTTCATTCTTCTGTAGCGAGGTCGACTCCGGTGCCTGGTGCCAACCCCCGCCCCCTCCCTCCCCACGACGGCGACGTGCCTCTCGGCGTGCTCGACCTCGTCCCGATCAGCTCCGGCGAGAGCGTCGCGGACGGGCTACGCAAGACCCTCGACCTGGCCCGGCACGCCGACCGGCTCGGGTACCACCGGTACTGGGTGACCGAACACCACCTGAACCCGAGCACCGCCGGACTGTCGGCGACCCTGCTGACGGCGCTGGTGGCGGAGGCCACCAGGCACATCCGGGTCGGCTCCGGCACCCTGCAGCTCGGCCATCGCACCGCGCTCTCCGTCGCGGGGGAATGGGGCCTGCTTGACACGCTCCACCCAGGCCGGCTCGACCTGGGACTGGGCCGGGCAGGGTGGCATCCCCCCGAGTCCTCGGTCACAGACGGCGGGCCCTCCGGCGAGCGCGGCGCGGGCCCCGACGGCGCACCGGCGTTCACCGGACCCTCCTCGCCCTACCCGCGTCTGGTCAGCTCGGACCTGTTCGCCCTGCACCGGCTGCTACTCCCCCGCAATCCGCTCAACAGTCCCGACTACGCCGACCAGGTGCGCGACGTCGCAACCCTGCTCGACGGCACCCACCGGGCCGGCGGGCTGCAGGTCCAGGCCATCCCGGGTCACGAGGCCCAGGTGGGGATCTGGATCCTCGGGCGCACCGCCGGGGAGAGCGCGGAGGTCGCCGGCCAGCTGGGCCTGCCCTACGCGACCAACTACCACTCGAGCCCGTCCACCACCGCGGACTCGCTCGCGGCCTACCGGAAGGCCTTCCGCGCCTCGGACTCCCTGGACCGCCCCTACGTGATCGTCACAGCGGACGTGGTCGTCGCACCCGACGACGATTCCGCCCGGCAGGCCGCGGTGGGCCATGACCGGTGGAGCCTCGCCAACCGCACCGGCGAGCCGACCGTGTTCCCCTCCCCGAAGGAGGCGTCCGCGTACCCGTGGCGGCCGGAGGACCGCGAGCTGGTCGCGGACCTGGGACGCTCCAGGCTGGTCGGAACACCGCGACATGTCGCCGCCGGTCTGCGTGAGCTGCGCGACCGCTTCGACGCCGACGAGCTGCTGGTGACGACCACGACCTTCGCCCAGTCCGACCGGCTACGTTCCTACCAGCTGCTCGCGGAGGAATGGCGGCTCCCTAAATCTCTAGATGTATGAGGCTCGAGATCGCGTGATCACACGCGGGCGTGGAGGGCCAATCCTCGCCGCCCGGTAGGCTGGGTGGACCGCGGACACTCAGAGAAGGTCGATCATGGTGGCCCAGCCGAAAAAAGCACCGAATCGCGGCCGGGCCRCACTGCGCGAGAAGCCCCAGCGCATTGCCGACGAGCTTCGGCAGCTCATCGTCCAGGGTGAGCTTTCGGAAGGCGAGTCCCTCGGCCACGAGCCGGACCTGGTCGAGCGTTTCGGGGTTTCCCGCCCATCCCTGCGCGAAGCCCTGCGCATACTCGAGACCGAGGGCCTGATCTCGGTCAGGCGCGGTGTTCTCGGCGGAATCGTCGTCCACCAGCCGGACCAGCGGATGACGGCCCGCACCGCGGCGCTCGTGCTCCAGGCCCGCAACGTGCCGCTCGCGGACGTCCACGCCGCCCGCAGCCTGCTCGAACCGGTCGCCGCGGGGCTCATCGCCTCGTCACGGGATCATCGCTCGGCAGCCGCCGAGCTACGGCGACTCAGCGCCGAACAACTCGAGGTGATCGACGACCCCGAGGCGTTCGGAAACGCCAACTCGCGCTTTCACGCCCGGCTCGTCGAACTGGCCGGAAACCAGACCCTCGGCATTGTCGCCGAGATGCTCAACGAGATCGTCGCCCGGGCCGTGGCCGCGGTCAGCCAGCCCGAGGACGGGAAGGACACCACGGATACACGGCTACGGGGGCTCCGCTCCCAGGCCCGGCTGGCGGCACTTGTCGAGGCGGGCGACGCCGCCGCCGCCGAGGAACACTGGAAGGAGCACATGACGATCGTGGGAAAGGTGCTCCTCACCCAGGGCGCCCGCACGGTCATCGATCTGATGCAGCACCACTACTGAGGCCACCGGGAGCAGCCGGCGGTGCCACCGCCGGTCAGCGTCCCTCGAAGAGGGGTGGGCGGCGCTCGACGTAGGCCGCCAGCGCCTCCCGCATGTCCCTGGTGTGGACGTTCACCGTCTGGGCCAGTGCCTCGACCTCGAGCGCCTGGGCGAGGGACGACGTCCCGGCGGCGGCCAGTGCACGCTTGGTCATGGACAGCGCCACCGGCGGCCCGGCGGCGATGCTGTCGGCGATCTCGCGAACCGCGGCGTCGAGGCCCTCCGCCGGCACCACCGCGTTCACGAAGCCGATCTCTGCCGCCTCCGTCCCGCTGAGCATCCTCGCGGTGTAGGCGAGCTCCTTCGCTCTGTGCACGCCGATCCGCTGGCGCAGCAGCCAGGAGGTGCCGAAGTCGAGGCTGAGGCCCCGCCTGGCGAAGATCAGCGAGAACCGGGCCGTCCGGGCGCACCAGGTGAGGTCGGCGGCCAGCGCGAGGCCCAGACCGGCACCGACGCACAGGCCGTCGACCTTGGCCACGACCGGCACCGGACAGTCGTGGACCGCCAGCACCACGTCGGCCAGGACCCGCATGTTGTCCAGGTTGTGCGGCGGCGCCCCGCTCCTGGTCCCGCTCCCGTTCCCGTTCCCGTTCGACGGGCTCACGCCGGGGGCGCCACCGAGGTCCGCTCCGGTGCAGAAGTCCCCGCCGGCGCCGGTGAGGATGACAGCGCGGGCGCCCGAGAAGGCGACGTCCCGGAAGGTGCGTCCGAGCGCCACCCACATGTCGCCCGTGCAGGCGTTCTTCGACTCCGGCCGGTCGATCGTGACGGTCACGACGAAGCCGTCACGGTCAGCCCGGATGTTCGGGTGGTACGACGGGGGAGACTCTTGCGCCATGGACATATATCTAGAGATATTGGGCGGATACGTCAACCGGACAACCTGCGAGCGCGAGCCCGACCTGCGCCCGGGGTGAGGGAGAACCGCGTGACAACGCAGGAGTGGTCGTTACCCGCCGTGCTCGACGTCGTCACCGACGTGGCCCCCGACCGTGACATGCTGGTGTCGGCCACCACGCGCCGAAGCTATGCGCAGGTGCGGGACCGCACCCGGCATCTCGCCGCGCACTTCCGGCAGCACGGGCTCGGCGTGCGACGCGAGCGCCGCGAGCTGCGGCGTTGGGAGTGCGGCCAGAGCCCCGTGGCGCTGGTGATGTCGAACTGCCCCGAGTACCTCGAGACGATGATCGGGGCCTTCCGGGCCCGGGCCGTACCGTTCAACGTCAACCACCACTACGCGCCGCGGGAGATCGGCGCGCTGCTGAGCCAGGTCGGTGCCGAGGCCGTGGTGTACCACCGGCGACTGGGCCCGAAGATCGCTCAGGGCGCCCGGCTGGACGACCGTCTCGACGGCGACCTCAGCGGGCTGCTGCTGATCGACGTCGACGACGGCTCCGGCGTCGCCCCCCTGCCGGGCAGCACCTCGTTCGTCGCGGCGGTGGCCGACGCCGAGGGCGTCCACGACCTTCCCATGCCGTCACCCGACGACCTCTACCTCGTCTGCACCGGCGGCACGACCGGGACCCCGAAGGGCGTGCTGTGGCGTCAGGGGGACGTCTACGTCTCCGCCACGGGCGGGGTCGAGGGAGCCACCCGCGACGTCATCGCGGAGATCGCCGAGGCCGGGGCGGGCGTCTGGTTCGCGGCTCCCCCGCTGATGCACGGCGCCTCGCAGTGGACCGCGTTCGCCGGGCTCGTCAACGGCGGCACGGTTGTCCTGCACGACGACTCCCGGCCGTTCGACGCGCGGGAGATTCTGCGGACCGTCGAGCGCGAGCGGGTGACGATGATGTCGATCGTGGGCGACGCCTACGCCCGGCCGCTGGTGGACGAGATCAGCGCCGGCTCCTACGACCTGACCTCGTTGGTGCGGCTCGGCACCGGGGGTGCGACGACCAGCACCGGGCTCAAGCAGGCGCTGCTCGACCTGCTGCCCCAGCTCACCGTCGTCGACGGGTACGGCGCGTCCGAAACGGGCGGGATGGCGTTCGGGACATCGACGTCGGGCAGGCCGGCGCATCGGTTCAGGCTCTCCGCGGGTGCGGCGGTGCTGTCGGCGGACCGGTCCCGCTTCCTCGACCCTCGGGACGACGAGGTCGGCTGGACGGCACGGGTCGGCCGGATCCCACTCGGCTACCTCGGCGACCGGGTGCGTACGGAACAGACCTTCCCGCTCGTCGACGGCCGGCGGACCTCGGTTCCCGGCGACCGCGCCCACTACAACAGCGACGGCGACATCATCGTGCTCGGGCGGGACGCGATGGTCGTCAACACCGGCGGCGAGAAGGTGTTCGTCGAGGAGGTGGAGGAGGTCCTTCGGCAGCACCCCGACATCCTCGACGCGCTCGTCGTCGGGCGGCCGAACGACCGCTACGGCGAGGAGGTGGTCGCGCTCGTCCAGCTCCGGGCAGGTGCACAGTTGTCCCCTGCCGCGGTCCGTGAGCACGTCGCCGGCCAGGTCGCGCGGTTCAAGGCGCCCCGGGCCGTGCTGCTGTGCCCGCGGATCGGCCGCCACGCCACCGGCAAGGCCGACTACATCTGGGCACGGCGGGCGGCTCTCGCAGCGGTGTCCGCCACCGTGCCGACAACCTGACGGGTCTGCGGGGCGGCCGGGCGGCCGCCCCGCAGGCGGGCTACTCCCGGGCTGACGACCAGCCACGGGCGTCCCGCAGCACCTCCCGGAACGGCTTGCCGCGGTCGAAGGACGGTTCACGGGGGAGGCCGAGCACACGCTCGCCGATACTGTTGCGCTGCATCTCGTTGGTTCCACCGGCGATGGACATGAAGCGGCTGTTGAGGAAGCCGACCGCGACCTTCGGCCCAGGGCTGTCGCCGGGCCGCTCGTCCCGGTTCACGGCGTCCCCGCTCACGGCGTCCCCGTGCGCTCCGTCCGCGCACGCTCCGTCCGCGCCCACGGTTTCCCAGTTCACAGCGTCCGCACCGCCGATGCGCATGGCGATGTCGGCGCGGATCGGGTCGTGGACGCCGCTGACCAGCTTGGCGTAGGAGGCGAGGTGCAGCGCCTGGGCGGGATCCGTCCGCATCCGCTCGCCGAGCCGCGCGAGCAACGCCCGGCGTGCCACGTCGTCGACGTGGGCACGCACGATCAGATCGCGGGTGAGCGGGTCGGCCAGCCGGCCGGTGGCCCGGGCGAGCTCGACGAGGTCGGGCGCGACACCCGTCGAGGCCCCGGTGGTACGGGTGCCGTGGCTGAGCCCTCCCCCGCGTTCGAACATCAGCATGGTCTGGGCGACGGTCCAGCCGTCGTTCACCTGGCCGATGACGTCACCGTCGCCGAGCACGACGTCGTCGAAGAACTCCTGGCAGAACTCGGCGTCGCCGGTGATCTGTCTGATCCGCTCCACGGTCACGCCGGGAGCGGTGACGGGGACGGCGAACCACGTCAGTCCACGGTGCTTGGGCACGTCCCAGTCGGTGCGGGCGAGGCACATGCCCCAGTCGGCGTAGTAGGCCCCGCTGCTCCAGATCTTCGACCCGTTGAGGACCCACCCGTCGCCGGAACGGACCGCCCGGGTGCGCACACCGGCCAGGTCCGACCCGGCCTCCGGCTCGGAGAAGAACTGCACGAACAGCTCCTCGCCGGCGAGGATCCTCGGGATGTGCCTGCGCAGGAAGTCCGCCGACGCATGCGCGAGCATCGTCATGGCGCACACGCCGAACGTGGTGCCGCCGGCTATGCCCAGGTCGGGCAGCCGGTAGCCGCGCGCCTCCTGCTGGAAGGCACGTTCGTACTCCGGGCCAAGGCCCTGGCCGCCGTACTCGCGCGGCCAGGTGATCCCCGTGTACCCGGCCTCGTACAACCGGCGCTGCAGCGCACGCCCGGCCGCGATCGCAGCCGGATCGGTGTCGCCCCTGCGGAGGCCTGAAGCCTGGCCCCGCTCGAGGTTCGCCTCGATCCAGGCCCGGGCCCGGGCCCGGTACTCGTCGAGAGCCTGCGCCGGCGCACGGACCTCGCGTTCCGGTGCCGCGCTGTCGTCGCGTTCCGGCGCGGCGTTGTCGCCGTCGTCGTGCTCCGCCCCCACGTCACTGTCGTGCTCCGCCGCGATGTCCCGCATCAGCCGACTCCGATCCGCTCGCCCAGCCGGTCGCGATGCCACTGCGCCGAGCCGAACGCCACAGCGTCCGCCGCGAGGCGCCTCATGAACAGGTGGTGGTCGTGCTCCCAGGTGTAACCGACCCCGCCGAAGACCTGGAAACAGCCGTGGGCCAGCTCAACGCCGTGCTCGGCGACGAAGGCCTTCGCGGCATGCGCGAGATCCACCCCGTCGCGGGCGCCGAAACCGGGCGGCTCCGAACCGGGCGGCTCCGAACCGAGCGACTCCGCGGCGGCGGACACCACGGCCTTCGCCATCTCGAGGGAGAGACTCAGGTCGGCGAGCAGGTGCTTGACCGCCTGGAACGAGCCGATCGGCCGTCCGAAGGCGATACGGGTCCCGGCGTGTTCGACGGCTGCTTCGAGGTCACGGTGCATCGCCCCGACCGACTCCGCGGCGGTGAGGACCGCGGCGATCCCGACCTGCCACTCGAACCGCGCCGCGGTCGCGTCGCCCGGCGCTCCGAGCACGGCGTCCGCACCCACCCGGACATCGTGGAACCGCACCGCGCCCGGCCGGCGGGTGATGTCCAGACTCGCCATCCGCCGCGCCTGGACTCCGGGTGTGTCCGCCGCGACCAGGAACTGCGTCAGCCCGCGCGGCCCGTGCGCGGTGACGACCAGCAGGTCGCAGTCGGCCGCGTCCGGTACGTGCCGGACGTCACCGTCGAGACGGAAGCCACCGCCACCGTCCTCGCCCGCGACGATCTCGCCGGCGCCCGGCGTCAGCCCGGCGACGTCGCCCACCGCCCACGTCGCCCGGGCGCGGCCAGCCACCAGCCGGGCAAGGACCTCGCCGTGCCTCGAGCCCTCGGCCGCCAGCAGGTGAGCGACGACGTTCGCCGTGGCGAACGAGCCGGGTTGCAGGACGCCGCCCCGCTCGGCGGCGACCGCCGCCGCGTCCAGCAGGCCGTTGCCCGACACGGTGCCGCCGCCGTGCTCCTCGCCGACCAGCATCCCGAACCAGCCGAGCGAGCCCGCGGCCTCGTGGTAGCGCGCGTCCACTCCGCCGGAGCCCGCGGCGAGCTCGCGGACCGACGGCAGCGGCATCGTCCGCTCGATGAACCTGGAGCTGGAGTCGAGGAGCAGCTCCTGCTCGGGCGTCGCGGACGCCAGCAGCCCGACGCTCATGCGCCGGTGAACCCCGGCTCGCGGCGCTCGGCGAAGGCCCGGAAGCCCTCCCGCGCATCCATCGTGGTGTAGGCGATGTGCTGGGCTCGCGCCTCGTCCTCCACCGCCCGCTCGAACGTGGCCGAGTCGCTCGCGTCCAGCAGCCGTTTGACCAGGCTGAGCGCCGTCGTCGGTCCTGCGGCCAGCCGACGGCCCCACGCGGTGGCGACCTTCGTCAGCTCGTCGGCCGGCACGACCTCGTTGACCAGGCCCCACGCCAGCGCGTCCCGCGCCCCCACCCAGTCGCCGAACAGGGCCATCTGCTTCGCCCGGCGCAGCCCGATCTGGCGGGGCAGGCTCCAGGACGTCCCGCCGTCAAGGGACAGGCCTCGTCTGGCGAACACCTCGCAGAACCGGGCCCGGTCGCTGGCGACGACGAGGTCGCAGGCGAGCACCAGGCCGAGCGACACGCCGACGGCGACGCCGTCCACCGCCGCGATGGTCGGCTTCGGCAGCCGGTGCAGCCGGTTGACGATGTCGCCCGCTGTGCGCATCTCGTGCAGGATCGCCTGCCGAGGTCCGGAAAGCCCGCTGGCCTCGTCCCCCGTGCCCGCGCCGCCGGTCAGGTCAGCGCCCGAGGAGAAGTTCCCACCGGCGCCGGTCAGCAGGAGCGCCCGGTCAGCCGGGTCCCGGGCGACCTCGGTCAGCACCCGGTCGAGGTCGGCCCAGCTGGCCCCGTTCAGCGCGTTCTTCTTCTCCGGGCGGTTGAAGACGACCGTGACCAGGCCGTCACTGCGTTCGACGAGCGTCGAATCCATCGGGTCCTCCGTCCAACCGGCATTAATATAGATATTTTCAGTCGACACGATCACCCGAGACCGATGCCAACCAGCCTTCGAGTGCACGCCGGAGGACCTTGCCCATCGGGTTGCGCGGCAGCTCGCCGACGATCTCGAGGCGTTCCGGGCACTTGTGGCGGGCCAGTCCCTCGGCCTGGCAGTGCGCGACGAGAACGGCCAGCGGGACGTCGTGACCCGGCCGGACCACGACGACGGCGCAGATCCGCTCGCCGGTCCGCTCGTCCGGCACGCCGACGACCGCGACGTCGCGCACCGCCGGGTGCCGGGCCAGCACCCCCTCCACCTCCGCCGCCGAGATGGTCTCCGCGTTGCGGATGACGACCTCCTTGCGGCGGCCCCGCACCCGCACCCGACCCTGCTCGTCGACATCGCCGAGGTCACCCGTCCGCAGCCAGCCGTCGGCGTCGAAGGCCTCGGCGTCGAGCCCGGCATCCGCGTAGCCGAGGAAGCACTGGGGGCCCTTCAGCCGCAGTTCGCCGTCGACGACCCGTACCCGGACGCCGGCAGCCGGCCGGCCGACCGTGGTGCCGGGCTCGGCGTCGGTCGACCTCTCGCTGGTGGCCACCGGGAACTCGGTGAGACCCCAGGAGCCCACGACTCCGGACACCCCGAGGACCTGCGCGACCTCCCGGTTCACGGGCTCCGGTGTCGCCGCGCCGCCGCCCACGCAGGCGCGCAGCGCCGGGAAGAGGGGATCCCCTCCGTGGCGGCGCTGCGCCGCCAGGTAGGCGTGGAAGAAGGGCGTCGCGGAGCCGAGGACCGTCGGCCGGTGGGCGGCCATCCGCTCCGGCGTCACAGCCGGGTCGAACACGTCGAACAGAACCAGCGTCCCGCCGGTCCGCAGCGCCGCCGCGAGCATCGAGACCCCGCCGATGTGGGCGATCGGCCAGGCGATCGGGTACACGTCGCCGGCACCGAAACCGAGCCCGTCGACGACACCGGCCGACGAGGCGATCACCGATTCGTCGGTGTGCCGGACGCCCTTCGGGTCGGCGGTGGTGCCGGAGGAGTAGTAGATCCACCGGCACTCGTCAGCCCGGGCCCGGGCGGGGGCGGGGGCGGGGGGCAGGCTCGCGGGGTCGCCCTCCGGCAGCCGAAGCGCCGGCCCGGGCGGGCCGTCGAGGTCCAGCACCAGCACCTCGGGCCCGAGCGACCTGGCCATCGCGCCGTGGCCGAAGCCGTGCCACGACTCGGGCACGATGACCAGACGGGCCGAGACCTGCCGCACGATGAACCCGACCTCCCGGTGGCGGAACACGGGAATCACCGGGTTCTGGACCGCCCCGAGCCGCGCGCAGGCCGCCATGACCACCGCCGCCTCGAGCGTCGTGGGCAGCTGCCAGCACACGACGTCGCCCGGCCCCACCCCACGCCTGTGCAGTCCCGCCGCCGCGCGGCCGGCCGCGTCGCGCAGGGCTGCCGTGGTCAGCGACCGGCCGTGGTCGTCCGCCAGCACGACGGCGTCCGGCGCGCGCCGGGTGGCGTCGTCGAGCAGGCCCCAGAACGTCACGTCGTCGTCCTCCCTGTGCCCGTCCGGTGCGCGCGTGGGCACGCCGGCGGCCACCGGCCGTCGCCGGTGGCACCTCCTGGCCATCGTCTCGCCTTGAGGCTAGAAAAGTCTAGATGTATTACCTAGACTCCGCGATCAGGCGCCAGGAAGCCGGGGTGCGCCTGCCGACGGCCGGGACATCCTCCGGGATCTCCGGTGGCACCAGAGCCGGGCGAGCGCGACCGCCCCCTCACGATCCGCCGGCACCCAGAACCGGCGACATCTCGGCGCGGCCGCCCAGCCGCCCCTCACACAGGGACACAGATCATGGAACTGAGCACGCGGACAGGCAGCTTATGGACCCGCTCGCGCATGCGCGGGCTGATGGCGACGGCACTCACCGCGCTGGCACTCGCCGGCGCGGCGTGCGGCGGAGGCGACTCCGACCCGGGCCCGACGGACGATGGCGGCGTCGACCGCTCGCTGCTCGGCCCGAGTCGGCCGGCCGGCGGCGCGCCGGTCAAGGTCGGCTTCGTCAGCGACGGCAGCACACCGGCCTTCGACAACACGATCCAGATCGACGCCGCCGTCGCGATGACGAAGTACCTCAACGAGCACGCCGGGGGCATCGGCGGACGTCCGATCGAGCTGGTGACCTGCGAGACCGCGGCCGACCCGAGCCGGGCGGCGGACTGCGCGACCGACTTCATCCAGGCCGACGTGGCGATCACGGTCGCGGGCGAGTCGACGGCCATGGGAACGGCGTGGAAGCCACTGCACGACGCCGGTATCCCGATCTTCGTCTACGCCACCACCGAGCAGGCGGCCATCCTCGACCGGGACTCCACGTTCGCGCTGGCGGACCAGATCGCGGGTCTGGCGGGGATGCCGATCACCGTGGCCAGGGAGAACAATCTGCCGAAGGTGACCGTCGTCGGCGTCGACGTGCCCGTGGTCACCGGGTTCTACGACGCCGTCGGCGACCAGATCTTCGGCGACGCCGGTCTGGAGCTGGAGGTGGTCGCCATCCCGCCCGACCAGGCGGACATGAGCCCGCAGATGATCCGGATCGCGGGCGGCGGGCCGACCGAGGTGCACATCATCGGCGGCGACGCCTTCTGTATCGCGGCGTTCAACGGGCTGCGGGCGGCAAGCTTCGACGGGCCGATCAGCGTCGTCAACCAGTGCGTCTCCGACAGCTCGAAGACCGCCCTCGGTGACGCGTTCGAGGGCGTGTACGCGTCGGCACCGTTCGCCATCGACGACCACGAGAATCCCGACCTGCGCCGGTGGCAGGCGATCGTGGACGCCTACGACGAGAACGACATCGACATGAGCAACTCGATGGGCTCCACGATCTTCGTGACGATGACGGCGCTCAGCCACGCGCTCGACGGCCTCACCGGGGAGGTCACCCCCACCCGCATCATCGAGAAGATCCGCTCCGCACCGGAGCTGCCGTTGCCGGCCGCGCCAGGCCTGACCTTCCACTGTGACGGCAGTGCCAACCCGCTCGTGCCAGCCGCCTGCACCCGAGGCGGGCTGATGACGACCCTCGACGCGGAGGGCAGCCCGACACTGCCCTACAAGCCGTTCGGCAACGAGGGCTGACAATCGAAGGGACGGCCCTGTGAGCGATCCGGGCAGCATGAGCAACGCGGGGGACGTGAGCCACGTCGTCAGGGAGCTCGGCCTGGACTTCTCGATCGACGGCGGCGTGGCCACCGGGCACGCCGCCGTGTTCGGCGAGCTGTGCGTCCCCGGCGCGACCGCCCTGCGGACGTCCGTGCTGGCGACCTGGGCGGACGTCGTCACGGGCCTGCTCGCCCTGAATCTGACCGTGCCCCGGCCGGCCCTGACCCTCGACCTCGATGTACAGGTCCTCGAGCCGGCCGAGATCGGCGACACGATCTCGGTCGAGGCGAGGACCGTCAAGGCCGGCCGGACGGTCCTCGTCTGCGAGGCACGGTTCCGCAACGAGACCTCGGGGGCTCTGAGCGCCGTCTGCCACGCGTCGTTCGTCGCCTCCCCGAACCCCGGCCACGTCATCTCCCGCCGCTTCCTGGCCGGGCTTGCCGAAGGGCCGTCCCGTCTACCGGTCCCCCTCGCCGAGCGGGTCGGCAGCGTCGTCGTGGCTCCCGGAACCGCCGAGGTACCTCGGCGGGTGGACGGCCTCAACTCGGGCGGGGCCATCCAGGGCGGCCTTGTCGCGTTCGCCGCCGAGGAGGCGGCGGCCTCGTCCGTCGGGGAACCGGTGGTGCTGACCGCCCTCGGCCTCCGCTACCTGCGACCGTTCTCCGTCGGGCCGGCCCGCGCGGTGGCCGACCGGTATGGGGAGGTGTGCCTGGTGCACCTGACCGATGTCGGCACCGGCAGGCTGGGCGCCGTCGCGACGGCGCGGCTCACCGACGCCAAGCCGCGGTAGCCGGCGACGGATGCTCCACCCGGGAACGATGTCAATTATTCGCGAAAGAACTAGATATTTTGCTACTCTCCGGTCGTGCGCGACGCCCGTGACCAGGGACCGCGACGCCCACCGGGCAGGGGGCGAAGCCCGCCCCGTGCGTGCCACGTGCCACCGGAAGGACCCACTATGGATCTCGACGAAGCGGGCCGCGTCTTCACCGACCCGACGGCGTACGCAGACGAGAAGCGGTTCCACGCCGCGACGGCGCTGCTGCGCCGCCACTCGCCGGTGCACCGCGTCGCCTCGGACGGCTTCGCGCCGTTCTGGGCGGTCACCCGGTACGAGGACGTCATGGCGATCTCCCGGGACGCGCAGGTGTGGCACAACGCGCCGCGGACAGCCGTCAGCCAGGACCCGAGCGCGCCCGCCCCACCTGTGCGCACGCTGGTGCAGATGGACGCGCCGGACCACCCGGTCTACCGGGGCGTCAGTGCCGACTGGTTCAAGCCGGCCGGTGTCCGGCGGCTGTCCGACCGCATCGCCCAGCTCGCGAAACGTTTCGTCGACCACATGGCGGACCTCGGCGGGGAATGCGACTTCGTCACGGACGTCGCCGCGCACTATCCGCTGTACGTCATCCTCTCCCTGCTCGGGCTGCCCGAGGAGGACTTCCCCCGGATGCTGACGCTCACCCAGGAGCTGTTCGGCACCGACGACGTGGATCTCGCCCGCAACCCGGGCGACACCGCCGCCCTGGAAACCCTGCTGGACTTCTTCCAGTACTTCCAGACAGTGATCGCGAACCGCCGCGCGGCGCCGACCGACGACCTGGGCTCGGTGATCGCCAACGCCGCGGTCGACGGCGAGCAGATCGGCGAGCTGGAGGCGGTCGGGTACTACGTCCTGATCGCCACTGCCGGGCACGACACGACGAGTGCGGCGATCTCGGGCGGGCTGCACGCCCTGCTCGAGCACCCGGACCAGTGGCGGCGGCTTTCCGCGGACCCGGGCCTGGTGCCCACCGCGGTCGAGGAGATGATCCGCTGGGTCTCCCCGGTCAAGCACTTCATGCGGACCGCGGCCGAGGACACCGTCGTGCGCGGCGTCCCGATCGCGGCCGGCGAGGCGGTGCTGCTGTCCTACCCGTCGGCCAACCGGGACGAGGACGTCTTCGCCGACCCCGGCGCGTTCGACGTGGCCCGGACCCCGAACAAGCACGTCGGCTTCGGCTTCGGCGCCCACTACTGCCTCGGCACCCACCTCGCCCGGCTGGAGGGCCGTGCCCTCTACAACGAGCTGGTGCCACGCCTACGAGAGGTCGAACTGGCCGGTGTACCCGAGTACATGCAGACCCTGTTCGTCGGCGGGCCCAAGCGCCTCCCCATCCGCTACACGATTTCCTGAGTACTCCGGAGGCCAGGCATGACCGAGTCGGCGGGCAGAGCGCTGGAGTGGATCGTCGACGACCCCGGCGAGGTCACTCCCGAGTGGATGACCGACGCCCTGCGCCGCGGTGGCACCGACGCCGAGGTCGTCGGGCTGCGCCACCAACCCGTCGGAGGCGGCCAGCTCAGCTCCAGCTACCGCTTCCACCTGGACGTCCAGCCCGGCGGCGCCGACCGGGCGCCCTCGTCGGTGGTACTCAAGCTGGCCGCCGGCACCCCCGAGGGCCGCGGCCAGATCGTCCCCGGCTACCGCAGCGAGGTGGGCTTCTACACCAGGTTCGCCCCGGGCGCCCGGATCCGGGTCCCCCGGTGCTGGAGCGCCGCGATCACCGCCGACGGCCGGACCTTCACGCTGGTGCTCGAGGACGCGCACCCGGCACTGCCGGGCCTGCAGGTGGATGGCTGCGGCATCCCCGAGGCCGAGGCCGCGTTACGCAACCTCGCCGGCCTGCACGGTCCGTTCTGGAACACCGACGGCCTCGCCGACGGCGCCGACTGGCTGCGCCGGACGGACGAGGCCGGTTTCGGCTTCCTCGGCGAGGTCCTCGCCGCGGCCATGGTGCCGTTCCTCGACCGGTTCCGGGACCGTCTCCCCCCGACCGACGCGGACACGCTGCGCCGGACGGTCGACCACTTCGCCCGGTGGGGCCGGCAGGTCTGCACCCGCCACACCCTCATCCACGGCGACTACCGGCTCGACAACCTCCTGTTCGCCGGGTCCCACGAGGTGACGGCCGTCGACTGGCAGTCGCTCGAGATCGGCTTCGCCGGTCGCGACGTCGCCTACTTCCTGTCCACCGCGCTGCCGCCCGCGGTCCGGCGGGCTCAGGAAAACACCCTGGTTCGCGCCTATCACGAGCGGCTCGTCCAGATGGGGGTCGACGACTACCCGCTTGAGGAGTGCTTCCGGGACTACCGGCTCGGAACCCCGCAGGCACCGCTGCTCACCGTGCTCGGCTGCGTCTACGCGACCAACGAACCCACCGAGAACTCCGACCGGATGTTCCTCTCGATGATCACGAATGCGTGCAGCGCCATCCGCGACCTCGGCACCCTGGAGCTGCTCGGCAGCCGATGATCAGATTTGCTTCCCGGCGCCAGCGGACGGTCAGCCCGACGGGTGCTGGCTTCGGGGCAGGCGACAGGCCTGCTCGGCGATGATGTTGCGCTGGATCTCGCTGGTGCCCGCGTAGATCGCCGTGCCGAGCGAGAACCGCAGGGCGTGTTCGATACGGCCGTCGGCGAGAGCCATGGGGTCGAGCCGGCTGCGCAGCGCGTCCGGCCCGACCAGCTCGGTCAGGTCCTCGGCGGCGCTGACCAGGGACTCGGTGCTGAACAGCTTCGACATCGGGCCCTCGGCCACCGGGACCTGGCCGGCGGCACTCATCCAGGTGGTACGCAGCTCCAGCAGCTGGGCGACCTCGAGCGCCGTCGCCCAGCGACCGAGGCGCGCCTGCACGTCGGGCTCGTGCAGCCGACCGCCGGCGCGCGCCCAGCCCTCCACCGCCCCGAGCAGGCGGTCCAGGTGCGGGCTGAACGCCGCGGAGTGCTCGTCCTGGAGCGCGAGCATCAGCGCCCGCCACCCGCCGTCGACCTCGCCGATGCGCCAGCGGTCCTCGACCACCACCTCGCTGAGGAACACGATGTTCGTCCGCTCCCCGGAGAGGGTGTACACGGCCTGCACCTCGATGCCGGGCTGGTCGAGGCGCACCAGGAACATGGTGAGGCCGGCGTGCCGCGGGCCGTCCGGACGAGTGCCGGTGCGGGTGAGCAGGAAGATGTAGTCGGTGACGTGGCCGTTGGTYGTGAACATCTTCTGGCCGTCCACGATCCAGCGGTCGCCGTCGCGGCGGGCCCGGGTCCGCACACCGGCGACGTCGGAACCCGCCTCCGGTTCGGTCATGCCCAGCGCGATGGTGAGCTCCCCGCGCAGGAACCGCGGGAGGATCTCGGCCCGCAGCTGTGCCGAGCCGACCACCCGGATGACGTTCGCGACCATCTCCGTGGTCGCGACGGCGTAGATCGGCGCCTCGGCCCTGGTCAGCTCCTCCTCCAGTACGTGGACCTCGTACGGGTTCAGCCGCCGGTGGCCGTCATCCCGTTCCCAGCCCGGGCCGACCCATCCGCGCTCGGCCAGCCGCCGGGCGAAGGCCGCGTCGTGCGACACGCCGCTGCGGTACGCCCGGTCGTCGAGCTCGGGAGTCAGCTCCTGTGCGAGGAACTCCCGGACCTCGGCGCGGAACGCCGCCACGGACTCGTCCAGTTCGAAATCCACGTGCTCAGACCTCCGTGTCGCCGCCGTACCGGGCTCGGGCCGCCCGCAGGTAGGCGTCCCGCGGCTCGCCCCACACCCGCGCCCAGCCCCTCGCCCGCCGGTAGAACAGCTGCAGGTCGTACTCGAGCATGAAGCCGTAGCCGCCGTGGAAGTGGACGGCGTCGTAGGTCACCTGCCGGGCGGTCTCCGCCGCGAACGCGAAGGCCATCGCGGCCAGCTCGCGGGCGCGGCGTGATCCCCGCACCGGCTCCGCGGCCGCCCGCGCCACCAGCAGCCGGGCGCCGTCCAGTGCCGTCGCGCCGTTCGCCAGCGGATGCGCCACCGCCTGGTTGGCGCCGATCGGCACGCCCCACGCCTGCCGCTCCCGCGCGTACTCGCAGGTGGTCCGGTGCGCCGCCGCGGCCGTCCCGACGAGCGCGCCGGCAGTCAGCACCAGCCAGTCGTCGAGCGCCGTCTCGAAGGCGGCAACCGCGGCCGGGCCGCGGGCGAGCTCCACCGCGCCGGTGTCGAGGATGACGTCCGCCAGCGGGGCACTGGCGAGGTTGGCGACGGGACGGCGCGTACCGTCGTGCAGCGGCGCGAGCAGCAACCGCTCGCCGTCGAGCACGACGGCCTCGTCGGCGATGGCAGCCCCGGGTACGAGCAACGCCGTGCCGCCGGTCGCGGGGCGCACGGCCAGTGTCACCAGCCGCTCACCGCGGAGCGCGGCCAGCAGCGCGGTCCGCGCCGCGGCGGTGTCCGCGCCGGTGCCCGGACCGCCGCCCAGGGCCGCCAGCAGCGCGGCCGCGACCTGCGTCTCGACGACGGGCGCCGGGGCGGCCGCAGCTCCGACCGGCTCGGCGACCAGGACGAGGTCGAGGAGCGCCGCCCCCCAGCCGCCGTGCTTCTCCGGGACGGCCATCTCGAGCACTCCGACGTCGCGCAGCGCCGCCCAGAGAACCCGATCGAAGCCCACCGGCTCGGCAGCCCGCACCCGTTCCGGCGAGGCGTGCTTCGCGAGCAGCTCCGTGAACGAGGCGACGAGCGCCTGCTGCTCCTCGCTGGGTGCCAGGTTCATGAAGGCAGGCCACGTTCGACGGTCACCGATCGCTCCGCCCTGGCCGCACGATCCGCATGGCCGGAGGCTACCAAAACATTCATATGTTTTCCAGGATGCGACCTCTATAGATCTATATATATTGGTCCCGCTGGAGTAACGTCGGCCGCCGGTCTGCGCCGACACCGAGCGGCGACCCACGGACCTCGCCCAGCTCCCGGAGCCATCCCACCACGACAGTTCACAGCTTCCCTGGAGGACCGATGCCCGAACAGCGCATGYTGATCAACGGCAGACTCGTCGAGGCCGCGGACGGCCGCGTCTTCGACAACGTCAACCCGGCCACGGAGGAGGTGCTCGGCACCACGGCCGACGGCTCCCCCGCCGACATGGCACGTGCCGTCGCCGCGGCCCGCGCCGCGTTCGACCACACCGCATGGTCCCGTGACCACACCGGCCGCCACAAGGCGCTGCTGCAGTTACAGGCGGCCCTCGAGAGCGAGGCGGAGGACCTGCGCGCCGAGYTCGTCGCCGAGGCCGGGTGCCCCGTGATCACCACGTACGGGCCGCAGCTCGACGCCCCGCTGCGCGAGGCGCTGCGCTGGCCGGCGGAGATGATCGAGTCCTTCCCCTGGTCGCGCCCACTCCCCCCGAAGGACGCCTTCGGCTTCGGCTTCCCGTCCGCCCGGGAGGTCTGGAAGGAGCCCCTCGGCGTGGTCGGCGTGATCGTGCCGTGGAACTTCCCGTTCGAGATCGCGCTCAACAAGCTCGGGCCCATCCTCGCCATGGGCAACACCTGCGTGCTCAAGCCGGCTCCGGACACCCCCTGGAACGCCACCCGCATCGGCCGGCTGATCGCCGAGCACACCGACATCCCGCCGGGCGTCGTGAACATCGTGCCGTCCTCGGACCACCTCGTCGGCGAGGTCCTGTCCACCTCACCGCTCGTCGACATGGTCGCCTTCACCGGGTCGACGGCGACCGGGCGCCGCGTCATGGCCGCGGCCGCCGCCACGGTGAAGCCCACCTTCCTCGAGCTGGGCGGCAAGTCGGTCAACCTCGTTCTCGACGACGCCGACCTCGCAGCGGCCATACCGCCCGCCGCGATGGTCTGCCTGCACGGCGGCCAGGGCTGTGCGATGCCGACCCGGCTGCTGGTCCCGAACTCGCGCCACGACGAGGCGGTCGACCTGGCCCGGGCGGCGTTCGAGGACGTCCGGTACGGCGACCCGACCGATCCGTCCGTCCTGCAGGGCCCGCAGGTCTCGAAGCGGCAGCAGGAGCGGGTCCCGGGCTACATCGAGACCGGCCGACGGGAGGGGGCGCGGGTCGTGGTGGGCGGCGGGGTGCCGTCCGGCCTCACCCGCGGGTACTTCGTGGAGCCGACCCTGTTCGCCGGCGTCGAGCCCGGCATGACGATCGCGCAGGAGGAGATCTTCGGACCGGTCCTGGTCGTGATCGGCTTCGAGGACGACGAGGACGCGATCCGCATCGCCAACGACTCCGCGTACGGGCTGTCCGGGATGATCACCTCGGGTGACCTGGACCGGGCGAAGGCGGTGGCCCGCCGGATCCGCACCGGGACACTCGGCATCAACGGCGGCATGTGGTACGGCGCCGACGCCCCGTTCGGCGGTTACAAGCAGTCCGGTGTCGGGCGCCAGTGCGGCATCGAGGGCCTGGAGATCTTCACCGAGACCAAGACGGTGGCCTGGCCCGGCTGACGGACCAGGCCACCGCGCCGGCGGGCGAGGACGCTCTCAGAGTGACGCGGGGCCGAGGAGCTCGATCGCGTTGTCCCGCATGATCCTGCGCACCTCGGCCTCGCTGAAGCCGTCGAGCTCCTTGAGGAAGTCCAGCGGCTGCTCGAGCCCTTCGCCGTGCGGCCAGTCGGAGCCGAACAGCACGCGCTCGACACCGATGAGCTCCGCCAGCGCCGGCAGGTCCTCCTCGTAGTACGGCGCCACCCAGACACTGCGGCGAATCGCCTCGAGGGGCTCCTCCGGGAAATCCCACGGCGTCTGGTTCGCCTGCTTCTGCAGCCGCCTGACCAGCAGTGACACCCAGTCGGAGCCGTTCTCGATACTCGCGACCCGCAGGGTCGGGTGGCGGTGCAGGACCCCGTCGACGACGAGGGAGGCGATGGTGTCGTGGATGGCCCGGTCGGAGACGAGAATCTTGCTCAGTGTGCTGACCTTGCCGTAGCCCTCGAAGTTCGCGGTCCCTCCCCACATGGCGGTGAAGGCGTTGTAGCCGCTGTCCCCGAGATGGAAGGCCACCGGGATCGAGGCCTGCGCCAGCCTGGCCCAGACCGGGTCGTGCGCACGGTCGCCCAGTGACCGCGACGTGCCGTGCCGGCCCGGCACCGGTGCGGGCCGGATGTGCACGATGCGGGCGCCCCGTTCGATGAGGCTGTCGAGCTCGGCCAGCGCCGCCTCCGGATCGGCCAGCGACAGCATCGGCGCGGACACGAGACGGCCCTGGTGGACGAAGCCCCAGTCCTCCTCGAGCCACCGGTTGAACGCCGAGAGGCTCGCCATCGTCGCGTCGACGTCGTGCTTCAGTGCCTCCTCGACGCCRCAGCCCAGGGTCGGGAACAGCAGGACGGCGTCGAGGCCCTGGCGCTGCGCCACCGCGGCGCGCTCATCCCGGCCCTGGTACTCCGCCCTGAGCGGCTCGACCTTCATCAGCGTCCTCGGGTCGACGCCGTCGGGCACCTGGCCGCGGAACAGCGGGTCGAGACAGYCGGGCACCACGATCGGGTTGAACGTCGGGTTCGGGATGAACCGGTTGACCCGCCCGCCGATGATGATGTGCGTCCGCCTGCCCTCGGTGACGACCCGCACGCCCCGGTTCCTGAACCGGGGGTCGAGGTGCCGGGTGAACGCGTCGATCGACTCGTAGTAGTGGTTGTCGGCGTCAATCGCTCCGAAGTCGAGCTCCATCGCGCGTCCTCTCCGTCTCCGGTTCGCCCCCGCGGACCCCTCGGTCGCCCGAAGTCTAGGCGATAACATCTAGACTTTTCCAGTCACGGCCCGAGCCGTCCGGCTCGCCAGGACAGACGCACCACCCCCGCCGAACCTCCGCCCGACTCGGACAGCCCGGTGGCGGACAGCCCAGCGGCGGGGCGTCGTTGCCCACCGCGCCTCGACCCGGCCGTCCGGCCCGCACCCGCCCGGCCGGCCGGCCGGCCACACCATTGTCTTGGCATTAACATCTAGATATCTTGCGTGCCTACGGCCACGACCGGGAGGGCGCCGTGCTTCGAGTGATCCAGTGGGGGACGGGAAACGTGGGCCGCCATGCCGTGGCGGCGGTGAGCGGGCATCCCGACCTGAGGCTGGTGGGCGCGCTGGTGTACAGCGACGCGAAGGCCGGCCGGGACGTCGGCGAGATCTGCGGCCTCGGCGACCTCGGGGTGGTGGCGACGCGGGACCGGGACGAGATCGTCGCCCTCGACGCCGACTGCGTCCTGTACATGGCCCAGGGCGAGATGGACCCGGCCGGCGCGCTCGACGACATCTGCCGGCTGCTCGCCGCGGGCAAGAACGTGGTGTCGACGGCGGTGACGGCGCACATCTACCCGCCCAGCGCCGGCCACCACGTCGTCGACCGGCTCGAGGCCGCCTGCGCCGAGGGCGGCACGTCCTTCCACGGCACCGGCATCGAGCCCGGCTGGGCCGCCGAGGTGCTGCCGCTCGCCATGTCCCCGCTGTTCCGGCGGATCGACTCGCTGCTCGTCCGGGAACTGCTCGACTACTCCACCTACGACAGCGCCGACATGCTCTTCGAGATCATGGGCTTCGGGCGGGTGCCCGGCGCCGCCGTACCGATGTCCGACCCGGTGCTGGCCGGAAGCGTCTTCCGGGCACCGATCATGATGGTCGCCGACGGCCTCGGGGCCACCATCGACGACTTCGTCTACGACCGGAAGGTGGTCGTCACCGACACGGCGTTCGACATCTGGGCCGGCCGCATCGAGGCCGGGACCGTCTCGGCGCAGCGGTTCTCCTGCACTGCCGTCATCGGGGGCCGCCCGGCGCTGACCGTCGAGCACATCACCCGCGTCGGGTCCGGGCAGGCACCGGACTGGCCCACCGGCCGGGGCTGGCGTGTCACCGTCGAGGGCGAGCCGTCGATGGTGCTCGAGGCCAGGATCGCCGTCCGCGGGGAGGACGAGACCGACCAGGGCTGCCTCGGCACGGCGATGCACGCCGTGCACGCGATCGGGCCGGTCTGCCGGGCCGAGCCCGGGATACGCACCTTCCTCGACCTTCCAATGATCAACGGTCGGCACGTCTTCGGGGCGGAACAGGCCTGCTCCAGATAACACGACTCATCCCGCCTGACCGGACGTCGTGGCCAGCCGCCGCGTCCTGTCACCTCGCGGTTGCCGTGGCGCGGTGGCGTGCCACGGCAGCCGTGTTCGCGCACCTGGCGGAGCAGTAGCTGCGGCGGCCGTTGCGCGACACGTCGACGAACGCCACCTCGCACCCCTCGCGTTCGCAGCGCCCGAGCCGGTCCRCACCGTCGCCGCAGATCACCTGGGYCAGCCCCGAACTCGTGATCGCCCTGATCCGCGCGACCACGCCGGAGTCGGGCATTCGGTAATGCAGGTGCGGACGCCCGTCGTGCGCGGAGATGTACGGCGATCCGGTCGATTCCGCCAACAGGTCGTTGACCAGGCCATAGAGCCGGTCGGCCCAGCGCAGCAGGTCGGCCCGCGCGGCATCGTTGTCGATCTCCGCCTCGGCCACCGCATGGCGCCGCAGAACCGCCCGCACCAGGTGCGCGGGCGCATTCCTCTCCAGATTTGCCAGGTCAGCCGCCAGGCGAGCCCCGTGCATACTGTAATGGTTGAATTGCACCTTGCCATTCCAGCACTCTCGGAGGCAGCACGCAATGCGCCGACCGTCGGAGGAGCTGAGCCCGTGACAGTGATACACGCGGCGACTGGGAGCAACCTGAAGGACGAAGTCGAGAGGATGGCGATCTCGGTCTTCCAGCACAAGGCACTGCGGAACGACTTCTACGACCGGTGGACGACTCGGTCGCTGCCAGCGGAAGAGGTCAGGGTGTTCGCCATCGAATACCTGAGCAGAACCATCAGGACGAGCGAGATGGTCGCGCTCTCCGTCGTGAACACGGTAGACCGGACCGCACGTGTCGAATGCGTTAAGAATCTATTTTCTGAATATGGGGGAGGAAATCCTGAGAAGGTCCACCTGACCCTTCTCGAAAATTTCCTCACGGATCTCCTCGGGCGGGTTTCGGGGCGTCCTGTGACGATCGACGAACTTTACCGGGAGCCACCGCTCACCAGCACTCGCTCCTTCAGTTCCGGGCAGCGCGAGCTCTTCACCTCGGGTGACCAGCGGGTCGTCCAGGGTGCCCTGCTGGCACAGGAGTGGCTGGCGTACTCGATGATGGTCAGGCTGTACGAGGGCGTTCGCAACTACAAGAGCTACTACAGCTCCGAAGAGGAGTTCCACGAGCGCTGCGAGTATTTTTACGTCCACATCGGGGAGGCGGAGAAGGAGCACCGGATCCAGGCCGTCGAGTCCGCCTCCCAGGTATGCGCCGACCTCACGGACCTTGCCCGGGTCCAGGTCGGGTTCGACGGCTTCCTCGACCTGACCGTGGAGTACTGGCGGGGTGTGGTGGCCCGGATGCGCGAGGCGGGCGCCCCGGCGAGGGGTCTGGAGACCCGCGCCCATGCGGCCGCGGTTCCCGCTGCTCGGGTCCGCTAGCGACGCTGACCTGCGGGGCCCGGCCGGCGGCCCGGACCGGCGCCAGGCCGGCGCCCGCCGCCGGTGGGTACCCGCGGGCCTCGTTCTCGCCCAGGTCCTGAGCCTGCAGTGCGGCGCCGCGGCAGCCAAGAACCTGTTCCCCGCCGCCGGCACCACCGCGACCGTGCTGATGCGCCTGTGGTTCGCCGCGCTGATCCTGCTGGCCCTGGCGCGGCCGAACCTTCGCGTGGCCTGCGCCAGGGGCATTCGTCCGGTGGCTGCGCTGGGCTGCGTGATCGCGGCCATGAACATGGCGTACTTCCAGGCGGTGGCGCGCCTTCCCCTCGGTGTCGCGGCCGTACTGGAGCTACTCGGCCCGCTCACCGTGGCGACCGTGCTGTCACGGAGCCGGACAGACGTTCTCGCGGCGGCGCTGGCCTTCGGCGGAATCACGCTGATCGCCTTTCCCGGCGGAGCGGGGGTCACCTCGGCCGGTCTGGCGCTGGGTCTGCTCGCAGCCGTGCTACGCGCCTCCTATGTGCTGCTGAGCGGACACGTCGGACGCGCGACGGCGGACCTGTCAGGTCTCGCCGTCGCGCTCCTCGTCGGCGCATTCGTCTTCACGCCCTTCGCCCTGGCCTTCGGGGGCGTCGACCGCCTCGGCCACCCGAGGAACCTCGCCCTGGGCCTACTGGTCGCGGTCCTCTCCTCGGCACTGCCCTACACGCTCGACCTCCACACGCTGCGGAGAACCAGCGCCAGAGTGTTCGGTGTGCTGATCTGTCTGGGCCCCGCGGTCGGCGGAATCGTCGGCTACATCCTGCTGGGGGAACAGCTGAGCCCACGGCAGATGATCGCGGTTCTGCTCATCACCACGGCTGCTTTTCTGGTCTCCCGCCAGAAGGGCGCGGTTCCAGGTCGAGCGGCTCCCGGCCCTGTGAAACACGAAGAAGGAAGCGACCGCATCCTGGCGTGACGCCGGGACGAACACCCGAGGAGCTGTGGCACCCGACGGGCAGGGTCAACTTTCGAAGGGCAGCACGACCGTGCGGGTCTCGGTGTAGGCCTCGACGCCTTCGGGGCCCATCTCACGGCCGATCCCGGACTGTCTGAACCCGCCGAACGGGCTGCGCGGCTCGACGATCGCGATCGAGTTGACCGTGCAGGTGCCGGTCCGGATCCGGCTGGCCAGCGCGACACCGCGGGCGACGTCGGCGGTCCACACCGAGCCCGACAGGCCGTACTCGGAGTCGTTGGCGATGGCCGCCGCCTCGTCCTCACCCTGGTACCGGATCACCGTCACCACCGGACCGAAGATCTCCTCCCGGGCGATCCGGCTGGCGTTGTCGACGTCGGCGAACAGCGTCGGCTCGACGTAGAAGCCGTCGTCGAGGCCGGTCGGGCGGCCGCCGCCGACGACGAGCCGGGCGGCACCGGCCCCGCCTTCGGCGATGTAGCCCTCGACCCGGTCCCGCTGGCGGGCCGAGACGAGCGGGCCGACGTCGGTGCCGGGGTCACGCGGGTCACCGACTACCAGCGTGCGCACATGGTCGGCCAGCGCGTCGACGACCTCGTCGTAGCGCCCGGCCGGGGCCAGGATGCGGCTCTGCGCGGCGCAGACCTGGCCGTTGTTCTGCAGCGCGGAGTCGAGGAGCTGCGGGACGACGGTCGCGAGGTCGGCGTCGTCGAGGATGATGCCGGCCGACTTGCCGCCGAGCTCCAGCGTGCACCGCTTCACAAGGCTCCCGCAGGTGGCGCCGACCGTCCGACCGGCCGCGCTGCTCCCGGTGAAGGACACCTTGTCGACGCCCGGGTGGGCGACCAGGTACCGACCGAGGTCGGCTCCGCCGGGCAGCACGCTCACGACACCCGCGGGGATGCCGGCGTCAAGCAGCACCTCGGCGAGCAGGAACGAGCTCAGCGGCGCCTCCGGTGCCGGCTTCAGCACGATCGGGGCACCGGCGGCCAGCGCCGCGCCGAGCTTCATGCACGCGATGAAGATCGGCACGTTCCACGGCACGATCCCGGCCGCCACCCCGACCGGCACCTTCTGCACCAGGCACGGCCCCATCACCCCGGCCCGCTCCTCGGAGAAGGCGAACCGCTCGGCGACGTCGGCGAAGCCATCCAGGATGAGCGCGGGGCTGATGGCCTGACCGAAGATCGAGAACTTCGCCGGCGCGCCCATCTCGTCGGTGACCAGCGCGGCCAGTTCCTCCGCCCTGGCCTGCAGCCCGCCGGACACCTTGCGGATCAGGCCGGCGCGTTCGCCGCCGGTGGTCGCCGCCCAGTCGCCGTCCGCCAGGACGGCCCGCGCCGCGGCGACGGCCGCGTCGGCGTCGGCCGGGCCGGCCGCCGGAACAGTGGCCACGAGGCGCTGGTCGTGCGGCGAGCGGACCTCGATCCGGTCGGCCGAGGCGGGCCTGCGCCAGCGGCCTCCGACAAGCAGCTGGTCACGTTCGATCACACCGGTCACGAGGTTGCCTCCGGGGGCAGCAGGCGCCGCGCGACCTTGCCGGTCAGCAGGCGCGGCAGCTCGGCCAGGAAGACGACCGAGCGGGGACACTTGTAGTGGGCGACGCGTTCCCGCGCGAACGCGATGAGCTCCGACGCCAGCGCGCCGGGATCGGCGGGGGGCTGGGCCGGCTGGACGACCGCACGCACCGACTCGCCCATCTCGGCGTCCGGCACGCCGATCACGACGACATCCGTGACGGCGGGGTGGAGGATCAGCACGTCCTCGACCTCGCGCGGGTAGACGTTCACCCCACCCGAGATGATCATGCTGGACACCCGGTCGGTGAGGTAGAGGTAGCCGTCCTCGTCCACCCAGCCGACCTCGCCGAACGTGCCCCACCCGCGCTCGTCGAACGCGCCGGCGGTCTTCTCCGGATCACCGTGGTACGCGAACGGCCGGGCCACCTCGAAGTACACCCGGCCCTCGATGCGCGGCGGCACCTCGCCACCGTCCTCGCCGACGATGTGCACCGGGGCCAGCAGCGACCTGCCGACCGAGCCCGGATGAGCGAGCCACTCCTCGGGGCCGATGGCGCAGAAGCCGACACCCTCGCTGCCGGAGTAGTACTCGTGCACGATCGGCCCGAGCCAGTCCAGGACGGCCCGCTTGACCGCGGGCGGGCAGGGCGCCGCGGCGTGTACGAGCGTGCGCAGGCTGGAGAGGTCGAAGCGGGCCCGGTCCGCCTCGGGCAGCTTCAGCAGCCGGACGAGGTGCGTCGGGACGACCTGGCTCAACGTCACCCGGTGCCGCTCGACGAGCCGGAGGAACTCCAGCGCGTCGAACCGCTCGGTGGCGATCACCGTGCCGCCGAGCCGGTGCACAGCGGTGGCCCAGGCCAGCGGCGCGGCGTGGTAGAGCGGCGCCGGGCTCAGGTACCGCGTCGACTCGTCGCCGCCGTACAGGAACCTGACCATCCCGGTGAAGGAGTCGGCCGCGCCGATCGGGCCTCCGACACTCGCCGGGGCGATCCCCTTCGGCCGGCCGGTTGTGCCCGACGAGTAGAACATCCAGTTGCCCTCGCACTCGTCGTCGACCGGCGACACCGGCTGGGCGCCGACCACCTCCTCGTACGCGTCGAACCCGTCGACCGGCCCGCCGACGGCGAGCCGTACCTTCAGCGCCGGGGCGTCGATCCCGGCGGCCACGTCGGCCCGAGCCGCGGACACGACCAGCGCGGCGGCACCGCAGTCGGCGACGATGTACCCGGCCTCGGCGGCGGACAGGTGCCAGTTGATCGGAGTGACCAGGAGGCCGGCCCGCAGCGCGGCCCAGACCACCTCGAAGTACTCCGTGCGGTTCTCCATCAGGACGGCGAGGTGGCTGCCGACGCCGAGCCCGGACGACCGCAGTGCGTGCGCCACCTGGTTGGATCGCCGTTCCAGCTCCCCGTACGACAGGATCCGGTCGCCGATGATCACGGCCGGCCGCTCCGGCGCGGACGCCGCGAACCGCCTCGGGTGGTCGATGTCCATCGGTCAGCTCCGCCCGGACGGGAGCAGGACCGGCTTGACGACCTTGCCCGACAACGAGGCCTCCTCCGCCGTGTTGATCGCCTCGAGCGGGAAGGTCTCGATCAGCCGGTCGAACGGGAAGCGGCCTTCCCGCCACAGTTCGATGAGCCGCGGGATCATGACCTGCGGGTCGGCGCCACCCTCGAGGATGCTCGAGATCCTCCGGCCGAGGAGATCCACCGGGCCGAAGGTGATCGGTTCGGTCTGGATCCCCACCAGCCCGGCGTGCCCGCCCATCCGCAGCGCGGCGACGGCGGTGGCGATGACCGCGACGTTGCCGGTGGTGTCGAAGGTGAACCGGGCCCCACCACCGGTGAGTTCCTGGATCCGGGAGACGAGGTCCGTGCCGGCGCCGTCCAGCGCGTGGGTGGCGCCGAGCTCGGTGGCGAGCGCCAGCCGGTGCGGGTGCAGGTCGACCGCGATGATCGGGCCGGCGCCGACCACCCGCGCTGCCATGATCGCCGAAAGGCCCACCGCCCCGGCGCCGAACACGGCGATGCTGTCCCCCGCCCCGACGTTCAGGTCGACGAGCACCGAACCGGCACCGGTGAGGATGCCGCAGCCCAGCGGCCCCAGCTTCGCCAGCGGCAGGTCCCGGTCCACCACGACGACGCCACGCTCCGCGGCGACGCAGTGGGTCGCGAACGAGGACTGGCCGAACCAGCGCGAGGCGATCTCGGCCCCGTCGGCGTCGCGGGCACCCGTGGTGCCGTCGAGGCGGCGGCCGAAGAAGTTGCGGAACAGGAACAGGTCGCAGTAGGGCGGGGCGCCCCGGCGGCAGCTCGGGCACTGTCCGCAGGAGTCGAACGAGAGCACCACGTGGTCACCGACCGACACCCGTTCCACGCCCTCGCCGACGGCCTCGACCACGCCGGAGCCCTCGTGCCCGGTGATGATCGGCGGTGGGGCCGGCGCCCCCTCCCGTCTCGGCACGACGTCGGTATGGCACATGCCGGCGCCCACCACGCGGACCAGCACCTCGCCGGGTCCGGGCGGATCGAGCTCGATCTCCTCGAGCACATAGGGCCCGTCCGCCTGCCGGAGCACCGCAGCAGTCGCCTTCATCCCGCGCTCCCAGTTCCCGTCGTCTGCTCGCCGGCCTGCCGATGTGTGTCCGGCATGCGGCCGTTCACCCGGAACCCTAAGTTATAGATATAGATATTTCAAGATCGACCGGAAGTGCATGGATGCTGCAGCGACGTGGGCGCGTCACCGAACCTCCCGGCCACTCCTGGCACCGCCCGCCCGCCCGCGCACCACGGACACCTGGAGGACGAAGTGCGGGAGAGACCGCCACCCCACGACGACCCGCACCCTCGACCACGACATCACCTACCCGGTTACATATAGACCTTTTGTGGCCAGCGGGCGTAGGCTGCGCTCCCTGGACACCCAGCGGCCACACCGCCCGTCGGCCCGCAGAGCAGCAGCGCGCGGCGACGGCACCGACCTCGGGCACCGCCCCAGGAGGACGATGTTCACCCAGACCGCGGACCAGGATCTGCTCGGGAACACGACGGCGCAGTACCTGGAGGCGACCTATCCCCCGGCCCGCGTGCGCGAACTCGCACGGCAGGACGAGACGTTCGACGGCACTCTGTGGAAACAGGGCGCCGAGTTCGGCTGGACCACACCCCTGGTCCCGGAGCACGCCGGCGGCGGTTCCGTCAGCGGCAACGGGCTGGCCGACCTGCTGGCGGTCGCCTTCCAGTTCGGCCGGCACGCCGCGCCGGGGCCCCTGATCGGGACGAACGTCGTCGCGGCGGCGCTGGGCCGGTGGGRCTCGGCCCAGCTGCACGGCGGCCCGCTCGCGGAGCTGCTCGACGGTGGTGCCACCGCCGCCTGGGGGCACTCGCCGCGGACCGGTCGGCGAGCGGGCGCCCAGGTCCGGGCCGAACGCTCGGGCGACCGGTTCGTCCTGGACGGCACGGTGCCCTGCGTCGAGCGAGGAGGGCCGAACGGCTACCTCCTCGTCGCCGCCAGTCCGGACGACGCCACCGGCGACGGCGACGGCGCGCGGTCGCACTTCCTCGTGCCGCTCGGCGCCCCCGGTGTGGAGACCGCGCCGCTCGACGGCATCGACCTGACCCGCCGTTATCAGACGGTGACGCTGCGGGCGGTGGCGGTACCGGCGTCGGCTCAGGTGGGCGAGCCGGGTACCGCCGACGAGCACGACGCCGCGCTGCTCGACCTCAGCGCCGTGCTGCAGGCCGGTGAGATCGTCGGCGCGACGCACCGCGCGTTCGAGCTGACCCTGCGCTGGACGGAGGACCGTTACTCGTTCGGCCGCCCACTGGGGTCCTACCAGGAGATCAAACACCGGATGGCCGACCTGCGCACCCAGCTGGAGGCGAGCGCGGCGGTCACCGAGCGGGCGGCACGCCTCGTCGGCACCGGCCGTGCGGACGCCCGCACGTGGGCCAGCACGGCGAAGGCCTACGTCGGACGGGTCTGCCCCGAGGCGATCCAGGACTGTGTCCAGCTGCACGGCGGGATCGGCGTCACCTACGAGCACGACCTGCACCTCTACCTGCGCCGGGCGCTGGTCGACGCCCAGCTGTTCGGCACACCGGCCTACTTCACCGAACGGCTCGTGCGCCTGGTCGAGGCCGCCGTGGACGACGGAGGACGAGCATCATGATCACAGTCGAGGAGTTCGCCGCGCACGCCCGGACCTGGCTCGCCGAGAACATGCCGCCCGCCGATCCGGCCACCGCCGACTTCTTCCTCACCGCGACCCAGCGGCCCGAGGCCGAGGAGCTGGCCCGCGTCGCCACCTGCCGGGAGCTGCAGCGCCGGCTGTTCGACGGTGGGTTCGCCGGCATCTGCGTGCCGGTGGAGTACGGCGGGCAAGGTCTGACGCCGGCGCACCAGACCGCCTTCAACCGGGAGATCCGCGGCTACGACTACCCGGCGGAGATCCAGGCGTCGACGTTCATCCCGTGCATGGCCGTGCTGCTGGAGTTCGGCACCCACGAGCAGAAGCTGCGCCACATCCCGGCGATGCTGCGCGGCGAGGAGATCTGGGTCCAGCTGCTCTCGGAGCCCGGTGGCGGGTCCGACGCCGCCGGGGCGGTCACCACCGCGACCCGCGACGGCGACCGGTGGATCCTCAACGGCTCGAAGATCTGGACGACCTCCGCCTGGTACGGCGACTGGGCCCTGTGCCTGGCCCGCACGAACTGGGACGTCGGGAAGCACGGCGGGCTGACCGTGTTCAGCCTGCCGGTCGGCGCCCCAGGCGTCGACACCCACCGGATCGAGCTCGTCAACGGCTCGCGGGAGTTCTGCCAGGAGTTCCTGACCGACGTCGTCGTCCCCGACCACGACCGCCTCGGTGACGTGGACGCCGGCTGGGGTGTCGTCACTCGCTGGCTGCACCACGAGCGGACCATCTCCGGGGGCTCGCCCTACGTCACCGGCAGCGGCAACCGCCCGAACGACGGCCCCTACGAGCCCCGGGTGATGGTCGGGACCGCCCGGCGCCTCGGCACGATCGACGACAGTCACACCCGGGACCTCATCGGCGAGGGCCAGATCCTCGCCCTCGTCACCCGCGCCCTCGTCGAGTCGGTCACCCGCAAGATGGCCGCCGGCGCCCTCCCCCACCACGCCGCCGCCATGTGCCGGTTGTTCAGCGGCACCGCGACCAGCCGCCGCGCGGCGATAGCGACGGAACTGTGCGGTGACGCCGGGGTGGTCTGGGCACCGGGCGAGGAGGTCTCCGCCCAGGTCGCGCGCGGCTACCTGGTCCGCCAGGCGGCCTGCATCGGCGGCGGCACGACCGAGATGGCCCGCAACGTGATCAGCGAACGCCTGCTCGGCATGCCCCGCGAGGCACGCGCCGACACCGGCCCCTTCCGCGACGTCCCGCGCGGACCGTGGGCGAACAGCCCCCCCTGAGCCGGCTCATCGCGAACAGCGATGTCGAGCCGCACCGCACAAGGCCCGGAGGCACTGGGCCAGGCCAGCGGCCGCGGTGCGCCCTGCAGGTGAGCGCACCAAGGCCGCCGCTATCTCCGCCTCGCGTTGTCGGGCTGCCACGAAATACTCGCCAATCCGAGAACCGCCACCGGCAGGCCCGCTATGGTCGCCAACTCGGCCGCCTTCGCCGATCCTACGAAGGAAATAAGCAGCACCGTTCCGAGAAAAGCCACCAAGGCGACCCTGATGCGCGACGGAACGACCGAACGAGCACGCAGGAATATAAGCGAACTTGCACCGATGAAGATAGAGATGGCCAAGGCAGCCAGGCTCCAGATCGGCAAATCGAGAGGAACCGGAGATCTACGCGTGTTCTTATTGACAAAATAGGTCATAAGAAAAGTCGAAGTACTTGACAGCGAGATACACAGAGACAGTGGAAGCAGAAGGCGGCGGATTGAACTCCCCGCCTCAAATCCTTGGGCAGGATCCCTTTCAACAGCTATCACGTGACGTTGGGACGCATTCTCCGGAACCATCCGCATCAGATCAAGGCCAGTCGCGTACTTGCTCCCAGTAACGACCTGTATAGTCCCACGGCCGACCCTCATCCGACATACGTCACTAAAAGCTGCAAGAGCGGTCATGTAGGCTGCCCAGTCGTCCGCTCCCGAAGACTCCAACGAGTGTTCGAGGCCGGTGACCTCGAACTCGTCGTGCTTTCGCTGCACAGCCCTCAGCGGAGAGACAAAAGAGGCCCTGTCAAACTTGATCTTGGCGATCTGCCTCGGGGAAACCCCACGCTCCGCGTCGACCAGAGATCGCTTCAGAGTCCATGAGGTACGGTGAATATGAACCTGAAGAACAGGGTTCAACCCCAGGCCACGAAGACGCACGTCGAGGGATTCGCCTGGCGTGGAGGATCGTAGGTTCACTCCAATCCTCGAGAGGCGGTTCTCGAGTTGCCTCCAGACTTTCTCGTCCAGCTCGCCCGCTGGAATCTTTATTTCTTCCTGCCGGGCGATCTCACTCGAACGCCCGGAGATCAGCCGCCGGAATGTCAGCTCTCGGCCTCCCCCCTCTCCCCGCAGGCGCAGATAGCAGTTCTGGTTCCTCAGGGTGAACGCCCTGGAGTCGTAGTACACATCCTCGATCTCGCGCGGTATCGGAGTGGCGGCAACCTCATAGCCAGGTATGCATCTCGGATCCCTCTCGAGCAGATCCTTCACCAGGATGTAGTCGTCGAAGCTGGGTAAAATGATCTTCGTTTCGAGCTTCTCGTTCAGATCGGTGGCCAGGTAGAAGTCCAGACCTCTCTGATACTTGCTTACCGAGGTCAGGGCCAGGCCTTTTTCGTGAACCAGGTAGAACCTGACCTCCTCGAGGACGCTCCGGGCCGCTCCCGGTGCAAGCTCGATCTCAAGCTGAGCATCGCTGTACGAGTCCGAGGGATCGACGGTGTAGTACCTGGACTGATCGAGCGACGCCTCGGCCGCAACGCCCTGCCCGTCTTCCAGCAGAGCCTTCAGCCGTTCCGTGGAAACAGTGAAGACGGGCTTCAGCCCGAAGTTCTTCAACGTAGCCAGAATCCCGTTGCGCAACAGATCCGTTCTTCCGCCGACCGGATTGGCCRCCACGATGCCGGCCCTCGCAAGCTGAGGAACAATCTGGTCGAGGAACACCTCCACCAGAGAGTTGTTGTCGCGATTTTCGATCTCTTCACGGACGAGTTCCCCGAACTCGGCCACGGAACTGCGTCGTGGAAACTTCAGGGTTATCCTGAGATCGTCCCCCTTCTCCCTCAGCCGCAATGACCAGCCCTTGTCCCGCAGGGTGCCGTCACTGTCGAAGTACGTGTCAGTATGAACTTTCTCCTCGGGTTGACGGAGAACACGACCCGCCAGCCGCCCACCATTGATCAAAGCCCTGATCTCTTCGATTTTCCGTCCTGGTACGGCAAATTTTAGTTCGACTTCCTCCATTGCCCCTTCGCAATCTACCCAGACGCCAACTCCTCACATCCAAGCACAACAGAACATCCAGGAGAGGCAAAGAAGAAACTCGACCGCCGGCATCAGCGGTGCAGGAGGCGACGGCCTGCGCCGTGTCTGCTGGAAAGCAGACGCGGCTTCCGCCCCGCTGTGAGTCGCGGTGTTTGGACGTCGCGTCGGGTGGGTGGCCTGCGCCGGCGGGCAGGACCGCCGGCTACAACTGCGTCATCGTGTACTGCGTGGCGGCACGCAGCGCAGACGGGTCCGCCCCGAGTTCAGGACAGCCGGCCCGGGTTGGCCGGCAGGCCGGTCACCGACAGCGGCCGGATCTTCCGGTACGCCTCGACCACCGGGGCGACCTCGTCGGGTGAGACGCCGTGCAGGATCACGCCGGTCGCGCCCAGCTCGAACTGGCGGACGACGGCCGCCGCGCACTGCTCGGCCGTCCCGGTCGCGCTCGCCGCGAGCCACTCGTCGGGCAGCAGGGTGGCGAGGTGCTCCAGCTGCCGGTCGTCGGCCCTGGCATCGAACGCGCCGCGGAACCCCTGGACCAGCTCGTCGGCCCGGAACCGGGCGAGGACCACCGGGTCCCAGTCGTTGACCCGCACCAGGATGTCGCCGTAGCCGAGCAGGTAGGTGGCCAGCCGGCCCACGGTCCGGCGCAGCCGGTCCTGCGGTGCGACATGGTCGCCGACGGTGGCGAGCACCGACCAGATCCGGATGCCGTCCGGGTCCCGCCCGGCGGCCCCTGCACCGCGGCGCACCGCCTCGACCGAGGCCGTCAGCGCGGTGTCGGAAAAGTACGTGTGCAGCACGACGCCGTCCATGCAGCGGCCGGCGAGCTCGAGGCTCTTCGGGCCGAGCGCGGCCAGCAGGAGCGGCACGTCCTCGTCGAAGTCCGGGTCCTGGTGCAGGTACGGGTACTTCCCGGCGGGCCCGTCGTGGCCGAGGACCAGCTCGCCGTGCCAGAGGCGGCGCAGCAGCCCGGCCATGTCCTCGAGCTGGGCGCTGGTGACCGGGCTCAGCCCGACCGCGGTCCAGAACTGGTCGAAGCCACGCCCGAGCCCGAGCGCGAACCGCCCGCCGGTGAGCCGGTGCATGGTCGTCGCGAACGTCGCGGTGACCAGCGGGTGTCGGGTGTGGTGGTTGGTGGCCGCCGTCGCGATCCCGAGCGTCTCGGTGAGGGCGCCGGCGGCACCGCACAGGGTCGCCGCATCCTTCGTCGAGAACCGCTCGGAGACGAAGGCGGCGCCCAGGCCCAGCTCCTCCCCCGCCCGGACCTCGGCGACCAGGTCGCGCGGTGTGCCGGAGTGCCCGGGCAGGGTGTAGAAGCCGAGCTCGGTGAGCTGGCCGGTGAGCTGGCCGCTGGACTGGTCGGCGAGCTGGTCGGTCGGCACGCGGTGGTCTCCCCTACTGGCCCGGCTTGCGCTGCGCGAAGAAGAAGGACTGGGCGTTGTCGTAGAGCCATGCCTGGCGGACCTCGTCGGCCAGGTCGAGGTTGGCGACCTCTCCGGTGCAGCGGGACATGGACAGCACCGGGTGGTCCGAGGCGAAGATGATCCGGTCACGGCCCCGGCTCGACAGGTAGTGCAGCAGTGACTCCGGCAGCCGTTTCGGGGACCACGCCGACGTCATCAGCCGCAGGTTGCGATACTTGATCATCATCCGGATCGCGGTGTCCCACCACGGGTCGGCACCGTGGATCATGCACAGCCGCAGCTCCGGGAACCGGATGCAGACCCGGTCGAGGTGGATCGGGTTCTGCGGCTCCGCCGGGATCGGCGGGCCCGGGATGCCCGTGTTGACGCACAGCGGCAGGTCGAGCTCGCAGCACTTGGTGTACAGCGGGTAGTAGACCGCGTCGCTGGGCGGGTACATCCCGTCCCCCCAGAAGCTCGGCCCGACCGTGGCGTAGGCGACCGGGTGGTCCCGGACGAACGACTCCAGCGCGCGCAGCGCGCGCATGGGACGCAGCAGGTTGAAGCCGCCGATCCCGAGCGCGAAGCGGTCCGGGCGCTCCTCGGCGTAGCGCCGGGCCCGGTCGTCCTTCCGCCCCGCCTTGGAGATCAGGATCGCCCGCTCGACGCCGGCCGCGTCCATCGCGTCGACCAGCTCGGGAAGTTCCGGGCTGCGCAGGAAGTCCGCGCCGCCCTTGAAGTAGTCCTCCTTCACCCGGATCATCCAGTCGGGCGGCGCGGTGTCCCCCATGTCCACGTTGACCAGGCAGTCAATGGCCTTCACTCTGACCTCAGCTTCCGGGAAACGGGGGTGCCCTCCTCCGCGAGGAGGCGGCGGAGCGCTTGGATGTCGACCTTTCCGCTGGCCAGCCGCGGCACCCGGTGGGGGTCGCGGACGAACAGCCAGCGGGTCGGGATCTTGAAACTGCTCAGGCGGGCGCGGGCCTGCCCCGCCAGCTCGTCCAGCTCGTCCGGGCCATCCGGGTCGTCGAGCAAGCGGGCGACGACGACCGCCGCGATCTCCCGCGTGCCCCCGGCACCCGGCCCGGCTCCGGTTCCGGCTCCGGTTCCGGCATCGGCATCGGTAGCAGCGGCACCGGCACCGACGTCGGCAGCG
Organism: Parafrankia colletiae; assembly: GCF_001854655.1. Taxonomy (GTDB): domain Bacteria; phylum Actinomycetota; class Actinomycetes; order Frankiales; family Frankiaceae; genus Parafrankia; species Parafrankia colletiae. The sequence goes on along the minus strand of NZ_MBLM01000080.1, from coordinate 62,263 downwards.
GCGATGTCGGTGACGTAGGCGTCGGTGACGCCGGGCAGCGCGCGCAGCACCGCCTCGACCTCCATCGGGTAGACCGTCGCGCCCCGGACCTTGACCATGTCGTCGAGACGGCCCCGGTACCAGAGGTAACCGTCGGCGTCGAGCAGGCCGCGGTCGGCGGTGGGGTAGAACCCATCGGCGTCGAAGACGTCCGCACGGTGCCGGCCGACGATGCCGCGCATGACGTTCGGCCCACGCAGCCGGATCTCGCCCTCGGTGCCCGGAGGGAGGGCGGTGCCGGTCTCCGGGTCGGCGATACGCACCTCGACGCCGGTGAACGGCTGGCCGCAGCTGCCGTGCCTGTCCGCGGGCAGGTCGGTGTCGAGTCGCGAACCGCAGTAGGGCCCGAACGTCTCGGTCATCCCGAACAGGTTCGCCCGGGCGCCCGGCGCCGGCCGCGTCGCCGGCGGCAGCACCGCGCCGAGGCTCGCCGGCCGCAGCGCCGACAGGTCGGTGGCGGCGAACGCCGGATGCGCGGCGAGGCGCGCCGCCTGGTCGGGCCAGCCGCGGAACAGCGTCACCCGCTCGCGTTCGAGGAACCGCAGCGTCCGGGCCGGTTCCGGCACCGCCTCGGTGAGCAGGGTGGCGCCGGCGACGAGCGCCGAGAGCAGCCCGCCGCCGAACCCGCCGGTCCAGAAGAACGGCATCGGGATGTAGAGCCGTTCACCCCGCCCGATGCGGCGGCTGTCCAGGCTCGACGCGACGGCCCGCAGCCCGCCGCCGTGCGTGTGGAGCACTCCCTTCGGGGTGCCGCGGCTGCCCGAGGTGAACAGCACAACCAGGTCGTCGGCCGGCCGGACGGCCCGGCCGAGCGCCTCGACTACCGCGGCCGGTGCGGCGCCGGCCGGAAGTTCGTCCGAGGTCCGCAGCCAGCGCAGCGACGGAAGGTCCGGGTGCGCACTGCCGTGCCGGACCTGCCTGGTCAGCCTGGGCGCCACCGACGCCAGCTCGTCAAGATAGTCACGGCCGCGCAGCCGTGGCACCACGACCAGGTGGGTGACGGCGGCGACGCGCAGCTGGGCGAGCAGCTCCGACGGCCGCAGCAGGGTGCTCAGCGGGACGAGCACGGCCCCGACGCGCATCACCGCCAGCGCGGCGGTCGCCCACCCGATGCCGTTGGGCATCACCAGACCGACCCTGCTTCCCTTCGTGACGCCGGCAGCGACCAGCCGCCCGGCCAGGGCCCGGCTGGCGTCGTCGAGCCCGGCGTAGGTGATCTCCTCGTCGTCACTGACGAACGCCTGGACAGTGCCGTCCAGGCGCCGCCGGACGGCGAGCAACGCCGGGATGGTCAGCTCGTCCGGGAGCACCGCTTCTCCGGGCGGCGTCAGCTCTGCGGGTGGGACGGGGACGGGGTTGGGCGGGGTCTCATCCGGCGGCACGGAGCAGCTCCCTGAGCGCGGCGACGTCGATCTTGCCGCTGGACATCGTCGGCACCTCGTCGTCGGCGATCGGCACGATGCGCCGGGGGACCTTGTACGCGGACAGCCGTTCGGCCAGCTGGCGGCGCAGCCCGGCGGGGTCGACCGTCCGCCCGGGGGGCACCCGGACCGCCGCGGCGACGATCTGGCCGCGGTCCGGGTCCGGCAGGCCGACGACGTGCGCGGTCAGCGCGGCGACGTCCCGGATGGCTGCCTCCACCTCGACCGGCGAGACGTTGGCACCGGACGTCTTGATGACGTCGCCGCCGCGGCCCCTGAAGTAGAAGAACCCCTCGTCGTCGACGACGAACAGGTCGCCGGAGTGGTACCAGCCGTCGGCGTCGAACGCCTCGTGCCGTTCCCGCCCGTAGTAGCCCTCCATCAGGAACGGGCCCCGCAGCCACAGCTCCCCCACCTCACCCGCGCCGAGCACCCGCCCGTCCTCGGGGTCGACGACCCGGGCCTCGAAACCCGGCGCCGGACGCCCGAACGAGCCGCGCCGGTGTTCGGGCTGGTCGCCCTCGTCCTCGCTGACCAGGCACACGCTGCCGGTCTCGGTCATGCCCAGCATCTGGTGACGCAGGCCCGGGTCCACCGGCCGGGCGTCGCTCGGCATGATCGCGTAGAGGTTCCCGCGCCGGATCGACGAGAGGTCGCGGCGGGCGAACGTCGGGTCGGCGGGCAGCCGCGCCACGGACTGCGCGTACCCGTTGACCATCGTCGGGCGCTCGCGCTCGAGCACGTCGAGCACCCCCGCGGCGTCCGCCGCGTTCGAGCACACCAGCCGGCCGCCGGCCAGCAGCGTGCCGAGCAGGGCGTAGGCGAACCCACCGATCCAGAAGAACGGCGAGTTCGAGAACAGCACGTCGTCGTCGGTGTAACGGCGGATCTCGTTCAGGTTCGCGAGGTGGCGGATCAGCGCGCCGTGGGTGTGAATCACACCCTTCGGCGCACTCGTCGACCCGGACGTGTGCACGATCACGAGCCGGTCGCTCGCATGCACCGCGTCCTCGGCGGCGCGAGCGACGTCCTCGCCCACTTCGGTGCCCCGGGCCAGCAGCGCGGGCACCGCCCAGGCGCGTCCGACGCCGCCCCCGCCGACGCCGCCCGCCGTCGAGCCGACGAACACGTGCCGGAGCACCGGCATGGACGGAGCGAACAGGGGCTGTTCCTCGGCCACCGCGAGCTCGGGGACCGCGTCCCGCAGTGCCGCGACGTAGTCGTGGGAGCGGTGCGACCGGGCGCTCAGCAGTACCCCGATGTCGGCGTTGCGCAGCAGGGTCCGCAGCTCGGCACTGGTGGAGAAGGTGCTCAGCGGCACGCTCACCGCGCCGATCCGCGCCGCGGCGAGCCAGGCGACGACGAACTCGCTCCCGTTCGGGTGGAGGAGCCCGACGTGGGTGCCCCTGCCGACGCCGAGCGCCAGCAGGCCGCGGGCGAGTGCCAGGGAGTGCCGGTCCGCGTCGGCGTAGGTGAGCACATCGTCGTCACAGGTGAGCAGGACCCGCGGGCCGTACTGGTCGGCCTGCGCGCGCAGCAGGGCCGGGACGGTCAGGGGTGTCCCGTCCCCGGCCTCGACGGTCGTGGCGATCACGGGTGTGCCCTGCGCGGTGAGACGTCCGGTAGTCGGGCCCGGTCGCCCTTGACCGCGTCCAGCTCCGCCTCACACAGCACGACGTCTCCGGCCACCTCGCCGGCCACCTCGCCGGCCAGCAGCCGGCCGGTGGTCCTGATCCGCGGCCCGTCGGCCGACCGGATCAGCACGAAGCGCAGATCGGTGCGCAGCGGGGTGGGCCGCCGGTAGCGCAGCGCGAGCCCCGCCGTCTTCCCTGCCAGGCCGAGGTCGCAGTTGTGGTGCTGGATCACCGCGTCGAAGAACAGTGCGAGAAAGCCACCGTGCACCAGGCCCGGCGGACCTTCGTAGGCGATCGGGAAGTTGACCGTGCCTTCCGCGTGGTCGCCGTCGACGGCGATCTCGTAGTCGGGAAAGCAGGGGTTGAACGCGCCGATGTGGCGGGAGTGGTCCAGGTAGGCGCGGCCGGCGCCGTCCACCGCCGCGCCGACGCGGGGTGCCGGATCGGCCGGAGCGGACCGGCCCAGCCGCCGCTGTGCCGCGTCGAGGGCGGCGAGCAGGTCGTCAACCGCCGGGTCGGGGTGCTCGAGTGCCAGCAGGAGACTGATGACCTGCCGTAATCGGTCCGCCGCCACGACGGTCTGCGGGAGCGGCCCGACGCCGAACGTCCAGGGCGGCACCGAGACCGGGGCCGGGGCCGGGGCCGCCGGAGTCAGGTCGGTCATCGCAGCCTCCACGGACGCCCGGCCGTCGGGCTCCCGTTCGGCGTGGCACGCGCGGTGCCCGCGCCGCCCGTGCTGCCTGCGGCCTGCTCGCCGGCGTCCACCTCCGCCTGGGCCTGGGCCATCCCGAGCGGGTTGCCGAGCCTGGTGTAGATCAGCGCCTGCTCCATCGCCGCGCGGTACGGCCGGTCCAGGGACTCCCAGATCGCACGCACGGTTCCCTGGGTGGCGGCCGACGGCTTGCGTGCGATCCCCGCCGCGATCTCGTGGGCCCGCTCCCAGAGCCGCGGACGATCCACGACCTCGGTCACCAGGCCGATGCGCAGCGCGGTCTCGGCCGAGACCCGCTCGTCGTTGCCCGACAGCGCGATCCGCAGCGTCTCCGCCAGCCCGATCTTCCGCATCAGCCCGATCGGTTCCACCGCGCACACCCGGCCGTGGGTGACATGCGAGTCGAAGAACGTGGCGTCCGACGAGCAGATCACGACGTCGGCCTCGTTCAGGAAGTAGAACGCGCCGGCGGTGCAGATGCCCTGCACCGCGCACACCACGGGCTTCCAGCACTTCTGCCACTTCGGGCTGAGCAGCTCGCCCGGGTCCTCGTGGTTCCACACGTCCTCGGGCTGGCCGTAGGGCTTCTTCACGTCCAGCCCGGCACAGAACGCCCGGTCCCCCGCGGCCCGCAGCACCACCGCGTGCACCTGCGGGTCCAGCTTCACCCGCTGCCACACGTCGCGGATCTCGCCGCACATCCGCCGGTCGAAGGCGTTCAGCACCTCGGGCCGGTCCAGGGTGATCGTCGCGACCCGGTCGGGGCCCGTCTCGTACCGGATGGTCGAGTAGATCGACGTCATGTGTGCTGCCACTGGGCCCCCTGTCGGTGTACCGCAGCGATGGTAGCGCGCAGACCACAAAATGTGTAGATATATAGGAGACTGGGCACGCGCCCGATCGGCGGCTTTCCCTCCGACCCTCGGCCCCCAGAACACGTTTGTCCACTGGTCCGACCCCCAGCCAGGACCTGCGGCCCGCACCTACGACACCAGGCGGGCCCGTCCCGCCACGCGACGCGCACTCCGGAGCCTCCCGGCTCGGGACGGGCGACCGGTTGGCACGGCAGACAAGTCGGGGCGACCTCCCGCCCGGATGCGTCGGGGCGACCTTCCATCCGGAGGCAACCACGGGAACAACCACTGCCGCCAGTGGTATACATCTAGAGATTTAGGCTAGGCTTCGGTCGAGTTGTCCCGACGGGCAGGGGAGGAAACAGGGTGGAGCTGAAGGGGTTGCGGGCGGTCGTCGTGGGCGGCGCGTCCGGGATGGCCAGGGCGACGGCCGAGCTGATCGCGGCCCGTGGTGGGCGGGTGGCGATCCTGGACCGGGACAGCAGCGAGGGCGCGGTGGTCGCCGAGGGCCTGAAGGGCAGTTTCCACGCCTGTGACGTCACCGACTTCACGGGGATGGAAGGCGTCCTCGAGACAGCGGTGGCCGCGCTGGAGGGCATCGACGTCGTCGTGAACACCGCCGGTGGGGCGACTCCCGGACGCACACTGAGCAAGGACGGTCCGCTGTCGATCGAGGCGTTCCGGAGCGTCGTCGATCTCAACCTGACGGGCACCTTCAACGTGGCCCGCCTCGCCGCGTGGCACATGAGCCGCAACACCCCGAACGCCGACGGCGAACGAGGCGTGATCATCAACACCGCGTCGATCGCCGCGTTCGAGGGGCAGATCGGGCAGATCGCCTACACCGCGGCGAAGGGCGGGGTGGCCGCGATGAGCCTGACGATGGCCCGCGAGCTCGGTTCGCTGGGAATCCGCGTCAACGCCATCGCGCCGAGCCTGTTCCACACCGGCCTGACCCGGGGCATCCCCGAAGAATACGAGAAGATCCTCACCAAGGACGCCGCGTTCCCGAAACGGATGGGGCGTCCCGAGGAGTACGCGCGCCTCGCCCTGAGCATCATCGACAACCCGATGCTCAACGGCTCCACCATCCGCCTCGACGGCGGCCAGCGCTTCGCCCCGAAGTAGGCCGGACATGAGCATTCTGACCGAGATCGTCGACGGCTCGCTCGTCGTCACCCTCAACCGCCCCGAGGCCCGCAACGCTCTCAACGGCGAAGTCGGCCAGGGCCTCGCCGACGCGCTCGCCCGTGCGGAGGGCGACGCCGGAATACGCAGCGTCGTACTCACCGGGGCCGGCGACCGTACGTTCTGCGCCGGCCTCGACCTGAAAGCGCTGTCCAGGGGTGAGAACCTCGCACCCGTGATGCAGGCTCTCGACGGCCTGCGTGATTTCCGGAAGCCTCTGCTGGCCGCGGTGAACGGCAGCTGCCTCGGCGGCGGCTTCGAGATCATGATGCACTGTGATCTGGTTGTCGCCGCGGCCGGTACGAACTTCGGCCTCCCGGAGGTCAAACGCGGTCTGCTCGCCGCGGGCGGGGGCACCCGGCTGCCGCTGCGGTTGCCGATCGCCCGGGCGCTCGAACTGGCGCTCACCGGTGACCCCATCCCCGCGGAGCAGGCCCTGGACTGGGGCCTCGTCAACCGAGTGGTGCCCCGGGACGAACTGCTGCCCGCCACCCTGGAGCTCGCCGGCCGTGTCAACGCCAACGCGCCGCTCGCGCTGGCGGCCACGAAACGCCTCCTGCGCGGCGAGCTCGGGGACGACGCGGCGGCGATGAAGACGGCGCTGGCCTCGATGGCGGATCTCATGGCCTCGGAGGACGCCCAGGAGGGCGGCCGGGCCTTCGCCGAGAAACGGCCACCGGTGTGGAAGGGACGCTGAGCCAGCGGCGTCGCGCGCGGGGGGCGGCGGGAAGCACCGACGGCACAGCGGTGAGAACGCATCCGGACCGGGGGTGCGGCGCCGACGAAGGGCGGGCCGGTACATCGGCCCGCTACGTTCTCTGCTGGGTTCTCGCGGGCTTCTGGGTGGTCGTTTCCGTGGTGTCGTGGGTGCCGGCGGTCCCGACGCCCTCCACCACCCTGGACGCCCTCGGGCTGTTCGCCCTGCTGGGTTTCGTCGTCGTCCACGCATCGCTCGCCGTCGGCTGGCGGGGCTTCGCGGTCTACGTCGCGACGAGCTACATTGTCGCCCTCGCGTTCGAGGCCACGAGCATCGCCGTCGGCTTTCCGTTCGGCTACTACGTTCACCACACCGAGGGTCCGCGGCTCTTCGACGTTCCCGTCGTCGTCCCACTGGGCTATGTCGTCTACGGATGGCTCGCCTGGAGTCTCGCGGGACTCATCACCCGGGCCGGGTCGCAGGCCGGATCCCGCGCGCACCGCGTCGTCACCCCTGTCGTGGCCGCGTTCATCCTCGCCGGCTGGGACTTCGGCTATGACGCGATCGGGTCGACCGTCCGTGATCTGTACACCTACCGGGACCCGAGCGGCTTCATGGGAGTTCCGCTGTCGAACTTCCTCGGCTGGCTGCTCACCGGCTGGGCCGTCTTCCAGCTGTTCGCACTCGTAGCCGACCGCTTCACCCCGCCAACGGCAGCGGGGGCAGTAGCAGCGACGGCGCGACGCGAATACCGGCTGTGGCCGTGCGCCATCTGGGCACTCATTCCCGTCCAGTACCTCACCGACTTCGCCAGCGCTCCCGACACCACCGTCGAACGAGGTGGCCACACGTTCGCCGTCGCGGACGTCTACGAGGCCTCGGCCACCGCGGCCATCCTGACGATGCTCGTCACCGCCGTCATCGCCGGTTCGCATGCCTGGCCCCAGCCGGGCGCCGATGAACCGGCGGAGAAGGCCTCTCAGCAACCACCGTGAACGTACCTGTCTTGCAGGTGGGGCGGCCGCTGACTCCCCCGCCCGGGTACGGGCGCATGCCGGTCCGCCAGGCCGGGAGGCCAGTGCCAGYAGTAGCACCCCGAACACTGACGCCCGGTGACTCGCCAGGATCCCGGGCCTGAGCCGTGCACCTCCCCTCCCCACATTGTGACCGGCCCCGGTAGATGGCGGGGTTCCGGCCGCGCTTGGTGGCAGGGTCGGGTTGCCTCGTGGTGGGCGGTTTCGAGTGTGGGGTGGTCTCAGTGCCGGAACAGGCGTAGTCCGGTGTGGACGAGGGCGATCCCCTGGTCATGGCAGGCGGCGATGATGTCCGCTGACCGTATGGATCCGCCTGGTTCGGCGATGTAGCGCACGCCGTGGCGGCGGGCGTGATCGATGTTGTCTCGGAACGGGAGAGCGCCATCAGAGGCGAGGCTGACCTGATCGAGCTGGCGTAGCCACTCGGCTCGTTCGGTGCTGGTCAGGGGTCGGGTGCCTCCCGGTCCGGCGGGGCCGGTGGGGCGGTCGGGGTCGAGGTAGTCGATCTGGTCGTTGACCCTGTCCTGGATCTTCCGATTCTGGGTGGTGTGCAACGCGTGAACGCGGGGGTGGCGGCGCAGCCACCAGGTGTCGGTTTTCGCGCCGGCGAGGCGGGTGCAGTCGACGCGGGATTGCTGGCCTGCGCCGACGCCGAGTGTCATCCCGTCGCGGACGTAGGCAACCGAGTTCGACTGGGTGTGGCGCACCACGAGAAGGCCGAGCAGCAGATCGTCGAGGGCGCGGTCGGGGATGGTGCCGACCTGGACGTCTGCCAGGGTCCGCCGGTTCGGCACCGTGTTGTCCCAGGGCTGGACGAAACGCATGCCATGCACCTCGCGGGTTTCCCGGGCGGGTGGCTGGTAGGACGGGTCGGCTTCCAGGATCAGGAACGTGCCGTTCTTCTTCGCCGCCAGGGTTGCCACCGTGCCGGGTTCGTAGCCCGGGGCGATGATTCCGTCGYAGACCAGCCGGCGCAGCAGCAGCGCCAGTTCCGCGTCGACCGGCGCGGAGACCGCGGCGAAGTCCCCGTAGGAACTCTTCGGATCGGTGTCCCGCGCCCGTGCATAAGCACTGGTCAACGCGCCCGCTTGGGAGGAGCCGAGCCCATAGGTCTGAGTCATCGTCACGTCGAGCGGACCGGCGAGTGCAGCCCCGGCGGGAGACAGATGTTTGAAGGATGCTGCGGCGGGCCGACCCAGGGCTTCGGCAGCTTCCCGGACAAGCTGCCAGGCGCCCAGCGCGTCCAGCATGTTGATGTAGGAGGGTTGGCCGTGCAGGACCCGCACCGGCGGGGCTGCGCCGTCGACCGGGTCGACTGTTGCCGGCTGCTGGTGGGGGTTCATGCCGTACCGCAGGTCCATCGAGTGTCCTCACGTCGCGCACCGGAGATCTGCGCGTCGCAGGCCCAGGCGGTCGGCATCGACGGTGGTACGGCCGTTCCCCGGTGGTAACCCACCCGCGCCAGTAGCGGCCCGCCGCAACATAGCAGCACCCGCCAACGGTTGAAACGGCTACGCCCCGCCCAGCCTGGCCGCCCGCCCGGAACGGGCCCGGCTACGCCTGGCCGAACTCGACACCGCGCTGGCCGGCTGGATCGTGCGCGACTACCACACCCGCCGGCACAGCGAGACCCGCCAGACCCCACCGACCGATGGGGGGTCTGGCGGCTTCCTGCCCCGCATGCCCGACAGCCTCGAACAGCAGACTTGATCACTCTCAGTCTGTGCCTTCGTAGCGCGCTACGGTTGCCGGCATGCAGCCGCCACCGCCACGCCCGCCGGCACTGCGGGTCATGCAGGCCAGCACCGCCAGCGAACGCGAGACCCTTGAAGCGTTCCTCGACTTCTACCGGGATGTACTCGTCCACAAGGTGCGCGGTGTCAGTAACCGGGATGCCGGACGCAGGCTGCTGCCCTCACTCACCACCCTCGCCGGCCTCGTCAAACACCTGACCGTGGTGGAGCGGAACTGGTTCGGTCGGCTGACCGACGACAACCCCGACGCGCTCCCGCACGGCCAGGAAGACACCAGCTGGGTGCTTGCCAGCACCGACACCATCGACTCGCTGCTGGCGGAGTACGACCAGGCGTGCGCAGCCTCCCGAAAGGCCGCGGCCGGGTACACGCTCGACGACATCGTCGCCCGCCCCGACCTGCCTCAGGTGTCACTGCGGTGGATCTACATCCACATGATCGAGGAGACAGCCCGCCACACCGGCCACGCCGACATCGTGCGCGAGCTCACCGACGGAGCGACCGGCGTACTCGGGTAGCAGACGGCCCGTCGCTTCCCCGCCCTGGCTACGTAGATCGCCCCCGCCCCTGGACCGAGCCAGCTCGTACCCCTGCCAGGAAACGCGGCTGGAACCCGGCCATCTACCAGGGCCGGTTACACCACATCAAGATCGAATGTGGGGAAGGGAGGTGTCAACATCGTTGATTATCTTGGGTGTGGAGCGGTTCCCGGTGTCGAGTGAACGGCCGGTCCCGGGGCGGGGGTGCGGTCGGTAACGGGCTGGTGTGCCCGGGTGGCCGATGATGGGGGGTGATGGGGGCGGTGCGGCGGCATCTGGTGCCGGCAGGGGTCACGCTGGTCACGCTGGTGGTGACGGTGGTGCTGGTACGCCGGTACGACTGGGAACCGGCCGGCACGATGCTCACCGTGATCACACCGGTGTTGACGGTGGCGCTGCTGGCGTACGGGGCGCCGCTGGTGTTCCCCGGCCAGGCGCCAGCCCCCACCGGGCCGGACCCGGCCCCGCCGCGGCAGGGAGACAGCACACCGGTCGGGGCGCTGCCGGCACGCAACCGGCTGTTCACCGGCCGGGCCGGGCAGCTCGACGAGATCCACCGCCAGCTGCAGGCCGGGCCGGTCGCGGTCGCCGCCCTGCACGGGATGGGCGGGGTCGGTAAAACCCAGCTCGCGCTCGAGTACGCCCACCGCCACGCCGGTGACTACCCGCTGATCTGGTGGGTCGACGCCGAACAGACCACGCTGCTCGCCGAGAAGATCGCCGCGTTGGCCGGGCCGCTGGGCCTGCCCCCCGGCCCGGTTGTCGAGACCGCCTCCGGGGTGCTGGCCGCGCTCGCCCGCCGGTCGGGGTGGCTGGTGGTGTTCGACAACGCCGAACACCCCACCGCGCTGGCGCCCTGGCTGCCCACCGGCCCCGGCCATGTCCTGATCACTTCCCGGAACCCGGCCTGGGAGCATCTGGCCGCCACCATCGACGTCGACCTGCTCCCCCGGGCCGAGTCGATTGCCCTGCTCACCCGCCAGCTCCCCGGCCTGGACCCGGCCACCGCCGGCGCCCTCGCCGACGAACTCGGAGACCTCCCGCTGGCTCTCGCCCAGGCCGGGGCCTACCTGGCCCGCACCCGCACCGACCCGCGGGACTACCTCACCCAGTTCCGGGCCCGCCGCGGCGCCTACCTGGCCACCGGTGACCCCCCGCTCTACGCCGGCCGCCTCGACACCTGCTGGTCGATCTCCCTGCAACGGCTGCACACCGACGCACCCGCCGCGGTCTGGCTGCTCCAGGCCTGCGCCCTCCTCGCCTCCGACCCCATCCCGCTGGCCCTGTTTCCCACCCTGCCCCCACCACCCACCCCGCCGGCGGCGCCGTGGGTGGTGGCCGTGGCGGCAGCGCCCGCCCGCGGCCGGTCAGGACGTGCGGGAAGCGGTCGCCGCGGCCGCGGACTACTCGCTGCTACGCCGCGGCGAGACCACGATCACCGTGCACCGTCTCGTCCAGGCCGTGATCGCCGGCCAGCTCACCGACGACGAACACCGCACCCTCACCGACACCACCACCCGCCTCCTCACCGCCGCCACCCCCACCCACAGCGCGGACGACCCTCGTAGCTGGCCGGCCTGGGCCGCCCTCGGCCCCCACCTCCTRCACGCCTATAGCCACCTGACCGGCCCCGACGACCCCCACCACCTCCGCGCCGCCACCGGCCAGTTCTGCTACCAGCTCTACGCCCGCGGTGACTACACCGCCGCGCACACCCTCGCCCTGCGCCTGCACCACGACGCCCTCCACCACCACGGCCCCGACCACCCCACCGCCCTCAGCGCCGCCTACACCCTCGCCATCACTCACGACATCCTGGGACACCACCAGGCGGCCCGGCAGTTGGACGAGGACACGTTGGCTCGGAGCCGCCGCGTCCTCGGCGACGACCACCCCGACACCCTGAGCTCCGCGGGCAACCTCGCCGTCCGGCTGTCCGCGCTGGGGGAGCACCAGRCCGCCCGACAGCTCGACGAGGACACGTTGGCCCGCTACCGGCGGGTCCTCGGCGACGACCACCCTGACACCCTGGACACCGCCCATAACCTCGCCGTGGACCTGGCCGCCATGGGCGAGATCACGCAGGCACAGAACCTGCTCGAGGACACGTTGACCCGCCGCCAAACGCTGCTCGGCGACGACCACCCCGACACCCGCAGGACAGCACAGGTGCTGGAGTCGCTCCCCGACAGCGAAGCGCCCTGACTACCTGCGACCACCTACCGAAACGATCATCCCTTAAACGGTCACTTCCGGGACGGACAACGAAGAAGATCAACACAGGGCTGAGAGGGCCGAAAACCGTCCCACAAACTAGTCCCGAAACCCCGTGTCACGCGGGCGGTTTCGGGACCCTTTGCAGGACGATCCGGCGGTGAGCGAAACCAGGACCGATGCCGATGTCCGAAGACATCTACGGCGGTGTCTTGATCTGTGCACACGGTGGGTCGCGCCTTCTCGGAGTCGAGCTCAAGCCGCCAGTCCGTCCCCTCCCACATCCACGTTGACCTGCTCCTGATCACCTCGGCGACCAGTCTCTGCCGTTCAGCCCCCATGAGATGGATGGGAGACCATGTCTGCCGTTCCAGTCCCATGTGTTGCAGGCGGTGATGACCGTGACCCCGCCGTAGCGACGACGAGCACTTACGACCGCCTCGCCCGTGACTATGCAGCCCGCAACGCAGAGGTCTCGGACGGGCTGGCCGTGTGGAGATCAGGTTTTCTCGGCCTGCTGCCAGCCGCGGGGTTGGTCGCGGATCTCGGTTGCGGTCCAGGCCGTGACCTCGCGGTCTTCACCCATGCCGGGGTGGCTGCGGTCGGCGTCGACCTGTCCGAACAGATGCTTCGGTTGGCGCAGGCCGCCGGTGGCCGCACGGTCACCGGCGATATCCGCCGCCCACCTCTGAGACCCGCGGTCTTTCACGGCCTGTGGTCCAGCGCCGCGCTGCTGCACGTTCCTCGCCCCGAGGTCGCCGGCACGCTGCGCGCCTGGCGATCACTGCTGCGCGACGGCGGGGTGTTGAGTCTGTCCACCTCTCTCGGCGACCGCGAGGGCTGGGAAGCCGCCCCCTGTCGGAGCGACTATCCGCCGTCGGTCCCGCTCCGACGCTGGTTCGTGCACCACGACCGTGACGAGCTGCTGAATCTCATCGCGCAGGCCGGCTTTGCGCTTCGTACCGTGCAGAAGGAGCCGCGGCGTATGACCTGGCTGCAGGTGAGGGCCGTCGCTGCCTGACCGCCCACGCCGGCGGGACCGGTCCATCCCGGGCAGCTTCGCGATCGAAGTGATCAAGGTGATCGGAGTGATCGAGGTGTCCGGCTCCCACGGCGCATCTTCCACCCGGAGATAGCCCGGGGCAGGGCGAGCGCGGGGGTCAGGGTTCGACGAGGATCTTGGCGCTGGCCGCGGTCCGGGCTAGGGCGTCGAAGGCCTCGTTGACCTGGGCGAGTTCGACCCGCCGGGCCAGCAGCGGCGCCGGGTCGATCAGACCGCTGCCGAAGGCGGCGACGACGGTCCGGAACTCCTCCGGCGTGTAGTAGACCGCGAAGCCGACCGACACCTCCTTCATGAGGGCCGCCCACGACTGGAACGGGGTCGCCTCGATGGTGACTCCGGCCAGGACGATCCGGCCCCGCGGCCGGGCCGCGGTGACGCAGGCGTCGAGGAGCCCGGCCCGACCCGCGCACTCGACCACCAGGTGGTAGGCGCCCGCCTCGGCCTGGTCGACGGAGGTGAGGACGTCGGTCGCCCCGAACGACTCCGCGGCCGCGCGGCGGATGGCGGCGGGGTCGACGGCGGTGATCCGGCCGGCCCCGCGTGCCCGCGCCCAGGCGATGGTGGTGAGCCCGACCGCGCCGGAGCCGACCACGAGCACGTCCTCGCCCGGTTCGAGCCGTCCCGTCCGGACGCAGTGCAGGCCCACCGCGAACGGCTCGACGAGCGCACCGTGGCGCGGGTCGATCTCCGGCGGGAGCGGGAACGCCGCGGCCGCGGTCACGACGGCCAGCTCGGCGAAGGCCCCCGCGGTCCCCCCGAGGCCGACCAGCCGCACCCGCGGGCAGTGGATGACGTGGCCGGTGGCGCACCACTCGCACCGGCCGCAGGACAGCGCCGGCAGCACCGCGACGTGCGTGCCCACGCGCCACCCCGCCATGTCCGCCCCGGCTCCCGCACTGACGTCCGTACCGATTCCGACGATCTCCCCGGCGAACTCGTGCCCCATGATCGTGCCCGCGGGCATGGCGTCACGCGCCTTGAGGTCCGAGCCGCAGAAGCCGCAGGCCGTCACCCGGAGAAGGAGCTCACCCGGCCCTGGTGACGGGTCCGCCACCTCCGTGATCTCGTACTGCCCGCCAGGGACGACCACCGCCGCGCGCATCGCACCTCCGCCGTGTCGCGACCGCACCGCGGTCGCCCGATTCTTCTCCGGTGGCCGTGACCGGCTGGCTGGCGTCTCGCCCGGGTCAGGCGAGCGACGCCAGCCAGCCGGTGAGGAGCGTGTTGAACTCGGCCGGGCGTTCCTGGTGCAGCCAGTGGCCGGCGCCCTCCCAGGTCACCACCCGTGACTGGGGGTCGGTGAAGACGGCCTGCTCGACCGCGGCCCGCGCCGGGTCGGCGTAGAAGGTCAGCACCGGGCAGCTCCGCCGGAGCAGATATGGCTCGCTGCACGAGCGCAGGGCCATCCCGGTCACCTGCGCCGCCAGGGACTGCCGCAGCACGTGCGCGGCCATCCCGGCGATCCGGCGTACCTGCCACGTCCGCAGGGCCGGCAGCCGCGCCGGGGAGTCCATGCCTCCCACCAGCTGCTGGACGAACGGCACCGGGTCGGTGTCTGCGAGTGCGTCGAGCAGCGGCCCGACCGCGCCGGCCGTCTCGTCCGGGAGCAGGTAGGCGGGATCGACGGCGACGACGGCGGCGACCCGGTCCGGGTACTCGACGGCCAGGGCGCTGGCCACGCTGCCTCCCATCGAGTGCCCGACCGCGACGACCCGTTCGATCTCCAGGTGGTCGAGCAGGCCGGCCAGGTCGGCGGCGAACTGCGCCGTCGTGTAGCCGTCGGCCGGTGCGCTGGACCGGCCATGGCCGCGCAGGTCGACCGCGATCACCCGGTGGTCGGCGACGAGGTGCGGGAGCTGCCAGCTCCAGTCGTGGGAGTCGGCGGTGTAGCCGTGGACGAGCAGCAGCGGCCGGTCGCCGCTGCCCTCGTCGGTGTAGAACAGCCGGACGTCACCGAGCTCGGCGAAGGGCACCGGACTCCCCTCAGGAGATCTTGAAGCCGGAGTAGCGGACGCCGGTGTCGCCGCCGGCCGCGATCTCGTCACAGCGCCGCCGGTACTCGGGGAGGCCGCCCACGTACGTGGTGTACATGCGTTTCTTGCCGGGCACGTTGGCGCCGTTCCACCAGGAGTTGCAGTCCGGGTGGACCAGCACGCTGCCGGTGACGAACGAGAGGACCTCGTCGATCCACTCCGCCTGCGCCGAGGGCAGCGCCTCGATCGTGCTCCCGCCGCCGTCCCGCAGGTAGGCCACGCAGTTCGCGATCCACTCGACGTGGTGTTCCATCGCGGCGAGGAAGTTCGACGCCGCCGACGGGCTGCCCGGGCCCTGGATCGTGAACAGGTTGGGGAACCCGGCCACCTGCAGGCCGAGGTAGGAGACGGGCCCCTCGTCCCGCCAGAGGTCCCCCAGCAGCGCACCGCCCCGACCTCGGACGTCGATGCGTGACAGTGCGCCGGTGAGCGCGTCGAACCCGGTCGCGAACAGGATGACGTCGAGGTCGTAGGAGCCCTGCGCGGTACGGATCCCGGTGGGGGTGATCTCCTCGATCGCGCCGGCACGGAGGTCGACCAGCGTCACGTTGTCGCGGTTGAACGTCTCGTAGTAGCCCACGTCGATGATCGGGCGCTTGCAGCCGAACGGGTACGTGGGCACCAGTGACGCCGCGGTCCGCGGGTCCCGCACGATGCGCGCGACGGCCTCGCCGTACAGCGCCGTCGCCAGCCGGCCGGCCTCGGGGTCGACGAGGACGTCGCTCCAGTACAGCGCGCCGAGGACGCCGCGCTCCTCGACGGCGCGCAGCCGCTCCTCGCGCGACGCCGTCCGCAGGGCCGGGAAGCCCGCCATGTCGACCAGCACCGAGAACGCGCTGGTCCGCGCGGCCCCCACGTGCGCTACCCGCTGCGCCGCCCGGATCTCGTCGTACCGGGACCGCAGGCCCTCGAACTCACCCGGCTCGTACGGGCGCGCGGGCGAGGGCAGCGTGTAGGCGGCCGACCGCTGGAACACGTACAGGTGCTCGGCCTGCTCGGCGACCACAGGGATGGCCTGCACCCCGGTCGAGCCGGTGCCGACGACGGCCACCCGCTTCCCGGTGAGGTCGAAGCCCTCCCGTGGGAAGCGGTTGCTGAACAGCACGGTGCCGTCGAAGGTGTCGAGCCCCGGGATGCCGGGATCGAGCGGGGCCGAGAGGATCCCGGTCGCGGCGACGACGAAGGGTGCGACGAACAGCTCGCCGCCGGCGGTCTCCACCAGCCACGAGGCGTCCTCCTCGTCGAACGCCATCGCGACGACCCTGGTGTCGAACCGGATGTCGCGGCGCAGGTCGAGGCGGTCGGCGACGAAGTTCAGGTAGGCCTCGATCTCCGGCTGCCCGGGCAGCAGCTCCGCCCAGCTCCACTCCTGCTGGAGCTCGGCGGAGAAGCTGTAGGAGTACTCGACGCTCTCGATGTCGCAGCGGGCGCCCGGGTAGCGGTTGAACAGCCAGGTCCCACCGACGTTGTCGGCCGCCTCGAGGACCAGTACCCGCAGCCCCTGCTCGCGGAGCCGGTGGAGCGAGTACAGCCCGGACAGGCCCGCACCCACCACGATGGCGTCGTACCGCCGGGCTTCGGCACTCCCCGACAGGGGAGCCCGCACCTCGGTCGTCGTCCTGTCACTCACTGCCACACCCTCACCGGCCCCCTGATGCGTCCCAATAGATATAGATATTTCAGGCTACCACCGAGGCGTCAAGGGCCGATCACGGAAGACGCGCCGCGGGCCGCAGGCCGCGGATCGCGGATCGCGGGCTCAGAGCACCTCGACGACCATCGCCGCGCCCATGCCGCCACCCGCGCACATCGACACGACGCCGAGCGCGTTCCCGCGCCGCCGCAGCTCGTGCACCATCGTCACGACCATGCGCGCACCGGTGGCCGCGATCGGGTGGYCGAGGCTCGCCCCGCTGCCGTTCACGTTCACCGTCTCGGGGCTGATCCCGAGCTTGCGGATGGTGGCGACCGGCACCGAGCAGAACGCCTCGTTGACCTCGAAGAGGTCGATGTCGGCGAGGGTGAGCCCGGCCCGGTCGAGCGCCTTCGGGATGGCCAGCGACGGTCCGAGCCCGGTCAGCGCGGGAGCGACCCCGACCGACGCCCACGACCGGATCCGCGCCAGGGGGGCGAGGCCGTGCGCGGCCGCGTACTCACCGCTGGCCAGCGTGACCGCGGCCGCCGCGTCGTTCAGACCGGCCGCGTTCCCGGCGGTCACGGTCGCGTCCGGCAGCTCGGGGTGCAGCAACGGCAGCTGGGCGAGCCGCTCGACGGTGGTGCCGCGCCGGGGGAACTCGTCGGTGTCGAACACCGTGGTGGTGCCGTCCGCCCGGGTCACCCGGACCGGCACGATCTGGTCGACGAAGTAGCCCCCGTCGATCGAGGCGATCGCCTGGGCGTGGCTGTAGGCGGCCCACCCGTCGACGTCGAGCCGGGTGAGACCCAGCTCGCGGGCGGTGTTCTCGCCGACCGTGATCGCCATGTCGAAGGCGGGGGCGGCCGGTGTCTCCGGGTGCGAGGCCGACACCCAGGTCACCGGCTGCCCGTCCGGCCCCTTCCGGGTGCTGGCCATCGCGTTGTTGCTCAGGCTCTCCGTGCCGCCGGCGATGACGACCCGGTCCATGCCGGCGCGGATGCTGCCCGCGGCGATCGCGACGGCGCTCAGTCCGCCGGCGCAGTGCTGGTTGGTCGCGACCCCGGCGATGTCGTCCAGGCCGAGCCGCACGGCGACGTTGCGGGCGATGACCCCACCGCCCTGGTACGCCTCCGCGAGCACGAGGTTGTCGACGTCGCGCGCCGGCACACCGCTGCGTTCCAGGGCGGCGGGCACCACGGCCTCGGCGAGTGCGAACGCGTCCAGTCCGACGAGGGTCCCCTTGCGGCCCGGCCGATGGGCGTGCGGGCGGTCGAGACGACGACGGCATCGATCATGGTGGTGTCCTCCGAGACACGGTGCGCGCCGGGCTCGCCGGGGCGCCGGGTGACGTCGTCAGGTCCGACGGACCGCGACAGGCACTTCTACCAAAATATCTATAGATATAGAATCGAGCTGTGGTCGGGCCAGGAGATACACGGGACGGGGCTCGGCGCACCGTCCGGGAGAAGCCGCAGCAGATCGCCGACGAGATCCGTCAGCTCATCGTCCGGGGAGACCTGACCGAGGGTGAGTCGCTCGGCCGCGAGCCCGATCTGGTCGAGCGGTTCGGTGTCTCCCGCCCGTCGCTGCGGGAGGCGCTGCGCATCCTCGAGGCGGAGGGTCTGATCTCGGTCCGGCGGGGGGCGCTGGGCGGGGTTGTCGTGCACCGGCCGGACGAGCGGATGACCGCACGCACGGCCGCGCTCCTGCTCCAGGCGCGCGGCGTGCCCCTCACGGACGTCCACAACGCCCGCAGCATGATCGAGCCGGTGGCCGTCCGGCTGGTGGCTGTCTCGCGCGCCCGCAGATCCGCGGCCGCCGAGCTGCGCCGGCTCAGCGCCGACCAGCTGGAGGCCATCGAGGACCCGGAGGCGTTCGGGCGCGCCAACGCACGCTTCCACGCCCGCCTCGTCGAGCTGGCCGGCAACCAGACCCTGAGCATCGTCGCCGAGATGCTCAGCGAGGTCCTCGCCCGGGCCGTCACCGCGGTCAGCCAGCCGGACCCGGCACGGGACACCGAGGCCACCCGGATGCGCGGCCTGCGCTCCCAGGCCCGGCTCGCGGCGCTCATCGAGGCGGGTGAGGCGGCGGCGGCCGAGCGGCACTGGGCGGAGCACCTGACGGTGGTCGGGCGGGTGATGCTCGCCCAGCACACGAAGACCGGGATCGATCTGATGCGACACGACTACTGACTGCCGGTCCCGGTCGCCGGACTCGTCAGCCGACGTGGATCGGGACGGCGGAGAAGCCACGCACGGTGCTGGTCTGGACCGGAACCAGCGCCTGCTCGTCGATCTCCCAGTGCGGGAACCTGACGAGCGTGCCGGCCAGCGCCACCTGCCCCTCCATGCGGGCGAGGGCGGCACCCAGGCAGTAGTGCGCTCCGAATCCGAAGGTGATGTGCCGCTGGATGGTGYGCCGCACGTCGAAGGAGTCCGGGTCGGTGAACTCGCGTGGGTCCCGGTTCGCGCTGCCGTTGAGTAACAGCACCTTGGAACCCGCCGGGATGTCGACGCCGTGCGCGGAGAAGTCCCGCCGGGTCCAGCGCCCGTTGACCGGGGACGGCGCCTCGTAGCGGAGCACCTCCTCGACCGCGTTCGCGACGAGCGAGGGATCGTCGACGAGCAGCCGGCGCTGGTCGGGATGGCGGGCCAGAATGACCGCCGTCCAGCTGAGCAGCCGCGCGACGGTCTCCACGCCCGCGCCGGCCAGCAGGACCACAAACAGCGCGACCTCGTGGTCGGTGAGCCGGCGCGTGACGCCGCCGTCCTCGATCTCGGCGCCGACCAGTGCGCTGATCATGTCGTCGCCGGGCCGTCTCCTGCGCTCGGCGATCAGCGCCATGGCGTACCCGTGGATGCTGATCGAGGCGTTGAGCGCGGTGGGGTTCATCTGCTCGGTCTGGCCGGCCTCCCGGTGCAGCATCTCGTCGAACCAGCGACGGACCAGGTCCCGCTCGTCCTCGGGCAGGCCGAGCATGTGGCCGATGACCATCGGCGGCAGCAGCGCGCCGAACTGTTCGACGTAGTCGAATCCCGAGGCTCCGACGAACGGGTCGAGGTAGTGGCCGACGAGCGTCTCGATGTGCGCCCGGAGGTCGGCGATCCGGCGCGGCGTGAACGCCCGGCTGACCAGCTTGCGCATGACGTCGTGCTCGGGCGGGTCCATGAAGATCACGGACGGGAACTCGGTCGGCGCGTCCAGCGTCTCGAGCTGGACGCCGTGTGAGGAGCTGAACGTGTCCGTGTCGTGGTAGCCGTTCCAGACGTCCTCGAACCGGCTCAGCGCGAAGAAGCGAAACCGCTCGTTCCAGTAGACCGGCCGTTCCTCCCGCATGCGCCGCCATGTGTCGTGCACCGTCCGGTCGATCTCGATGTCCAACGGGTCGTAGTAGATCGGGGACGCCGTCTCGATGGTCACGAGCCGCTCACCTTCCAGGAGGTCGCGAGGACGCGTTGTCCGAGGGCCCGCACCAGGATCACGCCTGGACCGCCCGCATGATCGACTACTTGTCGATCCGGGCCTTCATCTCGTCCAGCAGCATGAGAACCGGCAGCCCGGACTCGCTGAGCGCATGGCCGTGGCCGGTCTGGTGGATGTCGAACACGGACTGCACGGCCGCGTAGAAGCCCTGCACGTCAAGGGTCTGGTTGACCGCCCGCTTCGCCTGCCGCAGCGCGAACGGGTGCATCCGGGCGATCTGCCCGGCGAGTTCCCGGGTGGCCGGGCGCAGTTCGTCGAGCGGTACCACACGGTTGACCATCCCGGCCCGTTCGGCCTCGTGGGCGTCCATCTTCCGGCCGGTGAACAGCAGTTCCTTGGCCTTGCGGGCGCCCAGCTCCCAGGTGTGGCCGTGGTACTCGACCCCGCCGATGCCCATGTTGACCACCGGGTCGGAGAAGGTCGCGTTGTCCGCCGCGAGGATCAGGTCACACGGCCAGCACAGCAGCAGGCCACCCGAGATGCACACGCCCTGTACCGCGGCGATGGACGGCTTCGGCACGTTGCGCCAGCGCAGCGAGTACTCCAGGAACCGCCTCGCCTCGATCTCGTAGATCCCGGCGAGGGTCCAGCTCGGCGGCCGGCCGTTCCCGCCGCCCCCGCCGGGCGCGCCGTCAGCCGCACCGTCGGCGGGGCCGACGCTTCTGATGTCGTGCCCGGCGGAGAAGTGCCGGCCGTTGGCCTGCAGGATGATCACTCGGACGTCCGGGTCCTCGGCCGCCCGCCGCCAGGCCTCGTCGAGCTCGTCGAGCAGCTCGAGCGTCTGTGCGTTCGCCGCCTGCGGCCGGTTGAGCGTGATCGTCGCGATCCGCTCGGCCGCCTCGTACTCGATGAAGCTCTCGCTCACGAACGCGCTCCTCACTCGGCTCCGGGCCTGGTCGGCGGCCCCGGTGCGGCCCGGCCACCCCGGGGCCACATCTCGCGTCAACCAAATATATCTAGATGTTATTGGTGATGCCACGACATGGCCAGCGGCACCACCACTCCCCCACCCACAGGACCGACGACGAGGTTCCGGGGCCCGCGCCCGCGGGGTTGCGCCACCCGACCACGCAGCCGTACCTTCATTATCTAGATATTTTGGATCCCACGCGCTGCCACCGGCCCCGACAGAGAGTGACAGGCTCGATCATGGCCCCGACCCTCGACTTCCCGGTGTTCGACGCCGACCACCACCTCTACGAGACGCAGGACGCGTTCACCCGGCACCTCCCGGCACAGCATCGGGACCTGTTCCGCTTCGTCGAGCTGAACGGCCGGAAGAAGCTCGTCGTCCGCAACCTCCTCACCGAGTTCATCCCGAACCCGACCTTCGAGGTCGTCGCCCGCCCGGGCGCCCACATGGCCTTCTACGCGGGCGACAACCCGGAGGGGAAGTCGCTGCGCGAGCTCACCGGGAAGCCGATGCGCAGCATTCCCGCCTTCCGGGAGCCGAAGGCCCGGCTGGCGGTCCTCGACGAGCAGGGCGTGCACGCCTGCCTGCTGTTCCCGACCCTCGCCAGCCTCGTCGAGGAACGGTTACGCGACGACCCGGCGCTGACCCAGGTGGCCATCCGCGCCTTCAACGAATGGCTCCACGACGACTGGGGCTACAACCACGCCGACCGCATCATCACGACACCGATCGTCTCGCCCTGCGACGTGGACGGCGGCATCGCCGAGCTCGACCGGGTCCTGCGGCGTGGCGCCCGCGCCATCCTCGTGCGGCCCGCCCCCGTGGCCGGCCTGCGCGGCCCCCGCTCGCCCTTCCTCCCCGAGTTCGACCCGTTCTGGGCCCGTGTCCAGGAGGCCGGCGTCCTCGTCGCGCTGCACGCCTCCGACAGCGGCTACCAGGACTACCTCAACACCTGGGAAGGGAGCAGCGGAGAGTACGTCGCGTTCCGCCCCAGAACCTTCGCCTACGTCGCCGACGGCGGCCGCACCATTCAGGACACGCTCGCCTCCGCCATCTGCCATGGCATGCTCGACCGCTTCCCCCGGGTACGGCTCATCAGTGTCGAGAACGGCGGCAGCTGGGTCGGCGTCCTCGCCCGCAACCTCGAGCTCGCGTGGAAGAAGATGCCCGGAGAGTTCCCCACGCACCCGCTCGACGTCCTCCGGCGCAACATCTGGATCAACCCGTTCTGGGAGGATTCCCTCGAGGGCCTGATCTCCCTCATGGGCCCTGACCGCGTCTGTTTCGGCTCCGACTATCCGCACCCCGAGGGCCTCGCCGAGCCGCTCTCCTTCACCCGGCAGCTCACGGGCCTCCCGCCTGCCGACATCGAGCGGGTCATGTCGACCAACATGTTCGAACTCCTCGATCTCCCGCGTCCGGCCCCCGCCGGCGCGACCGTGTGACGGTGTGACAACTCCGACGTTCCCCGGCGGCCGACGGCAGGTGATGGCGTTCCATGCAGTTCCGCCTCGACGAGGACCAGCTGGCGATGCGCGACGCCGTCCGGGCGTTCTGCGCCGACAGGTTCGGTCTCGGTGACATCGCGGCCCGTGACGGCAGCCCCAGCGAGCCCGGCCTGTGGACGGCGCTCGCCGAGCTCGGTGTGCTGGGCGTCCTCGCCGACGGGGCTGCCGCCGGCATCGGCATCGTCGAGGCCGCCCTCGCGTTCGAGCAGTTCGGCGAGCACCTCGCCGGTGGGCCGGTGCTGTGGTCGACCCTCGCCGCGCCGTTCGTCCCCGGCGCCGCCGACGGGAAGGTCCGGGTCGCCGGCGTCGAGCTGACCGACGGGACCACCGGCCCCGTGGTCGTCGAGCACGCCGCCGAGTGCGACGTGCTCCTGGTGCTGCGCGACGACCGGCTGGAGGTGTGCCCGCGCGCCGAGCTCCCGCCACCCGTGGAGGGCGCACCCCTCGACCCGCTGACACCCGTCGTCGTGTTCCCGTACGTCCCCGCAGGCCGGGTGGTCGGCGGAGTGGCGGACGCCCGACGGCTGCGGCGCTCGGGTGAGATCCTCAGCGCCGCGCTGCTGGTCGGCGTCGCCCAGGGCGCGCTCGACACCGCCCGGCGCCACGCGCTCGAACGGGTGCAGTTCGGCGTCCCCATCGGCTCGTTCCAGGCTGTCAAGCACCTGCTCGCCGACATGTACGTGCGGGTGGAGCTCGCGCGGTCGGCGACCTACGCCGCCGCCGCGACCGCGGCCGACCCACGCGCCGGCGACGCGGAGCGCGCCGCGCACACCGCGAAGCTGCTCGCCGGCGAGGCCGGCATCGCCAACGGCCGCACAGCCGTGCAGGTCCTCGGCGGCATGGGCTTCACCTGGGACATGCTCCCGCACTACTTCCTGAAGCGGGCCTGGGTCCTGGAGAACGGGTTCGGCACCACCACCTGGCACGCCGCCCGGCTCGGTGCCGCGGTCGGTGAGGAGGTCGGGGGCAAAGTCCGGGGCGACGTCGGCGAGGTCGACGGCGACCTCGCCCTGTCGTGAGCGAGCGCCGGTGCCGGCTCAGTCCCCTGCCGGCCGGTTGAGCGAGAGGTAGTCCTATGGGATTCGAGACGATTCGCTACCAGGTCGAGGATCGGGTGGCCACGATCACCTTCGACCGGCCCGAGGCGCTCAACGCGCTGAGCCCGGCGATGGTCCGGGAGCTGCGGCAGGCGTACGCCGACGCCGAGGCCGACGACGGCGTCTGGATCCTGCTCGTGACCGGCAATGGCCGGGCGTTCTGTGCCGGTGCCGACGTCACCGAGATCCCCGACGACGGGCGGGTCGTCTACGACGAGCCGTATCTGTCGACGTTCCCGCAGTGGGAGGCTCCCCAGGAGGGCACGCCGCCGTTCCGGACCATGACCAAGCCGATCCTCACCGCGGTGAACGGCCTGTGCTGCGGTGCCGGGCTCGACCTCGTCACCACCGGCGACATCGTCATCGCCTCCGACCGGGCCGAGTTCTTCGACCCGCACGTCAGCATCGGTCTGGTCTCCGGCCGTGAGGTGGTGCGCCTCGCCCGCGCCCTGCCGACCAACATCGCCATGCGGATGGCGCTGATGGGCCGGCACGAGCGGATGAGCGCACAGCGCGCCTACGACCTGGGGCTCGTCTCCGAGGTCGTCGCGCACGACCGGCTGCTCGAGCGGGCCCGGGAGATCGCGCACACCGTGAACCGCAACGCACCGCTGGCCGTGCGTGGCACCCGCCTCGCCATCCGCCGGGGCCGCGATCTTCCGCTGTACGAGGCCGAGGTCATGGCCGAGGCCTTCCGGGAACGGGTGGTCCGCACCGAGGATGCCAAGGAGGGCCCGCGCGCCTTCGTCGAAAAACGCCAGCCGAACTGGAAGTGCAGTTGACGTCCTCCCCCTCGTGAACGAGGGGGATTCCAACTACTACACACCCACCAGAGGAGGTGCGCGGTGTTGAGGTTCGCGGTTCACGGGCACGGCCAGCGCCGCGCCTCCCCGCGCGTTCACCGCACGTCCTGCGGCGATGTTGCGTGCTGCGTTGATGTCCGCGTTGGCCGTGTGCCCGCAGGCCGCGCACCGGAACACCGCTTGGCTCTCACGGTTGCCGGGTGCTGTGTGCCCACAGGCCGAGCAACGCTGACTGGTGAAGGCGGCCGGGACCTTCTCCACCCGGCCCGGCGCCTTGTCTTCGAGGCGTTGGACGAACAGGCCCCAGCCGGCCGCGAGAATCGACCGGTTCAACCCGGCTTTCTGCGCCACGTTCCGACCCGGCTCGGCAACCGTGCCCCGCGCCGAGCGGGTCATGCCCGGAATGTTCAGGTCCTCCACCCGGATCAGGTCGTACCGGCGAGCGAGGTCGGTGCTGGTCTTCTCGACCCAGTCCTTACGCCGGTCGGCCTCCCGGGCCTTGACCCTGGCAATCTGGCCGGCCAGCCGGGTACGCCGGGTGCTGCCCCGCCTGGCCCTGGACAGCCGCCGCGCCAGCCTGCGGAGCCGTTCGGTCTCCTTCGGCCGCAGCCCCGGGCACCTCAGCAGCTGGCCGGTGGACAGCGCGGCGGAGACCTTCACCCCACGGTCGACCCCGACGACCCCTCCCGTACCGGGTGCGTCGACAGGTGCGGGAGCGACGGCGAACGCGACATGCCAGCGACCCGCCCGGTCACAGGTGACCCGGTAGGACCTGAAGTCCGGAACCGGCCGCGACACACGGAACCTCACCCAACCGACCTTCGGTACCCAGCACCGGGACCATCTCCGGTTCAGCTTCTCGACCCTGGCATTCTTACCGACGACCCGGAAGCCCTCGGACCGGCCGCGTTTCCGGTAGACCGGGCGCCTGTGCGAACCGTTGAAGAAGTTACACATAGCCTGGTCGAAATCCCGCAACGCCTGCTGCTGAACCGTCTGCGACCCAGCCCGCAGCCAGTCGAACTCCGCCCGCGCGGCGGTCAACTGCCGGCAACGCTCCAGATGGTCCGGCGCCTTTCCCCGATAGGGCGTCCACCACGACTGCTGTTCAACGGCAAGATTCCACACAAAACGCGCATGCCCGCAGTGCTCCTCGAGCCCAGCGACCTGTCCGGGTGCCGGATCGAGCCGGTAGCGGGACATCTTCCGATTCTACCGAAAGGACACCCGTATGCGTTCCCGTCTGGGGCTCCGTTACCTCCCCGGCCCGAAGGCCGGGGAATCCACGGCGAGAGCCTGATGACCCACCACGGGGCGGCCGAGCTGCCCGCGCTCAGCGAACGCATCGGGAAGGTGCTGGCCCTTGCCCCGTCGGCGCCCGCCGTCGAGTTCGAGCGCCGCTGGCACACCTGGGGCGAGCTGGCAGCGGCGGCCGGCGCGGTCGGCGCGCTGGTACGGCCGGGCGAGCGCGTCGCCCTGCTGCTACGCAACCGGCCGCCGCAGCTCGGCCTGCTCCTCGGCCTGCTCCGGGCCGGTGCCTGCGTGGTCGTCGTCAACCCCGGGCGCGGAGCCGAGCGGGTCCGCGCCGACCTCGACTCCCTCGCCGTCGCGACCGTCGCCGGCGACCGGGCCGATCTGGCCGCCCTGGCGCCGCGGGTGCGCCGGCTCCGCAGCGACGAGCTCGGAGCCGTCACCGGCGGCGGGCCGGCACCGGGCACCGGCGACCTGCGCCCCGAGGTCGCCGTCGAGATGCTCACCAGCGGGACGACCGGACCACCCAAGCGGGTCCCGCTGACCTACGAGACCTTCCGGCGGGTGCTCGCCGGAGCTCGGCACTACGAACGCAGCCCCGACTCCGGCCTGCGGCTGCGCCGGGGCGTGGTTGTCGTGAACGCGCCACTGGTGCACCTCGGCGGGCTGTTCCGAATCCTGCAGTGCGTCAACGACGGCCGCTCGTTCTGCCTGCTCGAACGCTTCCGCGTCGAGGAGTGGGCGGACGCCGTGCGCCGCCACCGGCCCTCGACCGTCAGCCTGGTCCCGGCCGCGCTGCGGATGGTCCTCGACTCCGACCTCGGACCCGCCGACCTGTCCGGCGTGCGGTCGGTGATCTCAGGTACCGCCCCGCTGGCGCCCGAGGACGCCGACGCCTTCCAGGCGAGGTTCGGGGTGCCGGTGCTGACCTCGTACGCGGCGACCGAGTTCGGCGGCGGCGTCGCCGGCTGGAACCTCGCCGACCACGAGCGGTACTGGGCGGCGAAGCGCGGCAGCGTCGGACGGGCCCACGCCGGCTGCGCGCTGCGCGTGGTCGACCCGGGCAGCGGCACACCCCGCGGGCCGGACGAGGCAGGCCTGCTGGAGGTCCGGGCGGCGCAGCTGGGCGACGACAGCGGCTGGACCCGCACCACCGACCTCGCCCGCCTCGACGCCGACGGCTTTCTGTGGATCCTCGGCCGTGCCGACCAGGCGATCATCCGTGGCGGCTTCAAGATCCTGCCGGACGACGTGCGCACCGCCCTGGAACGCGATCCGCGCGTGCGCGGCGCCGCCGTGGTCGGCCACCCCGACGCCCGCCTCGGGGCCGTTCCGGTGGCCGCGGTCGAGCCGCGCCCCGGGATGACGGTGAGCGCCGAGGACCTCCTGGCGGCGGCAGCCGGTGTCCTGGCTCGCTACGAGCTGCCGACTCAGCTGCGGGTTGTCGAGGCGCTGCCGCGGACGCCCTCGGGCAAGGTCGACCTGGCGGCCGTGCGCGACCTGTTCACCGAGCAGCCCTGAACAGCCGGAGGAACGCGGTATGGACCTGACCTACAGCCAGGAGGACGAGGCGTTTCGCGCCGAGCTTCGCTGCTGGCTCGAGGTGGCGGTGCCCGAGCACGGCCCGCCCCCACCCCCCGGTGACTGGCCGGCGCGACGCGCCTACGACACCGCCTGGCAGCGCAGGCTGTACGACGCGGGGTACGCCGGCCTGCACTGGCCCAGCCGGTTCGGCGGCCGCGGCCTGCCGGTCACCCAGCAGCTCGTCTACCTGGAGGAGTACGCCCGCGCCGGCGCCCCGTACATCAGCGTCAACTTCGTGGGGATGATGCACGCCGGCCCGACGCTGATCGCCGAGGGAACCGACGAGCAGCGGGCCTACCATCTGCCGCGCATCCTGCGCGGCGAGCACGTCTGGTGCCAGGGTTTCTCCGAGCCGCAGGCCGGCTCCGACCTCGCCTCCCTGCGCACCAGCGCGGTCCGCGACGGCGACGACTACATCGTCAACGGTCAGAAGATCTGGAGCACCCGGGCACACGTGGCCGACTACGGCGAGCTGCTGGTCCGCACCGACCCCGACGCCCGCAGGCACCGCGGCATCAGCTGGCTCATCCTCGACATGCGCTCCCCCGGCGTCGAGGTCCGCCCGATGCGCACCATCGACGGCGAGGCGCACTTCTGCGAGGTGTTCCTCACCGACGTCCGGGTCCCCGTCGCCAATCTCGTCGGCGCGGAGAACGACGGGTGGCGGGTGACGAACGTGACCCTGCGCTTCGAGCGCGGCACCGCCTTCGCCCAGCACATCATCACCCTGCGCTCCCARCTCCGGGACCTGGTCAGGGCGGCCCGGCTGGTACCTGGGCCGGGCGACGGCACCGCCTGGGACGACCCGGCGCTGCGCTCGCACGTCGGCCGGCTGGAGGCGAACGTCGACGGTCTGTGGCGGATGGCCCAGCGGGGAATCACCGAGGCGGAGGCCACCGGACTGCCCGCGCCCACCGGCTCGGCCGTCAAGCTGCGGTTCAGCGAGCTCAGCCAGGAGCTGAGCGAGCTCGCGGTACGCGTTCTCGGCCGCGCCGCGACGGGCGGCGTGCGGGCCGGCGGGGTGGACGGCATCGAGACCGCCCGGGCCTATCTCTGGTCACTGCAGTACAGCATCGCGGCCGGCACCTCCCAGATCCAGCGCAACCTCATCGCCGAGCGGATCCTCGGAATGCCCCGCCCGGCCTGACATCAGGCACGCCGTCAGCGACGACCCCACCACCGGAGGCCTCACCCATGGATCTCGGCATACGCGATCGCGGTTTCCTCATCGTCGGCGGGACGGCGGGCATGGGGCTGGCCACCGCCGAGGTGCTCGTCGCCGACGGCGCGCGGGTCGCGCTCGTCGGCCGGGACACCGACCGGGCCCAGGCCGCCGTGGAGCGGCTCGGGCAAGGGCGCGCGACGGCGCTCGTCGGCGACGTCGGCCGCCCCGGCGAGGCTGAACGCCTCCTCGCCGAAGCGGTCGAGGCCCTCGGCGAACTCGCCGGCGTCGCGGTGACGACCGGCACCTCCACAGCCGCGCACGCGAGCCTCGACGCGGCATCGGACCAGGTATGGGCAGACGCGGTGGACGACGTGCTGATGGGGACGGTCCGCACTGTCAGGGCGGCTGTTCCGCACCTCGTAGCCGGCGGCGGGGGCACCGTCGTCACCACCGCCGCCTACGGAATGCGCGCCTACCACCCGGACCGCCTGCCCTACGTCACCCTCAAGAGCGGCGTCGCCGCCTTCACGAAGACCGTGGCCAGGGCCTACGGCGGCTCGGGCGTGCGGGCGAACTGCGTCTGCCCCGGTGCCATCGAGACCGCCTCGCTCGCGGCCCTGCGCGGGACGCTCGCCCGGGAACGTGGAGTTCCGCCGGCCGGCCTCCTCGAACAGATCATGGTCGAGGAGTGGCACATGGACGTGGCCCTACGCCGGCCGGGCACACCGGGCGAGGTCGGCGACCTGTTCGCCTTCCTCCTGTCGCCCCGCGCGGGCTATCTCACCGGCGCCGTCATCAACATCGACGGCGGTACCCAGTTCTGATCCGCCGCCCTGAACCCCCGTTCCTGTCGGCCGCCGCGGCCCTACCGCCCGCTGAAGTCCGGCGGCCGCCGTTCCCTGAACGCCACGAGCCCCTCCCTGAAGTCGGCGGTGCGCGACGTCAGCTCGAGCGCGAACGCCTCGTCCTGCATCGCCTCGGTCAGCCCCAGCTCCAGCCCGCGGTTGACCAGGCGCTTGGTGAGCCCGACGGCGACCGTGGCGGCCTGCCCGAGCGTCTCGACCAGCACCGCGACCGCGCTGTCCAGCTCGGCGTCAGGCACGGCCCGGTAGATGAGCCCCCACTCGGCGGCCTGGGCGCCTGACAGCCGCCGGCCGAGCAGCATCAGTTCCTTGGCCCGAGCGATGCCGACCAGACGGGGCAGCAGCCAGGTCGCGCCACTGTCCGGGCTGAAGCCCCGGGTCAGGAACGGCTCCCAGAACCGGCTGCTCTCGGCGGCCACGGTGAAGTCGGCGGCGAGCGCGAGCTGGAACCCGAGGCCGGCGGCGTGGCCGCGGACGACGGCGACGACGGGCAGCTGCACCTCGGTGATGAGCTGGATGAGCCGGTGCGCCTGCAGCGCGGTGCGCCGCTGCACGCTGCCGGGGCGCGGACGGGCGCCGCCGGCGGTGTTCGAGGCCACCCAGTCAGCGCCGGAACAGAAGTCCGGGCCGCGGCTCTCGATCACGACCACCCGGAGCGCGTCGTCGGTGGCCGCGTCCTCGAGGGCACCGACGATCCGCCGCACCGCCGCGGCGTCGAGGGCGTTGCGGCGTTCCGGCCGGTCGAGGCCGATGCGCAGCACGCCGCCGTCCCGGTCAAGGCCGACCCCTGCCTCCGTAGTCACCGACAACCCCCTTTTCTCGCCTGCGCCCGCGATGGTCGGACCCTCGCAGCGGTCAGAGCCGGGCGCCCCCGAAGGGACTCGCCGAGGGTGACATGCATGGGTACGATGCTAACTCCCAGCCCGGAAATATCTAGAGATATAGCATGGCATCGCTGGATGGCGGGACTGTTCGATCAGCGAGAGGGAGAGCCCATGAGCGACGGTCGTGTGCTGCTGGAACGCGACGAGGGGACGGGGATCGCCCGCCTCACGCTCGACAACCCCAGCCGCCGGAACGCGTATGACCCCGCGATGCGGGAACAGCTCGGCACCTACCTCGACGAGCTCGCGGTCGACGACGCGATCAAGGTCGTCCACCTGCGCGGCACCAGCGGCGTCTTCAGCACCGGCGCCGACATGGCCAACGCCTACGCCTGGTACGGCGACGCCGCGAAGGACTCCGCCCGGCGGCGCCCCAGCCAACGCCGGCGGCTGTCCGTCGACCGCAGATCGTTCAGCTTCTACCACAACTTTCTCGGCTACCCGAAAGCCACGATCGCCGAGGTACAGGGCTTCGCGCTCGGCGGCGGCTTCGAACTCGCGCTCATGGCCGACATCGCGATCGTTGCCGGCGACACCCGGATCGGGATGCCCGCGACGCGGTTCCTGGGCCCGGCCCTCGGCTCCCTGCACATGTTCTTCTACCGACTCGGCCCCGTCCTGGCACGCCGCCTGCTCCTCACCGGCGACATGATCCCCGCCAGCGACCTCGCCCACCTCTCGATCTTCACCGAGATCCTCGACAACAGCGACGACGTGCACACACGCGCCGACTGGTGGGCCCGCAAACTCGCCCGCATGCCCGCCGACGGCATCGTCATCGCCAAGGAGGCCTTCCGCCTCGTCGAGCAGCTACAGGCCTACCAGGGCGAAGAGGTCACCAGCTACCTCTTCCACGCCTACGGCACCAACCTCCAGTTCCAGGACGACGAGTTCAACTTCGTCAAGACCCGCGCCGAACACGGCACGAAACGAGCCTTCCAGCTCCGCGACGAACACTTCGACCTCCCCAGCCCGGGAACGACGACCGGCTGACGGGTAGCCGGCACGGCTGCCCCCGGCACTGYGGGCCCACGCCGGACGACGGCGTTGCGGGCACCCAAACATCTAGAGGGAAGGCGCCGGCTGGGGAACAGCGGTTCTAGCTGTAGTCGTTGAAGAGGACCGAGACCCGGTGCTCCGACGACGGGAACGCCGGCACGGCGATGACGTCGCGGTGGCCGCCGGTGCCGCGTTGCACGGATTCCAGGATGATCGCCGTGTCGTCGGTCGGCAGGAAGACGTCCATGCCGGTCATGAAGATCACCGAGAAGAAGGCCGGTATCGGCGCGGTGAGATCTGTCCTGCGGTCCGTTCCGACGTCGGTGAGGAAAAGGCCGATGGGCCGCTTCTGCCGGGGTGTGTTCGCGGGGTTCAGCAGGTTCGCCCCGTCGACGAGCAGCTGGTCGCTGGCGGGTCCCTGGTCGCCCCACCATTCCCGGTATCGGCTGATGGTGATGTTGGTGTGGGCCGGCGCCGTCTCCATCCGCGCGCCGAGGCCTTCGCCGGGGCGGCTGGTGAGCAGTCGGATGAGTCTGTCGTTGCGCTGGAACGGCTGGAAGTAGAAGTGGTGGGTCGCCGCCCCCGGGCGCAGGACGGCGAACTCGTAGGAGGCGCCTGCGCGGGCGGCGATCGGCCCGAAGGCGCCCTCACCGGTGAGGGCGGTCGCGGCGACCGGACTGCCGGGCCGGCGCTTCCCGGTCGCGGCCTCGACCTCGTAGACCTCCAGCCGGCCTTCGCTCAGGCCGACGTTCGTCGGGAACARCACCGCCCGGCCCGACAGCTGGATCATGCCGCCGGCGGTCGGCCGGATCTCGGTGGTGGCCGGCTTCCTGCCGGTGAAGAACTCGAACTCGGCCGCAAAGATGCGCGGCGAGGTCACCGACTCGGTGTGCCCGAGATCCGCGAACTGGACGTTGTCCGCGCCGACGATCTGGCGGGCCGGATCGCCCTCGGCCCAGACCGCGAGTGTGGGCACCCCGCCGGGCGGCGCCTGGGCCGTGCGGCCGTCCAGGTTGACGTAGTGCGCGACGCGCGCGGCCCGCTCCGGCCGGCTGGTGAGGTAGTCCTGGCTGATCATGGTTCCCATCGAGTGCCCGACGAGCTCCACCCTGGCCGCGCCGGTCGCCGTGAGCAGGGCGTCGATGCGCGCATCGATCCGGGCATGTACCTGCTCGGCTGTCTCCACCGTGAAGGTGGAGTCCCAGTCGATCGCGTCGATGTGGCCGACCGGATAGCCGTTCGCGGCGAACCGGCGGGCCGGTGTCTCGAACTGCGCCCCCGAGCCGGCCCCGCCGTGCACGAACAGGATCGGCAGGCGAGACGGATCGGCTGGCGGTTCTACCGGAGTGGTGGTCGGGACGGGCGCCGGCGGCACGGAGGAATCCGAACACGCGACCGTTGCAGCCCCGGTCACCGCCACGGCCAGGAATGCGCCGCATAACGCGACGTACGGCCTTCGAGCGCTGGGCATCGATTCTCCTCCACTGCTGGACGGGAGGGCACTTCGACGCCGATCCGGCCCACCCACGCGGACACGCGCGAGGCCGAAACGTACAGCGCCAGGTTTCCGGCGGGCAACCACAACGACACGGTCGGGCATACCAGGAGACTCATCGCGACAGCACAGGTGACCGCAGCCGCGGTTACCGTTCGGGGCGCTGGCCATGGCTCGTCTGGCTGGCGGATTCACCTTCGGCAATCCGGGCCGCATCACCTTGAGCCCATCTTCGCTCACGGCCATGAAGCGTCGTTTCGAAAGGCTCGTTCTGAATCGGGCGCGAACGTGTTCTCGACGGCGCCGCCACGGCCGGCACAACAGCGGCGGCGTGGCAGGGGCGGGGGCATGGTGGCGGATCCGGGTGCGTTCCCGGCAGATCCCATGGCGGCGATCGGCACACTACGATCCGTATGTGGGGCTCGGGTCACTCCTGCGCCGGCGCGGGGCCCGCTTCCCGGTCGGTGGGTGCTCCGGCTGCGCCGCGGACTCGGGGGGCTGACAGTGGACGCGCTCAACTTCGCCTTCGGTGTGATCGGCGTGTTGTCCTTCGGGTACGCGGTCTGGGTGAACCGACAGGCGGAGAGCACCCGGCGGCTGACGAACCGGCTGACCACGAGCATCCGCGACCTGGCGAAGTCGATCTACGACACCAACCGCGACACCACCACCGAGGGCTACGCCCGCAGCATCATGCAGATCTGCGACAGCCTGCTCCCCGACGCGTCCGACACCCCACCCCTGGTCGGCCGGGTCGTCGTCCGGTACTTCGGCGGTCAGATGCCGCCGCTGGAGACCGCCGTCGGCCAGATCGTCGACCTGGCGGACATCGGGGCCGGGCGGGTGATCCGGGGCCGGTACATCTCGGAGAGCCGCAAAGCCCTCGTCTACGGGCCGCGCGAGACGCTGCCGGTGCGCGGTTCCTATCGCGCGTCGTTCCGGCTCGCGGCCGAGGCCGAGCCGGACGTCGACCTCGTCGCCGAGGAGCCGATCGCACGCATCGAGGTGTACGTGTATCTGCGACGCGAGAAGCTCGCTGCCCGCGACCTGCGGCCGGGCGAGCTGACGTCGGCATTCGACTACCACGAGGTCGGCTTCACCTGCGACAGCGTCGACGACCTGTTCGAGTACCGGGTGATGCTGCTGCGGCCGGGAGCCACCGTCTCCTTCGAACGGGTCACCGTGTACCGCATCTCCGACTGACCACCCGGCCGGATTCCCGACCGAGGCGAGCGGGCCCGCGGGCCGAGTGTGACCAGTACCGCCCTGGTGAGCACTGACGATTCGCAGATATGCATGATACATATAGTTGTGTAGTGCAACGAAGTTGAGGAGGAAGCATGGCTTCCGGCGAGGACACCGACCGCTCCGCTCCGGTCGCCACCAGTCGCACGGGCGATGTGTCGCACGTCAACGCGATCGTCGCGGTCCTGGGTGCGGTGGGCGTCGTCGTCGCGATGATGCAGACCCTTATGGTGCCGCTGCTCCCCGTGCTGCCGTCGCTGCTGCACACGAGCTCGGCCGACGCCTCATGGGCGATCACGGGCACCCTGCTCGCCGCGGCCGTCGCCAACCCGGTGTTCGGCCGTCTGGGCGACCTCTACGGCAAGCGACGCATGATCTTCGTCTCCGGCTTCGTGCTCGCCGGCGGCTCCGTGGTCTGTGCCCTGAGCAACACGCTGGTTCCGCTGGTCGTGGGCCGGTCGATGCAGGGCCTCGGGCTCGCGATCATCCCACTGGGCATCAGCATCATGCGTGACCTGCTCCCCGCGAAGCGGCTCATCCCGGCGATGGCGCTGATGAGCTCGTCGCTCGGAATCGGCAGCGCCCTGGGTCTGCCGATCGCGGCGGCCGTCGCCCAGCAGGCCGACTGGCACGTGCTGTTCTGGACGTCCGCTGTCGCCGTCGTGCTTCTGATGGCGCTGGTGTGGCGGGTCGTGCCCGAATCACCGGTCCGGGGCTCGGGCCGGTTCGACCTGCCCGGCGCGGCCCTGCTCTCCACGGGCCTCATCACCCTGCTGCTCGCCGTGTCGAAGGGAAGCACCTGGGGTTGGTCGAGTGGCATCACCCTGGGGCTGTTCGCAATGTCGGCCGCCGCCCTCGCCGGGTGGGGCTGGTGGGAGACCCGCGCCCCGGCTCCGCTCGTCGACCTGCGCACCACGATCCGGCGTCCGGTGCTGCTGACGAACATCGCCTCCGTCACGCTGGGCTTCGCGATGTACGCGAACTCGCTGATCAACCCGCAGTTGCTCCAGCTCCCGAAGGCCACCGGCCACGGCCTCGGCCAGTCGCTGCTCGCCACCGGGCTGTGGATGGCACCCGTGGGGCTGGTGATGATGGCCGTGTCGCCGCTGGCCGGCCGCCTGATCACCGCGCGTGGCCCGAAGATCTCTCTCGTCACCGGCTCGGCCGTCGTCGCGGGTGGTTACTGCCTCGCCATCGGACTCACCGGCAGCCCGCTGGGAGTCCTTATCGTCAGCTGCGTCATCTGTGCCGGTGTCGCGCTGGCGTACGCGGCCCTGCCGACACTGATCATGCAGGCCGTTCCGGCCTCCGAGGGCGCCTCCGCCAACGGCCTCAACACCCTGATGCGCGCCATCGGAACCTCGGCGGCGAGCGCGGTGATCGGCGTGGTGCTGGCGAACATGACGATCCCCTTCGGCCCGACGCAGGTGCCGTCCCTCGCGGGTCTGCACCTCGGCTATCTGATCGGCGCCGCGGCCRCCCTCACCGCCGGCCTCGTCGCCCTCGGCATCCCCGGTCGGGCAGCACCGACACCGAACCTCACCGTTCCGGAACAGACCCGCTCCACGCCACAGGCCATCCAGCCGGCTGTGGCGATGGCCTCGAAGAACTGAGCCCCCGGCCCCGACGTCCCGCGATCAGGATCTCAGGAACACCCGCGGCCAAGGCGTCAGGGACCATACCCGCGCGTCCATCGGGTACGTTCCAGTATTTCGTCGAGACTGCCCTTGCGGCTGTCCCAGGCGCGACGGTTGCGACCATCGATCAGCGGGCGGGCCGCCTCGACCGGATCGATCTGGAAAGGCGTGAGCTCGGCGTGCACGACACCATCGAGATGCCAGCGCACACGCCTCACCGTGTTGTGGACATCGCCGTCCAGGCGTATCTCGTCACCAGTACGCGGGGTGTGCAGGGTGTCCATGTCGTAATGCCAACGCATGGCAACACGATTGAACTGGAAGCCCGCACCGGCTTCCGGCGGGTAGATATCCAGCCACAGACGGACGGTCATTCGACCTCCTGGTAATCCTGCGCCAACCATACCAACCGGCCGAATTCGAGGACAAAGCGGTCCAGGCGGGAAGGTCGGGTCCCGCCCCCGACCTGAGGCTGGCACGCAGGAGGCCTCACGCCGGTGTGCGGGCAGCGGCAGCCGGTGACAACATTCGGCGACCGGCCTGCCACGGCCGGTCGCGCGGCGATCGACACAGCGCGGCGGCGTCCAACCAACGAGGCGGCTGCTACCGATGGCTCACGGATCAACCGTTCACGGCGTGACGTACGACCTGCTCCGAGCGCTGGGCATGACCACCGTCTTCGGTAACCCGGGGTCGACGGAGGAGCCGTTCCTGCGGAACTTCCCGGCCGACTTCACCTATGTCCTCGGCCTGCAGGAGGCGTCCGTCATCGCCATGGCCGACGCGTTCGCGCAGGTCACCCGGCGACCCGCGCTGGTGAACCTGCACTCCTCCGCAGGGGTTGGGAACGCTGTCGGGAACCTGGTCACGGCCTACCACGGCCACACACCGCTGATCGTCACCTCGGGCCAGCAGCACCGGAAGATGCTGGTCGGCGAGCCCTATCTCGCCAACCGCGACGCGACGACACTGCCGATGCCCTGGGTCAAGTGGGCCTATGAGCCGGTACGCGCCGAGGACGTCCCCGCGGCCCTGATGCGGGCCTACGCGATGGCGGTGCAGCCTCCGGCCGGCCCGGTCTATCTCTCGATCCCGCTCGACGACTGGAACGTCCCGCTGGCCGGCCCGGCAGTCCTACGCGGCGTGAGCGCCGCCGTCGCGCCCGACGCCGAACGGCTGCGGGGCTTCGCCCAGCGCATCTCGGCGAGCCTGCGCCCGGCACTGGTGATCGGCCCGGACGTCGATCGGCGCGGTGGCTGGCACGCGGCCGTCGCCCTCGCCGAGAAGCTGCAGGCTGCCGTGTACGGCCCGCCGTTGCCGGACCGCATCTCCTTCCCGGAGGAGCACCCGCTCTACCAGGGGCCCCTGGGCCTCTCCCAGAAGGCCGTGAGCGAGCGGCTGGCCGGGCATGACCTCGTGGTCGTGGCCGGAGCCGAGGTCTTCCGTTACTACCCCTATGTGGCCGGCGACGTTCTACCCGCCGGCGCCGAGCTGCTGCAGCTCACGGACGACCCGGCGGTGGCCGCGTCGGCGCGCGTCGGCGACAGCCTGCTCGGCGACCCGCGGATCGCCCTGGAACTTCTCACGGAGCAGGTGGCGGAAGGTTCCCGGCGGACCCCTCCGCGGCCGCTGCCCCGGGCCAGAACACTGCCGGACGGGCCGAGCAGGCCACTGACGGCTGCGGAGGTCCACGCGGCACTGCACGCGGCCCGCCCGGCGGACGCCGTCATCGTCTACGAGTCGACCTCGACGATGGCCCTGCGGGACGAGTGGCTACCGACGGCCGGACCCGACTCGTTCTTCGCGACGGCCAGYGGCGGCATCGGGTGGGCGGTGCCGGCCGCAGTCGGGGTGGCGCTCGGTGACCGGGCGCGYGGCAGGCGCCGCCCGGTGATCGGCGTCATCGGCGATGGTTCCTTCCAGTACTCCGTGCAGGCGGTCTGGACCGCCGCGCAGCACGCACTGCCCATCGCCTACGTCGTCCTGCGCAACCGGGAGTACTCGGTGCTGAAGTCCTTCGCCGAGCTGGAGAACACGCCCGGAGTTCCGGGGCTCGACCTGCCGGGGCTGGACATCGCCTCACTCGCGCGCGGCTTCGGCTGCCGGGGCGTCCAGGTCGACACCACGGACGAGCTCGAGAAGGAACTCACCGTGGCTCTCACGACCGACACCCCCACTGTCATTGTGGTCGAGACCCGGCCGCAGCACGCCGATCTCTGACGCGCGCCGGTTCGGAGCATCAGCCGTCGTGTCTGGTACCGCACCACTGCTCCTTCCCGTCGGGTCCGGGAACGACCTCGTAGGCAGTGCCCGTGGCATTAACCTTCGCGAAGGTGAGACAGGTCGCCGGCCGTCCGCGATTGGCGCTCAGGTCCACACCACCTGGCATGAGACCGGCCGCCGGGTAGTCGGTGACTGACCGAAGCCCGCGGTGGAATGCTTCTCGCGTCGGGCACTCGCCCGCCATTTCCAGGCCACGCACCAGCATGTCGGCCGCCACGTAGGAGCTGAGCACGGTGATCTGGTCCGGGTCCGGGGTCTCGGCCGCGTAGCGGGCCATCGTTTCCCGGAAATGTCTCAGGTTGGGCGATGCGGAGTCCCAGGAAATATGGTCGAAGAAAGCCGTCGCGCCGGCCAGGTCCGTCCCCGCCTCGGCGAGCAGGCGCTTGTCGTAGGCGACCGCGGACAGAACCGTCCGGTAGGTGACGTTGGCTGCGCGGGAGGCCCGGAGCAGCTCGCGCAGCCCGTCGATCGGAGTCTGGACAACGAGCACGTCGGCCTGGCTCGCCGCGATCCTGGCCACCACCTGTCCCGGAGAGCTCTGGCCCACCGTGTACGGGATGCGCGCCACCAGTGCCACACCCTGGCCGCTCATGCTCGCGATCATCTGATCGCTGAGGGTCTGCGACGGTTCCGACAGGGACTCTTCCACCACAGCAACCCTGGTACCGCCCTGGGCGACCGCGAACTCGCCCAGAGTGCTCACGGAGCCGTTGGTCGAGTACAGGTAGTCAGGCGCGAACATGGTGTCGTAGTCGTTCCAGGCCGTCTCGGAGGCAAGGCCGACAACCGGGATACCGGCACCCGCCAGATAACGGGCCGAACCCGACGCGRCTGTCGTGAGCTGCGCGATGCCGAACACGCCACTGCGCTCCACGATTCTGCGTACTGCGACATCGTTCCTCGAAGGTTGACCAGCGTCGTCGGCCAGAACGATCTCCAACTCGCGGCCGTGCACGCCTCCGGATTCGTTCGCCAGGGCGACACGGGCCTCGAAACCACTGCGGGCGGCGCTGAAGACGGAACTCAGCGGCCCGGTGGCCGGATAGATCAGGCCGACCTTCACCCGATCGACGGCGATGCCCGGCTCGGTGCAGGGCGGAGCGGAGGGGGCCGACCCGCCGTCGGCACCACACCCGGCGCCTGCGATCATCAGTGCCGCGACGGCGGACACCGCCGCCACCGCGGCGCGTCGCCGACGGCTCCCAGCCAGAATCCCAGTCATCCAGCTAAGGTCTCGGACAGTATGCTGCACAGGCACCCGGAAACCCGGGCCGGCAACAGCTCGGCGTACCGGTGACCTGTTGCCGGGCGATGCTCCAGATCAGCACCGAGAACCTCGCAGGTTTTCTTCCGATACATGACGTCAGTGTCCTTACTGCTTGGGAAAATGGTCCGGACAGTTCAGCTCGAGCTGCCCGATACATTCACGGGCAGTGCTGCGGCAGTCGACGGGGGAACCGCAGGGCGACGACGAACGTGCGGGCCCCGGGCGCGTGAGCGCTTCCGGCGGCCGAATGCGCCGCGCCGACGGACATTGCGCCGGACGACCCGGGACGACGGGAACGGGCCCACGCCAAGGCGCACCTCGTGGTACCCGATGACCGTCACCGCAACGAGATGCGACAGCGGCGACATCAGACCCATCGATACACGGCTCCTCTACGCAGGCACGCAGGCTTCGGCAAGAGACGTCTCGTCGACGAAACTGGTCGTCTGACAATCAGTTGACCTGCGCCCCTCCTGAGGATGGTGCCGACGGCATGAAGCGTATTAGGCGGTCGCCAAAGGCGATGCGAGACTTTCTAGCACAGAATCACGAGCGTGGCAAGACGCATCCGGGGAAACACCAACACCATCCACGTCGCAGAGCTTTTCTGTCGCGAAGCCCCTGCTCCCGCGGTCGCGACCCGGGCAGGCGGGTGACCAGCATATCCGCCAGAGAAGCCGCGAGTGACGCACAAACGACCCAGCGCTACCTGACCTGGCAGTCCCCTCATCCGCCCCGCAGCACCGTCAGGCGCCGAACGTC
This sequence comes from Parafrankia colletiae, assembly GCF_001854655.1. Classification (GTDB taxonomy): domain Bacteria; phylum Actinomycetota; class Actinomycetes; order Frankiales; family Frankiaceae; genus Parafrankia; species Parafrankia colletiae. Next base: position 22,206 of record NZ_MBLM01000080.1, on the reverse strand, counting down.
CCGCTTCAGGACTCAGGACAGCTACCACATGGCGATCGTTCGGTACCGCACCAGGCAGGGCGGCCCGGTCGACGGCCAACCCGGATAGATGATCTTGAAAGTGATTGCTACACCAGAGGTGGGTGCCGGCGTGCGGGAGGTGTCGATCGCTCCTGCGCGCCCGGATCACGCCCTACACTGACGAGCTCCCGGGCAGTGATGCGACACGTGTCGCGGTGCGGTGAGGGGAGCACCCTCGAACGACGGGAGAACGAATGCGGGTGTTACTTGTCGAGGACGACGTGCCACTCGCCGACGCAGTGACCCGGGCGCTGCGCCGGGAACGCTTTGCAGTCGATGTGGCTCACGACGGTGATGCCGCGCTCGCGAAGATCGACGTCGTCGACTACGAGATCGTCGTCCTGGACCGCGGTCTCCCCGGCCTGCACGGTGACGCCGTGCGTGAACGTATCGTGGGCGACCGGCGACCAAGCCGCGTTCTCATGCTCACTGCCTCGGACAACGTCTCCGAACGGGTGGAAGGACTGATGCTCGGGGCGGACGACTATCTCCCGAAGCCCTTCGACATGCGGGAGCTGGTGGCACGGTTACGGGCCCTCGGTCGGCGAAGCCAGCGCGCGGCGCCACCGGTGCTGCGATGCCGGGACATCGTGTTGGACGCGAGCCGTCGAACGGCCCTACGCGGCGACCGCGACCTCCGTCTCACCAACCGCGAGTTCGCGCTGCTCGAAACGCTGATGCTCGCGGACGGAGCCGTACTCAGTGCGGAGCAGCTCATGGAGAGTGTGTGGGACGACCGGCTCGATCCGTTCAGCAACGCGGTCCGCGTCACCGTGCTGGCCCTGCGCCGTAAACTCGGCGATCCGCCGGCCATCATTACCGTTCCCTCCGCCGGATACCATCTGAAATGAAGATCAGGACCCGGATCACCGCTATGATCTCCGCCGCGCTGGTCGTTGCCGGATCATCAACCCTGGTAGTCGACACGATCGCGCTCAGGAATGTCGAGTACCCGTCGGTCTACTCTTTCAACAGCGCGCTGCTGCATGAGCTGAGCATTTCGCAGTCGACCGTGGTYCAGCACATTCGGCAGCATCCGGAGGAGCTTTTCGCCTCGCAGTTCGCCGAACAACCGCTGCCGGACGGCAGGACGGTCGGCGAGGTGGCGCGCACTCTCCAGCAACGTCCCATGGACGAGGCACTCGCGAGCGCGCGGCGCTGGTCGTTCGTCGGACTGGCCGCTGTGCTCGTGGGGGCGGTGGGGGCGGCCTGGGTGTTGGCTGGAAGCATCCTGCGGCCGATCCGGAGGATGACCGTCCGCGCACGATCGGCGTCCGTGTCGGACCTCGGGACGCGTGTGTCGGCCGGTGGTCCGAAGGACGAGATCGGGGAACTCGCCGACACCTTCGACGCGATGCTCGATCGGCTCGCCCTGGCGTTCGACGCACAGCGCCGCTTCGCCTCCCAGGTCGCGCACGAGCTTCGCACACCGCTGGCCACCACCCGGACCGAGATCGCGATGCTGCTCGACGACACGACCGACCGTGACACCGCCTGCCGGCTGGAGGCGGTCCGCGACGCCGTCGACCGCGGTGAGCGTCTCGTGGCGCGGCTGCTCGTGCTCTCCCGCGTCGACCTGCGCGCCCTCGAGAAGTCGAGGTTCGCGCTCGACGAGCTTGTCGGCAACGTCCTGGGCCGGGTCGTCGAGGGGCCGGCGTTCTCCCGGCTGCGCGTCGATGTGGACCTGCGAACCACCGAGGTGGCCTGCGACCGCGCGCTGGTGGAGAGCCTCGTGCGGAACCTGCTGGACAACAGTGCCCGGCACAACCGGGCGGCCGACGGCTGGGTACGGGTCGAGGTCGCACCCGACCCGGAGAGCGGCATGGCACGGCTGGTCGTCGCCAACTCGGTCGCCTCCCCGACCGAATCCTTCAGCCGGCCGCCCGGCCAGGACGCCGGCCCTGCGCCCTCCCCTCCCGGCGGACCCGGCAGGGCCGGCGGACCCGGCGAGGCCGACAGCGACGCCTCCAGCAGGCCCGGGACAGGGCTGTCGATCGTGAACGCGGTGCTGCGTGCCCATGGCGGCGCCATCGCATGGACCCGCTGCCCCGGCGAGGTCACGGCCCACATCACGATTCCCGCCGTGCGGGCAGTCGAAGAGCCAGGCGTTCCCACGGTCAGCTAACGCTCTGCTAACACGGCTTTCAGTAGCTTCCCCCGACATTCGTCGCCGTTGTCCGTGGGGAGCACGCCGTGCCGAGGTCGACATCCGCACCATCGCGATCAGCAGCATCCCGATCAACATCATCACGAACACGACCACGACCACGGAGGTCACGGTGGTTACTCGGCTGCCTGGCCGCGGTCCTGGTGGCGGTTCCGGCGTGTTCGGACTCGCAACCGGACCGGCCGGCCGACACCGGGAGGCCGGCCGGCGGGGTTCCCGCACCGCCGGCGCCGGAGCCGATCTCCGTCCGTGAGCTGCCACTGCCGCCGGTCGCACCCGGCACCGATCCGGGTGCGTGCACGGCTGCCGCCAACCCGCGCCGCACGGGGTGCATCAGCAGGAGCGGGGGCTTCCAGTCGGGCGGCTACCTGCCGGACGGCGCCCATGTCACAGCCCGGGTCTCCTTCGCCGGCGCGCCCGCCGCGCCCGACCCCGCGAGCGTGTACAGCGGCGACCAGTTGATCATCGTGCGAACCGACGGGAGGGCCTTTCCCAACGGCGACGCCTGGAAGTGCTTGACCTGCGGGGTGCCGGCCGCGAACGCGGTGGGCACCAACGAGGCGAGGGACTATCCCCGGCCGAGACGCACATCTATCCCATCCGGTGGAACAACACCGCGGACGACTCCGGCAGGGGCGGGAGCATCCGCGAGCTGCGTATCCATCCGGACGACGTCCACCTCGGCTTCAGCAGCTTCACCATCGCGAACGGGCGGTTCGGCCAGTTCGCCTATCTCGGACGTCTGGAGTTCATCCCGACGCCGACCACCGGCACACCCATGGCACCGCGCTACGACGTGGTCACCGTGACCCGGTTGTTCGACCCGGCCGACACCCAGCCGATGTCCGTCGACCCGAAGGACCCGCGCAGGCTGGTTTACGACCGCGAGGCACTGTCCGTCGGTGAGCTGCGCGGCTTCAGCGCGGACGGCCGGGAGGTCACCTACATCGGGTACCCCGAGGAGTCGTCCAACATCGACGTGTTCGCCGCCGACCTGAGCACGGGCAAGGTCCGCCGCCTGACCTCGAATCCGGAGTACGTCGATCCGGTCGACCTCTCCCCCGACGGCAGGTGGACCGTGGCCATGGACACCCGCGGCTCCGACCGCCAGATGTTCCTGGCCGGGATGCGCGGCGTCCCGCCGATCACGGACATGATCACCACCAGTGCGACCTCGTCGACCCGCAACAACGGGCAGCGGCGGTTCTTCCAACCGATCCTCATCGACAGCCACGGCGACCGCGGCGGTTATCAGGGCCAGCGGATCAACGCCGCCGGCGACGGCAGGGCCCACCCGCAGCCGGCCAACCAGACGTGAGCAGATGTGACGTGACACACCCAAAACATTGAACTAGTGTTCAAACACCAGCGAACTGGGCGCTTACGCCTTCGGCAGTGGCCGAGGCGGAGGCAGTCACGGCGTGGGGGGCGGTGATGCGCTCCTCCCGCATCACGGGCACCAGCCGAGGAGATCCAGTGGGAAAGCTTGACGGCAAGATCGCGTTCATCACCGGGGCGGCTCGCGGCCAGGGCCGCAGCCACGCGATCCGTTTAGCCCAGGAGGGCGCGGACATCATCGCGGTCGACATCTGCGCCCAGATTGCATCGGTGCCCTACCCGATGTCCACCCCGGAGGACCTGGCGCAGACCGTGAAGGAGGTGGAGGGGCTGGGCCGGCGGATCGTCGCCAGGCAGGCCGACGTCCGAGACCTGCCCGCGCTGCAGCAGGCCTTCGACGACGGCACCGCCGAGCTGGGCCCGGTCGACATCGTCCTGGCGAACGCCGGCATCGGGCCCGGTGGAATGGCCACGGAGGACGACCAGTGGGCCGACGTCATCAGCGTCAACCTCACCGGTGTGTGGAACACCGGCCGGGTGGCGATCCCGTCGATGGTCGAGCGGAACCAGGGCGGCGCGATCGTGCTGACCAGCTCCACGGGCGGCCTGATCGGCGTGGGCCTTCCCTCCGCGGGGTTCCAGGGCTACACCGCCGCCAAGCACGGCGTCGTCGGGCTGATGCGGTCGTGGGCCAACTACCTGGCCCCGTACAGCATCCGGGTCAACAGTGTCGCCCCGACCACGGTCAAGACACCCATGGCCGCCAACGGAGACCTGTCGGTCATCACGGCGGGGTCACCGGAGCTCGCGCGGGTGCTGGCCAACGCGATGCCGGTCGACGCGGTTGATCCGGTCGACGTCTCCAACGCCATCCTGTGGCTGGTGTCGGAGGACGCCCGGTACGTGACCGGCACGGTCGTTCCGGTGGACGCCGGTCAGCTGAACAAGCGCTGACCCGCACGGACGAGCCCGTACCGGCGGCGCGCCGCCGGTACGGGCTCGTCGCCGGTACGGGCTCGTCGCCGGTACGGGGCCGGCGGTGCGGCCGAGGGCCCGGCCGACAGCGGCGTCGCGGGGTCACCGACCGAGTTCATCGCGACCTAACGCTTTATTTTGGCGCTCGGTGCCAATATGGTGATTCGCACGGTCCTCGGCTTCCCGACCGCGGCGGTCACGACGTCCGCGGCGGCGGGAGACGACGAAGGAGACATCGTGCAGACACCGATCACACCCGCGAGTGCAGGGCAGTCCGGCGGGGCCACCGACCTCGGGATCGACGACACGACCGCGCAGGCTCCGCTCGAGGAGGACGCTCTGATCGAGGAGGTCTCGATCGACGGCATGTGCGGCGTCTACTGACACCGCCGTGCTGCCGGGCGCTGCCGCCGACGAGGTGGACACGATCCTCGACGAGGCGTGGGAGCTGTCACGGGTGGTGGCGCTGCGCCCCGAGCCGTTCGGGGCACTCGCCTACCACTTCGACAACCGCCGACTGATCTTTCTCAAGCGCCCGGAACTGGTCGAGGTCGTGCGCGGTCTGGGCGCCGCGCCGGACGTGCGAACCGCGCTGACCAGGGCGGGTGTACCCGCCGGTCAGTGGGCCGCCTACGCCCGCGCGCTGCGCGGCCTCGCCGACGCCGATGTGATCCGTCATCGCGAGACCCCGGGAGAGGCCCGATGACCACCCTGACCGACGCCCCGGCTGACGGGACGTCCAGTCCCTCCGCCGTCTCCCTGGTGYAGCGGTTCGAGCGCGGACTGGACGCGCCGATCTGTCTGACCTGGGAGCTGACCTACGCCTGCAACCTGTCGTGTGTGCACTGYCTGTCGTCCTCCGGTCGTCGTGACCCACGCGAGCTGAGCACCGCGCAGTGCGAGGCGATCATCGACGAGCTCCAGGCGATGCAGGTCTTCTACGTCAACATCGGCGGCGGGGAACCGACCGTCCGCCCGGATTTCTGGCACCTGCTGCGGTACGCGGTCGACCGCCACGTGGGCGTGAAGTTCTCCACGAACGGCGTGCGCCTCGACCGGGCGCGGGCCCGGCAGCTGGCCCGCACCGACTACGTGGACGTCCAGGTGTCGCTGGACGGCGCCACCGCGGAGGTCAACGACCGGGTACGGGGTCGGGGATCGTTCGAGATGGCCCTGCGGGCGCTGGACAACCTGGCCGAGGCCGGGTTCCGGGACGCGAAGGTGTCCGTCGTGGTGACCCGGGAGAACGCCGGCCAGCTCGACCAGTTCCAGCGCATCGCCGACGACCACGGTGCGACGCTGCGGCTCACCCGGCTGCGCCCCTCCGGGCGCGGCGCGGACGTCTGGGACGAGCTGCATCCGACCGCGCAGCAGCAGCGGGACCTCTACGACTGGCTGGTGGGGGCGGGCGAGAAGGTCCTGACCGGGGACTCGTTCTTCCACCTGGCCGGCTTCGGCGAGAAGCTGCCCGGCCTGAACCTGTGCGGGGCGGGGCGGGTGGTCTGCCTCATCGACCCGGTGGGTGACGTCTACGCCTGCCCGTTCACCATTCACGAGACCTTCCGGGCCGGCAACGTCGTCGCCGACGGCGGCTTCGCCCCGGTGTGGCGCACCAGCGAGCTGTTCCGGGAGCTGCGCGAGCCGCAGAGCGGCGGTGCCTGCTCGGCGTGCGGGTTCTACGACGCCTGCCGGGGCGGATGCATGGCGGCCAAGTTCTTCACCGGCCTGCCACTGGACGGACCGGACCCGGAGTGTGTGCAGGGCTACGGGCAGCAGGCCCTGGCCGATCCCGGACGAACCGTGCCGGCGGCGGACCACGACCACTCGCACCGAACCGGCCGCAGGGCGCGGTCCGCCGGCGAGCCGGTGCTGGTCCAGATCGGCCCCCCACCGACCGCGGTGGCGGCTCCGCCGATCGCAGTGACGGCACCGCCGGTCCCGGCGTGCGCCGAGAACCCGTTGGCGGGCTTCACACCCACGGGCTGAGACGTGATCGGACGCGGCTGCTCCCACAGCGGAGCGCCGCGAGAGGTGGATGATGAGCAACTCATGGTTCGAGTCGGTCGCAGAGGCACAGCGGCGGGCACGCCGTCGGCTGCCGACGTCGGTGTACAGCGCGCTGCTGGCCGGCTCGGAGGCGGGTGTGTCGTACCGGGACAACACCGCGGCGTTCGACGAGCTCGGCTTCGCGCCGCATGTCGCCGGGCTGTCGCCCAAGCGTGACCTGCAGACCACGGTGCTGGGTCAGCCGATCTCCCTGCCGGTGGTCATCTCTCCGACCGGGGTCCAGGCGGTGCACCCCGACGGCGAGGTGGCGGTCGCCCGGGCGGCTGCCGCCCGCGGCACGGCGATGGGTCTGTCCTCCTTCGCCAGCAAGCCGATCGACCAGGTCGTCGCGGCCAACCCGCAGACCTTCTTCCAGATCTACTGGATGGGCTCCCGGGACTGGATGATCCGGCGGATGGAGCACGCCCGCCAGGCCGGCGCGGTCGGCCTGATCGTCACGCTGGACTGGTCCTTCTCCCACAGCCGGGACTGGGGCAGCCCGTGGATCCCCGAACGGCTCGACCTGAGGACCATGGCCAAGCTGGCGCCCCAGGGCATCACCCGGCCCCGATGGCTGTTCGAGTACCTGCGCACCGGGCACCTTCCCGACCTGAGCGTGCCGAACCTCGCCGAACCCGGCGAGCAGGCCCCGGTCTTCTTCGGCGCGTACGGCGAGTGGATGCAGACACCACCGGCCAGCTGGGAGGACATCGCCTGGCTGCGGGAGCAGTGGGACGGGCCGTTCATGCTCAAGGGCGTCTCCCGGGTAGACGACGCCCGCCGCGCGGTCGACGCCGGGGTCAGCGCGATCTCGGTCTCCAACCACGGCGGCAACAACCTCGACGGCACCCCCGCCCCGATCCGGGCGCTGCCGGCGATCGTGGGCGCGGTCGGCACCGACATCGAAGTGCTCATGGACGGCGGGATCCGCCGGGGCGGGGACGTCGTGAAGGCCCTCGCCCTCGGCGCACGGGCGGTCATGATCGGCCGCGCCTACCTGTGGGGGCTGGCCGCCGCCGGACAGGCCGGCGTCGAGAACGTCCTGGACGTCCTGCGCAACGGGATCGACTCGACTCTGCTGGCGCTCGGGCGTTCCTCCATCCACGAGCTGACCCCGGACGACGTCCTGGTACCCGCGGGCTTCACCCGGACACTCGGCTCGCTCGGCTCCGCGGCCGGGCAATGACAGCCAGGCCACCGGCGCCCCCGGATCTGGCGGAACACCCCTGGCCGCTCGTCCCCCGCAGGCCGCTGCTCCTCGTCCCGGTGGGGGCCGTCGAGCAGCACGGGCCCCACCTGCCCCTGGCCACCGACACCACGCTCGCCGTCGCGGTGACCGAGGGCGCGGCACAGCGTCTGCACGATCGGCGTCCCGACGAACCGGTACTGGTCGCGCCCGCGATCGCGTACACGGCCAGCGGGGAACACCAGTCGTTCCCGGGCACGATCTCCATCGGTGGCCAGGCCCTGCACCTGATGCTGGTGGAGCTGGTCCGTTCCGCGGCCACCTGGTGCGGACGGGTCGTGTTCGTCAACGCGCACGGCGGCAACCTGCGTTACCTGTCCGCGGCCGTCGCCCAGCTGCGCCGCGAGCAGCACGACGCCGCGTGGGTGCCGTGCGTGACCGGGGCCGGGACCGGAACCGGGGCCGTCGACGCGCACGCGGGGTTCACCGAGACCTCACTGATGCTGCACCTGGCTCCGCACCAGGTGGACATGACCAGGGCGGCCGCGGGCAACACCGCGGGCCTTCCCGAGCTGCTGCCCGCCATCAGGACGGGCGGGGTGGCCGCCGTCTCGCCGTCCGGGGTGCTCGGCGACCCGACCGCCGCCACCGCCCGCGACGGGGAACACCTCCTGAACAGCATGATCACAGAGGTCTGCGAGCTGGTGGACGGTGGGGCCGTCGACACCGACGGCCGTCTCCGCGCGCCCCTGCCCGCGGCGGCGCCGGCATGAGCCCGCCGGTCGAGCCGGGCCGCGTCGCGCTGGTGACCGGGGCGGCCCGCGGGATCGGCGCGGCGACCGTCCGCGCGCTGTGCCGGCAGGGGTACCGCGTCGTCGCCGTCGACAGCTGTGCGGGGGRGGCGGCGGAGACGGACCTGCCGGGTGTCGCGTACCCGCTGGCCGACAAGGACCAGTTACAGGCCCTGTGCGACGACCATCCCGGCCAGGTGGTCGCGGTCGTGGCCGACGTGCGCGACCGCGCGGCGATCGATGCCGCCGCGGCCACCGCGGTCGAGCGCTTCGGCCGTCTGGACGCCGCCGTGGCCGCGGCGGCCGTCATCGTCGGGGGCCGTCCGCTCTGGGAGACACCGGCCGCCCACCTGCAGACCCTGTGGGACGTCGACGTCCTGGGCGTCTGGAACACCGCCGCGGCCACCGTGCCCCTCATGCTCGGCGGCCCGGACCCCGCCGGCTGCCGGTTCGTCGCCGTCGCCTCGGCCGCAGGTGCACGCGGCCTGTTCCACCTGACCGCCTACTGCACGGCCAAGCACGCCGTGATCGGCCTGGTGCGGGGCCTGGCAGCGGACCTGGTCAACACCGGCGTCACCGCCGTGGCCGTCGCGCCCGGCTCGACCCGCACCTCGATGTTGGACGCCACGGCGTCGCTGTACGAGCTGGCGGACGTCGAGACCTTCGCTTCCTCCCAGCTCACCGGCAGGCTGATCGAGCCGGCCGAGATCGCCGAGACCATCGCCTTCTGCTGCTCCCCCGCCGGGGGCGTCCTGACCGGCTCCGTGGTCAGTGCCGAGGGCGGGTTCCGCGGATGAGCCCCCACCAGCCTCCCGGCCCCGCCGTCGAGCCGGGCCCCGCCGTCGGACCCGGCCGCGGCCCTGAACGCGGCCTCGTCGTCGAGCTCGGCCGCGACGTCCGCGTGTACGACGACGGCCGGACGCTGGTCGGCGGCGCACCGCCGCGGCTGCTGCGGCTGCAGGAAAGAGCCGCGCAACACCTGGTCGGCCGCCAGGTCCACGTGGTCGACGACCTGTCCGGGAAGCTCGCCGACCGGTTGCTCGCCTGCGGTGCCGCCGGCCCGGTGCTGAGCGCGCTGCCACCGGCCGACCCGTCCCAGCTGACGGTGGTGGTTCCCGTCCGCGATCGCGAGCAGGCCCTGGACCGGCTGCTGGCAGGCCTCGGCGGCGGCCTGCGGGTGGTCGTCGTCGACGACCACTCGCGCGACCCTGCCACCATCGCCCGAGTGGCGGCGCGGCACGGCGCCGAGCTGGTGGCGCTCCCCCACAACCGTGGCCCCGCCGGTGCCCGCAACGCGGGGCTGGCGGCGGTCGCCACCCCGTTCGTCGCCTTCGTGGACTCCGACGTCGTCGTCGCCGCGGACAGCCTGGTGATGCTGGCGCGGCACCTCCACCTCCCCCGCGTCGCCGCTGTCACGCCCCGGATCCTGGGTCTTCCCACCACCGGGAGACCCAACTGGATCTCCCGCTACGAGAACGCGCGCTCGTCGCTCGACGCCGGCCCGGACGCCGCGCTGGTACACCCGCACTCCCGCGTCGGCTGGGTTCCCGGTGCCTGCCTGGTGGCCCGGGTCGACGCCCTCGGCGACGGCTTCACAGACAGCATGCGCGTCGCCGAGGATGTTGACCTGGTCTGGCGAATGGTCGCGCAGGAACGGCAGGTCCGGTACGAGCCCGCCGTCACCGCCTGGCACGACCACCGGACCCGGCCAGCAGCCTGGCTGAACCGCAAGGCCTTCTACGGGACGGGCGCGCATCAGCTGGCCCGCCGGCACGGCGCCGCCGTGGCACCCGCAGTGCTCACTCCCCTGGCCGGTGCCACGGCCGCGGTGCTGCTGGCTCAGCGGCGGTGGTCGGTCCCCGCAGCCCTCACCCTGGTCGCGGTGATGTGTACCCGTCTCACCCGCGTTCTGCCCCGCGACTGTGACCGCGCGCGGCTGACCGCCGACCTCGCCGGCCGCGGTCTGGCCGCCACCGCCAGCCAGACCAGCGCGCTCCTGCTCCGCCACTGGTGGCCGCTGAGCCTCCCCGGCTGCCTGGTCTCCCGCCGCCTGCGCCGTGCGGTCCTGACCGCGGCGATCCTCGACGGCCTCCTCGACTACCGCCGGTCCGTTCCCTCGCTGGACCCGGCGCGCTTCGTCCTGGCCCGCCGCCTCGACGACATCGCCTACGGCGCGGGCCTGTGGGCCGGTGCGCTCAGAGGCGGCTCGCCCCGCCCCCTGCTTCCCTCGTTCCCGCCGCACCGAGGCCGGGCGCCGGCACGCCGCGGTCGGCGACCGGGACGTGACGGGAACGCTCCCGCGATGGGAGGCACCGGACCCTGACGGCCCGCCGCCCGGCCGGGTCAGTAGATTTCGATGTCTATGGCCGACCTGCCGAGGCGCCCGAAGGGCCGCCCACCCGTCACCGATCACGGCGCGATCGAGCGGGCGGCATTCGCAGCTTTCGCCGAACGCGGCTTCGACGCCACCACCCTGGATGCGATAGCCCAGGCCGCCGGTATCGGAAGGAGGACGCTACTCAGGTACTACCCATCCAAGAATGATATTCCGTGGGGTCGGTTCGACGAGAGTCTCGCCGGGCTTCAGGCTTCCCTGGAGGCGATGCCGCATGACATCCCGGTGTTCGAAGCCGTACACCGGGCGGTGCTCGCGTTCAACCTGTTCCCGACCGAGGCCATTGCCCAGCACCGGCAGCGAATGATCCTGCTGCTCAGGACGCCTGCCCTGCAGGCGCATTCGGCACTGAAATACCGGCAGTGGCGTGAGGTCATAGCCTCCTACGTCGCGGCGCGGCACGCCGTGGACCCCGGCGACCTGCTGCCGCGTACGGTGGGCCAGGTAACCCTGGCGCTGGCCCTCTCCGCCTACGAGCAGTGGCTCGACCACGAGGACGGAACGATCGGAGATTTTCTCGACGAGGCACTGTCCGGGCTTCGGCTGTACTTCGCCGACCAGCGTCCCTGACGCCGTTCTCCGCTGAGTCGCCGGGCCGCTGGCCTGTGTCACTCCGCCGGGGCACGGGCGTATTCCGGGCCCTCCCACGGCCCGGCATCCAGCGGGCATTAGGTTATGGTGGGTGGGCGGCGGCAGATATCAGGGCACCCACCGCGACGCGGCCGGCCAACATGTGTCCGCGCCGCGTATGTGCACGGGCGGACCATCGATAGGCAGTACGCGGATCATAAGCTGACGCCCGTGCGGATCTGTGCTAAAACGAGTGTTCAGCAGGCCGGTTCGGACTTCCCGTCCACTGATAAACACGACGCACGAGAGCGTCGGTACGAGCACGTTGATGCGAACACGAAGGGGCGCGGGCACGCGATGTTACGGTGGCCCAGACAGGACGCAGGTAAGCACCTCGGGCGCACGCAGGTGCGGCTCGGGTGGAGTGGCGCGGGCGGCGCCGCTCCCGGTGTTCCGGAGAGGTCGCTCCCGTGAAACCGGCGCCGTTCGCCTACCACGCGCCATCCAGCCTCGACGAGGCTGTCGCGCTGCTCGCCGAGCACGGCGACGGCGCCAAGGTCCTCGCCGGCGGGCAGAGCCTCGTTCCCATGCTCGCCCTGCGCCTCGCGGTCTTTGATCATCTGATCGATCTCGGCCGCATACCGGAGCTGCGGGGTCTCGAGCGCCGGGGCGGCACGATCCGTCTCGGCGCCGGCACCACCCACGCGGCGGTCGGCTCGTCCGCCGAGGTCGCCGAGGCGGTCCCACTGCTGAGCCGGGCGACACCCTTCATCGGTCATTTCCAGATCCGCAACCGCGGCACGATCGGCGGTGCGATCGCCCATGCGGACCCGGCTGCCGAGTATCCGGCCGTCGCGCTGGCGCTGGAGGCGGAGCTGGAGACGGTGTCGCCCCGCGGGCAGCGCACCATCCCCGCGGCCGACTTCTTCACCGGTACGTGGACAACGGCGCTCGCCGACGACGAGATCCTGACCGGCGTCACCTTCCCGGTCTGGGGCGGCCGCAGCGGGCATGCGATCGAGGAGCTCGCCCGGCGCCACGGTGACTTCGCCGTGGCGGGCGCGACCGTCGCCCTGGAACTCGACGACGACGGGCGCGTCGGGCGGTGCGCGATCGGCCTGCTCGGCCTCGGCTCGACACCGGAACGCGCCACCGCCGCGGAGGCGACTGTCACCGGCACAGCCATCGCCGACGTCGACGCCCAGGGCGTCGGCGAGGCGGCGATGGCCGTCCTCAGGTCCGTCCCGGCCGACCTCCACGGGTCGGCCGACTACCGCAGGCGCGTCGGCGCCGCGATGGTGGCCCGTGCCTGGCGGCGCGCGGCGCAGGAGGCACTCCATGGATGAGATCGAGATCGAGACGCGCGTCAACGGCCTCGCGCGCCGCGGGCGGGTCGAACCACGTCTGACGCTGGCCGACTACCTGCGGGAGCACTGCCACCTCACCGGGACACACCTCGGGTGCGAGCACGGGGTGTGCGGCGCGTGCACGGTCCTGCTGGACGGCGCGGCGGTACGGGCCTGCCTCGTCCTCGCGGTGCAGGCCGACGGCGCCGAGGTCACCACGATCGAGGGGCTGGGTGAGCCTGACGCGCTGTCACCGGTGCAGGAGGCGTTCCGCGATCACCACGGCCTCCAGTGCGGCTTCTGCACGCCTGGTTTCGTCGTTTCGGTGACCGCGTTCCTCCGTGACAACCCCGACCCGTCCGACGACGAGATCCGCGCCGGCCTGTCCGGCAACATCTGCCGCTGCACGGGCTATCAGGGGATCATGAAGGCCGTGCGGGCCGCGGCGCGCAGCACGCCGTGACCGCTGTCGGGCCGCCGGCGGCGCACCCGGGCCCGGGTGTGCCCGGGCTGTCACAGCTGCCCGCGGCCCGGGCCGCGGACCCCGGCCGCGGCCGTTCTCCCCACGACGACCTCTACCGGGCCCCGAAGCAGCGGCGGGTCCGCCGCGCCCGGGTTCGCATTTTCTAGGAGACGGATTTCCCATGGAACTGACCAACGAGTTCCGCGTCGCCGCCAGCCCCGCCACCACCTGGGCGGTTCTCACCGACCTCGAACGCATCGCACCCTGCATGCCGGGCGCCCAGCTCCTGGAGGTCGCCGGCGAGGAGTACCGCGGTGCCGTGAAGGTCAAGGTGGGCCCGATCACCGCCCAGTACAAGGGAACAGCGACCTTCCTCGAACGTGACGAGGCGACGCATCGCGCGGTCCTCAAGGCCGACGGCAAGGAGACCCGCGGCCAGGGCAACGCGTCGGCCACCATCACCGTCACCCTCGCCCCCGACGGCGACGGCACGAAGGCCGTCGTGCTGACCGACCTGCACATCACCGGCAAGGTCGCCCAGTTCGGCCGCGGTGTGATCGCCGACGTCAGCGCCAGCCTGCTGGGCCGCTTCGTCGACTCCCTCGAGTCAACCGTGCTCAAGGGCGACGACGACACCACTCCGCCCGCCTCCGAACCCGCGCCGGCGGCCGTGGCCACCTCCGCGGCGGCTCCGGCCGCGTCCGCTCCCGGCGTGGCCGCGGCTCCCTCGACCGGATCCGCTGCGGCTCCCGCCGCCGTCGACCCGGCCGGAGCCGCAGCGCCGGTGACGCCGACGAAGCCGGCCACGCGTGTCATCAACCAGCCGGTGGCCGAGCCCGTCGATCTGCTCGGCACGGCGGGGGCGCCGGTGCTGAAGCACTCCGCCCCGCTGCTCGCCRCCTTCCTGGCGGGCTGGCTGCTGAACGCTCTGCTGCGCAGGGCACGGCAGCGGCTCTGCGGATAGAGGTCCCGCTCCGTCCGCGTTCCTGCACGAGTTGAGCGGTGGTAGCTCCCGTCATGTCGTTCCCCGACTTCGCCGACCCGACCGCCGTGGCGGACGCCCTCGAAGCGGCCGGCTATCTGCCGAGCCCGGGGATCGCCACCGCGGTGTTCCTCGCGATGAGGATGCACCGGCCGCTGTTCGTGGAGGGCGACCCGGGAGTCGGCAAGACCGCCCTGGCGCACGCGCTGACGGAGATCTGCGGCGTCCGGCTCCTGCGCCTGCAGTGCTACGAGGGCATCGACGCCAGTCAGGCGCTCTACGACTGGGACTTCCCGCGGCAGATCCTGCATCTGCGCGCCGCGGGCTCCGACCCCGCCGCCGGCTCTGGTGGCGCCGGTGACCGAGGGGATCTCGAGGCGTCCCTGTACGACCGGCGGTTCCTGATCGCCAGGCCGATCCTGCTCGCTCTCGAGCAGAGCCCCGCCGTCCTGCTCATCGACGAGATCGACCGCGCCGACGACGAGTTCGAGGCGTTCCTGCTGGAGGTGCTGGCCGAGAACGCCGTGACGGTGCCGGAGATCGGCACGATCGCGGCGGACGTCCCCCCGCTGACCGTGATCACCTCGAACCGCACCCGCGAGGTGCACGACGCGCTCAAGCGTCGCTGCCTCTACCTGTGGCTCGCGCACCCCGACTTCGACCGGGAGGTCGCGATCGTGCGGTCACGGGTCCCCGACGCGGCGGTACGGCTCGTCGCCGACGTCGCCCGGACCGCGGGCCGGCTCCGCACGGCCGACCTCCTCAAACCGCCCGGCGTGGCCGAGACGATCGACTGGGCGCACGCTCTGCACACCCTCGGCGCCAGCCGTCTGGACGAGGACGCGGCGCGAGCCACCCTCGGCGCGGTGGTGAAGTACCGCGAGGACTTCGTCCGGGTGGAGCGCAGCCTCGGCGAGTTACTCGGAGGCTGAGCCATGGACCACGCCCCGATCGCACCCGACCCGGTGGTTGCCCTGACCGGCTTCGCCCGCATGCTCCGCTCCCAGGGTGTCCCGGCCGACACCAGCCGGCTCGCCGCCGCGGTCGAGGCGGTCGCGCACCTCGACGCGACTGATCCCACCGCGGTGTACTGGGCCGGCCGGCTGACCCTGTGCGCCGAGCCGGACGACCTGGCCAGGTACGACACCCTGTTCGAGGAGTGGTTCGGCCCAGCCGCGCACGCCGGCGGACCTCCGGCCCCGCCACCGCCACCGGCGCGGGCCGGTGCGATCCGTGTGGCGCTCGCGTCGTCCCAGGCCCCGCCGGGCCACGACGCCCAGGGGGACGAGGACGAGCTGGCGGTCGCCGCCAGCGAGGCCGAACGCCTGCGCCACAAGGACGTCACGCAGCTCACCACGGCGGAGCGGGCCGAGGTGAACCGCCTCGTCGCGCTGCTCGCTCCCCGGGCGGGGCTGCGCCGCACCCACCGCTGGCAGCCCGGCCGCGGCCGGCGCCTCGACCTGCAGCGGACGGTGCGCGGCATGGTCCGCGGCGGCGAGCCCGCACGGCTGCCCACACTCCGCCGCCGGGTGCGTGCCCGCCGGCTGGTGCTGCTCATCGACGTCAGCGGTTCGATGGCCCCCTACGCGGACCTGATGCTGCGCTTCGCCCACGCGGCGATGCGGGTGCGGCCCGCCGGCACCGAGGTGTTCACCGTCGGTACCCGGCTGACCCGGCTCACGCCTCACCTGCGCCTGCGCGATCCGCAGGAGGCACTCGACGCGGCCGGCAGAGCCATCCCGGACTGGAGCGGCGGCACCAGGCTCGGCGAGTCCCTGCGGGCGATGCTTGACCTGTGGGGCCAGCGCGGCGCCACCCGACAGGCCGTCACCGTGCTCGTCTCGGACGGGTGGGAGCGTGGCGACGTGACCCTGCTCGGCGAGCAGACCGCCCGGCTCTCCCGGCTCTCCCACCGGGTCCTGTGGGTCAACCCGCACCGGGGGCGGGAAGGCTTCGCACCGGTCGCGGCCGGGATGGCAGCCGCCCTCCCCCATGTCGACGAGCTGCTGGCCGGGCACACGTTCGACGCACTCCAGGAACTGGCAGAGGTGATCCTCCATGCGTGATGTGCTCGAGGAGCTCCACCGGTGGTGGTCCGACGGCGAGACAGTCGGCCTGGCCACCGTCGTGGGCACCTGGAAGTCCGCGCCGCGCCAGCCCGGCGCCGCGATGCTCGTCGCCCCCGACGGCACGGCCGCGGGCAGTGTCTCCGGCGGATGCGTCGAGGGCGACGTCTACGAACTCGCCGGCGCGTGCCGGACGACCGCCGCCCCGCAACTGCGGCGCTACGGCGTCAGCGACGATGACGCGTTCTCGGTCGGTCTCACCTGCGGCGGGATCATCGACGTCTTCGTCGAACCCGTCAGCCAGCAGACCTTCCCCGAGCTGGGTGAGGTCGTCGACGACATCCGGGCCGGACGTCCGGTGGCGGTGGCGACCCTCGTCAGCGGGGTCGCCGACAGCCCGGTCGGGGCCCGGCTCGTCGTGCGGCCCGACACCGTCACGGGCTCGCTCGGCGGGCCCCGTCTCGACGACGCCGTCCGCGACGACGCCCGCGGCCTGCTGGAGCGGGGAACCACCGCGGTCCTGCGCTACGGCCCACGCGGGGAGCGGCGCGGCACCGACGTCGCCGTCTTCGTCGCCTCCTACGCACCGCGCCCGCGGATGATCGTGTTCGGCGCGATCGACTTCGCCGCCGCGGTGGCACGCATCGGCACCTTCCTGGGCTACCGGGTCACCGTCTGCGACGCGCGCGCGACCTTCGCGACGCGGCAGCGGTTCCCCGACGCCGACGAGGTCGTCGTCGAGTGGCCGCACCGGTACCTCGCCCACACCGAGGTCGACGAACGCACCGTCGTGTGCGTCCTCACCCACGACCCGAAGTTCGACGTCCCGCTGCTCGAGGTGGCGCTGAGAACGCCGCTGGCCTACCTCGGTGCCATGGGATCGCGGCGCACGAACAACGACCGCCTCGCACGCCTGCGGGAACGCGGGTTCACCGCGGCGGACCTCGCCCGGCTACGCGCTCCCATCGGCCTCGACATCGGCGGCCGAACCCCGGAGGAAACCGCCGTCTCCATCGCGGCGGAGATCATCGCGTCCCGCTGGGGTGGGTCAGGTGCGCACCTGAGCTCCGTCTCAGGCCCCATCCACCACGACGACGGCCGTGCCCTCGCCGCCCGGGCAGGTGCCGGTGACAACCGCGCCCTCAGCGGCGGGACCGCCGCGACGAGCTCGCCGCCGTGACCGACTCCGATGCCGTGACGGACTCCGATGCTGTGACCGGCTCCGATCTCGAACTACTGCCACTGTGGAGGAAAT
This sequence comes from Parafrankia colletiae, assembly GCF_001854655.1. Taxonomy (GTDB): domain Bacteria; phylum Actinomycetota; class Actinomycetes; order Frankiales; family Frankiaceae; genus Parafrankia; species Parafrankia colletiae. The sequence continues at coordinate 4,566 of NZ_MBLM01000080.1, read as the reverse complement.
GATGACGGATGTCGCCGTCACGACGGCCGCTGCCCGTTACACCGGTGCCCGGGTACGACGAGTCGAGGACCCGCGGCTGCTGACCGGGCAGGGCACGTTCGTCGACGACATCACGCGGCCCGGGATGCTGCACGCGTGCTTCGTGCGCAGCCCGTTCGCCCGGGCGCGCATCGTCAGCATCGACACGTCGGCGGCGCTCGCGCTCGACGGGGTGCATGCCGTGTTCGTCGCCTCGGACCTCAATCCCGGCGTCCACGAGCAGTGGCACGCAGTCGTCGGGCGCGACGTCCCGGACACCCCGCGGCCGGCTCTCGCGGAGGGCGAGGTGCGTTTCGTCGGCGATCCCGTCGCGCTCGTCGTCGCGGTGAACCGCTACGTCGCCGAGGACGCGATGGAACTCGTCGACGTCGACTACGATCCGCTGCCCGCGGTAGCGAACTACGAGCACGCGCAGGCCTCCGGCGAGCGCGTGCACGAGGCCTACGCCAACAACGTCGCCGGAGAACTGCGCGGGGCGCCGCCGGACGAGATCGACGAGGTCTGCCGGACCGCCGCCCATGTCGAGACCGGGACCGTCTACCAGCAGGCGTACGCCCCGGTACCGATGGAGACCCGGGGCATCGTCGTGGAGTGGTCGGGCGGGGAGCTCACCATCTGGGCGACGTCGCAGGCGCCGCACGAGCTGCGGGCGTTCGCCGGGCGGCTGCTCGGCCTGCCGGAGCACCGCGTCCGAGTGATCATGCGGGACGCCGGTGGCGGCTTCGGGCAGAAGGTCCAGGCGATGCGCGAGGACATGTGCATGCTGCTCGCCGCGAAGAAGGTCCCGGCGGCGCTGAAGTGGATCGAGGACCGGCGCGAGAACCTCATGGCCGGCAACATGGCCCGGCATGAGCACGCCCTGACACRCATGGCCTTCGACGCGGACGGCACCATTCTCGCCGCGCAGATCGACCATGTGCAGGACGTCGGGGCGTACCCGACGCCGTGGCCGGTGGGCACCTCGGTGGCGGTCTGCCTGATGTTCCCCGGCCCGTACCGCGTGCCGCTCGCGACCTGGTCGACGACGTCGGTGTTCTCGAACACGCTGGGCCGCGGTGCGTACCGCGGGCCGTGGCAGTACGAGTCGGTCGCCCGCGAGGTGCTGCTCGACAACGCGGCCCGGCACATGGGCATCGACCCGATCGAGCTGCGCCGGCGTAACTTCCTCGCCCGCGCGGACATGCCGCACGTGAACCCCTGCGGGATGCCCTACGACCACATGTCGCCCCGCGAGGTGTTCGAGGAGGCGCTGACCCTGCTCGACTACGACGCCTTCCGCCGCGAGCAGGCCGAGGCCCTCGCGAACGGACGCTACATCGGCGTCGGCACCTGCAGCTACGTCGAGCCGACCACCGCCGGCATGCCGTACTACGCGACCGAGGGCGCGACCATCCGCATCGAGCCGACCGGCACGGTCAACGTGTACGTCGCCGGTGGCTCGACCGGCAACAGCCTGGAGACCACCGCCGTCCAGATCGCCGCCGACGTGCTCGGCGTCGACATCGACGATGTGAACAGCATCCAGGGCGACACCGCCGTCACGCCCTTCGGTGGTGGCACCGGCGGCAGCCGCAGCGGCTCGATGATCGCCGGCGCGGTCGGGTCGACGGCGGAGATCCTGCGCGAGCGCATCGTGGCGATCGCCGCGCACCGGCTGGAGGCCGCGGTCGACGACATCGAGCTCGGGAACGGCCRGGCCACCGTGCGCGGCACCCCGACGGTCGGCCTGTCGATCRCCGAGATCGCGAACATCGCGTACTTCGAGCCCGGCAGCCTCCCGCCCGGTGTGCAGCCGGGGCTGGAGGCCAGCGGCCGGCACCAGGTGCAGGCCCCGATGCTCTGGGCCAACGCCACGCACGTGTGCACCTGCGAGGTCGACACCGTGACCGGGGTCGTCACGTTCCTGCGCTACATCGTCAGCGAGGACTGCGGGCCGAGGATCAACCCGAACATCGTCGAGGGCCAGATCGACGGCGGCACCGTGCAGGGCATCGGCGGTGCCCTCTACGAGGACCTCGCCTACGACGACGACGGCAACCCGGTCGCGACCACCTTCATCGACTACCTGCTGCCCACGATCGCCGAGGTTCCCGAGATCGAGCACGTCCACCTGGAGACGCCGGGCCCGGGGCCGGGCGGCCACAAGGGCGTCGGTGAGGGCGGCGCGATCGGCGCACCCCCCGCCGTCATCAACGCGGTGGCCGACGCGCTCGCCCCGTTCGGCGTCACCATCACCCACCTGCCGCTCACCCCGGCCTCCATCGTCACGCTCCTCGGCGGTCGGACGGCCCCGTAGACCGGCGGCGACCTGCGGCCGGGCGGGATGCAGTCGGCCGAGCGGCGTCTACCCACACATCGACCTCCGCCCCGGTGCCATGGAAGGGTGGCTGTATGCACCGGGAGCGAGCAGGCGGGTCCGATCGATGACCAGGCGGGAGACGGACCCGGCGCAGGAGACCGACGCCGGCGAGGTGAGCGCCGGAAGGGAGAGCGGTGCCGCGGAGACGACCTGGGCGGCACCGCTTCCGGCGGACACGGTGGGCCTGTTGGAAGGGCTGACGACGACGCGGGCCATCCGCCGGTACACCGACGAACCGGTGCCGCGCCAGGCGTTACGGGCCATGCTGTTCGCCGCCACCCGGGCGCCGAGCGGCTCCAACCGGCAGCCGTTCCGGTTCATCGTGCTGACGGACGGGCCGAAGGCTGCCGCGGCGAAGACGCTGATCGGGCAGGCCGCCCGGCGGGTCTGGAGCGGAAAACGCCAGACAGACGGATATGACAGTGGCTCAGGGGCGCAGACCGACTCGCCCAAGGCCCGGACGGCCCGCGCGATGCAGCAGTTCGTCGACGAGTTCGAGCGGATCCCGGTGGTCATCCTCCCGTGCCTGGTCCGGTACCGCGACCCGACGCCGTCCGAAGGCGCCTCGGTGTATCCGGCCTGTCAGAACCTCCTGCTCGCCGCCCGCGCGCTCGGTTACGGCGGCGCGTTCACCGGCTGGAACTTCGCCGTCGACGCCGAGCTGAGAGACCTGCTGGGAGTGCCGGACGACACCTTCGTCGCCGGCACGATCACGCTGGGCAGGCCGGCGGGCCGGCACGGCCCGGTGCGCCGGCGCCCGCTGGCGGAACTCGTGTACGAGGAGGAGTGGGGCGGGGTGGCGGACTGGGCGCTCGACCCGCCCGGAACGGAACACACCTCGGCGGGCCCGCCCCGGCCGGCAACGCCCGCACGGCGCGGCGAAGGGCCGCGGTGACATTGCGTTAGAGGCGTTCTCGGCCTGGAGCGTCTTCGGCGTGGGGAGCCACCTCGTGTTGGCCGGCCCCGTCCTCGCCCTGCTCGCCGTGCGGCTGATGCTGGCGGTGGAACGGCGACAGCGCGCACGCCGGTTCCGATGGGGGCCGGCTCCGTCGCTGGTCGCAGCACAGCCGGACAGCCCGCTCTCCGGTGACGACGACAGCGAGGACGGCGCGGAACAGGAGCGCCGGGCGGCGGAGGACGCCCGATGGCGGCGCGAAGCCTGGGATTCGGCGGTCGCGGCGACCGTTCTGGACCTGGCCCACCGGGGTTTCGTCGACGTCTGGCGGGACGACCACCGTGGCTGCTCGCCCAGAGGTCAGCCAGGCCCGTCGACGCGCCGCTGGCCCGCCACGAGGCCCTCGTCCTGGACGTCATCACCCAGCGGACGGCGGACGGCCCGCTTCCCGCCCACGCGCTCTTCACCCGGACCCTGCCGAGCGTCGATGTCTGGCACAACACCGTGGCGGCCGAGGCATTCGACCAGCAGTGGCCGCATCGGCGGCTCATCAACATGCTGTGTGCGGTGGCCGTCCTGTTCGGTCTGGCCTATTCGTTGACATCCTCTCCGGCCTGAAGGCCGGAGATTCCTGTACCTCGCGATACAGGTTCCTGCTTCATCAACGGACGCCTCCCACTCCTAGGAGCGAGGCGGTCTCACTCCATCTCCACAGGCAGCAACCGCGAGCCCCACGGCCAGAACGTTCGTCGCCGCGTTCACGTCCCGATCGTGGACCGTGCCACAGCAATGGCAGGCCCATTCCCGAACGTCGAGCGGCAGCTTYCCCACCCTCGACCCGCACACCGAACAGGTYTTGGACGACGGRTAGAACCRGTCGATCGCGATGACGGTGCGGCCRTACCAGTCGGCCTTGTACTCCAGCATCCGCCGCAGCTCCGACCAGGACGCATCGGAAATCGCGCGCGCCAGTGAGTGGTTGCGGACCATGGAACGCACAGACAGGTCCTCGATGACCACCGTTTGGTTCTCACGGATGATCCTCGTGGACAGCCTGTGCAGATGATCGCGSCGCCGGTCCGCGATCCGACCATGGATCCTCGACACCCGGGCGCGGGCCTTCGCCCGGTTCACCGAACCCTTCTCCTTGCGGGACAGCGCCCGCTGGGCGCGGGCGAGCCGGGCCCGGTCGTCCTTCTCGTGCCGAGGGTTGGCCACCTTCTCCCCGGTGGAGAAGGTGACCAGTGACGTGATCCCCGCGTCGATCCCGACC
>NZ_MBLM01000079.1 GCF_001854655.1 Parafrankia colletiae | reverse complement strand
TCATGTCCGGGGGCCGCTTCACGCTCAGTATGGGCCGCGGCGACTCCTCTCTCGCCTATGTCGGAGTGCCACCGGTCCCATTAGCATACTACGAGAAGTCGTTGCGGACCGTTCAAGCCTACATGCGGAACGAGCCTGTCGCTGCGAGCCTGGCAGCCAGTTTTCTTGGTCCATTGAATCGGGGTTTCGACCAGCTTTCGGTGGCTGAGGTGCCCGAGTCCTCGCAGATGACTTGGATGCCTGACGACTACGTGAAGCCCGAGCTCGAGGCGGCCGCGAGCGGCCCGAAGGTCATTGCAGCGGCGGCGCGTCACGCTGATCGCATCAGCTTCGCTCTCGGAACCGACCTTGCCCGCTTGGCGTGGGCGATTCAGACGGCTCGTGACGAGGCGGAGAAAAACGGGCGGGACCCGGGATCGCTTTCGTTTGGCGCCTTTGTTCCGTTCTATCCACATCACGACCAGAATGTCGCACGTGATCTTGCGCGGGGTACGGTCGCTTCGATGAGCCGGTTCTCTGCGATGCATAAGAAGGTGAACGAGGCCAGCCCGATCTTGGACCGAGATCGGGAGAACATGGAACGCATCGCAAAAAATTATAACATGAACAAGCACGGCGCTCGTGCAAGTAGTCACTCGCATCTCCTTGACCCCGAATTCATTGACAGCTTCGGCCTCGTAGGCGACCCCCAGCGATGCCTCGAGAAGATGATGGCAATTGAAGATCTCGGCATCGATCGGCTCATCCTCTGGACCGGCGAACTGACCGGTCACGCGGGTGAGAGTTATCGAATCGGGGTGGATGAGTTGCTTCCCGCGATGGTCGGTCGTGGTTAGGGTCGCGTGGCGTAGTTGGTTTGTAGCCGAGGTTGCACTTCGCAGGGAAGCAAGGGGAGCCCACGTCGATGGTGYAGTCGTCATCTGGGCACAGTTGCATCGGCAAAGTCTGCCACTACGCGGCTGCTGTCGGTGGCCGCGGGATCCTGCCCGATGACGGCCGTGTGGGTGCCCGCCGGTGGCCAGTTGAACTGCCCACCGGCGGTCCCGTGATCTGCCCGAGGTGATCGTCGTGTCCCGGCCTGTCGTGGCAGGTCCGGGTTGTCCCCTTCCCGGTGTGCTGAGCGGTGCCAACCGCTACCCAGCACGGTCCCGGGAAGGGGACGAGATTGAAGTCTGCCGAGGAGATCATGGAAATTCTTGAGGCGTACGACCTGACGGGGTCGTTGCGTGACGCGGGCGAGCTCGCGGGCTGCTCGCACCACACCGTCGGCCGGTATGTGTGGCTCTAACCTCGATCTTTCGTGTGTCCAGCAGGCCGGAGGTGACGCCGTGTAGCGGCTGATCCCCCGTTCGTAAGCTCGTCGTCGCTTGCCGGTGCGAGTCCGGTCCGGGTAGCTGCCAGGAGGCCCGGTAGCAGACTGGCGGCTTGGTCGGGTAACTGGCCGGGTCGAAGCCCAGTGTCAAAAGCCCAATAGGGGGAGCGACTGGACGGTCCGTAGCATGAAGCGAAGCCTGCCGCCTCGTTAGAGGCCCGCTTCGGCGGGAAGAGGGAGTGCCGAGCCGCGGAAATCACGGCGAAGGCCACGGAAGCGGTGTAGATCCTGGATTACAGCCGTGAAGGACTCCTCGGGGTATGGGGCGCGGAACGTTCAGATAGTGACGGCGGGAACTGGAGAGACCCTGCCTGGCCCGGCAGCACCGCGGAATATCTGCCGGAGGAGGCGACGCCCTATAACCGATGACCTCGGGAAGTGGGTGACGTGTCGGGTAGGGAGTCGGAGGCGGCCATATTACCGCTTGAGCCGGTCGGACAACATAACCGCCGGTGACGGGAAGGGCCGCTGCTTCGTCGGCGCGTGTGTATGTGAGGAAGAGCTGGTGAGTGCCCTCGTGGCTAGTTCCGCCGAGCAAGACAAGGTTCAAGCCTTGCAGCAAACGCTTTACCGGGCGGCCAAGGCTGATCCCGGGCGGCGGTTCCACGCGCTCTATGACAAGGTCTATCGCGGTGACCTGCTGGAGCGTGCGTGGGTCCAGGTGCGCCGTAACAACGGTGCGGCTGGAGTTGACCGTGTCACGGTCGCTGATGTCGAGGTGTACGGGGTTCGCCGTTTCATCGACGAACTGGCTGCGGATCTGAAGGAGGGCCGGTGGCGGCCGGCGCCCACGCGCCGGGTGTTGATCCCGAAGCCCGGATCTTCGTCCGGGCAGAGGCCGTTGTCGATTCCCACAGTCCGTGACCGGGTCGTGCAGACGGCTGTGAAGATGGTTCTCGAGTCGGTGTTCGAGGCGGACTTCCTGCCGTGCTCGGTTGGGTTTCGGCCCGGGCTGGCGGTGCACGACGCTCTGCAGGTGCTCGTGGATGAGTGCTGGCGGGGCAGGCGGTGGGTGGTGGAGACGGACATCGCCGACTGTTTGGAGCCATCATCACACTGCTCCTTTCGTTGATTGTGGGGGTCAGAAGAGGGGGTCGGTGGACGTCGGGACCTGTATTCGTAGGCCTTT
>NZ_MBLM01000078.1 GCF_001854655.1 Parafrankia colletiae | reverse complement strand
CCCGTGGCGCCGTGACCGGCGGGAGTGGCAGACGGAGCAGGCAGCGCAGCGCGGTCTGCACCGACAGGCACACCGTCAACGCGGACAGCACCCGCACACTGCCGCGGCCGGCTAACTCCCGGACGACCGCGCCGATCTGCGCGGCCAGCCTCGGTGTGCGCCGCTGGTAGCGTTCCAGCACTCCGGGTAGCTGCTCGCGGAACGTCTGCCGGCACCCGCGTGTGGGGCACACCAACCGGCGGACCCGCACCCCCAGAAGCACGCGGCGCGCGTCGAGCGCCATGTCGGCTACCGTCCGCTCGGCGTAGCTGTGTACCCGCGACGTGGGCACCCCGCAGCCCGGACAGGCGACCGCCACCTCCGGTGTCCGTGCCCGTACCCGAACCAGCCCGTCTTCGTCCGACACACCCTCGATGACCAGCGGCGACAGCCCCGAAAACACCAACTTGACCAGACGATCCGCGTCACACACGACACATCGTGTCAACCCACAGCCAGCCGACCACGGACCTTCGAGCCCAAGACCAGGWGGAGACCACACGCTCCGTCACCACCGAATATGGCACAGAGCCGTTACTTTTACAGGCCCCCGGCTTCCTCGGCCAGACCGACCTCACCTTGGACCCAGAACCGCCGTAGCCAGACCCTGACTATTCAAGATCTGTAGCATCCTCAACGCCATCCTGTACGTCGACCGGACTGGTATCCCCTGGCGCTACCTTCCCCACGACTACCCGCCCTGGGAAACCGTCTACGGCTACTTCACCCACTGGCACAACGACGGCGTCCTCGACCAACTCGTCGAGCGGACACGACTCCACGCCCGCACCGCCGCAGGCCACAACCCCGAACCCACCGCCTGCGTGATCGACTCCCAGAGCGTCAAGACCGCCCCCACCGTTCCGACTGCCACACAGGGCATAGACCCCGGAAAGAAGATCGTCGGCAGAAAACGCAACATCATCGTCGACACCCTCGGACTGCTACTCACGGTCCTGGTCACCACGGCCARCACACCCGACGGCCCCGCCGGCATCCAACTGCTCACCACCGTCGCCACCGCCCATCCCACGATCCGCAAAGCCTGGGCCGACAGCGCCTACCGCACCGCGGTCATCGAACACGGCGCCAGACTGGGCATCGACATCAAAACCGTCCGCCGCGACCCCAAGACCAAGGGATTCATTCCCCTTCCACACCGTTGGATTGTGGAGCGAACCTTTGGCTGGCTGATGTCCTACCGCCGCCTCGCCCGCGACTACGAAGGCCGCCCCACCCACTCCGAAGCCATGATCCACCTTGCGATGATCGACCTCATGGCCCGCCGCGCCACCGGCGAATCAACCCCAACCTGGCGAGGAACATGAATCCGAATTAAACGGAACCCGCGGGATCGAACACCCACTTATCGAGAACCCCGCGGATCCGGCCACGGGGTGCCGTGCGGTGGCCGCCGATGGTCCTGACTTTCGCTCGCCGAGGATCGGACGACTGGAATACGTCAGCCGGTGCAACCCTGGAGCTGTTGGGAGAAGTTGTCCACCTGGATTTCCACAAGCCCGGTGTCGCGGGCGAAGTACTGGGTGGTCGCCAGATTCCGCAGGTTGTCGAGCACTGCCGCCAGCTCCCGCGCGGCCGCCGGGACCGCGTTGACGAAGCTGGCATCGGTGATCGAGACGGTGACGCCGACCAGGTCGGTGTAGGTGCCACTGGGGGTGGTTATCGAGGTGATCGCCTCCGCGGGCTCCACCAGGTAGGAGGTTCTCATCTGCAGGCCCTCCCCCGACGTCACCATACGGTCGATCTCCGCCTGTGCCTCGGGCTGCGTGGCCGTCATCGTGATCGTAGTGGTCGTCTTGGTGGTCGAGCCGGCGGCGAGCGCCGACGGATCTGGCCACCGGACCTGCTGGTCAGTCTCGTAGACGAATGGCGGTATCGCCGCCGGCTTCTGCGCGACGCTCAGCGAACCGTCCGGGTGGACCAGATAGGGGGATCGCTGCGTGATCGCGTTAGGTGAATCTGCCGGGTCACCCACACCGGCGGCCGTGACCGCCTCGACGAGGTATTCCGTACCGGCCGAATTCGGGGTTATCGAGATCGCCTCCTGAGTGCTTGTCAGCTGGCCGCCGGCACCGTCACCACCCTGGTAGGTGCAGATTTTGCCGCGCGTCAGGGCGAGATAGTCGTTCCAGCTGGACGTGGCCGAATCCGTCGGGCTCGCCGCCGGCTCCTCCGTCCGGCCTTCTCCCGCGCTCGCGGTCTCCTGTGCCGTCTCGTCCCCGCAGGCGGTGATCGTGATGGCGCAGGCCACGACAACGGCGAACCCGGCACTCAGCACCCGGCCACGCATAAGGCCCCCTCCTTCGACACCCGAACATCATTCATGTCAGACAATCTCATACTCTGACCGCGTCCATCACCATGGGCACTCAACTCTCACCATTTCGGAAGTGAACAACGGTTCTGCCGCACATCCGGTGGTGACTGTGCGTTAGCCTCGGGCTTTCACCGGGGTGATCGTCTGTTGGGGTGCCGGGAATAGGAAAGTGCTCCTGAGCTGGGAGGATCGGGCTTGCTGAGGGCCTGAATC
>NZ_MBLM01000077.1 GCF_001854655.1 Parafrankia colletiae | reverse complement strand
GGCCGTCGGATCGACCTTCCGAACTGGTCAATGCTCGTCAAGGTCACGGCCAGCGATACCCTCGGCCGGCTCACCGTGCTGGAGGGGCGAATGGGCCCGGGGGAGCCCGGACCGCTTCCTCATGTTCACGAGGGCCATGACGAGACGTTTGTGCTCGTCGAAGGCCGGTTGCGGTTCCGCGTCGGGGACGGGTTCCACTCCGCCGTCGCGGGCGAGACGGTGTTCGCCGGCCGGCGCCTGGCACACGGCTTCGGGAATCCGTTCGACGAGCCGGCCCGCTACGTCGCCATCCTCACTCCCAGTGGCTATGAGGACTACTTCGCCGAGGTCGCGGAGCATGTCGCCAGAACTGGCACCGCGCCCAGCCGGACTCTGACGCAGGAACTGATGGCGCGGCACCGGACAGTCCTCGCGCCGCACCTGCCCGACCCCGGTTCAGTCCCGTCGTGATAGCCGATGACGCGCAAGCTGGCCGGATCAGCATGGAGCCGATCATCGAGCCTCCATCAACTGGAGGGGTCAACCACTGCATCCCGGCCCAAGGCCTCCGGGCGACGGCGAGCAGAGGCCCACAGCGGCCAGCTGTCGTCGTGGGCAGCCACGACCTGGACGTTGCCACCGTGGTTGTCGACCTTGACGGACCACCGCAGATCCACGCCCTTGTCATTGGGGCCTGTCGGCTCCTTGGGCACGCGAAGTCGCGCGGACGATGGCTACGGAACAAGCTGAGTCGGCGCACAATTGACCGGTTCGGTTCCTATGCCAAGGTAGCAGGCATCCCTGCCAGTGATCCTGGCGTTTTACAAGGATTTACCGTGACGGTGGCACACTACTCGGCCTGGATACATCGTCCGATTTTCGTGTGTTTTTCGTGGTTATCTTCCGCTCAGTCGATGCACGTTCTCCTCCGAGATCAGAGTATCCGGATGATCGACGCCGAGCACTTCCTGCATCCGGGCATGCGTATCTTCGTGTAGTTCTCGGGCCAGTTCATATTTTCCGACGTCGCGCAGGGTCAGAGCCAAGTTGTGTGCGGAGGCCAGCGTGTCTGGATGTTCGGGTCCAAGAACCCGACGTCGCCTGTTGAAGGTGTCTTCGTCGAGAGGTAGGGCGGATTCTGGATCCCCGAGGCCGACTAGGATTTGAGCAAGATTGTGCGCAGAGTGGAGCGTGTCGGGGTGATTGTCTCCGACGAGGCGGCGCTGCCGCATCAGGGTGTCCTCRTCCAGCTTGCGGGCATTCTTGAGCTCTCCGAGCCTCCGTAGTGTATGGGCAAGGTTATGCGCTGAATGTAGAGTGTCCGGATGGTTGTCGCCAAGTGTCCGTCGTTGCCGCGCGAGGGTGTCTTCATCCAGATTTCTGGCGGCCTGAAGTTCGCCCAGTTCAGCTAATGTATGGGCGAGGCCATGCGCCGAGTGGAGCGTGTCAGGATGGTCGGGGCCGAGTATGCGACGTCGGCGATTGAGGTTTTCTTCGTCCAGTGTTCTCGAGTGACTGAGATCGCCGAGACCATAGAGTGCCGCCGCAACACGGTCAACAGCAGTCAAGGTGTCGGGATGATCATCTCCCAGAGCTTGGCTCCAGCGTGCTCGAGTGGTGCTGGCCATGGTCGCGGCTAGCTGATATTGGCCACTTACATATAGATAGCGACAAAGCTCAAGGACAAGGCGACGGAAATCGACGGGCTCTTGGATTTGACCGACTGTGCTCAGATGGGAGGTTACTGCTACTGCATGGGGTGTCAACGCGGCATATGCGGGCCAGGTCTCAGGGTCCGCGGCGGCTCCCGGATTCGCGGTGCCAAGAAGCTGTAAGGCTCCTGCGAGGAAATTTATGGACTCGGTTTCTCCTAGTTGGGTGCGAAGGAGCGCGTGAACCAGGCGGTGAATCTGCAGACTAGTCCCAGTCCTGCGAGCAAGAGCATACTTGACGACCACTGCAATACAGTCGTGGGTTGTCGCCGGATCGCCGACGATAAGTGCGCCTGAAATCGAATTTCTTTCTCTGTCGGGCGCAGCAGCCAAGGGGACGGGCTCGGGAGCAAGAAAGGCCAACCTGTTGAGTAGCGCAACAGCGGCTGGGTAGTCCTCGGCGATCCGATTGGCTGCTGCTGTAATCGTCGCAGCCAAACCCGGATGATGCGGCGTGTCCGTTCCCAGTACGACCTGCGGCTGGGTAGCGAGCAGGGAGAAGTACGCATCGTGATCCATACCAGCTTCGGCAAGATAAGCTCCAGCCTGGTCGATCGCCAGGGGAAGATTTCCGAGCGCGTTGCCCAGCCGCTGGCAGGCATCGTCTGACAAATCGGGAGCGTGCCGCTTGAGTAGAAGCTTTGTTTCGTCTAGGTCGAACTGGCCGACTTCCACGAGATCAATGCCAGCCCGACGGAGACCGGGGTTGCGGCTTGTTGCTATGAACCGGCCAGTCGCGGGTGGGAAGGTACGAGCTAATATTGCAGGATCGGTTACGTTGTCGTATATGACAAGCCAATCATCGCGTCGACCTAACTCCGTGAGTGCCAGGCGCGCCCGAGTGGGCACGTCACTTGCAGTTACACCGAGTTCAGTCGCTAGCTCTGCAAGCCCTGCCAGCAAACCGTCCGGCATCTCTGCATCGACCCACCAGACCAACTCGTACTCGGCGGCATGACGCCACGTGTACTCGACGGCGAGTTGTGTCTTGCCGATGCCACCAAGACCATGCAGCGCAGCAACCGCCACTTGGCGCCTTTGGCTTGTGAGTTGATCGTGCATCTCGGCAAGCAACGCCTCCCGGCCCG
>NZ_MBLM01000076.1 GCF_001854655.1 Parafrankia colletiae | reverse complement strand
CAGGCCTCGGGGAGGAGCTCGTCGAGGACCCGCGGGTAGACGGGTGCCTTGTCGGTGGTGACTTCCACCGGCCGGCGGCCGTGGGACAGCGCCTGGGTGAAGAACCTTCGGGCGGCGGCCTGGTCGCGGCGGGTGCTGGCGAGGACGTCGATGACCTGTCCGCGCTGGTCAACGGCCCGGTACAGGTAGGTCCAGCGGCCCGCGACCTTCACATACGTTTCATCAACAAACCAGCTGTCGCCGGGACGGTGCCGACAGGGCCGGGCCGCGTCGGCGAGTAGGGGTGTGAAGCGTTGCACCCACCGGTAGATCGTGACGTGGTCGACCTCGAGGCCGCGTTCAGCGAGGAGCCCTTCGACGTCCCGGTAGGACAGCGCGTACCGCAGGYACCACCGCACCGCAAGGACGATCACCTCGGGTGGGAACCGGAACCCGGCGAACTCCGACACCGGAGCCAGTCGACGGACACGGCGTCGACGCATCAACCGATCATGACCGATCGGACGCCCCGCGATGGCCGACTTCGCCGATGCAACAGTGCCCTGCAGCGTTGAATCGCCGTGGGGCAGGCATCAGTTCGAAACCGAACCCGAGGACGGAGACCGGGGCGAAGAGTATCCGGCCCAGGTGCGGTGGTCTTCCTGGTGTTGACCGCTCTACTTTCGGCCTGCGGCCCGAAGCCTTTAAACAGTATCCGGCCGTTCAGGGAGGCAGTTCCTGATCAGCTGCAGGCCTGTAGTCCGCCTCCGGGCTCGCTGCCCCTCCATAGGTCGCGCCACAGGGTTTCCAGCTTCGGGCGCGGCGTCGGCGGTTGGGCTCAGCCGGTTGGCGTCCAGTTCTCGTCCGCCGGGTCGAGGGCCTGCGGGTCCGGGAGTTCGTCGCGGTCGTCGTGGTCCCGGGTGGGTGCGTCGCCGAGGTCTGATTGGAGTCGGTCGAGATCCAGGTCGGGGGAGGCGTATTTGAGTTTGCGTGCGACTTTCGTGTGCTTGGCTTTCGCTCGTCCGCGTCCCATGGAACGACCCCTTCCGGCCATTGCGCACCTCCGCTACGGTGCTCGTTGTGTCTGATGCCTTCCGAGAACACGAGGCGACACGACTCCGCCGCATTCCTCGGTGTCGGTTTCATTACTCGAGATAGTTCCAGTGCCGTGACCGGCAGGGCGAACTCTGCCGGTCACGGCACTGAATTCCATGTGATCATGACGGGTGGCGTCGCTTCGCCAGGGGCCCTCGACACGATCTGCTGGATCCGGTCGCGGCTTGACCGTCATAGCGTCAACAGTGGGGAAGTCGATCTAGCCGCCTCGGATGGCGAGGTTGTCGACCTTCTTCGCCTTCTTGACTTGGACGTCGCCGGGAGGCTTGGCGGTGCCGTGCTGTAGGTCGGTCTCCTGACTGCCTCAGGCCACGGCCCATCTGGCCGCCTCCCGATGTTGACGAATGCCCTGCGGCGGGCGCCCGTTCGGTGTACATCCCATCCGGGGTACGTCGGTGGCCATCGGGTCGGCCAGCGTGTCCCGAGATCAATTCGCGTTGGTACCGCGATACCTGCAGCACATCCTTCGCGACCTGACCGCTCATGTCCCCGCCCCGCCTGAGCTCGTCTCCGCCTCGTGTAGCTGGGCGAGCAGACCTTGCTGGCCGGTCAACAACTCGGTGAGGATCCGCCGCGCGGCGCGCATCAACTCGGCCACATCCCCGCCCGTCAGCGCGTACACCACCGTCGCGCCATCCCGGGGCGCGGTCACGATCCCCGCTCGGCGCAGCACCGCCAACTGCTGGGAGAGGTTCGAGGCTCCGCCTCGATCGCCGCGAGTGGATCCCACACCGGCACCTGTCCCACCGCCTTCCGCTGGGCCCCGCACCACACCGGACAGGGCGCGGGAGCGCCGACCGGCGGACCCGGGAACCGGCCCACGCCGCACGCGATCACGAGAGCCGCGCCAAGAGGGCAACGCGGAGGAAGATCCCRCCACGTCCGGAGCGCTCCACGCATGAGCTAACCACAATGTCGCAACTTGATGAAGTCTTCAATCCCCATGTGATCGCCGAGAGTGGGGTGCGAGAGCGAGGAGGGGCCTCCAGGTGGTGATCATGGAGCTGGCTTGCCTGGGGAGGATCTTTGGGGCTGCGCCGTCCGGAGCCGGATGATGCGCCCACCGTCSCCGGCCACTCTCCGGCGCCCGGGTGCGCGTCGGGTGGCCAGGAGCCCGGAAGAACTCCGCCTTCAGCTGGCGCAGCGGCGTCGCGACACGTCCCGCTCGGAGTACGCCCGCCGACAGGCGTACGGCGAAATGTCGATGATCTCCACAGTCGATGATCTCCACAGTCGACGTTCGACAACCTGACAAGTTCGTCAGATAGAAGGAGTACAGTTCAACCATCCAACGGTCTGTCGAAGGAGTGGGAGATGCCCGTCACGATCCCGGGCCTACAGTCGATGCCGACGACGCACCCGGCACTGTTGGAGTGGGTCGCCACGATCGCCGACCTCACCCAGCCCGACCGGGTCCACTGGTGCGACGGCAGCGACGCCGAGTATGAGCAACTTTGCGCCGAGCTGGTCGCCAAGGGCACGTTTCTCCGCCTCGCCGAGGACAAGCGGCCTGGCAGCTACTACGCCGCGAGCGACCCCAGCGATGTCGCCCGCGTCGAGGACCGCACCTTCATCTGCTCGAAAAGCCAGGACGATGCCGGTCCCACGAACAACTGGGCCGACCCGGACGAGATGCGCGTCACCCTGCGGGACCTGTTCGCGGGCTGCATGCGTGGCCGCACCATGTACGTC
>NZ_MBLM01000075.1 GCF_001854655.1 Parafrankia colletiae | reverse complement strand
TCGGGTGGCATCACAGTTGCACCGGCGTCCCGGACGGCCGCGGCCCCGATTTTCCCGCCACCACGGCGGCCCAGCGCAGCGGCCCCAGTTCCTGACACGAAAATAAGGTGACCGGTGCGCCTCAGGTGACCCCGATCGGTTCGAAGCGGATGGTGAGGCCGAGGCTGTTCGCTTGTTTGATCATGCGGCGCATGGCGCGTTCGGGATCTCGTTTGGCGAAGTGGTCGGCGCCCAGGTCGCGGTAGGGAACCCTGTCGTGCAGGACGTGCCAGATCGCGATCGTGAGCTTGTGCATGACGGCGACCTGGGCGCGTCTGCCGCCGCGGCGGGCGGCGAGGCGGCGGTAGAAGACTCCCAGGTAGGAGTCCCTGTTCTTGATCGCTACCATCGCGGTGATCCCGAGCAGGCGTTTCAGGTTGCGGTTGCCGGGCCGGATGTGGCCGGACCTGTTCACTCCGGCGGACTCGTTCTGGCCCGGGCAGACTCCGATCCAGGAGGCGAGGTGGTGGGCGCTGGGGAACTGGGCCATGTCGCCTCCGGTCTCGGCGATGATGATCTCGGCTGCCAGGCGGCCGATACCCGGGATCGTGTCGAGGAGGTCCAGGTCGGGCTGGTGGTCGGCGAGCATGGCCGCGATCCGCTCGTCGAAGGACGCGATGACCTGCTTCCAGCGGTCGATCTCGTCGAGGTAGTGCCGGACCATGAACGCATGGTGGTCGGTGAACTCGCCGTCCAGCGCCTCGACGAGCGCCGGGATCTTGGCACGGGCCCGACCGATGGCGAAGTCGGCCAGCAGATGGGGATCGCGTTCACCTGCGACGAGGGCTTCCAGGATCTTCCGGCCGGTCGCGCCGACCACATTGGTGAGGACCGCGGCGAGCTTCATGCCGGTGTCCTCGAGCTCCTTCTCCAGCCGCTGTGCTTCCCAGCCCGCGGCGCGCGCCAGCTCGGTGCGCCGCCGAGTCAGGTCGCGCAGCTCCCGGATCTTCCGCCCCGGGACGAAGGACGCCATGACCATCCCCGACCCGCCGGCCCGGGCCAGGAACGCCGCGTCACTGGGATCGGTCTTGCGACCCCGGATCCCCTTCAGGTGAGCGGGGTTGACCAGCATCAGCTTCAGGTGCGGCTGCAGCGTGTAGTAGACCGTCCGCCAGTAGTCCGACGTCGCTTCCAGGACCACGACCTCCACCTGGCGTTCCAGCAGCCAGACACACAGACGCCGGACCTCGGCGGTGGTCGTGCCGAACCGTTCGGTCTCCAACAGCCAGCTGCCGGCCCGTTGCGGGCTCGGCGTTCGGGTGCAGGCCACCAGGAACCGCTTCCCGAGATCCACGCCCGCAGACCGTAGATGGATGACCTCGTCGGTCACGTTCTGCCTGGTCACAGGCTGCGCCCCTCCCGTTTGGACTCGGCGGGTGTCCCGGAGGAGCCAGAGGAAGAGGTGGAATCTGACACGCGTGCTCCGAGCAACAGACCGCTCTGGCACAACCCGTGATCCCCTGGTCGGCCCCCATCGCCATCCTGTAAAACGAGCTCACCGGCATCGCAGGCCCATCGGCTGACCGGGACACCCGCGATCATTTTCCCGTACCCGTGATGATCAGCGCAGCGATCTACCCCACCTGTAAAGAGAGAAGGGTCCTTCTGTTGGTGTGTTGAAATAGGCAACTGGCTGAACTTCTTAACCAGGCGTTATTGATTCCTCGGAAGGAAATTGCGCTATCGGGTGAAAGGTACTTCGTGTGGTGGCTTCGGTGGTAGATGAGGCGGCTGTCGTGGCGTTCCAGGCCGTGATTACGGGGCGGCCGTGTTCAGTGCCGAGACAGCTGACGGTTCCTGTGTCGAGGGCGAAAAGAGCCCCCGCGGCAGGGGGTAGGCCCAATCGGCGGGCGGTAAGTACGCGCAGGAAATGGCCGTGGGCCACGAGAATCACATCTCCCGCATTCGGATCCTGGAGGGCCGGTGCGATCCTGGACAGGACGCGGTCCGCGCGGACCGCGACCTGCTGCGGGCTTTCCCCCGGGTGGGCGTCCGGCCCCGGAGGAACTCCGTCCGTCCATAGATTCCAGTCGGGCCGGGTGCGGTGGATGTCGGCGGTGGTGATGCCCTCATAGCTGCCGTAGTCCCACTCATGCAGGTCGTGGTCTATCTGTATGTCGGTGAGGCCGGCGAGTTCGGCGGTGCGGGCTGCGCGCTGGAGGGGGCTGGTCAGGGCGAGCGCGATGTGGCGCTTGAGGAGCAGTGGCGCGACGGCGCGGGCCTGTGTTTCACCGCGCGCGGTGAGCGCCAGATCCGTATAACTGGTGTGCTGACGCGAGAGGGCCCACTCGGTTTCGCCGTGGCGGACCAGGACGAGCTCACCCATGATAGAAAACCTTCTYTCGAGATGAAGGAGACCCTGTAGGAGAGGGGGTGGGGGACTTTAGTAGTGGGGCCGCGCGAGCCCTGCCGCGTCGATCAGCCTGTGGGGCTCCAGAACCCAGATTTGGACAGTGACCTGCGTGGTTGCCTGCTGGATGAGGCCTGTGTGGCAGGTTGGATGGTCATGGTGTGTCCCTGAGTGGATGTTTGATTTGTCTTGATTGCCGCTTATGTTCTATCGGGGGTCTCGCCAGGTGGGTGTGGTCTCGCCCGTTATGCGCTTGGCCGTGTTGTCGATCATGGCGATGTGGATCATTGCTTCGGAGCTGGCGGGGAGGGTCTCGTAGTCACGGGCCAGGCGGCGGTGCAGCATGAGCCAGCCCAGGCTGCGTTCGATGACCCAGCGTCGTTTGATGACGTGGAAGCCGCGGGTCCCGGTTTTTCTGGGAACGACCTCGACGTCGATGCCGAGGGCGGCGCCGTGCTCGACCACGGTGTTCTTGAAACCTTTGTCGACCCAGGTCTTGGAT
>NZ_MBLM01000074.1 GCF_001854655.1 Parafrankia colletiae | reverse complement strand
GGGTTGTCGGTCTCCTCCAAGTGGATCACCTTCTGTGGCGGGGTCCAGGCCGACCATGGACAGCGCGCCGGCAGCCACGTTACGAGCAGGCATCACCCACGCCAGGTCTCTAYCAGCGGTCACGTCCGTCCGCCGCCTCCGGTGACAACACCCCCCAGGTCATGAGCGACAGGGGCGATCAGTCATGCCGGAGACGGTGGCYTGAACGGCCCGTTTCGGGCCTGCGAGCAAGGTAACTGTGAGCAGCAGCCCTCGGTAGGTGAGTAAGCGGGTTCTGGCACAGCGCTCGCTCTCAGCACGCTGCTGGACGCCATCCCCGCATCAGTGGTGATCGGTGCGAGCCTGGTGGGTGGCGGGGCGGTCAGCGCGGTCACCGTGGCGGTGTTCGTCAGCAACGTGCCCGAGGGGCTGTCCAGCACCGCGGGTATGCGCCGGGCCGGCCGTTCCCCGAGCTACGTCTTCGGCCTGTGGACCGCCATCCCGCTGATCAGTGGTCTTGCCGCTGGCCGCCGCAGTGACCGCCGTGGCGGGGGGCGCCATCCTGACCATGATTGCGGACACGATGATCCCGGAGGCGTTCGACGAGGCGCATCTGGCGATCGGCCTCATCCTTCTCGTCGGATTCCTGGGCGCGTTCTCGCTGTCGGTCTCCGAGCGGTGATCCGGCCGCGAGAGCTCTCGGCGGCCATGCCGCCACTGGGATGGTGGGCCTGAGATTGCCCGCGGCCGGGCTGGTGCGGCGCACCTGGCCGGTCAGCCGCGGGCTACTCGGAGGGTGGCCAGGTCGGGATCCGCGGCGTCGGGTATCGCCATGCCCGCCGCGCCGACGGTAAGCAGATACTGCACCACCGCCTCGTTGATCCGCTCGCCGGGCAGAGCGACGGGGATGCCGGGCGGGTAGGGGGTGAGCTGTTCGGCCGCAATGCGTCCCACCGCCTCCCGCGGRCACACGGCCTCGGTGGGGCCGAAGAAGGCGTCTCGTGGCAGGTCGACGGTCTCGAGTTCGAGGACGGTTGGGTCCGGCAACTCGACCGGGGTGGGGAGCGGCAGGGCCGGTGCCGCGTCGACGAGCTCCCGTAGGGCCGTGACCAGGCGCGCCCCGGTGTGGGAGTCGTCGGCGAAGGTGAGCTGGGCGCTGATCCGCCGGTGATCGCTCAGGCCCATGTCAAGGTGGGTGTGCTCGTGTAGCCAGTCGGTGGCCTGATCGCCGCTGATCCCCAGGCCAGCGGTGTCCACCACGATCTGCAGCCGGTCAAGGTCGTGAGATGCCTCGACACCCAGGAACTCGTCGTGCATCACCCGCAGGCCGTCCAGCCCGTCGATGGTAGGGCGTAGGCCGGCGGCGAGATCAAGGGCGGACTGCAGCAGGCCGTGCCCCTCTTCCACCATCTGCCGGCGCCARCCGTCCATCGCCGCATACAGCAGGACATTCGGGCTGGTCGTGRCAAGCAGATCCGCGCAGGCACGCAACCGGACCGGGTCGACCAGATCGCCCTGTAGGTGGAAGACCGATCCCTGTTCGAAGCCGGCACTCATCTTGTGCACGCTCACCACACAGACGTCGGCGCCGGCGTCCATCGCCCAGGTCGGAAGATCCTCATGGAAGGGAAGGTGCGCGCCCCAGGCCTCGTCCACGATCAGCGGACGGCCCCGCTGGTGACAGACCTCGGCGATGGTCGCGATGTCGGCGCAGGTGCCGTAGGGAGTCGGGCTTGTGACCAGCATGCCCGCGACGTCCGGCCAGCATTCCCAGCACGCCTCCACCTCCGCCGCGGACGACGGATGTGCCAGGTGGAGCCTCCCGTCCCAGCGCGGACGGACCCACCGAGGCCGCATGCCGGACAGGATCAGCCCAGCGATCACCGACTTGTGCGCGTCGCGCCCCACCAGCAACTCTCCCCGGCCGCCCGCCACCGCGAGCATCGCCGCCTTCACCGACAGGGAGCTGCCACAGGTCGAGAAGAACGCCTGTTCGGCCCCCACCGCGTCGGCCATGAGTTCCTCGGCCTCCGCGACGAACCCGCCCGAGGTCTGCCGGTCGTCCAGACCTGAGGTGGCCAGAACATCGGCGCGGAAAGTATCCGCGCCGAGGACCGCCCTCACTCGCGGATCAGCGCCGAGGCCCTGTTTGTGACCTGGCGGGGTGAACCCGTACCTACCCGAACGGTGATAATCCGCGAGCGCGTCGAGAACAGGTCCTGGGTGTGATCCATGACTCTGCCGATACCCCGGTGGCGACCGACCTCACATGTTTCCGCGGTGGTTCGCGGCTCGTTTCGGGAGACGGCAAGACCATTCTCGGCGGCGCGCGTGCGCTGATCCGCGACGACGGGGCGATCGTGCTGGCCGCGGGTCCTGGCGGGCCCGTATGCTGCGGGCTCTTCAGCCGTAGCTTGTGCAGGTTCCCTCCGCCCGGCCTGTGGGCAAGGGCTCCGGCGTATTCGCGGTCTGACCTGTTTTGTCACGGGAAGCCGTGGAGATCGAGTGCGGCGGTCGGGGTGGTGTGGTTGGTCGGGATGTTGCCGGTGCGCAGAGTGGAGGCGTCCTCGCCGAACGACACGTCGCGGACGTAGTGGACCTTGTTCTCGACGTGCCAGTGGCGGCGGGCGCGGGCGGCGAGGAGAGCGGGGCTGGCGGTCTCGGCGGGATGATCGGTGATCACGTAGACGGTCTCGCGGCTGGGTCTGCGTCCTTTCACCCGCCGCCAGCGGATGATCCGCACGGCCTGGACGGCATGCGGGAAGTCGAGGAAACCGACGGTCGCAGCCTTCACGCTGGTTGGTCAGGTTGGGGCGACCAGTGGGTGGGAGTGGCCCACGTGGTCAAGCAGTGCTGCCAGTTCTGGTGGGGGTGGGGCGGTCGACCAGCGGTGCCAGTACAGCTGCAGACGCGCCCAGGGGCTCAGCCAGCCGCGGACCTGTCGCAGTGTGTCCTGCCAGACGATGCGGCGCCGTGGATTTTYCCCCGCCGCCTTGCGGTCCTCGCGGGGTGTTTCCTGGGCGTGGTCGGAGGGTGGCGCGCTCAGCAGGCTGAAGGTGAACGCCAGCATGACCAGCTGCCAGTGGCGCAACGGCACTTGTGTCGCCTGTGGTAGATGATCTGGGTTGTGGTGGTGGAGGCGTGGGCGGCGGAGCTGGATGGTCTGTGGGCACGTGGGACTG
>NZ_MBLM01000073.1 GCF_001854655.1 Parafrankia colletiae | reverse complement strand
TCAAGCGGGAAACTCGACCGCAAAGCACTACCCACCCCCGACCTCACCACCGGATCCGGCAGCGGCCGCCCCCCGGAAACAGACACCGAACTATCCCTGGCCGGGGTGTTCCGCGACGTACTCGCCCTCCCCGAGAGCACACCCCTGTCAGCAGACGACGACTTCTTCCGACTCGGCGGGCACTCGCTCCTTGCGACACGGGTCGTCGCCCGAGCCAACGCGATCCTCGGTTCAGGGCTGAGTCTGCGGGACGTGTTCGACCATCCCACGATCGCGGGCCTGGCTGAGATCGTCATCGAAGGCTCGAGCGTCTCGACAATTCCAGCGCTGCAAATCGGGGATCTGCCACGGCCCGCCAACCTGCCGGCGTCCTTCGGACAGCAAGCCCTCTGGGTAACTGACCAGATTGCTGGCAAGACGATCTACCGCATGGTTATGGCTCTCCGATCACGCGAACCGGTCGACGTCAGTGCCCTGCAAGCGGCCGTTCGTCGTCTCGTCGCCCGGCACGAGATCCTGCGCACAACCTTCGTGCTCGACGAAGACGCCGCCGAACTGCGTCAGAAGATCCACCCGGCCACAGAACCGAGCGTGGCGCTCGTCACGGTTGAGCAGATCCCCTCGTCAGCGTCGAATGAGAGGATTGCCGAACTCGTCGCCGCCCCAATAAACCTCGCGTCCGACTACGGCCTCCGATTCTGTCTCCTCCGCCGGGAGGAAGGCGATCTGCTCATTGCTGCCGGGCACCACATCGTCTCCGACGAGCAATCATTCGACCCCTTCCTCCGCGATCTGAACGCTCTTTATCGCGAGGAGGTGTCTRGCACGTCGTCCGAGCTCGTTGCGCTTCCCGTGCAGTTCGCGGACTTCGCGCTTTGGCACCGGGCAGTGCTCGGTGACTCCCGAGATGCGGACTCGCGCTGTCGGCGTGAACTTGAGTACTGGCGCGGTATGCTCGAAGATCTCCCTACGGAAACTCCGCTGCCGATCGATTACCCGCGCACCGACACCGACTCACGCACGGTCCGACCGGTGACCGCTGTGCTGTCTGACGATGAAGTCGGCGCCGTGGATGCCCTGCTCGTCGAGCGTAGGGCGACACCGCTGCAGGGGCTGATGACCGCGCTCACCCTCGCGCTCTGGAGCGAGGGGACCGGCACCACGGTGCCGATCGGTATACCTGCCAGCCTGCGCGATCTACCGGAGCTGAGCGACCTGATCGGCTACTTCGTGAACACTGTCGTCGTCCGCTCCGACATCGACGAGACGGACGGGTTCGGACAGGCGCTCACCAATATGCGGGAGCGCATGCTTGAGGCGAACGAGCGCAAGCTCGTGCCTTTCGACGCCGTGGTCGAGGCGATCCAGCCGATACGTGCTCCCGGGATCAGCCCTCTCTTCCAGGTGATGGCCGCCTATCTCGACCAGGGTGATCAAGAACCGGGCCCAGCCGCGACCTTCGTCCCCTACGTCCCGGTCGCGACCGGAGGACCGGGTCCGGCCCGGCCCGCCCTTTTCGACCTCGTCTACTCCATCACGAGGCGTAGCGACGGCGCTCTGGCTCTGCACCTGAACGCGGTCAGGGAACTGTTCTCCGAAGACACCTCGTCACGGCTGCTACAGAAGACGCGGCTGTTTCTGACCCTCGGCGCGCGGCATCCAGAGCTTGCGTCCGTCCATCTTGCGCAAATGGTTCAGGCTGCTCTCGATTCCGGGCTTCACGGGGCGGCCTCCGATCAGGAACGACCAGTCTTCCGCCTTGCGCTTCCCGCATTCGACATCCAGGATGCCGTGCTGTGGCGTGCTGCCGTTGATCACGTCGCTCTCGCACTGGGCGACGGCGGGATGCGGCTGCAGGTGCTCGATGACGGAAGCGGTGAACTGGTCGCTGCACACGACAACGTTGAGGCCCTCGACGCGGTCGGAGCGCTGCTCGCCGAGCTTGTCGCTGGCTACGACTCACAGAGCCGGCTGGTGATCGAGACACCGCGAGCTGGCAGCGATCAACGGACAGACGCCGAGCTCAGCACGGTTCTCGAGGATCCCTTCTGGGACGATTGGATCGACCAGCTCGCCGCGGTGCGAGATGTCAGCCTGCCGTCGAAGGCTGGCGAAGCACCGGCCTTCGCGACACATACCGTCGGGATCTCCGGACGGCGTGAGATGAGCGGCACAACGCGACTCGAAGCGTGGGATGCGATCGCCCGGACGCTCGCCCGGACGCTCGGCGAAAGCCAGCTGATCGTCGAACGGCGCGAGCCCGCGGACGCATTCACAGTCTGGAGCTACCCAGTACTTCTCGGCGAACCGGCGACCACCCCGAACGGAGGCGGCACCCACTCGCCACTTGCACTGAGCCTCGAGCGTGCGGCTGACTACGCGTCCCTGCGCGCTCGCCCGCAGCTCGGCCGATTCTTCGACGATCTGCCTCTCCCGCACATCCGGATCAGTGTGTTCCGTAGCGCGGCGGAGCGCATCGCAACGGTTCCCGCGATCCCCGCAGACAATCCGATCCAGCTCGACATCCGCATCCTGATCGGCCCGGGCCTGGCATCTGAGCCGCAAACGGTCCGGGTGGAGGTCGAGACAGCCCCTGGTATCGACCTGGATGTGCGCGCGCTGGCGGAGGAGATCGCCACCGTGACCGCCCAGATCGACTTCGCGCTCACGCTGTCGAGGCAGTCGCCAAGCGGGCTGCGTCTTCGTCGAGCTGACCGTCTCACGATCTCGTGGGAGGAAGAAGAGCGCATCCGTGCCCTCTACGGCAAAGCCGCCGAGATCCTCCCGTTGTCCACGTTGCAACGCGGCATCTTTTACCACATGGTGCGCGCGCAGGAGTCGGATGATCACAACGCCTATGTATCGCAGGCCACGAGAGAGTTGTCAGGCGCGGTCGACCCTGACCGTCTAGAGGGTGCGGTGAGGGTCGCGCTCGACCGGTACCCGAACCTTCGTGCCGCCTTCGTGCCCTCAGGTGAGGCGCAGGTGATCCCCGCTGTCGCAGATGCACCGTTCCGAATCATCTCGCTCACCGAGTGGTCCGAACTCCGTGTGGACATCGGTGATTTCCTGGCAGCCGAGCGACGTGAGCCCTTCGACTTCCAGACTCCACCGCTGATCCGGTTCACCCTCATCGAGCGGTCGACCGATGCCTGGATTCTGGCGATGAGCTTTGAGCACATTCTGCT
>NZ_MBLM01000072.1 GCF_001854655.1 Parafrankia colletiae | reverse complement strand
ATACTGAGCTTCGAGAGGATCAAGAGAGTTTCTGAATAACTTCAGGGGGCCGGCGGGGAGTGAGGAGAATACCTCCGGAGCGCGTGCGGAGAGCGCGCCACACCAGAGGCCAGGTTCACGGGTGAGTCGCCCAGCGCCGGCGGACGGCGAACGTTGACAACGAAGTTCGGGAGTCGTTCTGTGCCCGGGGGCGATCCGGGTGACGACTGCGTCGACGAGGAGTGCCCTCACTAGAGTTCTCGGCACTGGGCGCCTGGCGTCTGCTCCGACGGCGGTGGTGGGGATCATTGCGGCAGCAGGAGCGCCATGGAATGCACATCCCTGCCTCGGACCGGGCGGCTGTCCGGGAACGCTTCCGGGCGCAGTTGCGACCGGATCCGTGGCCGAAACGTCCCGCAACCGGATGAGATCGTTGCGACGTCGGGACGCGACATTACGGCTGTGGGCCGGAGCGATGCAGGCGCTCGGGCGTGCTCGTGCTCGCACTTTGCGCCACGACCGCCTCGCTGGTGCAGACACTCGTCGTACCGCTGTTACCGGACTTCCCAAGGCTGCTGGACCCCACCGTCGGCAACGCGTCGGGGTTGGTGACCGTCAAGTTGCTCACCAGCGCGGTCGCGACGGCGCTAGCGATGGGACTTGGAGGGACCGCCGCCTAAGGGCAGTTCTCCGTTCGTGGGCGACTCCGTGCGTGCGATGAACATGGCGACGACATGTGCCGTTGCGTTGTAGATGAGATCAGTCGTGGATGCGGCCATTTCATCCATCGTGGCTGGACCCCTCGCAATCGACAGCGCGGCTGTAACGCCCGCGTCTCGCGCCTCTTGCGCGGACAGGGCCACTCGACCCGCGATGACCACGATCGGGCAGCGGTCCCCCACAGCCCTGACCACCCCCTCGATCACCTTTCCTCGGAGCGACTGAGAGTCAAAAGCTCCTTCTCCGGTGATGACGAGGTCAGCGTTCTCGCACTGTTCGGCGAACCCCAAGGAACGCAAGACCAGGTCCGATCCAGGCATGATCACTGCTTTGAGTAATCCGACCAGGCACGCGGGCATACCGCCGGCAGCGCCCATTCCGGCAGTCGTTGTCACATCGATGTCGCTCATGGCCGCAATCACTACGGCCAACTGCGCAAGCCCGGCGTCGATCTCCTGAACTTGGGTCAAGGTGGCGCCCTTCTGCGGGCCGAACACCCGTGCGGCGCCACTTGCGCCCGTAAGGGGATTGTCCACGTCGACTGCTACCCGGATCAGGACGCCGCTGGCGCGGGGATGAAGCCCTGAAAGATCAACCGTTCGAATCTTGCTTAGTCCCGACGCGCCGAGGACGACCTCGTGCCCGCCATCGTCTAGGAACCTCGCACCTAGTGCCGCCAGGAAGCCTGTGCCGCCGTCATTGCTGGCGGTCCCCCCGATGCATAGCAGTACTTCGGACACGCCGGCGTCCAGAAGCTCCCGAGCGAGCAGTCCGACGCCGTAGCTGTGGGCGGCCATGGGCTGGAGGTCGACATCGGACACGTGAATGAGGCCATTGGCCTCGGCAGCCTCGATCACGCCCAGYCGACCATCAGGAGAGATGCCGATCCGAGCAATCCGAGGCCGGCCAATCGCATCGACGGTTGGCACCTCGCGGATCGCAAGGCTCGCTGACGCGGCGAACGAATCCAACGTTCCCTCCCCGCCGTCCGCGAGCGGGCACTGGACGATATTGACCGTCGAGCCCAGGACGGAACGCACGCCGGCGGCCATGGCTTCCGCGACGTCGGCAGCGGTAGAAGTGCCCTTGAAGGAATCCGGCGCGACAACGATCGTCAGAGCACCGCGGCCCGCGCAGGGCAATCCTTGGAGCCCCTCGCGATGCTGCGCTGAACGCTCGACGGCTGGCTCTGTCAGGGTCTTCGACGATCCGATTTCAGACATCTATCCAGCACCGCCCCAAGCCTCAGGATTCACTGGGTGTGGGGGACACACTCCTCCCACCATGGCTGCGGCGTTCAGAGCGCACAGGCGGGCCATCTCGGATCGGACGGACACCGTTGCGCTGCCGATGTGGGGTAGCAGGACGGTGTTCGGCAGCTCAACCAAACCCGTAGCAAGCGCCGGTTCGTGCTCGTAGACGTCAAGTCCTGCAGCAGCGATGGACCCGTCGCGCAAGGCCGTCACCAGGGCCGCCTCGTCGACAACAGGACCTCGCGCCGTGTTGATCAAGATCGCTGAGCGCTGCATGGCCGCCAATACGTCAGCATTGACCAGATGGTGAGTAGACGTCGACAGCGGCACGTGAAGCGAGAGGAAGTCACTGTCCGTGACGAGATCACTCCACGAAACATGCTGCACCCGGCCCGCAAACTCGCCCAGCTCGTCGTCGGCCACGACGCGATCCCCGGGTGGACGGGGACAGAACATCACGGTCATGCCGAATGCAAGCGCTCGCCGTGCCGTCGCTCGGGCGATGCGCCCGAAGCCCGCCAGTCCGAGTGTGCGACCTGAGACATCGCTGCCGAGGAGCAGCTCTGGCTCCCAGCCCGTGAACGATCCTGCCCGCAAGAATTGATCGGATTCCACGCCGCGTCGCGCCGTTGCCAGCATGAGCAGCATCGCGACGTCGGCAGTCGAATCGGTGAGCACTCCCGGCGTGTTCGCCACGGTGATGCCTGCTGCGGTAGCTGCTGCCACATCGATGTTGTCGAAGCCGACTGCGTAATTGGAGATTCCGATCAACGATGAGTCCCGAAGTAGCGGTGCGTCGAATCGATCTCGCAGTTGCGACACAATCACGCTGTAGTGGCCCGAAGCGCTCGCTCTGCGTAAGCCGTCGTAGTCKAGTCTCCTGACGTCGACCTGGCCGGCTCGCTCGAGGATGTCCATCCCAGGAGCCGGGATAGGGGTAGTGACCAATATCCTGCTCACGGCGAGGGCTTCATTCGGGGTGCTGTCTGCGCTTCGGCTAGTGYCGCGAAGTCGCGCGCAGGCGTGGCACTCACGACAACTGGGCAGTCATCGTTGTTCTCTCCTCGCTTGAGCCGAGCCAGCCCGTCAAGTCCCTCAGCGAGCAGGATTCTCTGCCGTGCTGCGCGAGCGGCTGGGCGCGGCAGCCCTGACCAGTTGAGTGGTTTCGCCACACTTTCCACCTCCGTCGCCCTCACGCTCAGCTGCCACAGACTGAACGCGCGATGATGTGCTTCATGATCTCGTTGGTGCCTCCGTAAATTCGTTGAACCCGAGCATCCTGGAATGCGCGCGCCACCGCGTACTCGGTCATGTAGCCGTAGCCGCCGTGAAGCTGGAGGCACCGGTCGAC
>NZ_MBLM01000071.1 GCF_001854655.1 Parafrankia colletiae | reverse complement strand
CTCACGTCGTCGACGCTGTTCAAGCGTGTCGGTGGCGGGTGGGTGTGGTCGTTCACGACGAATAATCTCCTGCTTGACGGGTATAGCACGTCTCTTTATATCCGCCGGGTTGCGGAGTTGTACTCGGCTGCGGTCGGTGTGACTCCCGCGCCGCCGAGGTGGTTCGGTCGTCTGGAGGATCTCGTGGTGGGGTCGGCATCGACGCCGGGTGGGTCCGGTGTCGTCGATCACTGGCGTGAGGTGCTTGCGATCGATGCGTTGTCCGAGCCCGTGGGAAACGCGCCTGCTGATCTGTTGTCGTTCTCGTATCGGCCTGTTCCGGTGGCGCTGCCGGCAGACACTGATGATCAGCTGCGGGTGTTGGCGCGTCGGACGAAGAGCACGTGGACGGATCTCGTCATCACCGCGTGGGGGCTGTATACGGCCCTTGCCGGGAACCGGGACTATCTCGCTGTGCGGGTACCGTCGATGATGCGCGGCGAGCCGGAGTCGCTGCGCGTGCCGGGCGCGGTCGCCCGGGCGCTGCCCGTCGCGACCGCCCTGCGTCCGGGCGCCACCTTCGCCGAGGTGCTGTCGGTGGTGGGATCGCAGGTCCGGGATCTACGGGACTACTCCGCGATCGAGGATCATCAGCTCGCCCGTCTGTGGAAGGCAGGGGAGCTCTCCTACCTGTCGCTGCCGTCGGTGAACATCAAGGTGTTCAGGACGACATCGGTTTTCGGGACGGTTCTGGGGGTCACGGAGCTGATCAATCCTGGTCCGACCGGTGTGCTGGATCTCTCCGTCTACGGGAGCCCGGGGCGAGGTCTGCGGATGGATATCTCCGGCCGGTCTCCGTTCGTGCCGGCAGAGGCGGCCGGCCGGCACGCGGCGGCGTTCACGGCGTTCCTCGGTCATCTCCTCGACGGCCCTGCGGGCATGACGCTCCACGAACTCGCCGATCTCACGATCACTCCCTCTTCGGTTGATGCCGTGTCGGTGGGTGCGTGGTCGGTGGGTGCGGGGGTGGTGGTTCCCGGGGTGACGGTGGATGCGCTGATTCGGGATCGGGTGGCGTGTGCTCCGGGGGCGGTCGCGGTGGTGGATGATGTGGATGGTGGGGAGTTGGTGTATGGGCAGTTCGATGCGCGGGTGAATGCTCTGGCTTGTGTTCTGGTCGAGCGGGGTGTGGGGGTGGGCGACCGGGWCGCGGTGGCTTTGCCGCGTTCGACGGATCTGGTGGTTTCTCTGGCTGCAGTGTTGCGTGCGGGTGCCGCGTATGTTCCAGTTGATCCGGGGTATCCCGCTGGGCGTGTTTCTGCGATTCTTCAGGATTCCGGCGCCCGTGTGGCTATCACTGATGGTGCGACGGTGGTGGCGCAGGCGGGTGTGTTCACGGCTGCGGGTGTGGTGACCGTGGTCGTCGATGACGATGCTGTTCGTGGCCGGATCGAGCGTGGGGTGCCTGACGGGCCTGTGCTGTCGCGTCCTGTGACTCCCGACGATACCGCGTATGTGATTTTCACGTCTGGTACCACCGGGCGGCCCAAGGGTGTGGTTCTGTCTCATGCCGCGGTGGTGAACCGGCTTGTCTGGGGCCGGGAGGTGTTGGGGTTCTCGTCGTCTGATCGGGTGTTGTTGAAGACACCGTTCACGTTCGACGTGTCGGTACCGGAGTTCTTCCTCCCGCTGATCACCGGGGCGGTGGTCGTGGTCGCCCGTGACAACGCACATGGGGATCCGGGCTATATCGCCGCCGTGGTACGGGAAAGACGAGTCACAAGCGTGCATTTCGTGCCGTCGATGCTTCAGGCATTCCTGGACTCGGGAGTGGAGGCGGGGTCGTTCCCGRAYGTGCGGCTGGTGTCGTTCACGGGGGAAGCGCTGCCGGTGGCRGCGGCCATCGGGGCCCGGGAGGTGTTCGATCGAGCGGAACTGTTCAACCTGTACGGGCCGACCGAAGCRGCGGTCGAGATCGCCAGCTACGACATCGCCGCCCTGAACGCAGACTCGGACTCGACACCGATCGGCCGCCCGGTGTCGAATTCTTATGTGCGGCTGCTGGATGGGTGGCTGCGTCCGGTGTCGGTGGGGGTGACTGGTGAGCTGTATCTGGGTGGGGTGCAGCTGGCGGAGGGGTATGTGGGCCGGGCTGGGCTGACCGCGGAGAGGTTCGTCGCGGACCCTTTCGGTGGGCCGGGTGAGCAGTTGTACCGGACGGGGGATCTGGCCCGGTGGAACGACCAGGGCGAGTTGGAGTACCTCGGCCGGTCCGATGACCAGGTCAAAGTACGCGGGTTCCGGATCGAGCTCGACGAGATCCGCGCYGYCCTCGAACGACACCCCGCGGTCTCGGGTGCCGCGGTGACCGCTCTCGATCACCCCGCCGGMGGGAAGTTCCTCGCCGCCTATGTCACGACCACCCCGCCCACACCCGCCGGCAACRCCACACCCGCCGACCACGCCACGCCCACCAGCGACGCTGTGCTGGCTGACGACGCTGTGCTGGCTGATGCGCTGCGGGACCACACGGCCGGGCTCCTGCCGGAGTACATGGTTCCCGCATCGTTCACCCGCGTGGCCGCGTTCCCCACGACCCCGAGCGGGAAACTCGACCGTAAAGCGCTGCCCGCTCCCGACCTGACCGCCGGATCCGGGAGCGGCCGACCCCCGGAAACGGACACCGAACTGTCCCTGGCCGCGGTGTTCCGTGACGTACTCRCTCTCCCCACCAGCACACCCCTGTCCGTGGACGACGACTTCTTCCGCCTCGGCGGGCACTCGCTCCTTGCGACGCGGGTCGTCGCCCGAGTCAACACGATCCTCGGTTCAGGGCTGAGTCTGCGGGATGTGTTCGACCATCCCACGATCGCGGGCCTGGTCGAGATCATCATCGAAGGCTCGAGCGTCTCGACAGTTCCAGCGTTGCGAATCGGGGATCTGCCGCGGCCCGCCAACCTGCCGGCATCCTTCGGACAGCAAGCCCTCTGGGTGATTGATCGCCTGGGCGGGCCGGGGGGCCGGTATGTGGTGCCAATGGCGCTTCGACTGTCCGGGGAACTGGACGTCAGCAAACTTGATGCTGCGGTGAAGGATGTAGTCACCCGGCACGAGGCATTGCGAACCCTGATTGTTGAAGACGACGGTCGGCTGCGCCAAATGGTCGTCCCTGCCCAGGACGCGAGCGTTCGCCTCACGCTGATCCCGGAGGATCTCTCCGGTGCCGGGGGTGACGCCGTAGAGGAACGGATCGCCGACTTCGTGCGGCAGGGGTTTGACCTGGCGGCAGACATTCCCTTCCGTGCCGGCTTGTTGCGGGAGGCTGGCACGGAGTGGGTACTTGTACTGGCGGTGCATCACCATGCGGTGGACGAGTGGTCGCTGCCGGTGCTGCTGGGGGACCTGTCAACCGCATACCAGGCCCGGTTGGCCGGTAGCGAGCCGGGGTGGGCGCCGCTGAAAATGCAGTACGC
>NZ_MBLM01000070.1 GCF_001854655.1 Parafrankia colletiae | reverse complement strand
CCCACCCACCACCACATCCCACAACCCCTCCGGCGACACCACCCCACCCGGCAACCGGCACGCCATCCCCACGATCGCCACCGGCTCGTCGGCGGCGTTCTCGAGCTCCGCCACCCGGCTCCGGCTCTGCTGCAGTTCGGACAGGGCGCGGCGAAGGTACTCCCGCAGCCGGTCGTCGGCACTGCGCTCGTTGTCGGCACCGCGCTCGTTGTCGGCACCGCGGTGGTCAGTGGCACTGCGATCGGCGGGCATGTGTCCTCCCTCGCGTGAACGGCAGCGGGTCAGGAGCCGAGCCCCTGGTCCAGCAGCTGGAACATCTCGTCGTCGGTGGCGGTCGCCAGGTCGACGGTGGCTGCGGTCTCGCCGCGGGGACTCAGGGACGACACCAGGGCGCGCAGCCGGACCGCCACCTCGTCCGGGACCGGCACGCTGGCCGTTGTCGCCCCGGCCAGGACCTGCTCCAGCCGGGCCAGCTCCTCGAGCACTGAGGCACCCGTCACGGTCCCCGACCCGCCCGAGGGCGCCGGGACGGACGGCGAACCGTCCTGGTCCACCAGTCTCAGCAGGTGCGCGGCGAGGTCCGCCGGGGTCGGGTGGTCGAAGACCATGGTGGCCGCCAGCCGCACGCCCGCCGCCTCAGCGAGCCGGTTGCGCAGTTCGACCCCGGTCAGCGAGTCGAACCCGAGTTCCTGGAACGTCGCACCCGGGTCCACCGCGTCGCCTGGACGGTGCCCGAGCACGGTCGATACGTGGGCCCGGACGACGTCCACCAACACCCGCCGGCGTTCCTGTTCGGGCCGCCCGGCCAGCCGCCGGAGCAGCGCGTTCCCGCCCGAGTTCGCACCGCTGCTCGCGGGGGTGAACTCCCGGGTCGGCGCCGCCGGGGCGCCCGTCGACGCGCTCCCGCCCACCGGTCGTGTGTCCGGGACCAGCCCCCGCAGCAGTGGCGGCAGGTCACCGGCCGCGGACCGTCGCCGCAGGGCGGCGATGTCCACCGCTGCGGCGACCAGCACAGCCTCGGATGACCGCAGCGCGGCTCCGAACAGCGCGGCGCCCTCGGCGTCGGACAGGCCGCGGACACCGCCGCGGGCCATCCGGCCGCGGTCGGTCCCGGTCAGACGTCCGGTCAGGCCGCTTGACCGTTCCCACAGGCCCCAGGCCACCGACACCGCCGGCAGTCCCCGTAGGCGCCGTTGTTCGGCGAGGGCGTCCAGGTAGCCGTTCGCCGCCACGTAGTTGCCCTGCCCCGCTCCGCCGAAGGCACCGGAGCCGGAGGAGAAGAGGACGAAGGCGGCCAGCTCCGTTGGCGCGGTCAGCTCGTGCAGGTGCCAGGCCGCGTCGGCCTTCGGGCGCAGGACGGCGTCGATCCGCTCCTGGTCCAGCGAGGTGACCAGGCCGTCCGCAACCACCCCGGCGATGTGGACGACCCCGACGAGCGGCGCCGCGGCAGGGATCGCGGCGAGCACCGCCCGCAGCTCCTCGCGATCGGCCGCGTCGGCGGCTACCAGCGTGACCTCGGCTCCGGCCGCGCGCAGTTCGTCGGCGAGATCGACGGCACCAGGCGCGTCCGACCCGCGGCGGCTGAGCAGGACCAGGTGCCGTGCCCCATGGGTGTGGACGAGCTCCCGGGCGACGACCGCCCCGATCGTCCCCGTGCCGCCGGTGACCAGCGTGGTGCCCGCGCCGAGCGCCGGCCCGGCCTCGTCCGGCGGCACCCAGACGTCGTCCCGCGGCGGCCGCGGCGCTGCTCCCAGCCGTGGGACGAGGATCCGTCCGCCGCGTACGACCGCCTGCGGTTCACCGCCCGCCAGGACGGCCCGCAGCTGTGCCCGGGACTCGGCCGGCTCCCCGCCGAGCAGGACGAACCTGCCGGGATGCTCGGCCTGTGCGGCCCGGACCAGGCCCCACACCGCCGCCGCGGCCGGCGCGCCGACCGGGTCATCGGTGAGAAGCACCAGCGGCCCAGCTGGGCCACCCGGGCCGGCGTCAGGTGTGGGTGTGGCGGTGGGTGTGGCGGTGGCGGTGGGTGTGGGCGCGTCGAGCGCCTGCCTCAGTCCCGCGAGGACGTCGGTGAGCAGCACCCGCACGGCCGCCGGGCTGGCGTCGTCCCGCCCGGTGACGTCGAGGACGTCCACGCCGTCGGCCGCGGCCGGGCTGCGCTCGTCGCCCGCGGAGGGGGGATCGACCCAGGTGACGTGGAAGAGCGCACCGGCCACGGTGCCGCCGGTCGCCCCGGCAAGCCGGGCGATCTGCTCTGCCGAAGTCGGGCGCAGGACCAGGGATCCGATCTCCGCGACCGGGGCGCCGCCGCGGTCGGAGACCCGGACCCGCACTCCGTACGACCCGCCCCCATCCGTGGGATCCGTGGGATCGACCTGTTCCGCATGGACGCGCAGGGACGTCGCCCCCGTGGCGAAACGACGGATGTCGCTCCAGGCGAATGGCAGCAGCACCTGCCCGTCACGGGCGGCGGGCACCGCCCCCAGATTGGTCGTCTGCAGGGCCGCGTCGAGCAGCGCGGGATGCAGGCCGTAGGCACCATCCGTCCCGTTGCCCGGGTCGTCCTGGGCGACGGGCAGCTCGACCTCGGCGAAGACCTCCCGGCCCCGTGTCCAGGCGGCACGCACGCCGGCGAAGGCCGGACCGTACTCGTATCCCAGGCCGGCGAGGCGGGGGTAGAAGTCCGCCAGGTCGACGGGCACCGCGTCCGCCGGCGGCCAGGTCTCGTAGCCGTGGGTGGGCTCGCCGACGTCCTGCGAGAGCGCACCCGTGGCATGCCGGGCCCATCGGACGTCCTCGGGTTCCGCCGGCGAGGTGGTGGTGTCGGGCCGGGCGTAGAGGCGCACCGGGCGCCGGCCCGTCGCGTCCGGACCGCCCACGAGGACCCGGAGCAGCACCGCGCCCTCGTCGGGGATCGTGAGCGGGGCCTCGATGAGCAGCTCGTCCAGTGCGGGGTACCCGACCCGCTCACCGGCGTGCAGCGCGATCTCGATCCAGGCTGTCGCCGGCAGCAGCCGGGTGCCGTGGACGCTGTGGTCGGCGAGCCACGGATGGGTCCGGGCTGACACGCGGGCGCTGAACGCGACCTCGTCGGCGCCGCTCTCCCCGGCGGCCGCGCGGCCCGGGATCTCGAGCACCGCGCCGAGCAGCGGGTGACCGGTCGGTTCCAGCCCGGCGGCAGTCACGTCGCCGCGGCCGGCCTGGCCGCCGCGGCCCGCCAACCAGTAGCGCTGGTGCTGGAAAGGATAGGTCGGCAGGTCCGGGACCGGTGCGCTGACGGGGCGGGACGCCGCGGGCACCGCGACGGTTTCGGGCTCGGCCCGCCAGGCGGGGAGGACGGCATCCCAGCTGACAGGCACTCCACGGACGAACAGTTCCGCCGCCGACCGCGCCACCCGCCCCACATCACCCTCACCCCGCCGCAACGACCCCACCACCACCGCATCACCCACACCCAGCCC
>NZ_MBLM01000069.1 GCF_001854655.1 Parafrankia colletiae | reverse complement strand
CCCGTTTCTCCCAGAAGTTCACGAACGCCCTCTGCAGATGCCGCAGCGCCGCCTGCAACGGGCCCTTCGACGGCTCGGCGAGCCGCACCGTCCCGGGGTCGCGTTTCCACCCGGTGAGCATCCTGTCCGTCTCCGCGTGGCTGGAAGTGGTCCGAGAGCGCAACGCCCTGACCGTTCAGAAAGTCGGCGTTCCGGTTCGCGTAGCCGGTGGCGTTCAGCGTGACGAGACGGCTGCTCCGGTACAGGACCTTGTCGACGACCTCGCAGGTGTCGGTGGGCGCCGCATCGTCGCAGGTCAGCGCAGGGCTGCCGAGGGCGGGCGCCACCCCGCCGCGTTCCAGTGCCACCCAGGTGTCGGTGAGGCCGTTGGCGGCGGCGAAGGTGGCGATGGTGTCGCCTGCCCGGGTGTACCGGGCGTTGGTGTCGCCCATCACCACCACGGCGTTACCTGCCGAGTGCGAGGAGATGTAGGCGGCCAACTGGTTCAGGTTCGATGCCCTGGCGGCCAGATCGGCGCTGGTGCCCCCCCGCGTCGGCGTGCAGGTTGTAGAAGTCGACGTAGATACCCTCCCCCAGCCGGATCCGCTTGAGAGTGAAGCCCTTGGGGGTCAGACAGTCGGCGCTGTCGAAGGTGCTGCAGTTGTTCCATGCCACCCGGGCGAGATCGCTGTAGCTGAAGTCCGAGAGAGTATTGAGYCCGCCGCCGAAGGGAACACCGCCGCTGGTTGGTGTCCGGTACGGGTGGGTGTCGGAGGCATAGAGGTTGGCGTGGTAGTTGAAATCCTCCTGCACCTGCACGACGTCGTAGGGCGCGAGCCGCTGTCCGATGGCGGTCGTGCTCTCCGCGCGGGGCGTCGGCGCGTCGGAAAGCGCTTCGGGAAGGCCCGCAATGTTGTAGGTGAGGACGGAGAACGACCCTCYGGCGGGCGAGTCAGCCTGCGCAGCGGGAGCCGCGGCGGGCCCAACGRCCAACGGCAGGGCAAGGATCAATGCCGTGAAGCTTAAGTCGATCTTGGATGGTTGATCTTCCGCTGGTGCTGGCTGGTGGGTTGGTACGGCGTGGCGGCGTGGCATCTGTGCTGGTGGGTGGTTTGGTCACGGTTCGTGGCTTCGATGGTGACCCCGGACCAGGTGTCGGTCGGGGTGTTGGTGACGGCGGTCCCGCGGGACGCGGTGGACGAGGCGGTCGCCGTCTGCGGGGTGAGG
>NZ_MBLM01000068.1 GCF_001854655.1 Parafrankia colletiae | reverse complement strand
CGTCCTCGACGACTGCACACCGGCCGAACTCTTCGCAGCGCTGGTAGCCTCCGAAACCACTCCACGTTGCGACGTTGACTAGAACCCAAGTCGGCGTCAACACGGGCTACGTGAAGAGGGGCGGGATCCAGATCTTCCCGATGTCGATCTTCTCGTCTTTGGACGGACCTGGCGGCCCTGGCGGTCCGGGGGGCCCGACCGGACCAGCGGGCCCGACCGGCCCGGCAGGTCCAGCCGGTCCAGCCGGTCCAGCCGGTCCGAGTGGTCCGGCAGGTCCGGCAGGCCCAGCCGGTCCGAGTGGTCCGGCAGGTCCGGGTGGTCCGGCAGGGCCGGTGTCGGGGTGCAGTGGGGTCGAGGTGGTTGAAGGCTTTGAGGTCACTGTGGCTCCGGACGCTGGGGTCGCGCTCGCGGTTGCCACGTTCTCGATCTTCCCGGCGGCGACGTCGGCCTGTGTGGTCGTGTAGTTCGCCGTGCAGATCGTCATCGCGGCGGCGGCCAGTGTCGCCACTGGGCAGTCCACGGCCGACAGGCCGGGCATCGGGTCGTTCACCGCGAGGTTGGTGAGCGTGACCTTGCTGCGGTTGTTGATGAGGTACAGGTATGTCAGCTGCTCACCCGCGGCGGTGAAGGACGTGGCGTTGACAATCTTCACCAGCGACAGGACCGGTACCGCCAGCGTCGCGATCGCCGGGTCGGAGATGACCGGTGGACCCGACGGTGGTGTGCCCGCCGCCCACGCGCTGTTGCTGAGCGTGCCCTTGTCGGCGTCGGCCTGCGTCGTGACATAGCTGGCGGTGCAGGTCGTCGACTGGCCCGGAGCGAGGCTCGTCGCGGCGCAGCGCACCGGTGACACCCCTGCCAGCGCGTCGTACACGAACACGTTGGTCAGCGGCTGGCCGCTGGTGTTCGTCGCGCTGTAGGTGAAGTCGATCGGCTCGCCCGGGCCCGTGAACGACGTCTGGGCTGCGGACTTGCTCAGCGAGATCGACGCTGGCCCCAGTGTCGCGGACGTTCCCGCGGGCGTCGAGGTCACCGGCGGTCCCGACGGGGGTTGTCCGGCCGCCACCGCGTCACTGGTCACCGACCCCCGGGCCAGGTCCTGAGCGTCGATGCTGTGCGTCGCGGTGCAGGTCATCGATACTCCGGGCGGCAGCGGAGGGCCGCTGGGGCAGGACACCGTGGTGGTGCTCAGGGCCTCGGCGAGCCCTGCGTTCTCCAGGGGAACATCTCCGGTGTTCGTCACCAGGTACGAGTAGCGCAGGAGCTGCCCTACAGCGGTGAAGGTGGTCGGCGTCACCTGCGCCACGAGAGAGATGCCGGGATGGGTCGGCTGCGGGGGCGGGCCTGGTGTCGTCGTGACCGCCGGGGCGGAGACCACGGGCGGCGCGCCGGGCGCCGATCCGTAGGCGACCGCGTCGTTGTTGACCTGGCCGGCGTTCACGGCGGCCGCGTCGGTGACATAGGAGGCCGTGCAGGTCATCGACGCACCGGCGGCCAGCGCCATCGCCGGGCAGGCGACCGGGGTCAGCCCTGGGAGGCCGTCTAGGACCTGGATGTCGGACAGCCCGACCGCGCCGGTGTTCGTCACCAGGTAGGAGTAGTCCAGCGTCTGGCCCACGCCGGAGAACGCGGCCGGTGCGGCGGACTTGGCCAGGGACAACGCGCCGGCTCTGGGCGGGAAGGGTCCGCCGCCGCTTAGCGGGGTGACGACGACTACCGGCGGCGACGCGACCAGCACGCCCTTGGGGTCGGTGCCGACGAGGCGCGCCACATCCGCGACGAAGCCGGCGTCGACGTCGGCCTGGGTCGGAATGATCCGGGCCGTGCAGAGCGGGCGTTGGGCCGGAGCCAGCGTGCCCGGGCAGGTAATCGGGCCGCCGGTCGCAGATCGCGACCGTGAGGACACGATGTGGACTCCGGTCAGCGTGACGTTCCCGTTGTTGAACGTGCGGTACAGGTCGATGACCGGCTGGCCTGCGCCGGAGAAGACACCGGAATTCTGGGGGTCCAGCAGGGCGCCTGGCCTCTGCACGGCGGGCACGAAGGCGGTCGAGGGCGCCGATGTCACCCATTCTCCGGTCGCGAGCCGGCCGGTGGCGACGGCACTGACGTAGATCAACCCTCGGTCGACATCCGCCTGGCTGACGCTTGTCTGCAGGGCGCAGGCCATGGACACCCCCGGCGCGAGTACCCGCGCCGGGCAGGAGGGCGTGGAACCCGGCCGGGTCGTCTCCAGGACGGAGATCTCGCTCAGCGGGGCGGCGCCGGTGTTGGCCACGACGAAGGTGAAGCTCACCTGGCCCGAGTTCCCCCCGAAGGAGGGCTGGTCCGGTGAGCCCACGATGCTGATCGATCCGGACAGCGGGGGCGTGGACGTGGAGCTGTGCGCCGGGGCGGAGGTCACCGGGGGGCCGGACGGCGGCGTGCCGTTCGCGACGGCGGTGTTCTCGACCCGTCCGTGGTCGACGTCCGCCTGGGTCGTCACGTAGGTGGCGCCGCAGGTGGTGGTTCCTCCCGGGGCCAGTTCGGTGGCCGCGCAGGTCACCGGAGACACGCCGGCGAGCGCGTCGTGGACGACGACGTTCGTCAGCGGCGCGTCCCCGCTGTTCGCCACCAGATAGGAGAAGTCGAGCGTCTGACCGGCGCCCGAGAAGGAGGCCTGCGCCACCGACGTGGCCACCGCGATCGCGGGAGCCAGCGCCGCCACGGCGGCCCGCGGTGCGTCGCCGCTCGCGGGCCCCGGGTCAGCGGACGTCGACGGACTGCCAGAACTGGGTGGCGTGACCGCCATCGCCGGGGCGGCGGTGGCCGTGAGCACGGTCGCCGTGAGCACGGTCAGCGCGCCGACGACGGGCACGAGCCAGGCCCGCGGGCCCGTGGATCCGATCGGCGCGAGCAGACCCGCCCGGTGCCGCGGTGGACGTCTCGACATGCTCGCTCCTCGGCCTGGCCGCCCGCCGACGCCCGAGACCGCGACGGGCCGGCAGCAGGCGTCGATGGACCAGCACAGCACGGTTGTGCGTCACAGCTAGTGACGTGATCCTCGCCGAGAATTACACAGAGCGATCGAACGTCGGTGGAACTCGGGCGCGGCGCGTCGTCGTCGCCCGTCGGCCCGAGGTCCGCGTGGTGGAGCCCCCAGCTGTCAGCGCAGCGTCGGCCTCACAACTCAGACTTCCCGACCAATTCGGCCAGCCTCCACCATCGAACCCGTGGAAACGCGCCACCTGCATGAGAGACCTCGACCGACAAGCAGTGGGACGCGTGGCGGCGGCCGTGGCGAGGCCCAACTGCTTCTTTCCCGGTCTGGCCGGCGGTGGAGGCCTGTCGTGAGGGAGGCTGTCACCAGCCGCGAAGGGCTTCCGGCGGCCGCGACGGGATACCGGAGACCGACGCTCCGACCTTCGGTCACTGTGGTCCGCACCGACACTGGGGATCTCCTCAGCCGCGTAGAAGAGCCGCCATTGCCGAGCCGGGTGGCGACGGCCCCTGCTGTGGGGCGGCTCCAGAAGGCCAGGTCAACACCGGTGGCCGAGTTCTGGCACCCCACACGTCCTGGGCGGCCTGCCGGGTAGCCGGCGGGAGTTTCACCCGCCGGCCCCCACAGATCCGGACGTGACACTCTCGCGTCATCCGGCTCGTGCTATCCGATGGCC
>NZ_MBLM01000067.1 GCF_001854655.1 Parafrankia colletiae | reverse complement strand
CAGGCCTGCTGGACGGGCGGGTGCTCACCGAGGCCGAGGCGTACGGCAAGCATCTGCTGCTCCGCTTCGACGACGACCGGGTGCTGCACATCCACCTCGGGATCTATGGCAAGTGCCAGCTGGGCGCGGGGCCGCCGCCGGAACCGACCGGGGCCGTCCGGCTGCGGCTGACCTCCGGTACCGGGTGGGCTGACCTGCGCGGGCCGAACACCTGTGAGCTGCTCGAACCCGGCGAGGTGAAGGCGCTGCTGGACCGGCTGGGCCCGGATCCGCTGCGTGTCGACGCCGATCCGGAGCCGGCCCGCCGAAAGATCGCCCGCAGCCGTACCGCGATCGCCCAGCTGCTGATGGACCAGGCGGTGGTGGCGGGGCCGGGCAACATCTACCGGGCCGAGGTGCTGTTCCGCGCAGGCGTGGACCCGTTCCTGCCGGGCCGGGATGTCACCCCGCCGCAGTGGGAGCAGATCTGGGACGACCTCGTCCTGCTGATGGCGGACGGGGTCCGGTCGGGGCGGATCGACACGGTGCGGCCAGAGCACATGCCGGAGGCGATGGGACGTCCACCGCGGGTCGACGAGCACGGCGGCGAGGTGTACGTCTACCGCCGGTCGGGGCAGGCCTGCCTGGTCTGCGGGACGGACGTGCGGGGCACCCGGCTGGCGGGGCGCAACCTGTTCTGGTGCCCACGCTGCCAGGCCCCCGCCGGGGCCGTCCCCGGCTGAGCCGCCCGCCCGCCCGTCCGGGCGGGTCAGGGGCGCAGGGCGCGCAGGAACAGCCGGACGATCTCACGGGTGTGCCGTTCCTGCTCCTCGGGGGCACGGATGATCCCGAACGAGGCGAGCCGCGCGGGCGTGCTGGAGACCATGCCGAGAAAGTGCTCGGCGAGGGCGCCCGGATCCTCGGCGGCGATCGCACCGGTGGCGGCGTGCCTGCGCAGCAGGTCCGCGACGAGCTGGTGGCGGGGCCAGAACGCGACCATCTGGCCGTGCCGGGCCAGCGCGGGGAAGCGGGAGGCCTGGGCGATGGCGATCCGACTGAATTTGATCATGGTCGGATCGAGGGCGCGCCGTACC
This sequence comes from Parafrankia colletiae, assembly GCF_001854655.1. Classification (GTDB taxonomy): domain Bacteria; phylum Actinomycetota; class Actinomycetes; order Frankiales; family Frankiaceae; genus Parafrankia; species Parafrankia colletiae. The sequence continues at coordinate 2,840 of NZ_MBLM01000067.1, read as the reverse complement.
GCGGCGTCGGCGATCGCGTTGAGGGCGCCCTCCAGATCACCGAGGCCGGGAGCCTCCGGGTCGGGGACGGGCCAGTCCCGTCGCGCCATCGCCCACTCGAACACCGCGTTGAACACGGCTTCCTTGCTCGGGTAGCGGGCGTAGAGAGACGCCTTGGTGGTGCCCGCGGCGCGTGCGATCGCGTCCATCGACGTGCCCTCGTAGCCGAGGTCGAGAAAGAGCCGCAGCGCGTGCTGGCGGACGTCCCGGTCGAGCCGTTCGGTCTCCTCCCTGCTGGGCCGCCCGCTCCGGCGGGTCCGCGGCTGCGGCGGACGCGAAGACACCATGCCTGCAGTGTGGCAGACCGTGACCATCGCCTCCGGGCCCGCTCACCGCCGCCGGACGTCCAACGGGAGCTTGTTCAGGCTGACCATCGTCCAGGGGTCGCGCTGCTCGACGGGGGCGTCGGTGGCCACCTGGATGTCGCGGTAGCGCGTCAGCAGGAGGCCGAGTGCGATCCGCGCCTCCAGCCTGGCCAGGGGTGCGCCGAGGCAGAAGTGGATGCCGTGCCCGAAGGCCAGGTGTGGGTTCGGCGAGCGGTGCGGGTCGAACCGGTCGGGGTCGGGGAAGACCCGCTCGTCCCGGTTGGCCGCCGCGAGCCAGACGGCGACCATCGAACCGGCGGGGATGTCCGAGCCGCCGAGCTCGGCTGCGCGGGACGTCCGGCGCAGCAGGCGCGGAAACGGGGTCCGCAGCCGCAGGGACTCCTCGATGACGGCGGGCAGCAGATCGGCGTCGGCCCGCACCTCGGCGGCAGCCCAGGGGTGCTGGTCAAGGGTCAGGACGGTGTTGCCGAGCGTGGCGGTGGTGGTGATGTGCCCGGCGAGCAGCAGCAGGCCGACGAAACCGACGATCTCCTCGTCGACGAGCCGCTGGCCGTCGATCTCCGCCTGGACCAGCCGGGCGGTGAGGTCATCCCCCGGATGGGACCGGGCGCGGCGGATGTGTTCGAGCAGGTAGGCGTTCATGTCCCGCACCACGGGCGTGACAGCGCGGATGTTCGCCTCGGCGAGTCTGGTCAGCGGCTCGTCCGGGTTGGTCGCGGCGCGATCGAACATGAGGTCGGCCCAGCGCCGGAACATCGGCCGGTCGCCCGCTGGCAGGCCGAGGAGCTCGGCGATCACGATCACCGGCAGCGGGTAGGCGAGCTCGTCGATGAGGTCGATACGGCCGCGATCACCGATGGCGTCGAGCAGCTCGCTGGTGATGTCGGCGATGTGCGGGGCCAGCCCGGTGACGGTTCTCGGGGTGAACGCGCGGCTGGCCAGGCCACGCAGCCGCCGGTGCTCGGGCGGGTCGATGCGCAGGAAGTTGCCCCGCTGGAACAGCTCGATCTCGGCCGACCGCGGTGCCAGATCGCCGACGTCGGAGGAGAAGATGGTGTGCTCGGCCAGGACCGTGCTGGCCTCGGGATGCCCGAGGACCTGCCAGCACTGCTGGCTGGCGTCGTGGTGGACGGTGCCGCGCTGGCGCAGCCGGTCCATCCAGGCGAGCAGGTCGGGCAGCGAGCGCCGGGTGGCGGCGGCCGTCATCGCTCGTCCCGGCCGGGCTCGTTCCACGGAGATTCGTTCCAGGCGGCGCTGAGGATGYACACGCAGTACTGCTTCCCCGTAATACGGAGGYGGTATTCCCCGTGGTGTCTGGCTGCCCGTCAGGGCTGCTGCCGCACGAGTTCCGAAGGTCTCGGGCCAGCTGCGGGATATCTCGGAATTGTCGGTCATCCGCTTCCACGGCGCGGCGCCGGGTGACGTTTCAGGTCACCCGGAACGGGTGAGGCCGAGACCACGGGTACCCGCCTCTTCGCATGATCGTCATTCGGTGAGAGTTCGGTGGCATCGCCATGGTGAAATCGCCATTTGGGGTGACATCGCCATCTGGATCGGACGGGTAGAAATGAGACGGTATTTCGCCGAGGGGCTGGGGACTTTTGCGCTGATCCTGGCCGGGCTGGGCACAGCCGTGCTGGGTGGGACCGGTGTGGGCGTGCTGGAGGTGGCCCTGGCGTTCGGCCTGACGCTCCTGGCTCTCGTCTACACGATCGGTCCCATCTCCGGGTGCCATGTGAACCCGGCGGTGACGGTGGGGCTGCTGGCATCCCGCCGGATCGGGCCGCGGCTCGCGGTCGGCTACATCATCGCGCAGTGCCTGGGCGCTGTTCTCGCGGCCGCGGTCGTGTGGTTCATCGCCGACACCAATGCCGTCGGATACTCGGCCTCCGCGCAGGGTTTGGGAGCCAACGGCTTTGGTGTGCACTCACCCGGCGGCTTCGGCTGGGCGGGCGCATTCGTCATCGAGATCATCGTCACCGCGCTGCTGGTTCTCACCGTTCTCGTGGCCACCGACCTCTGGGCGCCGCTTGGTGTCGCCGGACTGGCGATCGGTGTGGCGCTGGGCGTCGCCAACCTGGTCGCCATTCCCGTCGACGGCGCGTCCGTCAACCCCGCACGCAGCATCGGGCCGGCGCTGCTCAGCGGCGGCTGGGCTCTCAGCCAGCTCTGGCTGTTCATCGTCGCCCCGCTGATCGGGGCACTGCTGGCCGCCGGCGTGCATGCCGTACTGCGGCCGCGCGGGCCGGTCAGCCCGAAACTGGCCACTCCGTTGCCGGACGAGTCTCTGCAGAAGATCGCGCGGGAGACCGCGCGGCTCATCGGTGGTCGGTCCTGAACGAGGGGCCGACAACCGGGCAGGCGCTGGACTGTGCGTGGCGCCTGCCCGCTGCGTGGCTGCGTCGCCGTTCCGGTCTGGTTCCGTTCCGGTCTGGTTCAGGTGCCGTTGATGCAGAGGCGTTCGTTTCTGAGCTG
>NZ_MBLM01000066.1 GCF_001854655.1 Parafrankia colletiae | reverse complement strand
CAGCTCAGAAACGAACGCCTCTGCATCAACGGCACCTGAACCAGACCGGAACGGAACCAGACCGGAACGGCGACGCAGCCACGCAGCGGGCAGGCGCCACGCACAGTCCAGCGCCTGCCCGGTTGTCGGCCCCTCGTTCAGGACCGACCACCGATGAGCCGCGCGGTCTCCCGCGCGATCTTCTGCAGAGACTCGTCCGGCAACGGAGTGGCCAGTTTCGGGCTGACCGGCCCGCGCGGCCGCAGTACGGCATGCACGCCGGCGGCCAGCAGTGCCCCGATCAGCGGGGCGACGATGAACAGCCAGAGCTGGCTGAGAGCCCAGCCGCCGCTGAGCAGCGCCGGCCCGATGCTGCGTGCGGGGTTGACGGACGCGCCGTCGACGGGAATGGCGACCAGGTTGGCGACGCCCAGCGCCACACCGATCGCCAGTCCGGCGACACCAAGCGGCGCCCAGAGGTCGGTGGCCACGAGAACGGTGAGAACCAGCAGCGCGGTGACGATGATCTCGATGACGAATGCGCCCGCCCAGCCGAAGCCGCCGGGTGAGTGCACACCAAAGCCGTTGGCTCCCAAACCCTGCGCGGAGGCCGAGTATCCGACGGCATTGGTGTCGGCGATGAACCACACGACCGCGGCCGCGAGAACAGCGCCCAGGCACTGCGCGATGATGTAGCCGACCGCGAGCCGCGGCCCGATCCGGCGGGATGCCAGCAGCCCCACCGTCACCGCCGGGTTCACATGGCACCCGGAGATGGGACCGATCGTGTAGACGAGAGCCAGGAGCGTCAGGCCGAACGCCAGGGCCACCTCCAGCACGCCCACACCGGTCCCACCCAGCACGGCTGTGCCCAGCCCGGCCAGGATCAGCGCAAAAGTCCCCAGCCCCTCGGCGAAATACCGTCTCATTTCTACCCGTCCGATCCAGATGGCGATGTCACCCCAAATGGCGATTTCACCATGGCGATGCCACCGAACTCTCACCGAATGACGATCATGCGAAGAGGCGGGTACCCGTGGTCTCGGCCTCACCCGTTCCGGGTGACCTGAAACGTCACCCGGCGCCGCGCCGTGGAAGCGGATGACCGACAATTCCGAGATATCCCGCAGCTGGCCCGAGACCTTCGGAACTCGTGCGGCAGCAGCCCTGACGGGCAGCCAGACACCACGGGGAATACCGCCTCCGTATTACGGGGAAGCAGTACTGCGTGTGCATCCTCAGCGCCGCCTGGAACGAATCTCCGTGGAACGAGCCCGGCCGGGACGAGCGATGACGGCCGCCGCCACCCGGCGCTCGCTGCCCGACCTGCTCGCCTGGATGGACCGGCTGCGCCAGCGCGGCACCGTCCACCACGACGCCAGCCAGCAGTGCTGGCAGGTCCTCGGGCATCCCGAGGCCAGCACGGTCCTGGCCGAGCACACCATCTTCTCCTCCGACGTCGGCGATCTGGCACCGCGGTCGGCCGAGATCGAGCTGTTCCAGCGGGGCAACTTCCTGCGCATCGACCCGCCCGAGCACCGGCGGCTGCGTGGCCTGGCCAGCCGCGCGTTCACCCCGAGAACCGTCACCGGGCTGGCCCCGCACATCGCCGACATCACCAGCGAGCTGCTCGACGCCATCGGTGATCGCGGCCGTATCGACCTCATCGACGAGCTCGCCTACCCGCTGCCGGTGATCGTGATCGCCGAGCTCCTCGGCCTGCCAGCGGGCGACCGGCCGATGTTCCGGCGCTGGGCCGACCTCATGTTCGATCGCGCCGCGACCAACCCGGACGAGCCGCTGACCAGACTCGCCGAGGCGAACATCCGCGCTGTCACGCCCGTGGTGCGGGACATGAACGCCTACCTGCTCGAACACATCCGCCGCGCCCGGTCCCATCCGGGGGATGACCTCACCGCCCGGCTGGTCCAGGCGGAGATCGACGGCCAGCGGCTCGTCGACGAGGAGATCGTCGGTTTCGTCGGCCTGCTGCTGCTCGCCGGGCACATCACCACCACCGCCACGCTCGGCAACACCGTCCTGACCCTTGACCAGCACCCCTGGGCTGCCGCCGAGGTGCGGGCCGACGCCGATCTGCTGCCCGCCGTCATCGAGGAGTCCCTGCGGCTGCGGACCCCGTTTCCGCGCCTGCTGCGCCGGACGTCCCGCGCAGCCGAGCTCGGCGGCTCGGACATCCCCGCCGGTTCGATGGTCGCCGTCTGGCTCGCGGCGGCCAACCGGGACGAGCGGGTCTTCCCCGACCCCGACCGGTTCGACCCGCACCGCTCGCCGAACCCACACCTGGCCTTCGGGCACGGCATCCACTTCTGCCTCGGCGCACCCCTGGCCAGGCTGGAGGCGCGGATCGCACTCGGCCTCCTGCTGACGCGCTACCGCGACATCCAGGTGGCCACCGACGCCCCCGTCGAGCAGCGCGACCCCTGGACGATGGTCAGCCTGAACAAGCTCCCGTTGGACGTCCGGCGGCGGTGAGCGGGCCCGGAGGCGATGGTCACGGTCTGCCACACTGCAGGCATGGTGTCTTCGCGTCCGCCGCAGCCGCGGACCCGCCGGAGCGGGCGGCCCAGCAGGGAGGAGACCGAACGGCTCGACCGGGACGTCCGCCAGCACGCGCTGCGGCTCTTTCTCGACCTCGGCTACGAGGGCACGTCGATGGACGCGATCGCACGCGCCGCGGGCACCACCAAGGCGTCTCTCTACGCCCGCTACCCGAGCAAGGAAGCCGTGTTCAACGCGGTGTTCGAGTGGGCGATGGCGCGACGGGACTGGCCCGTCCCCGACCCGGAGGCTCCCGGCCTCGGTGATCTGGAGGGCGCCCTCAACGCGATCGCCGACGCCGCGGTACGGCGCGCCCTCGATCCGACCATGATCAAATTCAGTCGGATCGCCATCGCCCAGGCCTCCCGCTTCCCCGCGCTGGCCCGGCACGGCCAGATGGTCGCGTTCTGGCCCCGCCACCAGCTCGTCGCGGACCTGCTGCGCAGGCACGCCGCCACCGGTGCGATCGCCGCCGAGGATCCGGGCGCCCTCGCCGAGCACTTTCTCGGCATGGTCTCCAGCACGCCCGCGCGGCTCGCCTCGTTCGGGATCATCCGTGCCCCCGAGGAGCAGGAACGGCACACCCGTGAGATCGTCCGGCTGTTCCTGCGCGCCCTGCGCCCCTGACCCGCCCGGACGGGCGGGCGGGCGGCTCAGCCGGGGACGGCCCCGGCGGGGGCCTGGCAGCGTGGGCACCAGAACAGGTTGCGCCCCGCCAGCCGGGTGCCCCGCACGTCCGTCCCGCAGACCAGGCAGGCCTGCCCCGACCGGCGGTAGACGTACACCTCGCCGCCGTGCTCGTCGACCCGCGGTGGACGTCCCATCGCCTCCGGCATGTGCTCTGGCCGCACCGTGTCGATCCGCCCCGACCGGACCCCGTCCGCCATCAGCAGGACGAGGTCGTCCCAGATCTGCTCCCACTGCGGCGGGGTGACATCCCGGCCCGGCAGGAACGGGTCCACGCCTGCGCGGAACAGCACCTCGGCCCGGTAGATGTTGCCCGGCCCCGCCACCACCGCCTGGTCCATCAGCAGCTGGGCGATCGCGGTACGGCTGCGGGCGATCTTTCGGCGGGCCGGCTCCGGATCGGCGTCGACACGCAGCGGATCCGGGCCCAGCCGGTCCAGCAGCGCCTTCACCTCGCCGGGTTCGAGCAGCTCACAGGTGTTCGGCCCGCGCAGGTCAGCCCACCCGGTACCGGAGGTCAGCCGCAGCCGGACGGCCCCGGTCGGTTCCGGCGGCGGCCCCGCGCCCAGCTGGCACTTGCCATAGATCCCGAGGTGGATGTGCAGCACCCGGTCGTCGTCGAAGCGGAGCAGCAGATGCTTGCCGTACGCCTCGGCCTCGGTGAGCACCCGCCCGTCCAGCAGGCCTG
>NZ_MBLM01000065.1 GCF_001854655.1 Parafrankia colletiae | reverse complement strand
GGCGGCGCGAGCTCGATCACTTGGACGCCGGCGTCGGCGACCTGAACGCGCAGGCTGTCGCTGAAGGAGTGCAACGCGGCCTTGGTCGCGTTGTAGGTCGGGGTGACCGGCCACGGGACGAACGCCAGCGCGGACGAGACGTTCATGACGACCGCGTCGGTCCGGTCGGCCAGCAGCGGCAGGAACGCGTAGACCATCCGGATTGTGCCGAGCAGGTTGGTGGCGATGGTGTTCTCGGCGACCGGCAGCGAGGCGGGGTCCAGGAGGTTCTCCGGGAGCATGATGCCGGCGTTGTTGATCAGGACGTTGAGCTGCGGGTGGCGAGCCGCTACCGCCTCGCGGACGCGGGCGATCGAGTCCGGGTCGGCGATGTCCAGAGCGATCGTGTCGATGCTCGGCTGGGCGGCGGCGATCTCGTCGAGCAGCTCCTCGCGGCGGCCGGCGACGATCACCTGATTGCCGAGCTCGTGGAACTTCCGGGCCAGGCCGAGCCCGATGCCCGAGGTGCCGCCGGTGATCAAAATGGTGTTGCCGCTGGTCTTCATGGGCGCATGCCTTCCCCTGCCGAATAGGATGCGTGCTAAGCGGACAGCTGTCCGACCTTCGGGACTGTACCCGGACAGTTGTCCGGTAAGCAAGGAGGTGGGGACGATGTCGGAAGCGACAACCACCCGGGTGCGCTCGGCCGCCCTGCACAATCGCGAGCGCATCCTGACGGTGGCGCTGGAAGAGCTGTCGCGCTCGGCCGACGTGCCGCTCAGCGCGATCGCCAAGAAGGCCGGCGTCGGGCAGGGCACCTTCTACCGCCACTTCCCGAACCGGGAGGCGCTTGTCCTGGAGGTCTACCGCCACGAGATGCAGCAGGCCGCCGACGCCGCGCCCGACCTGCTCCAGGCGCTCCCGCCCGACCAGGCGCTGAGGACGTGGATGGATCGGCTGGCCCAGTACGCGATCGCCAAGGCTGGGCTGGCCGACGCGATCCGCCAGGCCACCAGCGCACCGACCTGCCCAGGCGCGACGGGATGCGCGCCGGTGTTCGCCGCCGCCGAACTGCTGTTGCGCGCCAACCAGGAGGCCGGCACCATCCGAGCCGGAGTGACCTCGGACGACCTGTTCCTCGCCGTCGCCGGTCTCTGGCAGATCGATGCCGACAGCGACTGGAAACCCCGCCTCACCCGACTGCTGGACCTCGTCATGAACGGACTCCGTGCCGGCGCGCCCGCAACCCAGCAGAGCGGCCTCCCCTCATAGCGCACGTGTGGGGTGCTGCCCAATCGGGTCCGAGTTTCGAGATTGCGCACTTGCTCAAGGACTAACTCCGGCCCATTTTTGGACAGATGGCCCATGACGTCCGAGCAGGTCGCAGCACCAAACAGATCGACATATCGGGTGGCTCCGTCGGTCAGCAGTGCGGCCGCGCCGAGCGAGTCAAGGGCCACTTCTCGGTTGGTGCCTGGAATGCGGCGCCCGGTTCCGCGCCGGCCACCCGGAAGCCGCCAGGGCTGGTTGCGGTAGTCGGGGAGTGTCTGATCAACGGCTCTGGCTCACTTTCGGTGGTGACGGAATGTTAGCCGAGCAGGATGCGGTGGCGGAGCAGGGTGAACCCGGCCCTGCCGTGCATCTGGCGCATGATCCGTTTGGTCTTGGTGTTCACGCCTTCGGTTCCGCCGTTGTGGTGGGGCAGGGTGAGGGCGGCGTCGACGGCTGCGCGGTCGAGGTCGAGGCCGCGGGTGAAGGAATGCAGGTGGGGCAGGTCAGCGGCCCGGGCGGTGGTGATCCACTCGTTGAGCAGGTGGGCGTTGCCGTCGGCGGGGTGGAGGAGCTTGGCGAAGCCGCGAACGAGTCCGGCGAGGGCGGTCATGTCCGGGCAGGCGGTGGTGATGTCGTCGAGCCGGTCGCGTTGGCTGTCGGTGAGGGTGCCGGGTCGGGTGAGCAGGAGCCGGGTGACACGCCGAGGCGAGATCGCGGGCCGATCACTGTCGACGCGTCCCTGGTTGACGTAGCGGACGAACAGGTTGAGGCTTCCCTCGTATCCCTGCTGTGTGATCTCGTGGAACAGGTGCAGCACGGGCACGGCGGGCTGTTCGGCGCGGCGACGCTTCAGATAGTCGCGGTAGGGGTCGACCAGGGTCGGCCGGTAGAGGGGAGCGCGCACCAGCCGTTCCGGCTCCGTGGCCCGCGCGTAACGCTTGACCGTGTTCAGTCCCAGGTTGAGCCGCCGGGCGCAGTCGAGCAGACCGACACCCTGATCGAGCAGGTCATGGTCACGCGTGAGACCCGGCCGGGTCGGGTGCCCTCTCTACCCCGGGGACGGCGGTGTCCTGCACGACCGTCGTGAGATCCGCGATCGCCGCTGCCGCCATCACATGCGGCCAGCCCCTATTCACCCCGACACAACCATCCGGCCCGAGATGTACTCCTGACGGGGCATCAAGCAAGGGTTCCCTGACAGTCACCCTTCCGGCCTTCCCCTCGCCTGTGACCCCCAGCCGGAACAGGGACCCTGAACCGCCCCGGGAAGGTTGGAGGCTCTAGGTTGTGACTGTGGCCTGGGGTTTCTGGGCTGTCGGGTAGTAGTTAGCTTCGTATTCGACTGGTGGGATGTGGCCTATCTCACCATGTAGGCGTCGGTGGTTGTACCAGTCTGCCCATTCGGCGGTGGCCAACTCGACCTCGGGCAGAGTTCGCCAGGGCCGCCGCGGTTTGATCAGTTCTGTCTTGTACAGGCCGATGGTCGATTCCATCAGTGCGTTGTCCAGTGCGTCGCCGACCGTGCCGATGGAGGCCGCGATGCCGGCTCGGTCCAGGTGCTCGGCGAGCGTGAAAGACGTGTATTGCGAACCCGCGTCCGAGTGATGGATCAGCTCACCCGCTACGGGCCTGGTGCCGGTCCGGTCCCGTTGCCACAGTGCCATCTCCAGCGTGGTCAGGACGAGTTCGGCGTGCTTGGTGGTCGCGACGGACCAGCCGACGATGCGGCGGGAGAAGGTGTCCACCACGAACGCGACGTAGACGGTGCCGGCCCAGGCTGCGACGTGGGTGAAGTCCGCGACCCAGGTGCGGTTCGGTGCGTCGGCCACGAAGTCGCGTTCCACCAGGTCAGGAGCCCGTGTCGCGGCCGGATCCGCCATGGTGGTGACCACTTTCCTGCCGCGGACGGCACCGGTGATGCCGAGTTCACGCATGAGGCGTTCGACGGTGCAGCGGGCCACCGGGTGGCCTTGCCGGTGCAGCTCCCGCCAGATCTTCCGCGCCCCGTAGACACGGTAGTTGGCGTCGTAGACCTCGGTGATCAGCGTCGTGAGCTCGGCGTCCCGTACCTGGCGGGTGCAGGGCGATGCCTGACGCTGCTTGTGGGCGTAGTAGGTGGAGGGGGCGATGCTGCAGTCGTGCAGGGTCAGCACGCGGCAGATCGGCTCGACACCGCCGAAGCGGTCCCGGTGCTCGTCGACGAACGCTACGAGCGCAGGTGTGGCCGGTCGAGCTCGGCCGCGAAGAAACTCGCCGCGGCCTTGAGGATCTCATTCGCCCGCTTCAGCTCGGCGACCTCCTTCTTCAGCGCCTTGACCTGCGCGGACTCCTCCGTCGTCACCCCGGGCCGGTTCCCGTTGTCGATCTGATCGCGCCGGACCCACTGCCGTACCGTCTCGGCCGTTCCGATGCCGAGCTTGGACGCGACGGCCTTCATCGCGGCCCACTCGGTGGGGTAGTCGGGACGGACCTCGGCGACCATCCGGACCGCACGACGCCGCAGCTCGGCGGGGTAAGGGGAAGGACGTGCCATGACTCGATCCTCTCAGAGAATCAAGCCTCCATCCGACCCGGGGCGGTTCACCTCCCAGCTGAGCTGGGGATACGGCCAAGCGCCTCGTGGCGCACTAGGGCGTGTTTCAGAAGTACGTCCCGAGGTTGGCCGTGGAGCTGGTGGTGACTTTCGGGTTGCATGATCCGTTGTGTGGCGCGGGGTGACCT
>NZ_MBLM01000064.1 GCF_001854655.1 Parafrankia colletiae | reverse complement strand
GACCTGCCCGGGCGGCGGACAGCGCGCCGCTGCCGAGGCCGGAGTCCGAGTAGAGGAAGCCGAGCTTCACCGTGTCGGTGGTGACACCGGGGCTGTCGCAGGTGGCAGGTACGGCGTCCTCCCCGCCGCCTCCGCCCGACCCCGAGCATCCGGRGACGGTGGCGGCCAGGACGGCGGYGAGCACCACCCCAAGCCTTCTTGTCAAGCCGCCTGAGCGCATCAATAACCCCACAGGAAATAAACAACGATCGTGATGGGGGATCTGGGCCGCGGTGGGCRGGGCGAGCCGGGTCAGATCAGACAGGGCTGAAGACTGGGCAGTGCCCCCATCGAAACGTTCATACTTAGTGAAATTTTTGGCTGATAGTAGCAGGTCCGATCTACGGCCCGTTGGCCGGCAAGTGGAGCGGCCGGCGTCGATCCGATCCAAAGTCAATCCCGGTCCGGTCGGCCCACTTGCCGGCCTTCTCTAACGCGGATCTGCTTCATCTGGAGCCCGGTGTGATTCCTGTCGCGCTACGGTAGCCCCGTTTCCGACAGGTTTCGGGCGATTCGTCCGGCGTCGCCCCACCGTCACCCGGAGTCCCTGCCTGGCCCTGACCTCGGTCGGTGGTGCCTCCCGGCAGCGTGCGGTGCGGGGGCGGCGCTGCCGGCGCGGACGTGTCACAGTCGTCCACCACGCGGTCGTGGTCGCGCGCTGATCGGCTAGCCGTCCGGCTGTGCCCGGCACCGGTCCTGGCCGGGGAGCACAGTCGCTCCCGCAGAGCCGAGGCCACCCCGTAAACGCCGGCCACACTGCCGAAACCAGGTGCCGGGCGCTCGGTTCCGTGGCCCGTCTGCGGGTCGTTCCGGACGGAGATATTCCGCTATTAGATCCCGGTTCCCGTCTCCTGGCGTCAGTCAATAACCGGCCGGTCGGATGGGTGTGGGGTCGGGAACTTGGCGGTAGGCCGCCTCTCGTACAGAGAGAACAGGGGAGTGCTTCGCAGTAGCGGCGTTCCCGCTCGCGACGGAGAGCCGGTGCGGCCAGCCAGGCGTCGCTCCGGGACTAAATCAGATGTCTTTTCCGCGGCATCGTTGGCGGGTGGCACGGTCGCGGGAGCGCCGAAATTTCTGGACGGCTCCTCCGTCCGGGAGAAAGAGGTATCCGCGAAAATCAGTCGCCTGGTGCCATAGCGCCTTTGCTGACGGCCCCGGTGAGGTGCCCCCGGCGCAGAACTGTCGGTACCGCGTGAAACGCTCGGACCATGGTCCTTGTTTTCGAAGGCGAGCTCTGGCTGTGGAACGCCCGCCGCGTTGATACGTGGACGTTTGTCAGCCTGCCGACAGAGGTCTCTGCGGAGATCCGCGACCGTGCCGGCGGAGCAAGCCGCGGCTTCGGGTCGCTACGAGTGCGGGTCACCGTCGGGGGCACCACCTGGGCCACGTCGATCTTCCCGGACAGTGCGGGTGGCAGTTATGTGCTGCCCGTCAAACGGGCCGTCCGCAGAGCGGAGGAGCTGGAGGTGGGAGACGCCGTGGCGGTCACCGTCGAGCTCGTCGACATCTGATGTCCGGCAGCCCGGCCGTGCCGCTCGGCACGAGGTTCGGCGCCGACCCCTGGAGGCGTGCCACCGGATCTTCGTTCGATCCGAGACGGTGCCGACCAACCTGGACCTGGTGCCGGCGGAGTTCGGCGGGAGGTCTGGTCCGCCGGCTGCCGGCCCTCACCGCCCACACCCTCGGCCTCCAGGCCGGGGAGCCGTTCCGGATCTGCTGCCCCGGCCCTACGGCCGGGGCAGCAGTACATACGCCGATATTGCGCGTGAGTGCTTCCGGGTCAGCCCGCTGACGGCGTGTCGTCGAGCAGTTCGAGTGCCACCAGGTCTTCGTAGGTCTCGCGGCGGCGGATGAGCCGGGCCCGGTCCCCCTCGACGAGGACCTCGGCGGGCCGGAGCTGGCTGTTGTAGTTGCTCGTCATCGTCATGCCGTAGGCGCCGGCGCCGAATATCGCGATGAGGTCGCCGGCCGCCATCGCCGGGAGCGCACGGCCCTTTGCCAGATAGTCGCTCGATTCGCAGATCGGGCCGACGACGTCATAGGTGACGAGGTCGTCGAGTGAATGYTGGTCCCGAGAGGGGGGAACCATCTCGATGCCCGGCGTTACCGGCCACATGAAGTGATAGCTGTCGTACATCGCGGCCCGGACGATATGGGTCATGCCCGCGTCGATCACGACCAGCTGCCGTTCGCCGGCCTGCTTGCGGTAACGGWYGGCGGCGAGGAGCACACCAGCGTTCGCCGCGATGGTCCGGCCCGGCTCGAAGATGACCTGACCACCGCGGCCGACGAAGCCCTCCAGCCGCGGGCAGATCGCCTCCGCGAAGTCGTCCCAGCCCGGAGCACTCCCCGCCGAGTACTCGGCGGGGAAACCGCCACCCAGATTGATCGTGGTGACCGGATGCCCGGCGGCCTCGATCTCGGCGACGAGGGCCAGGACCCGCTCGAGTGCCATCGCGTAGACCTGCGGATCGAAGATGGGGCTGCCGATGTGGACGTGGATGCCCTCCGGCCGAAGGGAACCGTCGGCGGCGGCCGAGCTGAACAGCGCGGCAGCCCGCTCGATGTCCACCCCGAACTTCACACCGCGGACGGCCGTCGTCGTCCGGGCCGGGGTACGCAGGTCAGGTGCGATGTCGGGGTTGACCCGGATGGCCAGCCGTGGTCGCCGACCCTCCTCTCGCGCGATGCGGGCGAGGAGCGCGACCTCCTCCTCGGACTCGACGTTGATGCAGCGGATGTCCCGCCGGACAGCATCCCGCAGCTCGTCGGCGGACTTGCCCACGCCGGCCAGAACAATGCGTTCGGTATTCACACCCGCGGCCAGCGCCCGGTGCAGTTCGCCGCCGCTCACCGTGTCGATACCGGCGCCCTGCTCACCCAGGAGACGAAGCAGGTGCACATTGCTCAGTGCCTTCGCGGAGAAACAGATGAGCGGATCGATCGACTCGAACGCCTTGGCAAACCGAACATAATGGTCGACGAGAGTCGACGCCGAATAGACATAGGTCGGTGTGCCGAATTGTTCGGCCACCTCACGCAGCGGCGTCTGGTCGCACCACAGGGCGCCGTCGCGATAGGAAAACTCGTCCATCTCATCCTCACCGTGATGGCCGGTGCCAGCCTACCCGGCACTATCACCGGTCTCGGCAGCAAAGGCTGACTAGAGGCTACGGCACGGTGCGGTTCACCCCCGCGCGCCGTGACCGGCCGTCCGGCGGTGCGGTTGTCCGGCGCGGCGGGTGCGGTCGCCAGCCCGCGTCGCATCCCATGCGTGCCTGCTGCCGGCCCCGCGCTCGGCTGCTGCCCCGGGTCTGCCGCTGTCCCGGCTGGCTGTCCGCGCGGCGGCTGCCGCCCCTCGCGGCTTCCGCCGAGCCGCTTCTCGGGCTCCCGTTCGCCGCCCGGTCGTCGGCCTGCCCTGGCAGCGGCTGACGACGTTCACCGTGGCTGCGAACAGTGGGTGACATTCTCCGCAACGATCGGGGGGCGGCAACGGATATGTACAGGTCAGGGGATATGAATGGGCCCGCTGTTCCCGAGGGGGCAGGCGGCGGGCGGGTGGGCGGCCGGTTGCGGTCGTGCCGACAAGGACACGGATGAGACGACCATGGAGAACACGGTGACGGGCGCGCGACAACAGGGCATGGATCGGGACGCGACCCGGAGGCGGCCCCGAGCCGCAGGCATGCCGCGCATGGCGGCGGTGCCTCTCGCCGCACTCTTCACCCTCGTCACACTCGGTGCCGCGGCCGGCTGTGGCGACAACATCACCGGGGCAGGTCCGGCCGGTGGTGAATCCGGCCGGAGTTCCGCTTCCTCTTCCCCGAGTGAGGCGGCCCCGGCCGGGCCCGCGCCGCTGGACATCCTGGTCACCAACGACGACGGGGTGGGCGCACCGGGCATCGACGCGGTCGTCCGCGGCCTGCGCGCATTGCCCGGGGTCACCGTGACA
>NZ_MBLM01000063.1 GCF_001854655.1 Parafrankia colletiae | reverse complement strand
CTGCGTGACTGACTCATTGATCTCCTCCGTTCACGGATCAATTATCCCTCATAGGGATCACTGTCCGAAGAACGGGGCCCACCTCACCAGCCTGCTGTGGCTGTGTGAACATGAGACTCTCTGATCATGGCTACCTGCCCTTTCTGTGGCTCTACGGGCAAGYTGACTGCCGAGCACGTCTTCGGAACCTGGTTGTCTCGGATCGGTCTGACCCGGGAGCCGGCGGCGCATGGCGCGGGGCCGCTGAACCGGATCGTGCAGGACCTGGGCGTGCGCCCGCCGTTCGGGCAGACGGTGCGTGTCTGCGGCGAGTGCAACAACGGCTGGATGAGCCGCCTCGAAGTTGCTGCCCAGCGAGCCCTGACGCCCTTCGTCCTGGGCGGGCCTGGAGAGATCGCGGCGACGGACACGGGAGCCGTAGCCGCGTGGGTTCAGAAGACGGCGTTGACGGCGATGCTCGTCTCGTCCGAGGAGCAGCGGCGCGGGGGCTACGGGCTTCCAGCGTCGGAGTTCCGCGGGCTATGGGACCTACGGGACGCAGCGATGCCGCTCCCGGCCAGCCTGTTTTGGATCGGCCGGTATACCGGGCGGAACCGGCTCGCCTCGACGTGGGTCGCGCCGCTGGCCGTGACCGCGGATGGGCTGCCGCAGGCTGACCGGCCGCAGGGCTACGCCATGACCGTCCTGGTCGGGCAGCTGGTGCTGCACGGTGTGCGGTTTACGACGCCGAGCTTGCAGCTCGGGGTGACCACCCGACAGGAGTTGCCGCAACTCTGGCCGGCAGCGGGGCCGGTCGCGTGGACCGGTGGCGCGCCGGTCGACGATGGGACCTTCCTCGACTTTGCTGGGGGCAAAGACCTCCGCTCGACGGAGCAGTACATGCAGGTGGGTCCATGGAAGCTCGCGACGGAACTGCCTGCGAGCCGCTCGGTCAAAGGGA
This sequence comes from Parafrankia colletiae, assembly GCF_001854655.1. Taxonomy (GTDB): domain Bacteria; phylum Actinomycetota; class Actinomycetes; order Frankiales; family Frankiaceae; genus Parafrankia; species Parafrankia colletiae. The sequence continues at coordinate 3,216 of NZ_MBLM01000063.1, read as the reverse complement.
TGGTCGAGTTGCCGGTGAGCTGCGGCAACCATGTTGTGTACTACCCCGCCGGCCTGGTCGACGAGACCAGGCGCGGCAGGTTCTATGCCTTCGAGACAGCGTGCGAGTGCCCTACGGCCTACCTCATCCACACTGAGCGGGACGGTGCCCGCTGCAAGGCCATAGGCACGGCGGAGTACATCTCCGAGCTGTACGAGGGTCTGCCAGGCGAGGAGCACGTGATCGCAGACGAGCACGGCACGTTCTCGTGTAAGAGGCTGAAAGACGTTCTGCGCTGACCCCGGCTGCGGGTGAACGGGGCTCCGGACGTGCCGGGCCCCGCAGGCAAGGACGGCGCTCGACCTGATGGAGGTTTTTTCCGTGAACGATGAAGCCAATCTTCCGCTGGTCGAGAATGAAATGTTCCGTGAGGATCGCCGAGGCATYGTTCAGCGGTACCGTCTCGACATGCCAGTCCTGCCCTATGAGGTCAGCAGACCGATTGAGGTGACTGCCCGATCGCCGCTCAATCTCCGCAAGGCAGTCGAGGTTTACGGCCGAGCTATCAAACACGAGTGTCATTACGATTTCCCTCTTGCCGACGCCAAAAACTTCAACACACAGCACGCATGGCTACTACCGCACCCGCGCGTGCACAGAGTCTCATTCGTCACCGCAGGGGTCGTCTCATTTCTCGCCTACCCCGATGGATGGGAACTGTTCTGGATGTACGTGCATCCGTTTGCCCGTGGGTGCGGTGCGATTGAGCGCTATTGGCCGGCATTCGTAGCAGCCTACGAACCTTTCACCGTGCAGCATCCCATCTCCCCTGCTGGACGGGCACTACTCAACCATCTGGAGTGGCGCGGCGCGCTTCGGGGAGGGGTCGAGGAAGAGAACGGCGAAGACTGAAAATGGGTCCTGCGGTGGCGAGAAACGACGTCGGCCAGAGCCACCCCTGGGTCTCACACTCCACTACTCATGATCGGCCACGGGACGCTTGGGTGTTCTCCGCTTCAGCCCTCTTGTCCCGTTCAGGTGAAGATGACGAGCCGGAGGGCCATCGACCTGAAGTCCGTCATCTTGACGTGGACGATTTGACCTCAGAGCGTCCGGGTTTAGTTGGCCGATTCGGTGGATCTTGGTCGAAGTGGTCGCGGACGGCAAGCGGGACGTGCTGGAGTGGCGGCTTATCCGCGTTGCTCTGGATGCGTTACGCATCGAGAACCAGCAACTCCGCGACGCGCTCGCACACGTCCACGGTCAACTCCGAGCAGCCCGAACCGATCTTGGTGTCGAGGAAGTCTCCTGAGTTTCGGGATACCCTCGGCCCATAACGCGCCGGAACAGATCGACACAAGTCACGTGACACGCGCATAGCTTGGATGTTATCCTTATGATCGCTCCGGCTCGCCCTCGACTCTGGACACGGCATTCCCCGAGGACCCTCTGACAAGGGCCGAGAAGCGTTTGCAGCGCCTACATCCCCGGCGGGCCTCCGGCACCGATGTCATCGGTGTTCTCCTCGGCAATCGAGACGAGCCCTGTCCGATCGACCCTCATGCTGCTCGAGTACGCGCCCATGGTCTGATCCGTCAATGTCCTTTCAACCCAGAAAGCTGGACAATTAATGTTCATATGGCCCCGAATGACCACTGGACCCGAACGTCTCATGTTGGAGAGCTTGCTTGACCGCAACCGGCAAGCGCTCATCGACACCGCGCGAGGGCTATCCGAGACCGACGCACGGCGGCGCCTGGTCGTCTCACTGACCACACCGATCGGGCTGATCAAACACGCCGCCACCGCCGAGCGCATCTGGTTCCAACGCACCCTGCTCGGCCTGGACGAGTCCGCATGCGACGGCTACGCCACCGGTGACGACGGCAGTTTCGTTGTCACCGCCGGCGAAACGCTGGCCGACGTGATTGCCGAGTTTGAGCGTGCCAGCGAGCGTTCCCGCGTGATCGCCGCTGACTTCGAGCTCGACGACACCAAGGCGCACCCCCGCGCTGGCGATGTCAGCCTGCGGTTTGTCTACCTGCTCCTGATCGAGGATTTCGCCCGTCACGCCGGCCATGGTGACATTCTCCGAGAACAAATCACCGCCGCACGATAGGCGCTCTAGAGATCTCGGGCCGCGAGATAGACGGCCCAGTCATGGGCGGCGTGCTGGGTCCAGGCGACGGCGGTGGCGATGTGGAGGTCCAACAGGTCCGCGAGGATCGGGGCGGGTAGGTCCGCTGCGAGTGTCATCAGCGCGGTGTTGCGACGACCGGTTGAGTCCGGTTTGACTGCCCTGGTCGGAATGATGAATGACGCCGGGAACGGGCCGGCGGTGTTGAAGTGCCATGGTGAGCGCGTTGGCCACGAGTGCGGTTTTCTGTTCGTCGGGCATGGACCAGCCGACCGGCGGGCGTACAGGTCGAGGACGACCGCGAGGTACAGCCAGCCCTGTCCGGTCGGGATGTAGGTGACATCCGCGGTCCACACCCGGTTCGGCGCCTGGGCGGTGAAGTCGCCTCCGACCAGGTCGGGGGGCAGGTGTGCGGCCCGGTCGCGGCGGGTCGGACTGACCCGTCGGCGGCGGTGAACCCCTTGCAGGCCAGCCTGTCTCATCAGCCGGGCGACCCGCTTGCGGCTGGTCCGAACACCGGCGGCGGCCAGGTCGGCGTGCATCTGCGGGGCGCCGTAGATCTGCCGGGACGCCRCATGCACGGCGGCGATCTTCGTGGTCAGGGTCTGGTCGTCAGCGGACCGGGCGGACTGTGCGCCGCGGCGGCGCCAGGCGTAGTAGCCCTCGCGTGACACACCGAGCATGYGGGCCAGGACGGAGACRGWGTGGTGTGTTTTCTCCGCGTCGATCAGAGCGTACTTCATTTCTGATCGGTCTGTAGGGTAGGCGGCTGGCGCGGTTGCATTGTGGCTGTAGGCGCTGTGGTCCGGTACTTTTGTCCGTGAGGTTTCCCCGCACGTTTCTCATCCCGGCCCGCCATGGCGATGCCCCGTTTCCAGCCGCCCCCCGTCGATCCGTGCATGAGGTTCTCCCTCACACGGCTCACCGACATCGTTCACCGTTCAGGCATACGTCGTCACCCGTCGAGTCGTCCCGCCGAGCCGGTATACCCCGAGCCGGGAAAGCCAGGAGGGGTCGTGGCGTCGGCCCCATCCTCGCCCGGTCTGTTGGTGTTTCCGGCTGGACAGAATAGCCAACCTCATGTGGACGTAGCGATCAAC
>NZ_MBLM01000062.1 GCF_001854655.1 Parafrankia colletiae | reverse complement strand
AAAGACAGGCCCGCGCAGTGCTCGCCGATATCCGGAGGCGTCTGGGCGAGTGCGGCTTGGAACTCAACGAGGCCAAGACCCGGATCGTCTACTGCGCGGACGACGGCCGGAAACAGCCCTGGGACGGGCCGACCGGATACGACTTCCTCGGATACACGTTCCGAGGGCGTACAGTCCAGCGGCGTCGCGACGGCCGGCTGTTTGTCAGCTTCACGCCCGCGATCAGTGACCAGAACGCCAAGAAGGCACGTCGAGCGATACGCCGGTGGAGAATCCACGGGCAAACGACCCGGACCCTCGAGGACCTGGCAGCGATGATCAATCCGGTGACCAGGGGCTGGATCAACTACTTCGGGGCGTTCAGGCGCTCCGCGTTGTACCCGGTCTTCCACTCCATCGACAAGTACCTGGTGCGATGGTTGCAGCGTAAGTACAAGCGGCTCACCGGACGTCCTGGGCGGGCATGGAGGACGCTCGCGGCGATCAAACGCCGCAGGCCAGCCCTGTTCGCGCACTGGACGATCGGAGYGGCCATCGGATAGCACGAGCCGGATGACGCGAGAGTGTCACGTCCGGATCTGTGGGGGCCGGCGGGTGAAACTCCCGCCGGCTAMCCGGCAAGCCACCGAGGGCGGGTCGTCGCTTGATCTGTTTCTTCGTCGGGTCGGCAATGGGATGGTCGGGTCGGGGCGGTTGAAGGTCGCGACCGCGGTGGGGTCGTCGTCCGTTGTAGTGGGTCGCGTACTCGGCCAGGACGGTGTGCAGGTGCCACGCACCGACGATCGGTATCCGGTCGGTGACCTCGGTCCGGACGGTGCGGACGAACCGTTCGGCGTAGGCGTTCGCCCGCGGGGTTCGGGGTGGGATCGTGACGGTGGTGATGCCGGCGCCGGCGAGGACCGCGTTGAAGGAAGCGGTGAACTGTCCGGCGCGGTCAYGGACCAGGAACTGGAATTCGGCCGCCCGGTCACCGAGGTCCATCAGGAGGTTCCGGGCTTGTTGGGTGGTCCACGGTCCGTCCGGGTGGGAGGTGGCCCCGAGGATGTGGACGGTGCGGGTGCCGACTTCCAGGACGAAGAAGCAGTACAGACGCCGCAGCGTCACGGCACAGTCCACGTGGAAGAAGTCGACGGCCAGCATGGTCGATGCTTGGGTGCGCAGGAACTGCCGCCACGTCGTGTCGGTCTGCCGCTTGGAGGCCGGTGGGAGATCCAGGGACTTCAGGACGCGGCGGAGCGTGGAGGCGCTGACCCGGTGGCCGAGCTTGAGGAGCTCGCCTTGGATTCGCTGGTAGCCCCATGTCGTGTTCTCGGTCGCGAGCCGCTCGATCAGTGCGGCGATCTCCGGGCTGATCGGTGGTCATCCGGTCCGCTGCAGAGGGGTCCATTTCCGTGTGATCAGGCGGCGGTGCCACCGGCGGGCGGTGCCGGGGGTGATTACCGGTGGGCTCGCAGCGCTCTGGGTAGGAGTCGGATGCGTGCGGCGAGGACCGCCCGGTCTGCCCAGTCCCACTGGGGCTTGGGGTGGGTACGGCGTAGCACCGCGACCTCGTGCCGTAACACGAGCAGCTCGATGTTCTTGGATGTTGACGAATGGCCGAGGAGGACCAGCCAACCGCACACCCGAGCGAAGATCAGATAGAGCAGGCGGATGGACATAGCTGACCATCATGCCGGCAGCCCGCTACGCCGCATCAGCCCAGGTCACAGGCCCAAGCCGACTTCTGGCACCCCACAGGACCACCCGGCGGATCCGCAACCTCCTCGTGGATCTCGGCGACCGGACGGCCGACTTCCAGTTCCTGATCCGCGACCGCGCCGGACAGTTCACCGCGTCCTTCACCGTGGTCCTCGCCGATGCCGGTATCGACGCGGTCGAGATCCCATCCCGGACTCCGCGGGCGAACGCCCTCCGCGGAACGGTTCGTCCGCGCGGTCCGAACGGAAGTCACCGACCGGATGCTGATCGTCGGGAGCGGCACCTGCTCACCGTTCTGGCCGAGTACGCGGCCCACTACAACGGACGATGCCCACCCCGTGCCCTCCAGGCTCCAACTACCCGGCCCGACCACCCCATCGCCGACGTCACGACGACACGGATCAAGCACCGACCCGTCCTCGACGGCTTGATCAACGAGTACGAACGGCCCGCCTAAAACCCCAGGTCAATGCCGATGGCCTAGTTCTGGTACCCCGCAGGGTGTGTTGACGTTCGGTAATACGCCGCACGCATTCTGGGTTGATTTCACCCAAAAGCGACACGATTTAACGGGGTCGATATATTCCGGTGATTTCCGCGTGCCACTGCCTCTGGCGTGTGACTATATGTATGCGACGGTGCGATTCATCACTACCTCTGGGGGAGAGGTGTTGTGGCGCTCATGCCTGTGACTCGGATGGTGGGATGGCCTCACCCGGGACAGGAAATACGTGGACCGAGGAAGGGGTCGTCCCTGCCTGCCGCGGTGTCTGCGCACCCGTTTGCTGGTCCGATCAGGTAGGAAAAATCGGCCAGGAGGGGCCGGCGGTCGAGTAAATTTTGGCCGGAACGGACRCGTGTTCTCTCCGCGTCGACCTCTGCGGACGTACTTCCTGCTGGTCGGCGGTCAGGTCTTTTCCGGAAAAGATACAGCCTACTCCGGTCAGGAGAGGTTCCCGTACGAACGAGAACGGAGCACCGTCATGGCGGACGTTGACCTTGGATTGGCCTCGGACTGGGAAGAGGGCGACACCCACGGCCGAGTCAAGCTGCGGCAGAACCAGAAGTACCCGACCTCGCCCAAGAAGGATGTGCTCATCAGCTCGCCGGTGAGCATCGAACTCTCGGTCAACACCAACTACTCCACCTCCCAGGAAGCCGACAAGATTTTCTTCACGACCCACCACGGCAACCAGAAGAAAATCATCGCGGTACTGGACTCCAACGGAGACCTCTACATCGCTGGCCGCGTGATCGAAGGGCAGTCGAACCTGTCCTACGAGTAGGTCGGTAGTTCGGGGTGGGCGCGGCCGCCGCCGCCGCCGCGCCCACCCCGGCGCGAAGTATTCCGTACCGTATCGCGTGACCGTCCGAATGGGTCTGCCGCAGCTACCGAGATCGGCTAAATATGACGAGAAAGGCTTCCTCCTTGGGAGCACCGCATCCAGCTTGAAACAGTCCCGGCCCGTGCGCTGGCGCAGGACACCTGGGCCCGCTGGCGACGGTTCATCGGAGACGGCTGGACGTCCCCGAACGGCGCGGCCGACCTGACGCGCACCCGGGCCGAACTCAGCCAGGCCCTGTTGATCAGAGACTCCGTCGACGGCCCGCGAACCCCGCGACGGCGGTACGGCGACGACGTTCCCRACCACCAGACGCTCCCCACCAACGTCGCGACCGCGCTGGCCGCCACCGGCGACCTGCGAACTGCCTGCGAGCTGACCGAACATGTCCTGGCCCGCCGGCGGTGGCTCTACGGCGATGACCACGCCCACTCACTTGCCGCGGCGGCCCGCCTTGCTCACTACCTGATCAAGCACGATGACCTCCACGCCGCCTGGACCCTGGCCCAGGACACGCATACCCGGCGACGCGTGGCGCTCGGCGACGATCATCCCGACACCGCCGCCTCGGCGCAGTGCCTCGACCTCGCCACCGCAGCACTCGCCGACCGCCAGCCACCCAGCGGACGTGACACGCCCACGCCGTGAGGTGCCGTCTGGGGCGAGCAGGTGCGGCAGGAGCAGCACGTCCCGCAGGTGCGGGTTATCGGCCCACGCGGCCGGTGGGGCGGTGGTGGCTCGGTCCTGGCGGCGCCAGGTGCCGTCGCGCGGCACTGTTGCATCGGTGATGTCCACCTTCGCGTGGCCRCCGATCAGCCATGATCAGAGGATGCGTCGACGTCGTGTCCGTCCACCGGTTCCGACGTCGGAGTTCGCCGGGTTCCGGTTCCCGCCGGAGGTGATCGTGCTGGCAGTGCGGTGGTATCTGCGGTTCGCTCTGTCGTACCGGGACGTCGAGGAGCTCCTCGCTGAACGCGGCCTCGAGGTCGATCACGTCACGATCTACCGGTGGGTGCAGCGCTTTACACCCCTGCTGGTCGAGGCCGCGCGGCCGTGYCGGCACCGACCCGGCGACAGGTGGTTCATCGACGAGACCTACGTGAAGGTCGCCGGCCTGTGGACCTACCTGTACCGGGCCGTCGACCAGCACGGTCAGGTCCTCGACGTCCTCGACGTCCTCGCCAGCACGCGCCGCGACCATGCCGCCGCCCGCCGGTTCTTCGTCCGGGCGCTGTCTCATGGCCGGCGGCCGGTGGAGGTCACCACCGACAAGGCCCCGGTCTACCCGCGGGTCCTGGACGACCTGGTGCCCGAGGCCTGTCACGTCGACGCGGCCCGGGAGAACAACCGGATCGAAGCCGATCA
>NZ_MBLM01000061.1 GCF_001854655.1 Parafrankia colletiae | reverse complement strand
GGGCGGCCGTTGATGCCGCCGGAGGCGTTGACGGCCGCGGCGGCGGCCTGGGCGCCTTCGTAGGACTCGGTGTGCGGGGTGACGCTGTTCAGGGAGGTGAACACCTGGATGGTGATCGGTGCGCCGGTAAGCCCGGCGGCGCTGGTCGTGCTGTCGGAGTCGCCATCGTCGCCACAGGCGACGAGGGCGGCGGATAAGAGTCCGGCCGCGGCAATGGCCGCGAGAGTCCTGCGGATTATCACGTGATTTCCCTTCCCGGTGTGGTTACTGTGCACAGGCCGGTAGRCCGGCCCGGTGGAGTGGTCGGGTCGCGCGGTGGATGTGTCTCGCGGGTGGCCCGGCCCGGGGCAGGGCGGCACGGGGTGTTTCCGCGTGGCTGTGTTTCCCGTGTGGGCGCGTGTGTGTTCCGGACTGGCCGGGTCCGGCGACCGGCCATGGAGGGTGGTTTGCCCCATTCCACCCACCCGCGACCGGAGTTTAAACTGAGTCAAATTTAGCGGGGTCCTCTTTTTAACAGGTAGAGGCAGGTCACACAACCCTGGAGCGGGGGTGGCCGTGGCGCGCGAGCCGGCGGGACGGGCTGCGGCCGGACGGCGCGTGGCGGGATGGTGATGGTCGGTGGCCGCGAGGGTACAGGCCGTCGAGGAGATGGAGATCCGGCCGTTCCGGGCTCTTGCATAGTTAGACTCGGTCTAACTAAGGTGTGCGGGCGAGGTCGTGTCGGACCATGGCATCCAGGCCGGTTTCCACGCTCACCGCGGAAGGGAGCCACCACACGTGACTTTCACCATCGATCTGGGCGGTAAATCGGCCGTGGTCACCGGGGGCGGCCAGGGTGTGGGGCGGGCGATCTGCCTGAGCCTGGCCGCGGCCGGGGCCCGGGTCATCGTCAACGACTACGTGCCCGACCGGGCCACCCTCGTCGCCAAGGAGATCGAGGAGCTGGGCGGGGCCGCGCTGGCCAGCCCCTTCGACGTCTCCGACTACGCGGCGGCGACCAAGGCGATCGGCGCGGAGAAGGTCGACATCCTGGTCAACAACGCGGGCAACGCCGGCCCCCCGACGCTGGAGGCCGCGCCGCCGGGCGGGCGCGGGCCCTCGGTCAGCCTCGGGGAGTTCACGAACACCGAGCCGGCCGACTGGGACCGGTACTTCGCCGTGAACCTCTACGGCGTCATGAACTGCACCCGCGCGGCACTCCCCCACATGATCGCAGCCGGCGACGGGCGCATCATCACGATCGTGTCGGACGCGGGCCGCGTGGGTGAGCCGCACATGGCACCGTATGCCGCGGCGAAGGCGGGAGCGGCGGGCTTCACCCGGGCCATCGCCCGCGAGGTGGGCCGGGACGGGATCACCGTCAACAACGTCGCGCTGGGCACGGTCGACACCATCGGCCTCGAGGACATGGCGCGCGAGTCGCCGGAACTGGCCGAGCGCGTGCGGCGGCAGCTGAAGCGTTACATCGTTCCCCGACTCGGGCAACCCGACGACGTGGCCGGCCTCATCACCTTCCTCGCCAGCCCGGCGGCGTCGTGGATCACCGGCCAGACCTATCCGGTGAACGGCGGCTATTCGGTCAACATGTGACGGAGCGGCACATCGGAATGCCCGGTTTGCCAGAGAACCCGCGTATTCCGGCGGCAGCGATCGTGACCCCATCACGCGGGCCACGAAGCCGAGGGATGCGCAGCAGCGCACGGCTGCGCCGGCACAGCCCCGAAGGGAACAGCAATGGATCCCGATCTCAGCCCGGACCAACGCCTCCTCAAGGAGACGACGGAACGGTTCATCGAATCGCGCCTGCCGCTGCCGGCGTTACGTGAGCTGATCGACGCCGGCGGCGAGGTCGACGCCTCGTACCGGCGCGAGGCCGCCGAGCTGGGCTGGTTCGCCTTCCTCGCGCCCGAGTCGCTGGGCGGGGGCTCGGTGTCCGGTGACGGGCTCCTCGACGCGGCCGTCCTCGCCGAGCTACGCGGCCGGTACCTGCAGCCGGGTGCCTTCATCGACACGAACGTCGCCGTGGCGGCCCTGTCCCGGGACGGCTCGGAGGAGCAGGTCACGAAGATCCTGCCGAGTCTGATCGAGGGCGAGGCGTCGGTCGCCTGGGCCGTCGCGGACCCGGCCGGGGACTGGTCGGGCGCGACCGGCGTCGGGTGTCGGGCGGTGGACGGGGGGTACCGCCTGACCGGCAGCAAGGGGCTTGTCGTCGAGGCGCAGACCGCGCAGTGGCTGCTGGTGACGGTCACCGCGCCGGAGGGCCCCACCCAGTTCCTGCTGCCGGTGGCGACGCCCGGAGTGCGCGTCGAGGTCCTGTCCGGGTTCGACCTCAGCCGGCGGCTGTGTGAGATCCACTTCGACGACGTCGAGGTGGACGGGTCCGCCGTCCTGGGAACGCCCGGCGCGGCCGGGGACACCGTCGAGGCCCAGCTGCGGATCGCCGCGGTGCTCAGCGCCGCGGAGACCGCCGGGGCCATGCAGTACCTGTTCGACCTGGCCCTGCAGTACTGCAAGGACCGCATCGCCTTCGGACGTCCCATCGGCTCGTTCCAGGCGGTCAAGCACCAGCTGGCGGACAGCAGCCTCGCGGTGGAGATGAGCCACGCCGTGGTCACCTCCGCGGCGCGGGCCGTCCAGGAGGACAGCCACGGCGCGGCGCATGCCACGAGCCTGGCGAAGGCGTTCGTCGGTGACGCCGCGGTGGAGGTCGCGCACAGCTGCTGGCAGCACTTCGGCGGGATCGCGTACACCTGGGAGCACGACTTCCACTTCTACCTGCGCCGCCTCACGACCGACGCCTCGCTGTACGGCTCGCCGACCTGGCACCGCGAGCGGGTCTGCCAGTTGGCCGGGGTCTGACCGCGATGGGGAACGAAGGAGGGGTCATGGCCACCGCGCCGGATCTGGAGGAGTACCGCGTGGCGGCGCGGCGCTGGCTCGCCGCGAACCTCGAGCGCCGTGAGGCGGGCCAGGCGGGCGGGCGTGGCGGCAGCGACGCGCACACGGAGGAGGACTTCCGCGCCGAGCGGGCGCTGCAGAAGAAGATCTACGAGGCGGGCTACGCCGGGATCAACTGGCCCAGCGAGTACGGCGGGCAGGGCCTGAGCGACGCGCACGCACGCGCCTTCGCGCTGGAGGCCATCCCCTACCGGCTGCCCGATCTGGGCCACGCCGGGGGCACAACCTACGGGCCGGTCGGGCAGACGCTCATCCGGCACGGCTCGCCGGAGTTCCTCGCCCGGCACATCCCGCGGATCCTCGCCGCCGACGAGCTGTTCGTCCAGCTGTTCTCCGAGCCGAACGCGGGCTCGGACATGGCGGGCATCACCACCCGGGCGGTGCGCACCGACGGCGGGTGGCTGATCACCGGCTCGAAGATCTGGACCAGCGGCGCCACCGAGGGCGACTTCGGCATGTGCCTGGCCCGGAGCAACTGGGACGCCCCCAAGCACCGCGGGCTGACCTGGTTCGCGGTGCCGCTGCGGGCTCCCGGCGTGACGATCCAGCCGATCCGGGAGATCACCGGAGGCGCGGAGTTCTGCCAGGAGTTCCTCGACGACGTCTTCGTCCCCGACAACGACGTGATCGGCGATGTCGACCAGGGCTGGACCGTCGCGCAGACCATGCTGCTCGTCGAGCGCGGCGCCGGCCGGGACGACCCGGTGAACCTGCCCGAGGTCGGCCCGGCCGAGCTCGACCCGTTCCTGGTCGAGCTCGCGCGGGCCGCCGGCCGCGCGCAGGACCCGGTGGCACGCCAGGCGCTGGCGCGGATCCACACCGCCGACTGGGCCCGCGGGCAGCTCGGCCGGCGGATCACTGGCCTGTTGCGGTCCAGCGACAAGCCGGCGAGTGGAATCGCCTCCTACTGGAAGCTCTCGGCCGGTGTGTACAACCCGGAACGAGCGCGCCTTGCGCTGGAAATCGGGCGCGGGATCCCACTTGTCTGGCGGGATGATGACGGCCGCCGGGCCACGCTGGACTATCTGAACAGCCGGGTCTGGTCGATCGCCGGTGGCACCAACGAGATGCAGCGCAACGCGATCAGCGAACGCGTGCTGGGCCTGCCCCGGGAGCCGAGCTTCGACCGGGGCAAGCCGTTCAACGAGGTACAGCGCAGCGCCCGGCAGTGGCTGGACAATAGCTGAGACGGAAGGCGCGATGTTCACCCGCGTTCATCGGGTGGCGGACGGAGGAGCGATGCGATCGGATGTGGCGGAAGTCTCGGCGACATCGGATGCATCACGCCCACTGTCGATGACCCCTGTGCCATCGGTATACTCCGGAAGGTGAGCATTTCGCCTGAGCCACGGCGGCGCGCGGGCCTCCTGCAGGAGCGTTCCCGGGAGACCCGGCGCCGCCTGGTCCGTTCCGCGTTGCATTTGTGGACCGAACGCGGTTTCGAGACCAATGCCGCTTAGTTA
>NZ_MBLM01000060.1 GCF_001854655.1 Parafrankia colletiae | reverse complement strand
AGATCACGGACAGATCAACTCAGAACGCGAGCGTGCCGGAGCCTTGCCCTGCCGGCCCGGCGACGGCTACCCGTTCCGAGCCGAGCAGGAGACAGATAGCCCATGGTCAGGATGCATCAGCCTGGGAACCCAGACCAGCCCACCGCCGGTGGTGAGGTCGTTCTCGGTGTCGACACCCACAAGGACGTCCACGTCGCCGCAGTCCTCACCCCGTTTGGGGCGCTGCTGGGCAGCGCGACCTTTCCGACGACGGCTGACGGCTATGCACAGCTGCTGGCCTGGGCGAGAGAGCATGGGACCGTCTGCCGGGCGGGAGTCGAGGGCACCGGCTCCTACGGCGCGGCCCTGACCCGACATCTACTTGCGGCCGATGTCACCGTGACCGAGGTCAACCGGCCCGACCGCGCCGCTCGCCGGCGCCCAGGCAAGACCGACGCACTGGACGGGCGAGGCGGCCGCCCGTGCCGTCCTGTCCGGCCAGGCCACCGCGACCGCGAAGACCGGCGACGGACCGGTGGAGATGGCCCGGATGTTCCGGCTGGCCAAGACCTCCGCGGTCACAGCACGCACCCAGGCGATCAACCAGCTCAAAGCAGTCCTGGTCCGCACCGAACCTGGCCTGCGGGAATCCCTCGCCGGGCTGGGCCGCACCACGCTCGTCCGTCGATGCGCCGCGCTCGACGTGGTCGAGCCGACTGACACAGCTACCGCCGCACGTTACGCATTGCGCCAGCTGGCGATCCGGATCGTGGCGCTCACCGCCGAGATCGAGGACCTCAACCGCCGGTTGGCCGCCGTGCTCAACCGCCACGCACCCGCCCTGCTCGCCAGGGTCGGCGTCGGACCGGACACCGCCGCGGCGCTGCTCATCGTCGCCGGCGACAACCCGCGACGGCTGACCAGCGACCGATCCTTCACGGCACTGTGCGGGGTGAGCCCGATCGAGGCCTCGTCCGGGAAGACCVSCSRMMMCSSCYYMAMYSSSGSSGSSRMCSSCMRGSCMAMYSCRGCSCTGCACCGCATCGTCATCACCCGGCTGCGCTGCGACCCCCGCACCCGCGCCTACCAGCAACGACGCCTCGCCGAAGGCAAAACCCCACGCGAAATCGTCCGCTGCCTCAAGCGCTACATCGCCCGCGAGATCTACAACGCCATCCCGCGCATCAGCCCACCGGCCACTGCGGCTACTTGACAACACAGGGCCGTCAGTGCCCCGGCACCTCTCGCCGGGGAAAAGCCTCCCTCTGGGACGTGGAGCCCTTACATCAAGGGGCCTCGGATGACGAGGCTCTCGGCCACGACCCTGGATTCGAGATGCCTCCCGATCATTATGACCTCGGCAGGGGTGCCGAAGCCGGCGATCTCCACGGTTTCTACGGTCATCGCCCCGGCGACGTTGTAGCGGATACACAGCGTCGCGGTTTTGGTGAAATAGTTCCTGAATGCGCGGGTGTAGACCGGGGGTCCAGTTATCTGGTAGTACCAGATGAACTGGATCGAACGCCGGCGGAATCCCGACCTTACCTCCACTCCGCGCTCGTAGAACTCCGCACTGTTGGTCCGGACCTGAACAAACGCCCACACGAGAAACCAGATGGTCCCGGCGAGCGATGTCATCACAAAGACAGGGAAAAGGACCAGAGCGGATCCAGATATGCCCCCGGTTGCGAGGGCGAGCAGCATGGTGCCCACCGCGCAGACGAGGAAGACCATGCCGAGCGAGGGGATCAGGTGCCGCGTCTTGAGGCGGACAGACCGGTAAAGCGCGCCACGATCCGCGGTGCGGTGGGCCTCGACTCCCTCCCGCACCGATGGAGGGCCCGGCTCGATAACCACACCGTTACGGATGTGCCCGTCGACGCCTCGCCCCGGCAGAATGCCCGACCTCCCGGCGCCCAGGGCGTTCACGCAGGCACGCAGTCGGTTCGGGGTATCCCGGAACGGGGTTACGGCCAGCACCTGCTGGTAGGCCTGGAAGGCACCTTCGTAGTCCGCCTCGGCCTCCAGGATGCGTCCGAGGTGATAGGCGGCCTTGTAGTGGCCTGGTTCACTGTCGAGGACCCGGCGAAGCTGGGTGAGCGCCTCTGCCGAGCGGTCGACCTCGACGAGGCAGAGCGCCCGGGCAAACCGCGCTTCCAGGTGATCCGGCTGGTCTTCGAGTAGCTGGTCCAGCACGATGAGCGCCTCCTCGGGGCGTCCGCGCCGGTCCAGTTCACTGGCCTGCTGATACAGCGCCGCGCCGTCGGCTTCTATGGTGCCGGACTGATCATCGTTCGCCATTGGAACCCCCACGTTCCCGGGTCTGTGGAGCATTGTCGCTGAGTCTCCGCCTCACCGCTGCGACGACTAGCGGTTCGCGATGTGGATGTGATGCCCTTGTAGCGCGAGGCCAGCCCGTCCGGATTCGGCCCATCCCGTTACGCGATGGCATTGCCGATCCCGACCAGAAGAAGTAGTCGTTTTACCCGCCCTGGCAGGTCACTGCCGCTCCCTTGTGCCCAGGCCGCCCTCGACGCAGTTGCAAGTCACCGTGCCACGCCTCGTGTCCCTGAGTCGTTGGCACAGAGCGCGGAGATGCTTGGCAAACGGCGCATGGGCTAGGTGCCGGGGTCGTGAGATTCCGGCTGCCTGAGGTCCCTGGGCGCAGTGCCGTAGGCGGCACGGAAAGCACGACTGAAATCCGCGGGGTGACGGAATCCCCACCGAGCGGAGATATCACCAATCGTGTGGTGTCTCAGCCGCGGGTCGAGGAGGTCGACCTTGCACCGTTCGAGGCGGCGTCGCCGGATCGTTGCGCTGACCGTCTCGGGCTGGCCCTGGAACAATTGGTGCAGCGTGCGTACGGATATATGGTGGTATGCGGCAATGGTGGCCGGCCGTAGGTCGTGATCGGCGAGGTTGTGCTCGATGAACGCGTCGATGCGTGCGCGCAGTACATGCTCACGGGTTTCGACGGGCAGGGTGTTTTGCGCGTCGATGTGGCTTGCCAGGAAAGTGACGGCCAGATCGAATCCGATGCGGCCCAGCCGATTCAGTTCCGCCAAGCCACATGCGGCGGCGTTCTCCCGTAATCCGGACAGGAACTGGCCGAGCAGCATCCCTGTCGGGCCTCGCGCGAGGAGACTGTTACCCAGCAGGGAGTCCACCGTGCCGCCCGGTAGTGGCAGGGAAGCCCTGGGTAGCCGCATCAGTGTCACACGTTGCTGCCGGCCATGGTCGAGAAAGTCAGCAGCCAGCGGGTGGGACGTGTCGAACAGGGCCATTTCCCCGACAGTGAGGCATGTGACATTGCCGGACTGCTCTAGTCTGATTGGGCTGCCGTGGACCACGAACAGGTAATAGTCCTCCGGATCATGACGCCGAATGAGAGCGGGGCTCCGACGACCCGACAGTGGCGAGAAGGTGAGCGCTGCTACTGTGGTACCGGGTAGGTTGGACACATCGATTCTCCCACGGAAGCAGTCGGCGTGATCGCTGACCATCACTGTGGGCATGATGTCTTGACACATCCGTTGCGCCCACCACGCAAACCGTTCTCGCGCCGGCACGACGTCAGCGGTCATGGTCGTCGTCACATGGTCCCGCATCAAGGGCGCTTCCTCGGGCGCAAGCTCCGGCACTCGTTGGCCTACCCGTCAAGGTGGGATGAGATGGGCGATCACCATCTTATGGCCAGAGCGGCCTGGGATGTTGAAGATCATGCCGATAGCTACGACCGGGCGAGGTCTGACCGATTGATGTCCGGGCGGTTGAGCGTGAGGAGAGTGGACGGCGACCGAATGCGGAGGCCGAGCCCGGGACGMAGCGTTGATCTTTCTCGCCCGCTTACAAGCTGCGCATACTGACTGAGTATGGTGCGGCGACGTCGCCGGGCGCGAAGGACTGACGCCTTCCCGGCGGCGTTGAACAGGCCGCGCAGGAGCGCGTTAGTAATCTCAACGCGCCAAGTGTAGATCGTCTCAGCGAGGGTGACGGCTTCCGGGACTGTCGCACCGACAGCAGCGCAGTACTCGAAGAACCTGGTCAGGGCTCTGTTCAGGTCGGTGCGGGTGGTCGCGAGACCGGCGCGGGCCAGGGAGAACGCGAGCAGGTCGGCAGCCCGCAAGGCAAGGCCCACCAAGCGGAAATGTTGGCCGGCCAGCCTACTTCATGTTCTACCAGCTTAACCCGGACGCAGACTTCCACGCCGAGAAGACACTGAGAATAAAATTCGTTGAAGCTGATCCGCGCGATCCCACGCCTCGTCGGCGTCGTTTCGTCCGGTATCCGGTGCCGGCCGGTGAACGGATCGCACGGCAGCCGTAACCGGCCAGTTCCGCCGGGCTCGCCCGGGCGACCCACTGYCCGACCGCGCACGCCGCGTCGTGGCCCGCCGCGGTCAACGCGCACAGCCACACCRCCAGCAGACACGGCAACGGGGTAGACCCGGCCCCGCGGTGACCGTGGATCCGGCACCCTGCCGAGTGAGGTGGGCCCCGTTCTTCGGACAGTGATCCCTATGAGGGATAATTGATCCGTGAACGGAGGAGATCAATGAGTC
>NZ_MBLM01000059.1 GCF_001854655.1 Parafrankia colletiae | reverse complement strand
CCAAGCTGACCACCCAGGAGAACGCATGAAGACCTTCAAGTCCGGACGCGACCGGCGGCCACCCGAGCCGTTCGTCGTCGAATACGAAGTCGAGGTCAAGGAAAAGGTCCAGGTGCCAGCCATCCCCGGYAGCCTCGACCTCATCGGCGGGATAGAGGAGYGCGCGACAGGCCTCTACGAGACCCACTCGCGGCAGTTCCACGCCCGCTACAGBGCCATCCCCGCCGGGATCATGCTCGCCGCCGGCGAATCGGGACCAGCGCAGGCCGCCGCGATCCGCAAGGTCCTGGAATGCGCCGTCGTCGAACGGGACGACCTGATCGCGCTGCTGTCCGACCCCGAAGCCGTCATCGCGATGGACACGTTCATCGAGATCTTCGAGTGGCTCAGTGAGCTGGYCGCCGGACGCCCTACGACCAAGCCCARCAGCTGATCGGCTGGGCACAGGATCACTGGGCCGACGTGGACGGACGCGCGCTCCTCGCAGGCATYGACCTCGATGACCTGCCGTACGACCGCGCCCTCAACGTGATCACCGCCCTCGCCGTCGACGACCAGATGCCCCGCTGGTCTGCCGAGACGAAGAAGGGCCTGGAGGTCTACGACCGACGTCGCGTCCGCGCCGAGCTGCTGGAATCCCTCGGCGGTGCAACACCCGGCCTGGCGCCCGCGGCCACCGCACGTGAACGCGCCGCCCAACGCTGGAACCCCGACACGTGGGGCACCCTGCCCGAGCACCAGGCCGGACAGCGCGCCGTCATGGCCATGGTCGGGGGGCTGTAGTGGCCACCAACCTCCTCGGGTCCGCGTTCGTCGCGATCGTCCCGAAGCCCGAGCGCTGGGATCGGCTCGGCGACCAGATCGCCAGCAAGATCCGCGCCGCCGTCCGCGAGGTGCTCGACCTCAACGCCCAGCTCGACAAGGCCGGACGATCCGCACAGCGCACYGCGACCAGCGCCAAGGAGATCGGCGACGCCGCAGGGCAGGCCCTCGGAGAGGTCAAAGCTCTCGGCAAGGGGTTCGACGGGGCCACCACCGCCGCCACTCGAACCGTCACCGCGACCGCCGACATCGAAACGGGCGTCAAGGGTGCGACGGTATCCGTCGACGGCCTGGACGTAGGCCTCAAGGGCGCCACCGCCTCGACCGCCGGCCTCAACGCCGGACTCAAGGACGCCGCCGCGTCCGCCTTCGAAGCCAGTGGGGCCACCGACGGCATCGGCCGGGCGGCGGCAGGAGCGGCCGGCAGCGTCGGAGCCGTCTCCGGGGCCCTGACCGGCGCCAGCGCCGCCGCCTCGGAAGCAGCCCGCAACGTCGAAGGCATCGGCGCCGCCGCCAGCAGCGCGGCCGACCACGCCGGCGGGCTCAGTAGCAGCCTCGAAGAGGCTGGGGCCAGCGTCGGTGAGGCCGCCACCGAAGCGGAAGCCGGATGGGCCGAATCCTTCGCCAGCGTCGAAGAGGCCGGTGCTGGCGC
This sequence comes from Parafrankia colletiae, assembly GCF_001854655.1. Lineage (GTDB taxonomy): Bacteria > Actinomycetota > Actinomycetes > Frankiales > Frankiaceae > Parafrankia > Parafrankia colletiae. The sequence goes on along the minus strand of NZ_MBLM01000059.1, from coordinate 3,351 downwards.
GTTCAGCCTCCTCACCGGCGCCGCCGCCGCCTTCGGCCTCGGGCTTGAGGACGCCATCTCCGACGCCGGTCGCGACGCCGCCGAGGAGACAGGCGACGCCGCCGACGAGGTGCAGTCCCGCTGGAAGAGGGCCTTCACCGGCATCAGAGACAACGCCGGAAGCCTGTTCGTCGCGGCCGGTGTCGCCGCCGCAGCCGCCTTCACCGTCGGACTCCAGGGATCCATCCAGGCCCAGGCGCGAGACATCCTCCTCAGCGCATCCCTCGGTATCAGCGACRAGGAGGCAACCCGCCTCGGCGGCGTCGCCGGAGACCTCTACGCCCACGCCTATGGCGACTCCCTCGGCGAAGTCACCGCGGCCGTCGGAACTGTCCGCCACAGCATCCAAGGGATGGCCCAGGCGTCCGCGGAGGACCTGAGCAGCGTCTCCGCCCGCGCACTGTCGATCTCGACGGCGTTCGGTGAGGACGTCGTCCCCACCATCACCGCGGCGAGCCAGCTCATCCGCTCCGGGCTGGCCCCGGACATGGACGCGGCGCTCGACCTCATCGCCACCGGCTTCCAGAAAGGCGCGAACTACGGCGGCGACTTCCTCGATCTGCTCATCGAGCGGTCACCCAACCTCAAGCAGTTCGGGTTCGACGGTGCCTCCGCCATCGGGTTCCTCGTTCAGGGCATGAACGCRGGCGCAGATTCGGCGGGGACCGTCGCCGGCGCCCTCGACGAGCTGATCGGCAACGCCGGAGACTCCGCCGAGGTCTTCTCCGAGCTGGGGTTCAACGGGGAAAAGATGGCCCGCGACCTCACCGGTGGCGGGCCCAAGGCTGCGAAGGCCCTCGACGCGCTTCTGGAAAAGCTCCGGTCCATCCAGGACCCGGCGAAGCGGGCCACCGCGTTCGTCAGCCTCTTCGGCGAAGAGGCGTCGGTCTTCCAGAGCGCCATCCTGTCTCTGGACCCGTCCAACGCGGTCAATGCGCTCGGACAGGTCGAAGGGGCCGCCGCCCGCCTCGACGAGAAGATGGGCACCGGGGCAAAGACGGCCCTCACCACCATCCGACGCACGTTCGAGTCCGGGTTCGCCAGCCTCGCCAGCATCGCCCTGCCGCCCATCGAGCGTCTGGTCACCGGCATCGCAGGGAAGATCGGCCCGGCGTTCGCCGTCGCAGAGGTCGGCGTACGGRCTTTCTTCTCCGCCCTGTCCGGCGAGGGTGTCACCTCGGCTGGCTTCGTCGGCGGGATGGAACGGGCCGGTGTCGTCGTCCGCTCCCTCGGTGAGACCGCCTCGCGCGCCTGGYAGCTGGTCCTCCCCGGTCTGCGTGACCTGGGCTCGTTCGTGACCCAGTCGGTGTGGCCGGCGCTGCAGAACCTGTGGGCGGTCGCCAAGGGGCTGTGGCCTGACGTGCAGCGCATCGGCCAGATCGTCGGCACGATCCTCCTCGTCGCGTTCCGCGCGCTGGCCGCGGTGCTGGCGAACGTGATCGGCCCGGCGCTACGGGAGATGACCGGGTTCTGGCGCTCGAACCAGACGACGATCACCGCGCTGGCCGTCGCGATCGGTGCTGGGGTTGTCGCCTGGTACGCCTACCGTGGCGCGGTTGCGGCGGTCACGACCGCGCAGTGGATCTGGCAGACCCGCACCCTGATCATGGAAGTGATCATGCGGAACGTGCGGACCGCCATGGCCGCGATGCGGACCGCCACGCTGCTACTCAACTCGGCGTTCCTGGCGAACCCGATCGGGATCATCATCGTCGCGCTCGTCGCGCTGGCCGCCGGGTTTGCCTACGCCTACACCCACAGCGAGACCTTCCGCAACATCGTCCAGGGCGCGCTGGCTTGGGTGAGCGGCGCCGCGCAGGCGGCGGGGCGCTGGTTCGTCGCCTTCGGCTCGGACGTCGGCGGCGTCCTGACCGCCGTCAGCTCCGGGGCGCAGGCCTTCGGTGGATTTTTCGTCGGGATTTTCCGGGGGATCTTCGACTACGTCTCGTCGATCGTGCGCGGCGGACTGGCTATCTGGCGTGGCGTGATCGACATCGGGCTCGGCGGGATCCTCGCCGCCGCCCAGCTCTGGTGGATCTACTTCACTACGCCCTYCCGTGTCGGATTCGAGGTGATCCGCGGCCTCTTCTCGTTCTTCTCGGCRCTCTTCCGTGGCGACTGGGRCGGAGCCTGGAAYGCGATCTCCGGGACGACGACGCGCGTGCTCGGGATCGTGCGTGGCGCGATCGATTCTGGGCTCGGAGCGATCAAGACCGCCTTCCAGACCACGAAGGACGGCATCGGCGTTATCTGGGATGGACTCAAGACAGTAGCGTCAGCACCAGTCAAGTTTGTCGTCGAGACCGTCTACAACAACGGCATCCGCCGCGCGTGGAACTCGATCGTCGCGAAGATCCCCGGCGTCCCAGAAATGCCAGCACTGAGCGTCCCCGGCCTCGCCGCCGGCGGACCCATCGCCGGCGGGGTACGCGGCCAGGACTCGGTGCTGCGCTGRCTGATGCCCGGCGAGCACGTCCTCACCACCGCCGAAGTCAACGCCGCCGGCGGCCACGGCCGGATCTTCGCCCTGCGCCGCGCACTCGGCGGCGGCACCCAGGCCAGCGGCGTCGGCATGGCCCTCGGAGGCGTCGGTGACGCCCTCGGTGCAGCCTGGAACGCCACCGGCGGACGTGCCGTCGACAAGCTCGAAGACCTCGCCCGGGCCGGCCTCGCCAAGGGCTTCGAGCTCGCCGTCAGCCCGATCCGCGGCGCCATGAACTCCACCCTCGGCCGGGGCGACAACTGGCGCGGCATCATCAACCGGCTCATCCAGACCCCGTTCGACAAGTTGATCGAATGGGTCCGCGGCAAGGAAGCCGAAATGGTCCCCGACGCGGGGCCGGTCGGCGCCGGAGTGGCCCGTTGGTCCGGGGTGTCCTCCGCCGTTCTCAACGAGACCGGCCAGTCCCTGTCATGGCTGCCGCTGCTCCTCAAGCGGATGAACCAGGAGTCCGGCGGCAACCCCCGCGCCATCAACCTGTGGGACTCCAACGCCAAGGCCGGGATCCCGTCCAAGGGCCTCATGCAGGTCATCGACCCCACATTCCGCGCCTACGCCGGACCCCACATCGGCGCCGGGATCTGGGACCCGCACGCCAACATCTACGCGGCGACCAAGTACTCGCTGTCCCGGTACGGCAGCCTCGGCAAGGCGTGGAACCGGGCCGGGGGCTACGACCAGGGCGGGCCGCTGYACCCCGGCTGGACCATGGCCTACAACGGCACCGGCCACGACGAATGGGTCTCCGTCAACAAGCCCAGCGGCGGGGTCCTCGTGGCCGCCGGGGCGATCCAGCAGAACATCGACGCCCG
>NZ_MBLM01000058.1 GCF_001854655.1 Parafrankia colletiae | reverse complement strand
AAAAAATATGGCACTGACTATTCGGTACGCTGTTGAGTTCTCAAGGAGCAGATGCGTTCTGGAACCGCGCCGCGAGACGCCGTATCCAGGCGATTTGCCTCAATCGGTCCGGTTCATCGCGAACCTCCCCTGCGGGGAGGGCGATCCGGCCCGGTGGGCCTCACCTTCCGGCTAGGCCCRCGTCCCGAGTGGAGCCACCCTGTTCGGTGTCTGCCGTGTCTCGCTGACAGACAGAACATTACGGGTGGATGACGGGGGCCGTCAAATCAATCGGGTCCTAGATAGTGTGACCTATGTCACAGCAACGCAGAGAGAGCTTGACGAGGCTGTCTGATATGGGAGGCTTGAGGTTCTGCGCTCGAACAGATGAGCGGATCTGTAGTTGGCGTCCGCGCAGGCCAGCGGCCCGTCGCCCGAAGTGGCCAGGCAAGGCCGAGCGGTGCTCCGGGCCCTCCCCATCGCCGGTCGGCTCCCACCCCACCGCCAGGCAGCGGAGCCCGCGGGTCCCATCGAGGTCCAGATCGCCGGCCACCGTCCGGGCAGTCGCGCATCGCCCCTCGCCGGGATGCTCAGGGCTGGGTCGGCGCTACCGCGGACGGACGGACCGGGCTCTGCTGACCGAGGCTTCGCCCAGCAGCCACAGGCGGTAGGGAAGGTCGGTCCCGACGCGGATACCCACCCGTGGTCCGTGCCCGACCGCAGTGTCGTCGATCGGCGTGCCCCGGTGGATGGATAGCGGCCCCGGGCCCGTCAGATCCGCGCCGGTGTACCCGCCGTCGACGCCGAGAGCCCGCGCGAAGCGGCCCGGACCACTGGCCCACCCGGGCAGCCCGGGGCCGGACGGCGGCGGGCCGTCCACGTTCGGCTCGATCCTGGGAGCCCCGGGGCCGGCCGCACCCGGCAGGTCCACGCGGCCAGCAGACCCCGACCGGGCCGGCGCATCGAGGCCGGTGATGTCCCGCTCCGGCCGGGGCGGGCAGACACTCCCCGCCCGGATCAGAACCGCCGCGGCCGTGCCCTCCGGGCCGCACACGACGTTGAAACACCAGTGCATGCCGTACACGAAGTAGACGTAGGCATGTCCCGGCGGGCCGAACATCACGCGGCTGCGCGGCGTCGGGCCGCGGCGCGCATGCGAGGCCGGGTCGTCGGTCCCGCCGTAGGCCTCCACCTCGGTGACCCGCAACGCGACCGGCCCGTGCCGAACCGTCACCCCGAGAAGATCACGGGCGACGGCCAGCACGGGCCGGTCGTAGAAGTGTCGGTCCAGCAGCCCGCCCGGAGGCGGGGCGGCGGACAGCGGTCCGCCGTGGGTGCCGGGCCCAGCGGCGGGCCCGGCGGGGCCGCTGCCGTCGGCATGCGGCCCCCGAGGATGGTCCGGAGGGGAGGCGCTCAGCTCCCCGCCCATGCCCGGTCCCGGTCCAGCACCGGCCCCAGCGCCTGGATCTGCTCACGGACCCGTTCCGGGGCCGTCCCGCCCGGCGCGGAACGGGCCTCCAGCGCGCCACGCACCGAGAGCACGGTCCGCACGTCCGGCGTGARCAGCGGGCTGATCACGACGAGGTCGTCGTCGGACACCTCGTCGAGGTCCGCCTCGTGCGCCACGCACCAGGCGACCAGCTGGCCGACCGCCTCGTGCGCCTCTCGGAACGCCACCCCGTTGCGGACCAGGTACTCGGCGACGTCGGTGGCGAGGGCGAAGCCGTCTGGCGCGGCTGCCTCCAACCGATCCCGGCGCACCCGCATCGTCGCGACCATCCCGGTCATCGCGGGCAGCACGACCAGGAGGGTGTCGACGGCGTCGAAGACCGGCTCCTTGTCCTCCTGCAGGTCGCGGTCGTACGCCAGCGGCAGGCCCTTGAGTGTCGTCAGCAACCCGGTGAGCGCCCCGATGAGCCGCCCGGACTTGCCCCTGGCCAGTTCCGCGATGTCCGGGTTCTTCTTCTGCGGCATGATCGAGCTGCCGGTGGCGAAGGCGTCGTCGAGCTCGACCCAGCCGAACTCTCGGGTCGTCCACAGGACGATCTCCTCGCCGAGACGGGACAGGTGCACTCCCGCCAGGGCGGCGACGAAGAGGAACTCTGCCGCGAAGTCGCGGTCCGAGACCGCGTCCAGGGAGTTCGCGAACGCCCGGTCGAAGCCGAGCTCAGCGGCCACCCCGGCCGGGTCGAGCGGCAGCGACGAGCCGGCGAGGGCGCCGGCGCCCAGCGCGCTCACCGACGCCCGCCGGTCCCAGTCCCGCAGCCGCTCGGTATCCCGGGCGAAGGCGTGCACGTGGGCCAGGAGCTGGTGGGCGAACGAGATCGGCTGGGCGTGCTGCAGGTGTGTCATGCCCGGTGCCGGGGTGTCGACGTGCTGCTCCGCCAGGACGACAAGCGCGGTCGACAGCTCGGTGAGCCGCGCCGCGACCTGCCGCGCGTGGTCGCGCAGGTACAGCCGCAGGTCGGTGGCGACCTGGTCGTTACGGCTCCGCCCGGCGCGCAGCTTGCCACCGAGCGCGCCGAGCCGTTCCAGCAGACCCCGTTCGAGGGCGGTGTGGACGTCCTCGTCCTCGATGGTCGGCCGGAAGCGGCCCTGGGTGACCGCCTCCGACAGGTCGTCGAGCGCGCCGAGCATGGCGGTGAGCTCGCCCGCGTCAAGCAGCCCGGCGCGGTGCAGCACCCGGGCGTGGGAACGCGAGGCGAGCAGGTCGTACGGGGCCAGCCGCCAGTCGAACTRCACACTGACGGACAGCCGGGCCAGCGCCTCGGCCGGGCCGCCGGCGAACCGGCCACCCCACAGCCGCAACGGCGGCGCCCCGTCGGCGCCGGCGGACCCGATGCCGGAGTCGAGCTCGTCCCGCTCACGGTCCGGCTCCGCGGCCCCGGTGGCACCCGGCGCCGCGGTTGCGCCGGTGGCGCCCGGCTGCTGACCCGCCTCGTCCTGGGCCTGCCTGGAATCCATCTGTACCTGCTCCTTGTCGGACGACGGACGGTCCTCCGCCGCCACCGACCCGGTCGACGTCATGGCTGCAGCCGCTGCTCTCTGGCCGCCCAGACCTTCGTGGGCAGTCCCCACAGCTCGATGAACCCGCGGGCGTCACTCTGGTCGAACTGGTCGCCCGCGTCGTAGGTGGCCAGCGCGTGGTCGTAGAGGCTGCCGGGGCTGCGGCGCCCGACCACCTGCGCGACTCCGCCGGCGAGGCGGATGCGCACGTCGCCGGTGACACCGACGCTGGACGAGTCCTCGAACGCATCCAGGGCCGCCCGCAGCGGGGAGTACCACAGGCCGTCGTAGACGATCTCGGCCCAGCGCTGGTCGACGCCACGCTTGAAGCGGGCGATGTCCCGCTCCAGCGTGAGGTCCTCCAGGTCCCGGTGCGCGGTCAGCAGCGTGATCGCGGCCGGGCACTCGTAGATCTCACGACTCTTGATCCCGACCAGCCGGTCCTCGATCATGTCGATCCGGCCGACGCCCTGAGCCCCGCCCCGCCTGTTGAGCTCGGCGACGAGCTCGACGAGAGACAGCGGGCGCCCGTCGAGGCCGGTCGGGAGGCCGTCGGTGAACGAGATCGTGACCTCGTCCGCGGGGCGCGCCACCGTCGGGTCCGCGGTGTAGACGAAGACGTCCTCCGGCGGCTGCGCCCACGGGTCCTCGAGGATGCCGCACTCGGCGGTGCGGCCCCACAGGTTCTGGTCGATCGAGTAGGGCGACTTCTTGGAGACGTCGATCGGCAGGCCGCGCTCCTCCGCGAAGGCGATCGCCTTGTCCCGGGTCATCCCGGAGTCCCGCACCGGGGCGAGCACGCGCAGGCCGGGGGCCAGCGCCATCACGCCGACCTCGAAGCGGACCTGGTCGTTGCCCTTGCCGGTGCAGCCGTGGGCGATCGCGTCCGCGCCGTGCTGCCGGGCAGCCTCGACGAGATGCTTCACGATGATCGGCCGGGACAGCGAGGAGATGAGCGGGTAGCGGTCCATGTACAGCGCGTTCGACCGGATGGCCGGCGCGACGAAGTCGGCCGCGTACTCCTCCCGGGCGTCGACGACGATGGATTCGACGGCGCCACAGGTGAATGCCCGTTGGCGGATCGCCTCCAGGTCCTCTCCGCCCTGGCCAACGTCGACGGCCAGGGCGATCACCTCGGCGCCCGTCTCGGCTCCGATCCAGCCGATGGCCACGGACGTGTCGAGGCCGCCCGAGTAGGCAAGCACGACGCGTTCGGTCACAGGGTCTCTCCTTAGTTCACGCAGTTCATACGCTCATGTGGTTCATGCCCGCGTTCGGGCTCGGTGCCTCATGCCTGGCCCTCATGGCCAGCCCTCGTCGCCGGCCCCCCGTGACCGGCCTCGTGCCCTCGTGGCCGGACCCCCCGGATCGACCCCCGGGCGCTCAGTGCTCGTCCGCGGCCCCGTCTCCGGTCTCGCCCCTGTCTGCCGCCGTGGTCTCGTCGTCTCCGGCCGGGGGCGAGGTGCCACCGAGACGCCACCGGCCCACCGACGCGGGCAGCGTGGCCGACACGGCGGCCGCCGTGTCCCGGGCCCGGCCGTCGGCCAGCGACAGCAGCCGTCCGGCGAACTGCGGGCCCGCCGACGGGCCGTGCGGGCCGTGCACCGCCCGACAGACGACCAGGATCGTGTCGTCGCCGGCGATCGTCCCCATCACCTCCGGCAGGGCGGCTCGGTCGAGGGCGGAGGCGAACAGCTGGGCGGCCCCCGGCGGGGTGCGCAGCACGACGAGGTCGCCGTTGGCCTCCGCCGAGACCAGGAGCTCCTCGCAGAGTCTGGCCAGTGGGATGCGCACGGTCTCCGCCGGTGCCAGGTTGACGTCCACCGTGTAGATGAGCACGCCTTCGGGCCCACGAACCTTGGTGGCGCCGATGTCCTCCAGATCCCGGGACAGGGTGGCCTGGGTGACCTGCACGCCCTCCGCGGAGAGCAGACGCGCCAGCTCCGCCTGTGAACGTACCGACCCGGCTGCGATCAGCGCCGCGAGACGCGCCTGCCGGGCGTGTTTCGTCAGCGGGGCGGCCGCGCGGATGGTCATCGGGACCCGACACCTGCCGCGGACTCGCCGAGCAGGAACGACAGCAGCGCCTTCTGGGCGTGGAGCCGGTTCTCCGCCTGGTCGAAGACCACCGAACGGGGGCCGTCGAGCACGCCGGCGGAGATCTCGACGTCGCGATGGGCGGGGAGGCAGTGCATGACGATCGCGTCCGGCCGGGCCGCGTCGACGGCCTTCTCGTCGAGGCGGTACGGCTGGAAGACCAGCGCCCGGGTCTCGGACTCGCCGTCCTGGCCCATCGAGGCCCAGACGTCGGTGTAGAGCACGTCGGCGTCGGCGGCAGCCTCGTGCGCGTCGTGCATCACCAGCGCCTCGCCGCCGGTGACCGCGCCGATCTCGTTCGCCTGCCGAACCACCTGGCCGATCGGCTCGTAGCCGGGCGGCGAGGCGACATGGACACGCATGCCGGCGAGGGCACCCGCGAGCATCAGCGAGTGCGCGACGTTGTTGCCGTCGCCGAGATAGGCAAGGGTCAGGCCGGCGAGCCGGCCGCGCAGTTCACGGATGGTCTGCAGATCGGCCAGTGCCTGGCAGGGGTGGGCGTGGTCGGACAGTGCGTTGACGACCGGCACGGTGGCCGCGGCCGCCATCCGCTCGACTCGACTCTGCTCGAAGGTCCGGATCACGATGGCGTCGACATAGCGGCTCAGCACCGCGGCCGTGTCCTCGATCGTCTCCCCGCGCCCCAGCTGGGTCGAGGCGGAGTCGATCACGATCGGGTGGCCRCCAAGCTCGGCGACCGCCACGTCGAACGAAAGCCTGGTCCGGGTGGACGGCTTCTCGAAGATCAGTGCCACCGACCGGCCGTCGAGGGGGCGCGGGCCCGACCCGCGCTGGCGGCGCGTCGCCTTGAGCTGGTCGGCGAGGTCGAGCAGGGCGGCCTGCTCGGACGAGGTCAGGTCCGTGTCGAGCAGGAAGTGTCGAGCCGTCATGCGCTGACCTTAGAGCTTCTGCCCTGCTTACCACCGTCTTCGTCGCCGGCCCGAGCTGCCAGGACCTGCGCGGTGAGACCCGGCAGTGCTGAGACGAAGGCGTCGACGTCCGCGGTGGTGAGCACCAGGGGCGGTGCGAGCCGTACCGAGTCCGCGGAGACCGCGTTCACCAGGAAACCCGCATCGCGTGCAGYAGCCTCCAGCTCGCCGGCGTACGGGCCGCCCAGCTCGATCGCGAGCCACAGCCCGGAGCCGCGGACCCCGGTGACGCCGGGGGCACCGGCGGTGAGGATCCCGTCCCGCAGCGTCCCACCCAGAGCGACCGCGTGGTCGAGCAGGCCCTCGGCGGCGATCGTGTCCAGAACGGCGAGGGCGGCAGCGCACACGACCGGACCGCCCCCGAAGGTGCTGCCGTGGTCGCCGGGGCGTAGCAGGTGACCGGCCGGCCCGATGCCGATGCAGACACCGATCGGCAGCCCGCCACCCAGCCCCTTGGCAAGGGTGATCACATCCGGCACGACACCGGCGGTCTGGTGCGCGAACCAGGCGCCGGTGCGCCCGATGCCGCTCTGGACCTCGTCGAACACCAGCAACGCTCCATGCGCGTCACAGGCGGCACGGGCCGCGGCGAGATATCCGGCCGGTGGCGGGACCACGCCGGCCTCACCCAACGTGGGCTCCAGGAAGACCGCCGCGGTGCGCTCGCTGACCGCCTCGGCCAAAGCCTGTGCATCCCCGTACGGCACGAATCGCACGCCGGGCAGCAGCGGCTCGAAGGGCGCCCGCTTCCCGGCCTGGCCGGTGATCGACAGGGCACCCATGGTCCGGCCGTGGAAGGCACCCTCGGCCGCGATGATCTCGGACCGGCCGGTCCGACGGCTGATCTTGATGGCGGTCTCGTTCGCCTCGGCGCCCGAGTTGCAGRAGAAGGCTCGCCCGTCGACGCCGAGCAGCTCGATCAGCCGCTCGGCCAACAGGACCTGGGGAGTGTTCACGTACAGGTTCGACGTGTGGCCCAGGGTGTCGAGCTGGGCGACGACCGCGGCCCGCACCGCCGGATGACAGTGGCCGAGAACGCTCACCGCGACGCCCGCGATCAGGTCGACGTACTCCCGACCGTCAGCGTCCCACACATGGGCGCCGGCCCCACGGGTCAGCGCGATCGACGGGCGGCCGTAGGTGGCCATGACGACGGCGTCGCGACGGTCGAGCARGTCGGCGTTCACGATTCTCCTCCGATGATGTCCGCCGCTCCCGGGCCGCCGGCGCCTGACGGCTGCCCGGCCGGCCGGTCGGGTCGGATCAGGGTGCCGATGCCCTCGTCGGTGAAGACCTCCAGCAGCACCGCGTGGGGGACCCGCCCGTCGAGCACATGGGCCTGCGGCACGCCGCCCGCGACGGCGCGCAGGCAGGCCTCCATCTTCGGGATCATGCCCGATGAGAGGGACGGCAGGAGCCGCTCCAGCTCGCCGACGGTCAGCTCGCTGATCACTTCGTCGCTCGCCGGCCAGTCCGCGTAGAGACCCTCGACGTCGGTGAGCACGACGAGCTTCGTCGCGCCCAGCGCCAGGGCCAGCACCGCGGCCGCGGTGTCCGCGTTGACGTTGTAGACGCCGCCGTCCAGACCGCGTGCCACCGAGGCGACGACCGGCACCTTGCCCGAGTCGAGCAGGGCGTTCACGGTCTCCGGCTGGACCCTGACCACGTCGCCGACGAGGCCGACGTCCACCTCCTCGCCGTTCACCAGCGCGGGCCGGCGGCGGGCAGTGAACAGGTTCGCGTCCTCACCCGACAGGCCGACAGCGAACGGGCCGTGGTTGTTGATCAACCCGACAACGTCCCGGTTGACCTGGCCGACGAGCACCATCCGGACCACGTCCATGGTCTCCGGCGTGGTCACGCGGAGACCGCCGACGAAGGTCGAGGCGACGCCCAGCCGCTCGAGATGTGCGGTGATCTGAGGGCCGCCGCCGTGCACGACCACGACCCGGATCCCGGCGTAGCGCAGGAAGACGATGTCCGCCGCGAAGGCCTCCCGCAGCTCCGGGCGGGTCATCGCGTTCCCGCCGTACTTGATCACCATGGTCGCGCCGTGGAAGCGGGACAGCCAGGGAAGCGCCTCGATCAGCACGGTCGTCTTGGTCAGGGCGGCGTGCCCGCGGGCCCGCGCCGCCGCACCACGGGTCATCGGGACGGTCCCGGTCGCCGGGGAACCCGCTCCGACAGGGAGGTCCGCGTTCAGCTCGGCGCTCACGTCGAGTACGCCGAGTTCTCGTAGACGTAACCATCCGTGAGGTCGTTCGTCCGGACCGTCAGCTCGGCGTCACCCGCGTGCAGGTCCGCGACGATGCTGATCTCCCGACCGGAGAGGTCGACCAGGTCCCGGGACTCGCCCGGGGCGCCCGCCCGGCACACCTGGACGCCGTTCATGCTGACGTCCAGCTGATCGGGCTCGAAGGCGGCGGCCGTGGTGCCGATCGCCGCGAGGACCCGGCCCCAGTTCGGGTCCTTGCCGTAGAGCGCGCACTTGAGCAGGTTGTTCCGCGCGATCGCACGCCCTACCTCGAGCGCGTCCGGCTCGGAGGCCGCTCCGGTCACTGTGATCGAGATGGTCTTGGTGGAGCCCTCCGCGTCGCCGAGCATCTGGCCGGCCAGGTCGTCGCAGACGGCGGTGACCAGCTCGGTCAGCTCGGCCTCCGGCAGGCTCTGCCCGGATGCGCCCGAGGCGAGCAGCAGCACCGTGTCGTTCGTCGACAGGCAGCCGTCGGAGTCGACGCGCTCGAACGTCGTCCGGCAGGCCTCGCGGAGGACCCGGTCGAGCGTCGCCGCGTCGGCGACGGCGTCGGTGGTGACGACCACGAGCATCGTCGCCAGGGACGGCGCCAGCATCGCCGCGCCCTTGCCCATACCTCCGACCGTGACGACCCCGCCCCCTGAGCTGGTCCGGACGGCCTGTTTGGACACGGTGTCCGTGGTGCGGATCGCCTCGGCCGCGAGGCCCCCGCCCGTGGCGGACAACTCGGCCGCCGCCCGGGTGACCCCGGGGAGCAGCTGGTCCATCGGCAGACGGACGCCGATCAGACCGGTCGAACAGACCGCGACCTCGCCCGCGCCGACACCCAGGGCCGTGGCGACATGCTCGGCGGTGGCGTGGGTGTCGGCGAAGCCGGCCGGACCGGTGCAGGCGTTCGCGCCGCCGGAGTTGAGCACGACCGCCCGCAGGCGCCCGTCGGTCAGCACCTGGCGGGTCCACAGCACGGGCGCGGCCTGGACCCGGTTGCGGGTGAACACTCCCGCGGCGGCAGCGTCGGGACCGTCGTTGACGACGAGCGCGACATCCGGGCGCCCGGACGGCTTCAGCCCGGCTGCGACACCGGCAGCCCGAAAGCCCTGTGCGGCGGTGACACTCATTCCTGGTCTCCTTCCCCGTGCGCCGCCGGCCCGGCTGCCCGGACGGGCGAGGGCGGTGAGGCGGCGCCCGCGGCCACGGCGGTCACGGCGCCACGCCCTGGGCGCTGAGACCGGTGGTCTCCGGCTGGCCGAGCATGAGGTTGGCGCACTGGACCGCCTGGCCGGCGGCCCCCTTGGTGAGGTTGTCGATGGCAGCCACGACGACGACCCGGCCGGCCTCGGCGTCCACCGTCGCCTGCAGGTGCACACAGTTGCTGCCCAGGGTCGACGAGGTGCGTGGCCAGCGGCCGGCGGGCAGTACCCGCACGAACGGCTCGCCGTCGTAGAAGGCGCGCAGGATGCCGGTGATCGTCTCGGCGTCCGCACCGAGCCCGGTCCCCAGGTCGTCGCCGGACACGATCTCGGCGGACGGTCGGGCGGTGCAGGTGGCCAGGATGCCGCGTGGCATAGGCGCCAGCACCGGGGTGAAGGACATCGAGACCGGGGAGCCCGCGTACCGGCTGAGCGTCTGGACGATCTCGGGCCGGTGCTGGTGGCTACCGACCTTGTACGCGGTCAGGTCGCCCATGACCTCGCTGCCGAGGAGGTTGGTCTTCGCCGACCGGCCCGCTCCGGACGTTCCGCTCGCCGCGACGACCACGAGGTCGGACGGGTCGACGGCACCGGCCGCGACGAGCGGCACGAGCGCGAGGCTGACCGCTGTCGGGTAGCAGCCGGGTGCGGCGACCCGGTTGCTGACCCGGATCTCCTCCCGCGCACCGGGTAGCTCCGGCATGCCGTAGGTCCAGGTGCCGGCGTGCTCGCCGCCGTAGGCCCGCTGCCATGCCTGCGGGTCGTGCAGGCGGTGATCGGCGCCGAGGTCGACGACCCGAACCCCGGCCGGCAGAGTCGCCGCGACTGCGGCCGACTGCCCGTGCGGGAGTGCGAGGAACACGATGTCGGCGCTGGTCTGGGCCAGCGCCTCCGTATCGACGAAGACGCGCCCTTCAAGATCGGGGAGGTGGGGATGGACATCCGTCACCGCCGCCCCGGCGGACGTGTTCGCCGCCAGATCACCGATCTCGATACCGGGATGGCCGAGCAGCAGCCGGAGCAGCTCCCCGCCGCCGTACCCGCTAGCGCCCGCCACCGCCGCAGTCACACCCATGACTGAGAATTTATACACACACCCCTATGAAGATTCAAGCCCCTGGTCACGAACCGAGGAAACACCGGGAGCGGCCATGGGCGATCGCGCCACGACGATCGGAGGGCGGCCAGCCCGCACCGGATGCCGGATGACCGACCGGCCGGATGCCGGCCAGCTGCCGTGCGCACGCCGACGGAAGCGCCGGCCGTTACCGACTCGTTACTCCAAAGTAAATGACAGGACGGGAAGCGCCGGGCAGACTCAGATAAACACCACTCCAGGACAACGTCGTCCCGGAGCGGAAACGGGTCGGGGTGGGCGCCTGCGCAGGCACCCACCCCGATCTTCTCCGCCCTGTGCCACCGGCCGTGCCGGGCGGCGGCTCTCTCAGCCGCGCAGCACCGCTCCCGTGCGGCTGGCGGCCTCGGCCACCGCCGCGTCCCGGACCTCGTTGGCCTCCGCAGCCGTCAGCGTGCGGTCCGCAGCACGCAGGCGGAGCCCGAAGGCGAGCGAACGGCGTTCGGGCCCGACCTGGTCGCCCTCGTAGACGTCGAAGAGCGACAGCGACTCCAGCAGCTCCCCGGCACCGGCCCGCAGTGCCCCGGTCACCGCGGCGACGGGCACATCGGTTCCGGTCACCAGGGCGACGTCTCGATCGGCGGGCGGGAAGGTGGAGATCGCCGGAGCGGCCACCGCCGGCCGTTCCAACGCGGCGGCGACAAGCGCGTCGAGGTCGAGTTCCATGGCGCACGACCGGGGTGGCAGCCCGGTGGCGCCGAGGACGCGCGGGTGCAGTTCCCCCGCGTGCCCGACGACCCGGCCGTCGATCGACAGCTCGGCGCAGCGGCCCGGGTGCCAGGGCATCGCACTCCCGGCCCCGACCGTGAGCTCCACGCCGAGCGCGGCCGCGACGCTGTGCGCGCCGGCCAGGGCGTCACTCCAGTCGGCCGCGCGGCCCGGCCCCCACCAGCCGGCAGGTTCACGCCGGCCGGTCAGGACCGTTGCCACCTGCCGCGGCTGGACGGGCAGCGCACCATCCAGCGCGTGGATCTCCGCCTCGCTGGGGCGGCGGTCGACCGGCGGGGTCACCGCCGCGACCGGGACGGTCGCCAGCTCGCGGAAGACGAGCCCGCATTCGAACAGGGCCAGATCCGCCTGGCCGCGCCCGAGGTTGCGACCGGCCGCCGCGATCAGCCCCGACAGCAGGGTGGTGCGCAGGTACGAGGCGTCCTGGGCGATCGGGTTGGCGACCTGGACGGCGGCCCGACGCTCATCGCCCGCGGGCAGGCTCAGCAGGTCGGCGGCATCCTCGGCGACGAACGGCAGCGTCAGTACCTCGACGTAGCCGTCGGCGGCGAGCGCCCGCCCGACCGCGCGCCGCATCCGCTGCGGCTCCGTCAGACCCCGCCCGGCCGGCAGCAGCGGCAGGGTCACCGGGATCGTGTCGTATCCCTCCAGCCGCACCACCTCCTCGACGAGGTCCGCGGGACGCGCCAGGTCCGGCCGCCAGGACGGCACCGTGACCAGCACCGTCCCCGGCGCACCGGGATGCCTCGACCCGCCGGCGGGGCCGGACGGCTCCGGATCCGACGAGTCGGCGAGGCCGGGCGCGTCGACGACGGAGGCTCCCACGTCGGCGAGCCGACGCCGGATCACCTCAACCGGGTAGGGACGTCCCGCGAGCCGCTCGGGCTCGCCCAGCGGGAACAGGACTGTCACCGGCGGCGGCCGGTGATCGATGTCGGTGGCCCCGGGCTCGGCAGCGGCCCGCGCCAGTTCGACCAGCAGGTCGACGGCCCGCTGGGCGGCGACCGGCGCGAGCGCCGGATCAACTCCCCGCTCGAAGCGCCGGGACGCCTCGGAGCTCAGCCGGTGCCGGCGTGCGGTCCGGGCGACCGTGACCGGGTCGAAGTGGGCCGACTCCAGCACGATGTCGGTGGTCGCCGCGGAGATCTCCGTCGCGGCGCCGCCCATCACCCCGGCCAGCGCGACCGGGCCGGAGTCGTCGGCGATGACCAGGTCCTCGGGGTCGAGAACACGGTCCACCCCGTCGAGGGTGACCAGACGCTCCCCCGCCCGGGCTCGCCGCACGACGATGGTGCCGGACAGCTTCGCCCGGTCGAAGGCGTGCAGCGGCTGCCCCAGGCCCACCATCACGATGTTGGTCACGTCGACCGGCACGGAGATCGGGCGCATCCCGGCCAGCGATAGGCGGCGGCCCCAGCTCAGCGGCGTCCGGGCCGTCAGGTCGACGCCGCTGACGGCCCGCGCGACGTACCGGTCGCAGGCGGCGGTGTCCTCCACCCGCACCGGGTAGCCGGCGCCGGCCGGCGGGGTGTCCCCCAGGCCGGGGTCGTCGAAGGACAGCCCGAAGGCGGTCGCCGCCTCGCGGGCGATGCCCCGCACGGACAGGCCGTAGCCGCGGTCCGGGGTGACGGCGATGTCGAGCACCTCGTCACCGATATCCAGCAGCTCGTTGACGTCCGCCCCGATCGGGATGTCCGGCGGCAGCACGAGGATGCCGCCGTGGTCGTCGCCCAGCCCGAGCTCACGCGCCGAACAGATCATCCCCTCGCTGAGGTGACCGTACGTCCTGCGTGCGGTGATCTCGAACCCGCCCGGTAGCACGGCACCGGGCAGCGCCACCGGCACCCTGTCGCCAACCTCGAAGTTGAACGCGCCGCAGATGACCCCACGGACCCCGGGCACCGCCGCGCCACCGCCGGCGGGGTCGTCGAGCTCGGCGACCCGGACCTGGCACCAGCGGACGTCCTTCTTCTTCGTCTTGACGATCTCGATGGCCACGACCTCACCGACCACCACGCCCGCCAGATCCGAGCCGACGGTCTCCAGGCCCTCGACCTCGAAACCGGCCCGGATCAGCGCCTCGGCGACAGCCTTCGCCGGCGGCAGCGGCCCGACGACCTCACGCAGCCACGACATCACGATGCGCACGGGTCAGCCCTCGCTTCCGAACGGCAGGCCGAACCGGACATCGCCGTCGACGAAGTCCCGGATCTCCCGCACGTCATGCCTGGTCATCGCGGCACGTTCCAGGCCCATCCCGAAGGCGAAGCCGCTGTAGCGGTCGGGGTCGACCCCGCAGGCCCGCAGCACGTTCGGATCGACCATGCCGCAGCCGCCGGCCTCGATCCAGCCCTCGTCGGAGCAGACCCGGCAGGGCTGGCGGCCGGCGTCACCATGGCAGGCGAAGCACTGGACGTCGAGCTCCGCGGACGGCTCGGTGAAGGGGAAGAACGACGGCCGCAGCCGGGTCGACAGGCCCGAGCCGAAGAGCGCCTGGGCGAACACCTCCAGGGTGCCGCGCAGGTCGGCCATGGTGATGCCCTCGTCGACGGCCAGGCACTCGAGCTGCCCGAACACCGGGGAGTGCGTCGCGTCGATCGTGTCGTTGCGGTAGGTACGCCCGGGGCAGACCACGTACACCGGCAGCGGACGTGCCAGCAGCGAGCGGATCTGGACCGGGGAGGTGTGCGTGCGCAGCAGGCGACCCGACCCCTCCGGCGCGACGTACAGCGTGTCGTGCTCGCTGCGGGCGGGATGGTCCGGCGCCATGTTGAGCGCCTCGAAGTTGAACCAGTCGTGCTCGACCTCAGGGCCTTCGGCGACCTCGTAGCCCATGGCCACGAAGACGTCGGTGAGCCGGTCGGAGAGCAGCGTCAGCGGGTGGCGCGCGCCGCGGCGGCGCCGGTCCACGGGCAGTGTGACGTCCACCCGCTCGGCGATCAGGATCTCGGCGTCGCGACGCTCGGTGAGCTCCGCGAGCCGGGCCTCGTAGGCCGCGCGAACCGTGCCGGTCGCGGCGTTGTGCGCCCGGCCGGCCTGCGCGCGGTGCTCGCGCGGGAGCGAACCCAGCTCGCGGCGGGCAAGCGCCAGCGGTGCGGACTGGCCGTCCACGTTCGCGGTGCGCACCACGGCCAGCGCGTCCAGGCTGTCCGCCGCGGCGATCGCGGCGAGCGCCGCGGCCACGTCACGGTCCAGCCGGTCCGGTTCCAGGGCACCGAGATCCACGGGATCAGCGGTCTCGTTGGGGGCGGGCACGATGATCATCCTCATCGGTGGGTGGGCGGGCCGGTGTGGCCCACCCGAACGGTTGGGTCGGTTCTCCCGGGGCGCCCGCCGGTGATGCGTCGCGTGGTCTCAGCCGCACGTGGCCTCAGCCGAACGTGGCCTCAGCCGAACACGGGCCCACCGGCGGGCAGGAAAAATCGGAACTCCGCGCCGCCGTGCGGTGCTCTTCCGACCGAAATCGTCCCGCCGTGCGACTCGATGAGCGCCTTGGCGATGTAGAGGCCGAGACCCGTGCCGTTGCCGCGGCTCGCGCCGCGCCAGAACTTGGCGAACACCCGGATGGCGTTGGCCTCCGGAACTCCCTCGCCCTCGTCGGTGACCGTCACCTCGGCGCCAGTCCGCGTCCCGCTCAGCACGACGGTCACAGTACCCGCGCCGTGGCGCAGCGCGTTGTCGATGAGGTTGTGGAGAACCTGATCGATCTTGTCGGGATCGACCCACATCTCGGGCAGCTCGCCCTCCATGCGGACATCGAACCGCTCCGCCGCGGCCGAGCCGGCAGCGATCTTGCCCTCGACGACACGCCGGACGGCCGCCCGCATGTCGACGATCTGCTTGCGGATCTGCACCCGGCCGGCGTCGATGCGGGAGACGTCCAACAGCTCGGTGAGCAGCCGGGTGACCCGGTCCGCGTCGGTGTTGACGGTGTTGAGCATGAGCTTCTTCTGCTCGTCGGTGAACCGGTCCCACCGGGCGAGCAGCGTGGCGGTGAACCCCTTCACGCTGGTCAGCGGCGAGCGAAGCTCATGGGCGACCGTGGCGATGAGATCCGCCCGGTTGCGTTCGATCCGCTCCCTGCTCACCGTGTCCCGCAGGCAGACCGCGACCCGGACGAGAACGCCCTCGGCCCGGGTGAAACGGGCGGTGACGTTGAAGTCGTGATCGGCGACGGGACCGGCGTAGGTCAGCCGGCGCTCGGGCTGCCCGGTCACCCGCGGCAGCTCGCGACTCGGCCGCGAGCACTCCCACCAGTCGTTGCCCCGCTCGTCGAGCAGAGGCATGACCTCGGTGACGTGCCGCCCCACCGCCTRCCCGGCGGCCAGCCCCGTCACCTTCGACGCGGCGAGATTGAACATCTCCACGGTGCCGGTGGCGTCGGTGACGACGACCGGGTCGGGCAGCAGGTCGAGGGTGGCCGGAGAAAGCACGTCCACCGACTCCTCCGTGGTCTCGGACTCACCGGTTCCGGGTGCGCCCTGCGCCCCGGTCGCGCCGTCGTTCTCAGGTGTGTCGTCGTTCTCAGGTGTGTCGTCGTTCTCAGTCGTGCCGTGGTGCACGGTGACGCCGTCCTGCCCGGCAGGGCGCTCGCTCCCCGGGCCGCCGTGCCCCTGAGTCGCCTCGTGTTCCGGAGTCACCGAGTGCCCCGGGGCCGCCACGGACTCCGGTACCGGATGCCCGGGGACAGCGTGCCCAGGAGTGGACGCGACGATGCGCGTCAATGCGCCCCACCTCCCCTGACACCGGACGTCGCGGACCCCACAACCCGCTGCGCCCGCGCTGACGCATACAGGCACAGTGCCGACGCAACCGCAAGATTCAGTGACTCGGCCTGACCGTACACCGGCACCCGCACCGCCGTGTCCGCGGACGCCGCCGTCCGCGCCGTGAGGCCCCGGGCCTCGTTACCGAAGACCCAGGCCGTCGGCACCGCGAGAATGCCCGCGGACGCGAGGTCGTCGAGATCGCGGGCCGCACGGCCGGACGTGGCGAGGACCCGGCACCCGGCCTCCCGCACCGCCGTCACGGCCGCGAGCGCATCGTCGGCCACCACCACCGGCAGATGGAAGATGCTGCCGGCCGAGGCCCGGACGCACTTGCCGCCGAACGGGTCGACACTGTCTCCGACGAAGACCACGGCGTCGGCACCGGCCGCGTCCGCCGAGCGGATCACCGTGCCGGCGTTCCCCGGGTCGTTCGCACCCTCGCAGATCGCGACCAGCCGGGGCCGGCCCAGATCGGCGAGCCGGTGCCCGGGAAGCTCGGCGACACCAACCAGCCCCTGCGGCGTCACCGTCTCCGACAGCGCCGCCGCCGCCGCGTCGGTCACGAGACGGACCGGGACATCCGTCCCGGCGATCAGGTCCGCGTGCCGCACGGCCGCCGACTCACCGACGAACAGCTCCACCAGGGCGCCGGCGACCAGCGCCGCGGTGACCGCCTGGGCGCCCTCGACGAGGAACAGGCCCTCGTCGCGGCGTGCCACCGCGCGCCGTAGCCGACGGGCGGCGGCGACCCGGGCGGAACGGATCCCGTCCGGCTGCCCGAGTGAGGCTGCCACGGGCCGGACACCCGTGCCGCCGGGGCGCCGGCCGGCAGCGGATGCCGGCCGGCCCGCGGAACGGCCCTGCGGACGGCGCGACGTCACCGGCCGGCGCCAGAGGCTCTCAGGCCGCCGAGGTCTCGGTCGCCGCCGGCAGCGCGGCGCGCGCGACCTCGACGAGAGCCGCGAAGGCGGCCGCGTCGTTGACGGCGAGATCGGCGAGGATCTTGCGGTCGACCTCGACCCCGGCCAGGCGCAGGCCCTGGACGAACCGGTTGTAGGTCATGCCGTTCGCCCGGGCGGCGGCATTGATCCGAGTGATCCACAGCTGCCGGAAGTCGCCCTTGCGCGCGCGACGGTCCCGGTAGGAGTAGGTCATCGAATGGAGCATCTGCTCCTTGGCCTTGCGGTACAGCCGGGACCGCTGACCCCGGTAGCCGCTGGCGGCCTCGAGGACCTCGCGGCGCTTCTTCTGGGCGTTGACCGCCCGCTTCACGCGTGCCATGAGGGCACCTGTCTCCTTCGTTCGTTAGCCTCCGGCCCGCGCACCGCCCAGGACGGCTGCCGGGCCGGAGCTGTCAGCGGGACAGCAGGCGCTTGATGCGCCGATCGTCCGCGGAGCTCACCACGACCTCGTCGTACAGCCGCCGGGTGCGCCGGCTCGACTTGTGCTCGAGCAGGTGGGCACGGTTGGCGCGCCTGCGCATCACCTTGCCGGTCCCGGTTACGCGGAACCGCTTCCCGGTCCCGGTGTGGCTCTTCATCTTGGGCATGATCGTGTCCCTGTGGTGAGTGCGGGTGCGCGCCTGGGCGCGCCTGTTCCAGGTACCCGTACCGCTGGGTACCTGTGCCGCCGGACACGTGGTTCGACGTGTCCGGCGCCATGGCCTAGACCTGGGCAGGCTCCGGCAGCCGTTGCGGCTTGGCCCCCTTGTGTGGGGCCATGACCATTGTCATGTTCCGCCCGTCCTGCTTGGGCTGGGCCTCGACGTAGCCGAGATCGGCGACGTCGGTCGACAGCCGCTGCAGCAACCGGATGCCGAGCTCGGGCCGTGACTGCTCACGACCACGGAACATAATGGTGATCTTGACCTTGTCGCCGGCCTTGAGGAAGCGCACGACGTGACCCTTCTTGGTCTCGTAGTCGTGCGGATCGATCTTCGGTCGGAGTTTCATCTCCTTGATGACCGTCTGGACCTGGTTCTTGCGAGCCTCGCGACGCTTCTGGTCGGACTCGTACTTGAACTTGCCAAAGTCCATCAACTTGCAGACCGGCGGACGGGCGGTCGGCGCCACCTCGACGAGGTCGAGGTCAGCCTCCTGCGCCAGGCGCATGGCCTCGCCGATGGAGACGATGCCGATCTGCTCACCCTCCGCACCGACGAGGCGAACCTCCGGGACGCGGATCCGGTCATTGATACGTGACTCTGTGCTGATGTGCTTTCCTCCGTGGCTCGACGCGCGGGCACGACCTCACCGCAGCGGAGCACCAAGCCCGGGACATCCCAGACTCCCGGCCGACATGCCGTGGGAACGGCTCGGCCGACCGGCGACCCGGCTACCGCACGCCAACCGCCTGGGCTGGCGACCGGCCGGATCTACTCCGACGGCGGCAACGGGTGGAGGGCGAACCCCCGCTTTGACCTGGTGACCGGCCCGAACGCCGCGCGGGCCCGGTGCCCCGAAAGGGACATACCGTACCCGAGAACGCCGTTACGACCTGCCACCAGGTGGTCTGCAGCCCAGCGTAGCAGAGCTCCGCGGAAGGGACGATCAACAGCACCGGTCGGGCCTGCGCCAGGCGACGTCTCGGACCCGGCCCGGCCCGGTGCCACGGCCGGCGTTCGCCCGCCGCCCAGCGGGCGAACGCACCAGGACTGCACCCGCGACAAGCCCATGAACAGTCGCAACGCCGGGCTCACTCCCACAACCAGACCACACGCGACTACTACCGCGCCCCCGGCCGCCACAGTGCGAACCGCCGCGGCGGACGGACACCCCGCCCCAGATGCGCCCGTACCGCCGGCACTTCGGTGGGGTCGACCACGAGCACCGCGGCCGCCACCTCGTCGGATCCCTGACCGTCATCGGCCCCGGTCGCCGCCCCACGAACGACGGGCGCCTCGATCACCAGACGCAGCCGCCGCACGATCTCCGCGGTCGCCTCGTCGACGCCGTCTGCCGGGTCAACGCCGTCCGCCGCGCCCGCCGCGGCGCTGCCCCCGGCGCCTGCGGCCACGCCGCTCACCGCCACGGCGAGCACCGGGCGTGCCGCCTGCTCCCGCCCGGCCGGCGGGGCGAGCTCCGCCGGCCAGACCTCCGTGGCCGCCGGCAGGCCGGCCAGCGCCGCCCGGATCCGCCGCCGTCCACGGGCGCCCAGCGGCACGGGGCGGGGACGGAGCAGACCACCACCCGTGTCGTCCGCGACGACCACCTCGTCCAGGCCGTCCGCTCCGGCCATCGCCACCGCCCGGGTGACACCTCGGCCGCGGGCGGCCCCGACACTGTCGGTCGCGGAGGAGGAGATCCACATCCCCTCGCCACGTCCGAACGGCCGCGGGATCCGGCAGCCGGTGCCCCCGGAGCCCTCCCCGGCGGTCGGGCGGACATCCAGTGTGACCGGAGCTGGCCCACCCAGGTCGATCACCACCGCCGCCAGGCCCATCCGGACGGCCTCCGCGCACGCGTCCGGCAACGTCACCGCGACCGGGCGCACGGACGGGCGCCAGGCGGCCATCACATCCACCGCGCTGAAGACAGGCAGCGCCCCGGAGCCGGACGGCGTACGCAGGGTTACCAGGACCATGTCGCTCTGCTTGTCGGCGCCGGTCACCACATCGGTCGCCAACGACCGCGCCTCGACGCCGACGAACACCCGCGCACCCGGCAGCGCCGCGGTGAGCGCCGATCGGTCGCCCGAGCGCAGCGCCGTCAGCAGAGCGGAGTCGGCGCGGCCGTCATCACCCTGCCCGGGTGGCGTCAGCAGGTCAGGAGACATCGCATCGACTGTAGTGCCTTCCGGTCAGAGCCTCGCACGACGGCCGTCACCCGTCGGGGGGATCCACCGCGACCGCCAGTTCCTCGAAGGCCGCGCGGGTTCGACGGCGAAGACGCTGCCAGACAAGGGCCCGGCCGTCCGTGAGCCCGGGGTCGAACGGGACGGTCACCGCATGGCGGACCCGCGCGGCAACATCGTCCAGCCGCTGCCGGGCCGTCCGGGTGAGCCGGGTCGGGTAGGTCTCCACCACCGCCAGCACCGCGGAGGCCTGCAGGTCGGCGCGCCCGGCCGCGGCCAGCGCGGTGAGGGCGTGGTCCGCCGCCGCCAGGTCGGCCTCTCCGGCGCGGCTCGCCAGGACGACCAGGTCACTGCGGGCGAGCAGGGTTGCGGGTACCGGCTGGCTCCACCCGGGCGGGCCGTCCGCGATCACGACCCGGAACCAGCGGGCGAGCAGGCCAAGCGCCGCGGCGAGCTCTTCTCCGGTCAGGCCCGGAGCGGCGAGGTCGTGCACCCCGGCGAGCACCTCCAGCCCGCCAGGACCGTCAGCACTCAGATAGCGCCGCACATCGGTCAGAGACTCCACCGGCGGCCGGGCGGTCACCAGTTCGCGGACCCCGCTCCCCCGTGCCCGCAGTCCGACCCGCTGGGTCAGCGTCCCGTACTGGTCCGGGCAGGCGTCGACGGCGGCGACCCGCGCCTGGCCACGCGCCACCAGCGCCAGGCCGAGGCCCGCGGCCACCGTCGTGCGGCCACCACCCCCGCCGAAGCCACCCACCAGCACGCGGCGGGCGCGCGCCGCGTCCCGGCGGGCGACGGGGAGCGCCGCCGGAGCGGGCACCGGTAGCCGACCGGACGCCGGCCCGGGCACCGTGACCGGCCCGACCAGCTCGGCCGCCCCCGCCGGCACAGTCGGGGTCGGGGTCGTCGATCCTGTCGGGACRGCCGCATAGCCCGTGTTCGGGGCGCCCGCGGGCAACGCGGGCGGTCGAGCCGCCGGCGGCGGGTGGGTCGGCAGCGACCCGAACGAGACACTGGCCTCCCAGGCAGAAGCCGATGCCGGGGCCGGCCCTGGACCTGGGCCCAGGGCCGGTGCCGGGTTCGGGGCCGGTGCCGGGTTCGGGGCCGGTGCCGGGTTCGGGGCCGGTGCCGGGTTCGGGGCCGGTGCCGGGTTCGGGGCCGCAACGTCCGGTACCCACCCACCGCCCCGGCGCGGGTCCGGTCCAGCGCCGGGCGGGATGTCCGCCACCTGCGGCCGCGCAGGCGCGACGGGTGCCGGAGCGATGGGTGCGGGCGAGACCGGCGCAGCGGGTCGCTGGGAAGCAGGGGGCGGTGAGACAGGCGGCGGAGGAGTGGGCGGGACGCCGGGCGCTGGGGCACGGGCGGGGCCGGGGGCGGTGTTGCGGCGCACGGCCGGCGGGCCCGGAGGCGAATCCCCGCGGGTCGCGGGCTCGGGCCGTGGTGCGCGGGGACGGCTGCGGGCCTGGCGGCGGCTGACCGTGGCGCGGCCGGGCTGGGTCTCCTGACTCATTCGCATCCCCAGCAGCGAGACCGGGCGGGCATCGCCCTCGGCGTCGACTTCCGGACCGGGGCCGTCGCCCGTGTCCGGCTCCCCCGGCCTCGATCCGGCCTCCGCGTCGGAGCGCTCCCAGGCCGCGGCCCCGGGATCGGACCGTTCGGAGCCGGAGCCGCGGGAGGACGCCCCGGCGGCCCCGTCACGTTCAGATCCGTGGCCCGTCACCTGCATGTGCCCACCCCATGTGTCGACCGTCGAAAGATCGGCACGCCGGTGGATCCCCCCGTCCACCGCCGGCCGGTCTGTCGCACCGGAACCTCGCATGAGGTGACGCGGGCTCGGTGGGCCCCCCTCGACCCACCACCGCGACCACCGTGCGGCCACCGTACGCCCCGACCGGCGCCCACCTGCGCGGACCCCGCACTGCGCGAGGTCACCGATACGGTTCGAAACCACACTCTCGCGGAAGGTACGGCGTCACAAGTACGCCAGGCCGACAGAGCTGTGACCACGGTGTTACAGCCACACACGGCCCACCGGTGGGCCACATCAGGACTGCCGGCCTGGCGTCGCGGTCGGACAGAACCTGGTCAGGCGAAGCCGGTCACGGTGCGCGCGGCGAGACCGCGCAGGACGACGGCCGTGTCCAGCGCGGCCAGGGTGGCCTCGCGCCCCTTGTCCTCCGCCGAACCGGGCAGACCGGCCCGGTCCCTGGCCTGTTCCACGGTGTCGCAGGTCAGCAACCCGAAACCGATCGGCACACCGGAGTCGAGAGTGACCCTCGCCAGGCCGTCGGTCACGAACCTGCAGACGTAGTCGAAGTGCGGTGTGCCACCGCGGATCACCGCGCCGAGCGCGACCACCGCGTCGTGGCGGGACGCCAGCGCGGCGGCCACCACCGGCAGCTCGACGGCACCCGACACCCGGACCACGGTGGGCGCGTGCGGCACCCCGGCGTCCTTGGCCGCACGCAGCGCGCCTCCGAGCAGCGAGTCGGTGATCTCCGCGTGCCACCGGGTGGCGACGATCGCCAGGGTCAGGCCGCCGGCGTCGGGAAGCTCCTCGGCCGGCGCGCCTGCCCCGCTCATCGGGCCTCCTCGCAGGCCCGGTCGTCGGCGCGGTCCGCGCGGTCCGCACGGTCCGCCCAGTCGGCGCCGGCGCCGGCGCCCGCCACCGACCAGGGCCGGGCCTCGCGGGCGCCGTTCCCATGCGTGTCTCCCCCGACGGCCAGCGGGAGACCCGGCAGGTCGTGGCCCATCCGGTCGCGCTTGGTGGTCAGGTAGCGCAGGTTCTCCGGCGTGTGCGCCACCGGCAGACCGACCAGCCCCACCACGCGCAGGCCGTACAACTCCAGCCCGGCCCGCTTGGTCGGGTTGTTGGAGAGCAGCCGCAGCCCGTGGACACCGAGGTCCAGCAGGATCTGCGCGCCGGTGACGTAGTCCCGGGCGTCAGCCGGCAGCCCCAGGGCGAGATTCGCGTCGACGGTGTCGTGGCCGGCATCCTGCAGCTGGTAGGCGCGCAGCTTGTCCAGCAGGCCGATGCCGCGTCCCTCGTGGCCACGCACATACAGCACGACACCGCGGTCCTCGGCCGCGACCGCGCGCAGCGCCGCGTCGAGCTGGTTGCCGCAGTCGCAGCGCCGGGAACCGAAGACATCCCCGGTGAGGCACTCGCTGTGCACCCGCACCAGGACGTCCTCGCCGTCGCCGACCTCACCCCGGACCAGGGCGATGTGCTCGACACCGTCGAAGGTGTCCCGGTACCCCACCGCGCGGAACACGCCGTGCCGGGTCGGGATCTGGGCCTCCGCCATCCGCTCGATGCGCGGCTCCGTCCGGCGGCGGTAGGCGACAAGGTCGGCGATCGAGATGAGTGCCAGGTCGTGCTCCCGGGCGAAGACCGTCAGCTCCGGCAGACGGGCCATCGTGCCGTCCTCGTTGACGATCTCGCAGATCGCCCCCACCGGGCGCAGACCGGCCAGCCGGGCGATGTCCACCGCGGCCTCGGTGTGGCCGGGCCGGCGCAGGACGCCGCCCTCCCGCGCGCGCAGCGGGAAGACGTGGCCTGGACGGGTGAGGTCACCGGGCTCGGTGCCCGGGTCGGCCAGCAGCCGGATCGTGCGCGCCCGGTCGGCCGCGGAGATGCCGGTGGAGACGCCGGTCCGGGCATCCACCGAGACGGTGAACGCGGTGCGCATCCGGTCGGTGTTCTGCGGCACCATCTGGTCGAGCTCGAGCCGGTCGACCTCGGCGGGGTCGAGCGGGACGCAGACGACGCCGGCCGTGTGCCGGATCATGAACGTGAGCAGCTCCGGCGTCGCGGCCTCGGCCGCGAAGATCAGGTCACCCTCGTTCTCGCGGTCCTCGTCGTCGACGACGACGATCGGGCGGCCGGCCGCGATCTGTGCGATGGCCTCCTCGATCGTGGCGAACGGTGTCCGCCCGCTGTCAGCTGTCCGCAGGGTCGACTCCTCCTCCGGCCGGCGGGTCTGCGGAGCGTGAGCGGTCGCCGTCACGGAGGTGGCGGTCGGCTGCGAGGTGGCCGCGGAGTCGCCGGCCAGGTATGTGGTCATCAATGTGATCCGTTCAGATCCGCGTGGAGCTTCTCGACGTACTTGGCCAGGACGTCCACCTCGATGTTGACCTTGTCGCCGACCGCGCGGCTCCCCAGCGTGGTGTCGGCCAGGGTGGTCGGAATGAGGCTGACGGTGAAGCTTGCGGGCTCGGAGCCGGCCGCCGGCCGGACGTCCACGACAGTCAGGCTGACGCCGTCGACCGTCACCGAGCCCTTCTCGACGAGATAGCGGTCCAGCCGCGGTGGCAGTGCGATCCGAACCACCTCCCAGTGCTCGGCGGGCGCCCTTTCCAGGACGACGCCGACCCCGTCGACGTGGCCCTGGACCAGGTGCCCGCCGAGGCGGTCGGAGAGGCGGACGGGGCGCTCGAGGTTCACCCGGTCACCCACGGCAAGGTCGCCGAGGGAGGACCTGTTCAGCGTTTCGAGCATCACGTCGGCGGTGAACATTCCCGCCGGAGCTGCCGGAGCTGCCGGCCCGTCTCCGGGGCTGTCAGGGGGACGAGCGAAGGAGGTCACGGTGAGACACACCCCGTTGACCGCGACGGAGGCTCCGTGCGCCACGTCATCGAGGACACCTCGACACTCGACGGTCAGCGACGCCGCGTCCTGCCGCGGTTCGATCGCGGTCACCACGCCGAGTTCTTCGACGATGCCGGTGAACATCCGATCCCGCACCTTCCGGTCCCGGCAGCACGTCCAGGACACAGAAGAATCACGCGGGTCCGAGTTGGCACGCTAGCGCCAACCCACGCCGGGACGGCCCAGTCGCACGGTCGACACGGCGGTGCCCCGCGCGCGTCCTCCCATCCGGACTTTCACCGTCGGTCCCGGAATTCCACCAGGTCCACCGGCCACCACGAGGGTGGACGGGTCGCGGACTGTCACCGCCGGCTCGGAGTTTCACCGACCCCGGAGCGCGCGTGCATTTGTCAGTACGCGTTCAAGTGTGGCATACGGACGCTGCGGACGCTCGGGCCAGCGACCGTAATCCTCGTCATTCTCCGGCCGCGACCCGCCTGGGTCAGATCCTCGGGGACGCCGGCTGGGTCCGCGCGGCTCCGCCGGTCAGCCGCGGTGCCGCGGCCACCGCCAGCGCACGCAGCGACTCGACCGCCGCCGCCGGGTCGTCCAGACCGAACACCGCGGTTCCCGCCACGAAGACGTCCACCCCGGCCTCGGCGGACCGCTCGATGGTCTCCCTGTTGACCCCGCCGTCGATCTGGAGCCACAGGTCCAGCCCGCGTTCGTCGATCAGCCGGCGGGCCGCGACGATCTTCGGCAGGACCTCGTCCATGAAGCTCTGGCCGCCGAAGCCCGGCTCGATGGTCATGAGCAGCAGCAGGTCGAAGCGATGCAGATCGTCGAGGTAGTGCTCGACCGGCGTCGCCGGCTTCACCGCCAGGCCGGTGCGCGCGCCGGCGGCCCGGATCGCGTCGGTGGTGCGGGCGATGTCATCGACTGCCTCGGCGTGGATCGTCACGTTCGCCGCGCCGCGCTCGGCGAAGCCCGGTGCCCACCGGTCCGGATCGTCGATCATCAGGTGGCAGTCGAGCGGGGTCCCGGTGACCTTGCGCAGCGCGTCCACCGTGTCCGGTGAGAACGCCAGGTTCGGCACGAAGTGGTAGTCCATGACATCGACATGCAGCCAGTCCGCGTGCCCGTCGACGGCACGGGCCGCGTCCGCGATCCGCCCGAAATCGGCAGCGAGCATGCTGGGATAGATCTGCGCGAGTGCCACATCGCGAGCGTATCCAGGAGCGCGGCTCGCCGTGGCGACGCGGTGAGCTGGAACCGGCCCGGCGGCCCGGCGACCGCTGCTGCTGCCGCCGGGCCCGCGGCCGGTTCAGTCGCTCCGGCGCCGCAGCAGTGCGAGGAACATCGCGTCCGTACCGTGCAGGTGCGGCCACAGCTGGACGAACGGGCCTTCGGCGGACGTCCCGGCGAGGACACCGGCAAGGGCGTCCGAACGTCGGGCGTCGAGGATCGCGATGTCCGCCCGCTGGCGGACCACGGCCATCACCACCTCGGACGTCTCCTCAGGATGCGGCGAACAGGTCACATAGGCGACCACGCCGCCCGGCCGCACGAGGTCCAGGGCGGCGACGAGCAGCTGGCGCTGCAGCGGCACCAGGGCCGCGACGTCGGCCGGCGTGCGTCGCCACCGGGCCTCGGGCCGGCGGCGCAGCGCACCGAGACCGGAACAGGGCACATCCACCAGCACCCGGTCGGCCGTGCCGGGCCGGACCGGAGGGAGCCGGCCGTCCGCCCGCACCGTCCACGCGTCGGGGAACCCGGCCAGCGACGCCTCGACCAGGCCGGCCCGGGCCGCCCGCGGCTCGAGCGCGAGCAGCCGCGGGCGCCGCTCCGCTCGCGGCGGCTGCCCAGGTCGCGACGGCGACGGCTGGTCGGCGGCAGGCGGCTGGTCGGCGGCGAGGGCCCCCGCGAGCAGGGCGGCCTTGCCACCGGGGCCGGCGCACAGGTCCACCGTCAGCCCGGTGGGCCGGCCGACGATCGGGACCGCCGCGAGCGCCAGGGCGACCAGCTGGCTGCCCTCGTCCTGCACGGCCGCCTCACCCGCCCGGACCGCCGGCAGCGTGCCGGGGTCGCCACCGTCCAGATAGACGGCATACGGGGAGAACACACTGCGGCGCGCCCGCAGACCGACCGCCGCCGCCTGCTCGACGAGCTCGTCGGCGCTGATCCGGCCAGGCCGGGCGACCAGGTGGACGGTCGGCCTGGTGTCGTTCGCCACCAGCGCCGCCCGCGCGGCCGCCGCGTCACCGTCGAGCGCGTCGAGCACCACGTCGACGATCCAGCGTGGATGCGCGGTGACCACCGTGAGATGGCCGGCCGGGTCGACATCCACGTCGGGGGCGGACAGGAGCACGGCAATGTCCCCCTCCGTCTCCTCGACGCGCGCCGCCACCCGCCGGAGCACCGCGTTCGCGAACCGCACGGGACGCTCGCCGCAGGTGGCCCGGACCAGGTCGACGGTGGACGCGACGGCCGCGCGGGCGGGTACCCGCGTCGACAGCAGCTGGTAGGTGCCGAGGCGCAGCGCGTCCCGGACCGGGGGATCCACCGTGTCGACCGGTCGGCTGGTCACCGTGCCGAGCACACCGTCCAGGGTGCCCATCGCCCGGAGCGAGCCGTAGGTCAGCTCGGTCGCCAGCCCGCGGTCGCGGGACGAGAGCCGCCGGCCCGCCATCAGCGCGGGCAGCATCAGGTTCGCGTAGGCACCGCGCTCGTCGACCGCGCGCAGCACCTCCCAGGCGAGCAACCGGGCCGGGTCCGCGGCCCCGCCGCGGCGGGGGGTCGCCACGCTCACGCGAACGCCTCGTCCGCGGCCGGGCGCAGGCCGCGGATCCAGTCCGCGGCGGCCATCGGGCCCCGGCCCTCCGGCCGGACCTCGCCGAGGACCACCGGCCCGGTGCCCGTCCCCACGGCGACGACGCCACGCTCGGGCACCGTTATCCGCCCAGGCGGCAGCGGCACCCCGGCGGAGTCCGCCGGGCCGGCCGGGCTGGCCCCGACCCTCACGGGGCCGAGCTTCACCCGCCTGCCGCGCAACGTCGTCCAGGCCCCCGGTGCGGGGGTGGCCGCCCGGATCAGCCGGTCGACCGCCGGCGCCGGTGCGGACCAGTCGACGCGGACCTCGTCCAC
Source organism: Parafrankia colletiae (assembly GCF_001854655.1). Classification (GTDB taxonomy): domain Bacteria; phylum Actinomycetota; class Actinomycetes; order Frankiales; family Frankiaceae; genus Parafrankia; species Parafrankia colletiae. The sequence goes on along the minus strand of NZ_MBLM01000058.1, from coordinate 192,165 downwards.
GCTGAGCTTCGGCGCCAGCGTGACGCCGTCGGACGGCTGCGGGCGGGCCTCGACGGCGCCGTCCTCGATGCCGTCCAGCACCGCCACCAGCAGCCGCGCGCCGGCGACCGCCAGCCGGTCGAGCAGGTCCCCCGACGTGTCCGTGGGGCGGACCTGCTCCGTGAGGACCCCGTAGACCGGGCCGGAGTCGAGAGACGGCTCGATCTGGAACACGCTCGCGCCGGTGATGTCATCCCCGGCGAGCACCGCCCGCTGCACCGGCGCCGCGCCCCGGTACGCGGGCAGCAGCGAGAAGTGCAGGTTCACCCAGCCGTGTTTCGGGATGTCGAGGGCCGACGGGGGCAGCAGCGCGCCGAACGCGACGACCGGGCAGCAGTCCGGCGCGATCTCGCCGAGCCGGYCCAGGAAGTCGGGATCACCGGCGCGTGCGGGCGCCAGCACCTCGATGCCCTGCTCGGCGGCCAGCTCACGGACCGGCGACGCACGGACGTGCCGGCCCCGGCCCGCGGGCCGGTCGGGCCGGGTCACCACCGCGGCCACCTGGTGGCGTGGGTTGTCCAGCAGAGCGCGCAGGCTCGGGAGGGCGACCTCCGGAGTACCCGCGAAGACAAGACGCATGAATGCAGCAGCTCCTCAGCGCCGGTCCCGGCCCGGATCCGCCGCTGCCGATCCGATCGTTCCGACCATCATCACGATCATCGAACTGGCGGCCGACCCGAGCGTGGAACCGACAGCCGTGCCCACCACCGAACCACCCGCCATCGCCGCCAGGAGAGCCAGAGCGACGATCTTGCTGTTCCGGCTCAGCGCCCTCGGCCGAACAGAGGGTGCGGCGAGACCTTCACCGTCGGCTTCGGCTCGTTCGCCCATTCCGCCTCGCGGATCGCCTTCATCGCCGCCCGCTTCGTCTCCTTGTCGAGGCGATCGATGAAGAGGATCCCGTCGAGGTGATCGGTCTCGTGTTGCAGGCACCGGGACAGGATGCCACTGCCCTCCACTGTGACCGGGTCACCGTGGGCGTTCTGGCCGACAGCCAGCACCCGCTCCGGGCGGCGCAGCTCGAACGCCAGACCGGGGAGGGACAGACATCCCTCCTCTCCGTCCATCATGTCCTCGCTGAACGGCCCCAGCACCGGATTGATCAGGTGGCCCACCTCGTCGGAGTCATCCAGGTAGGTGAAGACACGCAGGGAAACCCCGAGCTGGGGTGCGGCCAGCCCGACACCACCCGCTTCGCGCATGGTGTCAGCGAGGTCGTCGACGAGGCGGCGCAGTTCCCGGTCGAAGGTCGCCACCGGGTCGGCGACCGTGCGCAGCACCGGATCCCCCAAGAGGCGGATGTCACGGACAGACACGGCCACTCCCAGAATGTCGTCACCTGACCGACACGGGCCCGGCGAGATCGGATACGCCCATGCTACGGCGCGGCGAGCGGTGCGGAACCCGGCCAGCCGGGCGGCCGGGTCAGCCGATCGCCAGCGGGTCGAGCTGAACCCGTACCCGGCCGGCGCGGCGGGCATCCAGCGCGCCCCGCGCCGCACGCAGTGCGCGGGCCAGCTCAGCGCCCTGCTGACGCCGGACCCGGATGATCAGACGCTCCGGTTCCTGCTCCTCCGCACCGATCCCGGCCCCGGGACTGCTCCGCGCCGCCCGCTGCCGGCCGACCGCCGCCCCCTCGCCACCCGCCCCCTCGCCGGCGGGCGCCCCCTCGCCGGCGGGCGCCCGCTCGCGGGCGGACGGGCGGACGGGCACCGGTACCGGGCCGAGCACCTCGGCCCCCTCGGGCAGGGTCGCGGCCGCGAGCAGGTCGTCGAGCGCCGCAGGAGTTCCCTCCACGGCCGCAACCCGGCTGGCTGGCGGGAAGCCGAGCTCGGCCCGCTCGTCCGCCTCCCGTCCGACGAACAGCGCGGGATCCCAACGGACCAGGGCCTGGACCGGACCGAGCCCGATGTCGGCCGCCACCACCACCCGCCCGCCGCCCGGCCCGGGCCGGGCGAGCGCGGCCGCGGCCAGCCATCGGCGCAGGGTCTCCTCGCCAGCCCGCAGGTCGGGTCGGCCCAGCAGCGCCCAGCCGTCGAGAAGCAGCACTGCCCCGTACCCTCCGTCGGCGACCGGCTCGGCACCAGGCGTCGAGATGACGAGCGCCGGCTCGGCGGGGACCGTGGCCAGCACGGAGTCCCGCCCGGAGGTACGCACGGGCACTCCGGGGAAGGCCCGGCCCAGCTCCTCGGCCGTCCGGCGGTCGCCGGTCACGGACGCCCGCAGCTGATTGCCGCCGCAGGTGGCGCAGTGCCAGCCGGTGGGCTCGCCACCGCCCCGGCCGGGGCCGTCCACCGGGCGGGGCACCGGCCGGCCGCACCAGCGGCAGGCCAGCGCCGCCGCGGCGGAGGTGCGACCGAGCGGCCCGGAACAGGCACGGCAACGCGCCGGACGACGGCACCGGGCGCAGGCGATCGACGGGTGGTAACCCCGCCGGGGCACCTGGACCAGCACCGGCTCACCGGCCGCCAGGGCAGCCCGCGCGGCGCGGACCGCGAGTGAGGGCAGCCGTGCCGCCCTGGCGGCTGGATCGATCGATGCCTCGAAGTCGGAACCGACTGGCTCCACCCGCGGCGCGAGCCCGCGCACAGCCTCCCGGGTGGGCGCGAGACGGCCGGCCCACCCGACCCGGACGAGCGCCTCCGCCTCCACCGACGGCGAGAACCCGCCGATCAGGACCGCGCAGCGCTCCGCCTGCGCCCGCAGGACCGCGACATCGCGGGTGTGCGGGTAGGGCGCCCTCGGCTCCGCGTGCAGATCGTCACCGTCGTCCCACACCACCACGAGCCCGAGCCTGTCGACGGGGGCGAAGACGGCCGCCCGCGTGCCCACCACCACCGGGGCCTGGCCGCGGCGGACGGCGAGGAACCGCCGGTACCGCTCCTCGGGGCCGAGGTCGGCCCGCAGGAGCAGGGGCGGCATCGCCCGGCCGGCCTGGAGGGACGCCAGGGCCGCGCCGACCCGGTCCACATCCCGGTGGTCGGGTACCACCACGAGCGCACCTCGGCCCGACGCCGTCGCCGCCGCGACGGCGCGAGCGATCATCTCGGGCCAGGACGGGCCGGGGGGCGCCCACCAGACCGCACGAGGCGCCCCGCCCCCGGCGAGCGCGGCCAGGAAGGCGGGCCCGTCAGCGCAGGTCGACCAGACCCCGGCACCCTGATCGGCCGGGTCACCCCCATCAGCCCGGTCGGGCTTGCCGGGCTGGCCGGGCTCATCCCCCTCGGCGGGGGGCCCGCCCGCGGGGCGGGACTGCGCAGTGGGCTCAGTGTCTCCACCCTTTCCCGGCGCCGCCGCCTCGGCGCGGGCGTGGCGTGGCGGGACCGCCAGGCGCAGCACGTCGGCCATGGTTCCGGCATAACGGTCGGCCACGGCGCGGGCCAGCCGCGCGACCGGCTCGGAGAGGACGGACTCCCTGGACACCGCTCGGGCCAGCGGAGCGAGGCGCCCGTCATGATCCGAACTCACGGCCCGCTCCAGCACGATGCCGTCCACCAGGCGACCGGCGAACCGGACCCGGACCCGCGAGCCGGCGACGACGTCGGCGGCCATGCCGGCCGGCACCAGGTAGTCGAACGGCCGGTCGAGATGGACGAGAGGGGTGTCGATCACGACCCGGGCGACCGGAAGCTCGTCCGCCATGACCACGGCGCCTGGTTTGCGGGTGCCGGCCGGCCGCGCGCGCCCACCGCGCCCGGGCTTCACGGCCTCGCCGGAACGGGGACCGGGACCGCCGGTGGTTCCAGATTTCGCCGGCCGGCGCCGCGCGGCCCCGGCCGTGCCCGCCGTAGCACCGCCGCCGAGGCCGTCACTGCTTCCGCTGCTTCCGGTTCCGCTGCTTCCGGCGCCGATGCCGACGCTGTCGTCGTCGAGGCCCGGGATCACCGTGCTCCCGTCGTCCATGCCGCATTCGTACCAGCCGCCGCCGTCCGTTCCGCCGCACGGTGGCGCCCCGCCTCGCGGCGGATCACCGAACGGCCACGGAGCATCACCGGCCGTCTCCACCCGACGTCACAACGACAGCGGTCGCACTGCCATCCCGGACAGGATGCGAGGCGTCTCGTGTGCTGTCCGGGACGGCAGAGCGACCGCTGGTGTGTCACTCCCCCCCGGGGCTGGCTCAGCGGCCGGCCCCGGGGACGTGCGGCAGGTGCCGCCGGGCTCAGCCCCGGACAGCCGCCGCGAGGGAATCCGCGCGGGAGGTGGACTCCCAGGTGAAGTCGAGCTCGGGACGGCCGAAGTGACCGTACGCCGCCGTCTGCGCGTAGATCGGGCGCAGCAGGTCGAGGTCACGCACGATCGCGGCCGGACGGAGGTCGAAGACCTGGGTCACGGCGTCCTGGATCTGGGCGTCGGGCACCGTGCCCGTCCCGAAGGTCTCCACGAACAGGCCCACCGGGTGCGCCTTCCCGATCGCGTAGGCGACCTGCACCTCACACCGGCTGGCCAGGCCAGCGGCCACGACGTTCTTCGCGACCCAGCGCATCGCGTAGGCGGCCGAGCGGTCGACCTTGGACGGGTCCTTGCCGGAGAAGGCGCCGCCGCCGTGCCGGGCGTAGCCGCCGTACGTGTCGACGATGATCTTGCGTCCGGTGAGGCCGGCGTCACCCATCGGGCCACCGATCTCGAACCGGCCGGTCGGGTTCACCAGCAGGCGGCGGCCCTCGGTGGAGATCTCGAGCAGGGCCAGCTCGGGCTCGACGACGTACTCGGCCACGTCGGGCGCGAGCAGCGTGTCGAGGTCGATGTCGGCCGCGTGCTGTGAGGAGACCACGACCGTGTCGAGCCGGACCGGCTTGCCGTCGTCGTACTCGATGGTGACCTGGGTCTTGCCGTCCGGCCGCAGGTAGCCGACCTGCCCGTCCTTGCGGACGGCGGACAGCCGGCGGGCGAGGCGGTGCGCCAGCGCGATCGGCAGCGGCATCAGCTCGGGGGTCTCGTCACAGGCGAAACCGAACATCAGGCCCTGGTCACCGGCGCCCTGGCGGTCGAGGTCGTCCTCGGTGCCCTCGACGCGGGCCTCGTGCGCCGTGTCGACGCCCTGGGCGATGTCGGGTGACTGGGCGCCGATGGAGACGCTCACACCGCAGGAAGCGCCGTCGAAGCCCTTCTTCGAGGAGTCGTAGCCGATCTCCAGGATCCGCTCACGGACCACCGAGGCGATGTCGACGTAGGTCTTGGTGGTCACCTCACCGGCGACGTGCACCTGACCGGTCGTGATCAGTGTCTCCACGGCGACCCGGCTCTTCGGGTCGTCCTTGAGCATCGCATCGAGAATGGAATCGCTGATCTGGTCAGCGATCTTGTCCGGGTGCCCCTCCGTGACGGACTCGGACGTGAAAAGGCGCGTCGCCACTGGACTACCCCCTGGGAGATCAGGACTGATACCGACGCAGTTTACCGAGCCTCACTCAGTGGCCGGTGCACCGCCCGGACCACGCATTCAGCCGGACGCCCCGAGGAGGCCCGCCACCCGGTCGAGCACCCGGTGCGCGAGGAGATCCTTGCTCGTCAGCGGAATCTCGGTGGTGCCTCCCGCCCGGTCGAGGAGCACCGCGCTGTTCTGCTCCACCTCGAACCCGAGCCCGGCGCCCACCTGGTTGACCACCAGCAGGTCCACCGGCTTGCGGGCCAGCTTCGCCCGGGCCAGGTCCAGCACCCCGGCGTCGGGGCCGCCGGTCTCGGCGGCGAAGCCCACCAGCACCTGGCCGGGCCGACGGCTCCCGACGAGCTCGGCGAGGACATCGGGATTCCTGGTCAGCGGGATGCTCTCCGGGGCACCGGACTCCTTCTTGATCTTGTACTGGTGTTCCGTCTCCGGCCGGAAGTCCGCCACCGCCGCCGCCATGATCACCACGTCGGCGGCGGGAGCCTGCTCGTGGACGGCGGCCCGGAGCTGGGCGGCGGAACCCACCCGCAGGATGGCCGCGCCGGCGACGTCCGGGAGCGCGACGTTGGCCGCGACGAGGGTGACCGCGGCCCCACGGGCCACGGCGGCTCGGGCCAGCGCGTAGCCCTGCCGCCCACTGGACGCGTTGCCCAGAAAGCGGACCGGGTCGAGGTACTCGCGGGTGCCGCCCGCGGTGACCAGCACGTGCCGGCCGGCGAGATCCGGCCGTACTCCTTCGCTCCCCCGGGCCAGCACCGCCCGTGCGACCGCCGCGATCTCGACGGGTTCGGGTAGTCGGCCCGGCCCGGAGTCAGCGCCGGTGAGCCGGCCGACGGCCGGCTCCACGACGATCGCGCCCCGCTCCCGCAGCAGCGCGACGTTCGCGCGGGTCGCCGGGTGCAGCCACATCTCGGTGTGCATGGCCGGCGCGAAGACCACCGGGCAGGTGGCGGTGAGCAGGGTGCCGGTGAGCAGATCGTCTGCGCGGCCGGCAGCGGCCCGGGCCATCAGGTCCGCGGTGGCCGGCACGACCAGGACGAGGTCGGCCTCCCGGCCGATCCGGACGTGGGCCACATCCTCCGCGTCGGTGAACAGGTCGGTGGCCACCGGCTGACCCGACAGCGCCGCCCAGGTCACCTCTCCGACGAACCGCAGCGCGGCCGCGGTCGGCACGACCCGGACCTGGTGGCCGGTCTCGGTGAGCTGCCGCAGGACCTCGACGGCCTTGTACGAGGCGATGCCCCCCGACACCCCGAGGACGACCCGGGGCCGACGGACGGGCCCGGCCGACGGTGGCACCTGCGCCACCCGTGGTGCTGCCGGCCGTGGTGCTGCCGGGCCCGGACCGCTCGCGTCGTCACCCATCGAGGGCGACCGCCCGCGCCCCGGCAGCCCCGGCACCGCGCGTCACGCGAAACACCCGCGGGCCGGCCGGCTCAGGAGACCGGGGGCAGCGGATCGGTGATGGTCTCGTGGGTGAGGAGACCGGAGTTGATCTCGCGGAGCGCGATCGACAGCGGCTTCTCCTGTGCGCTCGTCGTCTCGACCAGCGGGCCGACGTACTCCAGGAGGCCCTCGCCCAGCTGGGAGTAGTAGGCGTTGATCTGGCGCGCCCGCTTCGCTGCGTAGATCACGAGGCTGTACTTGGAGTCGGTGGCCTCGAGCAGCTCGTCGATCGGCGGGTTGGTGATGCCCTCAGGCTGGGCGACGGTACCGGACACGGTGTCCTTCCGGGGTGGGGCGCGGTGGCGCGGCGCCGGCCGCGCCATGAACAGCCCGTACCGATGGCACGGGCCGGGCCCTGCTGGTCACGCAGTCATCAAGCGTACCAACCTCGCCGCGGCAGCCGTCACATCGTCGTTGACGATGACCTCGTCGAACTCCGTCTCGGCAGCCAGCTCGATCCGGGCACGGTCGAGGCGGCGCCGGATCACCTCGTCGCTCTCGGTGCCCCGCCCGGTGAGACGGCGGACAAGCTCGTCCCACGTGGGTGGGGCCAGGAAGACGAATCTGGCCTGCGGCATGGACGAACGGACCTGGCGTGCGCCCTGCAGCTCGATCTCCAGCAGGCAGGGCGCGCCTGCCGCGACCCGTTCCTCCAGCGGCCCCCGGGGCGTGCCGTAGGCGTGCCCGGCGAACATCGCGTGCTCGACGAAGTCGCCCACCTTGACCATGTGGGCGAACTCCTCGGCATCGACGAAGTGGTACTCGACGCCGTCGGTCTCGCCCGGGCGCGGCGCCCGTGTGGTCACGCTGACAGACACCCAGACCTCGGGGTGGAGCCGACGGACAGCCGCGACGATCGTTCCCTTTCCGACGCCGGACGGCCCCGACAACACGGTCAGTCCCATTGCGACACCTTAGAGCCCGCCAGCGGAGCCACGCAGGTCCGGCCGTGGGCGCGCCTGCCCCCCGACCGCGGCCGGTCCCGCGCGCCGCGGCATCCGTGCCGGTCCCGCCGTCAGTCAACGGAGGATCGTCATCAAGATGCCATCTAACTACGGGTTCCCGCACTCACCTGGGTGGTATGCGGGACCCCAATGAGATCCCGGTCGGCCGTCCGACGGAGGACGCCCGACCGCGCACCAAACGGATGCGGTTCGCCATCGGGATGTCCGGGACTTTGGTCCCAGCATTCGATGTGAACTTGTCGCATCCGGCCGGCGATTGAGTGACTGAAGCGATTCGGCGACGCAATGAACGGTCACGGCACCGGAACGTGTCGACACCTCGCGGCATCAACACCTTCAGGCGACTCCCGTCACGGGCCGTTACCGGTGATCCCGGCAACGGCTATGCGTCACGTAACGCTCCCGCCTCACTCAGGCGCCGGCACCGAACTCCTCCAGGAGTGCGGCACGCTGCTTGGCCCCGAGCCCGCGCAGACGGCGGGTCGGGCTGATACCAAGTCGCTCCCGGATCTTCTGGGCCCGAACACGGCCCACTCCGGGAAGCGACTCCAGAACCGCGGAAACCTTCATCTTGCCGACGACCTCATCGCCATCCGCCAGCTCGAGAACGGCGGCAAGACTGATCTCCCCCTTCTTCAACCGCTCCTTGAGTTCGGCGCGCTGCTTACGAGCCAGCGCAGCTTTCTCGAGGGCGGCGGCCCTCTGCTCGGGCGTCAGGGGCGGCAGGGTCACGGGTACGCCTCCTCAATGTGGTGATCGCGCCGCGCAAACTAGCGAGGAAGAGGCTCCTCGGTCCAGCCGAGCCGCATCACGGGGTCACGAAGCATTGTCCCCACAAGACACAGCCTTTGACTGGATGAATGACCTGCGTCGCATGCGCCGGACGCATTCGGTCCTTGGCGGCCCCACCGTACCGGCCCGCGGACACCAAGAGTGCCCCGGACCTGCACCTACTGGCGTTTTCGCAGGTCAACGGCCTACCGGAGTGGAGTAACCCTGGTGGCGAGTGTGGCGGCGGCCACGGCCGGATCGACCGCGGAGGTGATCGGGCGACCGATGACGAGAAGATCCGAACCGTCCGAGAGTGCCCGTTCCGGGGTGGCGACTCGGGCCTGATCGGCCCGCTCCGCACCCTCTGGACGCACTCCAGGTGTGATGAGAGTCACAGTTTCGCCGAGCTCCGCGCGGACCATGGAGACCTCTTTCGGGCTGCAGACGATCGCCCTCGCGCCAGCCTCCACAGCGAGCACGGCAAGCCTGCGGACGGCGTCCGACGGCGGTCCGGACAGCCCGGTCGCGGCGAGCGCGCGGTCGTCGAGAGAGGTCAGAACCGTGACCGCGGTGACGTGAACCTCGGGCGCCGCGTCGACGGCGGCGCGCACCATCGCCGCGCCGCCGGCGGCGTGCACCGTCACGAAACGGGGCCCCAGGACGGCCAGCGACCGCATCCCTCCGGCCACCGTCGCCGGGATGTCATGGAGCTTGAGATCCAGGAAGAGCTCGGGCGCCGCCCCGACCTCCTGGTCACCGTCAGTGAGCGGAAATGCCGGGTTCGAGGGCACTCCGACGGCCGGGCGACCACCCGGCGCAAGCAGTCCTTCGTCACGCAGCGCAGTCACCACCGCGGCACCCGCACGGAGGAACAGCTCCAGCCCGACCTTCAGGACGGCGGCGTGCGGTGCGACCGCGCGTGCCCACTGCAGCGCGGTCGCACCGTCCGGGGCGTCCAGCGCGACAGCGATCGGCGGCCGGCCTGCCGGCGGCACCCACGGGCGCTCCGCCGGGCCGGACAGCAGCCCGGAAGTGGTGGCAGTGGCGGGCCGGGCTGCCGCGGCAGCCGGCCCAGCCGGCCCGCCGGGTGTCGACGCAGTCATCGGGCCGCCACCCTCACCGCTCCGACGCGGTCGCCGCTGTCGCTCCGGACGGGTCGTCGGGCACGGAGCCCCAGGCCGACCGAAGTGCTGTGTGGTACTCCTGCAGCGGCCGCACCCCGAGTTCACCCCGGACGAGGGACTCGATACCCTGCACGCACGCCCCGGCCGCCTGGATCGTCGTGATGCAGGGCACCCCGGCGCTGACGCAGGCGGTACGGATCTCGTAGCCGTCCAGCCGCGGCCCGACACCCCACGGGGTGTTGATGACCAGATCGATCTGACCAGACATGATCATTTCAACGCAGTCGACGAGGTTATCGCTGGGAGCCCGATGCTTGCCCAGGACCACAGCCTTGACCCCGTTGCGCCGGAGGACGTCGGCCGTCCCGGCTGTCGCGTAGACAACGAACCCGAGATCCGCCAGGCGCTTGATCGGGAAGATCATCGCGCGCTTGTCGCGGTTTGCGACCGAGACGAAGACCCGTCCGAACGTCGGCAGCGAGGCATAGGCAGCCGACTGCGACTTGGCGTAGGCCGTACCGAAGGCGTCGTCGATCCCCATCACCTCACCGGTGGACCGCATCTCCGGGCCGAGCACGGTGTCCACACCGCGGCCGCCGGCGTCGCGGAACCGACCGAAGGGCAGCACCGCCTCCTTGACGGAGATGTGCGAGTCCAGCGGCAGCGTCCCGCCGTCGCCGTAGGCCGGCAGCAGGCCCTCGGCTCGCAGCTCGGGCACGGTGGCACCGAGCATCACCCGGGCCGCGGCCTTCGCCAGCGGCACCGCCGTCGCCTTCGAGACGAACGGCACGGTGCGCGAGGCCCGCGGGTTGGCCTCCAGGACGTACAGGACGTCCGACTGCAGTGCGTACTGGACGTTGAGCAGACCGCGCACGCCCACGCCCTCGGCGATCAGGCGGGTCGACTCGCGGATCCGGTCCAGCTCGGACCGCCCGAGGGTGATCGGTGGCAGCGCGCAGGCGGAGTCACCGGAGTGCACGCCGGCCTCCTCGATGTGCTCCATCACGCCGGCGAGGTAGAGCTCCGAGCCGTCGTACAGGGCGTCGACATCGATCTCGATCGCGTCGTCGAGGAAGCGGTCGACCAGGACCGGGTGCTCCGGCGAGATCTTGGTCGCCCGTTCGATGTAGTCGCGCAGCATCGCGTCGTCGTAGACGATCTCCATGCCGCGCCCGCCCAGCACGTAGGACGGCCGCACCAGCACCGGATAGCCGATCCGGTCGGCGACCGTCCGGGCCTCTGCGTACGAGGTGGCCACGCCGTGCGGTGGCGAGGGCAGGTTCGCCGCCTCCAGGACCTGGCCGAACTGCCCACGGTCCTCGGCGAGGTGGATCGCCTTCGGCGGGGTGCCGACGACCGGGACACCCGCGGCGGCGAGCGCGGCGGCGATGCCCAGCGGGGTCTGCCCGCCCAGCGAGACGATCACCCCGGCGAGCGGCCCGGCCTGCGACTCGGCGTGCACGACCTCCAGGACGTCCTCGACGGTCAGCGGCTCGACGTACAGCCGGTCCGCGGTGTCGTAGTCGGTCGAGACGGTCTCCGGGTTGCAGTTGACCATCACCGCCTCGTAGCCGGCGGCGGAGAGCGCCATCACCGCGTGGCAGCAGGCGTAGTCGAACTCGATGCCCTGACCGATCCGGTTCGGGCCGCTGCCCAGCACGATCACCCGCGGGCGGTCGCTGGGCGCGACCTCGGTCTCGGTGTCATAGGACGAGTAGTGGTACGGGGTCTCCGAGGCGAACTCGGCGCCGCAGGTGTCAACCGTCTTGTAGACGGGACGGATGCCCGCCCGGTGGCGGAACGACCGGACGACGTCCTCCTTCGTGCCGAGGATGTCCGCGAGCTGGGCGTCGGAGAACCCGGCCCGCTTGGCGCGGCGGATCCCCTCCGGATTGCGCGTCAGCGAGGCGGCGATCTCGTTGAGGAAGACGATCTGGTCCACGAACCACGGGTCGATGCCGGTCTCCGCGGTGACCGCGGCGGGCTCGGCACCGGCCAGCAGCGCCTGCTGGACCGTGCGCAGCCGCCCGTCGTGCGGCACGCGGGCCGCGGCGAGCAGCTCGTCGGCGCCGACCGCCGGCGGGGTGAAGGTGAACGCGAGGTCGGCCTGTTCCATCGACCGCAGCGCCTTCTGCAGTGCCTCGGCGAAGCTGCGGCCGACCCCCATCGCCTCGCCGACGGACTTCATGGTCGTGGTCAGCGTCGTGTCCGCCCCGGGGAACTTCTCGAAGGCGAAGCGCGGCACCTTCACGACCACGTAGTCCAGGGTCGGCTCGAAGGCTGCCGGGGTGGTGCGGGTGATGTCGTTGGGAATCTCGTCGAGGGTGTAGCCCAGCGCCAGCTTCGCCGAGATCTTGGCGATGGGGAATCCCGTCGCCTTGGATGCCAGCGCGGAGGACCGGGAGACCCGCGGGTTCATCTCGATCACGACGAGGCGCCCGGTGGCCGGGTCGACAGCGAACTGGATGTTGCAGCCGCCGGCATCCACGCCGACGGCGCGCATGACCGCGATCGACATGTCGCGCATGCGCTGGTACTCGCGGTCGGTGAGGGTCATCGCCGGGGCGACGGTCACCGAGTCGCCGGTGTGCACACCCATCGGGTCGATGTTCTCGATCGAGCAGACGACGACCACGTTGTCGGCACGGTCGCGCATGAGCTCGAGCTCGAACTCCTTCCAGCCGAGCAYGGACTCCTCGACCAGCACCTCGGTGGTGGGGCTGGCTGTCAGGCCGTCCGCCGCCATCCGCCGCAGCTCGTCGACATCATGCGCGAAGCCGCTGCCGGCGCCGCCGAGGGTGTAGCTCGGCCGGACGACGACCGGGTACGAGAACTCCTCGGCCGCGGCCAGGCAGGCCTCGACCGTGGTGCAGATCGCGCTGCGTGCGGTCTCGCCGTCCACCGAGGCGACGATGTCCTTGAACGCCTGCCGGTCCTCGCCGGAGCGGATCGCGTCGATGTTCGCGCCGATCAGGCGCACCCCGAAACGCTCCAGCACCCCGGCGTCATGCAGCGCGACCGCGGTGTTCAGTGCGGTCTGGCCGCCCATGGTCGCCAGAATGGCGTCCGGCCGCTCCCGTTCGATGATCTTCGTCACGATCTCCGGCGTGATCGGCTCGACATAGGTGGCGTCGGCGATCTCCGGATCAGTCATGATCGTCGCGGGGTTGCTGTTGACCAGGATCACCCGCAGACCCTCGGCCCGCAGCACCCGGCAGGCCTGGGTACCGGAGTAGTCGAACTCGCACGCCTGGCCGATGACGATCGGCCCCGACCCGATCACCAGCACGGACCGCAGGTCCTCGCGCCTGGGCATCAGCCGTCCCCCCGCATCTGCCGGTTGGCCGCCATCAGGCCACAGAACCGGTCGAACAGTCCCTGGGCGTCGTGCGGGCCAGGCGCCGCCTCGGGATGGAACTGGACACTGAACGCCGGCACGTCCAGGCAGGTCAGCCCCTCGACCACGTCATCGTTGAGAGCGACATGGCTCACCGCGACCCGCCCGTAGGGCGTCTCGCTGAGACCGGTCAGCGGCGCGCGGACCGCGAAGCCGTGGTTGTGGCTGGTCACCGCGATCCGACCGGACCGGGTGTCGGCGACCGGCTGGTTGATGCCCCGGTGCCCGTAGGTCAGCTTGTAGGTCTCGAAGCCCAGCGTGCGGGCGAGCACCTGGTTGCCGAAGCAGATCCCGAAGACCGGAACGCCCGCGTCGAGCACACCGGTCAGCGTCTCCACCGCGTAGTCGGCGCTCGCCGGGTCGCCCGGCCCGTTGGAGAGGAAGACACCGTCCGGCGCGAGGGCCAGCAGGTCCGCGGCGGTGCTGCGGGCCGGCAGGACGTGCACCTCGCAGCCGAGCTCCGCCATGGACAGCGGCGTGTTCCGCTTGATGCCCAGGTCGAGCGCCGCGACCCGGTAGATCGGCAGCCCGGACCGCGCCTCGACGACATACGGCTCAGCCGTGCTGACCTCGGGCGCCAGGTCAGCGCCGACCATGCCGGGCGACGCCTGCACCCGCTCGAGCAACGAGTCCAGATCCGTGTCGGCGCTGCTGATCCCGCACCGCATCGCGCCGCGCTCACGCAGGTGCCGGGTGAGTGCACGGGTGTCGAGCCCGCTGATGCCGACGACGCCGGCGTTCTCCAGCTCCTCGTCGAGGGTGCGCTGGGCCCGCCAGCTCGACGCGATCCGGCTCGGGTCACGGACCACGAAGCCGGACACCTGGATGCGCTCCGACTCGTAGTCGGTGTCGTTCACACCGGTGTTGCCGATGTGCGGCGCCGTCATGATCACGATCTGCCGGTGGAACGACGGATCGGTGATCGTCTCCTGGTAGCCGGTCATCCCGGTTGAGAAGACAGCCTCACCGAAAGCCTCGCCGACCGACCCGAACGCCTCACCCGCGAAGCTCCTGCCGTCCTCCAGCATGAGCACCGCCCGCCGGGTCGCGCCCGGCCCCGGCCGCTCGCGCTCCAGCGGCGCAGGCTGCCTGTCCAAGCCGCTCACCGGCCCACTCCCGCCCTGATGATCCCTGCCGCCTGGCCGTCCGCCAGGTGCCTGCCGGGCCTGGCCATCGGCCCGGCCCCACTGTCCTGCCCGCCGTGTCGCCCGCCGGGTCGGCGGCTGCCGACGGGGCGCAGCGCGCTGCCCCGGAGCCGCCCTCGACCTTCATCGTGTCGCTGATCTCCCGGGCCGGGCCGTGCCGTCATCGGCGCCCCTCCCAACCCGGCCCGCGCTCGCCGGGTGGCAGGGCGAACCTGTGTACATCCTCGTCGCGGGACCGGCCTGCGACCGGAACCACCGGCCACGGATGGTGCGCGCCGGACGCCGCCTGGTCACCCTGGTACCCGGCTTCCGCCGTCCCGGGATAGGCCTCCCGCTCCGGAAACGCGGCCACATCGTAGGCACCCGTGCCCGACGGCCCGCCGCCGTGGACCGTGGCGCCCCGCCCGACCGTGTCGTGGGCACCCGTGCTGTACGCACCCGTGTCGTAGGCACCGGTGGGATACCCGCCGGTGGGATGTGCACCGGTCTCGTAGGCGCCTGCGAGGTGCGCACCGGTACCGACGCCGATGTCGTATCCGCCCGTGGCCCCGGTCCCTGCCCCGGTCGCACGAGTGCCCGCGCTGTAGGCGCCGGTGGTGTGGGAACCCGTGTCGTAACCACCCGTGTCGTAACCACCCGTGCGGCGGGAACCGGTCTCGTAACCATTGGTGCTGGAGGAACCGGTGCTGTACGCGCCGGTGGTGTACGCGCCGGTGGTGTACGCGCCGGTGCCGTGCGAGCCGGTGCCGTGCGAGCCGGCCTCGAGGGCGCCGGTCTCATAGCCGCCGGTCGGATGCCCCGCTGCCGGATGGCCGCCTGTGGAGTGGCCACCCGTCGAGTGGCCGCCGGTCGGGTAGGCACCGGTGACGAAAGGCGCCGGGGCGTGCGCTCCGGTGCTGCGGTGGTCCACCTCGTGAGCCCCGGTGTCCCGGGCTTCCCCGCCGCGCGGGCTCACCACGAACGAGCCCGTCCGGCGAATGCCGGTGGTCTGCTCCAGTTCGTGGGTGGAGGCGGCCGCCGGCACCGGGAGGCCCGACTCGTCCGAACGGGCCGTGGGGCCGGCGGGCGCCCCGCCGTGCGGACCGCCGACCGGGATGCCCGCCGGTCGCGGGTCGCCACGGCGCCACCGGGGCTGCCGCCCGTTCACCGGGATCGGCATGGTCGCGGGCCCCCCGGAGGGGACGGCGCCGCCGTCAGCCGGTCGCCCTGCCGGGGCGGCCGGCCTCGGCGGGGCCGGGACGCGGGGTCGCAGGCGGGCGCGCGGGCGGGGGACGGCGTGCGGCGAGGTGATGTCACCGGACATCGGCGCGGTCGGCATCGGACCGATGAGGTCGTGGACGGAGCGAACCACCTTCGGCTGGCGGGCGCGGTCCTCGCCGCGGAAGCCTGCCTCCAGCTCCCTGCCCTCAAAGGACCAGGCCACCACGATCAGCCGGCTGGGTGCTGCGACCTTGCCGGCGTGGCCGCGTTCCAGCCGGGCTCCCCGCACGGCCTCCCGGGGAATCCAGAACGGCTGCCCGTCCCGGTCGACCCGCACACCCATCTCGTAGACGGCGATGTAGTCGCCGTCCTTGCCCGCGAGCCCGCGGGCGGTGATCCACTCCCGCCAGCGGCCGGCGTCCACCGTGCCGAGGTACCGCCCGCGCAGCGGCGCGGCCAGGACGTTCCCCGTCTCCTCCGGCGGCTCGGGCAGGTCGGGCAGGTCGTCCTCCTGCTGCTGGTCACGGTCGCGCCAGGCGCGCCGCATCGCGCCGATGACGGCGACCGCCATCAGCAGCAGGCCGACGGCGAGCAGCAGGTTCAGCACCGGCCCGCTCGGCCGGCCGGCGGCGAGGACGACCGGCCCGGCGAGGGCGAGCGGCGCGGCCGGGGCGCCTGAGCTGACCGCAGGCAGACGGACGGATCGGGGCAAGACGGATCGGGGCAAGGAGGTCATACGATCTTCCCGTCGAGCACGGTGGGGCGGCCCCGCAGGAACGTCGCCCGGATCAGGCCGGGCAGGTTGCGGCCGCGGTACGGCGTGTTGCCGCTCCGGCTGGCCAGGGCGTGTGGGTCGATGACGCGACTCGCCTGCGGGTCGAGCAGCGTCAGTGTGGCGGGGGCTCCGACCTGGGCGAACCCCGCGGGGTCGGGAGCGGTGTCGGTGACACCACCGATCCGCGCCGGCGCGAAGGCCATCCGCTCGGCGACGTCGGCCCAGTCGAGGTGCCCGGTGGCGACCATCGTCTGGATCACGACGGACAGCGCGGTCTCCAGACCGAGCATCCCCGGCCGGGCCGCGGCCCATTCGGTCTCTTTGTCCTCGGAGGCGTGCGGGGCGTGATCAGTGGCCACACAGTCGATCGTGCCGTCCGCCAGGCCGGCACGCAGTGCCTCTGTGTCGGCTTTCGTCCGCAGCGGCGGATTGACCTTGAACACCGGGTCGTAGGACGTGACCAGTTCCTCGGTGAGCAGGAGGTGGTGYGGGGTCACCTCGGCTGTGACCTGCCACCCCTTCGCCTTGGCCCAGCGGATGATGTCGACCGAACCGGCCGTCGACACGTGGCAGATGTGCAGGCGCGACCCGACATGGCCGGCCAGCAGCGCGTCCCGCGCGATGATCGCCTCCTCGGCGACCGCGGGCCAGCCGGGCAGACCGAGCCGTGCGGCCGTCGCACCCTCGTTCATCTGCGCACCCGCGGTGAGCCGCGGCTCCTCCGCATGCTGGGCGACGACGCCGCCGAAGGCCTTGACGTACTCCAGCGCCCGGCGCATGAGCAGGGCGTCCGACACACAGTGGCCGTCGTCGGAGAAGACCCGCACAGCCGCGGCGGACGAGGCCATCGCGCCCAGTTCGGCGAGCTGGGTGCCGGCGAGCCCCCTGGTCACGGCGCCGACCGGGCGGACGTCGCAGTGGCCGGCGTCCTGCCCGAGCCGCCACACCTGCTCCACCACGCCGGCGGTGTCCGCCACCGGATCGGTGTTGGCCATCGCGAACACGGTGGTGTAGCCGCCCAGGGCCGCGGCGCGGGTGCCCGACTCGACGGTCTCGGCGTCCTCACGGCCGGGTTCCCGCAGATGGGTGTGCAGGTCGACCAGCCCCGGGAGGGCGATCAGGTCCCTGCCATCGACGACGAGCGGGCCGCGGCGGGTGCCGCTGGCCGCGCCCTCGGCGGCGTCCGCCACCACGCCGGTGAGCTCGCCACCGCCGGGCGGTGCGACCGCGGCGACCACGCCCTGCGCGAGCACCAGGTCGCGGGGGTCACCGCCCAGCGGGCGGACGTCGCGCAGCACGATCACCGATGTCATGAGGACTCCCGTTCGGTGCCGCTGCCGCCCAGCAGCAGGTAGAGGACCGCCATCCGCACGCTGATCCCGTTGGCCACCTGTTCGACCACCGTCGAGCGCGCCGAGTCGGCCACGGAGGACGCGATCTCCATCCCGCGGACCATCGGACCCGGGTGCATGACCAGGGCGTGGTCGGGCATCAGCGCCGCACGGTCGGCGTCGAGGCCGTACCGGCGGCTGTACTCCCGCTCGGAGGGGAAGAAGGCCGCGGACATCCGCTCCCGCTGCACCCGCAGCATCATGACGACGTCGCTCTTGGGCAGGACGGCGTCGAGATCGTAGGAGACCTCGACCGGCCACCCGGAGATGCCCAGCGGGATGAGGGTCGGCGGGGCCACCACGGTGACGTGCGCGCCCAGGGTCGTCAGCAGCCAGATGTTGGACCGCGCCACCCGCGAATGCAGGACGTCCCCGACGATCGTGACGGCCAGGCCCTCGAGGCGGCCGAGCCGGCGGCGGATCGTGAAGGCGTCCAGCAGGGCCTGGGTGGGGTGCTCGTGCGTGCCGTCCCCGGCGTTCACGACGCTGCCCTGTACCCAGGAGGCGAGGCGGTGCGGCGCRCCGCTGGCCGGGTGCCGGCAGACCACCGCGTCAGCGCCCATCGCCTCGAGGGTCTGCGCCGTGTCCTTCAGGCTCTCGCCCTTCGACACGCTTGACCCCCGGGCCGAAAAATTGATCACATCGGCCGACAGTCTCTTGGCGGCTACCTCGAAGGACGTGCGGGTACGGGTGGAATCCTCGAAGAACAGATTGACGACGGTCCGGCCACRCAGCGTCGGCAGCTTGCGGACCGGGGCATCGGCAATCCGCGCCATCCGGTCCGCGGTGTCGAGCACCAGCACCGCGTCCGCCAGCTCCAGGTCGGCGGTCGAGAGCAGATGGCGTTTCACAGCCACCTCCCGGCACCCGGGTACGCCCCGCCCTGCGCCGTCACGGCGCGTCCGGAGAGACGATGCACACGGCGTCCAGGCCGTCGACCTCACGGAGGCGGACAGCGACCGACTCACGGCGCGAGGTGGGCATGTTCTTCCCCACGTAGTCGGCGCGGATGGGCAGCTCGCGGTGGCCCCGGTCGACGAGGACGGCAAGCTGTACCGCGCGGGGCCTTCCGTAGGCGGAGAGTGCATCGAGCGCAGCCCGCACGGTGCGGCCGGAATAGAGGACGTCGTCAACAAGAATGACGACCATCCCGTCCACCCCGCAGTCGGGGATCTCGGTCACCTCCAGAGGGCGCACGCCCCGCAGCCGGAGGTCGTCCCGGTACATCGTCGGATCCAGCGAACCGGCGGGRAGGCTCACGCCCTCGACGTCGGCGACCCGGCGGGCAAGCCGGTGAGCGAGGGGCACGCCCCGCGTCGGGATGCCGAGCAGCACCACTCCGTCACCGCCGGAGGTCTTCTCCAGCACCTGATGGGCCATCCGGCTGACCACACGGTTCATGTCGGCGGCGGAAAGCACGGTGCGGATGGCGCCCGGCTGCTCACTGTCACCGGGCCGGTCGGTTGCGACGGGTGCGCCGGTTGCGACAGGTGCGCCGCTCAGGTCGGTGTGGACCTGATCCCGGGGGCGGGTTGCCTTCCCCGTCGGTCGCCCGGACGTGTTCCGGGCAGGGTCGCCTTGCGCAGCCGCAGCCACGAGGTGTCCCTCCTTCCCCGCCTCACGGGACGGTCCTTAAAGGAGCGGTCAACGCGACGGTACCAGCCAGGTCAGGGGCCGCGAAGCGGGTCAGGAAGGCCTGAGGGCCGCGGCACCGGCGGACGTCGTCCCAATACGGACGGGTTCGTCCTCGACATCTGTCGGTCACCGACAACCGTCGCCGAGAGTGACTCGAATCACGATGCTCCGCACACCGAGGACGCCAATCGTCACTACACGTCACCGTAGTTAGACGGCGCGCGCCCGTTCGCTCTTCAGCCAGGAAGTGCCGACGGCGCTAATGCCAGCCGCAACCGGGAGGCTACAGAAAGTGGTACAAAGAAAGAGGCGACACGACCCCCCGGGTGTCGAGTCGCAACCTGGCGGGCACTACTATCGGTAACCGCCGGCGGCACGAGCCCCGGTTCCAAGTGATCGACCACGACAGGAGTGGGCACTTCGATGTCCGACTATGCGAAGGCGCTCGGTGCTCGGCTGCGCGCGATACGCACCCAGCAGGGGCTCTCGCTCCATGGCGTCGAGGAGAAGTCGCACGGTCGGTGGAAGGCCGTCGTGGTGGGCTCCTACGAGCGGGGTGACCGCGCCGTCACCGTCCAGCGGCTCTCCGAGCTGGCCGAGTTCTACGGCGTACCGGTCGGTGAGCTCCTTCCCGAAGGCTCGACCGTCGCTCCTCTCGAGCAGTCGCCGCGCATCGTGCTCGACCTCGAGCGCCTCGCGCAGGTCCCGAAGGAGCAGGGCGGCCCGCTTGCGCGGTACGCGGCCACGATCCAGAGCCAGCGCGGCGACTACAACGGGCGCGTGCTCTCCATCCGCTACGAGGACCTGCGGTCCCTCGCGGTGATCTACGACACGTCCCCGAGCAAGCTCACCGAGCAGCTCGTGTCCTGGGGTGTGCTCTCGCCCGAGCAGGGCAGCGAGCCCGCCGCCTCGGACGCCTAGGCCCGCGCCCGACGCACCAGGAGCAGCCGGCCCACCGGGACAGCTCCGCTGCGCAGCACCACTGCCCAACCAGCACAGCACCGCCGTACCAGCACAGCACAGCTCTTCTGGGGGGACCCCGGTACGTCACCGCAGTGACGTACCGGGACACCGCGCGACAGGCAGGCCCCGCCTACAGAGCGCCGCCTGTCAGGGCCCCCCGCCGATCAGCCCTCGGCAGTCTCCGCCCGCAGCACCGCACCGCCGGGCGCATCCCGGTCGTCGCCGGCCGCGGCGTCATCGTCGTCAACCGGATCGGCAGCGGCGGGARCAGGGGCGCTTCCGTTCCCGGTCGCCGGGCCGCCCGCCGCCGGCTTCTCCTGCAACAGGCTGGCCAGCAGGCCGTTCACGAACGCCGGTGAACGGTCGGTCGAGATGGTCTTGGCCAGCCGCACCGCTTCGTCGATCACGACGCCATCCGGTACGTCACCACGCCAGAACAGTTCCAGGACCGCGATCCGCAGGATGTTGCGATCGACCGGAGGCATCCGGTCCAGCGACCAGCCCTGAGCGAAACGGGCGATATGGCTGTCGATCTCCGCGAGGTGCGAGACCACACCCTCGACCAGGTCGGATGCGTAGTCCGGCACTGGAGGATCCGACTGCGCCCGCCGGGCGGCCAGGGTCTCCATCGGCCGCACCGAACGCAGATCCGCCTCATACAGAATGTCAAGAGCGCGTTTCCGCGCCTTGGACCTGGCGCTCAGCTCGTCACCCGACCGAGATAACGCCCGTCGCGGGTGTCCACCTTGACCTTCTCGCCGGTCGTGATGAACAGCGGCACCTGGATGCTGGCGCCCGTCTCGAGGGTCGCCGRCTTCGTCCCGCCGGTCGACCGGTCGCCCTGGACGCCGGGCTCGGTCTCGGAGATCGTCAGCTCGACGCTGGCCGGGAGCTCCACGTAGAGCGGCGCGTCGTCGTGCAGCGCCACGGTCGCGATCGTGTTCTCCAGCATGTAGTCGGCGACGCCGCCCACCACGCCCGGCGGAACCGGGATCTGGTCGTAGGACTCACTGTCCATGAACACGAAGTCGACGCCGTCCCGGTACAGATAGGTCATCTCGCGGCGGTCGACGGTCGCGACGTCCACCTTGATCCCGGCGTTGAAGGTCCGGTCGACGACTTTGCCGGTCAGCACGTTCTTCAGCGTCGTCCGGACGAACGCCCCGCCCTTGCCCGGCTTGACGTGCTGGAATCCGACGACGTTCCACAACACCCCGTCGATATCGAGCGTCATGCCGTTCTTCAGGTCGTTCGTTGTCGCCACTGCGCGTGTCTCTCCGTTCCGGTCGCCGCCCGGCAGATCGATCCGTACTCGACTGCCAGCCGTCGCTCGTCACCGTTTCAGGCCGCGGCAAAGTCTACAGATCCCGTCCGCGACCGCTCGACAGCCCGGGCAGTCGCGCCCCGGGCCCACCGCCGTCCCTGCCAGGGATGAGTTCCGGCACGGTGGGGAGTCTGCACTCACAGGTCGTCGACCTTCACAACCAGGAGGGTGAAATCATGATCATTGTGGCCGGGCAGCTCCTCGTCGACCCCGCCCAGCGAGAGCACTATCTCGCCGGCTGTACCGAGATCGTGCGGCAGGCGCGCGGTGCCTCGGGGTGCCTCGACTTCGCCATCTCCCCTGACCTCACCGACCCGGGGCGCATCAACGTCTTCGAACGCTGGGAGACGCGGGAGGCGGTCGAGGCCTTCCGCGGCAGCGGGCCCGCCGAGGAGCAGAGCACGGCGATGATCTCCGCATCGGTGGCCGAGTACGACGCCGAGCAGGCCCGCTCCCTCACCTGAGCCACCCGCCGCATCCACCGCCGGGTGGCGGGCAGGTGAGGGCAGGAAGGTCAGGCGCCAGCCGTGTGTACGCCGCCGCCGGGTGCCACGGCGGCGTCGTACACGGCGAGCAGCAGGTCCGGCTCCGCGCCGTCGAAGGCGCGGGTCTGCCCCAGCGACTCCAGGACGACGAAACGCAGGCGCCGCCCGCGCGTCTTCTTGTCCACCCGCATGGCGTCGAGCAGCTGTGGCCAGCGGTCCTCGCGGTACTCCACGGGAAGGCCGATCGCCCGCAGGATGTCGCGGTGCCGGGCGGCGGTGGCGTTGTCCAGGCCCGCGACCCGGCGGGAGAGCTCGGCCGCGAACACCAGGCCGACCGACACCGCGGCGCCGTGCCGCCAGGTGAACTTCTCGACCTTCTCGATCGCGTGGGCCAGCGTGTGACCGTAGTTGAGGATCTCGCGACGGCCCGCCTCGCGCGGATCGCCGGAGACGACCTCCGCCTTGACCCTGATCGAGCGCTCCACCAGTTCCGGCAGGTGCGCCGCCCCGGTGGGATCGGCCTCCAGCAGGTCAAGGATGCGCGGATCGGCGATGAACCCGGCCTTCACGACCTCGGCGAGACCGGCCTGGACCTCCACCGCGGGCAACGAGCCCAGCACGGCCAGGTCGCAGAGCACAGCCAGCGGCTGGTGGAACGCACCGACCAGGTTCTTGCCGGCGTCGATGTCGATGCCGGTCTTGCCGCCGACGGCGGCATCGACCATCCCGAGCAGCGTTGTCGGCACCTGGATGACGTCGACGCCTCGCAGCCAGCTGGCGGCGACGTAGCCGGCGAGGTCGGTGGTGGTGCCGCCGCCCAGGCCGATGACCAGGTCGTCCCGGGTGAAGCCGAGCCGGCCGAGCGTGTCCCAGCAGGTGCCCGCGACCCGCAGCTGCTTGGCTTCCTCGCCGTCGGGGACCTCGATCACGTGGGCCTCGACGCCGGCGTCGCCCCGCAGCTCGGCGACGACCGAGGCAGCGGTGGTGCGCAGCGCCCGCGGATGGATGACCGCCACGCGGGTCCGCCCCGCAGCCAGGGGCCGCAGCTCGCCGAGCACGCCCTCACCCAGCGCAACCTCGTACGGGCGGTCGCCGGCCGGGGCGACCCGGATCCGGACCACGTCGGAAACCTTCGTCGCCGACATCAGCGGCTCGCCCTTCCCGCACGTTCGACCAGGATCTCGGCGACGACGTCCTCGACGCCGAGGGCGCCGGTGTCGACCGTGATCGCGGCAACCTCTTCGTAGAGCGGGCGGCGGGCCTTCAGCAGGGCGGCGAGCCGCGTGCGTGGGCCCTCCACCAGGAGCGGCCGGTCACGGGCCAGCCCGACCCGCCGAGCGGCGTCGGACGCGCTGACATCGAGATAGACGACCCAGTGCCGGGCCAGGGCCGCACGCACCTCGGCGTCGAGCACCGCGCCACCGCCGAGAGCGAGCACTCCCGCGTGCTCGCCGAGGGCGACCAGCACCGCGGTGCGCTCAGCCGCGCGGAAGTACTCCTCGCCGTGTTCGAGGAAGACGTCGGAGACGCTCATCCCGAGGGTCGCCTCGACGTCCGCGTCGGTGTCGCGGAACGCCACCCCGAGGCGCTGCGCGAGGGCCATGCCGACCGTGCTCTTGCCCGCGCCGGGCGCGCCGACCAGCACAGCGGCCGGGCCGGATCCCGCCTCGGGCGGCGGCATCCGCGGCTCCGCGTCGGCCGAACGTGACGAGTCGGCCGCCGGGTGCAGCACCTCGCCCGGTGCGTGCGGCGCGTTGTTTCCGGCCCGCATGGTCAGCGCACCGCCAACGACTTGAGGTAGGCCTCGCAGTTGCGCCTGGACTCCTCGACCGAATCGCCGCCGAACTTCTCCAGCGCCGAGCCGGCAAGCACCAGGGCGACCATTGCCTCGGCCACGACGCCGGCCGCGGGCACGGCGCAGACGTCGGACCGCTGGGCGATTGCCACAGCCGGGTCGCCGGTGGCCACGTCGATCGTCGCGAGCGGCCGCGACAGGGTGGAGATCGGCTTCATCGCGGCGCGGACGCGCAGCGGCTCACCGGTCGTCATGCCGCCCTCGACCCCGCCGGCGCGGTCGCTGGACCGCCGCACCCGCATGCCCGGCCCCTCGAGGGGCTCGATCTCGTCGTGCGCGACCGATCCACGCCGCCGGGCGGTGAGGAAGCCGTCGCCGAACTCGACGCCCTTGATCGCCTGGATACCCATGAGCTCGGCCGCGATCCGCGCATCGAGCCGGCGGTCGCCGTGGACGTAGCTCCCCAGCCCCGGCGGGCAGCCGTAGGCGAGCACCTCGACGATGCCGCCGAGCGTGTCCGCGTCGCGGTGGGCGGCGTCGATCTCGGCGATCATGCGTGCGCTCGCGGCCGGGTCGGCACAGCGCACCGGATCGGCGTCGACCGCGGCCAGCGACACCGGCGGAGGCGTGCCCGGGGGCACCTCGGCCGCGCCGATCGCGACGACATGCGAGACGATCTCGATGCCGTACGCCTGCTGCAGCAGGGCCTTGGCGACCGTGCCGAGCGCCACCCGGGCGGCGGTCTCCCGTGCGCTCGCGCGCTCCAGGACCGGCCGCGCGTCGTCGAAGCCGTACTTCTGCATGCCGGCCAGGTCGGCGTGGCCGGGCCGGGGGCGGGTCAGCGGCGCGTTGCGGCCGAGCCCCGCCAGCTCCTCGGCGTCGACCGGATCAGGTGACATGACCCGATCCCACTTGGGCCACTCGGTGTTGCGGACGACGATGCTGACCGGGCCGCCGATGGTCACGCCGTGGCGCATTCCACCGAGCAGCTCGATCTCGTCACGCTCGAACTTCATCCGCGCGCCGCGGCCGTGGCCGAGACGGCGACGGGCCAGCTCGGCACCGATCTCCGCCCGGGTCACCGCGATGCCCGCGGGCAGCCCCTCGACCGTCGCGACCAGAGCGGGGCCATGCGACTCCCCCGCCGTCAACCAGCGCACCATGTCGCCCAGTCTTTCACGGCGGGCAGCCCCCGCACGACTGCCGGACCTCGCACCGAAGCGGATCGACCGGCCAGGTCAGCCCAAACCGGCCCAGGTCCACCCACAGCAGGCCAGCGGCGGTCGTGGTCATCCCGGTGATCCCTCGCTCATCCCGTGCACAGCACCGCGATCAGAGCACCGGTGAGCAGAAACGGGCCGTAGGCGATCGGATCACGCCGGGACACCCGGCGCAGGAGCAGCAGCGCCATCGCCACCAGCCCCGAGAGCATGGTCGTCGCGACGAACCAGATCGCGACAGCCGGCCATCCCAGCCAGCCCACCGCCATGCCGAGCAGCCCGGCGAGCTTCACGTCCCCGCGCCCGAGACCTGCACCCGGCAGGAGCCGCAGCCCCCCGTACAACAGCCAGGCCACCGCTCCGGCGACCACCGCCCGCGACCAGCGGCCCGGTGCCTCCTCCCCCACCGTGGGCAGCGCGAGCAGGACGGCCAGCACGGCGTAGGAGGGCAGCACGATCCGGTCGGGCAACCGGTGTACCCGCAGGTCGACGGTCGCGAGCAGAACACCGACGACGGTCAGGTACAGGTAGGCGGGCAGCCGGCCGGTATGCGGGTAGATCACCGCGGCCACGGCCACGAGCAGGCCCAGGGCGATCGCGGTCAGCGCGGGACCGGAGGGCACCGCCCGCCGGGGCGGCCGGTCGTCCGCCGGTTCGAAGGAACCGACGACCCCGGGCAGCGCCGCGACCGGCAGCGCCGCACAGCCGACGGCCAGGGCAGTCACCGCGGCCGTCACCAGGCTCATCCGCCGGCGCTCATCCGCCGGGTCCCGTCACCACGGGATCCACCGCCGGCCCCGCCGAGGCCGGGCCGCTCACGAGCTCCACGCGGCCGGTGCGGCGCGACGACAGTGCAGCCAGCCCCGCAGCGAGCAGCGTGCCCTCGTCCACCGCGCGCCCGGTGAAGTGGTGGACCTGCCCGACCGCCTGCCCCACCAGAACCTCCAGGCCACCGACCACCCGGGCGCCGGACCGGTAGGCGCCGGCGGCCAGGGCCGTCGGCCAGGGGTGGTAGAGCAGTTCCAGCAGCGGACAGGTGACCGGCCACGGATGCCGGGCCAGGATGTCCGTCGCCCCCGCCGGCGTGGTGGAGATCACCAGGTCGGGACCGGCGGGCATCCCACCGGCGAGGATCCCCCACGGCAGGGCGGTGACCGAGACGCCGAGCCGGGCGCCGATTCCCACCAGCTCGGAGACCGAGCCTGGGCGGCGGGCGACGATCGCGACCCGCCCGGCACCCGCCCGGGCGAGGGCCGCGACCGCCGCCCGTGCCGTCCCGCCCGCCCCGAGCACCAGCGGCTGGACGGGCACGGCGCGGCCGAGCAGCCGTTGCAGCGCGTATCCGACGCCGTCTACGTCGGTGTTGAAGCCGGCCAGCCGGCCGCCCGGCCGGACGACCACCGTGTTCACCGCGCCGAGCAGCGCCGCCGTCGGATCGGTCTCGTCGAGCAGGTCGACGACGGCCGTCTTGAGCGGCATGGTCAGCGAGACGCCGGCCCAGCCGGGCTCGGTCCGCAACCGGTTCAGCATGGCCGGCAGCCCGGCCTCGTCGCACTCGATCGCGGTGTAGCTCCAGTCGTCCAACCCCAGGCGCGCGTAGGCGGACATGTGCAGCACCGGGGAGAGGGAGTGCACCACCGGTGCGCCCAGCACCGCCGCACGCCGGACGAGCGGACCCGGCCCGGCCGGCTCCGTCTGGTCGCCTGAGCTGATCGCCACGCCCTACTCCGATCCTCCCTGGCGGTGGTACTCCGCCATCGCCACGTCGAACTCCGCCTGGTTGGCGGCGAAGACGGTCTCCCGGGTCTGCGGCATGGAGACGAAGTAGAACCAGGGCCCGTCCGCCGGGTTCAACGCCGATTCCAGCGCCCATGGGCTCGGGCTCGCGATCGCGCCGGGCGGCAGGCCCGGGACGGCGCGGGTGTTGTACGGATCGTCGTTGTCCAGCTGCTCCCGGGTGAGTGGCCCCTCGTGCTCGTTCGCGGCGTAGCGGGTGGTCGAGTCCATGTCGAGGCGACGGAACCGGCCGCTGTCGTCCGCCAGCCGGTTGTAGATGACCCGGGCCACCTTGGGCCCCTCGCTCTCGTTCGCGACCTCCTTCTCGATGATGGAGGCCACGATCACGATGGCGCCCGGCTCCCGGCCCAGTGCCCGGGCGCGGCCCGCGATGTCGTGCTCGTCGGCGTAGGCGCTGAAGCGGGCCACGGCCTCCTTCAGGACGTCGACCGGGTCGGTGTCCGGCGCCACGTCGTACGTCGACGGAAACAGGTAGCCCTCGAGCTTGCCGCCGGCGTAGTCGGGCAGGCCCAGCGAGCTCGGGTCCCGGACCAGCGCCTCGAGCTCCGCCAACGGAGTGCCGGTCCGCGCGGACAACGCCTGCAGCACCCTGCGGACCGTGTCCCCGGGGCTGATGGTGTATCGGAACAGCGCGGAGGACGCGTCGTCAAGCAGCGCGTCCAGCGCCGACGCCGCGCTCATCTTCGAGCGCAGCCGGTAGGTCCCGGGTTGGATCGACAGCGCTCGGCTGTCCCGGGTCGCGACGTTCACGAACGCCCGGCCGCTGGCAACGACGTCCGCCTTCGCCAGCGCGGTGCCGATGTCGGAGGACGTGGCGCCGGCGGGGATCTGGACGACGACGATGCCCTCGCCGATGCCCGAGTAGTCGGCCGCGGGCTCCCCGCCGACGCGGCCGATGACCTTGCCGATGCCGAAAATGCCGGCGCCCAGGAGCGCGGCGACCACCACGAGGACACCGATCAGCTTCGGCAGCGCCCGCGCCGGCCGGCGCCCACCGGACGCCTCCGGATGCCCGCGGCCTCCCCGGCGGCCCGCGCCGCCGTCGTCCCCGTACCCGCCGCCGCCGTAACCGCCGTCGTCGGCGTAGGCGGAATCCCCGTCATAGCCGGCATCATCGGCGTAGACCGGGTCGTAGCCGGCCGGAGCCGGATCATAGCCGTCCGAGTCGGGATCGTCGGAGGCGTGACTGCTCGCGCCATACCCGGCCTCGCCGTAAGCGGCCTCGTCATAGCCGGGATCGGCATAGCCGGCGCGGTCCTGGCGGCGCCGGCCGGGGCCGGATGTCGCCGCGGTCCGGTGGCGCTCGGCACGCCCGCCCACCCGGCGGTCGTCGCGGTCGTCGTCGTAGCCGGCGCCACCGAAAAGGTCGTCGAATCCGCCCCCGTTCCGGCTCACGCCGGATCCAGAGGCCGCGGAGTACCGCCCCCGGCGGCGCCGCCGGTTCCCCCTCGTGCCCGACGGATGTCCAGGTGGTGCTGGAGGATCTGCACTGCTGCCTCCTGATCCACAAGATCACGGCGGGCCCGCGACCGCAGTCCGCGCTCAGCCATTCTGCGATGAGCGACGACCGTGGTGAGCCGCTCGTCGACGAGACGGACCGGTACGGGCGCGACACGCGCGGAAAGGACCTCGGCGTACTCCCGCGCGTGACGGACCGCATCACCTTCCCGGCCGGAAAGGTGGYGCGGCAGACCGACGACAACCTCGACAGCGTGCCTCTCCCGGACGATGTCGGCAAGCTCGTCGACGTCCGTGTGACGACGACCGGAGCCGGACCGGCGCAGCGTGGTGACCGGAACGGCCAGCAGCCCGTCCGGATCGCTGGCCGCGACCCCGACCCGCACCGAGCCGACATCCACCCCGATCCGGACCCCGCGGCCGGCGTCACGGCCGCTGTCAGGGCTGGGCGCCCCGGTGTCGCTCACGCGCTCTGGTCGGCGACCAGCTCGCGGATCCGGGCGAACACCTTCGGGATCATCGAGGCGTCGCCCCGGCCGCCCTGCGCGACGTCCGGCTTCCCGCCGCCCTTGCCGCCGAGCGCGGCCCAGGACTGGCGGACCAGGTCGCCGGCCCGCAGCCCGCGCCCGCGGGCGGCGTCGTCGGTCGCGATGACGATCGACGCCCCCGCCGCCTCGACGACGGCCACGACCGCGGGGCGGCCGGCGAGCCGGCCGCGCACGTCCAGAGCCAGCAGCCGCACATCGTCCGCGGGGGTTCCCGCCGGCACCTGGGCGGCGACGAGGGCGACCCCGCCGACCTCCTCGGCGCCGGCCGCGAGGGCGGCCGCACCGGCCAGTACCGCCTGCGCCCGCACCCGCTCCAGCTCCCGCTCCGCGTCGCGAAGCCGGGTGACGATGTCCGCGACCCGGTCCGCGAGCTCGTCGGGACGGGCCTTCAGCGCACCGGACAACTGGGAGACGAGCAGGTGCTCGCGGGCCAGGAAGCGGAAGGCGTCCATCCCGACCAGCGCTTCGACCCGACGCGTTCCGGCCGAGATGGACGACTCGGACAGGAGCTTGATCGCGCCGAGCTGCGCCGAACTGGACACATGCGTGCCACCGCAGAGCTCGCGGGCGTAGTCCCCGACGTCCACGACCCGGACCTCGTCGCCGTACTTCTCGCCGAACAGCGCCATCGCGCCGAGGCTGCGCGCCTCCTGCTGTGAGGTGACGTACCAGCGGACCTCGAGATCGCGCAGCGCGACCTCGTTGACCTCGTCCTCGACGTCGGCGAGAACCGAGTCGGGGATCGCGCCGACCGCATGGAAGTCGAAGCGCAGCCGCCCCGGCGAGTTCAGCGACCCCGCCTGCGTGGCCGACTCGCCCAGCGCCCGGCGGAACGCGGTGTGCACGAGATGGGTGGCCGTGTGCGAGCGGGACACCGCCCGCCGGCGCTGGGCGTCGACCTCGGCGGCGACGTCCGCGCCGACCCGCAGCTCGCCGCGCAGCACCTTCACCCGGTGCATGACCAGCTCGGGCACGGGGCGCTGGACGTCGAGGACCTCGCACTCGCCGCCGTCGAAAAGAATCCGGCCGAGGTCCGCCTCCTGGCCACCGCCCTCGGCGTAGAAGGGCGTCGTGTCCAGGATGATGCCGACCTCGTCGCCCTCGCCGACCGTGGTCAGGCTGCTGCCGTCACCGATGCCGACGATGCCGACCACGCCGGACTCGCGAGCCAGCTCGGAGTAGCCGGTGAAGGCGGTGGGACCGGCGGTGGCGAGGATCGGCCGGAAGGCCGACAGGTCGAGGTTGCCGATCCGCCGCGACGCCCGGTCCGCCTTCGCCGTCTGGCGCTGGCGCTCCATCAGGCGGCGGAAACCGGCCTCGTCCACCGTCAGGCCCGCGTCGGCGGCCATGTCGATCGTCAGATCGATGGGGAACCCGTAGGTGTCGTGCAGCCGGAACGCGGACTCGCCGCTGAGCTGCGCGGACCCGGTGGAACGCGCCTGGGTGGCCGCGGTGTCGAACAGCGTGGTGCCCGTCCGCAGCGTCTCCAGGAACGCGGCCTCCTCCGCGACCGCCACCGCGGTGATCGCCTCCGCCTGATCGACCAGCTCCGGGTAGATCGGGCCCATCGCCTGGCGGACCTCGGTGAACAGCTCCGCCATCACCGGCTCGCGGGCGCCGAGCAGCCGGGCGTCGCGGACCGCGCGCCGCAGCATCCGCCGCAGGACGTAGCCACGCCCCTCGTTGGACGGGGAGACCCCGTCCGAGATCAGCATCGCCGCGGTCCGGGTGTGGTCCGCGACGACGCGCAGCCGGACGTCGGCCGCCGGGTCCGTGCCGTACCGGGCGCCGGTGAGCCTGCCGGCGGCGTCCAGCACCGGCCGGGAGATGTCGATCTCGTAGAGGTTCTCGACCCCCTGCAGGAGGGTGGCCATGCGTTCGAGGCCCATCCCGGTGTCGATGTTGCGGGCGGGCAGGTCCCCGACGATCTCGTAGCCGTACTCGCTGCCCTCGCCCCGCGCGTACTGCATGAAGACGAGGTTCCAGATCTCCAGATAGCGGTTCTCGTCCGCCTCCGGGCCGCCGTCACGCCCGTACTCGGGCCCGCGGTCGAAGTAGATCTCGCTGCACGGCCCGCACGGGCCCGGCACGCCCATCGACCAGAAGTTGTCCTCCTTGCCGCGCCGCTGGATGCGCGACGGCGGCAGCAGCGTGCGCCAGATCTCCTCGGCCTCGTCGTCGTCGAGGTAGACGGTGGCCCACAGGTCGTCCGGCCGGAAGCCGTAGCCCTCGGTGATCAGCTCGAAGGCGAACGGGATCGCCTCGGCCTTGAAGTAGTCGCCGAAGGAGAAGTTCCCGCACATCTGGAAGAAGGAGGCGTGCCGGGCGGTGCGGCCGACGTTGTCGATGTCCACGGTCCGCACGCATTTCTGCACGCTGGTCGCCCGGCTCCACGGCGGCGTGAGGTCACCGACGAAGTAGGGCTTGAACGGCACCATGCCGGCGTTCACCAGCAGCAGGGTCGGGTCCTGCGCCACCAGGGACGCACTGGGGACCACGGTGTGACCCCGCTCGGAGAAGTGGTTCAGAAAGCGGCGGCGGATCTCGGCCGTGTCCATCGGTTCACGTCGTCCAGGGTCGTCGGGATGGGTCGGCCGACCAGCGGGAAGCCGGCCGGCGCCGGATCCGCGGCCTGGGTCGGCCGTCACCGGCTGGGAGATCAGGGCCGGCGTGCCCCCGGCACCAGGCGCATCGTCTGCTCCGGGTCGAACACCGCGGGCCCCGGGGAACCCTGTGGCGCACCTCGCAGGACGTCACCACCGGCAGGGTCACCGGGCCGGCCGCCGACGAGGTCATCCGGACCGCCGGCGGCATCCGGCTCGTCCAGGCCGAGCGCGGAGCGTATCTCCTCCTCCCGCTCGGCCATGGCCTCAGCCACATCGGCGGCGAACTCCCGCATCGACTGTACGAGAGACCCCGCGACGCTGGTCGGCGAGAGTGCCGACACGGCCCTGGCCACCTGCCGCACCGCCAGCACGCCCGTCGCCGCGCCGAGCGCGACGTAGAACACCCGGGTCACCATCAGCGGCCACCGCCCCGGCCGTCGCTGCCGGCGCCGACCGCGCTGCCCGCGGGCGCGCGCCTGGCAGCCCGCCGCTGCGACTTCTCCGCCTTCATCTGGGCGGACACCCGGGCCGTGAGGTCAGCCTTCGAGCGCTTCGCGACCGCCTGGCGCACCCCGTAGCTGAACGCCGCGACCCGCACCACCGGGCCGCCGAGCGTCGCGGCGAACAGCGACGTCAGGGACGAGACGTTGGTCGTCACCGTCTCCACGTTCGCCGTGATCGCGTCGATCCGGCCCAGCTCCTTGTTCACGTGCGCGAGGGCGACGTTCACCTCGTCGACGGTCGTGCCCGCCTGGCGGACGCGCGCGGTGCCCTCGTCGATCGCGATTCCGGTCTGCCGCACCCGGGCAGCCGTCTCGTCGAAGATCTTGCCGAGCTTGAACAGGACATAGCAGGCGAAGAGCACGAGCACCGCGAACGCCCCCGAGGCGATCAGGCCCGCGACCGCACCACCGGACATGTGCTTCGCCTCCATCGTTGTCGGTAACGCTGGTCTGGATGACGCCTGCTTCTGGATGACGCCTGGCCGTGCCGGACCCGGATCGCACCGCTCGCGGGCGAAGCCCCGCGCGGGCGAGTCGTCAGGCCCGTCGTGCCGGCCACGGCGCAGAGACCACCGGAGCCGTTCGCCAGTGACCTTACCGACCAGTGCGCGCACACCACCGGTAACCCCCGGGCCGTCCGTGTCCGTCCCGGGCCGGGCACAGCCGGGAACAGGCCCTCAGCCCTCGTCGCCCGCCGGGGGTGCGGAGGGCGACGAGGGCTGTCCGCGCAGGACGCCGCGCAGGAACCGCACCCGGTCGCCCGCCCGGCGCTCGAACCCGTGCCCGGACGGACGGTAGTAGTCCGACCGGGCGAGGACGTCCGGTGCGTACTGCTGACGGACCACCCCTTCCGGGTGATCGTGTGGGTACTGGTAGCCAGCACCGTGGCCCAGCCGTGTGGCGCCCCGGTAGTGGGCGTCACGCAGGTGCGACGGCACCGGGCCCAGCCGGCCGGCGCGCACGTCCGCCGCCGCGGCGTCCATCGCCGTGATCACCGCGTTCGACTTCGGCGCGAGCGTCAGATGGATCACCGCCTGGCCGAGGGCGAGGCGCGCCTCGGGCAGGCCGACCAGCTCCAGTGCCTGCGCCGCCGACACCGCGACGCCGAGCGCACCCGGGTCGGCCATGCCGATGTCCTCACTGGCGAGGATGACCATGCGGCGGGCGACGAACCGCGGGTCCTCCCCCGCCTCGAGCATCCGGGTCAGGTAGTGCAGAGCGGCGTCGACGTCGCCGCCGCGCATCGACTTGATGAAGGCGCTCACCACGTCGTAGTGCTGGTCGCCCTCGCGGTCGTAGCGGACCGCGGACCGGTCGACCGCGCGCTCCAGCAGATCCAGCCCGAGCGGGACGGGGCCGGGGACGTCTCCGGTCCCGTCGCCGTCCCCGTGGCTGCCGGTCGCGGCGGCAGATCTCTTCGCCCCCTCCAGCGCCGCCTCGGCACCAGCCTCCAGCGCGGTCAGCGCCCGYCGGGCATCCCCGCCGGCGAGCCGCACGAGATGCTCCCGTGCCTCCCCGGTCAGCTCCACCGCGCCGCCGTAGCCGCGCGGATCACGAACCGCGCGCTCGATCAGCTCGCCGATGTCGGCGTCGGTCAGCGGCTCGAGTGTGAGCAGCAACGACCGGGAGAGCAACGGAGAGACGACGGAGAAGAAGGGGTTCTCGGTGGTCGCGGCGACCAGGGTGACCCACCCCTTCTCCACCGAGGGCAGCAGAGCGTCCTGCTGCGTCCGGGTGAAGCGGTGCACCTCGTCGATGAACAGGACAGTGCGCACGCCCGACATGGACAGTGTGTCCCTGGCCTCGTCCACGACCGCGCGGACGTCCTTCACACCCGCGGTGACCGCCGACAGCTCGCGGAACCGGCGGCGACCGGCCCGCGACACGATGTGGGCCAGCGTCGTCTTGCCGGTTCCGGGAGGCCCCCAGAGCACGACCGAGGTCATGCCCCCGCCCTCGACCAGCCGGCGCAGCGGGCTCCCCGCAGCCAGCAGGTGACGCTGGCCGACCAGTTCGTCCAGATTTCGCGGGCGAAGCCTGGCCGCGAGCGGGCCGGACGAGTCCGGCAGCCCCGGCACGTCGGCGTCGAAGAGGCTCACCCGCCCACCGTACGGCGGGTGGACCGAGTGACCGCACGGCCCGGGGCTCTGCATCACGCGGCCGGCGGCCGGCGGCCGGGCACGGCACCGGTGCCGGTGCCGGTGCTGGTGCCGGTGCCGGTGCCGGTGCCGGTGCCGGTGCCGGTGCCGGTGCCGGTGGCCGACTACACGCCGTCGGGCCGGCCGGTCCAGGTGGACGGCTGGGCTCCCGCGCCGGGCTGCATCCAGTACTCCCCTTCCGGCTGCTCCGGYAGCTGGGCCCAGCCGGCGGGCGCGGGTCGCTCCGGCTGGTGGGACCACCCGGCCGGTTCCTCCCACGGCTGGTCGGCTGGCCCGGGCCCCCCCGTCCACTCGCGGTCTGCCGGCCGCGCGGTGCCCGCCGGCCCTGCCGCGACGATCCGACCTCCCGCACGGGAAGGACCCACGGCACGGGAACGGACCGCCTCATGGCGGCCGGCCTCGCGCGAGCGGCCGACCTGGTCGACCTGGTCGGGACGGTCGGGACGGTCGGGACGGTCCAGCGGGTCGGGCGACTCGGCACGCTGCCGCGGCCGGGCGGGAACCGCTGTCGGCTCGGGAAGGCCGTGGGGGTGGCCGTGCACGCGTGCGGAGGAGAAGGGGTCCGCATAGGCGATCCCACCCAGCGCCGCGAAGATGACGACCGCGAGCACCGAGAACGCCAGCACACAGACGAGAAGCGCGAGAGTGATCGGATCGGCGCCGGTGACCGGTTCGGGGGTCGCGCTCGCCTCGACCCTGGTGGCGGCCATGGCCGTGTAGTGCATGCCGCAGACCGCGATGGCCATGACGACCGAGGCGACCGCCACGTGCCAGCCTGTCACCACCCGGAAGGCGATCCACATGGCGGCCAGCGCCGCGCCGATGGCGATGGCGACGGACAGCACGACGATCGGGCGCCGGTAGGTGATGTCACTGCCCGCATGCATCGCGGCCATACCCGTGTAATGCATCGCCGCAACCCCCAGCCCGGCGATCACACCGCCGGCGGTGAGCCGTGCGCGGCTCTCCCGGCGGCGGGCGACGAGAGACAGACCCACCGCGGACACCACGATCGCAATGAGCAGCGACAACCCGGTCAACGGGAGGCTGTAGCGCAGGTCCCGGTCGGCGACCTGGTAGCCGATCATCCCGATGAAGTGCATCGACCAGACCGCCCCACCCCCCAGCGAGACGGCGGCGAGCGTCGTCCAGAGGTACCGCGACCGACCCACCGCAAAAGGTATGCGCATTGAGCAGACCAACGCGGCGAACGACCCGATCATCGCCAGCAGGACGGACACCGCGACAAACAGAAGATCCTGACTCGCGTGCTGATGGGCAGCCTGCGCCGTGATCAATGTTCCCCCCGGGAGCGAAAAGACGCCCATTCCTAACACAAGTTCTCAGATATCGACAATAAGTCCACTAATTTATACGTTAAGAGATCACTTCGACGCGCTACGTGACAAAAACGGCCGTCTCGGGACTTCAGTCCCTGACGTGGCGACCCGGAAGACCCTTGCTCCCCCAGCCGATCTACCTCATCGAGGACCAGGTTCGTCACGGTGAGCGACCACCAGCAGCCGCGAGCCCCAGGCCCGGCCCCGGGCCACGCGGGCTTTCCCCCGGCCCTGCCCAGCCATTCACCGACACCTCGACCAAGCCTCCCGGGAGGCTCCTCCGTACTCCCGGTAACCAGCAACGAAATGGCGTCGAAATATCAGCGAAGCAAAGCGGACACGGGGACCGCCGGCCGCTGTCGATTCGGGCCGGGGGCAGCGACGGCGCATCGCGTATTGGCGGCCCGGGGGGAACGTCTGTTTGCGACATGAAGCGACGCGCGGGATGCCCTGGCTCGAAAGTGCCACTGCCGGTCGAAGGCGTGGATGGGATGCGACACGGCCGCCGGATGACGCGCACGGCGGACCGGTCCGGTGGGGCCCGGAGGAGCGGCTGGTGGGCCGGAGCGGGAGGAGCCGCTTCGCAGTCGAAACTGCCAGCGCAGGAGCATTCCCAGACGCATGTGCATCCTCCGATGACGCTTCTGTGCCACCCGGGCCCCGACCTCCGGACCTGCACAGATGCCAAACCACCGGTGGTGGGGCACCTATGGGTAGCCGCAATCGGTTGACTGGAGACCCTTATCTGGAACACGCTTCCGGGTGCCGGGGGGGCAAACGTCAGTGCCGTCCACGGGGAACACTCCGGTGCCGGCGCGGAACACATCCGGAAAGGAAACTCATCACACTGCGGGTGTCGTCCCCGCCGCCGGCGTTCGCGAGCTGGTGCGAGGGTGGCAACCGCCGTCGGAGCAGTCATGGCTGCGTTGGAAAGACCGACGAAGGCCAACGAGTACATCCGGAGGAAGACCAGTGTCTGACGGGCTCACGCCAACCGGCCGGAATGCAGTACCCGGCGCCCTCCACAGCCCGGTGCGCAGTTCCCCCCGCAGCGCCGCGCCGACAGGCGGCACACCCCTCGGTGGGCACTCCGGCGG
The DNA here is from genome assembly GCF_001854655.1 of Parafrankia colletiae. Taxonomy (GTDB): domain Bacteria; phylum Actinomycetota; class Actinomycetes; order Frankiales; family Frankiaceae; genus Parafrankia; species Parafrankia colletiae. Next base: position 155,593 of record NZ_MBLM01000058.1, on the reverse strand, counting down.
TGGACATGCCGCCGGTGGCCACACCACGAACCGACGTCCCAAGACAGGGCATGTCCACGCCGGCCATCTACACGGCGGCCCTCTCGACAACGGCTCTCTCGACAGCGGCGCGGTCAGCCTCGCTGTCGGCCCGCCGCAGGAGTTCACCTCCCGGCTCGGCCAGCGCACCCTCGCCTCCAGACTGGCCCGCACCATCGAGCTGGAGATCATCCGTCGCGGCTGGCCCGTCGGCGAGGGCCTCGGCTCCGAGGCCCAGCTCATGGAGCGCTACCAGGTCGGCAGATCCGTGCTGCGCGAGGCGGTCCGGCTGCTGGAGAGCCGCTGGGTCGCGCGACCTCGGCCGGGGCCCGGGGGTGGGCTCGTCGTGACCRCCCCCGACCACGATGGCGTCCGCGACGTCGCCCGGGTCTACCTCGACTTCGCACGAGCCCGGCCGGAGCACCTGTGTGAGACCTGGTCAGCGCTGGAGGCAGTGGCCGTACGGCGGCTCGCCGAGCAGATCGACACCGCCGGCCTCGCCCGGCTGCGCGGTGCACTGGAGCCCATCGCGCCCGGCGCCCGGGCCGCCGGCGGGCGGTCGCGGAACCGGCCGGGCGGCTCACGCTCGGGGCCCGTCGCGGCCGGCACGGCCGGTGAGGCGTCCGTGCTGCTGCACCTGGAGATCGCGCGCCTGGCCGGCAATCCGGCCGCCGAACTGTTCATCCGGGTACTCGCGGATCTCGCGCATCCGCACGACGAGGGTGACCGGCTGGGGCAGTGGTGGCAGCATCCACTGCATGCCGAGATCGTCGACGCGATCACCCGGGGCGAGGCCGCACTGGCGGAGCATCTCGCCCGGTCCTGCATCCGGCGGCACGTCGAGGAGGCCATCGCCCACCGGCACTGATTATCCGCCCACCCGCATCTGACCCGGCGGCCGGCGCCGCTCGCATCGCCTGCCGGCAGCCTTGCGGGCTCGACTGTCGCATACCTGGCTGCATTTGCGCCCGGGACGCATTGTCGTCCCGGGCGCAGTGCATGCCGGCCCTATTGCGGTGCCGGCCTCATTGCGACGCGCACGTATTGCCGGGTGGGGCACGGTGTACGGACCTGGTCCGCAGCGCGGCGTGATTGGGAACACCGGTGGCCGGGCACGCCGACGGACGTTTCCGGGTGGTGCAGGAGCGGGGTGCTGCAGGAGCGGGACGCCGCTGCCGGGACCGCACCCACCAGCCTTCAGTCGTTGGGCTCGCACAGTAACCCGGTTACCCCAGCCACCACCGGTGTCTCAATGGGGAAAAGCCGCCCGTGGCGCCGCCGGCAGGGGCCTGTGACGCCGGAAGACAAAGCCACGGGCACAGGCACAGGACTATCCGCAGCGCGGGTTTGATTGCACCGGCAACAGGAACGGAAGCGAGACGGAGAGCCTCGGCGACACACGGCCGGCGGTCGAACCGAAGCACATGAGGACCACATACCCGGCAGCACACTGGGCACTCCCTCGATTCCGAACCGTGTATCGTTCTTTCTGCCAGACGGAGAAACCGGCCTCGGCGGCAGCACCGTGCCCGGGTTGGTGTCAAAATCGACCCCATTCATCGGTACCGGCGGTGCGCCGGAATGCCCACGGCGCCATGCGCTGCGACCGTTCTCGAGAGGCACGGAAGAATGAYGGTATCCGCGCAGCAGCATGACGGTCGGAACGCACCCGGTACGAGCGGTCCGTCAGCGGCCCGGACTGAGCCCCGCAGCGGCCTGGCTCGCCAGCAGATCCGGGTGCCGAAGACCGCGGAACTCGTCGCAGCCCAGCTCCGCCGCCAGATCGTCCGCGGYGAACTCGTCGAAGGYGACGCCCTGCCCCCCGAAGCCGTCCTCATGGAACAGTTCGGCGTCTCCCGCCCCACCCTGCGCGAAGCCTTCCGCGTCCTCGAATCCGAAGCCCTCATCTCCGTCCGCCGCGGCGCCCACGGCGGAGCCCGCGTCCACACCCCCGACGGCCAGGTCGCAGCCCGCTACGCCGGCCTCGTCCTCGAACACCGCCACACCACCGTCGCCGACGTCCACACCGCCCACACCCTGCTCGARCCCGCCGCCGTCCGCCTCCTCGCCACCCACCACACCGACACCACCCTCACCGCCCTGCACACCGCCCTCACCCACCCCGACCCCAACCACTTCCACCACCAGCTCCTCGAACACGCCGGCAACCAGACCCTCACCATGATCGCCGRCATGCTCCGCCACATCCTCGACACCCACACCCCACCCCCCCACCCYGCCCCCCACAACCACCACGACCACACCCACCTCCTCGACCTCATCACCCACCACGAACCCGACGCCGCCGAAACACACTGGCGCACCCACATCGCCACCACACCCACCCAGCCCCCGAGCGCGGTCCTGGACCTGCTCGGGCTGCCACCGGAGATCGTCGGTCGCGCAGGGCAGGGCAGGGCGGCGGTCGCCAGGTCATCGGTGCCCCTGCCGCGGGGCGCGTCAGGCTGAGCGCACCGCCACCGGCGCGCGGAGAAGGGTCTCGGCGATGCGGTCATCGGCGGCCGGCGCACCGGCCGGGGCGGCCCCTGCCGGTCACGGCACTAGCCGACAGTGGTGTGGAGCCGGACGAGATCGGCAAGGTCCGGCGAGACGACGGCGAGCAGGTCCCGGACCCGCGTCACCGCCGGCGCAGCCAGTCCGTCATAGATCTCGGCGAAGACGGTCCGGGCCTCCCTACGAGGCCAGCGGCCGGGAAGAAGATCGATCGGCAGGTCCGGGTCGAGGCTCGGGAAACGCGCCCAGGACTCGAGCACCGCGGTCCGCGCGGCCAGCGCCTCCGCTCCCTGGACGTCCCCATGACGCACCCGTTCCAGCAACGGGGCGTAGGTGCTGACGAAATCCTCGTAGGTGCGCTGCAGCTCGCTGAGGTCCCATGCGGCCATCGGCGGGCGCGGGTCGGTACGCCTCGCCTCGGAGGTGGTGATCAGCACCGTGGAAGCACTCACACCCAGCTCGGCGAAGACCCGCCGGSCCGCCTCCCCGACCAGGCGGGGCGTCACCCACATCCCGTCGTAGAGCGGGGCGAAGCCCAACCAGCGCAGYCGCGCCCGCACCGCGTGGCGGACGTCGCGCTGCCCTTCCGGGATGGAGAAGGCCGCCACGGTCCAGCGCCCGTCCCACGGTTCGTGCCGGAGACCGAAGCCGAAGGTGCGGTTCAGGGACTCCCGGACGGCGAGCGAGGCCTCGGCCGTCAGCCCGTAGTAGGTGTTCCGGCCGATCCGGGACGGCTCCAGAAGGCCACGCCGGGAAAGCCGGCTCAGTGCGGCCCGCGCACCCACGGTGCTGACGTCGAAGTCCGCGAGGAGGCTGACCAGCACGACGGATGGGATGTGCTCGCGGCACCCGGCCCAGTAGTCACCGAGCAGGGTCGTCAGCAGATGCTGCGGCTGGGCACCGACCTRCACCCGGGGCAGGTCGACGACATCGGCAGGCGCCGGGAGCGCCGAATTCACCCCCGGAGCCCGAGGTCTCGACTCACGGACAGTGGAGCGACGGCCACGACCGGGATCACGGTCGCGACCGGCCAGCCGAGCGGGCGCTGTCACGCCATCTGATTTTACGAGCCGTCGGCGCCGTTCCACGCCACTGGTCCGGATCTCCTGTAGTCCCGGTGACGTCGGTCGGCCCGGACCCGGTCGACCTGTACGCTCGGCGACCATGAGCTCTGGACGGGTGCGGGTGCGATTCGCACCGTCGCCGACCGGCATGTTCCATGTGGGCGGCGCACGGTCGGCGCTGTTCAACTGGCTGGTGGCCCGCGGCTCCGGCGGCGACTTCGTACTCCGCGTCGAGGACACCGACGCGTCCCGTAACCGCCCGGAGTGGACCGCCGGCATCATCAGCGCGTTGGACTGGCTGGGTATCAGCCCGGGCGGCTACGAGGGCCCGCTGTTCCAGTCGGAGCGGGCCGAACGGCACCGCGAGGCCGCCGCCGGTCTGTTCACCGCGGGGCAGGCCTACCACTGTGACTGCACCCGTGACCTGCTCGCCGAGCGGACCRGGAACGCGCAGCGCGGCTACGACGGCTTCTGCCGGGACCGCGGGCTCGGCCCGGGCCCGGGCCGGGCGCTGCGCTTCCGCACACCCGACGAGGGCACGACCGTGGTCGTCGACGTGATCCGCGGCACGCCGGAGTTCCCGAACGACACCATCGAGGACTTCGTCATCGCCCGCGCGGACGGATCCGCGGTCTTCCTGCTCGCCAACGTGGTCGACGATCTCGACATGGGCATCACCCACGTCATCCGTGGCGAGGAGCACCTGCCCAACACGCCGAAGCAGCAGTTGCTGTGGGCAGCGCTCGGCGCCACCTCGCCGGTGTGGGCGCACGTCCCGGTCATCGTCAACGAGAAGCGGCAGAAGCTGTCGAAGCGGCGCGACAAGGTCGCGTTGGAGTCCTACCGCGCCGAGGGGTACCTCTCGGCGGCAATGAAGAACTACCTGATGCTCCTCGGCTGGGCGCCGCCCGGCGACGAGGAGATCGTGCCCTTCGCCACGATCGAGAGCACGTTCCGGCTCGAGGACGTGAAGCCCTCCCCTGCGTTCTTCGACGAGAAGAAGCTCCGGGCCTTCAACGGCGAGTACATCAGGGCGATGAGCGTCGAGGAGTTCATGGCCGCCTGCGAGCCCTGGCTGACGCCGACGGCGGGCATGGGCCCGGGCGGGGGCGAGCACGAGATCGCGCCGCCGCCGTGGCCGGCCGAGGCCTTCTCCCGGGAGGTCTTCGCCGCTCTCGCGCCACTGGCGCAGACCCGGGTGTCGGTGCTGTCAGAGATCGTCCCCATGGTCGACTTCGCCTTTCTTCCCGCGGTGTCGATCGACGAGGCCTCGTGGACGAAGGCGATGAAGGGCCCGGCCCGGGAGCTGCTGCGCGACGTCGCCGCCGGCTACGAGAGCGTGGCCTGGGACGAGGACTCGCTGCGCGAGGCGCTCGTCAGGATCGGCGAGGGCTACGGCCTCAAGCTCGGCAAGGCGCAGGCGCCTGTCCGGGTTGCCGTCACCGGCCGTGGTGTCGGCCTGCCGCTGTTCGAGTCGATGACCGTTCTCGGCCGGGAGAAGACCCTCGCCCGGCTGCGTCAGGCCGTCGACCGGCTCGGAACGGCCGTGAGCACGGCCTGATCGACAGCGCCCGCGGCAGCTGCCACGCGGGCGCGGGCCTGGGCCTGTGGCCCGGGCCGTGGTTGGGACGGACCACGACCCGGGCCGGGAACCCGTCGGAGGATGGGGGTTACCTCCGACGGGTGGACTGGGGCTCTCTCGCGCTGCGGCCTTTCCACCCCATCAACGCAGGCCTAAGCGATCCTTAAGAGCACGTCAAAAGTCCCTTGGAGTCCCCGACAGTCACCCCTCGCGTTCCTTGCGGGTGAGCAGCGTGACCGACGCGACCTCCCGGACGGGCGACATCGACCTTTAATGGAGGTGATGTCTACCGACCGCTACATCGAGCGCGTTACGTCCCGGGAAGCGGCGGTGAAGCGGCCCGCCACGATCCGCGAGGTCGCGGCACTTGCCGGCGTCAGCGTCTCCACGGTCAGCAACGCCCTGGCCGGTCGGCGGTCGGTCAGCGGCGAGTCCAGCGCCCGGGTACGGGCCGCGGCCCACCGGCTCGGCTACCGGCCGGGCAGCGGGGCTCACACGCCCCGCACACCGACCCGCCACGCGGTCGGGCTGGTCGTCCCGGACGCGCAGAACCCGTTCTTCGCCCAGATCGCCCACGGCGTCGAGACGGTGGCGCAGTCCCTGGGGTGGGCCGTCTTCCTGGCCAGCGCCAACCTGGACGACGCTCGCGAGGCCGACTACCTCGACCGCATGGCGGGCGCCGCCGACGGCGTGCTCGTCTGTTCGACATCCGGCCACACCGACCAGGTCCAGCACATGATCGACAGTGGGATAGCGGTCGTCGCATGTGACGAGCGGCTGGCCGTGACCGGCGCCGGCGGGGTCTTCTCGGACGACCTCGCCGCCGGTCGGCTCGCCGCGGCGCACCTCCTCGCCCGCGGGGCGCGCCGCATCGCGATGATCTGCGGCCCGGAGCACCTGACGACCGCCCGCGCCCGGCGCACCGGTTTCCGCGCCGAACTGCAGGCCAGTGGACGCTCGATGCCTCCCTGGCGGTCCCTCGCCAGCGACTACACGCTCGACGGAGGTCGCTGGGCGACGGATCAGATCCTCGCCTCCGACCCGCGGGTCGACGCGATCTTCTGCACCAACGATCTCCAGGCGGTCGGTGCCGCGCAGGCGCTGCGCCAGGCCGGGCGGGATGTGCCCGGGGGGGTGATGCTGATCGGCATCGACGGCATCGCCTGGGGCGAGCTCAYCGAACCGTCGCTCACGTCGGTGGCGCGCCACCCGCACCGGCTGGGCGCCGAGGCGGCCCGCCTGCTGATCCAGATGGTGAGCGGCGAGGCGGACGCCCGGGAGATGGTGCTACCCGTCTCGCTCGTCGAGCGGGACAGCACTCGCGGCGGCGTCCTCGCCGGCGGCACCGAAACCGGGGACGGCGCCGGGAACCGTGGCGGGAACCGTGGCAGCGGCGGTGAGGGAGGCGGAGGGAGTCCGGGAGACGACGGTGGGACCAACGGTGGGACCAGCAGAGACCGGAGTGACGTCCAGGGCGCGGGCGGCGTCGGAAGCCTGCGCGTGCCGGGGTGCGATGCCAGGGTGACGCGGGGACCGGCCTGAGCCCGCCGACGGCCGCCGGGCGCGGATGAGCCGCTGGGAGCAGTCCACGAGATGGCGGCGGAACTGCTCGTCGTCCAGCGCTGTCACCCGCGGATCGATCCCCGCKCCGCGTAATCCGGTCAGCAGCATGCCGGCCGCCATCACCGACCCCACGTCAGGTGTGGGGCCGGCGAGCACGGCGACGAGGCGCTCGGCCAGGACGGGGTACCCGGAGCGTTCCCGCAGGATCGCGGCACAGGTCGGGTCCCCGTGCATGAGCCCGTAGAGGCGCCGGTTGCCGATCACCAGGTCGGCCAGGCCGCGGATCACCGCGTCGACCTGGGCGGACCGTGACCGCTTGCTCTCCGCGAGTGCAGCGACCTCGGTGAGGTGGTCGAGCGCGGGCCGGACCACGGCGAGCACGATCTCGTCCTTGCTCTTGAAGTGGTGATAGACAGCCGCCTTGGTGACACCCGCCGCGTCCGCGATCATCTGCAGTGAGGTGGCGCTCACGCCCCGCTGCGCGAACAGGTCCAGCGCCGTGGCGCTCAGCTTGAGCCTGCCGGCGCCTGTGCCCACCCGGCGGTCCACCAGTTCGACCGTCACGATCTTCTTCTCCCGTCCCGGCCCGCGAACACCCCACAGCGGCCCGAAATGGCCGTTACGGAGACCGATCCCGCACGTCACGGGCCTGTCAGATCGGGATCGGCGGGCCCATTGTGGCCCAGCACCCACCATTTCGGGGCCACTCCGGGCGACAGCTGCCCTCGCCGGACCAGTCATGGTCCGGGCCGGGCGTTGTCCCGCTGGGACGAGTTGGTCCCACGCCGGGACGAGAACCACCCGTGGAGCCCCGGCAGTGACGGACGAACCATCCCATACCAGATGAAAGCGGGCGGCGGGGCGCAGGGYGGCGCATCGTGGGCGGGTGATCGCAGTACGGTCCTGCGAAGTCACCATCGGGCACCGCCGAACGGTCAGGGAACGGGCCGACTCCGAGGGGCTGGGCGCACGTCCGCGTGAAATCCGCGACGACGGCGGGCAACACCCCGCAAGGAGACAGCTTGTGCGCACCGTTCTGTACCGCCTCGGCCGGTCCTGCCACCGGCACGGCCGGGCCGTCCTGGGGCTGTGGCTGGCCTTCCTCGTGCTGGCCGGCACGGGTGCCGTGTGGATGTCCGGGTCGGTCGACGGCGTCCTCCGCCTTCGTCCCGGCCACTCCGCGGGCGCCGCGCTCGCCGGGCCCGCCCTGCCCGGAACGGGGTCGGCGCAGGCCGCGGATCTCATCCGCCAACGCCGGTCGGCTTCCGATGCCGCCGCCCAGGCCGGGGACGCGGCGACCGCGTCGTTCGTCCTGCGCCTGGGTGCCCGGGTCGGCGGCGGGGCGACCCTCGCCGACCCGCGGTACCGGGCCGCGATGGACCGCACTCTGGCCTCGTTGCGCGAGGTCCCACAGGTCGCGCGGGTGGGCGACCCCCTCGGTGACGCCGTCCCCGGCGACACCCGCCAGGCCGCCAGGAGCGGGCTGGCCGGCGAGAGCGGGCTGGCCGGCGAGAGCGGGCTGGCCGGCGAGAGCGGGCTGGCCGGCGACGGCCGGTCCGCGTACGCGCTGGTCACGTTCAGTGTGACGAGCCCGGATCTGGCCGCCGGAACGCGTGATGCGCTGATCGCGGCGGCCCGGCCGGCACGTGATGCCGGGATCACCGTCGACATCACGGGGCCGGCGGCCGAGCAGTGGTCCCAGCCGCCCAGTGCCGTGCTCACCGGGCTCCTCGCCCTGGCCCTCGTTCTCGCCGTCGTTCTCGCCGTCGCGGCCGCGTCGGCAGCCACCTCCGGTTCGACGGCCGTCCTCGCCTTGCTCCCGGCCGTGGGGGCCGCCCTGGTCGCAGGCCTGGTCAGCGTCGTTGTCGGCGGCTTCGCCGCGCGGCAGGCGGTCGTCCGGGCGGGTTTCGACATCGCCACCGTGGCACCGGCGCTGGCGGTCGGGCTCGTCACCACGCTCGGGTTCACGGTGCTCGTCACCGCCAGGTTCCGGCAGGAGGTCGCTTCCGGACACCGGGGTGCGGAGGCGGCCGGACGCACGCTGCGGACCACCGGGGCGGATGTTGCCGTCGCCGGCCTGATCATGATGATCACGCCCGTCACGCTGGCCGTCACCCGCGTGCCGATGCTGACAGTGCTGGGTCTGGTGACAGCCGGGAGCGTCGCCCTCTCCGTCTGCGTCGCTCTCACACTGCCGGTCGCCGCGCTCGGCGCGGTCCGGGCGAACGACACAGGCGGGGAGCCCGCGGCTGCCCCGAGCGGTACGCGAGGCGAACGAGAGACACGACGACCACAGGGCACACGACGACCACAGGGGGCACGAAGGCCACAGGGGGCACGGACGGTCACGTGGCGGCCGGTCCGGGCGTTGCTCCTCGGTCTGGCTGTGCTCGGCGCGGTCGCCCTGCCGGTGACCGATCTGCGGCCGGGGCCCCTCGACCACAGCGTCACCGCCGCCTCGGACGGGATCCTCCGAGGCACTCATGATCAGCTGAGCGTGGTCTTCGGCCCCGGGTTCACCGGCCCGCTCCTCCTGGTGATCGACACGGCCGGCCTACCGAACCCTGAGCACGCGGTCCAGCAGATCCGCGGGACGGTCGGAGGCATGCGCAACGTCGCGCTGACGACCGAACCCCGCCTCGGGGACGGCCTGGCGACGATCACCGTGGTCCCGCTCTCCGGGCCGCGTGATCCGGCGACGGCGGAGCTGCTGCACGACATCCGCGGCCGCGCCGCGGGCCTCGCGGTCACCACGGGGGCCCGGCTCACGGTCGGCGGCCGGACGGCGATCGACATCGACGTCGCCCAGCGCCTGACCGACACACTGCCGCTCTGTCTCGCCCTCGCCGTCGGGCTGACGGCCGCCGCGCTCGCCCTGGCGCTGCGCGGCCTGCCGGCCGCCCTGGCGGTCACGCTCGGCTCCCTGTTCAGTCTCGTCGGGACTTTCGGCGCCGCCGTTGCGCTGCTCCAGTGGGGCTGGCTCGCCGGCCCGCTCGGGATCGGGCGGCAGGAACCGGTCGCCGCGGTCCTCCCGGTGGTGGCGGTCGGGCTTCTGGTCGGCCTCACGGCCGGGCACGGTGTCTTCATGGTGTCCCGGATGCGGGAGACGTTCGCCCGGGCGGCGGACCCCCGCACGGCGGTCACCACCGGCTACCGGGAGGGCGCGCCGACCGCCGCCGCCGTCACGGCGGTCGCGGTCGTCGTCCTCACCGCGCTGGCCCTGCCGGCCGATCCGCTGCTGCGTCCGGTCGGCATCCTGTTGGCGTTCGGGCTGCTGCTGGATGTCGGTGTGGTCCGCCTGGTGCTCCTGCCGGCCGCGTTGCGGCTGCTCGGGAGGTCCGCCTGGTGGCTGCCGACCGCCGCCGCGATGCAGGCCCGCACCGGTCGGGCCGGTCGGGCCGGTCGGGCCGGTCGGGCCGGAACATCACCACCCGTCGCCGCGCAGCTTCCGCAGGCGCCGCCCCTCGCCGCGCCGCCCCTCGCCGCGCAGCCTCTCCCGGCACCGGACATCGCGGCACCGGACGTCGCCTCGCCCGCCAGCAGTGAGGGCAGCCCCGAGCCCGCGCCGGACGAGTTCCACGCAGGCGGCTCCGGGACGGCGTCAGGCCCGCCGGCGGCGTCCGAAGAGCACCCGGGTGAGCTCGTCCGCCACTGATCGGTGCCGCCGGCGCGGCGGTCAGGCGTCCCGGCGTGAGGTGAAGCGGCGCAGACGCAGGCTGTTCCCGACGACGAACAGCGAGCTGGCCGCCATCGCGGCACCGGCCAGCATCGGATTCAGCAGGCCGGCGGCGGCGAGGGGAAGTGCCGCGACGTTGTAGGCGAACGCCCAGAACAGGTTGCCCTGGATGGTGCCGAGGGTCCGCCGGGCGAGCCGGATGGCGTCGACGGCGGCCATCAGGTCACCGCTGACCAGCGTCAGGTCGCTGGCCTCGATCGCGACGTCCGTCCCCGTGCCCATCGCGAGCCCCAGGTCGGCCTGGGCGAGCGCGGCGGCGTCGTTCACCCCGTCGCCGACCATCGCGACGACCCGGTTGGCGGCCTGCAGCTGCCGCACGACCTCGATCTTGCCTTCGGGCAGCACCTCGGCGATCACATCATCGGGGGCGATCCCGACCTCGGCGGCGACGTTCGCCGCCACGGTCGCGTTGTCGCCGGTCAGCAGGACCGGACGCAGCCCCAGCCCACGGAGCTCGCGGATGGCGGCGGCGGACGTCGGCTTCACCACGTCGGCGATGGTCAGCACTCCCCGGGCCCGCCCGTCCCAGGACACCGCGACGGCGGTGCGCCCGGCGGCCTCGGCTTCCCGGGCGACCTCGGCCAGTGCGGTCGGCAGCGGCTGCGAGCAGCTGCTGAGCAGCCTCGGGCGGCCGACCAGCACCGCGTGCCCGTCCACGACCCCGCGGACCCCCAGCCCCTCCCTGTTCGCGAACTGCGCGACGGTGGGCAGCTCCTCGGCGGAACGGGCGGCGGCCCCCGCGGCGGCCCGGCTGATCGCACGCGCGACCGGATGTTCGGAGGCGCTCTCCAGCGCGCCGGCGAGCCGCAGCACCTCGTCGCGGTCCTCGCCCGGGGCGGCGGCGACGTCCTGCAGCGTCATCTCGCCGGTGGTGACCGTTCCGGTCTTGTCCAGGACGATCGTGTCGGCCCGCAGCGTGGATTCCAGCACCTCCGGCCCGCGGATGAGCACCCCCAGCTGGGCGCCCCGCCCGGTGCCGACCATGAGCGCGGTGGGAGTCGCCAGGCCGAGCGCGCAGGGGCAGGCGATGATCAGCACCGCGACCGCGGCGGTGAACGCGAAGGTGAGCCCCTCTCCCCTGCCCAGCCAGTAGCCGAAGGCGGCGATCGCGATGGCGATCACGACCGGGACGAAGACCCCGGCGACCCGGTCGGCGAGCCGCTGCACCGGCGCCTTGCCGGTCTGCGCCTCCTCGACGAGCCGGCCGATCCGGGCGAGCTGCGTGTCGGCCCCGACCCGGGTCGCCCGGACGACGAGCCGCCCGCCCGCGTTCAGCGTGGCACCCGTCACCGCGTCCCCGGGACCGACCTCCACCGGCACGGACTCGCCGGTCAGCATCGAGGCGTCGACCGCCGAGGCGCCTTCGACGACCACACCATCGGTGGCGATTTTCTCGCCAGGACGGACCACGAACAGATCACCGACGTCGAGCTGGTCGACGTCCACCCGTATCTCTCTGCCATCGGAGAGAACCGCGACGTCACGCGCGCCGAGGGTGAGCAGCGCACGCAGGGCCGAGCCGGCTCGCCGCTTCGCCCGCGCCTCCAGATACCGTCCGGCCAGAATGAAGGTGGTGACCCCGGCCGCCACCTCCAGGTAGATGTTGTCGCCCCCTCCCCCGCGGGTCACGGCGAGACTGAACCCGTGGGTCATTCCGGGCTCGCCCGCGTCACCGAGGAACAGCGCGTACAACGACCAGCCGAACGCGGCGAGCGTGCCGGTCGAGACGAGCGTGTCCATGGTCGCGGCGCCGTGCCGCAGGTTCATCCAGGCCGCGCGGTGGAACGGCCAGGCGCCCCAGAGCACCACCGGCGCGGCCAGCGCGAGCGAGAGCCACTGCCAGTAGTCGAACTGCAGGGCCGGGACCATCGCCAGCAGGACGACCGGAACGGTCAGCGTGGCGACCGCCACCAGCCTGTCCCGCAGTGCCCGCACCCGGGCCGCGCCGGCGCTGTCCCCGTCGTCCGGCTCGGGAGCGGAAGCCGGCACCAGCTCCGGCCAGGGCATCGGCGGCGGGGCCGTGGCCGGGCCTGCTGCTGCCGGGCCACGGCCCTCGCCGGGGCTGCCGGTCACGCCCGACGGCTCGCGGTCGCCATGGACGGCGCGGTCGGCGGCGGAGCTCGCGGCACCGGGCGGCGGAACCTGCATGGCGGGTACGGCTGGCGAGGCTGGGCGCACGGCCGCCCGCGGGACGGCGGGCGGCGGTACGGCAGCCGTGTAGCCCGCGGCCCTGACCTGGGCGACCAGGTGCTCGGTCGGCAGCGTGACAGGGAAGCTGATCTTCGCTTTCTCGGTCGCGTAGTTGACCGTCGCGGTCACACCGTTGATCTTGTTCAGCGTCCGTTCGACGCGAGCCGCACAGGATGCACAGGTCATCCCACCGATCACCAGGTCGACCTCACGTCGTTCGGTGGCCGTTGGGCTCATCGGATCTCCCACGGGGACATGGTTGGCGGGACGGGAACGGTCAGCGGGACACGATCAGTGCGTGTGTTGCGGCGGGCGCGTCCCGGCAGGGCCGGGAGTGGAGACGCCGCCGCCCTCGGCCACCGTCATGGTGAACTCGGCCGTGCGTACCTGCCCCGCGTGCCTGAAGTCGAGGAACAGCCGGTAGGAACCGGCGGACGGAAAGCGCGTCGCGAACGACAGGGCGGAGTCRCCGTCCTCGTCGCCATCGCCGGTGGCGGCACTTGTCGCCGCGGCCCCCGCAGGCCCCGCGCCCGCGGTAGCGCTCGCGGTGGCGGTGGCGGTGGGCGGGCGGGTCCGGGTGAGCGGGTGAGAGTGCAGGTAGGCCAGGTCGCCCTCGCGGAGCACCACCAGGTGGCCGAGCGCCCCGAGGTACTCCTCCAGGTCGGTGACGGGCCGTCCGTTGCGGGCCACGACGAAGGCCAGCTCGCTCCCCTCCCGCCGGTCGGCTTCCCCACTCATGGTCACGGTGTATCCGCCGGCCACGGTGGCGGTGGTCGACGGCGCGGGAAGCGCCGTGGGTGCCAGGTTGCCTCCCACGGTCACGTCGGCGCCGAGAGTCATGGATGCCGGCGCGCCGTCAGGGGTGTCGGAGGCGTGGCCGCCGGCACCGGACACCGCCGGGGCGAAGTCCGCGAAGACCCGGTACACCCCCGGGGCGGCCAGCCGGAGCGGGACGCTCCAGGTTCCGGCGGCGTCCCGGGTCGGGTGCAGGTGCTGGTAGCCGGTCAGGTCACGCCGGACGACGATCAGATGCAGGTCCGCTTCGTGGGCGCGGGTGTAGGCGGTGAGCGGCCGTCCGTCCGGGCCGATGATGCGGAACGTGTACGCACGGGAGCGCCCGGCGGGCCAGGTCAGCTCGTCGGGGTCGAAGGTGTAGCCGCCCTCCGAGATCGCCAGTCCGCCTGGCCTGAGGGCGTCGAGCATGTCGTCCGCCCCGCCGCCCGCCGCCCCGCCGGCTGCGGCGGAGATCTCGTGGCCGTCCGTGCCGCCCGAGCGGTCCCCGTCCTGGGACGGTCCGATCGTCGTCCCGACGACGTAGGAGACACCGAAGAGCACAGCCAGCGCGAGACCGAATCCACCGATTCGGGTCATAGCGTTCATCGTCCGTCCCTTCGCGCGGGCTAGCGAACAACTCGTCCGTACCGTGCGTACCCCTGGGGGGTATCAGTCCACGATACGGCACCGACGGCGTCTCCCCTCTCCCACCTTCGGACGGCGTCACCCGGGCGTGCCTGCGCCGCGGCGCTCTCCCCGCGGCGCGCTCCACCGACAGCTCCGGACAGTGGCCCTCCGACAGCTCCGGACAGAGCCAGTCCCAGGCCGAGAGCACTCTCGACGCCGGTCCGACACGACGTCCGCGGGAAGCCCGGACGGTGTTCCCGCACAGGTCAGACGCAGGTCAGACGCAGTCCGGAGGGAGGTCCGGAGGCAGGCCGGACGAGGGAGCGACGCAGGTCGGCGGGGATCCGCGCATGGCCGGCGACCCTTCGGCACACCTCCGGAGCGGGCCGTACCCGGACCCCGAACCAGGGGAAACCGACCGGGYGGCTGTCCAACTCGGTACTAACACAGGACGGTCAGCCGGCTGCGAACCACAATAGGAACCTCGAACCTTCCGGGTACGGATGCCCGGGGTGAAAGGAGGGCATTCCTTTGGTTGAGGATTCTCGGCCCTTTCCGCCGGGCAGCCTGCCTGCTCGCCTGAACCCGGCGTTGCGCCAGCAACTGCTCTCCCTCGGGGGGATACGGCACTACCCGCACGGCGAGATGCTGATGCGGGAGGCCGAGCCGTACGGAGAGGTCATCCTGATTCTGGACGGCTTCGTGAAGATCACCGCGAACGGCGAGGAGAACAGGCTCGCCTTCCTCGTCATCCGGTCCCGGGGGGACGTGCTCGGCGAGATCAGTGCGATGGAGCAGGACACCCACACCGGGACCGCCACGGCGGCCGGGCCCGTCATCGGCCGGGCGATGAGCGCGGCGGCCTTCCGCGGCTTCCTCGAGCAGAACCCGCCGGCTGCCTTCGCTGTCGCGGAGATGGTCGCGAACAAGCTGCGCAACTCGATCCGTCGCCGGGTCGAGCACGTCGACGGCTCGGTCCGCGGCCGGCTCGCCCGGGTCCTCATCGAGCTGGCCACGCTGTGGGGGCGCCCGGCCGCCCGCGGTGTGCAGCTGGCGGTGGGGCTGAGCCAGCCCGAGCTCGCCGCCCTGGTCGCCGCGGACGAGCGATCGGTGAACCGGGCACTGGCCGAACTGCGGAACATGCAGGTGGTTGATGTCGGATACCGGCGGGTCATCGTTCTGGACCTCGAAGGTCTGGAGCGGGTCGCATTCGGCAACCAGGACAGGCCGGACGGATCCGGCGGTCGACCCTGAGGTGAACATTCAGTGCACAGCAGCGCTGATATCTTGTGGAACCGGCTGCGGACCCGCAGCCGGTGGGGGGAAACCGACGACATGCCCGCGCGACCAGGCATCAACACACTGGCGGCGACGGCCGCCATCGCCGTCCCTGGCATGACCCGGCTCGCCGGCTGACATGACGCGTCACGCCGGTGAGCGAAACGCACGGACGTCCGAGGTTGTCGCGGAATCGATCCGCGCGCGGGTCGCCAGCGGTGAGTTGAAGGCCGGCGACCGTTTCCCGACCGAGGACGAGCTCATGGCCGTCTTCGGAATCGCCCGTGCGACCCTGCGCGAGGCCCTGCGCATCCTGGAGACCGAGGGGCTGGTCACCGTGCTGCGGGGGCGGCACGGCGGGCCGCAGGTCACCAGCCCCTCCCTGGACCACCTGGCCAGGATGTTCGCCCTGCACCTGCAGATGGACGGTGTGAGCACGCGGGACCTTCACGCCGCCCGCGAGATCGTGGAACAACCGCTGGTGGCCGCCTTCACCCGAACCAGATCCGCGCCGGCACTGGCCGAGCTCCACACCGCCGTCGAGGCCGCCGCGGCCGCCGCCAAGGCGGGTGACGGCCCCGGGTTCGGCCGGGCGTCCGCTGCGCTGTACTCGACTGTCACCACGGAGAGCCCGAACCGATCGCTGGGCGTCCTCGCCCGGCTCCTACACCAGGTCGCCGCCTGCTGTCAGCAGACGGCCGGGCGGTCGCTCGACGCGCCGGAGCAGCGGCACGCCGTGGGGTACTACCGCCGTTTCCACCAGCTCGCCGAGGCCGGCGACGTCGCGGGAGCATGCGCACACTGGCAGTCGTGGATGATCCACACCGGTGGCACCTCGCCCTCCCGCGCCACCGACCGGGAAGTGCCCGTGACCAGGTGCGGTGCGGCACACGGCCCGGTCGCGGCCGGGTGCCGCTGATCGCCGCCGATCGCTGATCGCCGCTGTCCGGTCGACCAAGGAGCCGGGCTTTGCCAGGGTGGCGGTATGGATCTGCGCATCTTCGTCGAGCCCCAGCAGGGTGCGTCCTACGCGCACCAGCTCGCCGTCGCCCAGGCGGCCGAACGCCTGGGCTTCGGTGCCTTCTTCCGGTCGGACCACTACCTGCGGATCGGCTCGGGCAGTCCGCTCCCGGGCCCGACCGACGCCTGGACCACCCTCGCGGCGATCGGCCGGGAAACCACGACGATCCGGCTGGGCACGCTGGTGACGAGCGCGACGTTCCGCCTCCCCGGGCCGCTGGCGCTCACCGTGGCGCAGGCCGACGAGATGAGCGGCGGCCGGGTGGAGCTGGGAATCGGCGCCGGCTGGTACGCGCCCGAGCACGAGGCCTACGGCATCCCGTTCCCGCCGGTACGCGAACGCTTCGACCGGCTGGCCGAACAGCTGGCGATCATCGAGGGGCTGTGGCGGACGCCCGTCGGCGACACCTTCACCCACCACGGCCAGCACTACACGCTGACAGACAGCCCGGGGCTGCCGAAGCCGGTACAGGACCCGCATCCGCCGATCATCATCGGCGGCTCCGGACGACGGCGTACGCCGGAGCTCGCCGCGCGCCACGCCGCCGAGTTCAACCTGCCCTTCGCCCCGCCGGCGCAGGCCGCGGCCCAGTTCGAGGTGGTACGGGAGGCCGCTGCCGCCGCCGGGCGCGATCCCGCCGGCCTGATCTGCTCGGTGGCGCTCACTCTCTGCTGCGGCCGGGACGAGGCGGAGGTCAGACGGCGCGCCGAACGCGGCGGAGACATGAGCAAGCTCGACACACTGCGGGAGCGGGGCCTGGCCGGCTCCCCCGCCGAGGTGCTGGACCGGCTCGCTGCCTACGGACCGGACGGCGCCGGCGCCAGCCGGGTCTACCTGCAGATCCTCGACATGACGGATCTCGACCACCTGGCCCTCGTCGCCGAGGAGGTGCTTCCGCACCTGTGAGTCGGCGCCGGCCCGGTCCGCGCCTCTGACCATCACAGCCGGTCAGGGGCGCGGAGCGGGCTCAGGGCCCGGACTCAGGGCCCGGGCTTCGGGCTCAGGCCCCGGGTGTGGCTGTCCCGGCCCCGGCCACCGGCCTGGCGGCGAGTTCGGCCGCGAACCATTCGATGGTGCGGAGCAGCCCGTCGCGCACCTCGATCGTCGGCTCCCAGTCGAGCTGCTGCCGGGCGCGCGTGATGTCCGGCCGCCGCACCATCGGGTCGTCGCCGGGCCGCGGCATGAAGGTGATCGGCACCTCGGCACCCACCAGCTCGACCACGAGCCTCGCGGTGTCGATGATCGTCATCTCGTGCGGGTTGCCGAGGTTCACCGGGCCGGGCAGCCCGCTGCGCAGCATCCGCAGGATGCCCTCGACGAGGTCGTCGACGTAGCAGACGGACCGGGTCTGCATCCCGTCGCCGGCCACGGTGACCGGCTCACCGCGCAGTGCCTGCGAGACGAAGGCGGGAATGGCCCGCCCGTCGTCAGTACGCATCCGCGGGCCGTAGGTGTTGAAGATCCGGATGATGGCGGTGTCGATGCCATGCCGGTTCCGGTAGGCGGTCGTCAACGCCTCGGCGTAACGCTTGGCCTCGTCGTACATGCTGCGCGGGCCGATCGGGTTCACGTGCCCCCAGTACGACTCCTCCTGGGGGTGTACCAGGGGGTCGCCGTAGACCTCCGAGGTCGACGCGAGCAGGAAACGCGCACCCTTGCTCCGCGCAAGATCGAGGGTGTTGAGGGTGCCGTGCGCGCCGGCCTTCAACGTCTCGATGGGGTATCTCGCGTAGTCGAGCGGCGATGCCGGCGACGCGAACTGGAGGATCGCATCCACCGCCCCCGGCACCGCGACCTGCTCGGATACGTCCTGCTCGATCAGATCGAATCCGGGCCGGTCGAGGAGATGCTCGACATTGCTCCTCCGCCCGGTGAGGAAGTTGTCGACACAGACGACCTCCTCGCCCTCGCCGAGCAGCCGATCACACAGATGGCTACCGAGAAAGCCCGCGCCTCCAGCGACGACGACACGCATAGCTGAAACCTCCAGCACTGTCAGCTCAACACATTCCGAATGGCGCGACCATCTGCCACCGGCCCCGGTCAGGCGCGGCTAACAGGGTAAACGAGTCGGCTAGCGCCGCCCCTTGCCGGCGCCGTGGATCTGATGCCGCGCGATCGCTTTGAGGTAGACCTCCTCACGGCGCGCGGCGATCAGAGCCGGGTCGAGTTCCGCGGTTCCTCCCCGACCCCGGAGCCCCACCGTGGCCGCGTGTGCCGGATCCGTCAGAAACGGTTCCAGCGCATCGGCCATCGCGTCCGGGTTCTCCGGCGGAACGACGACCCCGCCCTTCCACCGGTCGACCCAGGTGGCGACCCCGGTCGTTGCGGTGGCGACGACCGGCCGCGCGGCCGCCATTCCTTCCAGGCCGGCGATCGAGAAGCTTTCGAAGCGGCTCGGTACCACCACCGCCCGGGCCTCCCCGTAGCGGCCGGGAAGCTCGGTCCGCGACACGTGCCCGTCGAACCGTACCGGGACCCCGAGGTCGGCGGCCCGGCGTTCCAGCCAGGTCCCGGTCTCGATGCCGTCGACCCGCCCGGACGACTGCCCGACGAAGATCAGCTTTGCGTCCACGCCTCGTGTCTGCAGCCTGGCCGCGGCGTCGATCAGCACGTCGAGGCCCTTGCGCCACTCCAGCCGGCCGACGACCACCAGATCCCGGCCCGTGTGCTCCGCCGTGGGCACATCCGCGAAGGGCCTGTTGTCGAACGGATAGGGAATCACGTCCACGTCGGTGTCCGGCCGCAGCCAGTCGAGTTCGCGCAACGTGTCGACAAGCAGCTGGGACGGCGAGGTCCGCACGTCGGCCCGCAGCGCCGAGAACCGGTCGACCCGATCGGCGAACTCACCCTTGCGGGTCAGTTCGGGATCACGCAGCCGCACGTCCATCATCGTGGGGGTGTGAAGATGGATCACGAGTGGAGTACGGCGCCCGAGCGCGGTGAACAGGCCCCGTGTCTCACCGTCCTGGGTCTCGATGACATCCGGCCTGATCCCGAGCCGGCGCAGCCAGAAGCCGTAGGACAGGGCCAGTGACGCCCGCAGGGTCAGCGAATCCCGCGGATGGTCACGCCCGGTGATCAGCTTTCCCGCCGGCCCCAGGTAACGGCTGAGCGGGGCCCGCAACAGCGGACGGCGGTAAACGTGGACGCCCTCGAACACCTCGTCGCGCACGCCTCGGCCCTGCGTGCACAGCACATGGACCTCGTGCCCGCGCCGTGCCAGCGCGTGCGCAATGTCATGGGTGTACACGCCAGCACCGTCCCAGATGATCGGCGGGTACTGCTCGCACAGGAAAGCGATCCGCATGCACAACTCCAGGCGACCGTCAGCCTTCTAACTCCGGGCGGCTCATAGTAGTACCGATGCCCGCACCACGAACCACAGACCCAGCCAATGACGCACACACAGAACCCTTACGTCAGGGCACAATTCTGCTACTCCGCTGTAGAAGCTTGTAAGACGTTCTCAAGAATTTGCTGCGCTCATTCCGCCGACCCACGGGAACGCACCCTTAGCAACGCCCCGGGCAGGCCCTGGGATCCCGCAGAACGTCCTTGACCGTCGAATGATCTGCCTCCGCGCCGCCGACTCACCGCGGCTCCGCCCGACCCGGGTCATACCCGGGAGTGACCTCCGGCCGCGACCGGGCCCGTCCACTGTCGCCATCGCGACACCCCGGCACCACCGGCACAGCGCCCCGCACCTTCGGGTCGGGCACGACCGCTCGACACCGGCGCACCGCCGAGCCGCCGCAGCCGGCGACTCGGCGGGGGCGACTCGGCGGCGGCACCCGCGGGCCGGCTGGGCGTGCCGGCCGGGGCGGGCCCTGTCGGTCCCGGCACTAGTGCCGGGACCGGCCGGAGTAGACGGCGAAGCGCCAGACCTTGACGGCGCAGTCGACGGAGGCGAAACCGACCTCCCGCAACCAGCTCAGCTGGTCGTCCAGCGGAGAGCACTGGTCATGGGCCATGCGCACGAGCGCCCCGGCCCACTCCTCGTCGTCCGAGCCAGCCTGCCGCGCCCACTGCTCGTGCATCCGTTCGTACCTCGCGGTCGCGTGATCGTCCGGACCAGCCACCTGCTCAAGATTCACGAACAGACCGCCGGGGACGAGCGCGAGCCGGATGCGGCGGAACAGGTCACGCTTGGCGCTGTCACCAAGATGGTGGATCGCCAGCGCTGACACCACGGCGTCGAACGGCCCGACCGGCAACGGATCGGTGAGGTCCGCGACCGTGACTGATGCCACGCTCTCGCCGAGCCGCGCCACCGCACCGTCGACCATCGGGCGCGCGCCGTCCATCAGGTGCAGCCGCGCGCCGGGAACCGCCCTGCGCACGGCGGCCGACAGCAGGCCCGTACCCGCCCCCAGATCAAGGATCTCCGGGTGGGGCACGCCGAGCTCGCCGACCAGATCAGCCGCAGCCCCGTAGAGCAGATCGAAGGCGGGAACCAGCCGCCGACGCGGAGCGTCGTAGGTTTCCGGATCCCAGATCGTCTCACCATATGAGACCGTCATCTCACCCATTGGTCCAGCATAGGACGAACCGATCGCCCGGTACAGCGGGTGCGCCCACCGGGCCCCTGATCCCGCCTGCGTCAGGCGGGCAGGCGGCCCGCGCCTCGCGGACTTGACAGCCAGTTCGGTTGGACCGGAAATGGAGGTGTGACCGATGATCGACAGGAAGGGGACGTCGACCTGGTCCTCGCGACCGTGGGYCCACGACTGCGCGCGCTGCGGAAGGGCCGCGGCACCACGCTCCCGGAGCTGTCGCAGGCGACCGGGATCTCGGTCAGCACCCTGTCCCGGATGGAGTCCGGCCAGCGCCGCGTCACTCTCGAGATGCTGGTGAAACTCGCGCGGGTCTACCGGCTTCCGATAGATGATCTCGTGGGGATGCCGCAGCACGCGGCTCCTCGGGCTCTGCCGCGCCCGATCGAACGCGCCGGGATGGCGTTCATCCCCCTTGCCCGGCGTCCGGGCGGGCTGCAGGCGTTCAAGATGATCGTTCCCGCCCGGCGGCCGGTGTGCACAGCGGAGCAGCGGTCCCACGAGGGATACGCGTGGATCTATGTGCTGTCCGGGCGCCTCCGGCTGGTGCTGGGTGAGCACGATATGACGCTGGCCGCCGGCGAGGTCGCCGAGTTCGACACCCATGTTCCGCATGCGYTCACCAACACCGGGTCGGTGCCGACGGAGGYGATCAGCATTTTCGGACCGCAGGGTGAGCGGCTCCAGGTACGCGCCCGTCCGGCGGGTGCGGGTTATCCGGTCGTGACCGGTCCATACAGCTGCGCGTAGGTACCGCCGTCGGCGAGCAGATCATTGTGGGTGCCGTTCTCGATGATCCGGCCGCGATCCATCACATAGATCCGGTCGGCATCGATGACGGTGGAAAGCCGGTGCGCGATCACCAGGCAGGTCCGGCCGACGGAAAGCCGGTCCAACGCAGCACGGACGGCGGCTTCGGAGATGCTGTCGAGTGCCGAGGTCGCCTCGTCCAGGACGAGAACCTGCGGTGACTGGAGGAGAACGCGGGCGATGGYGAGGCGCTGGCGTTCACCCCCGGACAATCGGTAGCCGCGGGCGCCGACACGGGTCTCGAGACCTTCCGGCAGGCGGTCGAGCAGCGCGGAGAGATGGGCGGCGTCGAGTGCTTCCCGCAGCTCGTCGTCGGTGGYGTCGAGTCGGCCGTACCGAAGGTTGGCCGCAATGGTGTCGTGAAACAGATGGGGATCCTGCGGAACGACGCCGACCGCCGTATGCAGCTCGGACGAGGCTATGTCGTCGAGGGCCAGACCACTGAGACGAATCGTGCCGCGCTGGGGCCGGTGCACGCCGCTGGCAAGGTAGGCGAGGGTCGTCTTGCCCGCACCACTCGCCCCGACGACCGCGGTGGTCGTGCCCGGGGCGGCGCGCAGGGTGATCCCGCGCAGATCCCAGCTGTCGTCGGTCGTCGCGCGGTCAGTCACGCGGTCAGTCACGCGATCATGGTCGCCGGTCGCCGCGCGGTCGTAGGAGAACCAGACGTCCTCGAAGACGAGGTCGAGGGCCTGGCCCGCGGGCAGACCGCCGCCCGGCGGCACGCGTTCGCGCACCCGGGCGTACGCCTCGTCAACCGGCAGATCAAGCAGGGCGAAGACCCGGCGGAAGGACGCACCGGCGGAGGAGAGCTCTGACTTGAGCTCGACCGCGGAGGCCAGCGGCCCGAAGGACACCAGCAGGGCGCCACCGAGCGCGGCGACGGTCCCGAGCGTGGTGCGTTCGGTGGAGACCAGCCACGCACCGACGGTGACGACGACGATCATCGTCAGGACGACGCCGAGGTTCACCACCAGGCGCACGCGGGATGTCAGCCCTGCCTGCTCACGGGCGGCGGCCAGCAGGCCGGCGCCGGCGGCGTCGAACCGGGTGCACTCGTGGTCCGCCCGGTCGAACAGCCGGACATGCAGGGCGCCCGACACGGAGGAGGTGTCAGCCACCTGGGCCATGAGCTGCCCGTCGAGTTCGCGTTGGCGCTGGGACAGTCCGGCGAGGCGCCGCCGGCCAACCTTCATGATCACAAGGGTGATCGGGGCGAGGAGCAGCACCACGAGGCTCAGCCGCCAGTCGAGGACGAAGACGACGGTCAGACCGACCGCGATGTCCGCGACGCGGCAGATCACGGCCTGGACGATCGCCGAGATCGCGTACTGCGCCGTGATCACGTCGGTGGACATCACCGTCATGACCTCGCCCTGTTGGCTCCGTGGGAAGAAGCCGAACGGGAGCCGCTGGATGCGTGCGTTCGCGGCCTGCCGCATGCGCACGGCGATCACGGCGCCGAGCCGGGCGATGAGCGCCATGYGGGTCGACAGCACTGCCGCTTCGAACACCAGCAGGGCGCCGAGCAACGCGACCGGAAGGACGAGATCGCGGAGCCGGCCGGTCGGGAGGGAGTCGTCGATGAGGTGGCGCAGCAGGAACGGGCCCGCGGCGACCGCCACGGATCCGACGATCGACAGGCCGACCAGGGCGGCGACGGACCGTCCCTGGTCGGCGAAGAACTGCAGGCTACGTGCCRCCTCGTCGACACCGGTCAGCTTCGCGACCGCCCGGGCGTGYAGGCGGGTCACCCGGGAGGACAGGACGGACCCACGCGACGAGACCACGGCGGAAGACACTATGCGGCCGGTCGGACCGCGGCGCACCGCCCCTGGACGTCACCGGGTCATCACCTCGTCCAGCCGGGCACGCAGGTCCGCAGCGAGGGCACCGACATGAGGCTCGTTGAGCATCGAGTGGTGCTCGCCGGGCACGGTGACGACGGTCGCCTCGCCGGTCAGGATGTCGGTCCAGCCGTCCCGGGCCGGGTCGGAGTTGTCCTCGGCCAGGTAGAGCAGCGACCGGCCGGCGTAGGGGCGTACCCGATAGGACTGCGCGATGAGCCGGGACTGGTCGAAGAAGGTGTCGAACTGGGTCATGCCCGGGTAGCGGACCAGTCCGGCCAGTGGCAGCCGCGCCGCCTTGCGCAGTTTGGTCAGGTTGGGCACCGGGAGACGTCGCTCCACCGCTCGCGCCGGGACGTCGGCGGGCCCCGCCTGCGCGGATCGGGGCAGCTTGCTGTCGAGCAGGGTCAGCAGTGCCACCTCCTCCCCGGAATCGACGAGCAGATGCGCCATCTCCAGGGCGACCAGACCACCGAAGGAGAACCCGGCGATGTGATACGGCCCGGTGGGCTGGATCAGGCGCAGCACCGTCAGGTGGCGGCGGGCGTGACGCTCGACGCTCCAGTCGGGGAGCGCCCGGTTCTCCAGGCCCTGTGCCTGGAAGCCGTAGCAGGGCAGGTCGGAGCCGAGCAGACGGGAGAGCGCGACAAAGTTGATGGCCAGTCCGCCGGCCCCCGCGACGCAGAAGAGCGGCGGCCTCGTGCCGTCGGTCGCGAGGGGGACGCAGGTCGGGTGGGTAGGGATGTCACGGTGAGCTCGTGCCACCCGGACGGCGAGCGTCGCGATGGTCGGCGCCTCCACCAGCACCGACGTCGGCAGGCGTACGCCGAGGCGGGCGGCGATCTCGCCGAGCAGCTGCTGGGCGAGGAGCGAGTCGCCGCCGAGTTCGACGAAGTCGTCGTCGAGGAAGACCTCGTCGACCTTGAGCACCTGCGCGAACAGGTCCCGAACCACAAGCTCCCAGTGACTGCGACCCGTCGGGAGCCGGCCGGGCGCCCGCGGGGGCACCGGCGGCAGCGCGGTGCGGTCCACCTTGCCGCGCTCGTTGCGAGGGAGCTGCTCGAGCAGCACCACCGAGGAGGGAACCATGTAGGCAGGCAGCTTCGCCCGCAGCAGCGCCCGGACGGTCACGGCCGCCGACGTGACGGCGCTCGTGCAGACAACGTAGGCGATCAGCTGCGCGGGCCGGTCCTCCGGTCGCTCCGCGACGACGACGGCCTCGACGATGTCCGGCGAGGTGAGCAGGACGGTCTCGATCTCCGCCGGCTCCACCAGATATCCGCGGATCTTGACGGCGGCGTCAGCGCGCCCGAGCAGTTCGATGCATCCGTCGGGACGTCGGCGAGCCAGATCGCCGGCGCGGTACGTCACCCCGGTATCGGGGTCACCTGAATTCGGATTACCCGCCGCCGGGCGAAAACGCAGTGCAGTCATCTGCGCGGCGTTCCAGTACCCGCCGGAAAGGTACTCCGACGTCACTGCCATCTCGCCGGTGACACCGTCAGGAACAGGATTGCCATGGTCGTCGACGATGGCAATGGTCTTGCCACGGACGGCCCACCCGGCCGGAAGCGGGCCGGCGGGAAGAGGGTCGTCGGCGCGCACCGGGAAGAAGGCGAGAGACGCTGTCTCGGTGGACCCCGACCAGTTGTAGAACGTACAGGTTCTCGGGAGAATCGTGCGAAGGGCGGTCACGTCACGGCCGTAGACCGCTTCGCCGGAGCTGGTGACCGCCCGCAGGCTGGTCGGCGCCTGGCCGGGCGGCACGGCGCCGACGAGCGCCCGGATGAGGGCCGGTGTCAGATGCAGGGTGGTGATCCCGCGCTCGGCGAGCCAGCCGGGGACAACCCCGATCCCGCGTGCGCGCGGGTCGAGGACATGCAGCGTCGCTCCGGAGAGCAGCCCCCAGAACATCACCGTGATACCGGCGGCGAAGGCGACCGGCAGGATCAGGGCCATCTGGTCGGTGGCGTTGACACCAACCTGGTCGAGGCCCGATTCGAGCTCGTGGACGACGGTCTGGTTACGCCAGATCACGCCCTTGGGGACGCCGGTGGACCCAGAGCTGAACACCACGAAGGCAGGGTCGGCGGGCAGGGTGTGCCAGCCGGGCAGCGCGTCGTCCGGTACCCGGTCGTCGGCCACCGGGGGGTCGCCGGCCCGGCCCGCGGCATCGATGATCACAGCGTGGATCCGGGTGGGGCGCGCCGGGTCGTCGGCGGCGGCGAGCAGTTCTCGGTGCAGCTCGTCCGTCACACAGACCGCGACGTCCGCCAGCTGCAGGATCTGGCCCAGTCGGGCGGCCGGCAGCATCGGGTCGAGCGGGACGAACGGTCGGCCGGCCTTGAGCGCGCCGAGCATGGCGATGATCGCGGTGGCGCCCTGGTCCAGCAGGATGCCGACGTTTCCCTTTCCGCCGCCGGCGGCGGAAAGGGAGCGGGCCAACGCGGAAGAACGCCAGTCCAGTTCAGCATAGGTCAGCACCAGCATTTCATCGCGCACCGCGATACTACTGGCACGCATGGTGACAATTCTCGAGAACTGATCCACGATCGTGCGACCGCGCTGCGCGAGATCTGTCGCCGGCAGGACCAACGGTTGCGTACCAACCATGTTTTTGACCCCAGACCCCTCTGCTCCGTTCACGGTAATTCGGAGCCGTTGCCGATAGTACGGCCTGGATACACCCGCGCCCGCCCACCCGTGCCATCCACGATCCGAGCCGTGCACCCTATTCCTGAATAGTCATCAGGGGTGCGCACGGTTACCGGACGCCAGGATCACCATCCACCACGAGACGCACACCGGAAGGACAACAATGACGGAGTCAGTCAYGGCGCACCGGGTATGGGTCGACCTCGGTGAGCGCGGTTACCCGGTCGACGTCGGGCCGGGTGTCCGGCACCTGCTGCCGGCGGCGGTCGCGCGGGTCGGTGCGGCACGGGTCGCGATTGTCTCGGCGCGGCCCGAGGAGGGCGCGGTGCCCGATCCCGGGGTCCCGGCCGTGCGAATCACCGCCCGCGACGGCGAGCGCGACAAGACCCTGGCCAACGTGCAGGACCTGTGCGAACAGTTCGCGGCCTTCGGTCTCACCCGGTCGGACGCGGTGGTGTCCTGCGGAGGCGGGACGACCACCGATGTCGTCGGCCTCGCCGCGGCGCTCTACCACCGTGGGATCGCGGTGATCCATCTGCCGACCTCCCTGCTGGCCCAGGTGGACGCCAGCGTCGGCGGCAAGACCGCAGTGAACCTCCCGGCCGGCAAGAACCTGGTGGGCGCCTACTGGCAGCCGAGCACGGTGCTGTGCGACACCGACTACCTGCGGACGTTGCCCGCCCGCGAGTGGATCAACGGCTACGGCGAGATCGCGCGGGCGCACTTCATCGGCACGGGTGACCTGCGCGGCCTGCCCGTCGAGGAGCAGATAGCCCGCAGCGTCGCGCTCAAGGCGTCGGTGGTCGCCCGCGACGAGCGCGACTCCGGTCTCCGCCACATCCTGAACTACGGGCACACCCTCGGCCACGCCCTGGAGATCGCGACCGGCTTCGGGATGCGCCACGGCGAAGGTGTGGCGGTCGGGACGGTGTTCGCGGGCCGGCTCGCGGCACGGCTGGGCCTGATCGACGAGGCGCGGGCCGCCGAGCACCACGAGGTGGTCGCGCACTACGGGCTGCCGACCGCGCTTCCCGCCGGCGTGGACGACGGCGAACTCGTGTCGATCATGCGGCTGGACAAGAAGTCGACGAGCACGTCGACGACCACCGGGCTGGCCTTCGTCCTGGACTCGCCGGACGGGCCCCGGCTGGTGCCGGACGTCCCGGCGGACCTGGTGGCCTCGACGCTCGCCACGATGGACCGGAGCGCGCCGTGACGACATCCGACGCCCTCGGGACGCGGCCGGCGGCGCGACCGCGGGAGATCAGCGGCACGACGCGGCTGTACGTCGTCGTCGGCGACCCGGTCGACCAGGTGCAGGCGCCGCGGCTGGTGAACCCGGTCTTCGCCGAGGCGGGGCTGGACGCGGTGCTCGTCCCGGTGCACGCGCGGCCGGCCGACTTCCCGGCCGTGTTGACGGGGCTGCGTTCCATCGCCAACCTGGACGGGATCCTGATCACGATCCCGCACAAGGTGGCCGCGGCCGACCTGGCCGACCTCCGCTCCCCCGCCGCTGCGATCAGTGGCAGCGCGAACGCGCTGCGGCGGGAGCCCGACGGGCGCTGGCTGGCCGACAACTTCGACGGTGCGGGCTTCGTCCGCGGCATGCTCCGCGCGGGCCATCGGATCGCCGGCAGCGAGATCCGGCTGGTCGGGACGGGCGGCGCCGGCAGCGCCATCGCGGTGGCGCTGCTCGATGCCGGCTGCGCCCGGCTGACCGTGCGCGATCCGGACCAGGCCCGGCTCACCGACCTGCTGCGCCGGTTGGACGCCCACTGGCCCGGAAGGGCCACGCCGCGGGACGGACAGGGCCCGGTCGACGTGGTCGTGAACGCCACCCCGCTCGGGTTGCGCCCCCAGGACCCGCTGCCGTTCGACCCGACGGACCTGCCGGACGGGTGCGTCGTCGCCGACATCATCATGAAACCGGCGCGGACGCGGCTGCTGCAGGCAGCCCAGGGGCGGGGCCTGCGTACCCATCCGGGCATCCACATGCTGGCCGAGCAGGTCGACCTGTACCGGGCGTTCTTCGGCCTGCCGGGTGCGCGGTGACGGCCCCGCGGGTGACCGGCCGACTCGGCATCGACGTGGGCGGCACCAAGGTGGCGCTGCGGCTGGAGACGACGAACCAGGGGACCACGAGCCTGGAAGCGACGAGCCACGAGGCGACGAGCCACGAGGCGGGCGGGCGCTCGCGCGAGGCGGTGTTCCGCTGGTCGGTCGGCGCTCCGGCCGAGACCGATCTGCGTGATCTCGGTGCGGGCGTCCGGGCCCTGTGCGACGGGTGGGACGGGCAGGTGACCGCGATCGGCGTGGCGATGCCCGCGACGGTCGACTCCGACGGGCGGGTCACCACCTGGCCGAGCCGGCCGTCCTGGGCGGGCCTGCAGCTCGGGCAGGCCCTGCGGGATCTCGTGCCGGGAGCGCAGGTGGCGCTGGCCGACGACGGCGACCTCGCCGCGCTGGCCGAGGCGCACCATGCCGGTGCCGCGAACCTGGTCTACCTGGGTGTCGGCACCGGCATCGGCGGCGGGATCGTCCTCGACGGCCGGCTCTGCCCGGGGCCGGCGCGCGGCTCCTGCGAGATCGGCCATCTGGTCATCGCCCTGGACGGGCCACTGTGCCGGTGCGGACGCCGCGGCTGCCTGCAGGCCCTCGCGTCCGGACCCGCCACCCTGCACCGGGCGACCCGCCTGCGCGCGCACCCCGCGGGCGCTGCGGATGCGGAGGTGACCTACCCGCAGCTGCAGGCCGGCTGGGAGGGCGGTGAAAGCTGGGCCCAGGAGGCCGTCGAGGCCACAGCGCAGGCACTGGCGGGCGCGATCACCGGCCTGACCGAGCTGGTGCGGCCCGATCTGGCGGTGATCGGCGGCGGCTTCGCGGACGGGCTGGCCGGTTTCGTCGACGCCGTGGCGGCCCGGACGGAGGCGATGGCCCGGCCGGGCCATCCCGCGGTGCCCGTCCGGGCGGCGCGGGGTGGCCTGTCGTCGCTGACGGGCGCGGTGCTGCTCGCCCGCGACCTGGAAAGGCCGGACAGGCCGGACAGGCCGGACGAACCGGGCCGCTGACCGGCGGCGGACCCGTTTCGGCGGTCAGACTGTCAGGTACGGCTGCTCCGCGAGGAGGCCGAGGAGCTGCATCGGGGACCAGATCACCCAGTCGGGTGCCGCTGCCAGCAACTCGGACTCGTCGACCTGCCCCCACACGGCGGCGACGGCCCGCACACCGGCCCCGCGGGCGCTCTGGATGTCGGTGACGGCGTCGCCGATCATCATCGCGTCCGCGGGACCCGCGCCCAGGGTTTCCAGCGCGAGCTGGATGATGTCCGGTGYCGGTTTGGGCCGGGCGACCTCRTCGGAGCCGATGACCCGTTCGAAGCAGTCGAGGATGCCCAGCTGGGCCAGCAGGTCACGGGCCCGCGGTCCGCTCTTGCCGGTCGCGACGGCGAGCCGGATCCCCCGGTCGAGGAGGCCGGTCAGCAGCTCGCGGACCCCGTCGAACAACAGGACCTGGGGAGCGAGCCGGTAGCTCTCCCGGACGAAGGGGCCTTCCATCTCCAGCGGGAGGCCCATGATCCGCATGATGTCCGGGAAGTACCGGCCGAGGTGCCGGTTGTACTCCTCGAACGGAGCGGGGCCCGGGCCCACGACCTCCGCGTAGGCACGCGTGAAGGCCTCCCGCATCACGGCGTGACTGTCGACGATCACACCGTCGAGGTCGAAAACGATTGCTGTGGTGCCCATCGGCTCCCCCCATGCTTGGCGTGGCAGCGCTGCCCACCGGTGTGTCAGGACGCGGCGGGCAGCAGCGCCGACGTGGCGGTATGTGCCGGAACGGCGGACTGCGCCAGCCCGGCGGACTCGTAGATCTTTTCGATGGCGGCGATGGTCGACCTCGCCTGCGCGACCGCGGCACCGCGCCGGGTCGGGTCGGCGAGCTGTGCCGGAAGCTCGTCGAGCTGGCGGCGGTACTCGGCGCCGATCGGTTCGGTGGGGACGTCCACGCTGGTGGTGGTGCCGTTCTTCGTCCAGGTCAGCGTCGACCGTGGGTGGCGGTTGGGGCTGAAGCCGAAGGTGCAGCGCAGCTCGGCGGAGCCGGCGCTGCCCTCGACCCGCACCACCGTGCCGTCGAGCGGCTCGTGGGATGCCCAGCTGGCCCGCAGCGCCACGGACACCCCGGTGCCACTGACGAGGAACGCCCGGACCGTGTCCTCGACGTTGCCGCCGGGCCGGGAGCCGGCCGCGTCGTCGGGATGGCGCCAGGAGGCGCTCCACGCGGCGTCGGCGACGAAGTCGCCGGAGACCGTGCCCACCGCGTGGACGAATCCGTCGGTCCCCACGAGGGGGGCGGCGGCGTCGAGCAGGTGCCAGCCGAGGTCGAGAAGCGCCCCCCCGCCGGCGAGGTCGCGCCGGGTGAACCAGCCGCCGGCGTCGGGCACACCACGGGCGCGCACCCAGGAGACGTCGACGTGCCGGATGGTGCCGAGCTGCTCGGCGATGCCGTACAACGCGCGGACGTCGGCCCGGAAGCGGGCGGCGCTGCCGGCCAGGAGCACCGCTCCCCCGGCCAGCTCGGCGGCGGCCAGGGTCTCCGCCTCGGCGGTACGCAGGCAGACCGGCTTCTCGACGAACACCGGCACCCCGGCCGCGAGCAGGCCGACGGCGACCGGGCTGTGCAGGTGGTTCGGGACGGCGACGACGGCGAGGTCGACCGCCGAGCGGGTCAGCTCCGCGGGATGGGCGAGCACGTCGACGCCAACGCCGGCGCCAACGCCGGCCGCGAGCTCGGCGGCCACCTCGGCCCGGGTGCCCGGGTCGGGGTCGACCAGGGCCACCACCTCGAACGCGGGATGGTCGCGCAGCCGGGGCAGCCAGATCGACCGCCCGGCCCACCCGAGCCCGACCACCGCGACCCGGACCGTGCCGTCCACTGCGGACGTCCCGGCCACAGACGTCCCGGCTACGGACGTGCCGCTCACACGCCGGCCAGGGTCTCGGCCAGGATCTCGGCGATGGTGTGCATCTGCGCCTCGGTGCCGAGCAGGGTGCGGTGGTGCAGCCAGATGCCGTCCGCGCTGAGCGCCTCGACGTTCGGGCAGCGGGCGGCGAGCTGGTCGACGGTCGCGTCCGGCGCGCCGGTCTCCCAGAAGCCGTCCGACCGGTAGATGGCGCGGAACGCGGCGAAGGCCGGCAGACCGCGTTCGATCAGGGCGTCCACGAGGGCGTTGCGCCGCTCCTCGCCGACGCCGGGCAGCCGGAACATCGCCATGTAGTGCGAGTTGCGGTCGCAGCGCGGGTCGCGGCCCTGCGGCACGACCCCGGGGATCTGCGCGAGCAGCTCGGCGAGCACCGGCCAGCGCTGCTCGCGGGTGTCGATCTGCCCGCCGAGCCGGGCGAGCTGGGCGCGCAGCACCGACGCGGTGAACTCGTTCATCCGGAAGTTCGAGCCGGACGTCTGGTGCAGGTAGCGGCGGTCGGTGCGCGGGCGGCCGCAGCTGTGCCGCAGGAACGCCTGCTCGTACTGCTCCGCGTCGGGGAAGGTGACCGCGCCGCCCTCACCGGCGGTCATCAGCTTGCCGTTCTGGAAGCTGAACGCCGCGATACTGCCGTGCTCACCAACCCGGCGGCCTGCCCAGCTGGTGCCATGGGCGTGGGCGGCGTCCTGGATGAGCGGGACGCCGGCGTTCGCGGCGATCTTGCCGAGGGCGTCCATGTCGGAGAAGTGGCCGGCCATGTGCACCGGCATGATCGCCCTGGTCCGGGGGGTGATCGCAGCCTCGACGGCCGCCGGGTCGATGCAGTAGGTCTCCAGATCCACGTCGACGGGCACCGCGACCGCGCCGAGCCGCTGCGCGGCCTGGGACGACGAGATGAAGGTGAAGCCGGGAACGATCACCTCGGTGCCGGGGCCGACGCCGAGCACCTGCAGGGCGAGCTCCAGGGCGTGCGTACCGTTCGTCACCGCCAGCGCGTGAGCCGCTCCGTGGTACTCCGCGAACTCCCGCTCGAACGAGTCGACCTCGGTGCCACCCATCCGCCACCACTGGCCCTGGTCGAGCGCACGGATGAGCCCGGCCCGCTCCGCGTCGTCGAACTGGGGCCAGGCCGGGAACTCGGGTGCCGTCCGCCGACTGTCACTCATACAGATCACCTCTCAGAGATGTGTACGGAAGGCCGGGCGTGGCCAGCGAGATGCCGCAGGCCCGCCGGCCGTGCCCGGCAGGTGCAAATCACGGGCACGACAGGCAGGGAATCTATACAAGAACCACGGACAAGCGAACAGGTGCACCAGGAGACGTAATACTCCCGGGGTGGCGCATCACCGGCGCTGTCACGATGCCGACACCACGGATGGCGACCACCATCGGGGGTTAGGACCGACTGCGACCAGGTGGATACGATCGGCCGGCACCGGGCCCGCCGCCTGGAGAACCCATGGGCCTTGCTATAAACACCGTGCCCAGACAACATGCCACACACTTGTAGAGGTTCACTGTGAGCAGCCTGCTTCTCCTGAACGGACCGAACCTGGGGATTCTCGGCCGGCGCCAGCCCGAGATCTACGGGACGGCGACTCTCGCCGACATCGAGGCGGCGGTCGCGAAGCGGGTCGCTGACCGGGGCTGGCAGGTCGTGGCGGTCCAGCGCGAGTCCGAGGGCGAGCTGATCCACGCCATTCAGGACAACTACGACACGGTCGGCGCGATCGTGAACCCGGGGGCGTTGATGATCGCCGGCTGGAGCCTGCGGGACGCCCTGGCGAACTACCCGCACCCGTGGATCGAGGTCCACCTGTCGAACGTGTGGGCCAGAGAGGCGTTCCGGCACGAGTCGGTGGTCTCACCGCTGGCGGCCGGGGTGATTGCCGGCCTCGGCCCGCTCGGGTACGAGCTGGCCGCCGAGGCCCTGTTGCGAACCGTGCCCACTTCCTGACCGCACGGCGCCACCTCGGCCGCGGTCGCTTCCCGTCATGCCGGTCAGGCCTACCCTGACCGGCCCGAACGTGTCGCCGGGCGTGCACTGGGCACCGGCGGGGGCTCACTGCGTCGGACGTCCGGCGGCCCGCGTCCGACGCAGGCCCGGCACGGCGCTCACCCAGGAGGACCGGGCCGGCGTGTGACGGGCGGTAGGCCGCGGACTGCGGGCCGCGGGAGCGGGGCGGGCGGCGGCGCGGGCGGCAGGGCGGCGGCGCCAGAGCCCCGCCGTCAGAGCACCACTGCCCGAGACGCCCGGCGGCTGCCGCGTGAGGGGCGGGCGGCACGATGGTGACACGGCTCTGCAGGCGTCGCCTCGGGGCCACCCGCCGGGTCGGTCACCGCCCGGTGCCGCGGTGGCCGGACACAACCGGCCAGATCGTCATCTCCTCCTCCCGACGGTCCGCCGGTGAAACAGCGGCCGCCTCCCGGGATAGCATTGCCGTACCGCGGCCGCCGCTGTCAGAAAATCCGGCCGCACCACCGCGGGGGTTCCGTCCGCACGAATGTGTGTTGACGGATCGTCACACCGTCGAAGAGTGGATCGCGGCCAAATCACAGGCCCTTCAGTACAGTTTCGCAAGTGTTTCGATCGGACCTGGAAAGCCGTCAGATTTCCCTCCCTGAGCCGACCGTCGAACTGCCGGCGGGCCTCCTGGATCCGCTCGCGAACGTCGTCGCGGAGGTATTTTCACAGCTGGTGGCGCGCATTCCGCCGACCCCCGCCGCCGAGCTCGGCCGGATCAGCGCGGCGGAGCGGCCGGCGGTCCGTCCGGGCGCGCCGGTCCTCACCGCCCTGCGGTCGGTCGGCCCACGTCTGCCGGAGCGGGTGCTCGGCGCACTCGAGCTGGTCGTCGACGAGATCCCGCTGCACGCGCCGCGTGGCCTCACCCGCAGCCTCACGGACCCGCCGGCGTCCGGGCCGGTGCGGGCGGCCGTGGGTACGTCACGGGTCCTCGCGGCGCCCGCCGACGAGCCCGAGGCGATCGACGCCGTCGCGCGGCTGGACCGGGTCAGCCCCGGTGCCTGTCACCTTGTCCTGGCCTACGTACGCGCGCTGGCCGACCATCCCGTCACCGGCCCGCTGCTGGTCGTGGACGACCGCGTGTTCGAGGTGGACGACACCAGTGGCGCCGAGCCGCCGGACGCGCCTGCTGACGAGGCGACGCTGGCCGCCCGCCACGGCGCCGCCCACCTGGCTCTTGCGGTGGCGGTGGCCACCGCTGTCCTGCGTGAGCTGGACCCGCCGGCGCTGGGCGCCGAGGCGCCGGTCGTCGTCGGTGTCGCGCTGGGCTCCGCCGCGCTCGTCCTGGGCGGCCGCCCGATGCCGGATGCCTACCCGGCCGCCCTGCTGCTGCGCCGCCGCGCGGACTACCGGCTGCCCCGCCACGCCGCCGGCTGCGTGCCCGTCATTGGGCACACCTTCGCCCTCGTCGAGGACACCGGCGCGCCTGACGGCTCCCACGCCTCCGGAGACGGGGCCGGAGCGGGAGCCGGGGCGCCCGACTTCGCCCGCAACGGGCTGGTGGACGTCGGCGCCGGCGGTGTGTTCGTCCGGACCGGCGTGGGGACCGGCCGGGTGGCGGTGTCCCTGAAGGTGCTCGCGGCGCCGCCCGGCCCGCCGCCGCCCGCCGAGGCAGCGGCCTGGGACGAGATCGTCGACGTCAGCTGGACCGCCGCGGCCGGCGCCGCCTCCGTGATCGGCGGCGCGACCAGGCGGGAGGACGCGCCGCCCGACGCCCGTTCCCTGTACCACCAGACACCCCCGTGGCCCGGGGACTACCGGCTGCGGGTGTGCGCCCGCGGCCGCGACGGCGCCGGTGAGGACGAGACCTACGAGCTGGTGGTCTGGGGCGCCGGACCGGAACCGGAGACAGTCCACCGGCGCAGTGACCAGCTGGGGCACCGGCTGCGCGGAGAGGCGCCGCCGCCGGTCGCCTCCCAGCCGGAGGCCCGCTACCGCTGGGTGCGCCGGCGCAGCGAGTTCCGCGAGGCCGCGACGTTCACCGTCGTGGTCGGGGCGGCACCCGCCGACGTCGTGCGGTGCTTCGACGCCGACCCGGACGTCCCCTGCTCACTGGCGCGGTTGCGGGCCGACGGCCGCACCGACCCCTGCCTTCTCGTTCTCCCGCTTGCCGGTGACGACCGGGCGGTACTCGCGGTGGAGGCCGGCGGCAGCCAGGGATCGCGGCACGCTGTGCTCTCGTCCCTGTCCCGGCATGGGCTGGCCGCCAGCATGTTCTGGAATCTGAACGCCCTCACCCGGCTCTCGCTGGCCCAGCACGGCGACGTCCTCGCCGCGTTCGAGCCGGGCCCGGACCCCGTCCCCGACGTGGTTCTCCCGCTCCTGCGCGATCTGGACCTGACCGGCGCGACAGACCGGGTGGCGAAGGGCCTGGTGGTCGTCGAACGGTTCACCGGTCACACCGTGCTGCCCGAGCACCTCGAGCAGATGGTCGCCAACGACGTCGCCTACCTGATCAACGAGCCCTGAGAGACCGGCGCGCACGCCCACCGCACTCACCGCGGCCGCCCCGCGCCCCGGCCCTCGGCCGCAGCGGGGCGGCCGCCGTCAGCATCAGCGGTCACGGCAGGCTGGCCGGCGGGGAGCCGGCGTCGGGCGTGGTGGGCTGGCCGGCCGGCGGCTGGTCGGCCGGTGGGAGGTCGGCGGCGACGGCCCGGGCGGGATGCGGCTGGTGCGCGCCGCGCAGCGCGGAGGCCGCCGCGGCGATCACGGCCAGTGCCGCGGCGACCCCGAACACGACGATCAGACCAGTGTGGAACGGCTCGGAGATCAGGTGCGGGAAGAACTCGCGTCCGGTGATCGCCACGCGGTGCTCGGGGGCGAGGGCGTCCAGTGAGCCGGCGGCGGAGAGCAGGTGCTCCACCGGGTTGAGGCCGAGCACCGCGGCGAACAGCGAAGCCACCGGTGGGATGGCGCCGACCTGGTCGGCGACGGTGTCGGGAACGCCCTCGGCGGCGAGCCCCGTCGCGAAGGCGCCTGGCAGGCTGCCCGCGAGGCCGGCGATCATGAGTGAGAAGAAGACCCCGATCGACAGCGCACTGCCGGCGTTCTGGAACGTCGCCCGCATGCCCGAGCCGACCCCGCGCACGGACGCCGGGACACTGCTCATGATGGACGCCGAGTTCGGCGCCGCGAACATCCCGGCGCCGATGCCGTTGACCGCGATCAGCAGGCCGAACGCCCAGTAGGAGAAGTCGACCGGGAGCAGCATGAGCCCGACGAAGCTGGCCGCGAACACCAGCGATCCGTAGGTGGACAGCCCCCGGGCGCCGAACCGGTCGGAGAGGAAGCCTGACAGCGGACCGGCGACGAGCACACCGGCGGTCAGGGGAAGCAGGTAGATCCCGGCCCAGAACGGGGTGTCCTCGAAGTCGTAGCCGTGCAGCGGCAGCCAGATGCCCTGCAGCCAGATGATCAGCACGAACTGCAGCCCGCCGCGGGCGATCGAGACGGCCAGCCCGGCGATGTTCCCGGCGGTGAACGCCCGGATCCGGAACAGGGCGAGCTCGAACATCGGCGACTCGGCCCGTCTCTCGACGACGACGAACGCGACGAGCAGCAACGTGCCGCCGGTGAGCAGGGCGATCACTGTGGGGTTGGTCCAGCCCATGGTGTGCCCGCGGTAGGGCTGCAGCCCCTCGGTCACGGCGACCAGGACCGCGCCGAGCCCGCCGGCGAAGGTGATGTTGCCCCACCAGTCGAAGCGCCCCGGCTTCGGCCGCTCACGGCGCGGCGGCTCGCGCAGCCGGCGGTAGGCCCAGATGGTGCCGAACACCCCGACCGGGACGTTCACCCAGAACACGGCCCGCCAGTCCCAGACGGCCAGCACGCCACCGGCCACCAGGCCGATGAACTGCCCGGCGAGCGCGGCGACCTGGTTGATGCCGAGCGCGAGGCCGCGCT
The DNA here is from genome assembly GCF_001854655.1 of Parafrankia colletiae. Lineage (GTDB taxonomy): Bacteria > Actinomycetota > Actinomycetes > Frankiales > Frankiaceae > Parafrankia > Parafrankia colletiae. The sequence continues at coordinate 118,457 of NZ_MBLM01000058.1, read as the reverse complement.
GGTCGGCGGGGAAGACATCGGTCAGGATCGCGGCGGAGTTGGCCGCGAGCATGGAGCCGCCGAGGGCCTGCAGCACCCGCCAGCCGATCAGCCACATCGCCGCGGCACCGCCGCGGAACGGATCGAAGGACAGCAGGATGGAAGCGACGGTGAAGACCACGAAGCCGGCGTTGTAGATCCGGACCCGGCCGAAGATGTCCCCCAGCCGCCCCAGCGGGACGACGAGGACCGCCTGCACCAGGCGGTATCCCATGATCATCCAGAGCAGATAGCTGACGTTGCCGGGCGCGAGCGGATCCAGGTCGATGCCGAGGAAGATCGGCGGCAGCGCGATCAGGACGATCGACCCGTCAAGTGCGGACATGAACACCGCGGCGGTCGTGTTCGCCAGGACGACCCACTTGTACCTGCCGCCGGCCACCGCCGCCGAGGTGCCCGCAGCGCCGCCGCTTGTCGGCCCCGCCATCAGATGCTGTGCGCCAGTCGTTCGAGCAGGGGCGCCGCCGCTTTCAGGCAGGCCCGCTCGGCATCGCTGAAACTGTCGGCGAGTGCCCGCGCGAGCTGCTCGCTGCGGGCGTTGCGCCGCTCCCGCAGCGCCTCCCGGCCGGCGGCTGCCAGCGACAGGATGACCCGTCGCCCGTCATCCGGGTCAGGCCGGCGCTCGATGAGACCTCGCTCCTCCAGCCCGCCCAGGGTGGCGCCCATCGACTGCGGGCTGATCGCCTCCTGTTTCGCGAGCGCCGCGGCCGTCGCCGGCCCGCCGCGCTCAAGCCGGACGAGAGCCGCCATCTCGCCCACCGTCAGTTCACCGGCCGGCTGGACCAGACGCAGCTTGCGCAACAACAGACTGAGACTCAGCCGCAGCTCCGCGGCGATCTCGAGCGTCTCGCCGACGTCGCCCGACGCCGAGGGGCCGCCGGCCCGGCCGGCGTGCGCACCCGCACCTTCTGTATCCGCCCGCCGCCCCTCAACCCGCTGCCCCTCGATCACATTACCAACATAACCTTATAAGTTTAGGCTGACTAGTACCATGGCCATCACAAGATGGACACCCCTCTGTGACCTGGCGTGATCGGACGGGCGGGGCCCTTCGGTGGCGACTACCATCAGTGGTGTGGTGTCTTCCGGGCCGATCGAACTACGGGAGCTGCTGACAGAGGTCGAGCGTGCCGCCCCCGCCGATGCCGTGCGGGCGGTGGCCGGCGAGCTGGCCCGGACGATCGACGCGCTGGAGGTCTCCTTTCTGATCGCGGACTACGCGGGCGGGTACCTGGCGCGGTTCCCCGACACGCGCCGGCCCGGGGACGAGGACAGGGACGCGATGGACCGCGTGCCGGTGGACTGCACTGTCCAGGGCCGGGCGATGCGGACCCAGCGGGTGCAGGTGGACCGTCGCCCCACCGGCACACACGTATGCGTCCCGGTCACGGCCCGGGGCGAGGCGATCGGGGTGCTGGAGGTCCTGCTGCCCGCCGGTGCCCCCGCCGAAGCCGTCGACACCGTCGCAACCACCGGGCATGCGCTGGCCTACATTGTGATCACAAGCCGGCGGTACACGGATCTGTTCGAGTGGGGCCAGCGCTCCGTCCCGCTGGGCCTGGCCGCGGAGATCCAGCGCCGGCTGCTGCCGGAGTCCTTCACCTGTGAGGGCGCGCAGGTGACGGTGGCCGGCTGGCTGGAGCCRTCGGGTGCCGTCGCCGGGGACACCTTCGACTRCAGCTTCGGGCGTTCCCGGCTGCACGTGTCGCTCACCGACGCGATGGGGCACGGGTTGGCGGCGGCGCTGTTGGCGACTCTGCTGGTAAGCAGTCTGCGTAATGTCCGCCGCGGTGGTGGGGACCTCGCCACGCAGGTCACGCGTGCGAACACGATGATGGCGACGCAGATCGGCTCCGACGAGTTCGTCACCGGCCTGCTGCTGCAGGTCGACCTGCCAACCGGCGCCGTCTCGGTGGTGAACGCCGGGCATGTGCCGTTCTACCGGCTGCGGGACGGTCAGGTGCAGGCGTTTTCCTTCCCCTCCGATCCGCCCTTCGGCATGTTCGAGAGGACGCTCTACGGCATCCACAGCCTTCGGCTGCATCCCGGAGACCGGCTGCTGCTGGTCACCGACGGAATGACGGAACGCAACGCCGCCCAGGTCGATCTTTCCGCCGCGCTCGCCGAGACACGGGATCTGCACCCACGGGAACTCGTGCAGGACCTCACCAGCAGGGTCCTGCAGGTCACCGGGAACAACCTCAGTGATGACGCGACTGTCTTCTGCCTGGACTGGTACGGCAACGACCAGCCCATGCGCAGGGTCGCCAGCGGCGCGGACCCCTCCCTCGCGTCCCCCGCGCTCTGAGCACAGATCACGTGGCCGTGGCCGTGGCCGCTCCCGCGCAATCCAGCGCACGAGTCGTCAGTCCGGGCTTACGGTTCGACGTATGGCTGACACTCCCCCGGTGGTTCTGGTCCACGGTCTCGCCTCGTCGAGCGAGCACGGCTGGCGCTCGTCCGGCTGGGTCGATCTGCTGCAGGAGGCCGGCCGCGAGGTGATCCTCGTCGACCTGCCCGGTCACGGCGGCTCCCGCCGCGACACCGACCCGGCGGCCTACCCTGACGTCGCGGCGGAGGTCGCCGAGGCGTTCGCGGGCCGTGGCCCCGTCGACGCGGTCGGTTTCTCCGCCGGCGCCCATCTGCTGCTGGAGTGCGCGGTGCGCGGGCTGGTGCCCTTCCAGCGGCTGGCCCTGCTCGGCATCGGCCCGCGCCTGCTCGACTACCGCCCGGCGGAACGGCCGACCTTCACCCCGGGTGCGGACGACGGCACCAACATCCTGGTCCGCATGATCAACGGGCTGGCCCGGCGGGCCGGCAACGACATCGACGCCGTGCTGGCGTTCGCCCGGCGGCCGATCCGTCAGCTCACCGCCGCCGACATGGCCGCGGTGACCTGCGAGGTCCTCCTCGTCACCGGTGAGCGCGACGAGGCCGGTTCCCCCGAGGAGCTCGCCGCGCTGCTTCCCAAGGCGACCGGGCGGACGATCGAGGGCGCCGACCACTACTCCGTCCAGGCGAACACCCGGGCGATGAACGCCGTCCTCGACTTCCTCGGCGTCTGACCGCAGCCGGGACGTCCGCCGGACGCGACATCCACCGGCGCGCCCCCGGCCGACCTCGCCGTCAGTCGACGTCGATGATCTGCCCGTTGCGGAACATGTCGACGAACAGGGCGTGGTCGTGGTGCACCTGCGCGCCGTAGCGGTGGGCGAACTCGACCAGGGCCGCGGTGAAACCCTTCGGGTCCGCCGAGATCGCCTCGTGGATGGCGGCCTCGGTGGAGAAACTGACGAGGTCGTGTTCGCTCTCGTCGTCGGCGACGGCGTGCATCCGCGCGGTCGAGCGGCCCAGGTCGGCCACCAGCTCCAGCATCTGGTCCCGCTCGTTCACCTCGGACCAGTCCAGGTCCTGGGCGTACGGCGACACCTCGGCGACGAGCTGGCCGACCCCGTCGATCTCGGTGTACCCGAGCCAGGTGTCGCTGTCGGCCTGCAGCGCCCGCTGCGACAGCGCCGTGCGGTGCCCCTGGTGGCGGAAGTAGCCGGCGATCCGCTCGTCGGCGACGAACCGGCTGACCGCCGGGACCTGGCCCTGCTTCATGTACAGCACCACGTCGTTGTCCAGCGCCTCCGTCTGCCCCTCGACGAGCAGGCTGTAGGACGGCAGCCCCGCGCTGCCGATGCCGACCCCGCGCCGCAGCACGACATCCTTGACGGTCAGCGACACCGGCCGGGTGCGCCGCCCCGGCGGAACCGTCGCCAGGTAGCGGTCGAAGGCGGCCAGGACCTTCCCGCGGGTCTCGTCGTCGACCGCGCTGGCCCCGCCGCCCCGGGTGAACCGGCGGTCGTAGTCCTCGACCACGGTGAGCTCGTCGAGCAGTCCCACCCGGGTGGCGCGCCGCGCCTGCTGCAGGAACGCGTGCACCACCCCCGAGGTCGACGTCCGCGTCAGCAGGTCGGCGGACGAGCCGCCCTCGGCGAGGTCGCGGATCTTCTCCTGGTAGGCGCCGACGCAGGACTCGACCAGGTCGGTGATGACGGCGTCGCTGAGCGCCTTCGCCCGGCCGAGCAGGGCGAGGCTCGCGACGAGCCGGCGCAGGTCCCAGGTGAAGGGCCCGACGTAGGCCTCGTCGAAGTCGTTGACGTTGAACACGAGCACACCGTTGCTGCTCATGTAGGTACCGAAGTTCTCCGCGTGCAGGTCGCCGTGGATCCAGACCCGGCTCGTCCGCTCGTCGAGGAACGGGTCGTCGAGCGCGTGGACGTCGGCGTAGAACAGCGCCGCGGACCCGCGGTAGAAGGCGAACGGCGACGCCGCCATCTTCCGGAACTTGCGCCGGAACGCGCCCGCCTCCGCGGCCATCAGGTCACCGAAGGCCGCCTCGAAGACCTCCCCGATCACGCGGGTGCGGTCCGGGTCGGGTGCGGACGTCGTCATGCGCTGCGCTCCTTCTCGTACGGCCGGTCCAGCATGCCAGCGCGCCGCCGCCCACGCGATGTCCCGGATGTGACCATCTGACTCCTGTACCCCGGGGTGGCCGGGTGGCCGGCCGTAGAGCGCCGTCAGATCCGCCGCGGCCTCGGTCATCGCCGCGCGCAGCTCCGGCGGATCGAGCACCTCGATGTCGGCACCGAGGACCAGCAGGTCGCCGCGGGCGTGCCGGACGGACTCGATCGGCAGCCGGGCGCGCACCCAGCCGTCGGCGTCCGGCTCGCCCGCCGTGCGCTGGACGGACCTCGCCACCGCGGGTGCGAGCCGGAAGGGTACGAGCCGCAGCCCCGCCGGCGACAGCCGCACCGTCGCCGAGGACCGGTAGACCTCGGCCTCGTACCGCGCCGTCCAGCCGGCCCAGTACCCGGCCAGGTCGAACCCGTCGGGGCGGGTGAAGGTCTCCGGCAGGACGTCCAGCGCGCGGATCTGGCCGACCCGGTAGACCCGGTAGACCCGGACGCCGCTGCCGGAACCCGCCTCCACACCCACGGCGCCCGCCTCCACACCTGCGGCGCGCTCCCCCGTCCCCGCCGCCTTCGGTGCCTCCGCCGCGGCGGCGACCAGGTACCAGGTGCCGCTCTTGAGGACGATGCCGAGCGGCTCCACCTCACGGACCACCTCGCGGGGAGCGCGCCAGCGCAGGTAGGTGATCCGGATCGGGCGACACCCCCAGACCGCGCCGGCGGCGTCGGCCAGGAACGGCACGGGTTCGGCGTCCCGGAACCAGCCGGGCGCGTCAAGGTGGAACAGCTCGCGGGCCCGTGCCGCCCGTTCCCGGTTCCCCGGGGGTAGCGCGGCGAGCAGTTTGCGCTCGACGGCCGCGGCGTCCAGGCCGAAACCGAGCGCGGCGGCCGCGTCCGGAAGACCGGCCAGCGGCAGCGAGTCCGACTCGCCCGCGGTCAGGCCGGTCAGGCTCGTCCGGTAGCCGGCCACCAGCCGGTACCCACCCGCGGACCCGCGTTCGGCGAGGACGGGCACGCCCGCCGCGGCGAGCGAGTCCAGATCCCGGTAGACGGTGCGGACCGACACTCCCAGCTCGGCGGCGATCTCGCCGGCGGTCAGCCGACCGCGGACCTGCAGCAGCAGAAGGACGGACAACAGGCGGCTGGCGCGCACTGCCGCATTCTCCGCCGCGATACCTGACAGGAGAAGTCAGGTATCGCGGCGAGGATGGCCGCGGGGACGAACGCGCGGGAAGGAGCAGCGGTGCCGCGCGGGAGATGCGCGCGGCGCAACGGTCCGCAGTTCGACCGCCCCGAACCCGAGCAGGAGGAGTGACATGGCGACAGCGGAAACGGCGGAGGCAGCGGAAACGACGGAGGCAGCGGGGACGACGGAGACCGCGGAAGCGGCGGGGCCGACCGCGGGGGTGAGCTGGGCCGGGCTGATGGTCGACTGCCCGGACGCGAAGGCACTGGCGGAGTTCTACGGCGAGCTGACGGGATGGGGCGTCGGTGGTGCTGACGAGAACGGTGCCTGGGCCTACCTGACACCCCCCGGAACCGAGATCATGATCGGATTCCAGCGGGTGGACGGCTACCAGCCGCCGCGGTGGCCGGACCAGGACGGGCCGCAGCAGTTCCATCTGGACTTCCGCGTTCCGGACCTGGCAGCAACCCTGGAGCTGGCCGACCGGCTCGGCGCGACCCAGCCCGACTTCCAGCCGGGTGGCGACCGCTGGCGGGTTCTTCTCGACCCCGCCGGCCACCCGTTCTGCCTCTGCCCCGCCGCGGCGTGGTCGTAGACGGCGCGGCGGAGTCGTAGACGGACAGTGGCGCAGCCACGGCACCACCGCTGGATGTCGTGGCTGCGGTGCTCCGGACTGTCGGACGTCACGGAGGCCTCGAGGTGACGCCCGGTTCCCCGTGTGGTCTCCCCCTGCCCGGCAGACCCACCACCGCCCGAACCCGCCTATGATCGAACACACGTTCGAAACCGTGTTGGATGTCCCATCCCTGCCCCGGAGACGAGGTTCCCCATGCCTCCCACCGACGCGACCGCCCCTGCCAGCAGCAGCCAGCACCAGGCCAGTAGCCCGGCCGATGGTGGCGAGGGTCCCGCCGTGGACGCCATGAGCCGGTTCGAGAAGCGGCTGAGGGACCATCTGAACACCATCAGGAACGCGGCCCGTCAGGTCGCGGCCGGCCAGGCACAGATGCTGCGTGCCCTGGCCGGCACCGCCGCTCTGCACGCACCGCGGGAGGGTGACCCGGCAGGGGTCTTCACCGACTACGCCCCGGAGGAGGTCGCGGCCGTCCTGGCGGTGTCTGCGAACTCGGCCCGCAACGAGCTGTACTTCGCCGAGACCGTCGCCCGGCGCCTCCCGCACGCGTTGGACGCGTTGGAAGCCGGCGAGATCGATCTGCCGCGGCTGCGGATCCTGGAACACGCGATCACACCCCTCGGCGACGACRTCGCCACCGCGTTCGAGGCATGGATGCTGGAGCGGGGCCAGCGCAGGCACCGCACCGCCTACGCCGCCGCCGCACGTCGCGCAGTGCTGCGCCTGGACCCCGACGGCACCGAACGCCGAGCGAGGGAACGGGCGAAGGAACGCGGGGTCTGGATCGACGCGGAGGAGGACGCGATCAGCACCCTGTCCGCACGTCTGCCCGCCGATCAGGCAGAGGCCTGCTACCGGCGGATCAATGATCTCGCGGACGGGATCGCCCGGGCCCGCACCGAGGACGACACCCGCACCCCCGACCAGATCCGCGCGGATGTTCTGGTCGATCTGCTGATGGGCCGGGGCGAGCATGCCGCGCCCATCGGCTGCGAGATCCAGGTGGTGGTGCCCATCACAACCCTGCTCGGTCTCGGTCAGGAGCCCGGCGAGCTCGCGGGCTACGGCCCACTGCCCGCCGCGGTCGCGAGAGAGATCGCGATGCGCCCAGGGTCCACGTGGYGCCGTCTCCTCACCGACTCACGGGGCGCGCTGCTGGAGGTGGCCGAGCGGCGGCTCCCCAGCCCCGGCCAGGTACGCCACGTCCGGGCCCGGAACCGGCACCTGCACCCGCCCGGCGACACGCACCGAAACCGACCACACCGTGCCCTACGCCGAGGGCGGGCCCACCCTCACGATCAACCTGGGCCCCTGCTGTAAGYGTCATCACCGCATGCGGCACCGGCCAGGCCGGCTGTGGAGGGTCCGCCAGCCCACCCCCGGAACATTCGTATGGACCGGGCCGTCGGGAACCACCACGACCTACCCGTACGACTACCTCACCGGCGAGGAACAACTCCCACCGAAGGTCCGGAACGAGTAGGTCCTGGCCGAGCAGCTTCCGACGCTGGGCGGACGGACGACTCCCCCGTTGCTCGGGTGTGACGCCCGGTGCCTGTCCGACACCGGGAGAGCCACGATGGGATCGTCAGCGGAGGGCAGGACGGTTTTCGCGACAGCGCGGGGGACCGCGACAGCACAGGGACGGGGTGTCGGTGCAGGCAACAGGGACGGGGCAGCTCCGGGCAGTGCCGAAGAAAGTTCGGACGGTCACGGTCGGTGGGCCCGGTGYGTCGAACGAGGTGCTCGTGGTCGGGGAGGGAGAGCCTGTCGTCCTCGCCGCGCACGCCTGGGGCGCGTCGGCGCGGGTGATGCTGCCCACTGTTCTGAACCTGCCGGGGACGAAGGCCGTGGTGAACTTCCGTGGCTACGGCGGTTCGTCGCCGCGGCCCGACGGCTGGACGTATCCCGAGCTCGCCGCGGAGCTGGCCGCGGTCGCCGACGCGGTCGGGGCGACGTCCGCCATCGGGCAGAGCATGGGGGCCGGCGCGCTGATGGCGCTCGTCGACCGAGAGCCGGACCGGTTCGAGGCCCTGGCACTGTTGCTGCCGCCGGCGCTGGACGAGCCGATCCCGCCGGACGTCGAGGATCTGTTCCGCCGGATCCACCTGGCCCGGCACGGTGGCGACCCGGACGAGCTGCGCACCGAGATCGCGGCGTGCATGTCCCCGGAGCTGCTGTCGGTCCGCGGCGCGGACGCGTACCTGCGGGCCTACGCGCTGATGCTGGCGGCCTGCACGCCGCCGACGCAGCGCCCGGGGAACACCCCGGTCGCCGACCGCGGGCGGCTGGCACGGGTGCAGTCGCGGGTGCTGGTCGTCGGGCAGGACGGCGATTTCATCCACCGCACCCTGACGGTGGGCGAGGTCGCCGCCGCCCTCCCCCGCGCGCGGACGCACATCTTTCCCGCCACGGCTCCGATGTGGAGCGACCGGCGCTCGCTGCGGGCGATGCTGCGCGACCTGCTCACCGGCGGCCCGGAGGTCGTTGCGCAGGCCGGGCCGGAACCCGGGCGGGAAGCCGGGCTGGGGGTCCGGCTGGACGTCGGTGCCTCGCGGGGCACCGTGTAATGTCGGCAACCAAGTCGAGGGGCGCTGCAACGGACCCTGGTTCTGTAACGGGCTCAGGTCCGCCACGCTCGGCCGGCACCACTCCGTAAGGGCGCCTCCCTCACAGGGAGGTGTGTGTCATGGCGGAATCCGGGGTCCTCGGTAACGCGGTTGTCARCAGTCCCGATGCCCCTGCGGCCGGGGCCGGCGGGCAGGTGCTGCGGGAACTGCTGGCGCAGCGCGTGGTCGTGCTGGACGGCGCGTGGGGCACGATGCTGCAGAACGCCGGCCTCACCCCTGCCGACTACCGCACCGAGCGGTTCGCGGACCACCCGAAGGACATCACCGGCGACCCCGACCTGCTGAACCTGACCCGGCCGGACGTCATCCTCGACGTGCACCGGCAGTACCTGGCCGCGGGCGCCGACATCACCACGACGAACACCTTCACCGCCACCAGCATCGGCCAGGCCGACTACGGCCTGGAGTCGCTGGTGCGGGAGATGAACGTGCAGGGGGCACGGCTGGCCCGCCAGGCCGCCGACGAGGCCGCCGAGCGAACGGGCACCCCCCGGTTCGTCGCCGGGTCGATCGGGCCGCTGAACGTGACGCTGTCGTTGTCTCCGCGGGTGGAGGACCCGGCCTACCGGGCGGTGACCTTCGACCAGGTCCGGGACTCCTACGCCGAGCAGATCGCGGCGCTGGCGGAGGGCGGGGTCGACCTCCTCCTCATCGAGACGATCTTCGACACGCTGAACGCGAAGGCCGCGATCGCCGCGGCCCGCGAGGTCGCCCCCCAGCTGCCGCTGTGGATCTCGGTGACGATCGTCGACATGAGCGGGCGGACGCTGTCGGGGCAGACGGTGGAGGCCTTCTGGAGCTCCATCGCACATGCGGAGCCGCTGGTCGTCGGGGTGAACTGCTCGCTGGGCGCCGAGGAGATGCGCCCGCACGTGGCGGACCTGGCCCGGCTCGCCGGCACGTTCACGGCCTGCCATCCCAACGCGGGCCTGCCGAACGCGTTCGGCGGCTACGACCAGACTCCGGAGGAGGCCGGCCGGCTCATCGGCGGGTTCGCGGCCGAGGGCCTGGTCAACGTGGTCGGCGGCTGCTGCGGGACGACCCCGGCGCACATCGCGCGGATCGCCGACGCGGTGAAGGGCGCCGCGCCGCGCCCGATCCCCGAGCCGCCCGACCGGACCCRGTTCAGCGGCCTGGAGCCGTTCGAGATCGGTCCGGACACCGGCTTCGTCATGATCGGCGAGCGCACGAACGTGACCGGCTCGGCCCGCTTCCGCCGGCTGATCGAGGCGGACGACTACCAGGCCGCGATCGACGTCGCCCTCGAGCAGGTCCGTGGCGGGGCGAACCTGCTGGACGTCAACATGGACGCCGACCTGCTCGACAGCGAGCGGGCGATGACCACGTTCCTGAACCTGCTGGCGACCGAGCCGGAGGCCGCCCGACTGCCCATCATGATCGACAGCTCGCGCTGGAGCGTGCTGGAGGCGGGCCTGCGCTGCGTGCAGGGCAAGGGCGTCGTGAACTCGATCAGCCTCAAGGAGGGCGAGGGCCCCTTCCTGGAGCAGGCCCGGCGCATCCGCGACTTCGGCGCCGGCGTGGTCGTGATGGCCTTCGACGAGAAGGGCCAGGCCGAGACCACCGAACGCAAGGTGGCGATCTGCGGGCGGGCCTACGACCTGCTCACCCAGCAGGTCGGCTTCCCGGCGACCGACATCGTGTTCGACCCGAACGTGCTCGCGGTGGCCACCGGCATCGCCGAGCACAACGGCTACGCCAAGGCCTTCATCGACGCGCTGCCGCTGATCAAGGAGCGCTGCCCGGGGGTGCGCCTCTCCGGCGGCATCTCGAACCTGTCGTTCTCCTTCCGCGGCAACAACGTCGTCCGCGAGGCGATGCACTCGGCGTTCCTGCTGTACGCGGTGCGGGCCGGGCTCGACATGGGCATCGTCAACGCCGGCCAGCTCGCGGTGTACGCGGACATCCCCGCCGACCTGCTCGAGCTGGTCGAGGACGTGCTCTTCGACCGGCGGGACGACGCCACCGACCGGCTCGTCGCGTTCGCCGAGACGGTCAGCGGCAGCGGCACGAAGCGCGTGGTGGACCTGTCCTGGCGGGAGGCCCCGGTCCGGGAGCGCCTCGCGCACGCGCTCGTCCACGGCATCGTCGACTTCATCGAGGCCGACACGGAGGAGGCGCGCGCCGTGGCGGCCCGCCCCCTCGACGTGATCGAGGGCCCGTTGATGGACGGGATGAAGATCGTCGGCGACCTGTTCGGCGCGGGCAAGATGTTCCTGCCGCAGGTGGTCAAGAGCGCCCGGGTGATGAAGCGTTCCGTCGCCTACCTGGAGCCGTACATGGAGGCGGAGAAGCAGGCGCTGCTCGCCGCCGGCGGCTCCGCCGACGCCGACCAGGGCCGCCGCGGCAACGGCCGGGTGGTGATGGCGACCGTCAAGGGCGACGTCCACGACATCGGCAAGAACATCGTCGGCGTGGTCCTGGGCTGCAACAACTACGAGGTCATCGACCTGGGGGTGATGGTCCCCGCCAAGGTCATCCTCGACACGGCCGTGGCCGAGGGCGCGGACGCGGTCGGCCTCTCCGGGCTGATCACCCCGTCCCTCGACGAGATGGTCTCGGTGGCCGCCGAGATGCAGCGCCGCGGGTTGAAGCTGCCCCTGCTGATCGGTGGTGCGACCACCTCCCGCCAGCACACCGCCGTGCGCATCGCTCCCGCCTACGACGCCACTACCGTCCATGTGCTGGACGCCTCCCGGGTCGTCGGCGTGGTCTCCGACCTGCTCGACAACGACCGGGCGATCGAACTCGCCGCGCGCACCCGCCAGGAGCAGCAGGAACTGCGGGAACAGCACGAGAAGCGCCAGCAGCAGCCGCTGCTCACCTTCGACCGGGCCCGGGCGAACCGTGAACAGGTCCCGTTCGACGACCTGCCCGTCCCCGCCTTCACCGGGCTGCGCGTCGTCACGCCGACGCTCACCGAGCTGCGCGCCATGATCGACTGGCAGTTCTTCTTCCTCGCCTGGGAGCTCAAGGGCAAGTTCCCGGCGATCCTGGAGCAGCCGGTCGCCCGCGAGCTGTACGACGAGGCGAACACCCTGCTGGACCAGATCATCGCCGACGGCGGCCTGCGGGCCGAGGGCGCGTACGGCTTCTGGCCCGCCGTCGCCGACGGCGAGGACATCGTGATCGACGTCGCCGCGGTGGACGCCGCCGCGCCGGGCGCGACCAGCCCCCTGGCCGAGAGCGGCCGGCTGCGGCTGCCGATGCTGCGCCAGCAGACGGCGAAGCCCACCGGTCGCCCGAACCGCAGCCTCGCCGACTACGTGGCGCCGGCCGGCGACCATCTCGGCGCGTTCGCGGTGGCCGTGCACGGCGCCGATCGGCTCGCCGCCGACTTCGAGGCCCACCAGGACGACTACCGGGCGATCATGGTGAAGGCGCTGGCCGACCGGCTGGCCGAGGCCTTCGCCGAGTACGTCCACCTGCAGGCGCGCCGGGCCTGGTTCGAGCCGGACGCGCAGCCGGCGCTGGCGGACCTGCACGCCGAGCGGTTCCGCGGCATCCGGCCCGCGTTCGGCTATCCGGCGAGCCCGGACCACAGCGAGAAGCAGGCGCTGTTCGCCCTCCTCGAGGCGGACCGGGTCGGCCTGGGCCTGACCGAGTCGTTCGCGATGACACCCGCCTCCGCGGTGAGCGGGATCATCTTCGCCCACCCGTCCTCGCGGTACTTCACCGTCGGGCGGATCGGCCGCGACCAGGTCGAGGACTACGCCCGGCGGCGGGGCATGAGCATCGGCGAGGTCGAGAAGTGGCTGCGCCCGAACCTCGCCTACGACCCGGAGTAGTCACCCAGCGTCACGCTGCGCCGCAGCGGGGTGCAGGACCCTGCGGGAGCATCGGGAACGGCACCGGGCGCCCGGTGCCGTTCCGGGCGCACTCGGGCCTGGTACGGCGGGTCAGCCGGTGAACTCGCTGATCTGCATCACCGGGGTGATCGTGGTGTAGTTCACCAGGTCGGAACTGATCGACGAGGCGTCGGCGCTCATCRCCTTCTTCAGGTCCTCCATCGAGGCGAAGCGGAAGTGCGCCGCCGCCACGTACGGCCCGCGGATGCCCCGGTCGACCTCGACCTCGGTCAGCCCCCACATCCGGCAGGCCATCGGAATGTGGTTGGTGACGTAGTACTCGTGGTCGAAGGTCGCGCCCTCGCTCCTCGGGTACAGCACGCTGAGCCGGATCACGGTATTGGCCTCCTCGGTCCCGGTATCCGCCCGTCAGGACACCATCCGTACAGCTTCTCCCAGGTCACTGGTTCGGCGCATCCGTCCCGGACCGCCCCGGTGCGCGTCAGCGCGGGCGCTGGGCCGCCGCGACGCCGGCGAAGTAGTCCAGCGTGGCCCGGGTCTTGGTCGGATGCGGGCCGGTCAGCTCGACGCCGTGGGCGCGCAGGACGTCCGCGGTGCGGGCACCGACCCGCAGGGCCTCGGCGGGCAGGCAGCGGGTCGACAGCTCGAGGATGCGGGAGCCGTCGGGGTAGGTCCACCGCTCGACGAGCAGGCGGCGGTCCAGGCCCGCCACCCGGATCTTGGTCCGGCCGGCGTCGACCGGGCCGAACATCACCAGGTCCTCCGGCCGGACACCGGCGGGCAGGCGGGACGACAGCAGCCGCAGCTGCCGCCGGGTGAACAGGCGGTGCGCCGCGCGGCGCTGGGCGATGACGCGGGCGACGTCGTCCGCGCCGAGCCGGGCCCGCAGCGCCCCGGAACACACGTAGTAGCCGGGCATCCCGTCGACCTCGACGACGAAGTCCTGGGCCCGCCGCAGCCGCCGCGGGATGTCGGCGGGGACGACCGGGCGCAGCTTGACGACGGCGTCGTCGGGCCCACCGACGATGCTCCGGATCCGGGCCACGACCCCGTTGCGGTGCAGCGCGTGGTCCGGGGTGTCGAGGTAGCACACGCGGAGCCTGCGGGCCCGGGTGAAGTCGACCCCGAGGGCCTCACAGGTGCTCTCGTGCGCGTGGGCCGGCACGATCAGCTTGAGCTCGACCCGGTCCACCTCGCTGGCGACGGCCAGCAGGCGGTCGAGTTCGGGCTCGGTGAGCTGCCAGAACCGCTGCGCCGCCCGCCGGCGGCCCGCCGCCCGGGCCCCGACCGGTGCGGCCGCCGCGGCAGACACCCGACCGCGGGACACACGCCGCAGGCGTGACACACGCGCGGCGACGGGAGGCAGACGGCTCATCCCGGACAATGCTAGGTGCGCAGAGCGCATATCACCTGACAAAAAGTGTTTCTCTCCCCCACGGGGAGCCGCGGGCGGCGTGTGCACGGGCGGGGGTCCCGCCCGTGCCGGTGCCCGGGGCTCCCAGGGCCGAGACTCAGTCCTCGGCGATGGCGATGGCCTGCTTGGGGCAGGCCGAGACGGCGGCCCTGAGGTCCTTACGCAGATCCTCGTCCGGCTCCTCGTCGAGGATGACCAGATAGTCGTTGTCGTCGAGCTCGAACACCGACGGGGCGATGCCCACGCACAGCGCGTTGCTCTCGCACAGTTTGAAATCCACGACCACTCGCATGCTGACCCTCCGTCAGACCGACACACTCCAGACCRGGATCACGTCCGCCGCGCCGCCAGGTCCGGCCTCTGGACCTGGCCGGCTGTCCGATGGGCGTCATCCTGCCGCGCATCTGCTCGATGCGCGGAGGTCAGGCTACGACTTCTTCGCCCCTGAGGGTCGTTCGGTGCATCAGCCGGTGCGACGTCGCCGTGTACGGGATCGCCCGGTGCAGCATGCCGGTGTTGTCCCAGATCACCAGGTCACCTGGGCGCCAGTGGTGGCGCAGGACGAAACGCGGCTGTGTCGACCAGGCGAGGAGACGGTCGAGCAGGGCCCGGCTGTCCTCTTCCGGCCAGCCGACGACGTGGCTCGCGGTGGCCCCGACCAGCAGCGACCGGCGACCGCTGCGCCGCGTCCAGACCAGCGGGTGCTCGCGGGCGGGTACCCGCTCCCAGCTCGCCCGGGTCTTCGGCGAGGCGTCCGGCTCGGCGAGGGCCTGGGAGGCCGCGAAGCTGTGCACGACCCGCAGGCGCGCGAACTGCTCCTTCTCGTCGGCCGGGAGGGCGTCGTAGGCGGCGTAGGTGTTGGCGAACTCGGTGTCGCCGCCCTCGTCGGAGACCTGGCGCGCGGTCAGCAGGGTCGCCTTCTGTGGCAGCTCGTCGTTGGCGCCGTCGAGGTGCCAGAAGAAGGTGCCCCGACGGTAGGCCGCCAGCACGCTCTCGGCCGGGTCCAGCGTGATCTTCGAGACCTCGGGCAGCCCGTCCATCCCGCCCATGGGGGCGACGACCACGGTGCCGAGCATGCGGCTGAACGCGACCAGGTCCGCGTCCTCGACGTGGACCTCCCGGTAGATCACGACGCCGTGCTTCTCCAGGAGCGCCTGGCACTCCGCGGCGACCGCCGGGTCGACGAGCCGGGGCCCGGTGAGGCCGGCGACCTCGACGCCGACGTCCGGGCTGACGGGGGAGACGGTGGCGGCCATGGTGGCCTCAGCTTTCGTGGAGGTCGTCGTCGAGCGGCAACTCGAACGAACGCATCATCATGGAGAGCGTCTCGTAGGTGCCCACGGTGAAGATGACGTCGAGCAGCTGCTGGACGTCGAGCTTGGCGCTGAGCACCTCCCAGGTCGTCAGCGCGATCTCACCGTCGATGATCAGCTCGTCGACCGCGCGGATCAGCGCGGCGTCGAGCGGGTCCAGGAACGGGGCGTCCGGCCCCCAGGCGATGCGCGCGATCTCCGCGTCGGTGATGCCCAGATCCCGGGCCATGATCACGTGCTGGGCCCACTCGTAGGCGTTCTTACGCACCGCGGAGACCCGCAGGACGAGCGTCTCGCGCTGCCGCAGCGTGAGCGTGGTGCCGCGCAGGATGTGCCCGTTGTAGGTGAAGAACGCGTGGGCCAGCTCGGGATGGTGAGCGAGGGTGCCGAGCGTGTTCAGGGCCTTGGAACGCCCCTCGGTGGGCAGCGGGGGGTGCCGCGGCACCTCGGGCGTCATCGCCGCCAGGGCCTCGCGCATCTCCTTCGGCCACTGCCGCAGGGGACGCGGTTCGATCCGTGCCATGTCTTCAGAGCCCTCCGCCCGTGAAGCAGTGAACGCCCGGCGGATGATCAGGCCCGACGACCAGCCGGACACGGCACCATGCAAACCGAACGAATCCTAAAAAATTGCTATCATCTGCCGTTCGGTCGGTCAAGAGTCACAGATTGGGCTACTGCCCCAACATCGGACAACCCGACACAGGACCGCGGCGAGTCGCGACACCGGACATTCCTGGTCATCTCGCCGCCATCTGGAAGAAGCCTATATGGCACATCCGAGAATGCATGTGATAAGCGCGTTGCGACAACGCGGAACCCGGCGCGACAGCAGCCGGCGGCCCGTCGGGCAGCCAGACAGCGCCACCACCAGCGGACACCGGCTGACAGCGGCGGCAGAACGGCCTCACCCGGCACCGCGCCGAGCTTCCGCCAGTGACCGCCCCATCACCGTGGCGTGCTGCACGAACGGCACCGCCGCGGTGCGCCCACGACTTCGAAGAGACAGATTCGGTAACGATACTCTTTCTGGCGAGAGCGTGTTTCTCGCAGCATCAACGAAAACCGCGGCAGGTTTCTCTGATATCGATCCCGGCCGTCGCGAAAAACGCACGCGGGGGCGATCCCGAGCGCGGCACACTGCACTTCAGAAGGTTGAACGGTCAAGCTGTTCCAGGTGGGTGATCCGCAGCCCTTTCCCGGCCGCGGCCCACCCGGTTTCCGCAGGCGTGCCGGCGGGTCCGGCGGTGGCCGGCGGCGTCGCATCCGACGACGCCGGCCACCGCGGGCAAGGTCCAGGTCCGCCAGCTGGCGGTCCGCGGTCAGCGCCGGGCCGAACCGCCCCGTGGGACGTCCCGGAACGCCACCCCGCGGTCGAGCGCCACCTCCCGCGGCATGCCCAGCACCCGCTCGCTGATGACGTTGCGGGCCATCTCGGTGGTCCCGCCGCCGATGCAGCTCACCTGGCGCAGCAGGTAGTCGTTGCCGCACTCGGCGGTGGCGCCGTCGTCGTCCGCCCAGGCCGCTCCGGCACCGCCGGCGAGCTCGAAGGACAGGGTGGACGTCCGGGCTGCCACCACACCGGTGAACAGCCGCCCGACGGCCGCGGACTGGTCGGGGATCCGGCCGGACCGCAGGCCCTGCGAGAGCCGCTCCTGCAGGGCGTGGGTGACGATGTCGAGCATCCGGCCCTCGCCGATCAGGTCGCGGGCCAGCGGGTCGTCGAGCCTGCCGGCGTCCCGCGCGATCTCCACCAGGTGGGTGGCGCGGATGCTGCCGCGTGCGCCGCCCTTGGGGATGGTCACCAGCGGCGAGTTGTGCAGCATCCGCTCGTGGAACATCCACCGGGTGCCGACCGTCCAGCCGTCGTCGACCTCGCCGACGCGGTCGGAGTCCGGCACCCGCACGTCGGTGATGAACTCCTGGCAGAACTCCTTGTTGCCGTTCAGCATCTCGATGCGGTGCACCTCGATGCCGGGCTGGTGGATCGGCATGATGAACACGGTCAGCCCGCGGTGCTTCGGGACGTCCCAGTTCGTTCGGGCGAGCACCAGGCCCCAGTCCGACCACCAGGCGCCGGTCGTCCAGATCTTGGAGCCGTTGAGGATCCAGTCGTCGCCGTCACGGACGGCGGTGGTCATGGCGGCGGCGACGTCCGACCCGGCGCTGGGCTCGGAGAGGAACTGCATCCACAGCTCCTCGCCCCGCAGGATCGCGGGGATGTGCGTGCGCTTCTGCTCCTCGGTACCGAAGTCCAGCAGCACCGCCGCGCACGGGGAGAAGGTCGGCGCCTGGATCTCGGACGGGTACTCGTAGCCGGTGATCTCCTCGCTGAAGACCCGCTGGTGCTCGGGGGTCAGCCCCTGCCCGCCGTACTCCTTCGGGAAGCAGATGCCGGCGAAGCCCGCGTCGAAGAACATCCGCTGGATCTCGCGCTGGCGGGCGACGCCGGCGAGTTCCTCCTCGTCGCTGTGCCCCGCCCGCATCACGCCGACGCCGGCGTTCGGCGGCAGCGGCGCGAGATTGGCGCGGATCCAGCTCCGCGCCCGCTGGCGGAAGCTCTCGACATCCTCGATGTCGCCCGACGGGGTGGTGCCGCCGCTCGTGGCGCCCGTGCTCATGCCCGCTCCTTCAGGTGCTCGACGACGCCGGCGATCCGCTGCCGGTGCTCGGCCGGGGTTCCGTACAGCGCCCGGTCGAGCACGACCCGGCGCAGGAAGAGGTGGAGGTCGTGCTCGAAGGTCACGCCGATGCCACCGTGCATCTGGACGCAGTCCTGCAGCAGCTCGGAGCCGTAGTCGCCGATGAACGCCTTGGCGACGCTGACCAGCTCGGGCGCGTCCGGGGACTCCGCGTCGACGGCCCTGGCCGCCTTGTCACTGATCGCGTGCGCCGCCTCCAGCCACGACTTCATGTCGGCGAAGCGGTGCTTGAGCTCCTGGTAGGAGGCCAGCGGCCGGCCGAAGGAGTAACGCTCGAAGGCCCACTGCACCGTCAGGTCGAACGCGGCCTGCATCGCACCGACGCTCTCCGCACACTGGATCACCAGAGCCTGCTGCAGCTGGCGCTCCACCTGGTCCGCGGCGCCGCCGAGCTCGCCGACGACAGCGCTGCGCGGGACGCGGACACCGTCGAACCGGACGGTGAAGAACCGCCGGGTCAGGTCCACCGTCTTCAGCGGGGTGATCGTCACCCCGGGCGCGCCGGCCGGCACCAGCACCTGGCTGAGGCCCTCCGCCGTCCGCCCCGTGACCAGCAGGTACCCGGCCTGCTCGGCCGACTCGACCGGGCGCTTCACCCCGTCCAGGACGATCTCGTCGCCCTCGACGCGGCAGGTGAGCCCCACCGTGCCCAGCCGGTCGTGCGGCGCGGGCTCGGCGTGGGCCCAGGAGGCGACCGTCGTGCCGGCCAGCAGGTTCTCCAGCGCCTCGGTGTGCGCCTCGCCGCCGGCGGCGCTCAGCGCGGCCGCGACGACGTTCGTCGGCACCAGCGGCCCCGGCGCCGCGCGCAGCCCGAACTCGTGGGCGGCGATGGTCAGGTCGACCAGGCCCGCCCCGCTGATCGAGCCGCCGCCGTGTTCCTCGGAGACCAGCAGGGAGGTCCAGCCGAGCTCCGCGCCGGCCCGCCAGTAGTCGGCGTCGAAACCGGCGGGGCTGTCGCGGAGCGTGCGGATCCGGTCGACYGGCACCTGGTCGGTCAGGTACCGGGCGGTCGCCTCCCGCAGCACCTCTTGATCGGCGTCCAGCTCCAGCAGCACAGTCCTACCTCCACGTCGCTTGAGCCCCCGCGCGACACCCAGCACCGCAGGAGGTGAGAAAAACCTATAGGCGAATTTGACCGGTGTTCAACAGATAACCCGACAGTGGCCCCGGGGACAAGTCCCGGCCCCGGCATCTACTGGCCTGGGACCGCCAGAACGGCTCCCAACCGGGCCGTCAGGAGCGAGCAACTGGGACCGCGGTCAGCTCGCGGTCAGCTCACCGCCCCGCCCGCCGGACCCCCGTCGACACCGGCAACGGGGCCTGCGCCGGCATCGTCCTCGCTCATGTCGAAGTCGTACTGGAGCGGCAGGATCAGCCGGTACGGCAGGAAGGCCAGCTCCTCGTACGCGCCGCGGTGCGCCGGGAAGCGGCCGACCGCCTGCCAGGACCGGCGGGCCCGCGCGATGCGCCCGATGACCACCGCCGGGTCGTCCTCGCACAGCAGCAGGTGCAGAACCAGGCCGGTCTGCTCCGCCAGCCCCGACTCCGCCACCCGCACGGCCGGCCCGGCGGACGGGGCGGGCGGGGCTTCGTCGCCGCCCTCGTCGTCAGCCCGGGTCAGCCGGACGGCGGCGAGCACTCCGGGCACCGCGGCCAGGTCGGGCAGGTGTACGCCCTCCCACCAGGCCACCGCCTCGTCCACCCGGTCCGGCGACGGCGCCCGACCCAACGCCATGATCACTCCCCGGTGCGCCAGGTAGGGCACGGCGACGGGACGCACCAGGCAGCCCGGACGGGTCCACGCCGAGGAGACCCGCCACCGCGAGTTGTGCCGCACCTGCCCGGGGCGCCAGAACCTGCCGGCCCGCAGGATCGTCCGGTCCAGCGCGAGCCAGCCCTCCCGGGCCTGCGGGCTGGTCATGTCGAGCGGGCCGCCGAACCAGTAGGTGGTCAGGTAGGACGGATGCCCGCCGATCAGCTCGGACCGGACGGCCCCCGGCACCGCCCGCAGGTCCCGCGGCGCGGCGTAGCGCCGGCCGGCCAGCACGTCCGGCTTGGCGAGGTGCTCGGGCATGTGGTCCAGGTCGTACCAGCGGTTGTAGTCGACCGTGTGCTCCGCCGCGACGTCCAGCAGCGCCAGCATCATTCCGGTGATCTCCACACCAATCCCTCCCTCGGCCCCGCCCCACCCTGCCATCGGGCGTTCGGCGGGCGCGCGCGAGCGCTGCGCGTGTGGATCTGTTGACCCTCGGTGTGAAGGTGTGGGTCAATGCGACATCGACGTCGATGTCCCCGGGGGGACCGTCGACCGCGGTTTGCTTCCGTCCGCCTGCGACCGGCGAGGGAGACCGATGCGTCCCGAACATGTCGAGTACGACGTCGTCGACCAGCACATCGGCGTCATCACGTTCCAGTTCCGCCTTCCCCGCGCCGCCGACGCACCCGCGGCCGGCGCCCCGGCCGACGCGCACGGTGCCCAGCTCATGCGCGAGCTCGACGACGCCTGGCAGACCGCCGGCGCGGACAGCCGGGTCCGGGTGATCGTGCTCCGCGGAACCGGCCGGCACTTCTTCGACCCGCCGGCCGCCGGCCCACCGGTGCAGGGCGGGCAGGCCTGGCAGCTGCGCTACGCCCGGGCGTGGAAGGCTGTGCCCAAACCCGCCGTCGCGGCCGTCCAGGGCCGGTGCGCGGCCGGCGGTGCCCTGTTGTGCTGGCCGTGCGACCACGTCATCGCCGCCGACGACGCCGAGTTCTGCGCCTCCGAGGTCCGCCTGGCCGTGGGCGGCACCGACGCGGGACCCGCACCCGGAGGTGGGGGCACCGGGACACTGACCGCGGCCGAGGCGCACGGGCTCGGCCTGGTCACCGCGGTGGTGCCGCTGGCGGCGCTGCACAGCGCCACGTTCGCCCTCGCCCGCAGTCTCGGCGGGGCGGTCGGCCACGACGACGTCCCGGCCGTTCCGGCGGTTTCGGCCGTTGCGCCCACCCCGATCAGGCGGGCGGAAGCCCTGGAAGGAGATCCGGGCCGGTGACAGCTCCCGAGAGCGCGGCGACCGGCGTGAGCATCTTCGTCCAGCACGGCCCGGTCCGGCTGCACGTCCTCGGCAACGACCGGGTCGCGTCGTCCGGCCGGCCCGATCAGGCCGATCACTCCGACCAGCCCGACCGGTCACCGGCACCGGTGGTGGTGGTGCCCGGGATGGGCGAGTACGCCGGCGAGTACGGGTGGCTGCTCGAGCGGCTCGGCGACCGCCAGGCCGTCGCCGTCGACCTGCGTGGGCGGGGCGGCAGCGACGCGCCGCCCGCCGACTCCGCCGGGTACTCCTGGGAGGACCACATCGCGGATCTGCGGGCTGTCGTGGAAGCGCTCGGCCTGCGCCGGCCCGTGCTGGTCGCGTTCTCCCGCGGCTCGTCCTACGCGCTGGGGTACGCGCTGCGCTACCCGGGCGAGGTCGGCGGCCTCGTCGTCGGCGACTACTGGGCCCGGCACGCGCGTCCGCCCGACGCCGCGGTGGAGCGACAGCTGACGGCCCGGATCCGGGGCGTCGCCGTCGCCGACCGGATGCCGGGCCACGCGGCGCGAGCCGTCTTCGCCCAGGCCCGGGACGTGCCGCTGTGGGACCGGCTCGGCGACCTGCGCTGCGGTGTCCTGGTGATCCGCGGCGGGCGGCGCGGGGCGGTGGTGACCGACGAGGTCGCCGCCCAGTGGCGGGAGGCGCTCCCGACCGTCGAACTGGCGACCGTCGACGACGCCGGGCACGACCTGTGGAGCCGTGACCACGACGCCTACCTGGCCGCCCTGCTCCCCTTCCTCTCCCGCACCGGCTGACCCGGCCCGTCGGGCGGCAGTCCTGGCCCGTCCGCCGGCGGCTGCTCGTCCACGGGCGGCTGCTCGTCCACCGGCGGGACCGAGGGGAAGGACGCGCCGAACACGGCTCCGCCCTCCGGGGCATGCCCGGCGAACGGCCGGCCGCCGAGCCGGCGCACGAGGCCGGCGACCAGCGCGAGCCCGACGCCGGTCGAGACGGGACGCTGCCCGTGGTAGCGCTCGAACGGCGCCGCCCGGTCGAAGGCCACCGCGATGTCGTCGTCGGTGAGCCCCGGGCCGCCGTCGCGCACCTCGATCACCGCGGTGTGGCCGCCCGCGCGCAGCGCGAGCACCATCGGCTGGCCGGCGGGCGGCACCCACCACGGGATGCGGCCGCGGCGTCACCGCCTCGTGAGGTGACAAACAGGCCCGCGACCGAAAGCGCGTAACCATGCGAATGTATGAGGGGTTGCCGGCGGGCAGCCCCTGACTGACGCCCGCGGACGGCTGCCGCCGCCCCGCCCACCTCGTCCAGCGGAAGGTCGACTGATGCACTTCGAACTCACTCCGGATCAGGAGCAGCTCCGGGCCGGGGCGCGCGAACTCGCCCGCAGCTTCGGGGACGACTACTGGGCGGAGAAGGACCAGAAGGTCGAGTTCCCCTGGGAGTTCTACAACGCGTTCGCCGAGGGCGGGTGGCTCGGCATCGCGATCCCCACCGAGTTCGGCGGCGGCGGGCTGGGCATCACCGAGGCGGCGCTGCTCCTGGAGGAGATCGCGGCCTCCGGCGCTGGCATGAACGGGTGCAGCACGATGCACCTGACGATCTTCGGCCTGAACACGATCGTCAAGCACGGCAGCGCGGACCTGCAGAAGGAGATCCTGCCGAGCGCGGCGGACGGGTCGCTRCACGTCTGCTTCGGGGTCACCGAGCCGAACGCCGGCACCGACACCACCAGCATCACGACCTTCGCCGAGAAGGTCGACGGCGGCTATGTGATCAACGGCCGGAAGGWCTGGATCACCAAGGCCGGCGACTCGCAGAAGATGATCCTCATCACCCGTACGACGAAGCGTGAGGAGGTCACCCGCTCCACCGACGGGATGACCCTGTTCCTCATCGACATCGACCGCGAGAAGATCGACCTGCGCGCCATCCCGAAGATGGGCCGCAACGCGGTCTCCTCCTACGAGGTCTTCATCGACAACCTGTTCGTCCCCGAGTCGGCGCGGATCGGCGAGGAGGGCAAGGGCTTCAAGTACCTGCTGGACGGGCTCAACCCGGAGCGCATCCTGCTCGCCCACGAGGCGCTCGGCATCGGGCGGGCGGCGCTGGAGAAGGCGACCCGCTACGCCAAGGAGCGGGTGGTGTTCGGCCGGCCGATCGGCAAGAACCAGGGCGTCGCCTTCCCGCTGGCCGAGGCCCAGATCCGGCTGGACGCCGCCGAGCTGATGGCCCGCCAGGCCGCCTGGCGCTACGACCAGGGCCTGCCCTGCGGCCAGCAGGCGAACTCGGCGAAGTGGCTGTGCGCCGAGGCCGGTTTCCAGGCCGCCGACCAGGCGATCCAGACCCACGGCGGCATGGGCTACGCCCGCGAGTACCACGTGGAGCGCTACTTCCGCGAGTCGCGGATCATGCGCCTGGCCCCGGTCAGCCAGGAGATGGTCCTGAACTACGTCTCGCAGCACGTCCTCGGCCTGCCGAAGTCGTACTAGACGACGTCGCACCGGGCGGCGGCGGGTGACAAGGGGGCGGGCGGCGGCCCCTGCCCCCGCCGCCCGCCCGGATGCCGCCGGTGCTCCCGGCGGCGGGTCACGCCTGCCGGGGGCCGGTGGCGAGGAAGTCCAGCAGGTCCTGGTTCAGCCGGTCGCGGTGCGTGGCGATGAGCCCGTGCGGCGCGCCCTCGTAGACCTTGGGCGTGGCGTCCTTGACGAGGTCGGCGGTGCGCTTCCCGCCGACCTCGAACGGAACGATCTGGTCGTCGTCCCCGTGCACGACGAGTGTCGGCCGGTCGAAGGCGGCGAGATCCGGCCGGAAGTCGGTGGCCGAGAACGCCTCGATGCACTCGACCGTGCTGCGCAGACTCGACTGGACGCCCTGCGACCAGAACGAGTCGCGTACGCCCTGGGAGACCTTGCTGCCCGCGCGGTTGGCGCCGAAGAACGGGCCGTCGGCCAGATCGCGGTAGGTCTGCGACCGGTCGGCGAGAATGCTCGCCCGCAGGCCTTCGAAGACCTCGGGTGGAACACCGTCCGGGTTGTCGTCCGTCCTGAGCATGAACGGCGGCACGGCGGAGACCAGCGCCAGCTGGGCGAGCCGGAACGTCCCGTGCCGGCCGACGTACCGGGCGACCTCGCCACCGCCCATCGAGAAGCCGACCAGTGTGACGTCGTGCAGGTCCAGATGGTCGATCAGGGTGGCGAGGTCGTCGGCGAACGTGTCCATGTCGTTGCCGGTCCAGGGCTGCGAGGAACGCCCGTGGCCGCGGCGGTCGTGCGCGATGACGCGATAGCCGTGCGCCGCGAGGAAGAACGCCTGCGACTCCCAGCTGTCGGCATTGAGCGGCCAGCCGTGGCTGAGGATCACGGGACGCCCCTCGCCCCAGTCCCTGAAGTAGATCTCGGTGCCGTCCTTCGTCGTCACTGTCGCCACGGTCGTCCCCCTCGGAAGTCAGGTGCCGGACCCGTCCCCTCTCCACGCTAGGTTCCCCGGATGCGGCCGACGACTCAGACGGAGACGACTCAGACGGACAGGTGGGCGTTGACGGCGCGGGCCTGTTCCGCCAGGTCGGGGAGCTCCACGACGGTGACCCCGGCGGCACTGAGCAGCTCGAAGCCCTGGCAGTCGGCGACGAACAGGCTGGGCTCGCGCCAGGCGATGACGACCCTCGGCAGCCCCGCCTCCAGGATCAGCTGGGTGCAGGTGCGCGGCCGGGACTTCCGCTGGGAGCAGGGCTCCAGCGTGCTGTAGATCGTCGCCGTGGCGAGCCGGGGATCGTCGAGGGTGATCTTCGCCAGCGCCGACTCCTCCGCGTGCACCGCGTCATCCACCTCCCGGGAGTACCCGGAGGCGATCTCCTCGCCGTCCGCGCCGACGATGACGGCGCCCACCGAGTAGGCGCCGGTCGCGGGCGGGCAGCGGCGGGCGAGCTCGATCGCCCGCGTCATCCACAAATGATCATCGAACTCGGTCATGCGGGCAGTTCCTCCTCGGGCGGGCGCGGCGCGGGCGGCGCCTGCCCCAGCGAACCAGTCCGCGACCGCCGGCGCCCGGGCACTGTGAGAACCAGCTGCCCGGGCACCGGTGCGGATCGCTGCGCCACCCGCCCCGGCCAGCGTCACACCGCACGCCGGCCGAGGCGCCCGTCAGGCGGTGGAACCGTCAGGCGGTGGAGGCGGCCGGCGTCCTCTCGCGGCGGCGCCACGGCCGGAGCAGACCGCCGACCTCGTTCGTCACGACGCCGGTCACCGCCCCGGTCACGGTGCCGGTCATCATCGCCGTCACGGCGGCGGCCGCCGCGGGCAGCCGCTGGGCCGGGACGGTGACCCGCTGCCGGGGGGCGCAGGCACGCAGGGCGTCGAGCTCGTCCAGCCAGAGCTGGGCGAGCCGCTCGTGGCCCGGCACGCTCTCGCTGGCGACGAACATGACACCGACCTGGTCGTCGACGCCGAACATGGCCACGGCCAGGTGCTGGCGCCCGACCAGCAGCGGCCCTGTGCCGATCAGCCCCGTCATCCGGCGGCCGGCGACGGACAGCGGGCCGCGGATCGACCGGGCGTTGGTCGCCACCAGCGC
This sequence comes from Parafrankia colletiae, assembly GCF_001854655.1. Lineage (GTDB taxonomy): Bacteria > Actinomycetota > Actinomycetes > Frankiales > Frankiaceae > Parafrankia > Parafrankia colletiae. The sequence continues at coordinate 92,654 of NZ_MBLM01000058.1, read as the reverse complement.
CATCTTGCTGATCTGCGTCGGGTAGCTCCCGACGCCGGCGAGCATGCGCTGGGAGGCGAACCGGGCCATCGCCGGGAAGTGCCGCCGTTCCACCAGGCCCAGGCCGCCCTGCTTCATCCGGGTGGTGGCCACGGCGATGCGGGCCAGCCGCCGGACCGGGTCGGGCTCACCGCAGTGCAGTGGCACCCGCCCGCCCGTGTTGTAGTTCGACAGGACGTCCTGCTCGGCCGCGGAGCGGATGCTCACCGGCATCAGCGCGTGGACGGGACGGGTGCCGCGCCTCCAGTCCGCCGGTGACCAGGCCCGCAGCGCGCCGGCGAGCGCGGCGAGGTAGATGTCGTTCACGGTGACGCCGTGCTGGCGGGCGATCGAGCGCAGGGTGCTCAGCTCGACGGTGACCCAGTTGTGCCGGGCCGGCCCGGTGGGCGGCCCGCCCCACCCGCGCAGCCGGCGGGTCGGCAGCAGGCAGTTGATCCCACGCCCGACGAACTTGGCGTACTCGGCCGGCCGGGGGCGGCGGATCGTCGCCGGCAGGCCGAGATCAACCGTGTCGCTCTCCCCGAACAGCAGGTGCATGGCCCGGTACATGGCCATCCCGTCCTGCTGGACGTGGCTGGAGCGGTACACCAGAGCCGTGCCCGTCGCGCCCGGGCTGGGGTCACGCAGGAGGTACAGCATCCACGGCGGCCGGGTCATGTCGATCGGCCGGCTGGCGATGTTGTCGACGGCGGCCCGCAGGCGGGCGTCGTCGACACCCCCGTGGGCGCCGATGCCCGCCCCGGCACCGGCGCCTTCCCCACCGGCTCCCGGACCGTCCGCGGCCAGGTCCCCGACCGGGGGCAGGTCGATCGCGACGACATGGTCGGTGAGGTCGATGTTCGGGTCGGAGACCCAGCGGGTCTCGCGCGCCGACGCCCCCCGCTCGGGCGACCAGATCGTCACGGTGTCGAGTCGGTCGGTGAGCGTCCGCGCCTCCGGGGCGCGCAGCCGCTCGACGACGTGCGCGCGCAGCTCGGCGAGGTCGAGCTGCGGGCCGTCGAAGAACAGCAGCGCGCCGATGTCCTGGTGCTCACCGGGGTTGCGCTGGACGAACGCGAGATAGGCCCGGTCTCCCGGGGTCAGCGGGCGCACGTGCGCCGGCGTGTAGTCGGTCTTTCTGATCGCGCCGAGCAGAGCCATCAGACGCTCCCCCCGCCCGTCCGCGGGCAGTGGGTACAGGTCTGGACCGTCCGGTCGTCAGCCCTGACAAATCGGCGCATCTGTGCGCAAAAGGAACCTATACCCATGCATCAATTACTGCCCGTGTCTGACACGACATCCGGGGTTGTGGCGGACGTCTCCTGTCCGGCATCTGGGACGCACAGCAAGAGGTTGATCACCCGCAGCAGTCAGAGCCAGCAGCCTGCGRATACAGCGCGTTTTCTCATGACAACCGTACAACCGGACCACCGGCACCAAGGTGYGCTCCCGCGAGGGACCATCGACCCGGCGGTCCGACGGCCCGACGGCCCGACGACCCGGCGGCCCAAGGACCCGCACCCAGCACTCGGGATACCGCACCCGGAATGCTGCACCCGCGATTCCGTACCCGGGCGCAGGGCGCACAGGAAACGGCCCGCACCATGACAACGGTAAATCGCCGACGGGCCCGAGGCAGGGCCTTCACAAAGGGACCTGCCCGACCTCGACAGCTAGCCGACAGCACCCGAAGGCACCTTCGGCGGRCACCCCGGAGACCCTTGTCACAGCCACGGAGAACGGCCTTTCGAGTACCACCACCCGGATTCACCGGCGCCCGCTCCGTCCACCGTCAGGCCGTGGCGACCGGCAACGATCCCCGGCGGCACCAGTACACCGTTCTGCGCCTTTTCGACCCTGCCCCGACCGAAAGAAGCTTCACGATCATGCCTCTGACCAGCAGCGACAGTTCCACCGATCCGAAGTGTCGACCTCGCCACACAGGCCTGGGCGGCATTCCCGGGAACGCATACCCGGCACGACCTGGCAACATCATCGGCACGTCTGCCAGGCTTTCTTCCCCTTTCCCGCACACCGGTCGGCGGGGGCGGGTAACCCCCGGGCGAGGCCCCGGGGTGATTCTGAACACGATCCAGCCACTCACCCGAGGCGGAAAATCGGTAAGCAGCGGCCGGCTAGTGCCGTGACCGACAGGGTTCGCCCCGGCCGGTGCGTCCAGCCGGTACCGAGAAGCTGAGCGGAGAAGGATCGTGATCACGGAGATCGCCCGGGCAGGGCGTGCCGGCGAGCCGAAACAGGCCGGGTCCGGCCACCGCTCACCGCAGCTCGTTTCCTGAACGGCGGACGTCGCGCGGGCAGCACGCCCGACCGCGCCGGGCGCGGCGCCGGCGCCGGCCCCGGCGCCGCAGACCGCACTCCGCCGCCAACCGCCGAAGGTGGACTATGACGATCCTCGACGCCAGCGCCGCGCCCGGCCAGACGGGCCCGCCGAGCTCCCACGGCCCGCGGCGCGATCCCGCGCCGCTGCTCCCCGACCCCGAGCCGGTGCGGGTTCTCGGCACGGACGCTGCCGGCGAGGTCGACCCCGGTCTGCTCCGCGAGCTGTACCGTCGGCTGGTCCTCGGGCGCCGCTTCAACCAGCAGGCCACGACCCTCGCCCGCCAGGGCAGCCTCGCGGTCTACCCGGCGTCCACCGGCCAGGAGGCCTGCCAGATCGCCGCGGCGATGGTGCTGCGGGAGACGGACTGGCTGTTCCCCAGCTACCGCGACACCCTGGCCGTGACGGCGCGCGGCGTGCCGCCGATGGACGTCCTCGCGCTGATGCGCGGTCACACGCACTGCGGCTACGACCCACGCCTGGCCCGGACGGCGCCGCTGTCGACCCCGCTGGCCACCCAGGCCTGCCATGCCGTCGGTCTGGCCCACGCCGCCCGGCTGCGCGCGGCTGCCGATCCGGCGGCGGACCGGGAGGTGGTCGCTCTCGCACTGGTCGGCGACGGCGGCACCAGCGAGGGTGACTTCCACGAGGCGCTGACGTTCGCCGGGGTGCTGCGGGCGCCGGTGGTGTTCCTGGTGCAGAACAACGGCTACGCGATCTCGGTGCCGCTGTCACGGCAGACCGCGGCGCCGACCCTGGCGCACAAGGCGGTCGGCTACGGCGTCACCGGACGTCTCGTCGACGGCAACGACGCGCCCGCGGTCCACGCCGTGCTCAGCGAGGCGGTCGAGCACGCCCGGGCCGGCCACGGCCCGGTGCTCGTCGAGGCGATCACCTACCGGCTGGACGCGCACACCAGCGCCGACGACGCGACCCGCTACCGGGCCCAGGGGGAGGTCGACGCCTGGCGGGCGCACGACCCGGTCACCCGCCTGGAACGGCACCTGCGCGAGACCGGGCAGCTGGACGACACCGGCGTCGCGACCGTCACCCGGGCCGCCGAGGAGTTCGCCGCCCGGATGCGCGCACAGGTCGCCCAGGCCGCCCAGGTACCCGCTCCCGATCCGCGCACGCTGTTCGCCCACGTCTACGCCGAGCCGACCAGCCAGCTCCGTGAGCAGGCGGCCGAGCTCGCCGCCCGCCTCGAGGCCGATCTCGACGGCGATCTCGACGTCCGCCCGGACTCCGGTCCGAACGCCCGTCCGGACGTCCACCCTGACGCCCGTGGGGACCTCGCCGCCGCGGAGCCCGCGGCGGGCCCCGGCACCCGGAGTGACCTGTCATGAGCAACGCGACCAGCATCCCCCCCACGATCACCACGACCGCGAGCGCCCTGGCGGGCGCCACCGCCGCCGGGGCGGCCGCCGAGGTCGCCGGGGCCGAGGCCGGCGCGGCCACCAGGCCCGCGGTGCCCGCCGGGGCGCTCGGCCGGCCCGGCGGGCGCTCCCGCGGCAGCACCGGCAGCACCGGCAGCACCGGCAGCACCAGGACGACCATGGTGCGGGCGCTCAACACCGCGCTGCGCGACGCGCTGCGCGAGGACCCGGACGTACACGTCCTCGGTGAGGACGTCGGGACTCTCGGCGGCGTCTTCCGGGTCACCGACGGACTCGCCGCCGAGTTCGGGGCGCACCGCTGCCTGGACACCCCGCTGGCGGAGGCCGGCATCCTCGGCATCGCCGTCGGCATGGCCATGTACGGGCTGCGGCCCGTCGTGGAGATGCAGTTCGACGCCTTCGCCTACCCTGCCTTCGAGCAGCTCGCGTCGCATGTGGCGAAGATGCGCAACCGCACGGCCGGCCGGGTCCCGCTCCCGATCACCATCAGGGTCCCCTACGGCGGCGGGATCGGCGGGGTCGAGCACCACAGCGACTCCAGCGAGGCGTACTACGTCCACACGCCGGGGCTGCACGTGGTCACCCCGGCGACGGTCGCCGACTGCTACGGGCTGCTGCGCGCCGCGATCGCCTCGGACGACCCGGTGGTCTTCCTCGAACCGAAGCGCCTGTACTGGTCCAGCGAGGAGTTCACCCCGAGCGCGGTGCCGCCCATCGGCCGCGCCGTGACGCGCCGGCACGGCAACGCGGCCACGCTGATCACCTACGGGCCCTCGCTGCCGGTCTGCCTGCAGGCCGCCGACGCCGCCGCGGCCGAGGGCTGGGACCTGGCCGTCGTCGACCTGCGCTCGCTCGTGCCGTTCGACGACGAGACGGTGTGCGCGGCGGTCCGGGCCACCGGGCGGGCCGTGGTCGTCCACGAGGCGGCCGGGTTCGGCGGCGTCGGCGCGGAGATCGCCGCCCGGGTCACCGAGCGGTGCTTCCACCACCTCGCCGCGCCGGTGCTGCGGGTGACGGGCTTCGACATCCCGTATCCGCCGCCGTTGCTCGAGCACCACTACCTGCCCAGCGTCGACCGGATCCTCGATACCGTCGCCCGACTCCAGTGGGAGCAGTGAACCCGTGGCCGCGGTGCACGTATTCGCCCTGCCCGACCTCGGCGAGGGGCTGACCTCGGCCGAGATCGTCCACTGGCTGGTGGATGTCGGGGACGTCATCGAGGTCGACCAGCCGGTGGCCGAGGTCGAGACCGCCAAGGCGGTCGTCGAGGTCCCCTGCCCGCATGCCGGCGTCGTCACCTCCCTGGCCGGCCCGGCCGGCACCGAGCTGCAGGTCGGCAGACCGCTGATCACCGTCGCGGTCGGGTCCGCAGGTGAGCCGTCCGACGGGCCGGCCGATGGGCCCGCGCGTGGGTCGGAGGACGGGGCGGGCGGGTCCGGCAGCGTTCTCGTCGGCTACGGCACCCGCGAGCAGCCCGCCCGCACCGGCCGGCGGGCCCGGACCGGCCTGGCCCCGCAGCCGGCGCCAGCCTCCCCGTCGGCACCAGCTCCACGGCCGGCACCAGCTCCACGGCCGGCACCAGCCCCGCAGCCGATGACCGAACCGGCGACCAGGCTGGTGGACGGGGTCGTCAGGGTGGTCTCACCGCTGGTCCGCCGCCTGGCCCGGGACAACGGCGTCGACCTGCGTTCGCTCGCCGGCAGCGGGCCGGACGGCCTGATCCGCCGCCGCGACGTCGAGGCCGCGGTCATCACGGCCCGCACTGCGGCGTCGGCGCCGTCCGCGCCGTCCAGCATCCCGCTCCCCAGCCCGGCCAGCCCGGCCAGCCCGGCCGGCACGGCCGGCACGGCCAGCGCGGATGACCATGACGTGGTGCCGCTCAGCCCACTGGGCCGGCACGCGGCGGAGGCGTTCACCCGCAGCCGGCGCGAGGTGGCCGACTCCACCTGCTGGGTCGACGCGGACGCCACCGCGCTGCTCGCGACCCGGGCGACCCTCAACCAGAGCGCACCCGCCGCCGGCGCACCCGGTGCGGACAGCGCGGACGGCGGCGGTTCCATCGGGCTGCTGGCGATCGTCGCCCGTGTCTGCGTGGCGGCACTGCTGCGCTTCCCCGACCTCAACTCGCAGGTCGTCACCGACCTCGACGGCCGGGCCACCGCAGTGCGCCGGCACCGGGCCGTGCACCTCGGCTTCGCCGCGCAGACACCGCGGGGCCTGGTCGTCCCCGTGGTCCGGGACGCGCAGGCGCTGACCACCGCCGCGCTCGCCGGCGAGATCACCCGGCTGACCACCGCCGCGCGGGCGGGGAGCCTCACCCCCGCGGAGCTCTCCGGCGGCACGTTCACGCTGAACAACTACGGAGTGTTCGGCGTCGACGGGGCCACGCCGATCATCCACCACCCGGAGACGTCGATGATCGGTATCGGCCGGATCATCCCGCGGCCCTGGGCGGTCAACGGGACGCTGGCGGTTCGCAGCGTCGCGCAGCTGTCCTTCACCTTCGACCACCGGGTCTGCGACGGGGCGACCGCCGGTGCGTTCCTGCGTTTCGTCGCCGACGCCGTCGAGAACCCCACCCGGCTGCTCCGGTACCTGTGACGACCCGCCCGGTGGCTCCGCCAGCCCCGTCCCCGACATCGCGCCCGGCCTCGCCCACGGTCCCGCCCACCGTCTCGCCCGGCACGGCGCCGGTGGTGGCGACCCCCCGGCCCGCGCCGGCGATCTCCGTGCCGCACCAGACCGGCGAGGCCCGTGCCCTGGCCGGTCCCGGAAGGGACGTCTTGCCTGCCCACCCGCAGCGATGCACCTACCTCGGCCCCGAGGGGACCTTCACCGAAGCCGCGCTGGGCACCCTTCCCGAGGCCGTCACGCACGAGGTGTTCCCGTCCGACTCGGTGGCGGGTGCGCTCGACGCGGTGCGGGGCGGGGAGGCCGCCGTCGCGCTGGTGCCGATCGAGAACTCGGTCGAGGGGGCGGTCACCGCCACTCTCGACGAGCTCGCGACCGGGCGGCCGCTGACCATCCGCCGCGAGGTGCTGCTACCGATCAGCTTCGCGCTGCTCGTCCGGCCAGGCACGACGCTGGACGACGTCAAGAGCGTGACCGGTCACCCGGTGACCCAGGCGCAGGTGCGGCGCTGGCTGGCCCGGCACCTTCCGCACGCCGAGTGGGAGTCCGCCGCGTCCAACGGCGAGGGTGCCCGCCTGGTGCGCGACGGCCGCTTCGACTGCGCCTTCGCCGGGGAGTTCGCCGCGCGCCGCTACGGGCTGGAGGCGCTGATCACCGAGATCAACGACGCTCCCGACGCGATGACACGCTTCGTGCTGCTCGGGCGTCCCGGCCGCATCGCCGCGCCGACCGGCATGGACAAGACGTCCATCGTGGTCTGGCCGGCCGCCGACGAGCCGGGGGCGCTGCTCGCGCTGCTGGCGGAGTGGGCCGTGCGCGGGGTGAACCTGCTGCGGATCGAGTCGCGGCCGACCGGCGAGGGACTCGGCCGCTACTCCTTCTCGATCGACGCCGAGGGGCACGTCACCGATCGCCCGGTCCGGGAGGCACTGATGGGGCTGCACCGGATCAGCAGCAGAATCCGCTTCCTCGGCTCCTATGCCCGCGCCGACCGGACCGCCCCCGCGACCGACCCGCGCCTCGCGAACCACGAGTTCGCCAGGTCAGCCGCCTGGGTCGCCCGCTGCATCGACGGCATCGGTGAGCATCCCGAGCTGTGACCGCCACGTTCGCTCCCGGTGACGGGTCGGCCTAAGGTGGCGCAATCGTTCCCCCGAAGCCGGTTGTGTGGCTAATCTCACCTGTCATGACGCGCGACAATCGCACCGGCCGGGGCCGTTCAGGCGGCACCGGGGTGGTCGCGGACCGGTTATCCGGAGCCGCCTCGACCCGCCGTGGACTGTGGCCCGGCCGGCGGGGCGCCGCGGCCGAGCTCGCCGGCGCCGACCTGGCCGGCCGGGTCTTCAGCGGCCGCGGGCTGCGCGGGGCCGACCTGCGCGGGGCCTATCTGAGCGGCGCGGACCTGCGCGGCACCGACCTGCGGGGCGCCCGGCTGCGCGGCGCGGACCTGCGGGACGCCGATCTGAGCAGCGCGGTGCTGGCCGGTGCGGACCTCAGCGGGGCCATGCTCGTCGGCACCTACCTCACCGGCGCCGACCTGCGCGACGCCGACCTGCGCGGGGCATACCTGCGCGACGTCGACCTGCGCGGGGCGTTCCTCGGTCGCGCCGACCTGCGCGACGCCGACGCCAGCGCGACCATCCTGCGCGGTGCCGTCCTGCAGGGGGCGGACGCGACGGACGCGATCCTCGACACAGCCGACCTGCGCGCGGCCGACCTGCGCGGCCTGCGGCTGGCCGGGGCCCGGCTGCACCGGGTGGACCTGCGCGGCGCCGACGCCCGGGGCACCGAACTCGGTGAGGCGACGCTGTGCGCGGCCCGGCTCGACCGGCTCCGATGGTCCGCGGCGACCACCTGGCCGCAGAACGAGTGGGCGCACCGGGTCCGCTCGACCTCCCGCGAGACCGCACCGGATGTCTTCGAGGTCGAGGGCAGCCGGCACGGCTGACACATGCCGTACAGGCCTTACCGGTCGAGTCCGGGCCGGCTTCGTCCTACCATCGCGAGATGAACCTGCGGTGTTTGACCACGCTGCCCGTCCCGGGGCCCCGGGACGGCGACCTGGCGGCCGGCACCAGCCGACCCGCCACCGGAGAGGTCACCGGTCGTCCACCATCGGCAGGTGGGTCGACGTCGAGGTCGATCTGATGGGACTTTTCCGTCGTCGTTCCGACGCCTCCCGCGAGTCCGACCCCGCGCCCACGTTCGGCGGGCGGACGTTCAGCCGTCTGTTCGGGGTGTCCTGCGCCGAGTGCCGGCTCGGGCCCGCCTCCTTCACCCGGGTCGCCGCCGAGGCCTACGCCTGGGCGGACACCCACGACCAGCTCCACCATCCCGCCAGGTCGTCGGCGAAGGTGGTCAGCAACCGGTAGCCGGGCAGCGGGCCCGGCACGGTCAGCTGACGGGCGGCCGGTGCGCCTCGCCGCGCGCCGGCCGGGCCCGCAGCAGGCGCTCCAGCTCGTCGATGCGGTCGAGCAGGTCGAGGACGACTCCGGTCGCCGTGTAGGTGATCCCCAGGTCGTGGCGGAGCCGCTCGATGCGCCCGGCGCGCGCCACCGCCCGCGCGGCGAGGACGTAGCGCCCGGACGCGTCGGGCTCGGTGTCGAGCAGGCCGAGCGCGACCAGCCGGCGGACCAGGTCGGGGTGCAGCCCGGAGGCGACGCCGAACGCCTCCAGGTCGAGCCCCGGCCCCGGGCTGTCGCGCCCGGCACCGGCGTCGGAGCCGATGCCGGGCGGGCGGATACGGACCAGCAGCGTCGTCATGACGGCCCCCTGGGGTTGAAGGACGAGTCCCGGGCCAGCTGGCGGAACAGCTCGTTCTCCCGCTCGGTCGGCTTCGGCGGCACCATGATCCGGGCGTGTGCGTACAGGTCACCGGCGTCCGCCCCCGGTCCGGAGGCCGGCAGGCCCCGTCCGCGCAGGCGCAGCGCACGGCCGCTGGGCGTCCCCGCCGGCACGGCGAGGCTCACTCGCTGCCCGTCCGGGGTGTCCAGCGCGACCGTCGTGCCGAGCGCGGCCTCCCAGGGAGTGAGCAGCAGATCGGTGTGGACGTCCCGGCCCTCCGCCCGGAACCGCGGGTCGGTCAGCAGGCGCACCACCAGGTACAGGTCACCTGCCGGGCCGCCGCCACGCCCCCGGCCGCCCTGCCCGGCCAGCCGCAGCCGCTGACCGTCGCGGATCCCGGCCGGAATCGTCACCTCGATCTCACGCGGGCCGTCGGCTCCCGGCAGGACCACCCGGCGCCGCCCGCCCCGGTACGCCTCACCGAGCGTCGCCTGGACCTCGGACTCCTGGTCGGCACCGGGCGTCGGCCCGGCCCGGCCGCGGCGGGCGAACCCCTGCGCGCCCGCGCCGAACAGGTCGGCGAAATCGAACCCCCCGAACCCGAACCCACCGCCGCCGCCGCGCGGACCGGCACCGAAGCCGCCGCCGCCCCGGTCGGCCCCGAAGCCGGAACCGGCACCGCCGCCCGCGCCGCCACCCGCACCGCTGCCGGCGGCCGCGCCGGGGCCGCCGCCCGGGCGACCAGCCCAGGCCTCGGCGCCCTCGGGCACCCGGCGGAAGTCGGGGCCGAAGCGGTCGTAGCGGGCCCGCGTCCGCGGATCGGACAGCACGTCGTACGCCTCGGACACGTCCTTGAACCGTTCCTCCGCCGACGGGTCGGAGTTGATGTCCGGGTGGTACTTCCGCGCGAGCCGGCGGTAGGCCCGCTGGATGGCGTCCGCATCCGCGTCCCGTGCCACCCCCAGGACCTGGTAGAAGTCCTGGCCGGTCGCCGGCCCGGTGCGCCCGCCGCTCATGACGGCGCGTCCACCTGCGGCGCGTCCGCCTGCGGCCCGGCGCTCACGGCGACGGTCGCGGGGCGCAGCAGCCGCCCGTCCGCGGCGAACCCGGGGCGCAGGACCTCGACGACGGTGCCGGCGGGCGGCGGCTCCGGCATGGTCGAGGCGTCGACCACCGCTCCGACCTCGTGCCGCTTCGGGTTGAACGGGCCGGCTTCGTCGTCCAGGCGGCTGACGCCGCTGACCCGCAGCGCGTCCAGCGCGAGCTGACGCACGCCGCGGACGCCGTCGACCAGCGCGCCGGGGTCGGCGGCCGCGTGCTCCAGAGCCAGGTCGAGATGGTCGAGGACCGGAATCCAGGCGAGGACGACTCTGTCCCGTTCGGCCGACCGGGCCGCCTCGAGCTCCCGCCCGGCCCGGCGGCGGTAGTTGTCGAAGTCGGCGAGGGTGCGCAGCTGCCTGGCCTGGCATTCCTCCAGCTCGGCAGCAAGGCCGGACGGCTCAGTCATCGTCACGGGTGGTGAAGTCGGCGTCGATCACATCGTCGGCGGCCGACGCCGTCTGCCGAACGCCGGCGGGCGGGAGACCGAACAGGATCTGTTGCAGATCGTTCACCAGCGGGCGGACGCGGTCGACGTCTGCGTTCTCGTCGAGCGCGCGTCGCGCGTCGGTCACCAGCTGTTCGGCACGGGCCTTCTCGTGCACGGGCACCTGGTCACCGAGCTCGGAGATCCGCCGCTCGACCTGGTAGACCATCGAGTCGAGCTGGTTGCGGGCGTCGGCGTTCTCCCGCCGGGTGCTGTCCTGCGCCCGGTTGCGCTCCGCGTCGGCCACCATCCGCTCGATCTCGTCCGGCGGGAGGTTGGTGTTGTCGGAGATGGTGATCCGCTGCTCCGCGCCGGTGTCCTTGTCCTTCGCGGTGACGTTGAGGATGCCGTTCGCGTCGATGTCGTAGGTGACGTCGACCTCGGCCTGGCCGCGCGGCGCGGGGCGGACCCCCTCCAGGCGGAACCGACCGAGGGTCCGGTTGTCCGCAGCCATCTCGCGCTCACCCTGCAGCACCACGATGTCGACCGCGGACTGGTTGTCCTCCGCGGTGGAGAACGTCTCGGTGCGGCGCGCCGGGATCGTCGTGTTCCGTTCGATCACCGTGGTGCTGACCCCGCCGAGAGTCTCCACACCGAGGGAGAGCGGGTTGACGTCCAGCAGCAGGACGTCGGAGACCTCGCCCCTGAGCACCGCGGCCTGCACGGCCGCCCCGACCGCGACGACCTCGTCCGGGTTCACGGTCATGTTCGGGTCCCTGCCCCCCGCGAAACGGCGGACGGCGGCCTGGACCGCCGGCATCCGCGTGGCGCCACCGACCAGGATGACCTCGTCGATGTCCCCCTGCGCGGTCTTGGCGTCCTTCATCGCCTGCCGCAGCGCGGGCATGCACCGCTCGAGCAGGTCGGACGTGCTCGCCTCGAACTGCGACCGGGTGAGGGTGGTGTTGAGATGCTTCGGGCCGTTCGCGTCGGCGGTGATGAACGGCAGGTTGATCTGTGCCTGCGTCACCGAGGAGAGTTCGGTCTTGGCTTTCTCCGCCGCTTCGAAGAGCCGTTGCAGCGCCTGCGGATCCATCCGCAGGTCGATGCCGGACGTCTTCTGGAAGTCGTCGGCGAGAAGGTCGACCAGGCGCCGGTCCCAGTCGTTTCCGCCCAGATGGGTGTCACCCGCGGTGGCCCGCACCTCGACGATGCCGTCACCGACGTCGAGAATGGACACGTCGAACGTGCCGCCGCCCAGGTCGAAGACCAGCACGGTCTCGTGCGACCGTTTGTCCAGCCCGTAGGCGAGGGCCGCCGCGGTCGGCTCGTTGATGATCCGCAGTACCTCCAGGCCCGCGATCCGGCCGGCGTCCTTCGTGGCCTGCCGCTGCGCGTCGTTGAAGTAGGCCGRCACGGTGATCACCGCCTCGGTGACCCGCTCCCCCAGGAACCGGCCGGCGTCGTCCGCCAGTTTCCGCAGCACCATCGCCGAGATCTCCTCGGGCGCGTACTGCCGCCCGCGCACGGCGATCCGGACGGCGTCGTCCCTGCCCGACTCGAGGTCGAAGGTGACGGTTCTGCGCTCGCTGGAGACCTCGCCGTAACGGCGGCCGATGAACCGCTTGACCGAGGTGATCGTGCCCTTCGGGTTCAGAATCGACTGTCGGCGCGCCAGCTCCCCCACGAGGCGGTCGCCGCTCTCCGTGAACGCGACCACGGACGGTGTCGTACGGGAGCCCTCCGCGTTGGGAACGACGGTGGGCTGACCGCCCTCGACAACCGCTATGACCGAGTTCGTCGTACCGAGGTCTATTCCCACGGCCTTTCCCCACGATGTCCTCCCGATGAGAGCCTTCCGGTATGAGGCGTTTTCCTCCCTCCGACACATGCATGCAAATGCGCGTGTTTAGGGAACCGCGGCAACCGCCGCCTGACAGACCGGTACCACCCCCCGCCGGCCCGAAAACGGAAACGGCGGACCGGCACGCACGGCGAACCAGCCGGCGTCGGCCCGTACCGGCACACGCAGGGCGGACCGTCACCCGCYGGACCGTCACCCGCCGGACCGTCACCCGCCGGACGGGCGTCCGCTTGCCGGCCAGGCAGACCCGACCGACGATTGGTGCGTAGCCAGACAAGAGCACTGCGTCACAGTCAAGGGGGTACGCGCATCATGACTCAGCCTGTGCGCGCCGGGGCCAGCCGTCCGCTGCCCACCGTCCGCTTCGACCCGTTCCGCGAGATCGAGGACGCCTGGAGCCGGATGGGCAGCCTGCTCGGCGACGTCGTCGGCAGTGAGCACCGGTCCTACGGGGCCCTGGGCAGCCGAACGGCCGCGGTGGACGTCGAGGAGACCGACGAGGCGTTCGTCGTCGAGCTCGAGACGCCCGGTGTCCGGGCCGACGACCTTTCGATCGACCTGCGGGACAACGAGCTGTCCATCAGCGGCGAGATCAGGGCGCGGGAACGCGAGGGGACGCTGCGGCGGCAGGGCCGCCGGACAGGTCGGTTCGAACAGCAGATCACGCTCCCCGGCGAGGTCAACCCGGACGCGGTGACCGCGGCCCTGGACTGCGGCGTGCTGACCGTCCGGCTCCCGAAGGCCCGCCGCAGCGAGCCCCACCACATCAGGATCTCCGGACCCACCGCGGCGGCCGAGCAGGGATCGACGCAGCGGCTGGGCTGACCCACGGCCGGGGCATTCTCTTCCGTGCGGCGAAACTTTCACGCGGCGCACTCCCTTCCTCTGCGCGTCATGTCGTCATGTCGGATACCCGACCTGCTCGGAATCCGCACATCGGCGGCATGGCCACCCCGTCCGCGCGAGCCTTCTGGGCGTGGACCTTCGTCGCGTCGGACAGGTAGCCGGCATCGCCGGAGCAGTCCTGTGGCTGGGAATGCTGACCACCGGATTCATCGTGATCGCGGTGCTCAGCTCGTCGCCGACGCTGAAAGCACCGATCCTTGCTCTCTACCGGGATGACGGAGTCGTTTTCGCCGAGATCAGGGCCTGCCCCGGCGACGGTGTGCGGACCTTCTACGTCGACCAGGCCTACAGCAGATGGTCCGTGCTGGCCGCCTCCTCCTCGACGGCGCCGACAAGGATCCGGCTCTTCGAGGTCCCGGCCGGCTGGATCCTGGAGGGCCGGGATCCCCTGCTGTCACATCCCGAGCTTCACCGCGCGGGTACGTATCTGATCTGGCTCCGGACCAGAGGGGACGATCAGGCCGCCTTCGCGTTCGACACACCCCAGCTCGATGCGACCACCCGCGACCTGGTGCTGACCACCACCGGCCGCGACCGCGACGACAACGACCCCGCCGCGGCACCGATGCCGCGCCCGGACTTCGAGCGACGGGCGGAGCTGTACTGCGAGGAACACCACGGCTGAACACCACGGCGCAGGACGGCCCGGAAGGACCCTCGCCCCCGAGCCTCCGGAGCACCCACCACTCCGTGGYGGGGACATCGATCCGTGGCGGGGACATCGACATCCAGGGCGGCACCGATGTTCGGACGGCTGGCAGCGGGGCAGGAGGAAACACGGGGTTTCAGGGACGGGCGGACCGCCGGGCGCACAGACCGCCAGGAGGCGGAAGGGAGCGACGAGATGCTCTTCCGTGATCGCGGACATGCGGGTCGCGAGCTCGGCAGGCGGTTGGCGTACCTGCGCGGACCGGACGTGGTGGTCGTCGGCCTCCCCCGCGGCGGGGTGTCGGTCGCCTATCACGTCGCGCAGGCGCTGGGCGCGCCGCTGGACGTCATCGTGGTCCGCAAACTGGGTGTCCCCTTCCAGCCTGAGCTGGCGATGGGTGCCATCGCCGAGGGCGATGTGCGGGTCGTCAACAACGAGACCCGGCTCCTGGCCATCAGCCCGGCGGACCTCGCCGCCGTCGAAGCCCGCGAGCGGGTGGAGCTGGACCGGAGGATCCGCCGCTTTCGCGGGTCACGCCCGCGGGTTCCGCTGGCCGGCCGCACGGTGATCGTGGTGGACGATGGCATCGCCACCGGTGCGACAGCCTCCGCAGCCTGCCGGGCGGTCCGCGCCGCCGGCGCCGCCCGAGTGGTGCTCGCCGCGCCGGTCGCCCCGCCGGACCGGATCGCCTGGCTGCGGCAGGACGCCGACGAGGTGGTCTGTCTGGCCACCCCGGAGGAGTTCTTCGCCATCGGCTCGTTCTACGCCGACTTCACCCAGACACCCGACGAGGAGGTGACGGACCTGCTGCGGCAGGCCGCGCTGGCCGCCCCGCCGGAGCCCGCCAGGATGCCCGGCCCTGGGGCAGGAGGAACCACGGGCACGGGCCAGAGGATCGAGGTCACCGTCCCTGCCGGCACGGCACGACTCACCGGGCAGCTCACGGTGCCGGAACATCCGTGCGGGCTGGTCGTGTTCGCCCACGGCAGCGGCAGCAGCCAGCACAGTCCGCGCAACCGCCACGTGGCCCAGGCCCTCGGTTCCGCCCGCCTGGCCACGCTGCTGTTCGACCTGCTCACTCCGGACGAGGAAGCCGACCGCACGAACGTGTTCGACATCGGCACGCTCGCGCGACGGCTCGTCGAGGTCACCCGGTGGCTGGGCGAGCAGCCGGCCACCGCCCGTCTCCCCACCGGCTTCTTCGGTGCCAGCACCGGTTCCGCGGCCGCGTTGTGGGCTGCCGCCGAACTCGGCCCACGCATCAGCGCCGTCGTCTCCCGCGGCGGGCGCCCCGACCTGGCTGCCCCGAAGCTGGCTCTGGTCGCCGCCCCGACCCTGCTCATCGTCGGCGGGCGGGACGACGTCGTGCTCGACCTGAACCGGCGTGCCCAGACTCAGCTGCGGTGCGAGAACCAGCTCACGGTGGTGCCGGGGGCCACCCACCTGTTCACCGAGCCCGGCGCTCTGGAAGCGGTGGCCACCCTGGCCAGGGACTGGTTCCTCCATCACTCGGCCCTGGTCGGGAACATCCGCGCCTGAGGGTCGTGGAGACACGGAGACACCGGAACCTGCCGTCGCGGGCCGTATGCGCGACGGCCGCGTCACACCCGGTCTGATATGCAGCGGTCTGGCCTGATATGCAGCGGTCTGTGGCTCTCTTCGTCAGGCACCGCATCGACGCGACCGTCGCTGACGGCGTCTTCGCCCTGCTCGCGCTGGCGGCCGGGGGCTGGCCCGGGGCAGCCGGGTGGCCGGCGCCGGACAGCGCGGGTTCCCTGCTCCCGGCCGGGACCAGGGCCGACACCGGGGGCAGCCGGACCGAGGACGGCCTGTTGTGCCTGTCCGTGCGGTCCGCCTTCCATCTGCTGCTGAGCGCGGCGGAGCTTCCGGCGGGGAGCGAGATCGTCATCTCCGCGGTGACCCACCCGGACATGGTGAGGATCATCGAGCTGCACGGTCTGCGCGCCGTCCCCGTGGACATCGACCCCGGCACCCTCGCCGTCGACGAGGCGGCGCTGGACTCGGCGGTCACCGATCTGACCCGCGCCCTCGTCGTCACCCATCTTTTCGGCGCGCGGTCGTCGCTGGACGCCGTCGCGCGGACGGCGCACGACCGCGGGCTGCTTCTCATCGAGGACTGTGCCCAGTCCATCCAGGGTCCCGACGACCGGGGCGATCCGCGGGCCGACGTGTCCCTGTTCAGCTTCGGGCTGCTCAAGACCGCGACCGCGATGGGTGGAGCGGTCACGTGGGTGCGCCGGCCCGCGCTCGCCGCCGCCATGCGTGCCCGGCACGCGGGCTGGCCCGTACAGCCCCGGCGGGCCTACGCGGTGAAGGTGCTCACCTGCATGGTGGCGCTGGTTGCGTCCCACCCGGTGCTGTACGGCCTCCTTTTCGGTGGCGGGTGCAGGTACGACCCGACCGCGCTGGTCCGGTCCCGGGTCCCCGGGGACGAACCCGGCTTCACCCGGTGGCTGCGGCGCAGGCCCTGCGACGCGCTTGCCCGGACCGTGGCCCGGCGACTGGCCCACTTCCCCGCGCACCGGCTGGCCAGCCGCGCCGAGGCCGGCGAGGCCTTCGCGGCCGCGCTCCCGCCGGGGGTGTTCCGGCCCGGCGCCACCGCGGCGCGGCACACCCACTGGGTCTTCCCCGTCGTCGTCGACGACCCGGACCGGGCCGTGGACGGGCTGCGGGCCGCCGGCGTCGACGCGACCCCGGCCACCAGCCAGATCGCCGCGGTCGAACCCGCTCCGCCGGGCGCCACCCGGATGCTCACCGGCCTGGTCTTCGTACCGGCCTACCCCGGGCTGCCCGCCGCCCGGCGAGACCTGGCCGCAGCCGTCATCGCGGCCTGCTCGTCGGGGCCGGCGGGCACCACGGCGGCCACAGCCACAGCCGCCCGGACCATGGCCGCGACGGCCGCCGAACGGGAGTCGCGCGGCCACGCGACGACGAGGGTGGACGGAGCGAGGTCGCTGACGGGCCGGTAGGTGATGTCGGGCCGGGGGTGCCGGCGGGCGACCGAGACCGGTGGGAACCAGACGATCCGACCCAGCTCGATCAGATTGAAGATCTGCGCGAGGTCCATGCGGGGGCTGTCGGCGAGGGCCCGCTGCGCCGCCACCGCGGCAGACCCGGGCTGGGGATCGCCGTGGTCCGCCGGCGCCCCGTCAGGCAGGAGCCGGCCGGCCAGGTCCGCCAGGCACACCTGGTCACGGGCCGCCAGCGGATCGGTGGCGGCCAGCGCGACCAGCCGTGGCTCGGTCAGCAGCGGCTCGAACTCCACGCCGCGGTCATCGAAGGGGGCGGGCAGGAGAGCGACGTCCGCACGCCCGTCCCGTAGCGCGGGAGCCTGCTCACCACGGCCACCCAGCAGCAGATCCACCGGGATGGCGGCCGGTTGCTCCTCGTAGGCGGCGAGGATGCGCGGAAGCAGACCGGCGTCGTAGTCGGCCTTGAGGGCGAGCCGCAGCCGCGGCTCGGGCTCGGCGGCGTGGCGGGCGTGCCGGGCGGCGGCGGTAACCGCGTCGAGGGCGACGCGGGCGTCGCGAAGCAGCGCCTCGCCGGCCGGTGTCAGTGAGACCTGGCGGGTGGTGCGATCCAGCAGCCGCACGCCCAGCTGGCGCTCCAGCTCCCGGATCGCCCTGGACAGCGGCGGCTGGGCCATGCCCAGGCGGTCGGCCGCGCGGGTGAAGTGTAGTTCCTCGGCGACGGCGACGAAATACCGGAGCTGCCGCACCTCAAGGTCACCCATACCTCGACGGTATCAATCGGGACCGAAACGATCCTTCCGCCGCGCTCCGCCGGCCCGTTGACTGGGCGACGACCGGCCGCCCCGCCGGCTCACCGGCTCACCGGATCCGAGGGAGAATCCCATGATCGTTGTCACCACACCCACCGGCAACATCGGCCAGCAGGTCCTGACGAACCTCCTCGAGGAGGCCGCACCTGTCCGGGTCGTCGCGCGCGACCCGACGAAGCTTCCCGAGCAGACCCGCGGGCGGGTCGAGGTCGTGCGGGGCTCACACGGCGACGCGGACGTCGTGGCCCGCGCGTTCGAGGGGGCCGACGCCGTGTTCTGGCTCCCGCCGCCCGACTACCGCACACCGGACCTCGCCGCGTCCTACCTGGACTTCACCCGGCCGGCCAGCGACATCTTCCAACGTCACCAGTCGATGCGGGTGGTGGGAGTCTCGGCGCTCGGCCGCGGCAGCGCGCTGGCCCGTAAGGCGGGTCTGGTGTCCGCCTCGCTGGCGATGGACGACCTGATCGCGGGCACCGGAGTGCGGTACCGGTCGCTGGCCCTGCCCTCGTTCATGGACAACCTGCTCCGCCAGGCCGCCGCGATCGGGAGCCAGGGTGTGTTCTTCCTGCCGCTCGACGCGGACCGCAGGCTGCCGACCTGCGCCACCCGTGACATCGCCTCCGTGGCGACCAGGCTGCTGCTGGACACGTCCTGGTCAGGCCAGGACAGCGTCGCCGTGCTCGGCCCCGAGGACCTGTCCGGCGACGACATGGCACGGATCATGTCCGAGGTGCTGGCACGACCGATCCGCTTCCAGTCGGTCTCGGACGAGGACTTCCGCATGACGCTCGGCCGGCAGGGCATGTCCGAAGCCATGGTCCAGGGTATGGCCGAGATGATGCTGGCCAAGAACAGCGGGCTCGACAACGCCGAGCCGCGAACCCCGCGGGCGGACTCCCCGACCAGCTTCCGGGCCTGGTGCCAGGACGTCCTGGGGCCCGCCGTGTCGGCGTCGAAGGAAGGCGCCGCGACCCCCTGACGTGACCGACGCAACAGGGGGAGAGTAGGTGCCACGGGACAGCGGGCCCGGCTGCCGCGAAAGGACGACCGCCGGCCCGCCGGTCCATACCGCACCCGCGAAAGGACTCCCATGCGCCATGACGACATGATTCTTGTCAGCGTTGACGACCACATCGTCGAACCGCCCGACATGTTCGCAAACCACCTCCCCGAGCGGTACAAGGCCGACGCGCCGCACGTCATCAGCCTGCCGGGCGGCGCCGACGCCTGGAAGTTCCGGGACACCATCGTCCCCAACGTCGCCCTGAACGCGGTGGCAGGGCGACCGAAGGAGGAGTACGGACTCGAACCACAGGCCTTAGACGAGATCCGCCCCGGCTGCTACCAGGTCGACGAGCGGGTCAAGGACATGAACGCCGGCGGCATTCTCGCCTCGATGAACTTCCCGTCGTTCCCGGGTTTCGCGGCACGRCTGTTCGCCACCGAGGACCCGGACTTCTCCCTGGCCCTGGTGCAGGCGTACAACGACTGGCACATCGACGAGTGGTGYGGGGCGCACCCGGGGCGCTTCATCCCGATGGCCCTGCCGGTCATCTGGGACGCCGAGCTCTGCGCCCTCGAGGTGCGCCGGACGGCGGCGAAGGGATGCCACTCGCTGACGTTCACCGAGAACCCGGCGGCGCTCGGCTACCCCAGCTTCCACGACGCGTACTGGAACCCGCTGTGGCGCGCGGTGTGCGACACGAACACCGTGCTGTCGATCCACATCGGCTCGTCCGRCAAACTGACGATCCCGGCGCCCGACTCGCCGCCGGACGTCCTGATCACCCTGCAGCCGATGAACATCGTCTCGGCCGCGGCGGACCTGCTGTGGTCGCCGGTCATCAAGAACTTCCCGGACATCAGGATCGCCCTGTCCGAAGGCGGGACGGGCTGGATCCCCTACTTCCTGGAGCGCGTCGACCGCACCTTCGACATGCACTCCACCTGGACGATGCAGGACTTCGGTGGACGGCTCCCGTCCGAGGTGTTCCGCGAGCATTTCCTGACCTGCTTCATCAGTGACCCGCTCGGGGTCGAGCTGCGCCACCACATCGGCATCGACAACATCGCCTGGGAATGCGACTACCCGCACAGCGACTCGATGTGGCCGGGCGCCCCGGAGGARCTSGGCKCGGTGATGGACMRGTTCGCCGTCCCSGACCCGGASATCAACMRGATGACCTACGAGAACGCCCTGCGCTGGTACTCCTTCGACCCGTTCTCCCACCTCCCGCGCGAACAGGCCACGGTCGGCGCGTTRCGGGCCCGGGCCGAGGGCCACGACGTCACGATCCGCGCGCTGAGCCACCGCACCTACGAGCGCGGCGAGAAGCTCGCCGCCTACCAGGCCCTGGCTTCCTCCGCGCCCCAGCGGTAGCGCCGAAACGGCAGGTCCCGACCGGCCGGCTCCGGGCGCGGGCAGGGCGCGCGGTGCTCACACCGCGCGCCCGTCCACCCGGAGCCGTCCACCCGCGGGTAATCAGGCCGCGGGTGGTCAGGCCGCGCGGCCCGGCACAGTGGCCAGCTGGCCGATGCGCACCTTCTCCAGCATCGTGGCGACGGAGCGGGTGATCTCGGGCAGCGAGTCCCGCAGCCCGGCGACGGCCTGCTGATAGAGGTCGAGGTCGGGGACGCCCGCCCCGGCGAGCAGCCCCATCGGGTCGGCGAGGCGGGCCTCCAGCCACCCGACCGGGTCGTCGGTGAGCCGCGGGTCGAAGACCCGGTCGCTCGGCTCGTTGTCCCGCATCGTGGGATGGTGATGGACCCGGTCGCGGCTGCCCGGCCCGCCCGCGACCGACTCGAGCAGGTCCACCCGGAACACCGCGTCGTCGACGACGACCCGCTGCGAAGCGTAGACCGAGCCCCGCCACGGCTGGCGTTCGACGAGTCTCAGCTCCACCCGCACGCCCCGCTCCGGGCCCTCCTGGCCAGGTGTCGGTTCCGGGTCGACGAAGTAGAGGTCCTCGACAACCACGGCAAGTCCGTCGAAGCAGAACATCGTCAGCATGTGCCCGCCCTTCGGTCCACGTCGTGCTCTGGTCGGTGTCGTACTTCGTGATTGGATGCTGGCACGCCGCGCGTACGACCGTCCTGCGCACGCGTTGCTCTTCATCAGCCCGAAACCATCGGGTCCGCAGGCCCGGGCCGCAGGATCTCCGCGCGAGGATCCGACGCCCCCCGGGAACCTCACAGGTCCGGTCGCTGATCGCCAGCGGGGGCACCGAGGGTCACGACCGTCAGTACACGTCGCGGACATAGCGCCGATCGGCGGCGAGCTGGCGGACGTAGGCAGCCGCGCCGTCGGGACCGAGCCCGCCACAGGTGGCGACGACATCGCGCAGCGCCCGGTCCACGTCCCGCGCCATCCGGACGGCGTCGCCGCACACGTAGACGTGGGCCCCCTCGGCCAGCCAGGTCCACACCTGCGCGCCGTGTTCACGCATCCGGTCCTGAACGTAGACCTTGGCGCGCTGGTCGCGGGAGAAGGCGAGATCCAGCCGGGTGAGGGCCCCGGACGCGGCGAACGCGGCCAGCTCGTCGGCGTAGTAGAAATCGGTGGCCCGCCGCTGTTCGCCGAAGAACAGCCAGTTCGGGCCGGACGCGCTGCGGGCGTGACGATCCTGCAGGAACCCGATGTACGGCGCGATACCGGTCCCGGCGCCGATCATGATGGCCGGCGTGGCGTCGTCGGGTGGCAGGCGGAAGTGCGGGGCCCGTTTCACGAAGACCCGCACCGGATGCCCCGGCTCCGCATCGGCGAGATACGTCGAGCACACACCGCCACGAGCGCGGTCTCCAGCGCCCGCGAAGCGGACGACCGACACGGTGAGGCTCACCGTCCGCGGCTCCACGAGCGGCGAGGACGAGATCGAGTACAGCCGCGGCCGCAGCGGCCGCAGCACCGTCATCCACTCCGTGGCATCGGCCCGCACCGGGTGTTCGGCCAGGACGTCGACGGCCTGCCGTCCCCACGTCCACTTCGCGAACTCAAGCTGGTTGTCGGGACGCAGCAGCGTGCGCAGGCGACTGTCACCGGCCCGTTCGGCGACGAAGCGCAGCAGCTCCGGCCGGACGGTGGTGATGTCCAGGCGGTGCCGCAACGCCTCGGCGAGCGGCGCCCGTCCACCGTCGCCCGTCTCGACCTCGGTGTCCGGGGCGAGGCCGGTCACGGCCAGCCACTCGTCGACCAGGGACGGGTTGTTCGTGGGCCAGACACCCAGCGCGTCACCGGCGGCGTACTCCAGCCCGCTGCCAGCCAGGTCGACGGTGACCCGGCGCACCTCCTTGGCCGAGCCCGCCAGGCTCAGCAGCCGGTTGTCGATCAACGGTGCCGCCCAGGGATCGYGGTCCGCCGCCCGCGGCGGTGTGGCGGGCCGGGCGGCAGGCACAGCGGCGGCGGCAGGCACGGCGACTACGGGCACGGCGGTGACGAGCGGTGCGGCCTCCGGTGCGGTTTCCGGTCCGGCCTTCGGCGGCGGGTCGAGGACGGCCTGCGGGTCCGCGGGCGGGGCGAGGGCGGCCAGGACCTGCTCCAGCCAGCCGTCCAGGGCGTCACGGTAGTGGGGCTCGCAGTCGACACGGCCGACGAGCCGGGTCGCGCCGAGTTCGGCCAGCCGCTCGTCGAGGCGGCGCCCGTGGCCGCAGAAGTCCGCGTAGCTGGAGTCGCCGAGTGCCAGCACGGCGTAGCGGCGGCCCTCCAGGCGAGGAGCGTCCGCGCCACGCAACGCGTCCCAGAAGACCGTGCCGTTGTCGGGGGCGTCGCCGTCGCCGAAGGTACTGGTCACCACCAGCAGGTCACCCGGTGCCACGAGCAGATCGCCGACCGGCGCCGCCATGGCGTCGACGCGGACCTGCCAGCCCGCGTCCCGCAACCGGTCCCGGATCACGGCAGCGGCATCCTCGGCGTTGCCGGTCTGTGAAGCCCACAGCACGCTCACCGCGCGTGCCCCGGCGTCGGCAGCCTCGCCGGCCGCAGCGACGTCACGCCTCGTCTGGCGCGGAATGAGCGGGGCGGTGGGGAGGGCGACGCCGTAGCCGCCGGCGAGGAAACCGTCCACCCACTGCCGGCGTCCCGCGTCGAAGGGCGCGTCCGCGGGCAGGCGCGGCGGGGCGCCCGGGGCCGGCGGCGCGGCGGCCAGCGCCGCGAGGAACCCGGCGAGGTACCGCCGCTGGGGTTCCGTGAGATCCGGTGGGGTCAGATCGATGCCGAGCGCCTCACCCAGTGCACGGCCCGTGCCACGATCCGCAGGCTCCCGGTCCGCCGGCGGGACATCCACCGGCGGACCGGCGACCCTGGTCAGCGCGACCGCGCAGGCCTTCAGCTCGGGCTGGAACGAGATCGGGTCGACGGCGTCGCTGGTGACCGCGTTGACGCTGAGCTGTTCGCCGAACAGGTCGTTCCAGTGGAACGGGGCGAAGCAACCACCCGGCAGCACCCGGTCGGTGACGACCGCGGGCAGCACGGCGCGGCCACGGCGGGAGACGAGCTCGACCCGGTCGCCGGCAGCGATGCCCAACGTCTCGGCATCGGACGGGTTGATCTCGACGAACGGGCCGGGGTTCAGCCTGTTCAGCCTGGCGACCTTGCCGGTCCGGGTGAGGGTGTGCCACTGGTGCGCCAGCCGTCCGGTGTTGAGCAGGAAGGGATAGTCGTCGTCGGGCAGTTCGGCGGGCGGCAGGTGCGGCCGGGCGTGGAAGGCGGCACGGCCGGTCGGCGTCGGGAAGCGCAGCCGCGGGCGGGTGCCGTCGGGCCGCTCCAGCAGCGGCTGGCTGACACCGTCGTTGCGGTAGCGGATCGGGTTCCGGTCGGCGGCGCCCGGCGGGGCCGGCCACTGCACCGGGCCGGTGCGCAGCCGCTCGTGGTCGACGCCCCGCAGGTCGTAGCCGGTCTCCGGGTTGGCGAACTCGCGGATCTCGGCGAAGACCTCCTCGGCGGAGGCGTAGGTGAAGGCGTCCGCGAACCCCAGCGCGGCGGCGACCCGGGCGATGAGCTGCCAGTCGGGCAGCGCCTCCCCCGGCGGGTCGACGACCCGCCGGGCCAGGGTCAGGTTCCGCTCGGAGTTGACCATGATGCCGTCGGTCTCGCCCCAGGTCGCCGCCGGCAGCAGCACGTCGGCATGGGCGTTCGTCTCGGTGTCGCCGAAGGCGTCCTGGACGACGACCAGCTCGGCCGCCGCGAGACCGGCGAGGACGGTGGCCCGGTTGCCGACCGACGCCACCGGGTTGGTGCAGATGATCCAGCAGGCCCTGATCCGGCCGGCGGCCATCTGCTCGAACATGTCGATCGTGCCCCGGCCGACGTCCGGGCGCAGCGTGCCGGTCGGCAGGCCCCACTGCCGCTCGACGAAGGCGCGGTCGGCGTCGACCAGGACCGAGCGCTGGCCGGGCAGGCCGGGTCCCATGTACCCCATCTCCCGGCCGCCCATCGCGTTGGGCTGGCCGGTGAGCGAGAACGGCCCGGCGCCGGGCCGGCAGATCGCCCCCGTCGCCAGATGCAGGTTGACCAGTGCGTTGGTGTTCCAGGTGCCGTGGGTGCTCTGGTTGAGGCCCATCGTCCAGCAGCTCATCCAGGTGTTCCCGGCCGCGGCGATCCACCCGGCGGCCCGGCGCAGATCCTCCTCGGCCAGCCCGGTGAGCTCGGCGACCGTGGCCGGTGGGTAGTCGGCCAGGAACGCGGGCAGCTGCTCCCATCCGCTGGTGTGCTCGGCGATGAACGCCACGTCCAGGTGGCCGCCCTCGGCGAGCAGGTGGAGCAGGCCGTTGAGCAGGGCGAGGTCCGTGCCCGGACGGATCTGGAGGAACAGGTCGGCCTTCTCGGCGGTGGCGGTGCGGCGCGGGTCGACGACGATCAGCCGGGCACCGGCACGGACCCGCTCCATCAGGCGCAGGAACAGGACGGGATGGCACTCGGCCATGTTCGACCCGATGACCAGGAACACGTCGGCGTGGTCGAGGTCGTCGTAGGAGCCGGGCGGGCCGTCGGCGCCGAGCGACAGCTTGTAGCCGCTGCCCGCACTGGCCATGCACAACCGCGAGTTCGACTCGATCTGGTTGGTACGCAGGAAGCCCTTCGTCAGCTTGTTGGCCAGGTACTGCGCCTCCAGCGTCAGCTGGCCCGAGACGTACAGCGCGACGGCGTCCGGGCCGTGCTCATCGATGATCGACCGCATCCGACTGGCGACACTGCCGATCGCCTCGTCGAGCGGGATGTCGGTCAGCTTCCCGCCGCGCTCGTGGCGTATCCGTGCCGTCGCCAGCCGGCCCGGCGCGGTCAGCAGGTCGGCGCTGGTCGCGCCCTTCGTGCACAGCCGGCCGCGGTTCGCGGGGTGCTCCCTGTCCCCGCTCACCCGGGTGACCCGGCGGCGGCCGCCCGGCTCCGCGGCGAGGTCGAGGACCATGYCGCAGCCGACCCCGCAGTACGAGCACACGGTCCTCGTCCGGGCTGCGGACACCGGTCCTCCCCTCCCTGACGAAGGCCGCCGTCGGCGGCGGCTGGCGCTGTCGGATGCGGCTGGCGCTGTCGGATGCGGCTGGCACCGTCGGATGCGGCTGGCGCGTCGCGTCCCGACCGTAGGAGGGGCGCGTTTCACCGGTGTCACACCCGGGCCGGCCGTCGGTGACGACCACCGCACCACCACCGGCAGGGGCTGGTGAGTTCCGGCGGGGAGGCGATGCCCGGGCGCCGCCGCACCGCTCGGGGCCTGGTTCGGCCGGGTACCGAACCGACGTTCCGCCTGTCCGGGAAGGTTGCTCACCGCTGCCGGCCGGCTGGTGAGAGAACTGTTTTCCCACCGTGTAATGGCTGGCCGGGTGCCGCGAAACAGCGGCTTCCTAACGTGCCGTCGCGACACGTCCTGCCCGATGTCTCGCGGACCGGCCCGAGGAGCCCCCATGAGAACAGCCCCCACTGACAGGAAGCACCCGGGCCGGCGGACCGGCCGATCCGGGCACTGGATCGACGACTGGCATCCGGAAGATCCCGTGTTCTGGGAGAGGACCGGCCGGCGGATCGCCCGCCGCAATCTCGTGCTGTCCGTCCTCGCCGAGCACTTCGGCTTCTCCGTYTGGGTGATGTGGAGCATTCTGGTCATCAAGATGGGTGCGGACGCCGACGGCGGGCCGGGTCCCGCCGGCTTCGCGCTGAGCATCGACCAGCAGCTCTGGCTCGTCGCCGTCCCCTCCGGGGTCGGGGCCTTCCTCCGCCTGCCCTACACCTTCGCGGTGCCGGTCTTCGGTGGCCGTAACTGGACGGTCTTCTCCGCACTGCTGCTGGTCGTGCCCTGTGTGCTGATGATGTGGGCGGTACGCCACCCCGAGCTGTCGTTCGGCGCGCTGCTGGCGGTCGCCGCCGTGGCCGGGGTCGGCGGCGGGAACTTCGCCTCGTCCATGACGAACATCTCCTTCTTCTACCCGGAGAAGGAGAAGGGATGGGCGCTCGGGCTCAACGCGGCCGGTGGCAATCTCGGGGTCGCCGTGATCCAGAAACTCGGCGCGGTCGTCATCGCCGCCGGGACCGGTACCGCACTGGCCCGGATCGGACTGATCTACATTCCGCTGGCGGTCGTCGCGGCGGTCGGGGCACTGCTGTTCATGGACAATCTTTCCGAGGCGAAGGCCGATTTCGGCTCGACCGCGTCGGCGGCCAGGCGCGGCCAGACCTGGATCATGTCCTTTCTCTACATCGGCACCTTCGGTTCCTTCATCGGCTATTCGTCGGCGTTTCCCGCGCTGCTGAAGAACCCCGCGCTGTTCGACCGACCGGACGTCGCGCTGAGCTACGGCTTCCTCGGCGCGCTGGTCGGCTCGGTCGCCCGCCCGCTCGGCGGGAAGCTCGGTGACCGGATCGGCGGCGCGAAGGTGACCGTCGCCGCCTTCGGCGTCATGACGCTGGGCGGTCTCGGCGCGGTCGCCT
The DNA here is from genome assembly GCF_001854655.1 of Parafrankia colletiae. Taxonomy (GTDB): domain Bacteria; phylum Actinomycetota; class Actinomycetes; order Frankiales; family Frankiaceae; genus Parafrankia; species Parafrankia colletiae. Next base: position 65,823 of record NZ_MBLM01000058.1, on the reverse strand, counting down.
CGATCGGCCCCCGGGGAGGCATCCTCGACCGGCCCAGTTTCGGGCTCTTCTTCGGCTCGTTCATGCTGCTGTTCCTCGCCAGCGGCATCGGGAACGGGTCGACGTACCGCATGATCCCGGCGATCTTCGCCGCCCGCGGAGCCCGCAACGGCGGAACCCCGGACGCCATGCTCCGGGCCCGTCGGGAGGCTGCCGGTGCCATCGGCATCTGCTCGGCGGTCGGTGCCTTCGGCGGCTTCCTGGTGCCGATCGTGTACGCCGAGTCGAACAAGGCCTACGGGACGATCGCCCCGGCCCTGTGGGTCTACGTCGGCCTGTTCGTCGTGATGGCCGCCGTCACCTGGCTGTGCTACCTGCGCCGCGGCGCCGCCAGCACCCAGCCCGCCCCGACCCCGACCCCGACCCCGACATCAACGCAGGCATCACCGCAGGCACTGGCAACGACCACGAGGTGAGCCGCCAGAGCTGCACCGGCACGCGCGAGCGCTGGCTTCCGCCTCGGCGCGGTAGCGCTCCACCGGGCCGAGGGTGAGCATGCCGCTGGCGGCGCCGGCGTGTTCGGTGCGGGCGGGCCACAGCGCCCGGGCGGCCCGCGCGGCGATCGCGTGCTCGCCGAGCTGGGCGGCGGCGCGGGCGGTGAGGCACCAGAGCGCCTCCTGGAGGTGGTCGCGCGGTGGTTCGGGCGTTGCGGTGAGGGCGACCCGCGCCTGTTCCCGGTGGCCCTGCGCGAGAAGCACGAGCGGCGCCGCCCAGGGCGCGTACGGGCCCCAGTCGAGCCGCGGGTCGGTGGGAGCGGGGCGGCTGTGCAGCAGGCGCAGCCCGAGCAGAGCAAGCGGCAGCAGACCGCGATGCAGGCCCGGCATCCCGGCGTGCTCGAGGGCGGTGTCGGCGGCGCGGTAGGCGGCCGCGGCCTGCGCGGCGGACGGCCCGACGGGCACGGTGCTGCGGACCGCGGTGACGAGGGCCCGGAACCACTGGGTCAGCACCGGCACGAGCGGTGACTCGTGCTGGGCGGCGAGCTCCTCAGCGGCGTGCGCGTGGTGGGAGCCGGCGTCGAGATCGCCCCGGGCCGACGCGGACTGCAGGCGGACGAGATGGCCGAGAATCGCGAAGGCGGGCAGCCCGTGCCGGGTGGACAGGGCGATGATCTCCGCCCCGACGGCGTCCCGCCGCGGCGCGAGTCCCGGCCGGGAGAAGGACTGGAGAAGGACGCCGTTGAGCGCGAAGGCGAGCAGGGCGGGATCGCCGAGGGTCCGCGCCAACGCCTCCGCCTCCCGCGCCGGCCCGGCGGCGTCCTCGGCGCGGCTCTCGACGGCGACCGTGGCGTACAGCCGGGCACGCAGGTCGGCGGGAGCGGCCGGCCCGAGCGCGGCGAGGGTGCGTTCGGCCGCGGCCACGACGGCGCGGCTCTGTTCCGGGTCATCGGCGCGGTTCCAGATCGCGGGCACGTCGTAGGCGCCGATCACCCGGGCGGTCAGTGCGACGTCGCCCGTCCGTTCCGCGGCGAGCGCGGCGGCAAGCCGGTCACGCCGTGACGAGACAAGCGCGTCTCCGCCCGCGAGCGCGAGGGCACGGGCGACATCCACGGTCGTGCGGGGGCCGAGGCGGGCGGTGGTGGTCAGCCACGGGGAGCCCCGTGGTTCGAGGGCGGGCGACTGGGTGAGCAGATCCGTCTCGAGCTGCCGCAGGGCGCGGCTCGGGTCGAGCCCGAGCTGGTCGACGAGCATCGCGCGGGCCCGCCGGAGCGTGGCGAGCGCGTCGGCCCGACGTCCGGCGCGGTAGAGGGCGCGGGCGAGCAGCCCCCACGCCGGCTCGCGCCACGGGTGCTCGGTGACATGCGCGTCGAGGTCGGCGACGAGGTCGGCCCCGTCGCCACGATCGAGCAGAATGCCGGCCCGCAGCTCCACACCCTGCAGTCGCAGCTCCCCGAGCCGGACCCGCTCGCCCCGCACCCACCCGACGTCGGGCAGGTCGGCATAGGCCGGCCCGCGCCAGGCGGCGAGAGCCTCGCCGAGCGACGCGAACGCCTCGGGCGAACCGGGCGAACCGGGCGAGCCGCGTGCGGCGGCAAGCGCGTCTTCGAAGCGGTGGACGTCGACGGCCACCCGCGGCAGACGCAGCGCGTAACCGGGCCCCTCGGTCACCAGCACGCGCGGTGGCGTGCGGGGCGGGCGTTCCGGCTCGAGGGCGCGGCGCAGGGTGGCGACGAACGTGCGGAGGGCGCCGACGGCGCCGGCCGGCGGGTCGGGCCACAGGTCGGCGACGAGGGTGTCCGTGGCGACCATCCGTCCGTCGGCGGCGACGAGACGGGCGAGGACCTCACGGTGCCGGGGGCCGCGCAGGTCGATGCTGCTGCCGTCCTCGCGCCGCGCTCTCGTCGCGCCCAGCACCTCGATCCGCATGTCCCCATCCTCACGACCGCGCCGCGCCCGCGTCCCGCGTGCTGATTCGCCGCTGATCGGCGCCTCGCAGCCTGGGCTCACCCGCTACGGAAGGAAGCCCGCCATGCGCCCCACCATCCCCGGATTCGACTACACCCGCCTGCCGGGCGCGGACGGCGTCACGCTCTCGGCCGCGGTCGGCGGCACGGGCAGCCCGGTCGTGCTGCTGCACGGCTTCCCCCAGACRCACCTCATGTGGCGGCAGGTCGCCGAACGCCTCGCTGCCCGGCACACGGTCATCTGCCCCGACCTGCGTGGCTACGGGGCAAGCGACAGGCCGCGGGCCACCAGCCCCGACGTGTACGCGAAGCGGACCATGGCAGCRGACATCGTGACGCTCGCCGCCGCGCTCGGCCACGAGCGCTTCGCGCTGGTCGGCCACGACCGGGGCGCCCTCGTCGCCTTCCGGGCGGGCCTCGATCATCCCGAGACGATCACACACCTCGGCATCCTCGACGTGCTCCCGACGCTCGACATGTGGACGGTCCTGCACGGGGTGTCGGGCGCGGTCGGCTTCCACCTCTATCTCATGGCGCAGCCGGAGGGCCTGCCGGAAACGATGATCGCCAACAGCGCGGACGCCTTCTTCGGCTACTTCCTCGACGCCTGGGCGAACGCCCCCGGGGCGATCCCGGCGGACGTCCGCGCCGAGTACCTGCGCGCCAGCGCCGCCGCGGTGCCGTCGATCGTCGCCGACTACCGCGCGTCCGCGGGCGTCGACGTGACGCACGACCAGGCCGACCTCGACGCGGGCTCACAGTTCGCGATGCCCGTCTCCGTCGTGCAGCAGGACTGGGGCGCCCAGCTCGGCTTCGACGCCGCTGCCCTCTGGCGGGCCTGGGCACCCGACCTCGACCACCGCCTCACCCGTGCAGGCCACTTCATGGCCGAGGAGGACCCCGACGAGATCACCCAGGTGATCCTTGACCTCCTCACCCGGTGACGCGGGCCGGCGGCACTGTACCCAGCGCACGCCGGTCGCCGCCTCCGAGAAGCCCACCGGACAAGTGAAACCGTCCGCTCGGACCTGATCAACCAGGCGGTTCGCACAGAGCGGGGGCCGTGAGACGGCGCTCACGTTCTATCCCACGGCGGGCACGGTGCCGCCGGCCGACACCGCGCCCGCTGCCGCCGCGCCGGCTGTCCCCGCGACTGCTGACCACGCGCCAGCGGGCGCGCCGTTTCCGCGGCGGAGCAGTGGGAGGCGTGGGCGGCTCGTCGCCGGACTTGTCGCGCTCACCCTGACCGCCGGTGCGATCATCGTGTCCGGCGCGTTCGCGACCGGCGGCTCCGACCATCTGGTCGCCACCACGAGCCTGACCACGCGGCAGTCCGACCCGCAGGCCGTCATCCGGGCCGACCGGGCGGCGCCGACGACGCTGCCACGGGCCGCCCAGCCGCAGACCGCCCAGCCGCAGGCCGCGCACGTCTTCACGTTCGCCGGGGCCTCGCTCGCAGGTCGTGCGCGGCCGAGGGCGCGGCCGGGGGCACCCTCACAGCGCGTTGACCGAGCGCCTGGTAGTGCGTGGAGTTGGACCGGGTGCTGTCGCACGGCCGCTCGGCGGGGTCTGGCCCCGGACCACCCCCGGCGATCTACCCGGGAGCAGCAGCGCGGGGCGGTTTGGACCCGGGCACCCGGGCACGTCCAGATCTGTCCACCGAATCCGCCCCGCCTCGCCGGGCGGGGCGTCACGGGATGGAGTGCCCGATGGCGATGAGCGAAGCCGAGGTCGAGCGCGCCCGCGCCGCCCAGCTGCCCGACGACGACGTCGTGGGTGTCCTGCTCCGTCAGCACGCCCGCGTCCGTGACCTCTTCGCCGACGTCCAGAGCACGACGGGCGAGCACAGGAAGCAGGCTTTCGACGAGCTGCGCGCGCTGCTCGCGGTGCACGAGACGGCAGAGGAGATGGTCCTGCGGCCGGTGACCGCCGAGGCCGACCGGACCGTCGCCGAGGCCCGCAACCGGGAGGAGGACGAGGCCGCCCAGGTCCTCAGGGTGCTGGAGAAGATGGACGTCAACAGTGCCGAGTTCGACCGCCGGCTTGCCGAGTTCGAGAAAACCGTCTCCGATCACGCCGAGCACGAGGAAAGCGAGGAGTTCCCACGCATCCGCGCCGCCCGCACCGAGGACCAGCTCGAGCACATGGGCCGCCGGCTGCGCACCGCCGAGAAGATCGCTCCTACCCATCCGCACCCGTCCACTGCGGGGTCACCGGCCGCCCAGTGGACCATCGGGCCGGTCGCCTCGATCATCGACCGGGTGCGCGACGCGGTGCGGTCATCGCATCGGCCGCCACGCGGTGGTCGGAGGGCATGACCGACAGCGACGGCAAGAGGCCACCTGATGGGAGAGGTGAAGCTGTTGAAGCAGGATGAGATCGTCTCCGCCGTCCGCGGGACCGCCCGGCTAGACAGCGTCGAGCACACCGAAGCCGCCGTGCGGGCGACTCTGTCGGTACTCGGCGAGCGGTTGTCCGGCGGGGAGACCAAGGACCTGGCCTCCCAGCTCCCGCCGTCGTTCGCCCAGGCGCTGCCGCCAGCCGGCCGTGGCGAACGGTTCGGGCTCGACGAGTTCTATCGGCGCGTCGCCGAGCGGGAGGGCGAGGGCTGCGACGAGGCGCATGCCCGCCAGCACGCCCGGGCGGTGGTCGCGGCGCTGAAGGCGTCGATCGGTCCGGACGAGTTCGAGGATGTCGCTGGGCAGCTCCCCAGTGACTACGCCGACCTGCTGGGCCGCGAGCCGGTCATCCACTACTGACCAGGGTCTGAAAGAACAACGGTCGGGTAGCCCGGCGGTGTCCTGTCAGAGGGTCCGGCGGCGTCCCGTCAGAGGGGTGCGGTCCAGCGCAGCTGGGTCCCGCCGGCGGGTGCGGTCTCCGCGGTGAAGGTGCCGCCGAGACCCTCGGCCCGTGCCCGTAGGTTGTCCAGGCCACTGCGGCGGGCGGTGTCACCGAGGCCGACACCGTCGTCAACGGCCTCGAGGGTGACCATGTCCCCTTCCACCGCCACGCGGATCTCGACCCGCGTGGCGTGGGCGTGCCGGGCGGCGTTGGTCAGGGCTTCCCGGGCCACGGCGAGGAGGTGGTCGGTGAGCTGGTCGTCGACGACGGTGTCGAGAGGACCGGTCAGGCTGAGGGCGGGGGCGAAACCGAGAGCGGGCCGCACCTCCGCGGCGATCTTCTTGAGGCCGGCGTGCAGGTGGCCGCGCCTGGCAGGCCCCTGCCCGCGCAGCTCGAAGATGGAGCGACGGATGTCCTTGATGGTGGCGTCGATGTCCTCGACGTAGCCGCCGAGCCGCTCGGCGTTCGACGGGTTCTCGTACTGCGCGAGATCCTGCATGCCGAGGGCGACGGCGAACATGCGCTGGATGACGTGGTCGTGCAGGTCGCGGGCGATGCGGCCGCGGTCGGCGAGGACCCTCAGGCGTTCCTGGTCGGCCTTGGTCCGGGCGAGCTCGAGGGCGACGGCGATATGGCCGGCGAAGCCGGCGGCCATGTCGAGGTCGCTGTCGGTGAAGGCACGCGCGCCGCGGTCCCGCCCGATGAGCAGGGCTCCGATGCACTGCTCGGCCCCGGTGACGAGAGGAAGGACGAGAAGCGGCCCGGTGCGCGGCCCGCGCTCGTCCGGGACCGCGTCGAGTTCCGCGTCGTCGACGCGCAGGGCCTGCCGTTCGCCGATCACCCGTCCGGTCAGCGTGTGCTCCAGCGGGATGAGACGACCGACACGCTCGGTGTCACCCTCGACCGGGACGTCAGCCCCGCCCTCGACGGTGGACGCCGTGAGCGCCGCGGCGACCCGGACGTGCCCGCCGTGGTCCAGGTCCCCACCCGGGTCGGCGTGGTCACCCGCGCGCAGCGCGAGAGCGACGAAGGACGCGCCGGCGACGTCCCGAACCCGGCGCGCGGCAGCGGTGAGCGCGTCGTCGGCGCCGGCCATCAGCAACCGGGCGACCTCCGCCGATGCGGTCATCCACAGATGCCGCTGCTGCGACTCGTGGTAGAGCCGCGCGTTCGCGATCGCCACGCCGGCGTTGGCCGCCAGAGCGAGAGCAAGCTCCTCGTCCTCCGCGGTGAAAGGAAGACCGCCGTGTTTGTCGGTCAGATACAGGTTGCCGAACACCTCCCCCCGCACGATGATCGGCACTCCGAGGAAGGTCGTCATCGGCGGATGACCCGCCGGGAAGCCCTGGGAGCCGGTGGCGCCGGCGATGCCGTCGACGCGGCGCGGACGGGGGTCGTCGATGAGCAGGCCCAGCAGACCGTGCCCGGTCGGCAGATGCCCGATCCGGTCGACGTCCGACTCGTCCATGCCGACGTGGACGAACTCCTCCAGTGTGCGGTCGGGCGCGATGACCCCCAGGGCGCCGTAGCGGGCGCCGAGCAGGTCGCAGGCGGCCTCGACAACGCGCCGCAGCAGGACGGACAGCCGCAGGTCGGTGGCGACGACCTGGTTGGCCTGGAGCAGGCCGCGCAACCGCCCCTGCGTGGCCAGCACGTCCTGGGCCCGATCGACCAGCTGGCTGAGCAGGTCGTCGAGCTCCAGCCTGGCCACCGCGGGGAACGTCAGCCCGTCTCCCGGCGGCGGCGCCGGCGGGACGATCGGCCCGGCCTGTGAGCTGCCGGTCTGCGGGCCGGTCGGATGCGCCGCATCCGACCGATATGAGGCAGATGACTGCGATCTTGCCACCACGCCAGCAGAATACGCGAGGCGATCAGGGGACGGAAGTGTGGGCCCGCGGGCGGCCTGCTTCCCGGTTCGCCGAGACTTTCGGTCCCTCCAGTGCGGCGCCACCGGCGGCCCCGCGCACCACGGCGACCGGGCAGCCGGCGTGCGCCACGCACTGCGAGCTCGTGGAGCCGAGCACGAGTTCCGCGAAACCACCCCGGCCCCGCGCGCCGAGAACCAGCATCTGCGCCCGGGCGGCCTCACTGATGAGTTCGCGACTCACCCCGCCCCACACCAGCACCGGCTCCACCTCGACTCCGGCGCCGGCCGGCCCGCGGAGGACGCGCACAGCATCGTCAAGGAGCGCACGGGCGGCGTCGCGGAACACCTCCTCACCTGCCGCGCCGGCCCCGTCCCCCAACGCGGGCGGCGGCGTCCAGACATGCACGACCCGTAGCCGGGCGGCCCTCAGCCGCGCCTCCCGAACAGCCCAGGCGAGCGCGACCTGGGAGGAGGCCGAGCCGTCGACACCCGCGACGATCGGGCGGTGGCCCTCCCAGCCGGCGCTGCCACCGTGCACGATGACGACCGGAACAGTCGCGCCGTGCAGGCAGGCGAGGCTGACCGAGCCGGTCGGCATGCGGCCGGACGGAGTGGCGCCGCGGGCCCCCACGACGAGCATCTCGGCACCGTCAGCCTCGGCCAGCAACATCCGCACGGGAGGCCCGAAGACGGTCCGGGCCACGATCCGGGCGTACGGCTCATCCGCACGCACCCGGTCCACCGCCTCGTTGAGGATCCACTGGGCCGTCCACCGCGGATGTTCCGGCGACGTCGCCGGTGGCGGGCGCGATCCGTCCTGTGCCGGTCCGGCGGACGCCCAGGCCAGCACCGCGCGTACACCGGTCCCGCGGAGCACGGCCTCCCGGACGGCCCAGTGCAGTGCGCGCTCCGAGTCCACGGAACCGTCGAGCCCGACCACGATGTCCCGGCCGGGCCCGTCCGACCAGCCGACCTCGTCATCGTGGACAGCATCGTCGCGGACAGCATCGTCGTCATCACTCACAGCGTCGTTGCCGTCGGCGGGCGGCTCCTCGTGGTCATCCGTCACGTGGCCAGGCCTCGCCGAGGCCCTCCAACGAGGCGATGTCGCCGCCATCACTCAGCCCCCCTGCGTCGTCGGCGTGTCACCCGCGCCCCGCCCCGCCGCAGGCGCCGGTGCCACCTCGGGCGGGGCGGGCCTCACGCCGCCAGGTCGATGGCCAGCCGTGGCGGGTTCGACAGTTCGAGCACCCGGAAGCCGACCCGGTCGTCAACGCCCAGGCCGAGGTGGACGTATCCCTCGTAGTCGCCGGTGATCCGGTACTGGACGAGCGAGGGATGGCCACCACCGGTGGACGGGGTGCGCAGCGTCGGGTTTCCGGCCTCGTCGTGGGCCACGGTGGAAAAGAGCACCACCTCCATGAACGCCTGGCCTCGCAGGGCGACCACCGCGCCCTCGCCCGGGGAGCGCACGTCGGGGACGTACCGCACGTCGTAGCCGGGGACCTGGTCCGCGAACTCGATCACCAGCCGGTCGAAGGCGACGCCGACAGCCACGTTGTGCCCGCTGCGTACCCCGACTACCGTCGCCGAGCCGGGCAGGGCGCGGTCCACACGACGCGGCTCACTCGACCAGACGACCGGCCGCGGCGCGTCCGTCGGGGACGGCGCAGGCGCGGGGCCGGCCGTGGTTCGCGACGGGGCAGGCGACGGCGGGACAGTCGACGGGGCGGAGGTCCGACTCGCCGAGGGAGCGGGAGAGGCGGTGGCCGCGGAACCTCCACCGCCCGATCCACGGTTGTCGGAACCGCCGCCGCAGCTCACCAGCCCCAGCAGGACACCGGTGAGGAACATTCCCACCGCGGCTCGCACCAGACCGCCGCCCACCGGCGTCCGGGCCCCTGGCCCGCTCATCGCGATCTCCGCGATCTCCGCGAGCCCCCGCGAAGGTGACGAGAGCCGTGGCCGGTCTGGCTGCGGCACCCCCGGAGCCGGACGCTCCCCCCGCGCAGGCTCACCCAGCCGCCGGGACCCATCCGGACGTCCGCGTGGGGCGCGGGCTGGCGGCGTGCCAGCTGCCTCGCCACGGCCACCGCACCGATCGCCAGCTCTCCGACGACCACGACCGCGGTGAGGTCAGGGCGGGAGTGGACCACCGATGCGCACCGCACCGGCGCGGACGGGGTCACCGCCGGAACCGTTCGTTCCACGGCCGAGGACGCGGCAGCCGGCGAGCCGGCACCGGAGGCCCCGGTCGACGGCCGCGCGGGCTCCGAACGGCCGGGTCCGGCGGGGACGGGCGGCGGGCCGGTGATCGGTTCCGGCCGGGCGAACACCTGCGGCGCGACGAAAACAGTCTTCATGACTTCCGCCTCCTCGACCATCCAATACACCACTGGTGTTCCCGTCCGGAGGGGTGGTGAGGAAGGCGAAGGTCGCGGCGGAACCAGGAGGAAGGTCCCGTCGACGGCACAGGCGGACGAACCGCCGCCGGGCACGGGTTCCGGCTCGYGGCAGAGCGCCCGTGGTGGTTACTCGCCGGCCTGCTTCAAGAGGTAGACGGCGGCCTGCGTACGGCTGGCCAGGCCGAGCTTCTCCAGGATGCTCGACACGTAGTTCTTCACGGTCTTCTCCGACAGACCCAGCCGGGTACCGATCTGCCGGTTCGTCAGACCGTCCGCGATCAGCTGCAGGATCTCCCGCTCACGCTGGTTCAGCGAGGCCAGCGCGGGATCCTCGTGCGGGCCCTCCCGCAGCCGCTCCAGCACCCGGCGGGTCACCGAGGGCGCCAGCAACGACTGCCCCGACGCCACCGCCCGGATCGCGCCCACCAGGTCGTTGCCCCGGATCTCCTTCAACACGTAGCCGGCCGCCCCGGCCATGATCGCCGAGAACAGCGCCTCGTCGTCGTCGTACGACGTCAGGATCAGACACGCCACGTCCGGCAGGGTGGACCGCACCTCACGGCAGACGTCGATGCCGCTGCCGTCCGGCAGCCGCCCGTCCAGCACCGCCACGTCCGGGCGCAGCGCGGGAATACGCCGCAGCGCCTCCGCGGCCAGCCCGGCCTCCCCGACGAGCTCGATGTCGTCATGCCGGGCGAGCGTCTGACGCAGACCGTTCCGCACGATCTCGTGATCGTCGAGAACGAACACCCGGATCTTCTCCATGGGCCGCGACGATACGGCCTCGGGCACCTTCGGCGGAACCTTTCGGCATACGGGAGCAGGACCTGCTACCCCCGGCAAACCTGCCGAAGGCCGCGCGGGTCAGCCCGCAACCTGGGACATCCTTCTTCCCGACAGATGACAGACCGGACGAACCGCCGGATTCTCCGGGTCGGTGCCTACGCTGCCCTGATGACCTGTGCCACCACCGACCAGGAGTGACGTGCTCCGTGTACCACCTGCGCCTGCCGCCCCTGCCGCGTTACTCCCGCCGGTGGGTGCGAGGGGATGTCGCAAGCGGCCTGACGGTGGCCGCCTACCTGATCCCGCAGGTCATGGCCTACGGCGCACTCGCGGGCGTGGCGCCCGTGGCGGGCCTGTGGGCGATCGCGCCCGCCATCGTCGCCTACGCGGTCCTCGGGTCGTCGCGGCTGTTGTCGGTGGGCCCGGAATCCACCACGGCGCTGATGACGGCGGCCGCTGTCGCCCCGCTGGCGGCGGGTGATCCGAACCGACACGCCACCCTGGCCGCCACCCTCGCCGTGGGGGTCGGGGTCCTCGCGATCGCCGCCGGGATCGCCCGGCTCGGTGTCATCGCCCACCTGCTCTCCCGGCCGATCCTCGTCGGCTACCTCGCCGGCGTGGCGGTCATCATGATCGTCGGCCAGTTGGAGAAGGTGACCGGCGTCCCGGTCGACAGCGGGAGCCTGTACGGGGAACTCCGCTCGTTCGCCGGCTCGCTGCACCACCTCCATCTCGGCACTCTCGCGGTCTCCGTCGCGTCGCTCGCCCTGCTCGTCGCACTCCACCGCTGGACGCCCCGGCTACCGAGCCCACTCATAGTGATCATGATCGCGACCTTCGCGGTCTGGGTGTTCGGCCTCGACGGGCACGGCGTCCGCGTGGTGGGTGCCGTCGAGGGCGGCCTCCCGCGTCTGGTGCTGCCCACGGGCTCCGACCTCGTCGACCTCGCACCGTCCGCGCTCGGCATCCTCTTCGTCGGGTTCGCCGACAACATGCTCACCGCCCGCGCCTTCGGCGGTCGCGACAGCCACCGCATCGACGCCAACCGGGAGCTGTTCGCGTTGGGGACGGCGAACCTGGGAGCGGGAGCAGGGCAGGGCTTCCCGGTCAGCAGCAGCGGGAGCCGCACCGCGCTCGCCGCGTCCAGCGGCGCGCACACACAGGTGTACTCCCTGGTCGCCCTGGTCGCCGTCGTCCTGGTCCTCGCCTTCGGGCGCCCCGCACTGGCGATGTTCCCGAGGGCGACGCTCGGCGCGATCATCATCTTCGCCGCGGTCCGCCTGATCGACGTCGCCGGGTTCCGGCGGCTCGCCTCGTTCCGGCGCAGCGAGCTGGCGCTCGCGCTCACCGCCGCCGGCGGCGTGCTGGTCTTCGACATCCTGTACGGGGTCCTGGTGGCCATCGGCGTCTCGCTGCTGGACCTGCTGGCCCGGGTCGCCCGGCCCCACGACGCGGTGCTCGGGCAGGTCCCCGGCCTGGACGGGATGCACGACGTGGACGACTACCCGAGCGCCCTCACCGTGCCGGGGCTGTTCGCCTACCGGTACGACTCGCCGCTCTTCTTCGCCAACGCCGAGAACTTCCGCCGCCGGGCACTCGCGGCCCTCGACGCGTGCACCGACGACGTCGACTGGTTCGTCCTGAACATGGAGGCCATCGTCGAGGTCGACATCACGGCTCTCGACGCGCTCGAGGATCTGCGTGCCGAGGTGACCGGCCGGGGCATCGCCTTCGGCCTGGCCCACGTCAAGCACGACCTGCTCGACGACCTCACCGCGTACGGGCTGACCGCGAAGGTCCAACCCGAGATGATCTTTCCCACCATGCGCGCCGCCACCGCGGCCCACCGTCTGCGCTCGCAGGATCGGCACCCCTGAACGTGGAAGGCGCCTCGGACCCGGGCGGCCCGAGGTGGTCCTCCGTGGCGGCCATCGTGGACCTGGGACCCCTTCTTTGGTCCCGCTCGTCCGGGACCTTGGAACCCCGTCCGTGCTACTCAGGAATGCGGTACCCGGAGCGTTTCGGGGGCAGGGTCGAGACATGGGTGTGGCGACAGCAGCAGGCACGGTCCCTACCGCGGCGGCAGCCCCCGAACGGGCGGTGGCCTCGGTACCGCTGCGGCCCGGTCCGGCCGGGTCCGCGGCCCCGGACGCGGCGGTGCAGCCGGCCCGGCTGGTCGAGACGCACACCTCCGTCCTGGTCTTCATGGGCGACCGGGTCTACAAGACCAAGAAGCCGGCCGACCTGGGGTTCCTGGACTTCCGCACGCGGCAGGCACGCCGAGCCGCCTGCCACGCCGAGGTGGACCTCAACCGGAGACTGGCGCGGGACGTCTATCTCGGTGTCGCCGACGTGGTCGGCCCCGACGGCGACCTCTGCGACCACATGGTCGTCATGAGGCGCCTTCCGGCCGATCGCCGGCTGTCCACCCTCGTCGCCGCCGGCAGCGACGTCACCGGACAACTGCGGGCCGTGGCCCGCCTGCTCGCCGGCTTCCACAGCCGCTGCGAGACCTCCGCCCAGATCAGCGACGCCGCTTCTCCCACCGCGCTGCGCCAGCTCTGGGACGAGGGCATGGAAGGCGTCCAGCCCTATGTCGGGACCGTTCTCGACCCCGCCACCATCGACGCCATCGGCCGCCTCGCCGCCCGCTACCTGGACGGGCGCGAGCCTCTGCTCCGGGAGCGGCAGCGCCTCGGACTGATCCGGGACGGCCACGGCGACCTGCTCGCCGACGACATCTACTGCCTCGACGACGGCCCCCGCATCCTGGACTGCCTCGAGTTCGACCAGCGGCTGCGCGTCGGTGACATCCTCGCGGACATCGCGTTCCTCGCGATGGACCTCGAACGCCTCGGCCGCCCCGATCTCGCCGCCTTCTTCCTGGACCGCTACCGCGAATACGCCGCGGAGAGCCACCCCAGGTCGCTGGAGCACCTCTACGTCGCCTACCGGGCGTTCGTCCGCTGCAAGGTCGCCTGCACCCGACACGCCCAGGGCAACAGCTCCGCCGCGGCCGAGGCACGCGCACTCGCCGCCCTGGCCCTGTCGAGCCTGCGCCGCGGGCGGGTGCGGCTCGTGCTCGTCGGCGGGCCCGGGGAGTCGGGGCGCAGCCAACTGGCCGCGGCCCTGGCCGAAGCGGAGGGATGGACACTGCTGCGCGCCGAGACCCCGGCCACCGGGACCGCCGACAGCGGTCCGGACAGCGCGACCGGTGACAACGCCGACGCGGGGTACGACGAGCTGCTGCGGAACGCGCACATCGCGGCCGAGCGCGGCGAGACCGTCGTCCTCGACGCGCCGTGGGCCCTGCGCCGCGACCGCCACCGCGCGGCGGCGCTGGCCCATGCCACCGCGGCCGACCTCGTCCAGCTCCGGTGTGCGCCTGTGGCTCACCCCCAGGCAGCAGCGCAGCCGAGGCCGGTACTCCGACCGGTCGGCCCGTCCTCCGGTTTCGGGTCCGCGGGTGAGCCGCCTTCCGCTGATCCCTGGCCCGAGGCAAGAACCCTTCCGTACGCCAGCACGCCCGAGGGCGTCCTGCGGGCTGCGCGGCGGGCGACGACATGACAATGACCGCGGACAACAGTGCCGGGACGCAGGCCCGAGCCCAGAGGAGAGCGAGCTCATGGTCACACGCGGGATGGTGATATCCGCCGATCAGGCGCGGGCCGCGGTGGAGGCCGCAGTCCTCGCCCCGTCGATCCACAACTCCCAGCCGTGGCGGTGGCGGTTGCACGAGGACACCCTGGAGCTGGCCGCGGATCTGGCCCGCGCAGTCCCCGTCGTCGACCCGGACCATCGGCAACTGGTGGTGAGCTGCGGCGCGGCGCTGCTCAACGCGTGGCTGACGCTGCGCGACGCCGGGCTCGACGTGGTGGTCGACGAGCTGCCGGACGGCACCGACATCCTCACCGGGAGGCTGGCCACCCTCCGTGTGGTGGGCCGCAGACCGCCCACGGAGGACGAGGCGACGCTCACCGCCGCGATCACCCGCCGACACACCGAGCGCCGCCCGTTCGACCCCGCCGACCTCCCGGCCGAGCTGACCCGCGTCCTGCGGCGGGCGGCCGAGGCGGAGGGAGGTTGGCTGGTCGCACTCGTCGACCCGGATGCCCGGGTGGAGCTGTCGGTGCTGCTGGCGCGGGCGGACTGGATCGAGACGCACGATCCGGCCTACCGGGCGGAGCTGCGGGAGTGGAGCCGCACTGATCCGAACGCGCCCGACGGCATCCCGCGCAGCGCGGTGGTCGGCTCCGGGCAGCCGCGCCAGTCGGAGTTCCCGCTCCGCGAGCTGGACGTCGTCGGCGAGGCCGGCCAGCGGTTGCGCCAGCTGGAGGTGGAGCACCCGGGCGTGCTGGTGCTCGGCACCGACGCGGACAGCGTGGCGGACCGGCTCCGCGCAGGGCGGGCGCTCGGCCGGGTGCTGCTCACCGCGACGGCTGCGGGCCTGGCCACCTCGCCGCTCGGCCAGGCGATCGACATCGAGGCGACCCGCGGCCTCGTCCGGGACACCACCGGCGGGAGCGGGGCCGCCCAGATGATCCTGCGGGTGGGCTACCCGGACCCGTCCGCTCCCGCGCTGCCGGCGACCCCACGCCGCCCGCTCTCCGAAGTCCTCGACACAGCCGGCTGACCTCCCGGTCAGGCCACGTGCGACCGGGTTTCCCGGCGCGGCCGGGCACCACTGGCTTCGGCGAGCGCGGGACGGGCGCGGGGATGCGCGACCTTCTCGACGAGGTCGCGGGCCTGCCGCTGCTGGCTGCTCCCCCACAGCACGGCGGTGCCCTGCTCACTGACGACATGACTGTGCTGGAAGCTGGTCGTGGGTTCGGTCAGCGCAGGCACGACCGTCGACACGTCGGCCCTGGGATGCCAGCTGGGCAGGGCGATGACCGCCCGCCCGTCCTGCGCGTGCAGGGCGCCCGCGACGAAGTCCGGCTGCCCCCCGAATCCCGACCACACCGTGCCGCGGATGTACGAGGCGTTCGCCTGCGCATGCAGGTCGATCTGGAGCGCGGTGTTGATCGAGGTCATCGCGTGCTGGCGGGCGATGACGGCGGGGTCGTTGACGGTCTCGGTGCGCAGCAGCCGCACCCGGGGGTTGCGGTCAAGCCACCTGTACAGCTCGTCCGAGCCGAACACGAAGCTGGTCACCAGCTGGGCGTCCGGGTCGAGGGCACCCGCCCGGTCGAGCGCGAGGACACCGTCGGAGAACGTCTCGGTCCACACCCGCAGCCCTCGCCGGTCCGTGAGCGAGGCGAGCGTGGCATCCGGAACCGCCCCGATGCCGAGCTGCAGGGTGGCGCCGTCGGCCACCAGCGCGGCGACCCTGCCGCCGATCTCCCGCTGGACGTCGCCGGCCGGCCGCGGGGTGGGGCTGGCCAGCGGCACGTCGGCCTCGACCGCCAGGTCCACGGCGTCGCAGGAGATCTCACCGTCGCCGAACGTGTAGGGCATCGCGCGGTTGGTCTGGGCGACGATCAGGCCGCCGGCCGCCCGGGCCGCCGCCACCGCCGCGGGAAGGATGTTGACCTCGGTGCCCATCGACACCCGCCCGTCGACCGGGCGGCTGGTGTGGAGGACGACCACGTCGGGGCGGTGCGCGCCCGCGAACAGCCGCGGAACCAGGCTGAGACGGCTGGGCAGGTACTCCAGGCCCGGGCGACCCCGCATCCCGGGGCCGACGAAAGGCGTCACCGGGATCACGCCCGCCCGGTCCGGGACGCCGTGCTGGGCGTTGAGGACGAAAAGGCGGTACCCGGCCAGGGCACGGTCGACAGCGCCCAGGGCGACCGTCGGGGTCGCGAAGTTGCCGGACGCGACCACCTTCGGTAGCCGGTCGCCGTGGCCGGCCAGGCGGGCGGCGATCAGGTCCGCCAGCATGTTCTCACTTACGGTGCGCATACCCGTATCGTCCCGGCTTCGCCGGGCCGTCGCGAGGACTGCCGGCCGGGAACCCACCCGTCCTCAGGCGTGGAGGACGGCGACCGGGCAGTCCGCGTGCAGCACGCACTGGTGCGCGGTGGAGCCGAGCACCAGTTCGGCGAAGCCACCACGCCCCCGGGTCCCCACCGCGAGAAGCTGGGCCTCGGCTGACGCGCGCAGCAGCGCGCGGGTAGGGGTGTCGTCGACCGCGAGCTGACGGACCTCGAGGTCGGCCTCGTCGTCGAGGCCGGCGGTCGCGACGTCGGCGAGAAGCCGCTCGGCGTCGGTGCGCAGCGAGGGGTAGAACTCGTCCACGGACACACCGAAGCTGGTGATGTCGACACGGTAGCCGTACACCAGGTGCAGCGGCGCCCCACGCTCGGCGGCCTGCGCGGCAGCCCAGCGGACGGCCGCCTGCGACGACTCCGAGCCGTCGACGCCGACCACGACCGGCCGCCGGTCCTGCGAGGCGGTCTCGTCTGCGTGGCCGGCCTCATCGGCTGTCCCGCGGACGACCACGACCGGGCCGGAGGAACGGTGCAGGAGCCGGTGGGCGACCGAACCGGCGAGGATGCGGTGGGCCAGGCCCGGGCCGCGTGCTCCGACCACGGTCATCGCGGCGTTCTTGGCCTCCGCGACGAGGGCGTCCACCGGGTCCTGGTCGACGACGAGCCTGCGCAGCTCGACCGCCGGCTGCGGTGCCGGGACGCGGGCGATCGTCCGGTCGAGCATCTGGGCGGCCGCCGCCGCGAGAGCGCCGTGCTCCGCGGCGGCGGCAGCCTGGTAGACCGGCCGCGGCAGGCCGTCCGCGGTCCATCCCAGCAGGGCCGTGACCGGGCGCCGCTCGACCTGGGCCGTCCGGTAGGCCCAGCGCAGCGCGGCTTCGGAACCTGCGGAGCCGTCGATGCCGACGAGGATCTCCCGGGTGGGTTCGGTGCTCACGGCTGCCTCCTGGCTGTTGTCGGCCCCCGTTCGGGGGTGGCGTGAAGTGCCCGCCCCAGCGTGGCGCGGCGAACGGATCGTCGGGACCGACGAAGGTCCCGCCGGCACGGGGCAGGAGGTCGGGTGAGCCGGCATCCCGATCGTCCCCTGACGGCCCGGCCCGAACGGGGCATCGTCTTCCGCGGAGGGAGTCGGACCACGGCGGACGATCCCGGGGCGCGGATTACTCGGCTGGCCCCGGATCACCGTACGTCGATGGTCGTGACGCATTTCGTCCCGAACACATCTGGAGACGTCGATGCTGGTTCAGGAGAGTTCGGTGCAGGAAGACGGCGGTCTCCATTCCGGTCGTTCTGGAGAGCCGGAGACCAGGGCGGTGCAGAATCACCCGGCCCCGGAACTTCGCCTCGACAGTCGGGAGACCGTGGAGACGCACACCGCGATCCTTTTCCTGACCGAGGACCGCGTCTACAAGCTGCGCAAGCCGGTCGACCTCGGCTTCGTGGACCTCAGGACCCGGCAGACGCGGCTGGCGGCCTGCGAGGACGAGGTGCGTCTCAACCGTCGGCTGGCCCCGGACGTCTACCTCGGCGTCGCCGACATTCGGGACGAGCGCGGTCGACCGCACGACCACATGGTCGTGATGCGCCGGATGCCCGCCGACCGCAGGCTCTCGGAACTGGTGCGCGGCGGTGCCGACCTGACCGGCGAGCTGCGCGCGATCGCCCGCACGATGGCGGCCTTCCACGAGCGCTGCGAGACCTCGCCGGAGATCTCCCGGGCCGGTGGGCTCGCCAACCTGGAGGCGCTGTGGCTGGAGGCGATGAACGCCGTGGCGCCTTTCTGCGGCTCGATCCTGGACGCTGGCACCGTCGACGAGATCGGCCGGCTTGCCCTGCGGTACCTGGCCGGGCGGGGCCCCCTGCTGGCGGAGCGGCAGCGGGCCGGGCACATCCGCGACGGGCACGGTGACCTGCTCGCCGACGACATCTACTGCCTGGACGACGGCCCCCGCATCCTGGACTGCATCAACTTCGACCGCCAGCTGCGGGTCGGAGACGTTCTCGCCGACGTCGCCTTCCTCGCGATGGACCTGGAGCGGCTCGGCGCCCCGGCCGCGGCCCGGACCTTCCTCGACGCGTACCGCGAGTTCTCCGGCGAGACCCATCCGGCGTCGCTGGAGCACCTCTACATCGCCTACCGGGCGTTCGTCCGGGTACGCATCGCCTGCATCCGCGACCATCAGGGCGATCCGGACGCCGCCGAGGAGGCCCGCCAGCTCGCCGACATCGCGCTGACGCACCTCCGTCGAGGCCGGGTGCGGCTGGTACTGGTCGGCGGGCTGCCCGGCACGGGCAAGTCGACACTGGCGAGCGGTCTGGTCGCCGCGCAGGACGAGTGGGCCCTGCTGCGCTCGGACGTGGTGCGCAAGGAGCTCGCCGGTCTCGCCCCGCACGTCGCGATCGATGTCGCCCCCGGAACCGGTATCTACAGCGCCGCGTCCACCGAGCGCAGTTACGCCGAGCTGGTCACGAGAGCCCGGCGGGCGCTGGAGCGCGGGCAGAGCGTCGTCCTCGACGCCTCGTGGTCATCCCGGCGGTTCCGGGAGCTCGCGGCCGGGGCGGCGAAGGAGACCGGCGCGGATCTGACGCAGGTCCGCTGCGTGGCGCCGACGCGGATCGCCGTCGCCCGCATCGCGTCGCGGCGGGCCGTGCAGGCGTGCGGCACCGGCGCGGACGCCTCGGACGCGACCGGTGCGGTGTACGCGTCGATGGCGCACCGGGCCGACCCCTGGCCGACCGCGCTCGACGTCGACACCACGGCCTCCGTCGCCCAGACGGTCGCCGCCGCGGCGCGGATCGTCGACTGACGCCGACCGGCGCCGCCGCCGTCCGGAACACCCGCTCGCCCAGAACATGCGCTTCCGCAGCTAAGGAGAGAGTGCGATGACCGGAATCGTGGTCGGAGTGGACGGGTCGGCCGACGCCGAGGAGGCGCTGCGGTGGGCGATGGCGCAGGCGCGCAGGCAGGACTGCCCGCTCACGGTGATACTCGCCTGGGATCCGAAGCACTGCCCGCCCGCCGTGTCCGCGACGACCGCGACGGCTGACGCGGAGAAGGCGGGCGCCGGGACGGCGGGCGAACACGAGACCGAGGCCGCGGCCTACCACCTGATGCAGACCGCGATCGGCCGCGCAGCCAGGCTCTCCCAGCCCACCGCGATGGTCGAGAAGGTGGAGCGCCGGGACGCGGCCGAGGCGCTGCTCGACGCCTCGGCCGAGGCGGAGATGCTGGTCCTGGGCCTACACGGGGCCAACCGGAAGCACCGTCTGTTCGCCGGTTCGGTCACCGACATCTGCCTGCACAGGGCGCGACCGACAGTGGTCGTCGTGCGGTCCGGCCACCTCCGGCCGACGGGTCCGGTGGTCGTCGGTGTGGACGGCTCCGCGGCCTCGGTCGCGGCGCTGCGGGTGGCTGCGTCGCAGGCCAGGTCGCGTGAGACCAGCCTGCGTGTGGTGCACTCCTGGCTCCCGGTGGCCCCGCTCTACCCGGGGGCGTACGCCGGGCTGGACCTCCCGACCCTGAAGAACGCTGCGCGGGCACTGCTGGACGACTGCGTCGCGCAGGCACAGGAGGAGAACACCGACCTTCGGGTCGAGCGGGTGCTGGTCGAGGACGCGGCGGCGCCCGGCCTGCTCCGGATGTCCACCGACGCGAGCCTGCTCGTCGTCGGCGCCCGCGGCCACGGCGGGTTCGCCGAGCTGCTCCTCGGCTCCGTCAGCCACCAGTGCGTGCACCACGCCGGCTGCCCGGTCGCCGTCGTCCGGGCAGCCGACTAGCCCGAGTTTCCATACTTGCGGGCAACTTGGGTGTCTCGCATCACCGACCACGACTGGCCGATCGACCAGGTCATTCACCTGCGTGCTCGCCCTGTCGGTGGCCCACCTGATGCGCCGCGAGGCCGACCGTGCGGGCCTGCGCCTGTCCGTGCCGGCACTGCTGCGCGAGCTCGCCCGGGCCAGCCAGCCCGCCCGGCGGAGAGGGCGATCGGGCGGACCTCCGCGATCCACATGGCTGAAACTGCTGCGCCCCAGGGCATTGGGGTCTGCGATGCTGGGCACGGAGGCCAGCCACGGGGTACGGAGGCGGAAGTCCGGTGACCATCCACCAGCTTCATCGCACGTCGGCGGCGGCGTCGGGCCGGCCTGGCTGGCGTGTCACGGCGTACACACCGGGGCTCGGCGACGCGGTACGCCAGCAGATCGTCGGTCTCCTCACCTCCGAGCTCGCCGTGGACGCGCGCCGAACCGGGCCACGGCGGCGCAGCGGCGGGCCTGGGTCCAGGTCCGGAGCCGGAGCCGGGCCGGGGGCCGCACAGGTTGCCTGGATCTCCACCGGGCAGCGAGAGGCCGGTCTGAGCCTGAGCTACTCACTGTTGGAAGGCGGGGCCGCGGTGATCTGCCGAACCGTCGGCACCGGCGTCGACTTCGCCGACCGCCCCGGGAACGTCTTTCAACATGCGCTGCTGCTCACCGAGCCGGACCGTGATCTCGGCGGTCTGCTTCCCGCCGACCTGTGGTGGTGGCCGGGCTGGGCCGACCAGCCATCCGACGGCGAGCTTCCCGCTGTCGAGCGTCTCGTGGTCGACTCGCAGCTGGCCTGGCAGGAGGCGGTCGCCCGGGCGCACGAGCTGTACGGCGACGGCCGGCTGGCTGCCCTGCTGGCGAGTATGCGCAGGGCGGCGCGCAGCGGCGGGGCTGTGYGGATAGTGCTGGTGGAGCAGGGCCCGRCAGCCACGGTGCGAACGATCCGGCTGGTCACCGGCTCGCTGCCGCGGGCGTCGGCCCTGGCAGTGACCTTCAGCGTCCCTGTGGGGCACCCGGAGCAGTCCCGCCACGTTCTGGTGGGTGTGCCGGTGGGTGCTGACCTCGATCCTGCGGCCGTCCCGTTCGGCGTCCGGTTCGAGACCCACCGTCTGCATGGCGGGGCCGGCGTCAGCGCCGGCGCTGCGCCGACGGGCGCCGGCGCTCCCGCCGCGACCGACGGCGCCCAGGCGGATGAGTACCAGGTGGACGTGTCCTGGGGGGAGACGGCCGCGCGAGTGTGGGCCGCCGGGAGAATCGATGTGCTGGCGGCGACCGGCGCGTCGTTCGCCGGCGCCGACGCCGCGGAGCACCTCGCCGCCGTGGCTGCCAACGCCGGCGTACCGCCGGCTCAACCGCCCGGCGATCTGACGCCCGGCAGCGCACAGCCCGAGGCCCCAGGCCCGGCGCAGGCACCGCCACCGGCAGGTGCCGGGGCCTGGGGAGGGGCGAAGGGAGGAGCCGCGGCGAAGGCTCCGCGGCCCCGCCCATCGAAGCGCTTACCAGCAGGTGTGCTGGCTGCGTGGATGTCCCGTGTCCGGTCCGCGGGATCGCTGATCGGCGGGTACGCACGCGGTGTGTCGCTGTTCGGTGCCGGCGCGGCGATCGCGTTCGGTCAGCTCGGCGCACGGTTGCTCGTGCTGCCGGCACGCACGCTGGCAGCGGGGCCGCCGGTGCTGCGCCCGGCCGGCGACGAGGCCGCCTACCCCGGGTACTTCACGCCGGCCGGCCAGGCGCTCGTCGACCTCGGCGCCATCAGGGACGCCCTGGCCGACTCGCTCCGCACCGCCAGGCCGGCCTTCACCGCGGYCGTCCCGGCCCGCTGGCCCGGCCCGTTCCTGGGGCGAACCGCCTCGGCGCGGCGTTGCTGGACGATGTGGAGGGCGGGGACGGCGACCGGCGTCACAGTCGCCGGGGGGCTCGCCCAGGCGGCGTTCGCCGTGCACACAGCGCTCGTCGTCACCACGATCGCGGCGCTGCGGTTCGCGGGCGCGGCGCTGCGGGCCGCGGAAGCGGCGCGTTGGCTGCTGCGCGAGGCACGCCCGGCAAGGCCGACCCTGGCAACGTTCCGTCGCCTCGGCGAGCTGGGGGTCGACTGCCCGTACCCGGACTGCGCCCGCCCGCTGGGCCGGCCGTTCTACGAGTGCCCCAACACGGACTGCGACCGCCGGCACGACGACCTGCGGCCGGGTCGCGGCGGCCTGCTGTACCGGGTGTGCGCCTGCGGGACGCGGCTGCGGACCTGGGCGCCGGGCCGGCGCGGCCGGCTCGCCAGCTACTGCGGCTCGTGCTCCGGCCGGCTGCCCGACGGGGTCGGGCACCTGCCGATCGTCCACATCGCGCTGATCGGCCCGCCGGCATCAGGCAAGACGACCCTGCTGGTCGCCGTCCTGGCCGGCCTGCAGGAACTCGCCTACCAGCGCGATCTCACGGTATCCTTCGCGTTCCGGCCGGACGAGGAGTGGTACCGGGGCAGCCTGCAGGTGCTCGCGGACGGCGGGTGGCTGGAGTCGACAGTCACCCCGAACCCCCGGGCGTTCGTCGTCACCGTCGGCATCCCCCGCGGGCCCCGGCGCATCCTGTTCTTCTTCGACCCGGACGGGGACCTCTACACCGACCAGGAGACGCTGCGCACCACGCACCGTTACCTGGAGCGGACCCACAACGCCCTGCTCGTCGTCGACCCGTCGGCACAGCCGGCGCTGCTCAGCCGGCTCACCCCCAGACAGCGGGAGGCAGCCTACGAGGCGGCCCACCCGGCCGCCGAGCCGACCTACGACACGATGCGGCGGCTGATCCGGGTTCTGCACGCGGACCGGACGCTGCCACGGCGGGGTGGCCGCCTCGCCCTGCGGCTCGCCGTGGTGGTCAGCAAGACCGACTGGCTGCGCGGGCTCCCACCGGTCCTGCGCCTTCCCGACCTCACCCCGGAGCAACAGGACGGCCTCGTGCGCTACTGGCTCACCCAGCCCGCACGCCTGCCGGAGCTCGGCCTGCAACCGTCGACGGAGTTCACCGAGACGCGCTACTGGGCGCTGAGCGCCGCGGACTGCATACGCGGTCGAGGCGGAACCGTGGACCCGGGCGAACGCATCGCCGCGGCCGAACCGGTGCTGTGGATGCTGGGCGCGAGCGGACGCAGGTTCCGGCGCCTGATCGTCCGGCAGCAGAAGGCACGGCAGGCCAGCAGACACCCCGTGCCCCACGCCGCGACGCACCGGGCGCACTACGCGGGCCTCGAACGATGAGGACGCCCCGCCGGGCGGCGCAGGCCTCCCACCCGGCCGGCGAGCCCCCGATACCGGCGCATGTGCGCCGGCAGCGCCGCGTGCTGCTGGGGCTCTATGTCATGGCGGTTCTCATCCTGATCGCGGCCCCCTGCGGCCTGGTGGGCCTCGTCATCCTTCGTTGAGGGGTTCTTCGTCTCGGGGTCCGCTGGTGAGGTTCCGTCGGGCGGCTGCGGGTTGGGCTATCCCCCGGTCTTCCGGGGGGTCTTGCGCAGGGCAACGGTGGCCAGCGGATGCTGGCAGAGCCCCGGGTCGCAGTCACCCAGCACCGGCTGCCGGAAGTGGACCTTGTTGAGGATGATGAACGCGGTCTCCGGCAGGGTCTCGACCTCGACCGGCTCCACCGCCGGCTCGAACACCCGACTCGTGGCCGAGGAGGTTCCTTTCTCCGCCGACCCCGACCTGCCACGCGAGCGTGACCACTGGACGGTCCGCGCCGTGCCCCGCGACCCGTTCCTGCTGCGGTTGAAGACCGGCAGACGTTCGCCTCGCCGCACCCCGACCTGGATGCTCCAGCCGTGCTGGCTGTCCGTCGAGGTGCTGGTGGCGGTTCCTTTCGTCTCGTCGCGGCTCCAGCCGAGGGACTCGCTGGTGCTCTGGGTCTCCTGGCTGAGCACGAAGCGGTACTCGGAACCGACCAGCTCCACCGCGGCCTGCGCCTCGAGGGCGTTGTGGGTACGCATCAGCAGCGTGACGCTGCCCGCCGTGTTCAGCATCCGCTGCGCGTCCTCGCGCGCCGGCACATGCTGATGCAGGAACATCGTCCGGACCCGGGCGTTGCGGGCGTGCTGGCTGAACTCGTCGAGCACGTCCCGGCCCAGCCGGTCGACCCCGGCGACGACGATCAGGTCATCGCTGCGGTGTGGCGCACCCTGGCGCAGATCCTCCATGAAGCGGTACAGCAGGATGCGCGCCGAGGCACCCTGATCATTGTTGTAGATGGGCGCGGCGAGCACCGTCAGGCCAGGGCGCCACAGCCCGCTACCCGGCCGCGCGACGGCCTCGTCGGCGTCATCGTGCGTCCTGCTGTCTGCCGCTGTTCCCCCCGGCGCCGCACCCTCGGGCGCCGCGCGGTCCGCAGGCCGCCGATCGTCGTTGCCCGCCAGCATCTCGAAGGTGTCGACGAGGTAGGTCAGCTCGGTGCTCTCCTGCGGCGTGCGGCCGAACTCGTGGCTCGCCTGCATGAGCTCCCGCTGCTCCCGCAGGCTCAGCACACCACCGGCCTGGCCGCTTCCGGCGCTCGTCTCACTGAGCCGTTGCAGCAGCCGCACGCCCGCGGCAAGCCGGCGGAACGTCCAGGGCGGGTCGATGAGGCGGGCGACGGTCCGCACGATCGCCTCATCGCGCCGACGGATCTCGGCGGCGCCACTGCGACCCGGCAGCACGGCGAACGCATCGGCGATCACCCGACCCACAGCCTCCGGGCTGAGCTCGTGGAACAGGTCGACCAGGCTGAGGTCCGTCGGGAACCGGCCGCACGGCACCCGCTGCCCCGTGCTGTCCACCAGCTGGACCAGATCCTCGGCGACCTCGTGACTGGTGAGGTCGAGCACGACCACGCTGCGGTCGGGGCGCATCAACGAACCGGCGGTCGTCGCGATCATCGCCGCCCAGCCGTCCCACGTGCCGCAGACGACATCCACCCGGGTCGCGTCGGGAGGTCCCTGTACCGGGCGCCACTCGTCCCGGGATTCCGCCGCGGCGGAGCTGCCCTGCCGCTGCTGGTCGTGCGCGTCCATCCACGCGCCTTCCCGCTCACGTCCGACAGCTTCGCGCCAGCGCGCGTACATCGACGTCAGCCCACCGCCCGCAACGGCCACACCGGCCGTGGCCAGCGCCGGGAGAGCCAGCGACGCCCCGGTCGCCACACCGAGGACGCCCAGTGCGCCCCCCAGGACGACGCCGCCGACCGCGCAGGCCTTGGCCGTAGCGCCCAGGGCCGCCGCGTTGGCCGCGCCCCCGAAGTGCTCGGGCGGCAGCACCGGCAGGCTGAGCGGGTCTGGCACCGGCCGCTCCGCGGGTACGAACTGCCAGCCCCACTGGAACCTGTCCACCCCCTGCGCCAGCAGCCGCCGCGCCAGCTCACGCCGCCGCATCTCCGCGAGTTCGCCGGCCTTGTCAGGCACGAGCGCCGTCACGTGCCACCTCCGATGGCAGGAATAATTCCAGTCCGCATCGTAAGTACCATCGATATTCCAGTCGACGCAAGTGAAAACATCCCGACAATTGTCTTCCGTACAGCCACAGCTCGATCAATCCGTGAACCGCTTCCCCGCCCCCACAAAATATTGACGGCGAGCAATCTGCTTTCCTTGTCAAGGAGGAGCATGACTGCCCCGTTCCAGAAAGAGACGTCGCAGGCCCTGGTGCTGACAGCCGCTTCGGCGGCACCATCCGCATGGCGCCCCGGCAAGCGGGGCCGATCAGGCCGCGAGGCGGGCTTCGGCGAGTGCCGTCCGGCTGAGCTGGTCAGCAGAACGGGTCGTCTCCGGCAGCCGGTAGCGGGGGCACAGCTCCAGCACCCACCGGCAGGCGGAGTCGAGGTTGGTCCGGTGGCCGACCGAGATGTATACCTCGCGGACTCCGTCGCGGGTACGCAGCGCTGCTCCTACCGGCTCGCCCTCGAGAATGATCGCTGTCCGCTCGCCCCGACGCTGCCCGGGTGATGAATGCTCGCCGACGAACTGGGTCTTCGCCACGCCGATCGTCGGCAGGTCCACGGTGACGCCGAGATGGCAGGCCAGCCCGAACCGTCGGGGGTGGGCGATGCCATGCCCGTCGCACACCAGCAGATCAGGTGGTGTCGTCAACCGGGAGAGAACTGCCTCCCACGCGTCGAGCAGTGGCGGCAGCTCCCGGAACGACAGCAGGCCGGGAATGTAGGGAAACGACGCCCGGCCCACCGCCGTGGCTGACGCGATCACTTCCCAGCCGGGCGCGGCGAGGACGACGACCGCGCCCGCGACCAGATCCGAGTCGGTGTCGTACGCGACGTCAAGGCCAGCCACCGTCGTGACCAGATCCGGTCCGGGCGTGTCCGCCTGGACGAGTCGACGCAGCTCGTCCTGCAGTGCCTCGGCATCCTCGGCCTCTCCCACCGCCGCCCCTCACTTGTTGAAGTTCAACCCGCGCCCCCAGGCGGCACCGCGGGTCAGCTCAGTTCGGTTCCGTCCTCGGCCCATCGTTTCCTGCGGAGCACTTTTGCGTGGTCGTACTGCGTCTCGGATTCCATCTGGCCGTTCGAAAACCAGGAACGACCGATGCCGTGCCGGCCGCCGTCGACGTTCCAGTACTCGGACCTGACCGAACCATCCGGGTAGAACGTGCGCTCCRGCCCCCTCAGCCGGCCGTTTTCGTAGGTTGCGACCTTGCGGGGCTGGCCGTCGGGATAGTAATCGGTCACCTCCCCGGTGAAGAATTCCCCTTCGTGAGTGACGAAGAGGTCGTCTGTGTAGTCGATGTCGTCAATGTGCACTGAACGAACGGGATCTGGTCCAGTCATTCATCTTCCCTTTTCCACTGGTCGGTCGGAATCATGCCGGGGATGGACTCCACGCCTTCTAGGATAGCAGTGCAGTTCGGACAGCAGGGGGCGGTCTTGTCGGGCGGCCGATAAGGAAAACGATTGTCCACGAGTATCTCGCCGAGTGATTCAGAGGTCACCTGATATCCCATGGCCTCCCGGTCGTACAGGGCCCGACTGGTATTGAGGACCTCGGCGTGGGTGCCCGGGATATCGAAGTGCGGGAAGCCCCCCCTATCGCCATTGCGATACTGGTAGGCCTCGGGATTCGCTGCCGCCTCGGCCACCAGATTGTTGAGACGTTCCTGGAGAATCGGATGAAGGTCGGTCGGAATCTCCTTCTCCTGGTTGACGGCCTCGTACACGCGACCGGTACGGGTGTCGAGGAGTACGGAGGTGACCGGTGCCACCTCGGACTTCRCTACGGTCCCGTCCCGACGCGCCTTCAGATATCCCTCGGTACGTTCGTCGGCGAGCCCGCTGACATAGTCACGGGCGGACCTCCCGTCGACCGATTCGATAAATCCTTTCTCGCCTCGCCGTATGTCAGCCTCGTCCAGCCTAGGAAGTGGCTCTATCGCGCTGAGCGGGGACTCGGGCCACGGCGAACCGTCCGGCTTGGTTGACACGGCGTCAGGATCGATAGGCCCGTCGTTCGCTTCTCGCTGTTCGCCGGGCGTCTGGATACCATCGGCCACGGCACCGTCGGCCTGGGCGGGCAGCGGCTCGGCAGGGGAAAGGTCGTTCCGTTCCGGCCTCGAGACGGCGGTGTCGATTTCCGCTGCCGTCTGATCCGGGCCTTCACGAGTGGATGTGTTTTCCTCCTGGTCTACCTGCCCTAGTGGTCCCAGCTCAAGCCTGTCCGATTCGCTGGCCGACTCGGTTTCGGGCTCGAGCTGTGCGGACGTGCTCTCGGGGGTTGCGGGTGGTTCCACCGACTCGGCGCTGGTCGCCGGTTCAGGCACGATCTGTGCAGCGCGCTCCTCCGGAACCTCCAGCGGGACGACGTCGGACGCCTCATCGACGGTGGGCGAATCGAAAATCCCCCCTTCCCCGGTGGCATGGGTTGTCTCCTCGGCTRCACGCGGGTCGGAAGTCTCCGGCACCGACGAGGGCTCGTCCGCCTGGGGCAGGTCGGGAATCTCGGTTTCCCTCGGTGCGGGTGCGGTCTCGGCTATGTCGGTGGCCTGCGGCACCGACTCGCCGTCGTACCCCCCATCGTCGGACACGGCCTCCGGCGTTGTCTCGTCCGGTATCGGCTGGGTGGGGATGTCGGGCGTCGTTTCAGTCGGTGCTTCAGCTGGTGTTGCGGCGGGTCCATCGGACAGTGTTGCCTCGCGCAGCGGGGCAACACTGGCATCGTCCTCGGGCGTCGATCCGTCCCCGAACCCGCCGTCACCAGTGGGGCCGCCATCGCCGGTGGGGGGATCTGCGACCATCGGGCCATCCGCCACGAGGTCGTCCGGGCTCTCGAGAAACGCACGTGCCTCACCGGCGATCGACTCGGCCAGCGCTTCGGAGTCGCTCATACCGACCGAGCCGTCGTCCTGACTGCCGATGGACTCGTCATGGGCCTCGTTCGCCGATGTCTCGGTGTCGGCCGCGGCTGCCTCACCGCCGTGCGCCCCGGGGGCCGGTGCCTCGGTGAATCCGGGCTGTGCGTCGGTGGTGCCCGTGTCGGCCTCGACGGCCGGGGACTCGGTGTCCTCCGGCGGAAGGCTCAGCGCACGGGAATCCGCGGCGAGCAGGTCGGCGAGCGCCTGCGAATCGCTCTCCTCCGGCCCGAAGGACTCCTCGGCGGCGCCGAGATCGCCCTCCGAGCCAGCCCACCCTTCCGCGGCGATGTCCGCCGATTCACCGAGACCGGCCAGGTCACCGACGCTGTCGCCGCTCATGTCAGTGCCCCTGCCCGCGGGCCCTTCGGTCCGCGTCCAACCGGCGGTTCCTCGAAGAGCCGGACGATCGTGTCGAGCTTGCCGACGCAGGCGCGGGCGAAGGCTCGGCGCAGATGAAGCCCGCCGGCGGCGCCGGTCACCTCGACCTGCGCCGCCGTGAGCCCGCTCGCGTCGGGATCGCCGATCGCCACCCGGTGGCTGCCGGTGGCATGCGCCGGATGCTCCCTGAAGGCGCGCATCTGATCCACGACGTCCGCACCGTCGAGGATCAGCCCGCGCCGAGCCCACTGCTCGGTGTGTGGATGCGGCTGCCGCGCAGCGCCGGGCCCGCGCCGTGTGACCGCGGCCTCCAGCCTGCCTCTCACGTCGTGCCACCGGTACACGCCGGCCTGAAAGCGCAGGTGGTCCTCGGTGGGCGGCGGCCGCAGGCCCAGCCGGGCGGTGAGCTCGGCCAGGATGTGGTCGGCGAGGTCCGCGGGGTCGAGCCAGCGGCGCAGCAGCGGGCGGCGGGCGTCGACCGCCCGTTCGACCGCATGGGCCAACGCGCAGTCGCGCTGGCGCGGCGGCAGCCGGAGCAGCCAGTCCGACAGCGCCGGGGCCGGGTCGACGGGGTGCACCCCCGCGACCGTCGCGGCGACGACCGCCTCCACCCACAGGACGAGCAGCGGGGACGTCGAATCGTGCCGGGCCTCGTTCATCGCGCGCAGTGTGCAGGGGGCGGTCCGGCAGTCCGGCGGGCACAGGTCGCTGCGCGCGGCCCGCAACGGTGGCAGGTGGCTCGCCCGTTCGGTGGACTCGTACCGCTCCCCGTGGCGCATCTGGATCAGCAAAGGCCGGTCCATGCCGTCCAGCGCGACCGCCGCCTGACCTGGCGGCAGCGCGACCACGTGCTCGGACTGTTCCTCACGCAGGTTCATGGTCGCCCCGACGCTGGCCCGGTCGTCGGCCGCGGGCAGTCGGTGCATCACCTTCAGCGCCGTGTTCTTCAGGACGTCCGGAATGATCTTCGATGGGATCTGCTCGACGACGACGACGCCCTCGCCGTAGGCGCGGATCTCGGCGAGCAGGCCGGCGAAGAGCTCGACCGCGTTGCCGGCCGGGCCGTCGGCGTCCCGGCGCAGCAGCCGGTGCGCCTCCTCGATCACCAGGACGTGCCGGAGCCGGTCGTCGCCGGGCTCCGGCGGGTTCGTCCGCAGATGCTCGACGATCCGGATCAGGACCACGCCCATGAGGAACGCCTTGTCCTGGTCGCTGGTGACCCGGTCCAGCTCCAGCACGACGTTGCCGCGCAGCAGCGCGCCGACGTCCAGCGGATGCCCGCCCTCGAAGAACCGGCCCGGGGTGCCTTCGCGTAGTCCACGCAGGCGCACGTCGACCAGGCCGCGGACGTTGTCGCGGACCTCCTGGCCGTAGCCGATGTCGTCGACGACCCGCTGCGCGACGATGCGCAGCTCACCGAGGGTCGGGTAGCTGGTGCGGACGTCGCGGGGCTCCTCGTCGACGAACAGCTTCGGGCGCCGCGCGGGGCGTGGCTCGCCGGTGACCATGTCCCAGCCGGCGTTCGCGTAGACCTCGGCGAGGGCGATCGAGAGGATCTGCGGCACCGGGTTGTCGGCGTTGAACGCGGCCAGGAACAGCTCGCGGACCAGGTCGGCGTGGCTCTGGAGCGGGTAGCCGGGCTCGGGTTCGAGCGGGTTCAGGCAGCCGGGCGGGTCGTCCGGCACCCCGGGGCGCAGGACGGTCACCGTGTCGTCGGGGCGGGTCCGGCCGGCCATGCGCGCGTACTCGGCCTTCGCCGGCTCGATGACCAGCCACGGCACCCGGTCGTCGGGGTGCTCCGGAGCGGACAGCTCGGTCAGCAGCGTGCGGGCGGTCTGGGACTTGCCCGAGCCCGTCGCGCCGCAGAGGAAGGCGTGCCGGTTCAGCGTCGGGCGGGTCACGACGAACGCGCCGGCGTCGGCGTAGGCCGGGTCGAGCACCGTGCCGATCGGGAAACCGTCGTCGTCGGTGCGGTCGCGGGTGACGTCGAACCGGTGCGGCGTGAGCAGGCGGACGCCGGGCAGCTCACGGGCCGGCGGCCGGGCGAGCGCGGCCAGCAGCTCGCTGGAAGCGGCGAACGGTGCCGTGGGGACGAAGATGTCCGCGAGCTCGAACGGGTCCGGCGGGCCGGGCTGCCAGCCGGCCTGCCGGCCTGCCGGCGTGGCGGGCGGCGGCCCGGCGGCGAGCTCGGCCAGGCTGCCGAGACGGTCCGACGGCACCAGGGTGTATGGCAGACCGCCGAGCTCCGCGGCCCCGCACAACAGCGACGCGGCGGCCCCCGCACCCGCGGGCGTATCGGACCCGACCAGCAACCGGACGTCCCACATTCCCGCACCGCCGTAGCGGGCGAGCTCGCGATAGCGGGCCTCGGCGCGTTCCAGCTCGGCCCACCGGGAGCCCCGCGCCGCCTCGCGCAGCATGGGAATACCGATCTCGAGCCGGTCCTTGTCGGCCTGGACCAGGCCGGCAGGGCGCGGCTGCGCGAGCACCATCCAGACGAACGGGTGCGCGAGATGCGCGGCATGATCGTCGAAGGAACCGCGGCGATGCTGCCAGACCTCCTCGTTCGGCAGCGACCAGAGGGCGTCGGGTGCCCCCAGGCAGGGCAGCCACACCGGGAACTCGGCGAGCAGCCGGTCGACCTCGCTGCCGGGGGCCTCGACGCCGCTCGCGCCCGGCGGGAAGAGCAGCCCGCGGGTGCCGTCCGGCCGGGCCGGGCCGGGCGCCGCCCCCGGAAAGAACGGCCGGCCCCCCAGCAGAAAGACGAACCGCTCCTGACAGGACCTGGGGGCCTCACCCGTCCGCATTGCCGTCTGCGCAGGTAGGCGTAACCAGGCGGCGAAAAACAGCGGACTGCGCGCCCCTGGCATCCCGGCAATGGCGCCGAGGTCGTCAAAGCCGCCGGGGTCATCGGGGCCGGCGAGGCCGTCGATGACGTCGGCCCCCGGCGTGGTCAGGCTTTGGAACGTGGCGTGCATGGAGGTCACCGCGGCGAAAAGCTGCGCGGGGGCCGGATCGCGAACCTGCGGATCCTCCGGCGGCCGAGGTACGGAAACGAGGCGGTAGGCCCGAATCCCGTCCAGAGCGCCCCCGGCACGCTCCCCCGGCCGGCCCGGAATCAGCTGGCCGGACATGCCAGGCCAACGTCCCTACAGTGGCGCGACCAGCGCACATGGATAACGACCACGATGCCCCCGCAATCCGGCCTTCGCGCCCGAAGCGCCGCTGTGACGCCTCACCCGCATCCTTACCCTGGCAAACACGGGAAACAACGGCCAAAGCGACCAGGGAGTTCCGCAACGTGACAACGGAAGATCATACAGATCTCGATCACGACCTGCCGTACTAGCCCGAGTTTCCTGACTGGCTGGCAACGTGGACCGCGCCGGGTCGCCCGCGCGCTGCGCGCCGAGCTGACCGGCGACACCCCCGCCACCCTGCGCCTGACCTGGACCCACGACGAGACCGCGCAGGCCACCCTGAAAGAAGAGATCTTCGGAAAGCGGATCCTGGTCACCGACCACTACTGGCCGATCGACCAGGTCGTCGATGCCTACCGATCCCAGGAGGACCTCGAGGCCGGGTCCGCCAGGCCAAGGACCCGCACGTCGTCTCCTTCTCCCCGATCCACCCGGCGGGTCAGGTGTCGCCGCCCGACCAGGTCCACTCCCGGATCTCGGGCAGGTCCTCGAAGTGCTCGGTGACGTAGGCGTGGTGGCGGGTCAGCTGGTCCTGGCAGTGGCTGACCAGGCGGTCCGTGCCGGGACGGGTCGTCCGGGCGAACTCCACGGCGAGCTGGGCCAGGTGGTAGCGGCTCAGGCCGTTGCGGACGACCATGTCGAACGGGGTCGTCGTCGTGCCCTGCTCGGTGAACCCGCGGACGTGGAACCGCTGCGGGTTCGCCCGGCCGTGCAGCAACTGGTGGACAGCCCGGCTGTAGCCGTGGAAGCCGACGACGACGTCGGTCGAGTCGGTGAACAGTGCCCGGAACATCGGGGTGGAGAACCCGTGCGGATGCAGATCCGAACGCAGCAGAGCCATCAGGTCCATGACGTTGACGACCCGGACGGCCAGGCTGGGCACGTACCGGCGGAGCAGGTCCGCGGCCGCGAGGATCTCCAGTGTCGGCACGTCACCGATCCCGGCGAGGACCACGTCCGGCTCACGGTCGAGATCGGTCTCGGTGCCGGCCCAGTCCCAGACCGACCCGCCGCGGGCGGCGTGCTCGTCGGCCTCGTCCGCGGTCAGGTACTGCAGGTGCCGCTGCTTGTCGGCGACGATCAGGTTGACGTGGTCGCGGCTGCGCAGGCAGTGGTCGGCGACCGAGAGCAGGCTGTTCGCGTCCGGTGGCAGCCAGATCCGGGCGACCCCGGGTGAGAGCGGCACGACCGTGTCGATGAGCCCCGGTCCCTGGTGGGAGAAGCCGTTGTGGTCGTTGCGCCAGCAGGTGCTGGTGAGCAGGACGTTCAGGCTGGGAACGGGGGCGCGCCACTCCAGCCGGCTCGCCTCCTGGAGCCACTTGGTGTGCTGGATGACCATCGACGCCGACACCATCGCGAACGCCTCATAGGTGGCGAACAGGCCGTGCCGGCCGGTGAGGGTGTAGCCCTCCAGCCAGCCCTCGCACAGGTGCTCGGAGAGGACCTCCATCGCCCGGCCGTCCGGGCTGACCCGGTCGTCGCGCGGGTCGGCCGGCGCGACCAGGCAGCGGTCGGTGACGTCCAGGATCGCCCCGAGCCGGTTGCTCGCCAGCTCGTCCGGGCTGAAGACCCGGAAGGTGGTCGGATTGTCCCGGTAGACGTCGGCCAGCAGTTCGCCCAGCGGCCGGGTCGTCTCGTGGACGAGGCTGCCGCGCCGGGCCGGGTCGACCTCCAGCGCGTGGGCCCGCCAGTCACGCAGCCGCAGCGGCTCGGTGCGCACGCCGCCGTTGGCGTAGCTGGTGGCGCCGAGGCGCGCCGAGCCCTCCGGGGCGAGGGCGGCCAGCTCGGCGACAAGTCGTCCGTCGGCGTCGAACAGCCGCTCCGGCCCATAGGAGCGAAGCCAGGTCTCGAGCTGGGCGAGGTGCTCGGGGTTGTCCCGCACCCCCGCCAGCGGTACCTGGTGCGCGCGGAACGTGCCCTCGACGAGGACGCCGTCCACCTCGTGCGGGCCGGTCCAGCCCTTGGGTGTCCGCAGCACGATCATCGGCCAGATCGGCGCCTCGGTGACGGTGCGGTTCGGCTGCCGGGCCGTCCGCTGGATGTCGCGGATGCGGGTGTGCGCGGTGGTCAGCGCGGCGTCGAAGGCGCGGTGCACCTCACGGACATCGTCGCCCTCGACCCAGAGGACGTCGTACCCGTGGCCGGCGAACAGGTGGTTCAGCCGCTCGCGGGGAAGGCGGCCGAGCACCGTCGGGTTGGCGATCTTGTACTCGTTGAGGTTGAGGATCGGCAGCACCGCGCCGTCCCTGGCCGGGTTGAGGAAGTCGACGCCCTTCCAGCTGCCCTCCAGCGGGCCGGTCTCGGCCTCACCGTCGCCGACCACCGCGGCGACCAGCAGATCGGGGTGGTCGAACGCGGCACCGAAGGCGTGGACGAGCGCGTAGCCGAGCTCGCCGCCCTCGTGGATCGAGCCCGGCGTCGGGACGCTGACATGGCTGGGGATACCGCCCGGGGTCGAGAACTGCCGCACCAGCCGGGTCAGCCCGGCGACGTCCCTCGACACGCCCGGATAGATCTCCGAGTAGGTGCCCTCCAGGTAGGTGTTGGCGACCAGCGCCGGCCCGCCGTGCCCGGGGCCGGCGACATAGAGCACGTCCTGACCGGTCCGGCGGACCAGCCGGTTCAGGTGGGCGTAGACCAGGTTCAGCG
This sequence comes from Parafrankia colletiae, assembly GCF_001854655.1. Classification (GTDB taxonomy): domain Bacteria; phylum Actinomycetota; class Actinomycetes; order Frankiales; family Frankiaceae; genus Parafrankia; species Parafrankia colletiae. The sequence continues at coordinate 31,160 of NZ_MBLM01000058.1, read as the reverse complement.
CCGGCGACGTCCCCCAGTGCCCGAGCAGCCGCGGCTTGATGTCGTCGCGGCACAGCGGCCGGCGCAACAGCGGGTTGTCCATCAGGTAGATCTGCGCCGCGGTCAGGTAGTTCGCCGCGTTCCAGTAGTCGATCAGCCTGCCCAGCTCGGTCTCGTTCAGAGCGGACTCGTCGAGCTCGCGGCCTGACAGCGGCCCTGGGAATTTCATATGCCGTTCTCTCCGGTGCGGTGCCAACGGTCCCGAACCGGTTCCCACTGCCAGCCGGGGACACCTTCAAGCGCGGCACGCCGTTCGTCGGAGAGCTCACCCTCCAGGTGGGCGATGCGCTCGCCGGCGACCCAGGCGGCCAGTGGGAAGCCGTCCGCGTCCAGGTGGCCGTCGGGGACAAGGGTGTCGCCCTGAGCGTGGGCGTAGGCCCGCAGAGCGGCAAGCCCCTGGGAGAAACGCTCGTCGTCGGCCTGCTGCTGCGCGGCGGAGCGCCGTTCGACCCCCCGCTCGAGCCGCTCGAGCCGCTCGGCCCGCGGCCTCGCGCCGGCGGCCGTGTTCTGCTGATCGGTCACGGTACTGATCGYCTTCCGTTCGGATTCCTCAGGAGCAGGCACCGCCCGCGGTCACTTCCCAGCGCTACACCGTGGCCTGGCTCAGCGATCGCCCCAGCTGCGCGCCCCACTCCTCGGCCCRCTGCGCCTCGCCATCGACCAGTGGTCCCTCCGTCCCGGTGACGTAGAAGCTCGGGCCCCGCTCGGCGTGCTGGAAACCGCGTTTCCGCAAAGCTCTGAAGATTGCCTTCGAGGCGGTGCCCGGCTGGAAGCGCATCTTCACCGAGGTGTCGAACGACACGACRCGCAGATCGGCCCGGGGGGCAGCCAGCTCGATCCACTCCCGAACTCCGACACCCGGCTCCTCGCCCGCGGTGGCACCCTTCTCGACAGCCTGGCGCCGGGACTGTTGCCTCGGCATCGAGAAACCATGGGTGGGTGCGCCGACCACCAGGAGCTCCAGATCGACGGGAATCCCGGCCGCCGCCTGGTCGGGACCGACAACGGCGACGGATTCAGCACCAACCGCATGGGCGATGCCCGCAGCGACGGAACGGGCAATCGTGAGGGTGTTTCCGAAACAGGATTCGGTGACAATCAGAACGGCCATCGCGGCGCCTACCTGTTCGTTGTTCTCCGTACCGGATGGGCAGTCCGGCCCTTCTATTCTCACACCTCGTTTCCCGACCGTGGGAGACCGTAGTTCCCGGCGTTTCGTGACTTTGGTCCCGGCTCTCGGGGCGCGGATATTGTGCCGGTACACCGGCGTTCCCGACCGGATCCGTCCGGCATCGCCGTGCGGGCAGTCATGTCGCGGCGACGACGCGGCCCTCGCTGGGCACGACGGTCACCGGGCAGCGTGCGTGCAGGATGCTCTGGTGGCTCACCGAGCCGAGCAGCAGTTCGGCGAAGCCGCCCCGACCGCGATGACCGACGACGAGGAGCTGCGCGTTCTCGGCCTCACGCAGCAGGACCGGGCTGGGAGCCTCCGGCGTGACGACCGTGTCGACGACGATCCCGCCCGCCCCGGCCAGGCCCTTCGCCACGATCTCCTCCATGGCCTCCTGGGCTCGGCGGAGCAGGCTCGACTGCCCGGCGAGGAGCAGCTCCGGGTACAGCACCTCCGTATGCCCCAGCGCGTGGACGACCCGCAGCGGCGCCCGGCGAAGGGTGGCGGCCTCGGCGGCCCAGCGCAGCGCGCCGACCGAGTTGCCCGAACCGTCGACACCGACGACGACCGGGCGCGGAGTCGGGTGCTCCTCGGTCGTTCCCCGGACGACGACGACCGGAATCCGCGCGTGGTTGACCACCCCCTGGGCGACCGAACCCGCCACCGCACGGTGGATCGGACCGTGACCGTGCGACCCGACGACGACCATCTCGGCGCCGGCCGAGCTGTTCTCCAGCGCAGCCACCGGCGAGGCGTCGACGACGAGCCGGGTCATCTCCGCCCCTGACAGGCCTGCGCGGCCGATGGCCCGGTCCAGCGCGTTGGACGCCGCGGTCTCGAGGTCGGTGTGGTCCGCCGGGTCGGTCTGGAGGGCTCGGCGGTACACCTCCCGCTGCAGCCCGTCCCCGCCCCACGCCAGCAGCGCGGTGACGGCGCACTCGCGCAGGCGCGCCTCCCGTAACGCCCACCGCAGCGCGTCATCGGAACCTTTCGAACCATCCACGCCGACGAGAATCACGCCACTCATGTCCTACCACCCGTCTCCGCCGACGACCAGGAGCCGCCAGTCCGCATTCCGCATTCTGCTCATTCGAATGTCCCACCGTGGACGGAGCGGATCACCCGCCTTTTGTTCGGCCGCACCCGGTCCATTGCCCCCGGGCAGTCAGGACCATCGTCCCGGGAATCCCTTGGAGCAGGCCCGCACCTTCTTCGACAGGCCAGGGCCGCACCGTTCGACGAGCTCGTCGCGGTCGGCGGCGTCCACCCGGCCCTGGGCCCGGTCCGGCAGGTACAGGGTTCGGGCCCCGGTCAGATGCGGCCACCTGGCCCACGAACACGAAGCGGCCACTCACCCGCTACTGCACTTCACCTGGCTGTGGCGTCCGGCGGGCGGAAGTCTCCCGAGGCTGGCTGGTTGCGGCGGACCAGGTCGATGATCCGGGTCACGGGCCCGGTCACGAGCAGTTCGTCACCGGGCCGCAGCCGGGTGTGCCGGCTCAACCGGTGCTCCAGCTCGCCGTTCTCCCCTCCGACCGCGAGCACCCGTATACCGGTCGCCAGCTCCGCCAGCGTCGGGCCGGCCAGAGCACTGCCCTGGTGGACGGTCATCATCGCGACCAGGAACGGCGTGCGCTTGACGTAGAAGGTGGTGATCACGCGGTAGCCGAGAGCGGCGCCGACGAAGTAGGGCGTCGCCAGGGCGGACGCGCTGCGGGCAGTGTGGACGTCGAACAGGCGCTCCACCTCGTCCGCCATCGTCGCACCGGACGTCCGYAGCACCACCCGTAGCCGGGCGTTCTCTTCGCGGGCGGATCCGCACGTTTCTCTGACGGGCACAGTCTGTGCGGACCGTGCCGTGTTCCTGCCCCGTCCGGCTGGTGCTCCTCGCCGGCCGCGGGCGAGGAGCTGCTCCTCATGGGCCTCCCGGGCGGAGAGCACCGCCTCCAGGTTCGCCGCACCGTCACTGCTCAGCGCCGCGATCGCCGCCGCGCGGGGCATGCCGGCCTCCAGCAGTGTCGACCGAACAGCCGCGTCCCCGATGACAACGGGAACGCGCAGCTCGCGGGCCACCGGCAGATACGGGTTTGTCTGGTCGCGTTCGATCACCACGACCTGCCGGCCGGCGAGTAGCAGCCCCTCCATGGTCGCCACGCCGACCGACCCGAGCCCACAGAGCACGACGTGGCGGTCGATCGCCCCGATCCTTCCGCGGCCCAGCGCACGCTCCAGCCGCCGACTGATGATCACATTGGTGATGAAGGCGTAGACGACCGCGATCGACAGCGCCCCGGCCAGCATCAACGCAATCCCGAACACCTGGAGCCAGCCGTCCGCGGCACCGAAGTTGAAGTCGCCGTAGCCGACCGTCACCATCGTCTCGACCGTCAGGTACAAGGCGTCCAGGGGAGAGAAGCTGGCAGGAGCGTCAGGGTTGTGACCCTCGTAGGCCAACGACAGGACCACCGTACTGACGCCCATGATCATGAAAACGGCAGCCAGCGCCCAGCGGAACGGACGGTCGAACTCGCTGCGGATCATCGCGCTGATCTCACTCAACCRCATCACGGGACGATGCCGAGCCGCGTGCAGCTCCAGCTGAGACCGCAGCGCACTGCTCCGTCTGCGGCCCGGTGCCGTGGTCGCGTCGTGGCGCCGCCCACCCGTGGGCGCCTCCTCCGCACGGCCGTCTCCGACGCCGTCGGCCGCGTAGCCCACAAGTGTCGCGAACAACCGCGCGTCGTCCAGGCCCGCCACCGTGATGTCGCGGGCACCGTACTCGAACGTCCGACCGAGGACGGTCAGCCGGTCACCAGGGCGCAGGGGTACATCCCGGGGCGGACAGATCTCAACGAGCCGTTCCCCGCCCCGGTGCAGCGAGATCGGGGTCAGGTCGCCATAGATATCCCGGAAGATGCCAGGCCGCTCCACCCGTTCGTCGACGACCGTGAAGATCTCACCGTCGGTCAGCCCGTCCGCGCCGGAATGGTCGACGGCGAAGGCATGCACAACGTCCGAGCGGACACATGCCATGACGAAGCCCGGGCCGGCCAGCTCCGCCCGGTTGAGCACCCGGGCCTGTGGGAGCGCCGCGGCGAGCTGATCGCCGAGCTGCGCGTTGTCGATACTCAGAACGAGCCCGACCGTCGGCGCGATCTCCGCGGTCACCATTGCCGTCTGGAGGTTGGCGAGGTCGGACTCGTGGCAGGCCACGACCGCCAGCGCGGCGTCGATGCCGGCTTCCCGCAGCGCCTCCGCCGTCTGCGGGCTCTCCACCACCAGGCGGGCCGCCCATCGTTCGAGCTGGCGTCCTCTGGTGGGCGCGTGTCGGTCGTCGACGACGACCACGGCGACGCCGGATGCGATCAGCTGTTCGGTGATCCGCAGGCCCAGCCCACTCAGTCCGCACACGATGACGTGGCCGGTCGCAGCTGCCATGTCTCCCCTTCGTCCGCAATCCAGTACATCCGACCTGGACGGACAGCTGGGAGCAAGGAACGGTCAGTAGCGCCAGTCGTCGGTGGAGGCGTCGGCGCCGCGCTCCGGCTCGAAGGCGAGCCGGTAGCCGCGTTTGGCCACGGTCTGGATGAGGCGGGGGTCGCCGAGCGCGGAGCGCAGCCGGCCGACGGCCACCTCGACCGCGTGTTCGTCACCACCACCGGGCGGGAGCAGCTCACGGCGGGTGACGACATGCCCGGGCCGGCCGGCGAGGCGGCGCAGCAGGGCCATGCTCGTCCGGCTGAGCGGGACGAACCGGCCGTCGACGACGGCGGCCTGGCCGCGGATGTCGAGCCAGTGGTCGGCGACGGGCAGCAACCGTCCACGACGGCGCGGGATCTGCTCGACGATCTCGCGCACCAGCGCGCCGAGCCGGGCCCGCGGCGGCTGGATGACGGGGATGTCCCGTTCCAGCAGCGGGCCGGCGGTCACCGGCCCGACGCAGCTCGCCACCACCGGGCCGAGCAGCGCCTCGTGCACCGCCTCGCCGAGGCCCTGGTCGTCCGCGGCGCGCAGGAAACTGACCGCGGCGGGGGCGCTGGTGAACGCGACCGTGTCCAGCTCGGCTGTCGCGACCGCGTCGATCACCCGTCGCAGCGGTGTGGTGTCCTCGGGTGCGATCCACCGGTACACGGGGACCTCGATGACGTCCGCACCGGCGAGCCGCAGTGTCTCGACCAGGTCGGGGAGCGGTTCGCCGTGCTGCTGTACCGCGATGCGGGTGCCGTCGAGGTCGTGCCGCTCGATCAGGTGCTCCAGCACCTCGTTGGACGACTCCGACTCCGGTGACCAGGCCTCGCGCAGCCCGGTCGCGCGGATCGCGCCGCGTGCCTTCGGGCCGCGGGCCAGCAGGGTCGCCGCGCCGATCGCCTTGGTCAGCGGATCCAGCAGGTCCCAGGCGTCGGCGGCCTCCATCCAGCCGCGGAAGCCGATGCCGGTGGTGGCGACGACGACGTCCAGCGGCGCGGTCAGGCAGCGCTCGGTCGCCTGCCGCAGCTCGGTGTCGTCCGCCAGCGGGACGATCCGGATCGCCGGGCCGTACAGCACCTTCGCCCCGCGGCGTTCGAGCGCGGCACCGAACTCCTCCCGCCGCCGGGCCGCGGTGATCCCGACGGTGTACCCGGCCAGGGGCTCGACGTCGAGGGAACCGCCAGTCACGCCACCTTCACCTCCACCATCCCCGTGCGGGCGCGCACCTCGTAGACGGGTACGGAGACGCCGTGGTCGTCCAGACACTCTCCCGTACGCAGATCGAAGGTCTGCTTGTGCAGGGGAGACGCTACCGTCAGGTGCTCCGCCCGGCTCCCGACGATGCCCCGGGCCAGCACGCAGGCGCCGGTGAACGGGTCCTGGTTGCCGAGCGCGAAGAGCTGCCCGTCATGGCAGCGGAACAGGGCGAGCTGCAGATCACCGACGAGTGCCGCGACGCCGCGTTCCGGTAGCAGGTCGTCATAGCGGCACACCGTGGTCCAGGTCATCGCTGCGTCCTTCTGCGTCATCGGGCCGGGGTGGCGGCCGGCAGGCCCAGAAACGCCGGCCGGGGCTGGCCGCGCTCCGTCACGAAGGAGATCGTCGGGTCGGGGGTGTCCGGGGCGTTGACGAACGAGACGAACCGGCGCAGGCGCACCGGATCGTCCAGCACCGCGGCCCACTCGTCCTCGTAGGTGCCGACGTRCCGCTCGATCGCCGCGTCGAGCTCCGCGGCGATGCCCAGCGCGTCGTCGACGAGGACCGAGCGCAGGTAGTCCAGCCCGTTGACCTGCTCACCACCGGGGCCGGTCGACAGCGACTCGACCCAGCTGGACGTCCGCTGCAACCGCTCGGCGGTGCGGACGTAGAACATGACGAACCGGTCGATCGTGCGGATCAGCGTTTCGGTGTCGACGTCGGTGAGCAGCAGGTCGGCGTGCCTCGGCCGGAAGCCGCCGTTGCCGCCGACGTGGAGGTTCCACCCGTTCTCGGTGGCGATCACGCCGATGTCCTTGCTCCGCGCCTCGGCGCACTCGCGGGCACAGCCCGACACCCCGGCCTTGATCTTGTGCGGTGAGCGGATGCCCCGGTAGCGCAGCTCGAGCTCGATGGCGAGTGCGAGCGAGTCCTGGACGCCGTAACGGCACCAGGTCGACCCGACACAGGACTTCACCGTGCGCAGCGCCTTGCCGTAGGCGTGCCCGGACTCGAATCCGGCGTCGACGAGCCGCCGCCAGATCGCCGGCAGCTGCTCCACCCGGGCGCCGAGCAGGTCGATGCGCTGCCCACCGGTGATCTTCGTGTAGAGGTTGAAATCCTGGGCGACCAGGCCGAGGGCGACGAGCTTCTCCGGTGTTATCTCCCCGCCGGGAATCCTCGGCACCACCGAATAGGTGCCGTTGCGCTGGATGTTGGCGAGGAACGCGTCGTTGGTGTCCTGGAGGGCGGCCTGTTCGCCGTCGAGGATGTGGCCGTTGCCGAGGCTGGCGAGAACGGAGGCCACGACCGGTTTGYACACGTCGCACCCGCGGCCGCGGCCGTACCGGCCGACGAGCTCGCTGAACGTCCTGATCTGGTGGACGCGGACGAGGTCGAACAGCTCCGCGCGCGAGTAGCCGAAATGCTCGCACAGCGCCCGGCTGACCGTCACCCCGCTTTCGGCGAGCAGCGTCGAGAGCGCGGGAACGCACGACCCGCAGCCGCTGCCGGCCTTCGTGCAGGCCCTGATCTCGGCGACGGTGGTGAGCCCCTCCCCCGCGATCGCGGTGTCGATCGCCTCCCGGGTGACCGCATGGCAGGAGCAGACCATCGCGTCGGCGGGCAGGACGGCGGCGACCGCCGCACCGCCACCCCCGCCCCCGCTCGGCGCGATCATCACGAGAGGGTCGCCGGGCAGCGGACGACCGACGAGCGGGCGCAGGGTCGGGTACTTCGAGGCGTCCCCGACCAGCACGCCGCCGAGCAGGGTCGCGGCGTCGTCGGAGACGACCAGTTTGGCGTAGGTGCCGGCGACCGGGTCGTTGACGGTGACTTCCAGCGCCCCCGCGGTGGCCGCCAGCGCGTCGCCGAAGCTCGCGACGTCCACGCCGAGCAGTTTGAGTTTCGTGGCCGTGTCCGCGGCGGCGAACTCGGCCGGCCCGCCGAGGAGCCGGTCAGCGAGCACGGAGCCCATCGCGTAGCCGGGAGCCACCAGCCCGTACACCTGGCCGGCGACGCAGGCGCACTCCCCGATCGCGAAGACCGCGGGGTCGGCGGTCCGGCAGCCGGTGTCGACCACCACCCCTCCCCGCTCGCCGACGGCCAGCCCCGTCTCCCTCGCCAGCTGGTCCCGGGGACGCACGCCGGCGGCGAAGACGACCAGGTCGGCGGGCAGTTCGGTGCCGTCGCCCAGGGTCGCCAGCATGGGGGTGGAGCCGGCGGGCTCCGGCGCCGCGACCACCGAGGCGGCGTACGTCCCGAGGTGGACGGTGACCCCCAGCTCCTCCACCAGCCGGCGCAGCAGCGCACCGCCGCCCTCGTCGACCTGCAGCGGCATCAGCCGCGGAGCCATCTCGACCACGTGCACGGCCAGCCCGAGCAGGCGCAGCGCCCGCGCCGCCTCCAGGCCGAGCAGCCCGCCACCGACCACGAGGCCCACCGGAACCACCGGAACCGCCGGATCCGCCGTGCTCCCGCGCGCCGTCGCGTGGAGGGCCGCGGCGCGGATCGCGTCCATGTCGTCCAGGGTGCGGTAGGCGAAGCAGCCGGGGAGGTCGGCACCGGGCACCGGCGGGACGAACGGGGACGAGCCCGTCGCCAGCACGAGCGCGTCGTAGCCCACGGTGCGCCCGCGGCTGGTCGTGACGGTCCGCGCCGCGCGGTCGACCGCGATGACGGCCTCGTCGAGCCGCAGCACGTAGCCGTGCCCGTCGTAGCAGCCGTCCGGGACGAGGTCCAGGCTCTCGGCGCCGGCGCCGTCGAAGTACGACGAAAGCGCCACCCGGTCGTACGCCCGGCGCGGCTCCTCCCCGAAGACGGTGACCTGCCAGCGCCGGTCGACATCGCGCTCCCGCAGCGCCTCGACGAAGTGCTGGCCGACCATGCCGTTGCCGACCACGACGAGACGGCCGCCCGAATCCGTTCCCATGATCAGCCCCACCTGCGCCCGGATCCGCCACGGCCCGGCTGCGTTCATGGTCGCCAGGAACTGTTATCCCGAACGCGCGGAGGCGTTAACACCCGGGCAAGGAGTGCTCACCGCCGCCGGGACGCCGCTGTGCGTCCGGCGCGGCCGTTCTCAGGACGCCGCGACCAGCCGCGCGGAATCGGCGTCGAGTGCGCGCAGCGGTCCGGCGAGCTCGGAGCTGAAGAATGCCAGGAACGCATCCGGGTCAGGCCCGCAGTTCATCAGGACGAGCTGGTCGAATCCGGCCGCGGCGAACGGTGCGCAGGCTTCGAGGTAGCGGGCCGGGTCGGGGCCGTAGGCGAGGTGTTCTGCCAGGTCGTCCTGGGTCACCGTGGTCGTGGCGGCGGCGAAGTTGGCCGGGTTCGGCAGTTCGCTCATCACCTTCCAGCCGGTCACCGCCCAGCGCATCGTGCGCAGCGCGCTGGTCAGTGCGGTCTGTGCGTCCGCCGCGAAGGCCACCAACACCTCGGCGTACCGCGGGCCCGCTCCGCCGGCGGCGGTGTAGGCGTCGACGAGGCTCCGTTTCGGCTCGGTGGCGAACAGCCCGTCACCGCACTCCGCCGCCATCCGCGCCGAGCGCGCTCCGCCCGCCGCGATGGCGATCGGCGGGGGCGCAGCGGGCAGGTCGAACACGCGGGCGTCCTCCAGCTGCAGGTAGCGGCCGTCGTACGACTGGTACCCGCCCTTCCACAGCAGCCGGATGATGTCGACGGCCTCCCGCAGCATCGCCTGGCGCCGGCCCACCGCGGGGAACTCGCGCCCGACGACATGCTCGTTGAGCCGTTCGCCGGAACCCAGGCCGAGGGTGAACCGGCCGTCGGAGAGCAGTGCGACCGTCGCCGCCGCCTGCGCGATCACGGCCGGGTGGTAGCGGATCGTCGGGCAGGTCACACCGGCCGCCAGACCGACCCGGTCGGTGGACTGCGCGATGGCGCCGAGCAGCGACCAGGCGAACGCGGAATGTCCCTGCTCCTCGAGCCAGGGGTGGAAGTGGTCGCTCAGCTCGACGAAGTCGAATCCGGCGTCCTCGGCGGCCTTCGCCTGGCGGACGATCTCCTTCGGGCCGTACCCCTCGGTGATCAGCTTGTATCCGATCCGCATCATCGCTCCCTCGGGAAGTCGTCCAGCTGGTCAGCGCCCAGCTGGTCAGCGTCGGGCGGGGACTCGTCGGGCGGGCCGGCGGGCGGCAGCAGGGCCGAGCGGCCGTCGCGCCAGGCAGCCAGGACCCGGGCCGACCACCGCCCCTCCACGGCCATGATCGCGCGGGCGCCGAGCAGCACGTCCACGCCCAGCTGCGGCTCCGCACGCACCAGGTTGCCCGCGAGCGCCTCCGAGGCGAGCGTCTGGTGATGGGCGTCCGCCACGACGTGCACGGAGAAGAAGTGGCGGGCGCCGGCCGGCAGCCCGTGCCGGCGCAGCGCGGCGCCGTAGGCCGCCATCGGCTCGACGGAGGTCATCTCGAACACGGCCAGGTGGCCGACGAGCGCCCCGCGCAGCCGCCGGTGCAGGCCGAAGAACGACGCCAGGTTCACCGAGGCGAGCGCGGCGCCCGGCACGCGGTCGAGGTAGGCGCCGTAGCCCGCGTCCAGGCCGAGACCGAGCATCGTCACCCCGAACAGGTTCTGGTGGACGTCCCGCGCGGTGCCGTTGCCGTACTCGTCGGCCTGGATCTCGACGAGCGCCGCCTTCGCCGGACCGGTCAGCCGCGGGATCGCCCACGAGTGCGGGTCGGCCTCCTTGAGCTGCAGCGGCGAGCGGAGGATGGCGAACTCCCGGAACTGCTCGAGCGAGCCCTGTTCGGCCAGGTACGCCGACACCGACGGTCCCGGGGGTCCCGACGGCCCGTCGATGACCGCGCGCAGCGCCGCCGCGATGCCGTCACCGTCACGCGGGTCACAGGCCGCCACGGGCACCGTCCCGGCCTCGCGGCGGACCCGCGCCTCCAGGTCCTCCTCCAGGTGATGGCGCAGGGTCAGCAGGGCCGGCGCCCACTCCCACCGCTCGTCGACGCCGGCGAAGCCGCGGTAGTGCAGTTCGTAGAGGCAGTAGAGGGCCAGCGCGCCGTCCTCTCCGTAGAGGACGTCGTCCCCCGGCGGCGGGGCGGGCCCGAGGCCCGCGTCCGCCGGCCGCCGCAGCGCGTCGGTGACGAAGGCGCTGAGCGGCCCGCGGGGGCGTGGCAGCCGGCCGGGCCCGAGCTGGGCCGGCGGCAGGACGGTGCCGTACCGCGCCGCCGCCCCCGGCAGCGCGGCGGTCGTGGTCATCAGGCCCTTCCCGGTTCCGCGCCGGCGGTCAGAACCCTGCGCAGGACGTCCGCCTGCCCCGGGTCGGCCGTTCCGGTGCGCAGCCAGGTGACTCCGGCGAGCAGGTAGTCCGTCTCGGTGCTGAAGGCCCGGCCCTCGGTACGCAGCTCGTCGATGCGCCCGCGGACGCCGGACCGGCAGCTGTGCGGGCCGAACACGACGGGGCACACCGACCAGTCCGCCACGGCGTACCCCGACCGCCGGGCATGCTCGATCACCCCGAGCGGGTCGGCGATCGACGCGACCATCAGCATGAGCACGTCGTACGGCCCGGACAGCAGGCGACAGGTGACCTCCGCGCCGCTCTCGCCGCCCCACAGCTCCGGCGTGCCCGTGTCGTCCGCCGGGGCCGCGAGATAGGGCGGGTTGGCGACCGCGATCCGTTCCGGGCCGTCGAGGGCCTGCTCGAAGAAGTCACCGGGCTCCACCGTGTAGCCGGGCGGGCCCTTCGCCGCGACGAGGTGGGCGGCGACGCGGAAGCTGTCCGGGTCCCGCTCGAAGCCGCGCACCGGCACCGACGCCTCACAGCGCGACAGCGCCTCGATGATCGGCAGTCCGGTGCCCGCGCCGAGTTCCACGATGCCACCGGCCAGGTGGGGGGCGGCCACCGCCGAGCTGAGCAGACGTTCCACACACCAGGCGTAAAAGGTTGATTCCACCGTGTCGTAGAACATGGGCCTCCCCCGCACTCGCCCTGCGTCTGCCCCTCGGGCATGCCCCGGATCGGGGACGTAACGCTTGTGACGCGGAGGGCGAGAACAGCCCTGACGCCCGGTAACCAACGCGGACCGAGGGTCCGTTTCTCGTGGTCGCGGGGGCCGCGGACGTTGCATACTCCCGGAACGGGAACGTGAGCGAGGAGCAGCAGGTGCCGAAGGGCTACGTGATCCTGACCGAGACCATCCACGACCCGGCGGGCATGGCGGCGTACAGCCGGCTCTCCGGCGCCTCGCTCGCCGAGTACGGCGGCCGGGTGCTCGCTGTCGACGACGACGTCGACGTCATCGAGGGGTCCTGGCCGGGCCGCCGGACGATCGTCATCGAGTACGAGTCGGTCGAGAAGGCACAGGACTGGTATCGCTCCGCGAGCTACCAGGCCGCTCTCCCGCTCCGGCAGGCCGCGGCCGACTGCAACGTCATCATCGCGTCGGGCTTCACGCCCCGCGCCGCGACGCCCAGATGATCATGGCCTGATCCGGGCAGGCGAGCAAGCGGACGAGCGAGCGCACGAGCGGACGAGTGCCGCGACCGAACGAGCATCGGTTTCCTCGACAACACGCGCACCAGACCGACGAAGGCGGCCGGCGAACGGCCGCGGATGGGACGGGACGGCGAGATGAGAGGCGAGATGAGAACCGTGACGAGCAGGTCGACCACGGCGGGCCAGCGATGACGACGGAGCAGATCCACGAGGCGGCGCGGCAGGCCGCACCGGAGCCGGCCCGGATTGCGCCGCTGCCGGTCGAGGAGTGGAGCGAGGACGCGGCGGAAACGCTGCCTAAGTACTTACGACGCCCCGAGCTCTTCCTCTCGGGCCGCCCGGACGCCCTGCCGATGCCGACCTCGCTGCGCCTGTTCGCCCACCACATCCGCCTGACCGAACCGTGGCTCGCCTTCTCCGAGGTGCTCGCCAGCAGGAACGCCGTGCTCGACCCCCGGCACCGTGAGCTCGTCGTCCTCCGCGTGGCCTGGCGGACCCGCTCGTCCTACGAGTGGACGCATCACCTGCGCATCGGCAAGCACAGCGGTGTCACCAGCGAGGAGATCCACGCCATCCCGCAGGGCGCCGCCGCCGACCTCTGGGCGCCGCTGGAACGGGCCATGCTGGCCGCCGTCGACCAGATGATCGACCAGTTCCGCGTCGACGACGAGACCTGGCGGGTTCTCGCGTCCCACCTGGACGAGCCGCAGCTGCTGGAACTGTCGTTCGTCATCGGCAGCTACCTCTGCCTCGCGCAGGTCCTCAACAACGTCGGTCTGCAGCCCGAGCCGCCGACCGAGGTCATCGACGCGCCCGCGCTCCCCGCCCTGGGAACCTGACCCGCCGGGGACCTGACACGCGCACCTCCTCCGGCCCGGTCGGGTCAGCCCGGCGCGCTCTCACGCCACGCTGACCGGACCGGGCACCAGGCCGGTCGACGCCCGCCCGACAGTGCAGATGACGATGTCAGTCGCACGGCCGGGCGCGCATGGGATAGGAACATCGGATGGCCAGCAGGCACCAGGCCGGTCCGACCGAGCCGACCACACGCGACCAGCTACTCGACGCCGCCGAGCACCTCCTGATCGAGGAGGGCTACGCGGCGGTCACCTCGCGGCGCGTCGGCGCCCGGGCCGGACTCGCACCACAGCTTGTGCACTACTACTTCCGCACCATGGACGACCTGTTCCTGGCGGTGTTCCGGCGCCGCGCGGACGTCGGTCTCGACCTGCTGCAGGACCTGGTCCGGTCCCGGCCGACGCTGCAGCAGCTGTGGGAGCTGCGCGAGATCGGCCTCACCACCACCACGTTCAGCCTGGAATTCATGGCACTCGCCAATCACCGCAAGGCGATCCGCTCGGCGATCGTCGAGTACTACCACCGTTACCGGCAGCTCCAGCTGGACGCCTTCACCGCGGCGCTGGCGGATCTGGGCGTCCCGGAGGAACGCTGCCCACCGCTGGTGGCCCAGCTGGTGATGGTCGGCATCACGCAGCTGATCGCCATCGACGGCGAGGTGGGCCTCGGCTCGGGCTACGAGACCGTCGTCTCCTTCATCCAGCAGCAGATTGACGGCCTCGCCGCGGGAGAGCCCGTCACCCGCTTCCAGGCACCGTCCGACCAGCGCTGACAGCACCGCGACCCGCGGGACCGACCCACAGAACCGGACCCGCGGGACCAGGCTTTCGGGGGTGCGGGCTCCCGGAAGTCTCGTGAATGCGCCGCGAAGGAGCGGTGAAACCGGCCCTACCTAGGGTTCCCAGGTGTCGCATCCGCCACCGAGAGGACATCCCTTGGGAGCCCCACCCGCAGTCCAGGCCCGCGGCCTGGTCAAGACGTTCCGCGACCAGCGCGCCGTGGACAGCATCGACCTCGACGTCCGCCAGGGCGAGATCTTCGGTGTGCTCGGCCCGAACGGCGCAGGGAAGACGACGACCCTGAAGATGCTGGCGACGCTGCTGTCGATCGACAGCGGCGAGGCGCGGATCTTCGGGATCGACGTCGCCGCGAATCCGCACCGGGTGCGGCAGCTCATCGGCGTCACCGGCCAGTACGCCTCGGTGGACGAGGATCTCACCGCGACCGAGAACCTGTGGCTGTTCGGCCGCCTGCAGGGCCTGCGGGCGTCGGAGGCCCGCGCCACCACCCGCCGGCTGCTGGAGCAGTTCGGTCTCGAGGAGGCCGCCGAACGCAGGATCTCCGAGTTCTCCGGGGGCATGCGCCGCCGGCTGGACCTCGCCGCCTCCCTGATCACCCGCCCGCCGCTGATCTTCCTGGACGAGCCGACCACCGGTCTCGACCCGCGGACCCGGGGCCAGATGTGGGACACGATCCGCGGCCTGGTCGCCGACGGCTGCACCGTGCTGCTCACCACCCAGTACCTGGACGAGGCCGACCAGCTCGCCGACCGGGTGTGCGTCATCGACCACGGCCGCAAGGTCGCCGAGGGCACCCCGGACGACCTGAAGGCGCAGGTGGGCGAGTCGACCCTGCAGGTGCAGCTCGCGCCCGGGGCCGACCAGGCCGCCGCCGCCGAGGTGGTGCGCCGCATCCTCGGTGAGGAGCCGGTCCTCACCCCCGAGTCCGGCCGGATGAACGCGCCGCTCCCCGACGCCGACCGGGCCGCCGACGTTCTCGGGGGCCTGCGCGCGGCGGGCGTCTCCATCCGCTCGGTGAGCGTCGCGCGGCCCACCCTCGACGAGGTGTTCCTCGCCCTCACCGGCCATGACGTCCCCCCTGCCGACCGGGCGGACGGCGAGCCGGGCCCCGGCGCCGTCGACATCCCCGACGACCGCGGCAGCATCGCCCCCCTGGAGGTCGCCCGATGAGCACGACTGTTCTGGAGGCGCCGGCCACCGTCCTGGACGCCTCGGCGGCACTCGCCCGCACCCATGGTCGGCCAGGCATCCGCGACACCGCCTCCCAGACGCTCGCGATGGCCTGGCGGGCGCTGAAGAAGATGCGCCGCAATCCGGAGCAGTTCTTCGACGTGGCGTTGCAGCCGCTGCTGTTCACGGCGATGTTCGCCTACGTCTTCGGCGGTGCGATCTCCGGGGACGTCGACAGCTATCTGCCGTTGCTGATCCCCGGCATCGTCGCCCAGACGGTCCTCACCACCTGTATGGCGACCGGGGTGCAGCTGCGGGAGGACATGGACAAGGGCGTCTTCGACCGGTTCCGGTCGCTGCCGATGTCCAGGGTCGCCCCGCTGGCCGGCCCGATGGTCGCCGACCTGGTGCGCTACCTGATCGCGGCGGTGCTGACCTACCTGATGGGGCTGCTGCTCGGCTACCGGCCCGGCGGCGGGGTGCCCGGCGTCGCCGGGGCGGTGGTGCTCGCGGTGGTCACCGGCTGGGCGATCGCGTGGGCGTTCACCTGGATCGGCACGCTCGCCCGCAGTGCCCGCAGCGTGCAGGGCATCTCGATGATGATCCTGTTCCCGCTGACGTTCCTGTCCAACGCGTTCGTGCCGGCGGACACCCTGCCGGGCTGGCTGGAGACCTTCACGAAGGTCAACCCGGTGTCACATCTCGTCTCCGCGACCCGGGACCTGGCGAACAACGGCGCGATCACCGCCCAGGTCGGCTGGACGCTGCTCACCGGCCTGGTGGTGATCGTCATCTTCCTGCCGCTGTCGGTCGTCAGCTACCGCCGGAGCCTGTAGGACGGCGGGCGGCGGGGTCTGCCCGGCCAGTCGCTCGACCAGAGCGTCGGTCTCGCCGAGCAGCTCGCTGCTGCGCCGCCTGCCGATCTGCCCCTCGGCGCGGGCCAGCGCACCCGGCGCCCGCTGTTCCGCGGCAACCTCGACCCAGTGCCAGTCCAGCGGGGAGATCAGCGCGAAGTAGCCGAAACGCCGGGCCACGGCCAGCAGCCAGGCCGCGTCCACAGCCTCGTCGCCGGCCGGCCCGACCCGCAGCTGCCAGGCTCCGAGGGCGAACAGGGCCGTGCCGAACACCGGGTAGTCGATGTGCGCCTCGTCCAGGCCCAGCAGCCTGCGGCTCCGGAGAATGCATGACGACGCGAGCCCCGCGCCCTCGGCGAGCTGCCTGGCGTCGACCGCGTACCGGGCGAACGCGGCCAGGGCTACCGCCTCGCCGAACAGCAGCCACGGCTCCAGGCCGGTCTGCTCGACCCCGGGCATCCGCAGCGTCCGTGTCTGGTCCGCCACCTGGAGGTGGCGGCGCAGGCCGTCCTCGATCTGGCCGCGGGCGGTCGCAAGTTCGGCCCGGACCACCGCCGCCATCATCCCGCCGAGCAGCAGCCCGGAACCCGCATCGTAGGTGTACGGGAACCCCGCCTCGGCGAGCCCGGCCAGAATCCCCTCGGCGTCGTCGAAGGCGCCGCGGCGGATGGCGTCCGCCGCCTGCAGCGTCCGCAGATAGGCGGCGTCGTCGTGTGCGCCGAGCCGCTGCAGAACGGGCAGCGCCGCCTCGATGTGACGATGACTGGCGGCGGTCTGCCCCACCCGCATCGTCAGCGAGGCGAGCTGGGTGCGCAGCCCCGCCTCGTACCACGGGCCGTCCCCGGGCCGGATGAGCGCGAGCGCACGTTCCCCGGTGGCCATCGCCGTCTGCGTGTCACCACTGTTCTCGTACAGATGCAGGAGCCAGGTCAGAGCCAACAGGGCGCAGTACCGGTCGGTGTCCTCCGCAAGCTGCTCCAGAACCTGCTGCAGGCTCTCGGGCCCGCAGCGCGCGGGGTGGGCGTGCAGCAGCACCCTCACCCCACCTGCCACCCGGGGATCCTCCGCCGCGTCCGGACCAAACCGGATCAGGAGCTCCCGGATCGGCGCCACATCGGCGCCGGCGTGGGGAAAAGCGCCGCCCAGTAAGGCAAGCGCCATGGCAAGGGCCGCGGGCACCGCCCGCGGCGGCGGCTCCCACCCGCGGACCGCCGCGCCGATCGCCCCGACCAGCACCATGATCCGGGTGTGCTCTCCGCGCATCTCCCAGAACCCGGCCAGGACCGCGACGATGGACACCGCCGCTTCGGCATCTCCCTCGGCGAGCGCCGCCCGCAGCTCGTCAGCGAGGTTGGTCTCCTCGGCAGCCAGAGCGTCGATCGCGCTGACCTGCCGCTCGCCGTACAGGTCGGCGCAGTGGCGGGAGACGTAGCGGAGCGCCCAGGCCCGCCGGGCCCGCCGGGCCGCCGCGGCCTCCCCGTCCTCCGCCAGCCGCAGCAGGCCGAACTCCCGGACTGTCTCGAGCATCTGGTAGCGCGCCCGGCCGGACGCCTCACGCACGCTCAGCAGCGACTGGTCGATGAGGTTCTGCACCACCTCGACGGCGTCCAGCTCCGGGCCGAGCATCTCCTCCGCGGTGTGCAGAGTCAGACCGTCCCGGAACACCGACAGCCAGCGCAGCGCCCTTCGTTCCGGCTCGGCGAGCAGGTTCCACGACCAGTCGATCACCGCGAGCAGGGTGCGGTGCCGGTCCGGAGCACCGCGGTCGCCGCCGCGCAGCAGGGCGAACCGGTCCGCGAGGCGCAGGTCGATCTCCTCGACGGACAGCACCCGCACCCGTGCGGCCGCCAGTTCGATGGCGAGCGGCAGCCCGTCCAACCGGTCGACGATCGACGTGACGGCCGCGTCGTCCAGCCGGACGTCGGGCCGGGCCGCCACGGCACGCTCGCGGAACAGCTCGACGGCGTCCGACCGGGTCAGCGTGCCGAGTGGGTACACCCGCTCGGCGCTGATCGACAGCGGCGCCCGGCTCGTGGTCAGCACCCGCAGGTCGGCCGTCGTGGCGACGAGGAACGCGACCAGCTCGGCGACCGCGCCGACCAGATGCTCACAGTTGTCGAGGACGAGCAGGCTCGGGCTGCCCGCCAGCTGCGCGGCGATGCGGCCCCGCAGGTCGGCGTGCTGCTCCGGGGTCAGAACCCGGCGGTTGCCGACCGAGTCCCGCACGCCGAGCGCGGAACCGACCTCGCCGAGCAGGTCCGCGGGCGCGGTGACACCGACCAGTTCCACCACCCGCACCACCGGGAGCGGGCTGTCGCGGGCCAGCAGATGCGCCAGCCGGGTCTTGCCCAGCCCACCGGGCCCGATGATCGACACCACCCGGGAGCTGGCGAGCATCGCCCGGAGCCGCTCGACGTCCCGCCCGCGCCCAAGCAGCCGGGTGGCGTCGTAGCGCAGGCCGTCGCGGACCGGGCGGTCGGCGACGAGGAGATCACGGTGCACCCGCGCGAGCGCATCACCAGGACTGACGCCCACTCTGTCCCGCAGGTCACGGCGGTAACGCTCGTACCGCTCCAGCGCGGCGCCCGGGCCGCGCACCGCCGCCTCGCTGCGGAGCAGATCGGCCAGCAGCCCCTCGTCGCCGGGCCGGCCCGCCACCGCCTCCGTCAGCAGCGGCAGCGCCTCGGCGTGCGCACCGGTCCGGCTGCAGGCCTGCGCCAGCACCGCCCGCGCCGTCGTGCGGTCACCCACCGCGGCCCGGCGGACGTCCGCGAGCGGGCCCTCCTCCCCTGGCCGGGCCTCCGTCAGTGGCCCAGTCTCCGTCAGTGGCCAAGCCGCCGTCAGCGAGCCAGCGCCCGCACGGGGATCGGAGTCGGAGTCGCCGACTGCGAGGGCCTCGCGGGCCACCTCCGCGGCTGCGAGCGGATCTTCCGGAAGAAGGCGGGTGGCCTGCTCCGCCAGTCGGGCCAGCAGGCAGCTGTCGACCTGCGCGGCCGGCAGGTCCAGGCGGTAACCGGCCCCGTCGCGCACCACCGCGCCGGCCCCGAGGACTGCCCGCGCCCGGGACACCACGACCTGCAGGCTCTTCGCCGCGTTGGCCGTCGCCTCTCCGTGCCAGATCAGGGCGGCCAGTCGCTCGGCCGGCACCGCCCGCCCACTGGCCGCCGCCAGCGCCGCGAGCAGTGCCTGCTGGCGATCCCCGACCACCGGGGTGCCGTTCCAGCGCACCCCGTCCAGCAGGGCGAGTTTCACACCCACGCTGAGGGAGTCTAGGGCGTCGCCCACACCGAATCCTCCCCGATGATCCGCGGTGACGACGCGCAGCTGTCCGTCAACGAACGCCGTCTGTCAACGAGCGCTGTCCGTCACGCAGAACCTTCGGACTGCCGCGCGAGGTGTTCGAGCGCTGTGTGCATGAATGCTCCCGCGCCGGCGGAGAGGGGTTCACCGTGGCCGAAGCAGGCGGCCTCGATGTCGAGGGACGCCAGCCGGGTGAAGGACCAGAGCGCCTCGGCCCGGTCGGCGTTGAAGACACCGGGGAAGACCGGTGTCCGCGGGTCGGGTGACCGCGGGTCGCGCGCCATGATGTCGCCGGCGAACAGCACCCGTGGACCGGGCAGGTACAGCCCGATGCTGCCGGCGGTGTGACCCGGGGCGCCGACGACCACGGCACCGCCGGCGATGTCGAGGACGTCGCCGTCGCCGAGTGCCTGGTCGACCGGTGTCGGGGCCGCGGCCGTCGCCGGCAGCGCGGAGTGGACCTCGTCCCACAGCGGGCGCTCCCAGTCGGCCAGATCCGGCGGCACGGCCTCGGCCCGCCCCTCGATCAGCGGGACGTCCGCCTGGTGCGCCAGGACGCGGACGTCGCCCCAGCCCGCGATCTCGGCGGCCGCGCCGGCGTGGTCGACATGGCCGTGGGTCAGCACCAGCCGTCGCACCTCGGTCAGGTCATGTCCCAGGTCGCGGATGCCGGCGGCGATCCGCCGGCCGGAGCCGGGCAGGCCGGCGTCGATCACGGTCAGGCCGTCCGGGTCACGCCACAGGTAGACGTGACCGACGGGAAAACGCAGGAAGTACAGGTCCGGTCGCAGCTCGACAACGCTCATGACGGTGACGGTAGGTACCGGTCGCCGCCCGCGGGCCGGGCTCTGCCGCCGGCAGATCGGCCGTGGGCAGAGTCCGGTTCCGTCCGCTGCCGGCGCAGTTCGACGGCCCGAAGCGGGGATACCGTCAGACCTGCCACGGACCTGGGCGAACCCGTCCAGGACCGGGTGGGAAGGGCACGGTTCGCGATGTTGCCATATGCGACGGTCTGCCTCCTGGCTGTGCTGGTCGCGGTCGGGGCGGTCCTGGCGCTGCTCGTCTCGGCCGGCTGGTGGGCGGGTGCGGCGCTCGCCGCGGCGCTGCTGGCGCTCGCGGTGCACGACGTGACGCAGCGGCGGCACGCGATCCTGCGGTTCCACCCCGTGCTGGGGCACCTGCGGTTCCTGCTGGAGAAGATCCGCCCGGAGATCCAGCAGTACTTCATCGAGCGGAACTACGACGGCCGGCCGTTCGACCGCGACACCCGCACGATCATCTACGAGCGTTCGAAGGGCACGCACGGCGATCAGGCATTCGGCACCGAACGGGATGTCAACGAGGTCGGCTACGAATGGCTGCCACATTCCGCCATGCCGGTCCCGGTGGCCCCTGGCGATCCGCAGCCGAGAGTACGGATCGGTGGTCCGGACTGCTCCCAGCCCTACGACATGGCGCTGCTGAACATCTCCGCGATGAGCTTCGGAGCGCTGTCGGCGAACGCGGTGCTGGCGATGAACCAGGGCGCCGCGGCGGGCGGCTTCGCCCACGACACCGGCGAGGGCGGCCTCACCGAGCTCCACCTGAGGTACGGCGCCGACCTGGTGTGGGAGATCGGCAGCGGCTACTTCGGCACCCGCACGCCCGACGGCGACTTCGACCCCGCCCGTTTCAAGGACGTCGCCGCGCTGCCGACGGTCCGGATGGTCGAGCTGAAACTGAGCCAGGGCGCGAAGCCCGGTCTCGGCGGTGTCCTGCCGGCGGCGAAGGTGACACCGGAGATCGCGGCGGCCCGCGGTGTCCCGGTCGGCGTCGACTGCGTCAGCCCGGCCTTCCACCGGGTCTTCGCCACCCCACGCGAACTCGTCCTGTTCATCGCGCGGATGCGGGAGCTCGCCTCGGGCAAGCCGGCCGGGTTCAAGCTCTGCGTGGGCACGCGCCGCGAGCTGCTCGCCATCTGCAAGGCCATGGTCGCCGAGGGCGTCACCCCGGACTTCATCGTGGTGGACGGCTCCGAGGGCGGCACCGGCGCGGCCCCGCTGGAGTACGAGGACCACGTCGGCACCCCGCTGACCGAGGGACTGATGGCGGTGCACAACGCCCTCGTCGGCGTGGGCCTGCGGGACCGGGTGCGGATCGGGGTGGGTGGCAAGGTCGCCCACGGCGTCGACATCGTCAAGCGGATCGCGCAGGGTGCCGACTACACCAACTCGGCGCGGGCGATGATGATGGCGACGGGCTGCATCCAGGCGCAGCGCTGCCACACCAACACCTGCCCGGTCGGAGTGGCCACCCAGGATCCACGCCGGGCGCGGGCGCTGGACGTGCCCGACAAGGCCGAGCGGGTCCGCCGCTACCAGGCGGCCACCGTCGAGCAGGCGGTCCGGGTCATGGCCTCGCTGGGCTGCTCCAGCCCGGCCGAGCTCGGCCCCGGGATGCTGCTGCGCAGGATCTCCCACAGCGACACCCGCAGCTACGCCGACCTGTACGACTGGCTGGCCCCGGGTGAACTRCTCGCCGAACCCCCCGCCTCCTGGGCAGCGGACTGGGCCGCCGCCGACCCCGATACCTTCCGCCCCCACGGCTGACAAGGAGCTTCCAGTGCCGACTGTTTCCCCGGCTTATCGGGACCTGTTGGAATCGGGCAACACCGCCACGCTCGCGACCGTCGGGGCGGACGGGCAGCCCCAGCTCACCGCGATCTGGGCCATCCTTGACGACGGGCAGGTGCGGACCTCGCTCCACCCCAGCCGGCAGAAGTACCGGAACCTGGTCGCCAACCCGAAGGCGACCCTCTTCGTGATCGACCCGACCAACCCGTTCCGGACGCTGGAGGTGCGGGGAACCGTCGAGATCACCGAGGACACCGGCCTGGAGTTCCTCAAGCGCCTGCTCGCCGTCTACGGTACGGATCTGGAGAACTTCCAGGCAGCCGTCGACGGCCGGGTGGTCGTCACTCTCCATCCCACCCGGGTCGTCGAACTCGGCTAGCCGGCAAGAAAGCAGCCAGCCGGCGGTGCGCCGCCGGCTGGCTGGAAAAGAAGAGGCCGGAAAGGGACCCGGCCGGGCGAACGGTCAGAGCACGATCGGAAGCTTGTGGTAGCCGCGGATCGTGGCGGTGTGGATGAGCTCCGCGCCCGGCGCGAGATCCCAGGCCTGGAAACGGTTCAGGAACTCCTCGAGCGCGATCCGGCCCTCGATGCGCGCCAGGGCCGCCCCGAAGCAGTAGTGCACGCCCTTGCCGAAGGTCAGATGCGCGTCGATCTTGCGGTGGATGTCGAAGTCGTCCGGGTTGGGGAAGACCCGCTCGTCACGGTTCGCCGAACCGGTCAGCAGGGCGACGATCTTCCCTTCCTCGACCACCTGGCCGTGCAGCTCGACCGRCTTGGTGGTCACCCTGACCTGGATCGGCGACGGCACCTCGTAGCGCAGTGTCTCCTCGACCGTGTTCGGAATCAGGGACCGGTCCGCGACGACCTGGGCGCGCTGGTCCGGGTTGTCGGCGAGGACCTTCGCGAGCCAGCCGATCAGACGGGTCGTCGTCTCGACCCCGGCGGCGTAGAGCATGCCGACGTAGTTCAGGATCTCGGTGTCGGTCAGCCCGCGTTCCTCGTTGGTGAAGACGTCCTTGAACCGAGCCTCGATGAGGGTGGTGAGGAAGTCGTCCGCCGGGTTCTTGCGGCGGAACTCCAGGAACGGCGCGTACGGGTCGCCCATGGTGACGAGCCGGTTCCCGTCCTGCGGCTTCTCCTCCTTCAGCCGGGCCGACTCCTCGACGGTGTCACGCAGGTTCAGCAGGTACTCGTCGGGGATGCCGACGAGGGCGCCGATGACCCGCATCGGCAGGTGGCCGGCGAAGTCCTGCACCAGGTCGAAACCACCGCTGCCGACGAGCGGGTCGAGGTACTCGGCGCACAGCTCCCGGATCCGCTGTTCCAGGACGAGCACCCGCCGCGGGGTGACGGCACGGCTCAGGATGAGCCGGTGCATGTCGTGCTCGGGCGGGTCCTCGGCGATGAACACGCCGGGCGGTGTCTGGATCCCGGCCTTGACCATCTCCAGCAGGATGCCCTTGGAGGAGGTGTAGCTCTGCCAGTTGACAGAGGCTTCCTCGACGTCGGCGTAGCGGGAGACCGCGTAGAAGTCGTAGCGGTCGTTGTAGTAGAGCGGTGCCTCCTCCCGCATGCGCTTCCACAGCGGGTAGGGGTTCTTGTCGATCTCGAAGTCGTATGGGTCGTAGTAGATCTCGGTTGCGGTGTTCACGCGGTGCTCCTGTCAGCGTGCGCTACGTGCGCCTGCGCAGCGGCGGCGGTCGGTGCCAGCGGGTCCAGACGGGCTCGCGCGGGATTCAGGCAGGCTCGCAGAGCGCCTTGACCTGCAGATACTCCTCGAAGCCCAGCTTGCCGCTCTCGCGRCCGATGCCGCTCTGCTTGTAACCGCCGAAGGGGACGTCGTGGCCGTAGTAGATGCCGCCGTCGACGATCATGGTGCCGGCGCGGATCTTGCGGGCCACGGCCTTGGAGCGCTCGTGGTCACCCGAGAAGACGGCACCGGACAGGCCGAAGATGCTGTCGTTCGCGATGCGGATCGCGTCCTCGTCGTCCTCGAAGGGGACGGCGACGAGCACCGGGCCGAAAACCTCGTTGCGGACGATCTCGGAGTCCTCCGGCATGTCCGCGAACAGCGTGGGCTCGAAGTAGTAGCCCTTCTCGAACTGCTTCGGGCGGCTGCCCCCGACGATCGGGGTGCCGCCGGCCGCCTTGGCCCGCTCGACCATGGCCTCGACGCGGTCACGGTGCCGCTCGCTGTTGAGCGGGCCCATCACGTTGTTCGGGTCCAGCGGGTCACCGTAGGGCATCGCCGAGAGCATCTGCGCGGCGAACTGCACGCCCTCCTCGAAGCGCGACCGCGGGAGCAGCAACCGGCTCAGCGTGGCGCAACCCTGACCGGCATGGAGGCACACCATGAAGGTGGACAGGCCGATCGAGCCACGGAAGTCCGCATCCTCGAAGACGATGTTCGCGGACTTGCCGCCCAGCTCCAGGAAGCACTTCTTGATTGTTTCCGAGCCGAGCTTCATGATGCGCCGGCCGACCGCGGTCGAGCCGGTGAAGCTGATCAGGTCGACGCGCGGGTCGGTGATCAGTTCCTCGCCGCGGTCGTTCACCGAGCTGGTGATGACGTTGAAGACGCCCGCGGGGATGTCCGTGTGCTCCGCGACGATCTTGCCGATCGCGCTGGCGCACCAGGGTGTCGTCGGGGCGGCCTTGAGGACCACCGTGTTYCCCGCGGCCAGCGCCGGAGCCACCTTCGCCAGGTTCACCTGGAAGGGCTGGTTCCACGGCGTGATGGCACCGACCACGCCGTACGGCTCGCGCTCGACCCAGCGGTGGGCGCCGAACCCCGGGATGTCGCCCATCCCGTAGTCCTGCGAGAACTCGTACTTCTCCAGCAGGTCGGCCACCCAGCCGATGCCCTCGATCGGCCCGTCGATCGTCGAGTGGATGATCTTCGTCGGCAGGCCGACCTCGGCCGTCGCCAGCGCGCGCAGCGGCTCGGAGTGCTTGGCCAGCGCGTCCTGCAGCTGGCGCAGACAGCGCACCCGGAGTGCGACGTCCGTACTCCAGCTGGTCGTGTCGAAGGCCGTCCGCGCGGCGTCGATCGCCGCCTCGACGTCCGCGGCGGAGGCGTCGGCCGCGACGCCGATCGAGGCCTCCGTGGCCGGGTTGATGTTGTCGTACGTGGCGCCGCCCTCGGCATCGACGAGCCGGCCGCCGATGAGCAGCTTCGCGGAGTTCAAGCCCGCGTAGGTCATGTGCTTCCTCCAGTCAGGTGACGCGCGTGTGCTCATGGCGGGTGACGGCGGAGACCGCCCATTCGGTCTGGGTCTTGGCGGCCGACGCGGGCGGGCTCATGCAGTCGGGCATCGCGACGGTACGCCCGGGGCGGACGGTCCCCGACCAGGTCACAGCCTCCGCACCGGTCTCCCAGGACAGCTCGGCGCGATCCCCGTCGACCGAGCCGTGCCGGGCCGCGTCCAGCAGGCCCCAGCCGAMACGACGCAGGACCTCGCTCTCCAGCRCCTGCACCTGGGGACCGGCGAGGCCCGAGCAGCCCCGGTAGTGGTCGGCGACCGTGTCGATGTCGCCGTCGCGCCGGATCACCCGGTCGATGAGGTCCGGGTCGGCGAAGGCCCAGCCGGTGCCCTCCGGCAGGACGAGCGCGACCGGGGCGAAACGGTGACCACCGAGATGGCTGGTCCGCCACAGGTTCACGCCCGGGCCCGGCGTGCCGGCTGCCAGCCGGACGGCGAGGCCCGCTCCCAGCCGGCCGCAGCAGGCGTCCCGGCGGCCGTGCCCGCACACCAGGACGTCGACCCCCGGCACCGCCAGGCTGGACGGGCCCGGGTCGGCAGCCGCGGCGACCAGGGCGGCCACCGTGTCGCGCAGCGAGGCACCGACAGCGCTCTCGAACCGGCGGTAACCCGCGAACGCCGACGCGCCGGGTTCCCGCGCGTGCAGGATCACCCGCCGTTCCCCGACCGGGGTGCCCGTGTCCGCGGGCACGACGGCCTGCAGCCGGTAGCCCGCGGGGCCGATGAGAGGTTCCAGCAGCGCCGCCTCGTCGGTCTCGCCGGCGTCACGCGGCCACGGGAGGGGGATCTCGACGAGGAGGAAACCCGCGTAGGTGCCGGCGGTGCCGGCCGGGGACATCGCCACGGCCCGCGACCAGTCGGCACATCTGATCTTCGCTTCGGGATCGACTCCGGCCGGAAGACCGGCCCCGGACGTCTCGATCCCTGCTGTCGGCTCCATCGCGTCAGCCGACCGGGTCGGGGGCCGCGACATGGTTCCGCAGGGCCGGGGCGATCGGTGGGGCCGTGCGCCAGTCCGCGATCCCGTCGTCGCCCGCCGTGCCCATGGGCATTCCGCCCTGGTGCACCCAGGCCCAGTGCGCATGGTTCAGCTCGTGCAGCGTGAAACATGCGTTCAACGCGTTGTAGAAACCCATCTGGTCCACACTCTGGTTGACCGACTCCTTGATCAGAAGGGCGGCCATGGTGGGAACGGAAGCGATTCTCCGGGCGAACGCGAGGGCCGAGTCGTGCAGTTCCTCGGCCGGGAAGATCTTGGAGACCATTCCGAGCCGCCAGGCCTCCTCCGCATCGATCGAGTCGCCGGTCAGAAGGAGTTCCTTGGCCCGACGCGGGCCGAACTCCCACGGGTGCGCAAAGTATTCGAGGCCGCACATGCCGAGCCGGGTTCCGACCATGTCCGCGAAGGTGGTTCCCTCCGCCGCGACAATGAGATCACAGGCCCACATGAGCATGAGGCCGGCCGCATAGACCTCGCCGTGCACGGCCGCGATGGTGACCTTACGGAGGTTGCGCCAGCGCCGGGTGCTCTCGAAGAAGTGGTGCCACTCCTGCAGCATCAGCTTCTCGGCACCCTGCCGGGTGCCGCCGTTGACCTTCGCCGATGGGTGCTGGCCAGGGCCGGGGGTCATGTCCGCCCGGCCCTGCTTCGAACCCATGTCGTGACCGGTCGAGAACATCGGGCCATGGCCACCGAGAATGACCACCCGGACGTTGTCGTCCTCTTCGGCCCGGAGGAAGGCCTGCCCCAGCTCCACCAGCAGACCGCGGCTCTGCGCATTACGAGTCTCGGGGCGGTTCAGCATGATCCGCACTATCGCCCCGTCGTCCAGCGACTCGTACGTGAGGTATTGGTACCGCGAATCGCTCATGGGTGCCCTTCTGTCCTGGTGGGCGTGCCCACTGGTTTCGGGGATGGGGCCCCCTACCTGGGCTCTTACCGTCAGTATTTACACTAGGTTGAAGTACATGTACTGTCAACCCGGTCGCAGTGGGGCAGCAGCGGACAGGGCGGCCCCACCTGCCGGGCTGGCCTTTCCGACCCGCGGCCGGCGAGGCGCTCGCACTTTGGCAGCGGGTGCCGACGCGGCCGGTCCCGCTGCGTTTGCGGCGCGGTTCCCTGATGATGATTCGGGCCGGCCGACGAATCTTCCCAATACCACCGGTCAGATTGACCAGACCAGGCCCGGACCAGACTGGACGGGCGGACGTGGAGGCTACGGAGCATGACTGACTCGCAGGCTTTTCGGTACGACGGGAAGCGGGCGCTCGTGGTCGGAGGCGCCACCGGCATGGGCGCGGCCGCGGCCAGGGCGGTCGCCGCCCTGGGCGCCGAGGTCGTGGTCATGGACATCGCGCCCGCCGACTACCCGGTCGCACAGATGATCGTCACGGATCTGGCGGACCGCGCCAGGCTCGACGCGGCCATCGACGAGATCTCCGGGCCGGTGGACGCGGTGTTCTCGGCCGCCGGGATCGCCGGCGGGCCCGCCGTGATGCGGGTGAACGTCATCGGTCACCGTCACCTGCTGGAGCGGCTGATCGCCGAAGGCAGGCTGGGCGCCGGATCGGCGATCTGCTTCATCTCCTCGGTGGCCGGGCTCGGCTGGCAGAACCATCTCCCGACGCTGGTCGAGTTCCTTGCCACGGAGGACTTCGAAGCGGCCGACAAATGGGTCAGCGCCCACGAGGGCACCAACAGCTACATGTTCAGCAAGCAGGCGATCAACGCCTACGTCGCCCGCGAGTCCTACCCGCTGCTGGCCCGGGGCATCCGCATCAACGCGATCTGCCCGGGCCCGACCGACACTCCGCTCGCCCGCGCCAACTCCTGGGGCGGCTTCGACGAGCAGTACCGGAAGGCGGCGGGCGACGTGCCCCCGCTGACGCCGGAGCAGATGGGGAACGTGATGGCCTTCCTGAACAGCGACGCGGCGAGCGGGATCAGCGGCGTGAGCCTGCTGGTCGACTCGGGCCACGTCGGCTCCTCGATCGGCGGCTCGTGGGAGGCCGGCAAGCCGGTGATCGAGTTCCTGATGACCCAGAACTCGGTCTGACCCACGCCTCGACCCGCCCGCGCGGGGCCCGCGCGGGCGGGTCCAGCGCGCGCGGGTCCAGCGCGCGCGAACGGAGCCCGGTGCCGACGGCGGCGATGTCGGCACCGGGGCTCCGTCAGGAATGCGGCCACCCGCTTCCCCGGGTCCGGGYCCGGCTCAGGCCGAGGTGATCAGCGGTCGTCGACCGGCGGTCAGGCCGACTCGAACCCACCGGTGTAGGGGTTCTTCGAGGGGAAGGGCGCAAGGTCCAGCAGCGACAGAACTCCCGGCGGCGCCTCGCAGACCCGGGGGATCGCGTTGACGACGCTCATCGCCGAAGCGACCGCGATCGGGTCGCCGGTGTAGCCCTCGGGCGCGGAGAGCTTCATGTCCAGCCGGACGCCGGGCAGCCCGTCAACCTGCGCCCGGTAGCCGTCGCCGGAGAACCCAACCTCGGGGAAGTCCGTTTCCCTCAGCCGTTCCACGTGCTCGACGACAACCCGGGCCTCACCACCGGAGATGCCCTTGACCCGGTAGCGCAGACCGCAGATCGTCCCGGCGGGGATGTGCCCCGACGCGACGTCGAACGCCTCGTCGGAGTGCAGAATGGTGTGGTCCTCGACGATCTCGTCGATCGTCACGCCGATCGCCTCGGCCAGCATCGCGATGGTCGTCGCGTGGTAGCTCGTGGTGACCCCGGGGGCGAGGATCGGCATCTTCGCGACGTCGTTCTGGCCGAAGCCGAAGAACATCGTGATGCCGGGGCCCTCCCAGAAGGCGTTGTTCATGATCTGGGTCATGTGGACACTGCGCACCTCACGGGCGAGCGCGAGCGCCGACAGGGCGAGTRCCGCCGTGCCGTAGCCGGGGTCCATGCCGATCGTGCAGAAGGACGAACCACCGTCGGTGCAGGCCTGCTCGAGCTGCTTGTAGAGCTCGTCGTCCTGCGCTCGGGGGTAGACCAGGGTCGGCCACCACAGGCTGACGACGTTCTTGCCGGACCGCAGGATCCGCAGCAGGTCCCCGAACGTCTCCATCGGGTTGTTCACCCAGGTGCGCCCGACGGTGAAAACGACACAGTCGGCTGGCTGGGCGAGCAGCGCGTCCTGGTCACGCGTCGCGGTCAGGCCCAGCGGGGCTAAGCCGAAGATCTCGCCGATGTCGCGGCCGTCCTTCTCCTCGGAGTGCACCCAGGCACCCGCCAGTTCCAGGTCAGGATGGCCGAGGATGCCGGTGACCGCCTCCTTGGCCACGGTGCCGGTCGTCCACTGGATGACGCGATAGGTCACGATCTCCTCCATCGGTGGCACCCGGACCAACGGCCGGTGCCGATGCTGGGGCTCACGGGCTGGGGCTGTGGCTGGCTGCGGCCGGGTCCAGGGCTGTGGCAGATGGCGCGTGGCCGGCTGTAAGCGTGGCCGGGCCTGKCCGGGYCGGGCAGCAGGCACGCGGACGGGCGGTCTGCGGCCGGGGGCCCGCCACCCCCGTTCGCATCCCTTCCGCAGTGAGCATGGAAACCGGCCTGGATGCCAGGCGTCCGACCCGGCCTTGCCGCACACCATAGTTATACCGAGTCTAACTATGCAAGAGGCCGAAACAGCTCGATCGCCACCTCCCCCACGGCTCCGCGACCCCCGTGGCCACCGACCATCACCAGCCCGCCACACCGCGTCCCCCGCAGCCCGTTCCAGCGGCCCGTACGCCACCGGCCACCCCCACCACAGGGTTGTGTGACCTGCCGGCACCTGTTAAAAAGTAGACCCCGCYAAATTTGACTCAGTTTAAACTCTGACTGCGGGTGGGCGGAAAGGGACAAACCCCCCACGGTCAGCCGCAGGGCCCGACCARCCCGGAACACACACTGCCATCCAACGGGAAAMCCCGAAAGCGATCATTACACACCCGACGCGGAAACACCCCGTGCCGCCCTGCCCCGGGCCGGGCCACCCGCGATACGCACCCCCACCGCGCGACCTGTACTCCGCTGGACCCCGCGGCCCGGCCCACGCGCAGTGACCACATCCGGGAAGGGACACCACGTGATAATCCGCAAGGCCCTCGCGGTTACCGCCGCCGCCGGCCTGCTATCCGCCGCCCTCGTCGCCTGTGGCGGCGACGGCGACTCCGACAGCACCGACACCGCCGGCCTCACCGGCGCACCGATCACCGTCGAAGTGATCACCACCCTGAACAGCGTCACCCCRCACACCGAGTCCTACGAAGGCGCCCAGGCCGCCGCCGCGGCCGTCAACGCCTCCGGCGGCATCAACGGCCGCCCRCTCAAGGTCGAGGTCTGCGACGCCGGCGAGACCGACACTCCGGCCAAGGCCATCGCGTGTGCCCGCGACCTCGTCGCCGACCGCGACGTCATCGCCGAGGTCGGCGACTTCCAGGCCTTCCAGGAGCAGACGAACACCATCCTGAACGAGGCCGGCGTCCCCAACATCGGCCCGCCGCCGCAGAGCCAGTCCGCGCTGAACTCCCCGAACTCGTTCCCGCTGTCCGGCTCCGAGGGCGCTGCCATCGCGACCGTCCTCGCCGACGCGGGTGCCACCGACATCCAGGTGGCCTTCACGAACGTCGCGCAGGCGGCCGCCGCCGTCCAGTTCAACACGGCCGCCCTGCAGAAGGGCCGCGGGCTGACCATCAAGGGYGGCATCCCGATCGACGTCACCGCCACCGACCTCACCCCCGCCGTCACCCGCGGCGCGGACGGTGACGCCGTCGCCCTCGCGATGATGCCCACCCACTTCGCCGCCTGGCTCACCACCACCAAGGCAGGCGACTACGACCAGAAGCTCGCTGCCAGCAGCTCCGTCCTGCGCCCCGAGACCCTCAAGGCGCTCGGCGACAAGGCCGACGGCGTGCTCGTCGCCTCCGGCCTGCCCCTCGTCTCCAGTGACCAGGAAGGCATCGTCCGCTAC
>NZ_MBLM01000057.1 GCF_001854655.1 Parafrankia colletiae | reverse complement strand
AAGAACCCCCCAACAAACCCGCACCCATACCCACCCACTGCGCCCCCTGACCCGGAAACACAAACACCGGGCCCTTGTTCCGGGCCGCCGCCGTGCCGGTGATGACGGCGGGATGCGGCTGGTCGGCGGCAAGCGCATCCAGCCCCGCCAGCAGGTCGCCGCGCTCCGAGACCACCGCGACCGCACGGTGCGCGAGCCGCGCGCGACGCGCGAGCCCCGCCGCGACCGCGTCCGCGGTGATGTCCGCGCCGCGGATGACATCCGCCAGGCGCGCGGCCTGTACCCGCAGGGCCTCGGGCGACGCCGCCGACACCACAACGGGCACCGCGACGGACTCGGCGTCCGCGCCCACACCCTCGCCCGCGCCGCCATCCAGCACGGCGCCCTCCGACGATCCGCCCTCCGACGATCCGCCCGCCGGCGATGTGCCGTCAGCGAGGCCGCCGGCGATCAGCACGGGCCCGGCGCCACGCGCGGGCGTGTCGGCGGCGGGCTGTTCGAGGATGACGTGGGCGTTCGTCCCGCTCACCCCGAACGCCGACACCCCCGCCCGCCGCGGCCGGCCCACCTCCGGCCACCCCACCCGCTCCGTCACCAGCGACACCGCACCCGCCGACCAGTCGACGTGGGTGGAGGGACGGTCCACGTGCAGCGTCGGCGCGACCACTCCGGCCGCCATCGCCTGCACCGTCTTGATGACACCCGCCAGGCCGGCGGCGGCCTGGGTGTGCCCGATGTTCGACTTGACCGACCCCAGCAGCAGCGGGCGGTCCGCCGGACGTCCCTGCCCGTACGTCGCCAACAACGCCTGCGCCTCGATCGGATCACCCAGCCGCGTCCCCGTCCCATGCCCCTCGACGACGTCCACGTCCGCCGCGGACAGAGCGGCGTCTGCCAGCGCCGCCCGAATCACCCGCTCCTGCGCCCGACCCGACGGCGCCGTCAAACCGTTCGACGCACCATCCTGATTCACCGCCGAACCCCGCACCACCGCCAACACCCGACGACCATTCCGCACCGCATCCGACAACCGCTCGACCGCGAGGACGCCCACCCCCTCGGCCATGCCGAACCCGTCGGCGGCGTCGGCGTAGGCCTTGCACCGGCCGTCCGCGGCGAGGCCCCGCTGGCGGGAGAAGCCAAGCAGGCCCTCCGGGCTCGACATGATCGACGCTCCGGCCACCAGGGCGAGGTCGATCTCGCCGGCGCGCAGCGCCGCGCTGGCGGTGTGCAGGGCGACGAGCGAGGACGAGCAGGCGGTGTCGACCGTCACGGCCGGTCCCTCGAACCCGAAGGCGTAGGCCACCCGCCCGGACATCACGCTCGCGGCCCGGCCGATCACGAGATACCCCTCGTCGGCCTGTTCGCCGGAGACCTCCGTGGCGTAGTCCTGGCCGTGCGTCCCGACGTACACGCCCGTCGCCGTGCCGGCGAGCGAGGTCGGGTCGAGGCCCGCCCGTTCCAGTGCCTCCCAGGACGTCTCCAGCAGCAGACGCTGCTGGGGGTCCATCGCTGACGCCTCCCGCGGCGAGATCCCGAACAGCGCGGCGTCGAAGCCGGCCACATCGGTGAGGAACCCGCCGGCGCGCACGTACGTCCGCCCGGGGCGGTCCGGGTCGGGATCGTAGAGCCCGTCGAGGTCCCAGCCGCGGTCCGCCGGCAGCGGGCCGACGACGTCCGCGCCGTCCAGCACGGCCTGCCACAGCTCGGCCGGCGAGCCGATGCCGCCCGGGAACCGGCAGGCCATGGCGACGATCACGATCGGGTCGCGGGTGGACGTGTCGCCGGCGGTCGGGGCGTCAGCAGCAGTCCGGGTGCCGGCGGCGGTCCGGGCGTCGGCAGCGGTCCGGGCGTCGGCGGCGGTCCGGGCGTCGGCAGCGGTCCGGGCGTCGGCGGCCGGCGCGTCGGGGTGACCCGCCGGCGACCCGTCCAGGTGCCCGGGAAGGTTCGGGGCGAGCAGCTCCAGCAGGTGGCCGGCGAGCCGCCGGGGAGTCGGATGGTTGAACACGACCGTGGCCGGCAGCCGCACGCCCGCCGCGGCGATCAGGCTGGTGCGCAGCTCCACGCTCGTCAGCGAGTCGAAGCCGAGATCGCGGAACGCCCGGTCCGGTTCGACCACCGCCGGGTCGCTGTGCCCGAGGACCGTCGCGGCGTTCACCTGGACGAGTTCGAGCAGGATCGCGTCGCGGTCCGCGGCCGGGGAGGCGGCGAGCCGGTCACGCAGGGACACCCCGCCAGCGGGCGTTGCCGCGGCGGAGACCGTCCGGCGCCGCGCCGGCACGAGCCCACGCAGCAGTGCGGGCGGGTCGGGGCGGCGCCGCAGCTCGCCCAGGTCGAGACGGATGGGCACCAGCGCCGGGCGGTCGTCGCTCAGGGCCGCGTCGAACAGCGCGAGACCCTCCGCCGCCGTGAGGGCCCTGGTGCCGTCCCGGGTCATGCGGGCCCGGTCGGTCGCGCCGAGCCGGCCGCCCATGCCGGCCTCCTCCGCCCACAGGCCCCAGGCCAGGGACACCCCGGGCAGCCCGGCACGCCGCCGGTATCCGGCGAGCGCGTCAAGAAAGGCGTTGCCGGCCGCGTAGTTACCCTGCCCGGCACCGCCGAAGACGGACGACGCCGACGAGTACAGGACGAACGCGGTGAGGTCGAGGTCCGCCGTCAGCTCGTGCAGATGCCAGGCCGCGTCCACCTTGGTCCGCAGGACCGTGTTCCAGCGGGGCTCGTCGAGGGCCTCGATCACACCGTCGTCGACGACGCCCGCGACGTGCACGACCGCGGTGAGACGTGCCCGCACGGAGGCCACGATCCCGGCGAGCGCGGCGCGGTCTGCGGCATCGGCGGCGACGGTGTGGACGATGACGCCTTCGGCCTCCAGCTCCGCGGCCCGCTCCTCGTCGATGCCGGACCTCGCGACCAGCACCAGTTCCCGCACCCGGTGCACCCGGACGAGATGGTCGACGAGCAGCTGACCGAGACCACCGGACGCCCCGGTGACCAGTACAGTCGCGCCCTCGAGACCGGGCCGCGGGGTCAGGGCGGTCCCAGCGGTCCCAGCAGGCACGGTGGACGCGGCGGGCGCGGCGGTCCCGGCGGTCCCGGCCGGCGCGGCCTGCCGCAGCCGGGCGAGCGACACCGTGGTTCCGCCGGCTTCCCCGGCGCGGCGGACCGCCACCCACGGCTCGTCGGACGGCGCTCCGAGACCAGCCGCGACCACGTCCAGGGAGACCGTGGCGTCCAAGAGGACGGTGGCGTCCAGGTCGATCAGGCCGAAACGGCCGGGATGCTCCGCCTGGGCGGCACGCACCAGGCCACGCACCGCTCCATGTGCCAGGTCACCGTCGCGCGTGACGACCACGAGCCGGGACCGGAGCGTGCCGGCATCGGCGAGCCACTCCTGGAGCGCTCGCAGCGTCCGCAGCCCCGCCGCGCGCACCTCGCCCGGAACGTCCAGGCCGCCGACGGCGTCCGAAGCATCCGGGCCGCCGGCGGCGGGAGCCTCCACCCCGTCGGGGACGAAGACCACGAACGGCGGCCACCCGGTGGACGTCGCATCGACGGCCGCGTCGCCGGTCTCGAGGCCGGCGGCCGAGGCGGGGTGGACGGTCCAGTCCGCACGCGGCACCGGCGCGGCGTCCACCACCTCCCAGCTGACCTCGAACAGCGCGTCCCACCGGCGGGTGTCGCGGCCGGCCAGCAGCTGCCGCGGGTCGACGRGCCGGACCACCAGGGCGTCGACGTCCACCACCGGCGCACCGTCGGCGTCGACGGCACTGATCGTCAGGCTGTC
Source organism: Parafrankia colletiae (assembly GCF_001854655.1). GTDB lineage: Bacteria > Actinomycetota > Actinomycetes > Frankiales > Frankiaceae > Parafrankia > Parafrankia colletiae. The sequence continues at coordinate 1,245 of NZ_MBLM01000057.1, read as the reverse complement.
CGGGCCATTCGCGGCGATCCGCACCCGCAGCGCACGGRCACCGACAGCCCACAGGCGGACGCCGGACCAGGCGAAGGCCAGGCGCGGCTGCTGGGGGTCGGCGAAGAAGCCGGCGGCCGCGAGGGGGTGCAGCGCAGCGTCCAGCAGTACCGGATGCAGGCCGAACTGGTCCTCTGGCGCCGCGTCGTCCCCGGCCGGGCCGGTGAAGGCGGCGGTCCCGGCGTCGGCGGGCCCCACGGCGGCGTCCGGAAGACTCACCTCGGCGAACACCACCCTGGTCGCGCCGTCCACGCCGTCCACGCCGTCCACGCCGTCCACGCCGTCCGCCACCCAGGCGGCATGCAGCGCCTGAAACGCCGGGCCGTACTCGACGGGCAGCCGGTCGTAGCAGCCATCCAGGTCGACGGGACGCGCCCCGACGGGCGGCCACGTCGCAGCCCAGGCGGCCTGCCCTTCCCCGCCTGACACCCCACCGGACGTCCCGTCGGCGACTGCCGCCGCGAGCGACCCGCGGGCGTTCTCAACCCAGGGCTCGTCCGCTCCGTTCCGCGAGTGCACCGTGACGGCCCGCCGCCCGGCGCGGCGCGGACCGACGGCGATCTGGAGGTCCGTGCCGGCGGGAGAGGTGCCAGCGGCTCCGCGGCCCGCAGTGCCCGCGGCACCGGCCGGTTCGTCGACCAGGATCGGCGCGGCGATGGTCAGCTCGTCGAGGACCGGCAGGTCCACCTGCTCGCCGGCCCAGGCGAGGACGTCGAGCAGCGCCGTGCCCGGCAGGATCACCGCACCGCCGACACGGTGGTCGGCCAGCCAGGGGTGCCGGTCGATGGTCAGCCGCCCGGCCAGCAGCAGGCCGCCGCCGGCTGGCTCCCCCTGGTCCCCGTCCGCCGCGGCGGACGATGCCGGGGGCTCCCCGGCGACGGTGATGCTCGCGCCGAGCAGCGGATGGTCGACCGGGTCGAGGCCGGCCGCGGCGATCCGGCCCGGGCCGGGCGTGTCGGACGGACCGGCGTCGAGCCAGTAGCGCTCGTGCTGGAAGGGATAGGTCGGCAGATCCGGCCCCACCCCCACCCCGGCACCGGCACCGGCACCGGCACCGGCAGGCTCCGCCGACCCGGAGAACACCCCCGACCAGTCCACCGGAACCCCCCGCACGAACAGTTCCGCCGCCGACCGCGCCACCCGCCCCACATCACCCTCACCCCGCCGCAACGACCCCACCACCACCGCATCACCCACACCCAGCCC
>NZ_MBLM01000056.1 GCF_001854655.1 Parafrankia colletiae | reverse complement strand
GGCCATCGGATAGCACGAGCCGGATGACGCGAGAGTGTCACGTCCGGATCTGTGGGGGCCGGCGGGTGAAACTCCCGCCGGCTACCCGGCAGGCTGTTGAGGACGGGCTGGCGGCTGATCCGTTCCTGGTTGTCTTGGATACATATCGTCACCGTCGAATATGCGATGGCGCCGTTGATCGGACGCTCCCCTCTGTGGGTCGCGCCGGATCGGTCGGCGAGCTCGAGCAGGTTAGGGGCATGCCTCCGTGTTGACGAGGTTCGTGCCGGTGATGGAGGATGCCTCGTCGGAGGTGAGGAAGATCGCCGGTTGACCATCTGGACTGGCTGTCTTCGACACGGGATGAGGTTCCCCTCCGAGTAGCGTCGCAGGACTTCGGGACCGGCCCCGCCGAACCCTTCGTAGCGTCCCGACCCCTCAAGCCGGACAGGAACCGGGTGGCCCCACGCCCGCCCGGGATGCGCGAGGCGGGTGTGGGGCGCCAGCGTCACCCGTTGACGACGACTCGGATGGGGTGGAGGGTCGCGGCCACCCGTTCCGTGCCGGGGAGGTTGAGCATTGTCTCGTCGACGCCGTAGTGCTTGGCGAACAGCGGGAGCAGCTCTTTACTCGGGTCGGGGGTCAGCTCGACGTCGGCGCGGATCTCCAGGGTGCGAAACGGGTTGGCCGGGTCGAGGATGAACAGGCCCGCGACGGGCTTGCGTAGCAGGTTCTTGTACTTCTGCCGGGTGGTGATCATGGATGTCTGCAGGGTCGACCCGTGGAAGAGGTACCAGACCGCGGTCGATTGCGGCCGGCCATCCGCGCCGATGGTGGTCAGGACCGCGGTCAGGGGCTGGGTGAGCAGGTCCAGGTGCGAAGCCGGGATCTCGGCCTGCGCCGGTCTTGTCATGGGGCGATGAACTGGAGGTCGAGTTCTACCTTGATCTTGTCGCCGAGGGCGAGCTTGCCGGCGCCGAGGGGCATGTTGAAGTCGATGCCGTAGTCACTGCGACGGATCTCGGTGGTCGCGGCGAACCCGGCCCTGGTCCGGTTGTCCGCGGGATGGATATCGACGCCGTAGAACTCCACTGCCAAGGTCACGGGCTTGGTGATCCCGTTGATCGTCAGGTTGCCGGCGGCCTGGTAGTTGTCCTCGTCGGCGGTCACCGACACGGACTGGTAGTGCATGGTCGGGTTGCGTTCGATGTCGAAGAAGTCGGTGGAGCGTAGGTGGGCGTCTCGATCGGCCTGGTTCGTGTTGATCGAGGCCATGTCGATCGTGGCCTCGACGGCTACGTCGGCGAGAGTCTCGCCGATGGTCAGTGTCCCGTTGAACACGTCGAACCGGCCGCGGACGTTGGTGACGCCGAGGTGGCGGACCTGGAAGTGGACACCGGAGTGCGCGGGGTCGATGGGCCAGACGCCGGCGGCCAGCGGCAGCGCGCTGRCTTCGGAGAGTGCTGGCGCTGGCGGGTTTGACACGGAGGGAGTTGTCACAGCTGACCTTTCTCGGGAGCAATGGGAGATTGTAAAAGTATAGTTACAACTGAAAATATAGCAACCGTCGAGGGTGTGTTGACCGCGGGTACCATGGGCGGATGGAGCCATCGGAGCGAGACGCGGTGAGTTGTCACGCGTTGACACCGGTCTTCGCTCTGCTTGGCAAGCGCTGGAGTGGTCTGATCGTCGGCACGCTTCTGGCCGGCCCTGCGCGCTTCTCCGAGATCTCCAAGTTGGTGCCCGGTGTCACCGAGCGGATGTTGTCGGGACGGTTGAACGAACTCGTCCAGGCCGGTCTGGTGGCGCGTGAGGTGATCGAGGGCCCGCCGGTCGGCGTCCGCTACCGGCTCACGCCGCGCGGTGAGGCGCTACGTCCCGCCCTGGCCGAACTCGAACGCTGGGCGACTGAACATCTGGTGACAGACACCGACCACGTCCCGTCCGGCAATCGGACAGAGCCGGCGGGAAAGTAGAGGCTGCGTCCTTGCCCGCCAGGGGCGCGAAGCCAGTCGTTCACGGTGCGCGGGAGATCGTCGGACGGCGGCCTGCTGCGCGATCCCGATGCCCGCGAAGGCGATTGACTGCTTCGCCTGGGCCCGACGTGGGCTGGTAGACCTGGGCGGGGTCGAGGGCGAGGTTGGCCTTGGCCTGGGCGGACAGGGCGTCGGCGATGACCTCGGCGTGGCCGGCCTCGATGCCGTCGAGGGTGGCGCGCACGACGTCGGCCGGGTCGTTCTTGTCCATCTCCACACCCGCAGCCATGTCGGTGTCCGTCGGGCCGAGGATGAGCCCGGTGACCTGCGTGTTCTGAGAGGCGAGTTCGAGGCGGACGCTGTTGGTCAGGCTCCAGGCGGCCGCTTTGGCCGCGCAGTAGGAGCTGGTGTGTTCGCTGGGGGCCCAGGCGCCTGCCGACAGCACGTTCACGATCGCCCCACCCCCACCTGCCCTCAGGACCGGGGCGAAGGCGCGGATCATGTTCAGCGGGCCGTAGTAGTGGGTGTCCATCTCCAGCCGGATCATGTCCATGTCGCTGGTCGTCAGGTTGGTGAACGTCGCGACGCCGGCGTTGTTGACCAGCAGGGTCACGTCGCCGGTGGCCTTGGCCGCGGCGGTGATGGAGGTCGGGTCGGTGATGTCGAGGGAGAGCACCTCCGCTCCCGGTACGTCGACGCTGTCGGGACGGCGCGCGGTGGCGTACACCTTGGCCACGCCACGTTGCAGGAGCTGGGCGGCGAAGTGGYGGCCCAGCCCGCGGCTGGCGCCGGTGACGAGGGCCACGGAGCCGGCGATCTGCATGTCAGACATCCTTTGCAGGAGAGAAGCGGAAGAGCGGCATCAGCAGCGCCCGATCGTTGAGCCAGCCGGGCACGCGGGCGCGTGGCGGGGGCGGAACCTGGCACGGGAGCGGGTCAAAGGGTGTGGGGTCCGAATCGGCCCCACATCACGACCGCCGCGAGGATGAGCAGCACCGCGTTGAACGCGATGGCCGCCGGCTCCTTGCGGCGGGCGTGGAGACCCATGGCCAGGACCATGATCACTGCGAGGCCGGTGGCGGCCAGCGGGGTGAGCACGGTGGCGATGTCGAAGGCACCCGGGAGGATCAGGCCGAGGGCGCCGGCGAACTCGGCGGCACCGATCAGACGCATCACCGGGGTCGACACATCGCTCACCCACGGCAGTTGGGGAATGAGCTGCTCGCGGGACCGGGTGGACTTCAGGACGCTGGCGACCGCGAACGCCGCAGCCAGCAGGCCCTGCACGATCCACAGGAACACGTTCATCGGGCGGGACCTTCTCTGGAGATCACRCCGCGGCGCGATCAGGGTTCGACGAGGGGCGGATCAGGGCAGCCGGTGCGGTGTCAGCGGCTGAAGACGCGCTCGRCTGCGTCGCGGTGGGTGGTGTGCAGCTCCCAGTAGACGGGGGAGATCTCCTCGGGCTGGGCCACCGGCGCGCCGGGGATGACGGCGGTGCCGATCGACACGTCGATGCCGACGTGGGCGGCCTGGATGCCGGCGCCGGCCAGTTCCTTGTGGAGGTTGATCACCCAGTTGCGCAGTGCCGCCGCGGCGGCGTTGACATTGGCGATCATCGGAACGGGGTCGATCGAGCCGGCCCCGGTGGTGTAGAGCAGGGTGCCCGCGCCGGCCTCACGCATCGCGGGCAGCACTGCCTTTGTGGCGGTGATGGCCCCGTACAGCTGGAACCCCATCTCGTGCTGCACATGGGACGGGTCGGTCTCGGACGGACTGGTCAGGATGGTGGAGTCAAGCGTCCCGACCGGGGAGTACTCCAGGACATCGATCCCGCCGAACTGCGCGGCGGCGTCCTTGAGCGCCTGGGTGAGTCCGTCACGGTCAAGTACGTCGGCGGGGAACGCGGCGGCGGTGATGCCCTCAGCGTCGAGCGTGCCGACGAGCTCGTCGAGCCTGGCGCGGTTGCGGGCGATCAGGGCGACGTCGAGGCCGTGGGAGCCGAAGGTGTGGGCGATGGCCAGACCCAGCTGGGGGCCGGCCCCGACGATGGCGATGGCGGGCACGGCGAACCTTTCGAGAGACTATATGGATAGGGCTATCCGAATCAGTGATCCGGATAGCCCTATCCGGTTTGCTCGACCACTGTAACACGAGAAACGGATAGGGAATTCCGATTCGTTAGGCTGGGGGCATGAACCCCGGGGCCCAGCACACCGACGGCACCGCCGAGCCCGCCGCCCAGCACACCGACGGCACCGCCGAGCCCGCCGCCCAGCCGTTGCGCAGCGACGCCGAGCGCAACCGGGCGCGGATCATCGCCGCCGCGCGGAAGGTGTTCGGGCGCGACGGCCTGAACGCCTCCATGGCCTCGGTGGCCCGCGAGGCGGGGGTGGGGATCGCCACCATCTTCCGCCGCTTCCCCAGCAAGGAGGAACTGGTCGCCGCCGTCTTCGCCGACCGGATGGACACCTACGTCGCCGCGGTCGCCGCGGCCCTGGAGCACCCCGATCCGTGGGACGGATTCGCGGGGTTCATCGAGACGGTCTGTGCGATGCAGGCCGCCGACCGCGGCTTCGCCGACATCCTGACCATGACCTTCCCCGCCGCCAAAGCTCTCGAAGCCCGCCGCGCCGAGGCGTACAACGGCTTCCTCGCACTCATCGCCCGCGCCCAGGACAGCGGGCACCTACGCGAGGACTTCACCAGCCGGGACCTGGTCCTCCTGCTCATGGCCAACGCCGGCGTCGTCAACGCCACCGGCGACGCCGCGCCCGACGCCTGGCGCCGTCTCGTCGCCCTGATGATCCAGTCCTTCCAGGCCCCCGCCCGCGGCCCTCTGCCCGACCCACCCGGGGAAGCCGCCCTCTACCAAGCCATGCTCCGCGCCAGCCAGAGCATCACCTCACCCGAACCGGGAAAAGCAGCTGACGTGGTCAAGCACAGATGATGAGTGATCAGTCGTTTGTCTCAGCGCCACAGGGGGCCAGTGTCCAGGAGTCGCCGACAATCTTCCCGTCAACTCAGCGTGGCGCTACGCGGGCACCGGGTCGTCCCCGCCCGCGCGTGGGGTCTCGCAGGGCAGCTGACGCCATCGGACGATGCCAACCACGTCGTTCCGGCACTGGCGGGGCAGCGTGAGACGACTGGTAATTACCGCTTTCGAGGTCGTTCGCGGCTACTGGCGCACGGTGCGGCAAGCCAGTCGATCACCAGGGGGGCGTGAGGGGTTCTAGGGGCGTGCTGGTCCGCGCTCTGGGCGCCGCGGGAGTGTCTGACTACCGGTGGATCGGCCGTGGCGGTTGGTGATGGGTCAGACATCCCATGTTCTTTGATGTCAAGCGGCGATCTGTTCAGTGACGTGCTGTGGCCAGG
>NZ_MBLM01000055.1 GCF_001854655.1 Parafrankia colletiae | reverse complement strand
GAGGGAGTGAGACCACCTCGCTCCCAGGAGTGAGGAGGCGTCCGTTGACGAATCAGGAACCTGTATCGCGAGGTACAGGAATCTTCGGCCTTCAGACCGGAGAGGATGTCAATCGGCAGTGGTTGCGACAGGCAACCGATGCCTGCACAAGACTAGCTGGGTGATCGCCGGGCAGGTACCCGGCGCCTGAACGGCGGCCGCGCGCGGGTCAGCGTGTCGAATGATGATCATCTATCTGCTGCAGGAGGCGGAGGAGCTCTGCGCGCTCGTCAGGGGTGAGTGGGGCGAGCAGCTCCTGCTGGGTCTGGTCGACGAGGTGGTCCAGAGCGTGCAGCCGAGATCGCCCGGCCGGGGTCAGCGTGACGATGTTGCGGCGCCGGTCGTCGGGGTCGGGCGCGCGCTCCACGTGCCCGGCCTCGGTCAGGCCGCCCAGCACGGCCACCATGTCGCTGCGGTGGATGCCGGTGCGCTCGCTGAGCGTGGCCTGGCTCGCCGGCCCGCCGTCGCGGAGGGTGACGAGCGTGGCGTACTGCCACCGGGTCGCCCCCGCCGCGGYGAGGTGCGTGTTCGAGATCCGATCGGCATGCACCGCGGTGCGGCCGAGGAGCCGACTGGCCAGTGACCGCAGGCGCGCGGAGACGGCGGTGGGGTCGGTCGGCACGTGGCGGTCGCGTTCCGGCATGGACGGCATCCTAAGGCTTGCGTTAGTCCCACCAACGACCTAGCGTTTGTGTCACAAACGTTAGGGAGACTAATAATGGAGATCGAGCCGTTTCGGGTGGACGTGCCGCAGGTCGACCTCGACGACCTGCACGCCCGCCTCGACCGCACCCGGTGGCCCGACGAACTGCCGGGCGTCGGCGACGAGTTCGGCGTGCCGCTGGCCCGAGTCAGGGAGCTCGCTGGCCACTGGCGCCACCGCTACGACTGGCGCGCGGCGGAAGCCGAGCTGAACAGCCATCCGCAGTTCGTCACCGAGATCGACGGCCAGCGGATCCACTTCCTGCACGTGCGATGCGCGCGGCCGGACGCGCTCCCGCTGGTGCTGACCCACGGCTGGCCGGGGTCCATCGTGGAGTTCCTCGACGTCATCGGTCCGCTCTCGGCCGACTTCCACCTGGTCGTGCCGTCGCTTCCGGGCTGGGGCTTCTCCGGCCCGACGCGCGAGCGCGGCTGGGACGTCGACCGCGTGGCCCGCGCCTGGGCGGAGCTCATGCGCCGGCTGGGCTACCGGAGGTACGGCGCCCACGGGGGTGACTGGGGCGCGGCGGTGTCCCGGGCGCTGTCGCAACACGACGCCGAACACGTCATCGGAATACACCTGAACTACCTCCCGACGTCCGCGCTGCCCGGCGACCCGGACCGTGCGCAGCTGATCCCGCAGGACCAGGAGCGGCTCGCTCAGACCGAGGCCTACCTGCGCGACCAGCCAGCGGTCCGAAAGGTGAACGGCACCCGGCCGCAGACCCCCGCGTATGCACTCAACGACTCGCCGGTCGGGCTGCTCGCCTGGCTGCTCGACCCGATGACGATGTGGGCGGGCAGGGACTTCGCGATCAGCCCCGACCGCGTGCTCACGAACGTGATGCTCTTCTGGCTGACCGGCACCGCCGGCACGGCACCTCGCCTGCACCGGGAGACCGGTGGACCGCCTTCCTGGCGAACCGTCCAACCAGTCGGTGTCCTCGTGTTGCCCGAGGACATCACCCGCCCGATCCGTTCCTACGCCGAGCGGCGGATGCCGATCGTCCGGTGGACGGAGGCCGACCGCGGCGGCCACTTCCCGGGGCTGGAAGTGCCTGAGGTGCTCGCCGTCGACATCAGCGCCTTCTTCCGGGGCCTGAAGATCCCGAGGTGCTCGCCGTCGGCCTGCCGATAGCATCGACGAATCGCGCGACCACCCACTGGGGAAGCCGGGGCACCATGACCGTCATCAAGATCAACGCCATCACTGTCGAGCCTGACAGCGGCGACGAACTGGCCCGTCGTTTCGCCGCGCGTGCCGGTGCCATCGACGACCGTGACGGTTTCGAGGGCTTCGAGCTGCTCCAGCCGGCCGACGACCGCACCGTGTGGCTGGTGGTGACCCGCTGGCGGGACGAGGCGTCCTTCCAGGCCTGGGTCAGCTCGCCGGCGTTCGCCCACGGGCACCGCTCCGAAGCCGAGCGCGCCGGCGGCGAGGCACCCAAGCCGGTCGGTGTGCACAGTGAGCTGTGGAGCTACACGATCGCCGGCGGCTCGGCAGGCTGATGCTTCGGCCGCGTGCCTGCGCCCGATGACGCTCGGTGCCCGCCCTGGAGGTCACGACCCGTCGCCCGCCTGGCGCGTGTCGCCTGCCTGGCTCGCGTCGGGCGGCTGCCAGGGCGGAGCCACTCCCCATCCCCATCGTGGGACGGGCGCGTGTGGCATGGGGGTCGCGCCGGGCTGGGAGTTCTGCACGGCGATGCGGGTACCCCACTCGAGGTAACTCATGAACGCGGCGCGGAACTCGGGGTCACCGGGCAGTCCGACCTCGTCCGCGGCGTCGACGAGGAGGCTCACCCAGCGCCGGCGCTGCGGCTCGGTGATCGCCTTGTCGAGGTGATGCGAGAGCATGTTCTCGTAGCCGCCGCGGCGCGCGGTGTAGAGAGCGGGCCCGCCGAACACCTCACCCAGCCACAGGGCGACATGGTGCGGATGCCCGGAATCCATGTGCGCGAACAGCGGGGAGAGCAGATCGTCGTCGACGACGGTCTCGTAGAAGCGCGTGAACAGGCGCTCGAACGCATCGGGCCCGCCCGCCCAGTCATGGAGGCTGGGTGGTTGCGGCTGGCCGCCGCCGGGGCCGGCGACCGCCGTCGGCGTGTAGTGACGCATTTCCTCGATATGCTCGACGTACGGTCCGACCTCGGCGAGGAATCCGCGAAAGACGTCGCTCCCACGGAACCCTTTCAGGTGGCCGTCGAGCGAGTCCCAGTCAATGCGCAGAACATAGTGGTCGCTGTTCTCATGGCAGCGTGCGAGCTCGAATCCGAGGCAGTTCGGTGATTCGCGCAGCGACCCGGAAGCCCGGATGTAGGCAGCTTCGAACTCGTCGGACCTGTCCTGGGGAATTCGGTAGCGAATGTACTCGACGATCACCACTGCACCTCCGATCGTCAGGCTACCAACGACTTACTCCGCTGTGGGTACCCACTTTTTTGTGCGTACCCTGACGTGGAGGGCCAGCCCGACGAGGGGCTGGTCAGGCCGCAGTGGAGGACTGCCGATGGGCGAGCGCATCTACCGGTGCCCCGTGGAGGTGACCATCGAGGTCGTCGGTGGAAAGTGGACCGCGGTGATCCTGGCCCACCTCAAGGAGAACGACCGGCTGCGCTTCACCCAGATCCGGCGCCTGATCCCCGACATCACCGAGAAGATGCTCACCCAACGCCTGCGGGAGCTCGAGAAGATCGGCATCGTCGAGCGCACCCTGGTGAGCGCCACACCCCCACACGTGGAGTACGCGCTCACCGCCGAGGGCCGCTCCCTGGCGCCGATGCTGCAGTCGATGTGGGAATGGGGCCGACAGTGGGCGCAGACCCACCAGCTCTCGATCCGACCCCCGGCCGAGCAGCTCGCCGGCTACTCGGGCGCCAGCTACTCGGAAGCGGGCTGCTCGGAAGCGGGCCGCACGCCGCCGACATCCACGGCGTCCTGACTCCACTGCCAGAGGGGTACCTCGCGGATCGGATGCAGGTCGGCGTCGGTGGCGGCCCACGAGTTCTGCTGCGCGATCTGCACGCCGAACTCGATGTGCTCGCGCACCGACCGTCGGAACGGTTCGTCGTCGGGTAGGCCGGCCTCGTCCAGGGCCTGGAGGTACAGCTCGACGAAGCGGTCACGCTGCTCGTCGGTGATCCGAAGATGACGGTGGACGTCGATCAGGTAGGCGAAGCCGACCTCGCGACTGAAACGGTCCGGGCCGCCGAAGGACTCCGYCGTGAACCAGGTGAGGTGGTCGACATGGGTCGGTACCCGCTCGGGGAAGAGCTTGCTCAGCACCGGATCGGCCAGCGCCCTGYGGTAGAAGAGCTCCTCGAGTCGGTGCAGGGCGGCGTCACCGCCGGCGTGCTCGTGCAGCGTCTCCGCCATCGTGTCAGGGTCCCGTCGCCGTCGTGCGCTTCCCGCGCTGTYCCGCGCATCGTCTGGATGGAACGCTAGAGCGATGTCCGCAGCAGGGGAAACAGAAGTTCTCGGTGGTCCCACAGCGGTCGTCGGTCGATCGCCGGCGCTGTCCGCCGCCACGAGGATGGATCTCCGTCAGCTGAGCTACTTCGTGGCCGTCGCCGAGGATCTGAACTTCACCCATGCCGCACGCCGCCTGAACGTGGCCCAGCAGTCACTCAGCAGCGCGATCGCGCGACTCGAGTCGCATCTCGGGTTCGCCCTGTTCGAGCGTTCAAGCCGAGCGGTGGGACTCACCGACCGTGGGTCGCGGTGGTTGCCCCATGCGCGTGAACTGCTCGCCGTTGCCGAGCGGTGCGCGGCCGCCGCGCGGGACATCGCGACCGACGCCGCTGCCACGCTGCGCATCGGTCTCGCCGCCACCGCTGCCGTGGAGATCACGCCGAAGCTGCTGCAGGCCTTCGCCCGGCGGTATCCCGACGTCCGTCTCCTCACGAAGCACTACGGCCTCGAGGATCCGACCGGCGGCCTGCGCGGGCACACGAGTGACGTCGCCATCGTCCGGCCACCGTTCACCGGCACGGGACTGGACCTGATCGTGGTGGCCACCGAGCCGCGCTTCGTGGCCCTGGGCGCCGGCCATCCGCTCGCGAACCGTCAGGGCGTCACGTTTGCGGAGATCGCCGAGCTGCCGTGGATCGACGTCGTGGGGTCGGATCCGGTCTGGTGCGGGTTCTGGCGTGTGAGCGAACGACGCACCAGGCCGCCGCGGTTCGGGGCGCAGGGCCACACGCTGGACGATCTGCTGGACGCGGCTCGCACCGGCCGCGCGGTCGGGCTGGTCCCGGCCTCGATCGCGTCCGCGCAGCGGTGGCCGGGCCTGGCGTTCGTCGAGGTCGTCGACATCGCCGGTTCGGAGGTCGCCATCGCCTGGAACTCCGCCGACCTGCCGGCGCCCGCGCGCGACTTCGTCGACCTGGCCGCGACGCTCTCGGATCAACCCACGCTGTCGGATCAGCTGTTGAGGTAGGTGAGGACGGCGAGTACCCGGCGGTGGTCGACGTCCGTCGGGGTCAGGTCGAGCTTGGTGAAGATGCTGCTGACCGTGAAACGTAGCGCGCAGGCCCCGCCTTTCAGAACGGGGTTAGCGCGTCAGCTCCGACATCAGGGTGGCGGCGGAAAGGTGTATTCTGCCGGCCGTGGGGAGTCGGGTGGTGAAGCGGGCGTACCGGTACCGGTTCTACCCGAACTCCCATCAGGTGGAACAGTTAGCGAAAACGTTTGGTTGTGTGCGTTACGTGTACAACCGGGCGTTGTCCGA
>NZ_MBLM01000054.1 GCF_001854655.1 Parafrankia colletiae | reverse complement strand
GGCATTCCAACGGGGCCGAGCAGATCGCGGTACGGGCCCGGGATGTGGGTTTCGAGGTGGTCTACCAGGGCATCCGGTTGACTCCGGCGCAGATCGTCGCCGCCGCGGTCGATGAGGACGTGCACGTCGTGGGTCTGTCGGTGCTGTCGGGGTCGCATATGAACCTGGTGCCGGAGGTGCTGGACGGGCTGCGGGCGGCGGGTCTGGGGGAGGTTCCGGTCGTGGTCGGTGGGATCGTCCCGCCGTCGGACGCGGAGGCGTTGACCGCGCTCGGGGTCGCGGCGGTGTTCACCCCGAAGGACTACGGCCTCACCGAGATCATGCGGGGCATCGTCCAGATCGTCCGCACGGCGAACGGCCTCGACCGTGCCTGACCCCGGGGCCGGGGCCGGGGCCGAGGGCGGGCCTGAGCCGGTGGACGCCGCGCGACCGGGCAGCGTGCCCACCCTCACGGACGCGGTGGCGCTGGCCACCAGGGTGCACGCCGGTCAGCTCGACAAGGCCGGGGAGGACTACATCGGTCACCCGCGGCGGGTGATGGACACCGTCGGCCGCACCGCGGCGGGTGCGGGCGTGGAGGTGGCGTACGCGCAGATGGCGGCGATCCTGCATGACGTCGTCGAGGACAGTGACCTGACCGTCCCGGAGCTGGCCGACGCGGGCTATCCCCCGCAGGTCGTCGCGGCTGTGGACGCGCTGACCCACCGGGAGGACGAGGCGATCGAGTCCTATCTGCTCCGGGTCGCCGCCGATGCGATCGCCATCGTGGTCAAACGCGCGGACATGGCCGACAACTCCGACCCGCGCCGGCTCGCCCGCCTGCCCGCCGAGCGAGCCGCCCAGCTCGCCTCCCGGTACGCGGGCCGCCGCCGTCTCCTCGACGACCTCGTGCTGCGCTCGTCCGGGCAGACCACCCCAGGACACGGCCCGGCCACCGGCACCCCGCGGAGGTAGGCGCCTGGCCTGGGCCGGGCGAGGTGGCCGGAGGGCGGCACGGTACGGTCGCGCCATGCGGCTCGTCATCGCTCGCTGCAGTGTCGACTACGTCGGCCGGCTCAAGGCGCATCTGCCCAGCGCCGTCCGGCTGCTCCTGGTGAAGGCGGACGGCTCGATCTCCATCCATGCGGACGGGCGTGCCTACAAGCCGCTCAACTGGATGAGCCCGCCGTGCGCCATCGCGGAGGAGGAGGGCGTCTGGCGCGTGACGAACCGGGCCGCGGAGCAGCTCGTGATCACCATCGAGGAGATCATGCATGACTCCACGCACGAGCTCGGTGTCGACCCGGGTCTGCGCAAGGACGGTGTCGAGGCCCACCTGCAGGTGCTGCTGGCGGACCGGCCGGACGCCGTCCGCGAGGGGCTGACCCTGGTCCGCCGGGAGTACGAGACCGGCATCGGGCCGGTAGATCTTCTCTGCCGGGACACCGACGGCTCCACCGTGGCGGTCGAGATCAAGCGCCGTGGCGAGATCGACGGTGTGGAGCAGCTCACCCGCTACCTGGCGCGACTCAACGACGACCCGGCGCTGCCGCACCCGGTCAGTGGGATCCTGTGCGCCCAGTCGATCACGCCGCAGGCCCGGATGCTGGCCGGTGACCGCGGCATCGCCTGCTCGGTGGTCGACTACGACGCGCTCCGGGGTCTCGAACCCTCGATCCCCACCCTCTTCTGACCCGCTGACCCGCTGACCCGCTGACCCGCTGACCCGCTGGCCCTGCCTGACCCGCTGGCCCTGCCTGGCTCCGCTGATCCCGCCGACGGCGGGACGGCTCTCGCCGGGTCGCGACGTACGCTGCGCGGTCGTAACATGCTGTTCGGGTGAACACAAGGCCGTTCATAGGTGGCAGTTTTCCTCACGATCGCACGCTCCAGCGTGGTGAATCTGGGACGATCCGGTCAATCGGAGCGCGGGAGATCCGCCGGCCCGGCGAGTGCGGTGCGGCCGGACGGACCCCGGAGGAAAGGAGCGCCGGGTATGAGCCAGGAGACTGCTTTCGGAGAGCCGACGAAGGTCGGGGTCGTTGGCCTGGGCACCATGGGTGCGGGCATCGCGGAGGTGCTGGCGCGGGCGGGCATCGAGGTCGTCGGCGTCGAGAAGGACGACGCCGGTCTGGCCCGTGGGCGCGGCCATCTGGAGCATTCCACCCAGCGGGCTGTCGATCGCGGCAAGATCAGCGTCGAGGAGCGGGCGGAGCTGCTCGGGCGGATCGACAGCGGCACCGACCTGGCGGCCGTCGCCGACTGCCCGTTGGTGATCGAGGCGATCCACGAGCGGCTCGACGCCAAGCGGGAGCTGTTCGGCCATCTCGACGAGCTCTGCCGGCCCGGGACCGTGCTTGCCAGCAACACCAGCTCGCTGTCGGTCACCGAGCTCGCGGCGTCCACCCACCGTCCGTCGCGGGTGCTCGGCACGCACTGGTTCAACCCGGCCCCGGTGATGGGACTCGTCGAGGTCGTGGGAACGGTCGTCACCGATCCTGCCGTGCTTGACGGCGTGCGTGACCTGGTCGGGCGGGTCGGCAAGACGGCCGTGTCGGCGGGTGACCGGGCTGGCTTCATCGCCAACGCGCTGCTGTTCGGCTACCTGAACAACGCGGTGCGGATGCTGGAGGCGCACTACGCGAGCCGCGAGGACATCGACGCGGCGATGCGGTTCGGCTGCGGCCACCCGATGGGCCCGCTGGCCCTGCTCGACCTGATCGGGCTGGACTCGGCCTACGAGATCCTCGACTCGATGTACCACCAGTCCCGGGATCACCTGCATGCCCCGGCGCCGCTGCTCAAGCAGCTCGTCACCGCCGGCATGCTCGGGCGCAAGACGGGGCGGGGCTTCTACACGTACGCCGCGCCCGACTCGCCCGAGGTGGTCGACGCGGCGCCCCCGACCGTGGTCGCCGGGGTGGAGCCGCGCCCGGTCCGGCTTGTCGGTGTGGTCGGCACCGGCACGATGGCGACCGGCATCGTCGAGGTGCTCGCCCGCTCGGGCTACGACGTGGTCTACCGTGCCCGTTCGGACGACAAGGTCGCCGCGGTCCGCAAGCGCCTGATCGAGTCGTTCGAGCGCGGCCTCCAGCGCGGCCGGCTCTCCGCCGAGGACCGGGACGCGGCCCTGGCACGGGTGACGGGCACGACGGACCTCGACGCCCTCGCCGACTGCGACCTGGTGGTCGAGGCGGTCGTCGAGGAACTGAGCGTCAAGCGGGCGCTGTTCGCCGCGCTCGACGAGGTGGTGAAGCCCGGTGCGATCCTCGCGACGACGACGTCCTCGCTGCCCGTGGTCGAGTGCGCCACCGCAACCACCCGCCCGCGCAGCGTGATCGGCATGCACTGGTTCAACCCGGCGCCGGYGATGCGGCTGATCGAGGTCGTGCCGACCGTCCTGACCGCGCCGGAGACGACCGCGACGGTGCTCGCCGTGAGCCGGGCGGCGCGCAAGCATCCGGTGGTCTGCGGGGACCGCGCCGGCTTCATCGTCAACGCCCTGCTGTTCCCGTACCTCAACGACGCGGTGCGGATGCTGGAGGCGCACTACRCCACCCTCGACGACATCGACACCGCGATGACGGTGGGCTGCGGGCATCCGATGGGCCCGTTCGCGCTGGCGGACGTCGTCGGCCTGGACGTGACCCTCGCCATCCAGCGGACGCTGTACCTGGAGTTCCGGGAGCCGGGGTATGCGCCGGCGCCGCTGCTGGAGCATCTCGTCAAGGCCGGCTACCTGGGGCGCAAGACGGGGCGGGGCTTCCGCGACCACTCGCGCTGACCGCGGCCCACCACCGCGGTGGTGGTCGGACCACCCGCGCCGGCGGTCCGTCCCCACACTGAAGGACAGTCCGGTCGCGGTGGCGGGTTCGCCGACTCCTCGGGGGGAACCGGACCCGTACCGACGTTGATCACGCGGTGGTGCGATCGGTGGGCATGTCTAGGATGTCGCCGAGCGCCAGGTTCAGCCGCGCGACCGCGCCGCCTGCCCTACCCGAGGAGGACGCCCGTGGCCATGGTGGACAAGGACGCACTGCGCGAGTTCGGCCGTGAGGTGACGACCTTCCTGCCTGATCTGGTCATCATGCTKCGCCGGGTGGTCGCCGACCCGCGGGTGCCGCAGTCCGCGAAGCTGGAGGCGGGTGCGGCGCTGGCCTATCTGGTGTCACCGAGGAACCGGCTGACGAACTTCATCCCGGTGATCGGGCAGCTGGACGACGTGGCCGTGGTGGCCTTCGCCTTCCGCCGGCTGGTGGTCGGCGCGGGGGAGCCCATCCTGCGCGAGCACTGGCGGGGCAGTGACCGCTCGTTCCACGCGCTGATCGGGGCCTCGTCGGCACTGGCGAGTCCGGCGGGGATGCTGCGGCGTGCCAAGGTCGCCCGCACGCTGGCCGGCGCCGCGCTGGCACGGGTGAGCGGCGGGCGCGGGGAGACGGAGGGGCAGGGCGGCGGCTCGGGCCCGATCAGGGTTGTGGACGGTGAGGTCATCGGCCGCTCGGCTCCGGACGGCGGCTTCGGCGGCCGCTGAGATGCCCGGTGGCGGCCCGCGTAGCGGCCTGGAGGACGGAGAGGGCTCCGGCGGGGGCCCGGATGAGGGCTGGGTCGTCCGCCCGGTGACCGGTGBGGCGACCACCAAGGAGTACCGGTGCCCTGGCTGCGATCATCTCATCGCGCTGGGCATGCCGCATCGGGTCGTGTGGCCGGTGGGCGCTGTCGACGAGCGGCGGCACTGGCACACGGCCTGTTGGGCGCGCCGCCATGCAGGCCCTCGCCAGCGCTTCCGGCGGGCCTGGGGGCGCGGCTGACCTGCTGACGGTGCTGACGGGTCGCGTCGGAGCGGGCCGGGGCCGGGGCCGGCTGTGGTGGCGACGTGCCGGTGGGTCAGATAGCTCAGGTGGGTCAGCTGTGTGGGTCGGGTGGCTCAGCTGTGTGCCGAGCCTGCCGGTGCGGCGGCGGTGCTGTCGCCCGCGGTCAGGGCCCGCGGGGGTGCTGATCCGGCCTGCAGGGGTGCCGTCGCGGCGGTGAGCCGGTCGCGCAGGGCGCCGAGCTGAGCGGTCACCTGGTCATGCAGCGCGCCGAGCTGGGCGGTGACCTGGTCGCGCTGGTTCTCGAGGTCGGCGAGGCGCCGGGCGGACTCGCCCTCGGTCGCGGCTGCGGTGGCCCGTGCCGTTTCGACGACCCGCTCCGCCTCGGCGCGGGCCGAGGCCACGATGTTCTGCGCCTGCTCCTCGGCGTCCAGCACGGTGCGCTCGCGGGTGTACTCGGCTTCGGCGACGATCCGGCGGGCCTCTTCCAGCTGGGCCTCGGCGTCACGGGTCCGCTCGGCGCGGACCGTGGCCGCCTCCTCCTCGGCGAGCTGGAGGATCTGGGTGATGCGCCCGCCGAACTCCTCCCACGCCGGCCGGTTCGCCGCCAGATCATCGCGCACCCGGGCCGCCTCGGTGGCCGCCTCGGAGGCGGCGGCCTCGGCGGCGGCCCGGTGCGACTCGGCCTCGCGGAGCTGCTCGACAAGCCAGTTGACGTGCGCGTTCACCTGCTGCGGGTCGTAGCCGCGGCGGACCAGATCGAAGCCGGGGGCGCCTTCACCCTCGCCGGCCATCGGGATGAGATCGCTGTGCTCTGTCATAGGCACCCAGCATCCCAGACCGGCAATCGTTGGGTGACAGGAGCTGGGGCGTCGGCCGGTTCGGGTTGCGTGATCTATACGCCGCGGAAGCGGTTGATGGCGGTGAGGTGACGAGCCCGCATCTGCTCATCCCGCACACCCAACCCCTCCTCCGGCGCCAGACACAGCA
>NZ_MBLM01000053.1 GCF_001854655.1 Parafrankia colletiae | reverse complement strand
CGCCACCCGGCGCCGGCTGAGGCGACTTCGCCCGGCACGGAACCCGTGCCGGGCGATGGTCCTGTGTGGGGCTGGTGCCGCGGCTGGCAGCGGTGGTGGTGTGGCTGGCGGTGGTCGGGGCTCGCTGCGGCCGTGGTGTGGCTGGCGGTGGTCAGGGCTCGCTGCGGCCGTGGCCACGGCCATGGCCACGGCGGCCACGGAGGTGCCCGGGCCTCGCGGGCGGGATCAGACAGGCGTGGTCGAGCGGAACCTGCGTCCGTGACCTCGCGGGACGCACCGTCCGCCCGGACAGCGCGGCGCTGCCTGCTCCGTCCACCGGAGCCCCGGTTCGCGGGAGGACGACCGCGGCGGCGCACCGCCCGGCCGGGACGGAGCCGGTCATGCCGTGGAGCCGAACGCCATCACGCCGAGCATGCAGACCGCGAGCATGATCGTCATCAGGCTGGCCGTCGTGGCGAGAAGGGCTGACCGACGGTCGGCGGAGTCGACCCGGCTGGCGAGGCAGACGCGGTCGGCGATGTGGCCGCGGAAGGTCCGGTAGGCCCGGTCGACCTGCCGGATTCGCGGCGGCCGGGCGGCGCGCCGCCGCGCACTGTGTCGGCCGCTCATGCTGCACCCGCCTGCCACCGGCGTGACACGGACGCCCTGCCACCCACCGAACATGGATTCTCCGTTGTTTTTTCGGCTCCACTCAAGCCAGCCCGCGCGGGGATGGCCCCGCCACCCCGCAGCCCCCCGCGCACACCTGTCCCGTCCATCAATGACCGCCCTACCTCTGTGTTGTGCCGGGACCCACACCAGCTGGCCCGCGGCATACTGGCCGCCCCCCGCCCGTACGGGGGTGGAGATGGCCGGCCGGCACCCGGGAAATGCCAACAGCTCCACCACCCACCCCCGTTCGGGGTAGTGGAAACGTAGAGCCTTCCCTGTGCTCCGGTGGGGGGTCTGCCAGTCGGGCATGAAAGGTAGCCGTCGTGTTACGGCCAGATACCGCCCACCGTCGCGCGGGGGACGCATCGCCCGGCACGCCCGGCAGATCTGGGCCGCCGGCGGGCATGGACAGACCRCACGCGATTCGTCACTCCACGAGATCGGACTCGTTACGGCGTCAGACTGACCGCAACCTGGGACGTCGGATCAGGAACGGCGAGAAAGCCTGCTGGGAGCCAGCGTCATCCCCGCCAGCCGCCCTCGGGGGCAGGCCCGAAGGCAACTGCGCTGTCGCTGTGCGCGGACAGCCATGCGGCGGGAAGGCCATCGCCAGCATCGAGCCACTTTTCCGGCATTACGGTCAAACGTTAAAGATCAGCTGGGAGACGTCGTGGCAACACGGCCCTCGACCGGGATCTCGGTAAGCGTCGCGAAGCCGGCGGTGAAGGCCGCGACCTCCTCCTCCGGTTCGGCGGTGGACGCACAGTCCTGTCGGGCCAGTGCGGCAGCCATGTCGGGTAGCGACGGCTGGGTCTGGAGCTCCCTCAGTCCGCGCACCTCGCCGCCCACCGCGCAGTTCGGGATGTTGAGGTTGGCGACGCTCCCCCGCGGCCCGGCCGACGGCGCACCGTCGGCCAGCTCCGCCCGGTGCCGGGTGATCCAGTCGACGACCAGCGTGACGCCGGGACCGTAGTCGAAGCTGTCCGCGAACCCGAAACTCGAGGCGATCGCCGGAATGCCCCGCGATGCCGCGGCCCTGGCCGCACCGACCGTGCCGGAGAGGTCGACCACCGGGCCCAGGTTCTGGCCCTGATTGATCCCGGAGACGACGACATCCGGGGTGACGTGGAGAACGTCCAGCGCGACGACCACCGAGTCGGCGGGGAAGCCGTCGACGGCGGTCGCGGCAATGCCGCTGGCCGTCGTGGCATCCCGGTGCGTGGGGGTGGGTTGGGTCGTCCGGCCACCGGTGCCCGACTGGTTCGTGGCCGGTGCAACGACTGTCACGGTGACCCCGGGCAATGCGCGCAGGCCGCGGACGACCGCGTCGATGCCCGGTGCGCCCACCCCGTCGTCGTTGGTGACCAGGATGTCCAGCGGCGCGGGCCCGGCCGGGGCCGCCTCACTCGGGGAAGAGGAAGCGGAACTCCGGCCGGATTCACCACCGGCCGGACCTGCCCCGGTGATGTTGTCGCCACAGCCGGCCGCGGCACCGAGTGTGACGAGGGTGAAGAGTGCGGCGAGAGGCACCGCCGCCATGCGCGGCATGCCTGCGGCTCGGGGCCGCCTCCGGGTCGCGTCCCGATCCATGCCCTGTTGTCGCGCGCCCGTCACCGTGTTCTCCATGGTCGTCTCATCCGTGTCCTTGTCGGCACGACCGCAACCGGCCGCCCACCCGCCCGCCGCCTGCCCCCTCGGGAACAGCGGGCCCATTCATATCCCCTGACCTGTACATATCCGTTGCCGCCCCCCGATCGTTGCGGAGAATGTCACCCACTGTTCGCAGCCACGGTGAACGTCGTCAGCCGCTGCCAGGGCAGGCCGACGACCGGGCGGCGAACGGGAGCCCGAGAAGCGGCTCGGCGGAAGCCGCGAGGGGCGGCAGCCGCCGCGCGGACAGCCAGCCGGGACAGCGGCAGACCCGGGGCAGCAGCCGWGCGCGGGGCCGGCAGCAGGCACGCATGGGATGCGACGCGGGCTGGCGACCGCACCCGCCGCGCCGGACAACCGCACCGCCGGACGGCCGGTCACGGCGCGCGGGGGTGAACCGCACCGTGCCGTAGCCTCTAGTCAGCCTTTGCTGCCGAGACCGGTGATAGTGCCGGGTAGGCTGGCACCGGCCATCACGGTGAGGATGAGATGGACGAGTTTTCCTATCGCGACGGCGCCCTGTGGTGCGACCAGACGCCGCTGCGTGAGGTGGCCGAACAATTCGGCACACCGACCTATGTCTATTCGGCGTCGACTCTCGTCGACCATTATGTTCGGTTTGCCAAGGCGTTCGAGTCGATCGATCCGCTCATCTGTTTCTCCGCGAAGGCACTGAGCAATGTGCACCTGCTTCGTCTCCTGGGTGAGCAGGGCGCCGGTATCGACACGGTGAGCGGCGGCGAACTGCACCGGGCGCTGGCCGCGGGTGTGAATACCGAACGCATTGTTCTGGCCGGCGTGGGCAAGTCCGCCGACGAGCTGCGGGATGCTGTCCGGCGGGACATCCGCTGCATCAACGTCGAGTCCGAGGAGGAGGTCGCGCTCCTCGCCCGCATCGCGCGAGAGGAGGGTCGGCGACCACGGCTGGCCATCCGGGTCAACCCCGACATCGCACCTGACCTGCGTACCCCGGCCCGGACGACGACGGCCGTCCGCGGTGTGAAGTTCGGGGTGGACATCGAGCGGGCTGCCGCGCTGTTCAGCTCGGCCGCCGCCGACGGTTCCCTTCGGCCGGAGGGCATCCACGTCCACATCGGCAGCCCCATCTTCGATCCGCAGGTCTACGCGATGGCGCTCGAGCGGGTCCTGGCCCTCGTCGCCGAGATCGAGGCCGCCGGRCATCCGGTCACCACGATCAATCTGGGTGGCGGTTTCCCCGCCGAGTACTCGGCGGGGAGTGCTCCGGGCTGGGACGACTTCGCGGAGGCGATCTGCCCGCGGCTGGAGGGCTTCGTCGGCCGCGGTGGTCAGGTCATCTTCGAGCCGGGCCGGACCATCGCGGCGAACGCTGGTGTGCTCCTCGCCGCCGTCCGTTACCGCAAGCAGGCCGGCGAACGGCAGCTGGTCGTGATCGACGCGGGCATGACCCATATCGTCCGGGCCGCGATGTACGACAGCTATCACTTCATGTGGCCGGTAACGCCGGGCATCGAGATGGTTCCCCCCTCTCGGGACCAGCATTCACTCGACGACCTCGTCACCTATGACGTCGTCGGCCCGATCTGCGAATCGAGCGACTATCTGGCAAAGGGCCGTGCGCTCCCGGCGATGGCGGCCGGCGACCTCATCGCGATATTCGGCGCCGGCGCCTACGGCATGACGATGACGAGCAACTACAACAGCCAGCTCCGGCCCGCCGAGGTCCTCGTCGAGGGGGACCGGGCCCGGCTCATCCGCCGCCGCGAGACCTACGAAGACCTGGTGGCACTCGAACTGCTCGACGACACGCCGTCAGCGGGCTGACCCGGAAGCACTCACGCGCAATATCGGCGTATGTACTGCTGCCCCGGCCGTAGGGCCGGGGCAGCAGATCCGGAACGGCTCCCCGGCCTGGAGGCCGAGGGTGTGGGCGGTGAGGGCCGGCAGCCGGCGGACCAGACCTCCCGCCGAACTCCGCCGGCACCAGGTCCAGGTTGGTCGGCACCGTCTCGGATCGAACGAAGATCCGGTGGCACGCCTCCAGGGGTCGGCGCCGAACCTCGTGCCGAGCGGCACGGCCGGGCTGCCGGACATCAGATGTCGACGAGCTCGACGGTGACCGCCACGGCGTCTCCCACCTCCAGCTCCTCCGCTCTGCGGACGGCCCGTTTGACGGGCAGCACATAACTGCCACCCGCACTGTCCGGGAAGATCGACGTGGCCCAGGTGGTGCCCCCGACGGTGACCCGCACTCGTAGCGACCCGAAGCCGCGGCTTGCTCCGCCGGCACGGTCGCGGATCTCCGCAGAGACCTCTGTCGGCAGGCTGACAAACGTCCACGTATCAACGCGGCGGGCGTTCCACAGCCAGAGCTCGCCTTCGAAAACAAGGACCATGGTCCGAGCGTTTCACGCGGTACCGACAGTTCTGCGCCGGGGGCACCTCACCGGGGCCGTCAGCAAAGGCGCTATGGCACCAGGCGACTGATTTTCGCGGATACCTCTTTCTCCCGGACGGAGGAGCCGTCCAGAAATTTCGGCGCTCCCGCGACCGTGCCACCCGCCAACGATGCCGCGGAAAAGACATCTGATTTAGTCCCGGAGCGACGCCTGGCTGGCCGCACCGGCTCTCCGTCGCGAGCGGGAACGCCGCTACTGCGAAGCACTCCCCTGTTCTCTCTGTACGAGAGGCGGCCTACCGCCAAGTTCCCGACCCCACACCCATCCGACCGGCCGGTTATTGACTGACGCCAGGAGACGGGAACCGGGATCTAATAGCGGAATATCTCCGTCCGGAACGACCCGCAGACGGGCCACGGAACCGAGCGCCCGGCACCTGGTTTCGGCAGTGTGGCCGGCGTTTACGGGGTGGCCTCGGCTCTGCGGGAGCGACTGTGCTCCCCGGCCAGGACCGGTGCCGGGCACAGCCGGACGGCTAGCCGATCAGCGCGCGACCACGACCGCGTGGTGGACGACTGTGACACGTCCGCGCCGGCAGCGCCGCCCCCGCACCGCACGCTGCCGGGAGGCACCACCGACCGAGGTCAGGGCCAGGCAGGGACTCCGGGTGACGGTGGGGCGACGCCGGACGAATCGCCCGAAACCTGTCGGAAACGGGGCTACCGTAGCGCGACAGGAATCACACCGGGCTCCAGATGAAGCAGATCCGCGTTAGAGAAGGCCGGCAAGTGGGCCGACCGGACCGGGATTGACTTTGGATCGGATCGACGCCGGCCGCTCCACTTGCCGGCCAACGGGCCGTAGATCGGACCTGCTACTATCAGCCAAAAATTTCACTAAGTATGAACGTTTCGATGGGGGCACTGCCCAGTCTTCAGCCCTGTCTGATCTGACCCGGCTCGCCCYGCCCACCGCGGCCCAGATCCCCCATCACGATCGTTGTTTATTTCCTGTGGGGTTATTGATGCGCTCAGGCGGCTTGACAAGAAGGCTTGGGGTGGTGCTCRCCGCCGTCCTGGCCGCCACCGTCYCCGGATGCTCGGGGTCGGGCGGAGGCGGCGGGGAGGACGCCGTACCTGCCACCTGCGACAGCCCCGGTGTCACCACCGACACGGTGAAGCTCGGCTTCCTCTACTCGGACTCCGGCCTCGGCAGCGGCGCGCTGTCCGCCGCCCGGGCAGGTC
>NZ_MBLM01000052.1 GCF_001854655.1 Parafrankia colletiae | reverse complement strand
CCGCGCGGCCGTAAACCAGCAGACCGGACGCGGCATCACCGCGGTGGGAGAGGGAATTTCACCGCATCGGTAAACCAGACGGACACCTGCCCGTATACCCGCCCCCAACAACCATCGTGATCAGGGTCCTGGCGTGCATGGATATBCCTCTACCACGCGAAAGGAACAAAAACCGCCGCCAACATAACCGACTTATCCTCATCGAAACCACGTAAACATCCAGTGAGAGGGTGTTCTGTGGGGGTTCGCCGGGTTTCGGGTTGGGGTGATGTCTGGCGTGCGGAGATGATCGTGTTGCGTTCGGGGGCTGGTGCGTTCTGYTGGAAGGTATGGCGGAACGTAAGCCGTACCCCAGTGATCTCTCCGACGAGGCGTGGGAGCTGATCCGTCCGGTCCTGACCGCGTGGAAGGCCCGGCACCCCTCGGCCAGCGGGCATCAGGGCCGCTACGCCCTACGAGAGATCGTGAACGCGATCCTCTACCAGGCCAGGACCGGCTGCCAGTGGCGGTACCTCCCCCACGACCTGCCCTCCACCTCCGCGGTGTGCTATTACTTCGGCCGGTGGCGCGACGACGGGACCACCGAGACGATCCATGACCTGCTGCGCTGGCAGGTCCGGGAACACCACCACCGCCGCGCGGACCCGAGCGCGGTCGTGCTGGACTCCCAGACGGTGCGGGCTTCCACGAACGCCCCCGCGGACACCACCGGCCTGGATCCGGGCAAGAAAAGCCCGGGTCGTAAACGGGGGATCGCCACCGACACCCTCGGTCTGCTGATCGCGGTGACCGTGGTCGCCGCGAGTGTGCACGACAACCTCATCGGTATCGCGCTGCTGGACCGGGTCGCCACCGCCGCTCCGTTGGTGCGTAAGGCGTGGGTGGATGCCGGGTTCAAGACCACGGTGATCGAGCACGGCGCCGGGTTGGGAATCGATGTGGAGATCGTGGAACGGCCGGCCGAAGCGCGAGGGTTCACCCCGCTGCCGAAACGGTGGGTGGTCGAGCAGACATTCGGGATCATGATGCTGCACCGGCGTCTCGCCCGGGACTACGAGACGAAACCCGCCAGCGCGGTCGCGATGATCCGATGGTCGATGGTCGAGGTGATGGCACGCCGTCTGACCCGGAGCGCTACCCCGACCTGGCGGGACCCGCCGGTCTGAGCGGCCTGCTGGCCGGGCAGGGGCGGAACCGTGAGCGCCGACCTGCTGGAGAAGATCGAGAACCGGCGTGCGCGGATCCGACGGACCGTCGAGGAACTCCGGGAAGAGATCAGCCGGCTCGGTGACGAACTCGCGGCTGCCGAACACGCCCTGGAACGGTTGGAGATCACCCATCAGACCGTGGTGGACCTGACCACCGAAGACACCCTCACACCAGCCGGTCCTCTCCCCGACGGCTACCGGGACGTCCTCGCCCTGTTCACCCAGGACGGAGAAGGGCTACGCGCCAAGGACGCCTGCCGGGCCCTGGGCGCCGGCACCGAACCCCGCCATGTCGAGGGCATGCGCGCGAAACTGAAACGGCTGGTCGACCGCGGCGTGCTCGCCGAACCCGAACCCGGCCTGTTCATCCTGCCCCGCCCGACTCCACCCACCCCAGAGATCAACTCAAACTGACACCCGGCAAAACTGCACAGAACACCCTCTGAGTGGATGTTTATGTAGCCCTGATGGCGATTACCTCACCTTTGAGGGGGGCGGCTTCTGTCCGCTTCATGCCGTAGAAGCACGTTCACGCGTCCCGTGGCCGCGGTCCAGGCGCCTGTTCGGCACGGGTATACGCCCCGACGTCCGTCTGGTCCGGCGATGAGACGGAAACCCCTCCCGGTCGCACGGACCCACCCCCGACCAGGTCGGTTTAGGGACCGGCGGACACGGGAGACGCGTCTGTCATGAGCCCACGGAAGACCTACCCCAGCGATCTGTCCGACGCCCGCTGGGARCTGATCGCCCCCACCCTGCACGCCTGGCAGAAAGCCCGCCTCGACCGCCGACCCACCGGCCAACCCGCCCGGGTCGACCTCCGCGAGGTGTTCAACGCGCTTCTCTACCTCAACCGCACCGGTATCCCCTGGCGCTACCTCCCCCACGACTTCCCCTCGCACGCCACCGTCTACTTCTACTTCGCCGCCTGGCGCGACGAGGGCGTGCTCACCCGGCTCGGCTACGCGCTGACCGGCCTGGCCCGCGTCACTGAGGGTCGCGCGCCGGAGCCGACCGCCTGCGTCCTCGACACCCAGAGCGTCAAGACCTCCACCGACGTTCCCCAGACCAGCCAGGGCACCGACGCCGCCAAGAAGATCGTCGGACGGAAGCGGGGCGTGGTCACCGACACCCTCGGCCTGCTGCTCGCCGTGACCGTCACCGCCGCGCACCTGTCCGACAACACCCTGGGTATCCGCCTGCTCGACCAGGCCACGACCACCTGGCGGACGATTGCCAAGACCTGGGTCGACAAGGGATTCAAAAACACCGTGGTCGAGCACGGCGCCACTCTCGGCGTCGACGTTGAGGTCGTTCCCAGGAAAACCGAAACCCGCGGCTTCCACGTCGTCGAACGGCGGTGGGTCGTCGAACGCACGCTGGGCTGGTTGATGTTCCACCGCCGCCTGGCCCGCGACTACGAGACCCTCCCCAGCAGCTCCGAAGCAATGATCCACCTCGCGATGATCGACAACACGGCCAGGCGCGTAACGGGCGAGAGCACCCCCACCTGGCGAGATCCCCGATAGAACATAAGTCGCAATTAAGACAAATCAAACATCCCCTGAGAAAAGCGGCTGCCCGCCGGTGCACGCGCAAGGAAGATCACGGCGCGGCGGCGGAGCGCTGCCGATCGTCGCCCTGCACGCGGTGTTCGGGCTTGTCCCGTGACGTCGCCCGCGAGGCCCGACCGTGCGGTGGGGGCTGAGGTTCCGTCGGTGGATCTGGCGGGGAGCCAGGGCGTTCAGGTCGGCAGCGGCAACATCCAGATCAATAACTATGGCGCGGGTGCATCGCGGGGTGTTCGGCGGCCGTGGATGGCACCGGCGCGGTCCAGTGTCGTGGTGGCACGGCCCGCGCTTATGGCGGACCTGCTGGCGGTCGTGATCGCCGGGGACGAGGCCGCTGTTGAGGTGACCGCGGCCGTTGAGGGGGCGGGTGGCTTCGGGAAAACGACCCTCGCCGGTGAGATCGCCCGCAGCAGCAGCGTTGATGCCCGTTTCCCGGGTGGGTTGCTGTGGGTGACGGTCGGGGAGTACGCCTCCGGGGCGGACCTGGCTGGTCTGGTGGGGGGTTTGTGCCGGGTGCTGTCCGGAGAGCCGGTCACTGAGTCGGACCCGATGGTCGCCGGTGGTCTGCTCGGAAGTCTCCTCGACGAGCGTGATCCGGTGCTGCTTGTTGTCGACGATGTGTGGAGGGTCGAGCAGCTTGCTCCGTTTCTGGTCGGGGGGCGGTCCTGCCGGCGGCTGGTGACGACCCGTAACGTGGGGGCGGTGCCCGGAGGCAGCCGGCGGGTCCTGGTCGATGAGATGACTGTCGCCGAGGCAGTGGAGACGTTGACCGCGAACCTGCCGCTCCCGACCGCCGGTGCGGCGGGACTGCTGCGGTGGACGGGGCGGTGGCCTGTCCTGCTCGGCCTCGTCAACGCCGCTCTGGTGGAGCTTGTCGGGGAAGGGGCGTCGGCGGACGAGGCCGTTGTGTGGGTCACACGCCAGCTGATGGCGGCCGGCCCGGTGGCGTTCGATGACCCGGACGCGGTTCACGACCCCGTCTCGCGGTCGCGGGCGGTGGCCGCGACTGTCGAGGCCAGCGTGGGGCTTCTGACGCCCGAGCAGCGCGGACGCTACCTCGATCTTGTGGTGTTCCCGGAGGATGTCGACGTTCCCGTCGATGCCCTTGCGGTGCTGTGGGGTGCCAGTGGTCTGGGCGGGAGCGAAGCGGAAAGGTTCCGTCGGCGGCTGGTGCAGCTCAGGCTCGCCTCGGGCCGGTTCGTCGGGGGTCAGCCCGCCCTGCGGTTGCATGACGTGTTGCGCAGCTATCTGCATGTCGCGGCGGGGGCTGGTGGTGTTGCCGACGCGCACCGGAGGTTCCTCGCCGCTGCCCGTGGCTTGGTGACCGGCGGCAGGCCGGTGGACACCGGTGACACGCCTTCGGCCTGGTGGGAACTTCCCGGCACCGTGACCGGGGACTACTTCCGCCACCACCTCGCCTACCATCTGACCGCCGCCGGTGCCGGTGACGAGGCGGCCGCCGTGGTCTGCGACCTGCGGTGGGTCGAGACGAAGATCGCCCGATTCGGGTATCCGGTCGGCATCGAGGCAGACCTCGCCCGTGTCGATACCCCCACCTCCACGGTGTTGCGGCGCGCCATCGGTCAGGCCGCGCACCTACTTACGCCCCTCGCGCCGGGCAGGTCGCTGGCCGTCACCCTCGCCAGCCGCCTCGGTGAGATCGCCGGGCTCGAGCAGACCGTGGCCGCGTTCCGGTCCCACCTCACCGGTCCACGCTTTGGACTCGCCTGGCCGATGCCCGATCTCCCTCACCCCGCGCACCTGCGTACCCTCACCGGTCACACCAAGGCGATCAACACAGTCGCGTTCTCAGCCGATGGGCAGCTCCTTGCCTCCGCCTCCGACGACGGCACCGTGCGCCTCTGGGAGATCACCACCGGTACCAGCCGTGTCCTCACCGGACACACCGACATCGTGACCGCAGCTGTCTTCTCACCCGATGGGACCCAACTCGCCACCAGCTCCTACGACCGGACCGTGCGGGTGTGGGAGCTGACGACCGGAACAGCACGCGTGCTGACCGGGCACACCGACGTCGTAGGAGCACTGACGTTCTCCGACGATGGCCAGCTCCTCGCCTCCGCCTCCGACGACACCACAGTTTGCCTGTGGGAGATCGCCACCGGCAGCCGCCGGGTACTGACCGGTCACGGCGGCGGGGTCAGCGCGGTGGCGTTCTCCCCGGACAGCAACCGGCTGGCTTCCACCGCCACCGATGGCGGAGTCCGCCTGTGGCAGATCGCAGACGGCAGCTGCCAAGCCCTGGCCGGGCATACCGACGTCGTGACAGCGGTCGCGTTCTCCACCGACGGCCAGCTCCTCGCTACCAGCTCCTACGATGCGACCGTCCGCCTCTGGACCATCGCCCCCACCGGCAGCACTCCCGCCGTGACGGTGACAGGGCAGGTCCTCACCGGTCACAGCGACATGGTGAACGCCCTCGCGTTCTCACCCGACGGCACACTGCTCGCCACCGCGGCAGGCGGCAACGACCGATCGGTCCGCCTGTGGGACCGGGCCAGCGGCACCAGCCAGATCCTTGTCGGGCACACCAGCGGGATCAACACGCTCGGCTTCTCCTCGGACGGCACGCTGCTCGCATCCGCCTCCGATGACGGCACCGCCCACCTCTGGAATCTCCACACGGGAACCGGGCACCGGCTCACCGCGCAAACCGACAGGATGAACACGCTCGCGTTCGCCCCCGACGGCACCCAACTCGCCTCCGCCGCCAGCGACGGCACCGTCCACCTCTGGGACGTACCAGCCGGACTCCTCCACACCGGTGCCATCCCCACCCGGCGGGTCAACGCGCTCGCCTTCTCCCCAGACGGCACACTGCTCGCCTCCGCCGCCAGCGATGGCACGGTCGAACTCGCCGACGTCGCCACCCGCACCGGGCGCATCTTCACCGGCCACACCGCCTGGGTCGGCTCCGTCGCGTTCTCTCCGGACGGGCTGCTCCTCGCGTCCGCGTCCGACGACGGCACCGTCCGCCTCCGCGACGTACCCACCGGCGCTGAATCGATCCTGGTCGGCCATGCCAGCGGCGTCGCCGCCGTCGTGTTCTCCCCCGACGGACGCATCCTCGCCTCCGCGTCCGACGACGGCACCGTCCGCCTCTGGGACATCCCGGCCAGCATCACCCGCGCCACCAGCCGGATCCTCACCGGTCACACCGACTGGATCGGCGCCCTAGTGGTCGTCGGGTCTGTAAAGTTAGCGGTGTAACCGGGGCGAATCGGACTACTTGCGGCCTGCGGTGAGTCGGCCGTCGAAGGCGACGTCGAAGGCGTTGAGT
>NZ_MBLM01000051.1 GCF_001854655.1 Parafrankia colletiae | reverse complement strand
TGAACGGCCACAGCGGCCCGCAGACGGTCACCGAGGGAACCGACGCGATCGTCGCCCTGGCCCAGGTCGGCCCCGACGGCCCGACCAACACCTTCACCGACCGCCACGGCGATGTGCCGTGGTAACGAGGTCACGGTCACCGAGCAACATCGACGACACAAGTCATTGACTTAGGTCAGCGAGACCGCGTAGACAGTCGTCATGACCGATGAGAGCGGACAGCGCCCTGGGTTGGATGACCCAGCCCGAAAGGCCAATCCACCGCCTTCCATGCTCGTGGCCGAAGAGGGCGGCCACGAGCACGATCCGCGGGCGGTGTCGCAAGACGGGTCAGCGGTCCACGGACCTGGCCGTGGCGCGCCGGTTCTGGATCGGCTCGGCACGTGGGATGAGCCGCCCGCCACGCGCGACGTTGCTCTGAGAGCCGGCCTGTCACACCCGCGCCGCTGGCAGATCCTCGCGGTCCTGTCCCTGGTGCAGCTGATGGTCGTCCTTGATACGACAGTCTCCAACATCGCGCTGCCCTATGCGCAGGCGGCGCTGGGCTTCTCTGACGGTGATCGCCAGTGGGTGGTCACGGCCTACTCGTTGGCCTTCGGCAGTCTCCTGCTCGTGGGCGGGCGCATCTGCGATCTGATCGGGCGGGAGCGGGCACTGGTCGTCGGCCTGGTCGGTTTCGCTGCGGCATCGGCGTTGGGTGGCGCCGCCGTCAACTTCGAGATGCTGGTCGTCGCGCGAGCCGCACAGGGTGCGTTCAGTGCGTTGCTCGCACCGGCGGCGCTCGCGCTCGTATCCACGACGTTCGAGTCAAGCGGGGAACGAGCCAGGGCGGTGGGCATCTACGGCGGCGCCGCGGCGGCGGGAGCGTCGATCGGCCTCCTCGCCGGCGGATTCGTCACCGAGTACCTTTCCTGGCGTTGGACCCTGTACGTGAACGATCTGATCGCCGTCGTCGCCCTGGCAGGGGTGCTGGGTCTGCTTCGCGGGAGATCGACCGAGAATCGGCCACGAATAGACGCTGTCGGCACGGTGCTTGTCTCCGCCGGACTGTTCGCCGTCGTTTATGGGTTCGGCAGCGCCGCGCGGAGACCGGGCGCCGACGGCTGGACCGAGGCATCGACGGTCAGCTATCTGATCATCGGAGCGATACTGATCACCGCCTTCCTAGGATACGAGCGCCGAGCAGTGCATCCGCTGCTCCCGTTGCGCATTCTCCTTGACCGGGATCGTGGGGGAGCCTACGCGGCGCTTCTGCTCATCGCTGTTGGTTCCTACGCTGTGTTCCTGTTTCTCGCCTATTATCTGACGGCGACACTCGGCATGTCCGCTGTGATGACAGGCCTGGCATTCCTGCCGATGACAGGCATGATCCTCGTCGCCGCCGCAGTCGGCAACACCCTGCTCGGCCCCCGCGTGAGCCCGCGGACGCTCGCCCCGACCGGGCTTCTGATCGCCGCGATCGGGCTCGTGATGCTTACCCAGATCAGCTCGCAGTCCTACTACGCTCTTTCGGTCCTGCCGGGCACTTCCGTATTCGGCACCGGCCTCGGCATAGTGTTCGCATCGGCATTCGCGCTCGGGACGCTCGGGGTGGACCCGGATGAGGCGGGCATCGCGGCCGCGACGCTGAACGTCGCCAACCAGGTGGGTGGCGCGGTCGGCACCGCCCTGCTCAACACGATCGCGACGAGCGTCGCGGCAAGTCACGTCGCAGCGCACATCGGAGCACTTCCGGTGAACAAAGGCGTGGTACATGGAATCTGATTCATGGCGGCACATCAAAACCGGGTCCACCGAGGACCAGCCCAAGCGTCGACCCGGTGCGCTACGAACGGCAAGCGGCGACCAGTCGACTGCCTGGAGGTCACATGTCGAGTTCGGCTAACACGGTCCTGGTCACCGGCGCGATGGGGCAGCTTGGCAAGCTCACCACCGCGATCCTGCTCCGCCGAGGCCACCGGGTCATCGCCCTGGATCTCCGGAATGAGCACACCATCGCATCCGCCCGTGGTCTGACACCGGCACCGGGCGAGCCCGGCGAGCTGCTTCCCGCGTTCGTCGACCTGCTGGACGCCGCCGCGGTGCGCACCCTCGTCGCCGAGCATCCGCCGTCGGCGATCGTGCATCTCGCCGCATCGGTCGCGCCGCCCTGCTATCGCAACCCGGTGCTCGCGCACCGGGTCAACGTCGACGGCACGACCAACCTCGTTGACGCGGCCAAGGGACTCCCCGTGCCGCCGATGTTCGTCCTGGCCTCCAGCTCCGCGGTCTACGGCCCACGCAATCCGCACCGCTTCACGGCGCCACTGACCGGCGTGACGCCGCTTCATCCCGCGGACTGCTACGGCGCACAGAAACTCGCGGCCGAGGAGACTGTCGCCGGCAGCGGTCTGCCGTACGCCATCCTGCGGCTTGGCGCGATCGTCTCTCCCGACGGCCTACGCCAGCTCGACCGGGACTACTTCATCCTGCTCCGGGCGTCACCTCGCGACAATCGCGTCCACGCCGTGGACGCACGTGACGCAGCGCTCGCCTTCGCGAACGCGGCGGGCCTGACCGCGGAGATCCACGGCAAGGTCCTTCTGATCGCCGGAAACGAGTCGTACATGTTCCGGCAGTGGGAGATCCAGGACGACATGATGAAGGTTACCGGCGTGGGCGCGATCGGCCCCGACGCGTTCCTCCCCGGCGACCCGGACGACGATCGCGGATGGGGACTCACAGACTGGTTCGACACCACCGAAGCTCAGAAGCTCCTGGGATTCCAGCACCATTCCTGGACTGACACCCAGGTCTGGGTGGCTGATTCGCTCGGCCGGCGCCGAGCCGCGATCCGAGCGGTTAGTCCCGTGCTGCGGGGAACCATCCGAGGCCTGCTCACGGTGCTGCGGCGCAGGGAACGTCGTGGCAGCTACGCCGACCCCTGGGCGTTCATCCGGACAAAATACGGAACCGAGGCGCTCGCACCCGAGGCACTCGACGTCTAGCACGGCATATCGCTTCACTGCGGCCACTGAATGCATCCGATGTTTGACGTTCCGCTGCACGGTTAGTAGACTGGGAGGGATGCCCGATTTTCAGCGCCGCATGACTGGTCGCGATGTGCAGCGACTCGAGACGCGCCAGCGAGTGTTCGATGCCGCCATTGCCGAGTTCAAACGCAAGGGAGCGGCGGAGGCGGACGTCCGAGTCATCGTCGAGACGGCGGGTGTAGCGCGCGGTACCTTCTACTTTCACTTTCCGACGAAGGAACACGTGCTCTCCGAGCTGGAGGGGCAGGAGGATGTCCGCATCAGCGGCGAGCTCCAGCGGTTCTTCGACGGGTCACACGACCTTCCATCGGTGCTGAGCGAGATCGTGCGGGCCGTCGTGGCGATGGAACACAGACTGGGCAGTCTGCTGTTCCGGGAGGTGCTCGCACAGCATTTCTCACCAACGCGCCCGGCGGATGACAGCTGGGACAAGTACCTGACCATCCGTACGGTGGTGGACGAGCTCGAGCGGGCGCGGGGCGCGGGTCAGCTCTTTGCCGAGGCAGATCCCGTCGCGGGCGCGGTTTTCTTCATGCTCGGCCTGTACGGAATTCTCATCGTCAACCACGGCCCGAAGGTCGAACGCGCAGAGATTCTCGACAAGTTCGTAGCCAGCACGGTTCGCAGCCTCGAGAAGCGGTAGGTCACGCCACCTCGGACAACCATCGCCGAGACGCGTCTCCTCTCCTCCGCGACAGCAGCCTGCCCGAGCCCCCGCGCTTCGGCATGCGTCGGCACCACCTTCGCGCCTGACCGACTGAAGTCATTGACACGAGTCATCGAATGACCTACGGTTCTTCTTGTTGGGTGGACATGAAACCTCGAGCGGTTCACCCGCCCCTTCTCACGTGCCTCAGCGCACTGCGACTCCATTGCGCTCGCGTCGCGTATCAAAATTCCGTATGCAATCATTCCGGATTATTTGCCATCTGACCTGGAGCGCCGATGGGGACTCCGAAGCTACATCACCGCAATGACCAATGTCTGCCAGCGACGATCGAGTGCCATGGGAGGCCCTGCCTTGCTGGAAGAAATTCTGAGCCTTGGATTCGCGTGGGGCGTGTGCGCCGCGGTCGTCGGGTTCTGGTACTACCTGATGAGTCGTATCGGGACATTCTGAGCGCCGCCGCCGCTGCCGGCGCGACGGCCGGGTCGGTGCTATGAGCGTGGACATGGTGGCGGCGTCCGCCAGTGACCTGCGGCAACGGTTCGCTCTCCTCGCCGCGACGCTCTCCGATGGCGGCCGGGACGACGCGCGCCTCGTGACCGGGGAGCACCGTGCCTTCGGCCTCAACTCCGGACGGACGGCGGTGCACGTTCCTCATCCGCCGCTCGCCGCGGACTGGAGCACCCGAACGATGACGTGCGGCATCGCACTGCAGGCCGCTCCTTCCAAGGACCGAGTCGCAGCCGTTCCGCTGGACGACCTCACGTCCCGAGAGCTGCTGGCACTGTCCGTGGTTGAGGGGAGGGTCGCGCTGGGGTGGATCGCGGCCCGATGGGGCGGGCTCCTCCCCGAACTCGAACGGGCCCTCGGCGGGATCAAGACTGCAGATCCCGACCTCGACGGCCGGGAGATGCTGACCGAAGCGCTGCGGCTTGCGCGCTCTGGCGAGGCGGTGGCTGTTCACCCGCTGCTCGGCCGGCTGCCTGCCAGCACCGAGCGCGGCCGACGACTGGCGTCGTCCCTGCGTCGAGGTCACGGGCGGATGCCCTGGTCCTCGCGTCGCAGCGATCAACGGCGCATCCATTCGATTCCGGTGGGCGGCGAGGGCGGCGCGCAGAACCCGAACCTGCCGCCGCCGAGCCAGCCCGAGAACGAGGAGATCGAGATTCGACCGGACGAGCGGGTCGGCATTCCCTACCCGGAATGGAACATGTGGACGAAACGGTTTCTCCCCAACCACGTCGCCGTCCTGGAGCGTCCGGCTGCGGCTGAGGCCGCGCATGCAACCGTCGTCTCGCCGGCCCTACGACGGTGGTTCCAGGAAGACACCCACCGAACGATGCGCAACGGCCTGGAGGACGGCGCGGACCTGGACATCACCCGCTACGTCGACCACTTCGCCTCCGCCGCCGCCGGTCAGGCGTCCGAGCCTCGGATGTTCCGGGACCTGGTTCCCGGCCTTCGTGACGTGACGACGGCGTTGCTGCTCGACGGGAGCTCCTCGCTCGGGGCCCACCACGGGACGATCTTCGAGATCGAGCTGGCCTGCGCGGACGCTCTGTCTCAGGCGATGACCTCCGCGCGCGAGCGCCACGGTGTCTTCACCTTCACCGGCAACACCCGCCATCGAGTCGACGTGCGCTGTCTCAAGGACTTCGACCAGCCGTGCTTCGTAGCCCCGAGCCGCCTTGGACTAATGACTGGCGGCTACACGCGGCTTGGCGCGCCGATCCGGCACCTCACCAGCCGACTTCTCGGCCAGGCGTCGGAGCGGCGGTTGCTGATCGTGATCGGCGACGGCCTCATGTGCGACGAGGGATACGAGGGGCGGTACGCCTGGGCCGACGTCGCGCACGCGGTCGACGAGGCCTACCAGGCCGGTGTCGTCCTCTACTACATCGGCGTCGGGTCCACCCGGGTCGACCCGCTCCCCGAGGTGTTCGGACCGCGCCGTTCCCAGCGAATCAGGAGCGTCGAGGAGCTGCCGCGTGTTCTCGCGCACGTGCACCGTGAACTGGTCGCCGCATGAACGGCGCCGACGACGAGCGGGCCGGGCAGCACACCGAGCTCTACCTCTCCGCCGGGAACGAGGTACGTCTTCTCGAACACGCCTACCGCCGGCTGCTGCCTGTCATGCTCACCGGACCCACCGGGTGTGGTAAGACGCGGCTCGTCGAGCACCTGGGCGCGCGGGTCGGCCGCCCTGTCGTGACGATCAGCTGCCATGACGATCTGACCAGCGCAGACCTGGTCGGCCGGTTTCTCGTGACCGGTGGCGACGTCGTGTGGGGGGACGGCCCACTCACCAGAGCCGTACGGGACGGTGCGATCTGTTACCTCGACGAGGTCGCCGAAGCCCGACATGACTCCCTCGCGATCCTGCATTCGCTCACCGACCACCGCCGGACCCTGTTCCTCGACCGCACCGGAGAGGCAGTCGAGGCGCCGGAGACGTTCATGCTCGTATGCTCCTACAA
>NZ_MBLM01000050.1 GCF_001854655.1 Parafrankia colletiae | reverse complement strand
CTGGTGAAGATCAGTAGGCGTCGTGCGGTGCGAATGACGTCGGCGGGTCCGCCGTGCAGGGTGAGGTGGCGTGCGCCGAGGAGGAGTCCGACGACCGAGAGATCAACTGCCGGCGCCACGAGGATCGCGACGTAGGTCGGAACCCCCAGACGGATACCGAGTGTGGCGACATTGCCCAGGCCGAAGAGGAAGGTCAACCCGACGACGGTCCCCACGATCACGGTCACCATGCGGGCGGTGCCGTTCGGACCCACCAGGTCTACGGAACATGTGTTCGATCCGGCTGGCGAGGTTGCTGGCCGGGCGCTCACTGGGCATCGCCCCTGGCCAGGAGCCTCGTGGAGACCGGCCGGACGGTGATCTCGGGACCCTGAATCAAGATCAGGCGGTTCTTATTGTGTTGCGTTAGGTCCACCACGATGCGTAACAATGCCCTGACCTGGGCAAATAGGTAAAAGCTATGAGATCTGCTGGTTGATCGAATGCAAGATGTCCAGGTCGGGGCATTGATCGTCTGGTTCGATTCCCGGGTGTACCGACAAATCTTGATTACTAGGRGTAGCGATAGGGGGTGGCCGGTCAAGGGACCGCAGCCGGCGGCGGTACACCCATGCCGTCTCAGAGCGGGGATGGCGGAGCGGCCGACCGGGCGGGATCTGCATGCGTCCTGCGGGGGAGGGGGAAGTCGCGCGGTTGCGTGGTCGTGAACCAAAAGATCCCGAGACGACGGTGCGCGCGACGACGCCGTTGACGTACCACCGAGGCCGTGTCGTTGCCCTCCGTCGGGCGTCGTGATCTTTAGCGGTTGATGAGCTTCTGCATCGCCGGCAGGTAGCGGTCGCCCGTGAGTTGGAATGCTCCGGCGGCGTCTCGGATCTCCGCGAGGTCCTGGTCGGTCAGCTGCACGTCGGTGCTGGCGATGTTCTCCTCGATTCGTTCCAGGCGGCGGGTGCCGGGGATCGGTACTGCCCACGGGTTGCCGGCGAGGATCCAGGCGAGCGCGATCTGGCCGGGGGTCGCGTCGTGCCGGGCGGCGATGCGTCCGAGCAGATCGACCAGGCCCTGGCTGCGTTCGATCATCTGTGGGGTGAAACGGGGGAAGATCTTGCGCCAGTCGTCGTCGCCGAGCGCCGCCGTGATGCTGCCGGTCAGGAATCCTTTGCCCAGTGGGCTGTAGGGCACGAACCCGATGCCCAGCTCCTGCAGCAGGGGCAGGATCTRCTCCTCGGGTTCCCGCCACCACAGCGAGTACTCGCTCTGCACCGCGGTGACCGACTGGACGGCGTGGGCGCGGCGGATGACGTCGACACCGGCTTCGGAGAGCCCGAAGTGACCGACCTTGCCTTCGGCGACCAGATCCCTGACGGTGCCGGCGACGTCTTCGATCGGAATGTCGGGGTCGACGCGGTGCTGGTAGAGCAGGTCGATGTGGTCGGTGCCGCGCCGGCGCAGTGACCCGTCAACGGCGGCGCGGATGTGCTCGGGGTGGCTGTCGAGTTCCCCCTGCCGCTCTGCGGTGGCGTAGTCGAAGTCGAAGCCGAATTTCGTGGCGATCACGACTTGGTCCCGGACGGGCGCGAGGACCTGACCGACGAGCTCTTCGTTGGTGAAGGGGCCGTAGATCTCGGCGGTGTCGAAGAGGGTGACGCCCAGGTCCACCGCACGGCGGATCACCTCCGGTGCGGTCTCGGTGTCGCGGAGCATCATGCAGCCGAGCCCGACTGCCGACACCTCGAGTCCGCTCCTTCCCAGGGTGTCTGTGCCCAGCAGCGCACCCCTCATGATCATATTTCGCCTTGTTATGGATGGTGGTGCCGGCAGCGGAGCGAGGACRCCGCCGCCTCCTGCGTGGAACCGGTCAACTGCCCGATTCCACGCCCGGCGGATCAAGGGGTCGTGCTGCTCGCACGCGGGCGGAATCCGGTGACGGCTGGCCGCTTGAACCCGCACATTGTAGATCTCGACGCTGTCACCAGAGTGCATCCATGACTACCGAGAGCAACACCAGCTTCTACTGTCGGGCGGCGGACGCCGAACTGTACATTCGTACGACTAGTAGGACGTCTGTACAGCAGTCACGGGGAGGTCGAAGTGCGCATCGGTTTGACCGGTGGGGGTAGCTCGGCGGACAAGATTGTCCAGCAGGCGAAGGAAGCTGAGGCTGAGGGCTTCACGTCTCTGTGGTATGCGAGCGCCGTCACCGGTGACCCGCTCGTCGCCATGGCTGTTGCGGGCCGCGAGACGACCAGGATCGAACTGGGCACCGCCGTCCTGCAGACCTATCCCTGTCATCCTCTGCTGCAGGCCAACCGTGCCGCGTCCGTCGTCTCCGCGATGAACCGGCCCGGTTTCACCCTGGGCCTCGGCCCCTCGCATGAGGGCTTGATCCGGGACGTCTATGGCCTGTCCTACGACCATCCTGGCCGCAGCACCGAGGAGTACGTCACCATCCTCACCGGCCTGCTTCGTGGTGAGGCCGTCGATGTCAAGGGCGAGGACTGGACTGCACGCACCGCCGAGCGGATGGTTCCCATCAGCCATCGGGTGCCCGTACTGCTCGCGGCCTTGTCGCCCCGCCTGCTCCGGGTCGCCGGCCAGCTCGCCGACGGTGTGGTGCTCTGGATGGCCCCGGCACGGGCGATCGAGACCCACGTGGCGCCGAAGGTGCACGCCGCGGCGACGGCGGTGGGCCGCCCGGCCCCGCGCATCGTCGCCGGACTGCCCGTCGCCGTCCACGATGATCCGAACGAGGCCCGTGCGGCCACGGCAGCTACCGCCGCCGGTTACGGCAGCCTGCCCAACTACCAGCGCATCCTCAGGATCGGCGGGGCCTCCACCGCGACCGAGGCTGCCATCGTCGGTGACGAGGCCTCCGTACGTGACCAGCTCCGCAACCTGATCGACGCTGGTGCCACCGACATCTGGGCCAACGTGGTCCCGGTGGGCGACACGAGGGAGGCGCGGGCGCTTTCCCGGCGGCGCACCACCGATCTGCTCCGTGAGCTTCTCGACCAGGGCTAGACCGACGGATGCTCAATCTCGTCCGGTCCCCTGCGGTGTTCAGGGTGCAGTCGGGGGCCCGGCGCGTGGAGGGGGAAAATCCGCGCGACCGAGGCCCCCGACCGGTGCAAGCAGTGCTGGCTTCGGGGCCTCTGCGCGCCCGAAACCGCCGACAACGGACCAGGCACGCCGGCTAGGCCCTCACTATGATGCGCCGGTCACCGCCCCGCTCGCACGGCCCGCTTCGCGCTGCAGACGACGGACGTGCCACCGCATGATCTACGGGGCTGGCTACTGGCCGCTCAGCCTGGTGACGACGGGCGCGAAATCATCGATCTGCTTGCGCGGGATGGTGATGTAGCTGACTCCCGTTATGTCGCGGCGTTCCTGCAAGCGATCCATGATCGCCTCCGGCGAGCCGACCAGCACATTCGGGTGGTCTCTCAGTACCTCCGGCGTGACATCGGGGAGGGCCTTGCGCAGGCTGGTTGACCAGCGATCCAAGGAGCGGTCGACGTCGTCGGTCACGGACACCAGGTACGGCGAGCTTTCCAGCTCCAGTGCGGGAAATCGCGTACCGGCGGCCTCGCGGATCGTGGCGAGGCGCCGTTGTGCCTCTTCCAGCGGCGTGAGGCCGGCGTCGTTCACGGGCTTCCAGCCGACGTTGGCCATGCTGACGATGTCGGCCTCACGCGCGGCCAGGGACAGGACGCGCTTCCTGGAGCCACCGATAAGGATGCGGGGGCGAGGACGTTGGACGGGGAGCGGCAGTCCGGCGTAGCCACTGACCCTGACGTGATCGCCCGCGACGTCGATCGGCTCTCCTGACCAGTGCGCCTTCATGAGGGTGACGACTTCCTCGAGCTTCGAGACACGCTGAGGAGCCGCGTGGAAGGGGAGGCCCATCGCTTCGTACTCGCCCTGGTTGGTGCCGGCCCCGATCCCGAACTCCAGGCGCCCGTCGGAGAGCAGGTCGAGGGTTGCCGCCTCCTTCGCCAGCACCGCAGGCAGGTGGTAGTCGATGCAGAAGACGCGGCACCCGACGCGCAGCGTGGATGTCCATGCCGCCGCGGCGGCCATGGCTGCGATGGGGGCCAGATGCTGCGGGCGTAGCAGAGTGCGGGCGCTGACCGGTCCGGGACCGATGTAGTGGTCTGCGAGGAACAGGGTCGAGTAGCCGAGGTCCTCGACCCTGCGGGCAAGGTCACGCCACTGGTCAGCGGAGGTTGCGGTGGTGGTCTGGACGGCGAAGCGGAACGGGCGTGTGCTACGCACAGACGTAGCCGCCGTCGACGGGAAGGGCCACCCCGGTGACGAAGGACGACTCGTCGCTCGCGAGGAAGATCGCGGCCGCTGCCAGCTCGCTGGAAAGACCCCACCGGYGCATCGGCTGAGGAGGCGCCGGGGCGTCGGCGGGCGGTTCCGAGTGCTCTCTTGAGCCCGGCACTAATCCGGTCCAGGTCATTCCTGGGCAGAGGGCGTTGACCCGTACGTCTTTGTCCGCGAAGTCGAGCGCCACAGCCTTGGTCATCTGGATGACGCCGCCTTTCGATGCGCCGTATACGGCGTTCTTTCTCCATCCGACCAGTCCGGCTGCTGACGCGGTGTTGACCACGGAGCCTCCGCCGTTGCGGAGCATGGCCTGAATGCCATACTTCATCCCAAGGAAAACGCCTTTGAGGTTCACGTCGAGGACGCGGTCGTAGTCCTCCTCTGTCTGCTCGGTGATGAGCAGTTTGGGACCGCCGATACCAGCATTATTGAAGAGGATGTCGAGCTTTCCGAAACGGTTCTCCGCGATAGCGACCATCCGCTCGACGTCTGCGGCGACCGCGACGTCGACGTGAACCRCCACTGCGGCCTCACCGATCTCGTCGGCGGTCCGCTCTTCATCGCCGCTGAAATCGGCGCAGATGACCTTCGCTCCCTCGGCGGCGAAGAGTCGGGCACTCGCGTGCCCTATGCCCGAACCGGCGCCCGTAATGATCGCAACCTTGCCACTGAGCCGTCCTCCCACGTGATCAATCCCTCCGCTGGCACGAGTCGCCCTGTCGGCCGAGCGCAGCATCGCCTGACCGCCCAGAAGATGTTGGACGACCGAATATTATGTGACCTATGGTACGGTCGTACAGCATCGACGGTCAGGGCTGCATCCGGGGCCGCGGCCGGGAGCGGTCCGGCCTGCCTTTGCTCGCAGGAGGGCGCGGTCAGAACGCGCCGGATCGGCACACGGATCCTGCACCTCTGAAAGAGCCGGAGGAAGTCATGTCCCCTGTGACCACCAAGCTTGCACCGAAGATCGGTGTCGAGATCACAGGACTCACAGGTCGAGAGCTCGTGGACCGTAAGGCCGCGGAC
The DNA here is from genome assembly GCF_001854655.1 of Parafrankia colletiae. Classification (GTDB taxonomy): domain Bacteria; phylum Actinomycetota; class Actinomycetes; order Frankiales; family Frankiaceae; genus Parafrankia; species Parafrankia colletiae. The sequence goes on along the minus strand of NZ_MBLM01000050.1, from coordinate 825 downwards.
GACTGTCAGGCGGCTTTAGATCAACATGGCGTCGTCGTGTACCGGGAAATCCACATCAACGACGATGATCTGATCAGTTTCAGCCGCCTGCTGGGTGAGGTCGTCGTACCCAAGGTCAACGACCCCGGCGAGCACCCCGAAATCGCCAAGATCACCCTTGACCCGGCGAAGAGCGTGCTGGCTGGCTATCGCCAGGGAAACTTCCTGTGGCACATCGACGGTGCCACCGACGACCTCCCCCAGAAGGGGACGCTACTCACCGCCCGCGAGGTCGATCCTGCCGGGGGTGACACCGAGTTCGCCAACACCTATGYCGCGTACGATGCGCTCTCCGACGAGGACAAGGCGCAGATAGCCGACCTGCGGGTGGTCCACAGCTTCGCCGCCGCCCAGCGCATCGCCTATCCCGACGCCACGGACGAGCAGCAGGCCAAGTGGGCCAGGGTGCCCTCGCGGGTGCACCCGCTCGTGTGGACCCGACGAAGTGGGCGCAGGTCACTGCTCGTCGGGGCAACCGCGGGCGAGGTCGTCGGTTGGCCAGCCGACCGAGGCAGGGAGCTCTTGGATCGTCTGCTCGCGTGGTCGACGCAGCCGCAATTCTCCCTCCGGCACCATTGGCGTCGCGGCGATCTCGTGATCTGGGACAACACCGGGATGCTCCACCGCGCGTTGCCTTTCCAGCCGACATCTCGCCGTCTGATGCATCGCACCACGCTGGTGGGCCAGGAGCTCGTCACCGCCGCATAGCGGGGCGGCGCGCCTGCGCAAACAGCCCGTAGCGGGGACCTAGTGCGTTGACCAGGAACTTTTCCGGTTGTGGGTGGG
>NZ_MBLM01000049.1 GCF_001854655.1 Parafrankia colletiae | reverse complement strand
CGTCACGATCTACCGGTGGGTGCAGCGCTTTACACCCCTGCTGGTCGAGGCCGCGCGGCCGTGTCGGCACCGACCCGGCGACAGGTGGTTCATCGACGAGACCTACGTGAAGGTCGCCGGCCTGTGGACCTACCTGTACCGGGCCGTCGACCAGCACGGTCAGGTCCTCGACGTCCTCGACGTCCTCGCCAGCACGCGCCGCGACCATGCCGCCGCCCGCCGGTTCTTCGTCCGGGCGCTGTCTCATGGCCGGCGGCCGGTGGAGGTCACCACCGACAAGGCCCCGGTCTACCCGCGGGTCCTGGACGACCTGGTGCCCGAGGCCTGTCACGTCGACGCGGCCCGGGAGAACAACCGGATCGAAGCCGATCATGGCCGGCTCAAAGCCCGACTCCGGCCGATGCGCGGCCTGAAACGGCTCCGCTCGGTCCAGACGATCAGCACCGGGCACGCTCTTGTTCAGAACATCCGCCGTGGCCACTACGAGCTCGCCGTCGATACCGACCCGAGACTGCGGCTGGCCGCCGCGTTCACCGAACTCGCCGCCGCCGTCTGACCGTCGGTCGCCGCGGCCGCTGGCATGCCCTGCTTCCTCACAATGCAACAGTGCGCTTTCGGGTGTCTTGTCGTAGCGGGTGGCCAGACCCCGGCACTCCTTGATCTTGTTGATGCCACGCTCCACGGTGTTGCGGTCTTTGTAGAGCGTGGCGTCGTGGCTGACCGGGCGGCCACCGAGGCTGCCGCGCTTCTTACGGTTGGCCATCTGGTCGGCCTTCTCCGGGATCACCGCCCGGATCTTCCGTGTGCGCAGGTGGGCACGGTTGGCGCGGGAGGAGTACGCCTTGTCCGCGGCGACCGCGTCCGGCCGGGTCCTGGGGCGGCCGACCGGTCCACGCACCTTGATCTTCTTCAGGACCGGGAGGAAACGCGGGCTGTCCGCGGCCTGTCCGGGGGTGAGGATGATGGACAGCGGCGGCAGCGCCGGTCGGTCGCGAGGTGCACCTTGCTGGTCAGCCCGCCCCGGGAGCGTCCCAGCTCGGCGGCCTTCAGCCGGGCCTTGTGGCGTCGGCGTACCGCGCGGCGCCGGGCCCGTTCGGTTTCCTCTGCGTCCTCGGACACCTCGGCTACCGGGTCGTTTTGTCCGGTTTCCGAAGCCCCTTTTCCTCCGTCAGGGCTTTCTCGATGTCCTCCAGGAGGTCCGGGTCGACCACCATGCCCGCCGCGTGGTGATGCGCGCGGGCGACGGTGAAGTCCACGCTGACCAGGCTGAGATCGACACCGTCGCGCACCGCCGCCTCGGTGATCATCGCGTCCATGAGGGTCTGGAAGACCCCGTCACGCGCCCACAGACGGAACCGGTCGTAGATCGTCGACCAGGAGCCGTAGCGGTTCGGCACATCCCGCCAGGGGCTGCCGGTACGGAACCTCCACATCACCGCGTTGAAGTAGCTGCGCAGGTCAGGGATCGGTCCGGACGCCCCCAGCGGGAGGTGCGGTTCGATCAACCCCCATTCACCGTCGGTCAGGTCACCACGCGTCATACAACCGTGCTACCAGCCGAAGCACCCGGACGAAGGACGAACACCCCGACTGTGATCCAGACCCAGAACAGGCCCTAGCCGTCTGCCCCAGCCGTCGCCGTACTCCGCGCGGAGTACGGCGAAGTGTCTGCCGTGGCCAGACGCGTCAGCCCCGCCGGCTTGGCAGCGTGATCGCCATGACTTCTGAACTACGGGCGCCCGACCACTCCGGTGCCGATACCAGACCGAAGAGATCACGGACCAAGACCGTGCTGCCGTGGCTCATGCTGGCTGTGTGGATCGGGCTGGTGGTGGGCGGCTACTCACTCGCCGGCAAGCTCGCCTCGGTGACCCGCGATGGCCAGGCCGACTACCTGCCGGCCAGCGCCCAGTCGACCAAGGTGCTCCAGGCCGAGGCCGAGCTGCCCGGCGGTGAGAACGGCCTGCTCGTGGTCGTGTACGAACGACCCGACGGCCTCCAACCGGGCGATCGGGAGGCGGTCGTACGCGGCCAGACCGAGCTGGCGGAGCGATTCGGCAACGACACCGACGCACCGCCCCAGATCGTCGACTCCGAGGACGGCACGGCCCTGATGTACACGCTGCCGCTCGACCGCGAGGCGATCGACGAGAAGGCTGGCGCGACCGCGGAGGCGCGCGACCTTCTCGCCGACCAGCCGGACGGTCTGAACGCATATGTCACCGGTCCGACCGCGCTAGGGTCCGACATGGACGAGGTCTTCGATGCCGTCGACTCGACTTTGTTGCTCGCTACTGCCGTAGTGGTGGCGGTCCTGTTGATCCTTACTTATCGCAGTCCGCTGCTGTGGCTGGTCCCGCTCACGGCGGTCGGGGTCGCGGCGATCATGTCGATGGGTGTTGTTTACGCACTCACCCAGATCTTCGACTTCACCGTGACGAGCATGAGCTCGGCGCTGCTGATCGTCCTGGTCTTCGGTGCGGGCACCGACTACGCCTTGCTTCTCGTGTCTCGCTACCGCGAGGAGCTGCATCACCACGAGCGGCCGATCGACGCGATGCTGGCGGCGCTGYGTGGGGCCGGYCCGGCAATCCTCGCTTCGGCGGYGACGGTGGTAGCCGGCCTGTTGTGCCTGTTGGCCGCGGATCTCAACAGCACCAGCGGTCTCGGCCCGGTGGGTGCGGCGGGCATCGGGTCCGCGCTGCTCGTCATGCTGACGCTTTTCCCGGCCCTGCTGGTGGTGCTCGGGCGCCGGGTCTTTTGGCCGTTCGTGCCGCGACTCGGGGTTGAGGCACACATATCTGGTTCTCGGTGGGCTCGGCTTGGCGAGCTGGTTGCGCGCCGCCGCGTCGTCAGCTGGGCGGTGCCGCTGGTGATCCTGGGCGGTCTCGCGCTGGGCACAGTGGGTGCCAGCGGCTCGCTTCCACAGCTGGACCAGTTCGCCCGTTCGACACCGGAGTCGGTGACCGGGGCGAAGCTGATCGAGGCGCGCTACCCCGACCAGAGCGGTCAGYCGCTCACCGTGATGAGTCGGCCGGACCAGAGCCGCGAGGTCCTGGCCGCCGTCGAAAGTACGCTGGGGGTTGCCGAAGCCGAGATCGGCCGGGCCAGCGACGACTGGGTGGAGATCTCCGTGATCCCGGTCGACTCGCCAGAAAGCGCGGGTGAGACGGCAACGATCAAGCGGCTGCGGGAGCACGTGCACCAGGTCGCCGGTGAGGCCGTGCTGGTCGGCGGGCCGAGTGCCGAAAGGCTTGACGAGGCCGAGACCAACAAAAGCGACCGCAATCTGGTGATGCCGCTGATCCTGCTGGTGGTGCTCGCCATCCTCGGGCTACTGCTGCGGGCGATCGTGGCTCCGCTGGTATTGGTCGCCACCGTCCTGGTGTCGTTCTTCGGAGCCCTCGGACTGTGCAACCTGTTGTTTGACCAGGTGCTCGGTTTCGCCGGGTTGGAGCCGTCGGTGCCCCTGATCGGGTTCCTTTTCCTGGTCGCACTCGGTGTCGACTACAACATCTTCTTGATGACCCGGGTACGCGAGGAAGCCGCCCGGCACGGCACTGTCGATGGCACGAAGCGTGGCCTCGCGGTGACCGGCGGCGTTATCACCTCGGCCGGCGTCGTGCTGGCGGCGACGTTCGCGGTGCTCGCCACGCTGCCGCTCGTCATGCTCGTCGAGATTGGGATACTGGTCGCCGTCGGCGTGCTCATCGACACCTTGCTGGTGCGGTCCATCGTGGTTCCTGCACTGACAATGTCGCTGGGTTCGCGGATCTGGTGGCCCAGCAAGCTCTAGCGCGCGGCATAGGACTGTGTCGATGACCCTGTGTGAACGATGATGGCGCTCCGTCCGCCAGTAGCCGATCGGCTGCTGGCAGCGGCGTCGTTCGTGCTCGGCGTCGTCGCCGCGATCACGCTCGAGGCGGTCGATTTCGACGGCGAGCGAAGCGTAGATCTGTGGGCGATCGCGCTCCTGGGCGCGATGTCGGCGGCGTTACTGGCCCGCCGGCGCTGGCCGATCCTCGTCGTCCTCGCGGTCCTCGCAGTGTCGACGCCGTACCACATCCTCGACTATCCCCATGAGGCCACGATGCCGGCCTCACTTGTGGCGGCGTTCACGGCGGCGCGCTGCAGCGAGCCACCGCGGCGGGCCGCCGCCGCCCTGCTGGCGGTGGCCGCGGTGACCGTGCCGGTCCTCGCCGACGAGGCGTCGGGGGCACCTGACGATGCTCTCCTCGGCGTCGGCTGGCTGTTCATGGCCTTCTTCGCCGGGCTGGCGGTCCGCTTCCATGAAAACTGGACGGCCGCCGTCACCGCGCGGCTCGAGCAGGAGCGTGCCGACGAGGTCGAGCGGCGGGTCGCCGAGGAGCGGGTCCTGATCGCTGCCGAGCTGCACGATGTCCTAGCGCACGGCCTCGCGGTCGCGAACGTCCAGGCGTCCGTCGCTGCGCACCTGATCGACCAGCTGCCGAGGCGCGGGGACGCGTCGCTGCGGGAGCTGTCCAGCACGCTGCATGACCTGTCGGACACGAGCCGGGCCACACTCCATGAGCTGCGTGCCGTTCTGGACGTGCTGCATGGTGGCGAGGCCGAGCCAACCGAGCCAGCGCCCCACCTCGGCGAGCTGCAGCGTCTGGTGGAGATGGCCGAGGCGGCTGATGTCCGAGTCGACGTGGAGGCTGACGGGCTCCCGGACGAGTTGCCGTCGACGGTGTCCGTCGTGGCCTATCGGATTATCCAGGAGTCGCTCACCAATGTCATTCGACACTCGACGRCCAAGCACGCGACCGTCCGGCTCGACCAGAACGGCCACCGGCTGCGGATCGCGGTCGTCGATCACGGGCCCGCGCGACCGAGCTCAACCGTGACACCCGGCTTCGGGATCGCCGGGATGACAGGGCGAGCACAGGCCGTCGGTGGCGAATTGTCCGCAGGCCCGGGCGAGTCCGGAGGATTCGAGGTATGGGCCAGCCTGCCGCTGCCGGAGATCTGGCGGGTGCCGTAGTGATCCGGGTCCTGCTCGCCGACGACCAGACACTGGTGCGCGGCGCGTTCGCGCTGCTGGTTAACTCCGCTGACGACATGGAGGTCGTCGGGGAGGCCGGCACCGGCGACGAGGCGCTGACGCTGACCCGGGACCTGCGCCCCGACGTCGTCTTGATGGACATCAGGATGCCGAGCACCGACGGCATCGAGGCGACTCGGCAGATCTTCGCTGACGATGGAGCGAGCGGCAGCAGGGTGCTGATCCTGACCACGTTCGAGACAGACACCAACGTACTGCGCGGCCTTCGCGCGGGGGCGTGCGGATTCCTGCCCAAGGACACCCGTCCGGACGCGCTGCTGGACGCCATCCGCACCATCGCGGCGGGGGAGGCGCTGCTGTCGCCCGGCGCGACCAGGGCGGTCATCACCCGTGCGCTGAGTCACCCGGACGCGCCTGCGCCTGAGCGGCTGGCCAGCCTGACGGCGCGCGAACGCGAGGTGCTTCGGCTCATCGCCGCGGGCCGAAGCAACCAAGAGATCGCGGACGAGCTGGTCGTCAGCCCGCTGACCGCCAAGACTCACGTGGGCCGCATCCTCGCGAAGATGGGCGCTCGCGACCGGGTCCATCTCGTGATCGCCGCCTACGAAGCCGGGCTCCCCTAGGTCTGTCTTCCGCACATGGGGTTTCGATGGGTTGACCGGCCTGGTTACCGATCAAGGTGGCCGGGTGGGGTCGACGCCGAGGACGGTGAGGAGGTGCTGGTGCAGCGCCGATGGGCGGGGGATGTAGGCGCACTGTTGCATTGTGAGGAAGCAGGGCATGCCAGCGGCCGCGGCGACCGACGGTCAGACGGCGGCGGCGAGTTCGGTGAACGCGGCGGCCAGCCGCAGTCTCGGGTCGGTATCGACGGCGAGCTCGTAGTGGCCACGGCGGATGTTCTGAACAAGAGCGTGCCCGGTGCTGATCGTCTGGACCGAGCGGAGCCGTTTCAGGCCGCGCATCGGCCGGAGTCGGGCTTTGAGCCGGCCATGATCGGCTTCGATCCGGTTGTTCTCCCGGGCCGCGTCGACGTGACAGGCCTCGGGCACCAGGTCGTCCAGGACCCGCGGGTAGACCGGGGCCTTGTCGGTGGTGACCTCCACCGGCCGCCGGCCATGAGACAGCGCCCGGACGAAGAACCGGCGGGCGGCGGCATGGTCGCGGCGCGTGCTGGCGAGGACGTCGAGGACGTCGAGGACCTGACCGTGCTGGTCGACGGCCCGGTACAGGTAGGTCCACAGGCCGGCGACCTTCACGTAGGTCTCGTCGATGAACCACCTGTCGCCGGGTCGGTGCCGGCACGGCCGCGCGGCCTCGACCAGCAGGGGTGTAAAGCGCTGCACCCACCGGTAGATCGTGACG
>NZ_MBLM01000048.1 GCF_001854655.1 Parafrankia colletiae | reverse complement strand
TCGAAGCAACAATCACCAGCGCCTGTCGGTGGTCCCCGCGCCATCCTGACTCCCGAGCTCGGGTGGCATCACAGTTGCACCGGCGTCCCGGACGGCCGCGGCCCCGATTTTCCCGCCACCACGGCGGCCCAGCGCAGCGGCCCCAGTTCCTGAGTCGAAAATTACTCAGGGCGAGGCTGTCAGAGTGACCTGGTGGCCGAGCTGTTGGAGCTGGTGAATGCTCCGCGTAGCTGTCGAGGACTGACGTCAGGTGCCGTTCGGAGACGATCAACAGCCTGTCGGTGCATTCTCGGCGGACGGTGCCGACCCAGCGTTCCGCGATCGCGTTCGCCTGCGGGGCTTGCGGTGGTGTGCATACCACGTCGATACCGGTCCCAGTGAAGACAGCGTCGAAGGAAGCCGTGAACTTCGTATCGCGGTCACGGAGAAGGAATCGGAACCGGTGGCTGCGCTCCTCGAGATTCATCAGCAGGTTCCGTGCCTGCTGGGTTACCCACGCCGCGGTTGGATGCTTCGTGACCCCGAGGACGTGGACACAGCGGGTGGCGTGTTCGACGACGAAGAACACGTAGATCCGTTGGAGGAACGCGGTGTCCACCGTGGAGAAATCACAGGCCAGCAGGCCAGAGGCCTGGGCGCGTAGGAACGTACGCCGGGGTGCGTCGGCCCGACGGGGCGCGGGATCGACACCGGCGCRGCGCAGGATCCGCCAGACGGTGGCGACCCCGACCGGGTAGCCCAACCCGACCAGTTCTCCTTGGATCCTGCGGTGGCCCCAGGTCGGGTTCTCCTTCGCGAGCCGTAGGACCAGATCGTGGATCTCCCGGCGGACCGGCGGCCGTCCGGGCGACTTCCGGGGTAGGTCCATTTTCGTATGAGGAGGTCACGGTGCCAGCGCAGCACGGTGGGGGGTGACGAAGAACGAACCCCAGCTGGACCGGGGTAGCAGCCGGGACAGGGCTGCGAGGATCACCCGATCYGCCGGTTCCAGCGTCGGACGACTCATCTGACGTCGCAGCACCGCCACTTGATGCCGCAGGACGAGAAGCTCGACGTCCTTCGCGGTGTCCCCACGCATCCTGAGCAGCATCAGTCCAAGAGCGTTGCGTGTCAGGGCGTAGAGCAGCGACCACACCATGACCATCCAGCCTGCCCGACATGGGCCCCGTCCGGTAGGCAAACGTGCAGGTCACCGCCCAAATCGGGGTTCTGGAGCCCCGTAGGCGTGTTTCTTGCGGCGACCATGGCCGAACCGTTGGCAGGCTTCGGGAGTCAACTTCATCCGCCGTGCGGTGGTATCGGTGTTTTTGGTCGATGATTGCGTCTTCCCGTCGTGTCGGATCTCCGCAGTTCCTGAACCTGCGGCCTCGCCTTCAGTCAGGCACCTCGTTGCTTCTCCGGTGATTGGGGGCAGGCTAGGGAAGTGGACTGTTCGTGGCGCGGTGCCGGTGGCGAGCACATGGTCGCCCGGCGGATGACCCCGGGCCGGGATCCGCCGCAGGTGGCGGCGGTGCGAGTGGAGCTGCTTCACGTGACGGAGCTGACTCGGATCAGCCGGATGGAGCAGCCGACCGGGCGTGTGATCCGGAAGGAGCCGCTGGGGCCGGGGGCGCAGGGACGGTTGCGGCACGAGGTCGAGATCCTCGAACGGCTCTCGGGAGTCGAGGGGGTTGTTCACCTTGCCACCGGGGCGGAGGAGTGCACCGGGTCGATCCTGCTGGACGACGTCGACGGCACGGCGCTGTCGGGGCTGAAGACGCCGCTGGATCCGGCCGAGCTGATGGATCTCGGTGAATCGCTGGCCCGCGTGGTCGCCGGGATGCATCACCGGGGTGTGGTGCACCGGGACATCTGCCCGTCGAACATCGTGGTGAGCAGGGATAGCGGAGCTCCGTGTCTGATCGACTTCGCGCTCGCCACGACTCTCTCGGCGGTCCGGCCGGAGTTCACCCACCACGGGGCGACGGTCGGGACAGTGCCGTACCTGGCTCCGGAACAGACCGGGCGGACCGGTCGTCCGGTCGACCAGCGGGCCGACCTGTACGCACTCGGGGCCACCCTGTACGAGCTGGCCACCGGCGCGCCGCCGTTCGGCGCGGAGAACCCGATCCGAATCATCCATGACCATCTCACCCGGGTGCCGGTCCCGCCGGCGGAGGTAAATCCATCGATGCCCGCCGGCCTGTCCGAGATCATCATGCGCCTGCTGGAGAAGGAGCCGGACGACCGTTACCAGAGCGCCGACGGGTTGGTGCACGATCTGGTCCTGGTACGTGGCGGCGTGGCGTTGGCACGTCTCGGCGAACATGATCTTCCGGCACGGCCGCTGGCACCCTCCCGGCTGTCCGGGCGTGACCGGGAGGTCAACGAACTGGACGCGGCGTTCGCCGAGGCCGTGACCGGGGGCTCCCAGGGACTCCTCGTCACGGGCGCCCCGGGCGTGGGCAAGACGTCCCTGGTCAATGCGCTGCGACCGATCGCGGCCGGCGTCGGCGGGTGGTTCGTGGCAGGCAAATTCGACCAGTACCGCCGTGATCTGGAGTATGACGGGGTCCGCCAGGCGCTGCGGGCGCTGGGCCGGCTGCTGCTGGCCGAGCCGGAGGACTATCTGGCCGAGGTACGGAACCGGATGTTGCGGGCGTTGGGTCCCAACGCCGGCCTGGCCACAGCCACTGTGCCGGAGCTGGCGGCGCTGTTGAAAGTTCCCCCGGAGCCGGGGGATCCGATGACCGCGCAGGTGCGACTGCCGCGCGTACCGGTCGAGATCCTGCGTGCCGTCGTCTCGGAGGAACGACCGGTGGTGTTCTTCGTCGACGACCTGCAATGGGCCGGGCGGACGCCGCTGGGCTTCGTCGACCTGGTCTTCGCCGGTGAGGAGCGGATCGCGGGGCTGCTGCTGGTCGCCGCGTACCGCGAGAGTGACGTCGACGCCGCTCATCCCCTGACGCCGATGCTCGCTCGCTGGCGTGACCAGCGGGCCGGTCCGCGCCACCTGCCGTTGGGTAACCTGCCGCCGGAGGGGCAGGCGGTCATGGTAGCCGACATGCTGAGCCTGGCACCGGCGCCCGCCGCCGGTCTGGCGCGGACGATCGCACCTTCCGCCCACGGCAATCCTTACGACATCGTTGAGCTGCTCAACTTGTTACGCCGCGAGGGCGTCCTGACTCTCTCCGGGGACGGATGGCATTGGGATGACGAGGTGCTGCGCCGCCGGCTCGACCGGGTGGAGGTGACCGCGCTGCTGGCCGCCCGGGTCGCCGCGCTGCCGCCTGAGACCGCCGAGCTGCTGGCGGTGATGGCCAGCCTGGCAGGTCAGGTGGATCTGGATCTTCTGGTGGCCGCGACAGGCCTGCCGCCGGACGAGGTCGAGCGGCGGCTCGCTCCCGCGTTCGGCGACGGCCTGCTGGTCCTGGAGTGCGAAGGGCGACCCAGCGTGTGGTTCAACCACGACCGGACGCGGGAGTCCGTGCTGGATGGCCGTCCCGAGCGGGAGCAGCGTGTGCGGTGGCTGCGCCTGGCCCGGCGGCTGGCCGACCGGCCGGAGTTCTTCGCCGTCGCCGCCGAGCAGTACCTGCCGGTGGTGGACATCGTGCATGGCACCGAGGAGCGGCGGGTGGTGGTCACGCTTTTCCGCCGCGCCGCCGAGGAAGCGAAACTGCTGAGCAACTATCCGCTGGTGGAGAGGTTACTGAGCGCGGCGGTCACGCTCATCGACCCGGCCGACACCGACCTGTTGATCGCGGTTCACACCGACCGGCACGCTGCCCTGTACAGCCTGGGCAGGCTGGACGAAGCGGACGACATCTACCAGACCATCCGCCGGTTGTGCACCCAGCCGGTGCAGCTCACGTCCGCCACCGTGGTTCAGGTCATCAGTCTCACCAACCGGGGCCGTGCCGGCGAGGCGGTGAGGCTCGGCCTCGGCCAGCTGCGGCGCGTCGGCATATCCATMCCGGACGGCGACGCGCTCGACGCGGAGATCGACCACGGACTCGACGAGCTCCACCGGTGGATCGACACGACCAGCGAGTCGGATGATCTACACAAGCCGGAGATCACCGACCGGTCCCGCCTCAGCACCATCAGGCTCGTCAACCGGGTCGTGCCCGCGACGTTCTTCTACGACCAGACGGTGATGGCCTGGCTGAGCGTCAAGACTCTGGAGATCTGGGAACGCTATGGCCCGGATCCCGCCCTGGTCGGCCCGGCCAGCCACATCGCGATCGTGACCATCGTCCGTAGAGGCGACTACCACACCGGGCCACGGATCCTACGGCGGATCCTCGCGGTTGCGCGGGCACGCGGCTATGAGCCTGACGTGTGGCAGGCGCTCTTCATCCACGTGATCACCAGCGGCCACTGGTCCGCGCCTCTGGAAAACAGCATCTCCGAGGGCCGTCGCGCGTTCGAGGGCCTTCTTCGGGGCGGCGACCTACAGAACGCGTGCTGGGTCCACTATGCGCTGCTGTACGACCTGTTGGACTGCGCACCGTCGCTCGGCGACGTCGCCGCGGCGGTGGACGAGGCACTCGCGATCGCCGCACGCACCGGCAACAGACACGCCGAGGAGATATTTCGAATATTTCACCGGCTAGTGCAGGTGCTGCGAGGCGAGGCTGCCGACGCGGCCACCGACGAAGCGGCCGCGTCCAGCACGCTGGCCGCCGACCCGTTCTTCCTCGCCAACTGGCACATAGTCCGGGCTCTCACCGCAGCCATGCTCGGCCGCCCGGAAGATGCCGCCCACCATGCCGCGGCCGTGATGCCGTACGAGTCGATGATCGGGGCGAACTACGCCATGGCGGTGGCGCGAGTGCTGCTTGCCACGTCCCTGGCAGGGAAAGCACGCGCGGCRGAAACGGACCAGCGTGAGATTGCGCTGGTCAAGCTGGACCAGCTGATCGAGTGGCTGGTCGCGCGCGCGGCCGACGCGCCGGGCAATTTCCTGCATCTACTACACATGCTGGAGGCGGAGCGGGCATGGGCCGTCGGGGACTTCCACGAAGCGGCGTACATGTTTGACGTGGCGCTGCGGGAGGTCTCCGTGCGGGTCCGCCCCTGGCACCGGGCACTCGTCCTGGAGCACGCCGCACGCTTCTACCTGGCACACGGCATGGAGGAAACCGGCCACATGCTGCTGTCAGCCGCCCGGCGCCAGTACCTCGCCTGGGGTGCGACCGGGAAGGTCAGCCAGCTCGACTGGGCCTATCCGACGCTGCGGACCGCCACCGCAGAGTTGATCGTCAGTTCTCCGGCGGAGCCGTCCGCACGCCGCTCAACCGTCGCGACCGGCACTGTCGATCTGCTCGCCGTGGTCGCCGCTTCCCAGGCACTCAGTTCGGAGACCAGCATCGACGGTCTCCAGACAAAGGTCGTGGGAATTCTGTCCGAGATGACCGGTGCCACCGGCGTCCATCTGCTGCAGGAGCAGGACGGATGGCTGGTACCGACCGGCGCCAGTGCCACCATCCTGCTCCGGGACGCCGGCCGGCAGCGCCTGCTGGCGCCCTCGGTCATCCGCTACGCCGCCCGCACTCACGAGCCCCTCGTTGTTGCCAACGCCGCCCGGGACGACCGGTTCTGCCGGGACCCCTACTTCACCGGCCTCGACCGCTGCTCGCTGCTCGTCATACCCATCACGATCCGGGGCCGCCTGCAGGCCATGCTGCTGCTGGAGAACCGGATGATCAGTGGCGCGTTCTCCACCGAGCGCCTCGACGGAATCATGATTATCGCCGGGCAGCTCGCGGTCTCGCTCGACAACGCCATGGTCTACGCCTCATTGGAAGACAAGGTCGCCGAACGAACCAGGCAGCTCGCCGCGACGAACAGTCGACTCACCGCGGCGAACCACCAGCTGGAGCAGCTCTCGATCACCGACCCGCTGACCGGGCTGGCCAACCGGCGACGCCTCGAGGACGTCCTGGACGTCGAATGGAACCGAGCCCGTCAGCACGCGGCCTCCATCGCGCTGGCGATGGTCGACATCGACCACTTCAAGCTCTACAACGACCACTTCGGCCACACCGCCGGCGACCGGTGCCTCCAACGAGTCGCCACATGCCTGACCGAAGGCGTCGGTGAACCCTTCCTGACCGCCCGCTTCGGGGGGGAAGAATTCACCATCGTGATGCCCGATACCGGTCCGGACACTGTCGCGCACTTGGCCCGAAACCTTTGCTGCGCCGTCGAGGAACTGGCCATACCACACCCGCTGACCGTGGAGCAGATCGTCACTGTGAGTATCGGCGTGACCVCAATGACCCCCACTCTCGACGACAATGTGGCGGCGTTTGTCGAACTCGCTGACGTCGCCCTATACCAAGCAAAAGGCAGCGGACGTAACAGGATCGGGGTCGCTTGCCCGCCTTCCGCCGCATAAGGCCAGGCACTCCCCTCGGACACTCTCTCGGTGATCACATGGCGGCTTTCACCGGGCGCTGTCCTCCACGAGGTCGAACTCCAGGTGAA
>NZ_MBLM01000047.1 GCF_001854655.1 Parafrankia colletiae | reverse complement strand
GCGGGGAGGCTCGCGTCGGCGTTCGGCATGGCGTCGATCAGCCGGTCCAGCCGCTCGAAGAGGTGCGCGATCCGGTGCCAGAAGCAGGTCGACCGCTCGTGGGGCAGCAGGTCCATCGCGAGCTGCCAGCCGTCCCCCGGCCTGCCCAGCATGCGGCTGCCGGGCACGACGACGTCGTCGAAGAACACCTCGGCGAACTCGTCGATGCCGTGCATGGTGCGCAGGGGGCGGACGGTGATGCCCGGGGTGTCCATGTCGACGAAGAACGCCGTGATGCCGCCGTGGCCCGGCGCGGTGCGGGTGAGCAGCACGCAGCGCTGGGAGTACTGGGCCAGGCTCGTCCACACCTTCTGCCCGTTGATCACCCAGTCGTCACCGCGCGGCTCGGCCCGGGTGGAGAGCGAGGCGAGGTCACTGCCCGAGCCGGGCTCGGAGAAGCCCTGGCACCACTGCTCGGCGCCGGACAGCAGCAGCGGCACCATCTCGGCGGCCAGCGCCGGCGGCGCGTACGAGATCATGGTCGGTGCCAGGACCTCGATCATCGAGTAGATGCCCGGCTCGGCCAGGTCGCGGGTGGCGACCTCCTCGCCGAGCACCGCGCGCAGCACCGCCGGGCCGCCGAGCCCCCCGACCTCGGCGGGCCAGCCGTACCGCATCCACCCGGCGTCGTACAGCTCCCGGCGGACCCGGGCGAGCTGCGCCACCTGGCCGTCGAGGGAGTGGTCGGGCCCCGGGGTCAGGTCATGCTGTGCGAGCCATTCCCGGACGCCCGACCGGAAGTCCCCGATGTTCACGGAGTCGGTTCGTACGCGTGCGGACGGCCCGAGTCGTGGGCTCCGCTGCGGCGGATGAACGTCATCTTCCGCGTGCGCAGACGCCAGCCGTCCGCCGTGCGCTGGTAGGTGTCCGAGTAGTAGCCGATCCGCATGTCGTGCTTGGAGTGCTCGATGAAGCAGAGCGGCTGGGTGCCGGACGCGTTGTCCCCGTCGATCTCGAGGAGCGCCGTCCCGGTCAGGAACAGGCCCTTGGGGGCGGCCGCGACCATCTTGGGGAACAGGTCGAGGGTGAAGATGTCGCCGAAGGCGCTGTAGGTGCCGTCGGGGGTGAAGACCGACAACAGCCCCTCGACATCGCCCTTGGTGATGGTCACCGCGTACTTGGCCAGCAGCTGCTGGATCTCGATGACATCGTCAGTGGACAAAGGTCCTGCCACCCTTCATCACGAACTTCACGTTCTGCAGCACTGAGATGTCCTGCAGCGGATCACCGGGCACGGCGATGATGTCCGCCAGCAGGCCTTCGGCCAGCCGGCCCCGGTCGGTGACATCGAGCAGCTCGGCCGAGGTGGTGGTTGCTGCCCGGATGGCGCCGATCGGCGTCATGCCGCGTTCGACCAGTGTTACCAGTTCGATCGCGTTCCTGCCGTGCGGGATGCCCGGGGCGTCGGTGCCGACGGCGATCTTCACCCCGGCGTCGATGGCGTCCCGGACGGAGGCGCGGGCCCGGGGGAAGATCAGGGCCGCCTTCTCCCGCAGCGCGGGCGCGGCGCGGGAGATGTCCATGGCCTCGGTGAGGGCCTGGGTCGCCACCAGGAACGTCCCGTGTTTCACCATCAACGCGATCGCCTCGTCGTCGACGAGGAAACCGTGCTCGATGCAGTCGATGCCGGCCAGCACGGCGGAGCGCACCGCCTCGGCGCCGTGCGCGTGCGCGGCGACCCGCAGGCTCCGTCGGTGCGCCTCGTCGACGACGACACGCAGCTCCTCGGTCGAGTAGTGCTGCGCACCGGGCAGGCCGGTGTGTGACAGGACCCCGCCCGACACGCACACCTTGAGCAGCTGGGCGCCGTGCCTGATCTGGTAACGGGCCGCCCGGCGGACCTCGTCGACCCCGTTGGCGATGCCCTCCTCGACCGTCAGGTCGAGAACGTGCGGTGCGTACGCCCCGAACATCGTCGGGTCCTGGTGGCCGCCGGTCGGGGTGATCGAGTGCCCGGCCGGAACCACCCGTGGGCCGTCCACCCAGCCTGCGTCGATGGCTTTGCTCAGCGCGACGTCGAGCAGGTAGCCCCCGGTCTTCACCAACAGGCCGAGGTTGCGGACGGTCGTGAAGCCCGCCCGCAGGGTCCTGCGGGCGTTCTCCACGGCGCGCAGCATCCGCAGCGGCGGGTCGTCACGCACCTGCGAGACCACGGGGTGCTCCCCGCGGCCGCCGACCAGGAGGTTGACCTCCATGTCCATCAGGCCGGGCAGGAGGACCAGATCGCCGAGGTCGACGACCTCACCCTCGACGGGGCCGCCGACCCCGACGATCCGCTCGCCGTCGACCTTGACGATGCCGGGCCTGACGACCTCGCCGAGGTCGACGTCGACAAGCCCGGCAGCCCTGAGCGTGAGCACCGTCAGACCACGGGCTCGACGATCACATCCAGGTACGCGGCGCCGCTGTCGGGAACCCTCGGCTGCTTCCAGACCTCGACCGGGAAGGACACCATGACCAGGGACTGCATCAGGTGCATGAGGGTCCGGGCCTCGTCGGACAGGTCGTCGAGGGGGAACTTGTCACAGTAGGTGATCGCGTCCTCGAGGAGCGGGAAGGCCGTGTCGTAGAAGGCCTGCATCTCGTCCATGGAGGAGGCGAGCCGCTTGGCGTAGCGCTCCGGCTCGGTGGCCAGTTCCCAGGCCAGGAAAGGCTCGAGRGCCGAGAACTCAGACGGCAGAGGCATCGCTGTACTCCTTCACGCGGTCGCCGACTTCCTTGTGCAGGGCCCGGAGGAGGATTTCCTGGTCGCACAGCGGGAATTCACTGACGGTACGGGTGGCCAGCATGGTCTGCGTGGCCTCGAGGGTGTTGGCGTCCTGGAGTGCGTACTCCTTGAACGTCACAGCGGCCAGCTCCTGCGCGAGACGCTCACGAGCATTCTTCGGCGGGACGAAGTAGAGGTTCGCCTCGAAGATGTGCTTGTCGACCGCAGTCGGCCAGTACAGGTAGGTCAGGTACCAGCCCGGTGCCCAGATCAGCAGGGTCATGTTGGGGAAGAACTCGAAGGAGTCCTGGCCCCAGGCGCGGTGCCCGGCCGGGTTGAGGGCCACCGGCAGCGTGTCGAGACCGTCGATGGCGGGCCGGTCCCACGGGCCGAACAGGCCGCTGCGCAGCACCCGCTCGATCGGCTTGACCATTGTCGGGTCCTTCGGCGGGGCCATGCCGCCCCAGGAGGAGACCATCGAATGCGGGCTCTTCAGTTCGTAGTGCAGCGCCTCGAAGCCGTAGCCGATGAGCTTTTCGGCCTCCGCCTTGACCGCCTGCTTCTGGTGCAGGATCGGCGCGTGGTAGAACTCGGCGAACGCGTCGATGAAGATCTTCCAGTTGCTGCCGACCTCGGCCCTGTACGAGTAGACTTCGGTCATCTCGCCGAAGGGGTAGCCCTCCAAGCCCGCGGCGAATTCGCCGAGGTACTCGGCGAGCGTCTGCTGCGGGTTGAGGTTGATGAAGACGAAGCCTTCCCACACCTCACAGGGGACCTCCTTCAGGCCGTAGTCGGCCTTGTCGAGGTCGAAGAACTCACCCTCCTGCTGGACGAAGGTGAGCTTGCCGGTGAGGTCGTAGCGCCAGGCGTGGTACTTGCAGATGAACTGCCGGCAGGTGCCCTCGGTCTCCTCGCCGGGGAAGTCCTCCCACACCARCTTGTTGCCGCGGTGCCGGCACACGTTGTGGAAGGCGCGGATCTTGCCGTCGCCGCCCTTGACGATGATGAGTGACGTGCCGAGGACGGGCAGCTCCTTGGTGAAGTAGCTGCCGGTGCGTGGGAGGCGCTCGACCCGGCCGACGTGCAGCCAGGTGCGCTTGAAGATCGCCTCCCGTTCCTTCTCGTAGAACGCGGGGTCGATCGAGTCGGTGTAGTCGACGGGCGCTGTGCCGAGCTCGGGATAGTGCTGGGTCCAGCTGCCCGCGTCGGGCTTCTTGTAATGGGGCACAGGTTTACCTCTCGTGTTCGAGCTCTATGCCGGTACTGATGCGGCCGGTACTGGTGCGGGCTGTGGCGAGCAGGCGACAGGCACCGACGGTGTGCGGCGGATCCATCCCCTGGCGGCCGTCGACGTGGTCCTCGGGTCGACCGGTGGCGACGGTGAGCGGAACGGAACACACATCCGTCCAGCCTCCCCTCGCTCCGGTGAGAACTACGTTCTCGCGGTCGATAATAAGGTTTCCACGAGAGGGGCGTCCGCGTCAACGCCCTGTGCCATCGGCGGGGTGGAGGCGACGGGCCGAGACAGGCCGTCTCCGGCCCCCGGCTGTGGCCGCAGCCCCGGATGAGGACTTCCACCAGCGGCGCCCCGGCGCCGCGACACCTCCCCGGGGGTCGCCAGTTCTCCAGGCAGGAGAGGGATGCTCCCTACCATGGAGAGGAGGATGTCATACCTTGTCCCGCGAAGGTGCTGAGGCGCTCTCCGGAACCTGTCCGACCGCTCTCGAGAACCTGTGGAGGCGCTCTCCGGACCTCCGGCCGCGCGTGTCCAGTCCGGCTCCACCGCGGCTGCAGCCCGGCTCCGACATGCGAGAACGGGGCGCCTCCCGGCCGCGCCCCGCAGGGCGTGTCAGGAGGCGCCCCGCAGGGCGTGTCAGGAGGCGCCCCGCAGGGCGTACCGGAGGGCGCAGGCGCGCCGGAGAGTTCAGGAACCCCGCACGAACGGATAGATCCTGGTGAAGTCGACGCCGGGCTCCGCGGCCGCGAACGCCTCCCACAGCGAGGAGGTGACGGTGCCGAGCGATGTCGGCCCACCCTGTTCCCGCACCTCGCCGAGGTAGAGCCGCAGATCCTTCGCCATCAGCGAGTTCGCGAAACCGGCGGCGTAGGTGCCGGTGACGACCTGGCGGGGGAACTTCTCGGCGGTCGCGTTGTTCTGCCCGCTCGCCGTGTTCAGGACGTCCAGCATGGTCGCCATGTCCAGACCGGCCTCGGTGCCGAACGCGACAGCCTCGCTGGTGGCCGCGAGCGCGACCGCGGCGAGGAAGTTGTTCGCCAGCTTCAGCGCCTGAGCCAGCCCCGGCCGGTCACCGACACGGCGGCGGCGGTCCGAGAGTGCCGCCAGGACCGGCTCCACCCGCGCGCACGCCTCGTCCGTGCCCGCGTACATCACTGTCAGAGTCCGGGCGCGAGCCCCGGCCACGCCGCCGGAGACCGGAGCGTCGACGTACCCGATCCCGCGGGCGGCGAGGAGCTCGGTGATGCGCCCGGCGGCGGTCACCCCGATCGTCGAGGTGTCGACGACCTGGGTGACCCGCCGCTGGTCGGCCGCGGCGAGCTGCCCGGCGACCGCCTCCGACACGGCCCCGTCGGGCAGGCTCAGCACCACGACGTCGGCGGCCCGCGCGACCGCGGCCACGTCGTCGGCGAAGACCGTGCCCGCCGGCGCCCGGCCCGGCCCGGCGGCGTCGTGCACGACCAGCTCGACGCCGGTGGCGGCCACGTTCGCCGCGAGCGCCCCGCCCATGTTCCCCAGCCCGATGAACCCGACGCTCGGCGACGTCACCTCCGTCATCGTCACGCCCCGTCGCGTTCCGCCCGCACGGCCCTGACCGCGCGCCGCGCGGAGATCGCGGCCGGCGCGCCACAGTAGGCCGCCACCTGGAACAGCAGCTCGTCGATCTCCGCGTCACTCACCCCGGTACGCGGCGAGCAGCTCGCGTGCAGCCGGAACTCCTCCATCCGGCCCAGCGCGGCCGTCATCGCCATGACCAGCAGGCTGCGGTCGCGGGTCGACAGCACGCCCTCCCGCGTCCAGACGCCCCACGCCTGCGCGGTGATGTGGTCCTGGAACTGCTGGCTGACCTCGTCGGTGTCGCTGGTCGCGCTGTCCACGTAGGCGTCGCCCAGCATGGCCCGGCGCAGTGCGTAGGCGGCCTGGAGCTGCTCGCTCTGTTCCATGGTTGCGGTGATCCTCTCCGTGCAGGTCGGATCCATGCAGCACGGATCTGCGCGTGTCAGATCCGTGCCGGTGGGATCCATATGTGTCAGATAACGGGCCCCGAGGGTGTCAGCGGAGGGACAGGCTGACGGTCTTCACCCGGGCGTACTCGTGCAGCGCCTCGATGCCCTTCTCCCGCCCGTAGCCGCTGGCCTTGTAACCGCCGAACGGCGTCTCGATGGTCATCGGACCACCGTTCACCGCCACCTGGCCGGCGTCGATGCCCTCGGCGAGCCGCAGGCCGCGGGCGACGTCCCCGCTCCACAGACTGCCGACCAGGCCGTACTCGGAGTCGTTGGCGAGCGCGAGCGCCTCGTCCTCACCGTCGAACGGCATCGTGACGAGGACCGGGCCGAAGATCTCCTCGCGGGCGACCGGCAGGTGCGGCGCCACCCCGGCGTAGATGGTGGGACGGATGTAGAACCCGCGCGCGCCGGGGCCGTTCTCGTAGGGCCCGCCGCCGGTCACCGGCTCCACGCCGGTCGCCCGCGTCGCCGCGAAGAAGTCCAGCACCTTGCGGTACTGGGCCTCGGTGATGATCGGGCCGAAGTCGACCCCCGGGGTGAGCTTCTCGACGGCGGCGACGACCCGCTCCACCAGCTCGTCGTGCGCCCGGGCCTCGACGAGCAGCCGGGTCGTCGCCGAGCAGACCTGACCGGCGTTCGTCGCCACCGACGAGGCCGCCGCCGCGGCGGCCCGCCCGAGGTCCGCGTCGGCGAACACCAGGATCGGGGACTTGCCCCCGAGCTCCAGGGTGGTCGGCACCAGCCGGTCGGCGGCGATCCGCGCCAGGTGCCGCCCGGTGGCGACCGAACCGGTGAAGGTGATCCGCCCGACCCGGGCGTCGGACACCAGCGGCGTGCCCACCTCCGGCCCGGTGCCGGTCACCACGTTGAGCAGCCCGTCCGGCAGCCCGGCCTCGGTCGCGAGCCGTGCCAGGTACACCGTGGAGACGGACGTCAGCTCCGACGGCTTGGCGACGACCGCGTTCCCGGCCGCCAGCGCCGGGGCCAGCGCCCGGCAGGCCTGGTTCAGCGGAAGGTTCCACGGGGTGATCACCGCGATGATCCCGTACGGCTCCAGCCGGGTGTAGGTGTGGCTGTCCCCGCCGAGGTCGATCGTGCGACCGTGCTGCGCCCGCAGAACCCCCGCGTAGTAACGGAAGTAGGCCGACGACATCTCGACCTCGACCCGCAGCTGGCCGGGCACCTTCCCGGTGGCGGCCCGTTCCAGCTCCATCAGCTCGGACGTGTGGGCGTCCATCACGTCCGCGACGCGCAGCAGGATCTCGCTGCGCTGCGCGCCGGAACTGCGGGCCCACGCCGGCTGCGCCGCCGCGGCGGCGGTCAGGGCACGCTCGACGTCCGGCGCCGAACCGGCGGCGATCTCGTCGCCGGCCTCGCGTGTGGACGGGTCGAGCGTCGGCAGGTACGCCCCGCCGGCCGGCGCCACCGCGTGGCCGTCGATCCAGTGATCGTGGCGGTCGGGCATGTCAGACTCCGGCCGTCACAGTCCGAGGGACTTCGCGATGATCGTCTTCATGACCTCGCTGGAGCCGCCGTAGATGCGCCCGACCCGCGCGTCCGCCCAGGCCCGCGCCACCGGGTACTCGTTGATGTAGCCGTAGCCGCCGAACAGCTGCAGACAGGCGTCGATCACCCGGCCCTGCATCTCCGTGCAGAACAGCTTGACCTTCGCCGCGTCCGCCGGCGTCGCCTCGCCGGCCACGTGGGCGAGCAGTACCTGGTCCAGCAGCGCCTGCCCGGCCTCGACCTCGGTGGCGCACCCGGCCAGCACGAACTTGGTGTTCTGGAAGGTGTTGAGTGTCTTGCCGAACACCTTGCGGCTGTTGACGTACTCCACCGTCTGCTCGACGATCGACGCCGCCGCCCCCTGGGCGTTGATCGCGATCGACAGCCGCTCCTGCACCAGGTGGGAGGTCAGGTAGGTGAAGCCCTGGCCCTCCTCGCCGAGCAGGTACTCGGCCGGGACACGGACGTCGTCGAAGAAGATCTCGACCGCTTCCTGGATGTGCAGCCCGATCTTGTGCAGCGGGGCGCCGCGGCTCACACCCGCCAGGTCACCGGGGATGACCAGCAGGGACAGCCCGGCGTGGCGCTGGGTCGGGTCCGTCTTCACCGCGGTGAGGAACAGGTCGGCGTTCAGCCCGCCCGTGATGAACGTCTTCGAGCCGTTGACCACGTAGTGGTCGCCGTCGCGCCGTGCCGTCGTCGACAGGCCGGCCAGGTCCGAGCCCGCGCCCGGCTCCGTCAGCGCCAGCGCGGCGACCAGCTCGCCGCTGGCCAGGCCCGGCAGCCACTGCGCCTTCTGCTCGTCGTTGCCGTGGTCGACGAAGTACGGAACGGAGATGTCGGCGTGGATGCGCAGCGGGCCCAGCGCGTAGCCGGCCCGCGCGGCCTCCTCGGTGACGACGGCGTTGAACAGGAAGTCGGCGCCACCGCCGCCGTACTCCTCGGGGATGCCGAGACCGAGGATCCCGAGGTCACCGGCCTTGTTGTAGAAGTCGCGCGGGGGGAGCCCGGCCTCCTCCCACTCCCGGTAGTGAGCCCCGATCTCCTTCTCGAGAAAGGTGCGGACCGCCGCCCGGAAGGCTTCGTGTTCGGGACCGTAGACCGTGCGTCGCATCCGGTCGCCTCTCTCCTGGTCAAGGCGGAAGTCTCCGCCGGATCTGTGTCTTTGCGTGGGTGTGCGGCCGAGCGATCCCGCGGGGCTGCCCGGTGGCGCCCACCGGCCCCCCCGCCGGTGTGGTCCGTCGCTCCGGCCGTGAGCCGTGAGCCGGGAGCGCGGCCTCGGGACGGGTCGGAGCGGGGCGTGCCGCTGGGTGGAGCCTGCCAGCGGGCCGTGGCGGGCAGGTCATCGGGCTGGGGGCCGGGGCGAGCTCGCCGGGGTGAGCTGGTGGTGCCCGGCGCCGCCCGGCTCCGGTGGTCAGGGGGACGAGTGGCTCAGCCGAGCGGGCCCGCCCGTGGCGAGAGCCGGGTGTGCGGGGGAGCGCTCCTGCGGAGAGGAGGGTTCTCGCGGGGGGAGCCCGACGCGCGCGGACGGATCGTTTCCGTGCCCGGGTGCACGGCCCGTCGGGAAGCCTGTCTGGAATCCGCTGGCGGCCGCCCGCGGGACCTCCGGAGCGGATCTCGCCTTCGACAGCATCAGTCGGATGCCTCCAGGTCGCCTCGGAGGGGTCCGCCGTGGACGGTTCACGTCGGGAGCCGCAGGTCGGCGGGCCGCGGAAATCGCGTTCTCATCAGCCGGCGGAACATTGCCAAACGTACCGCCGCAACCTGGACGCAGTCCAGCGGCTGCCCGGCTGCCGGGCGCCGGGCAGCCGGAGCCCGATCAGGTGAGATGGGCCTGCACCGATGTGAGTCTCTGCTAACGTGAACCGTCGCGTGAAAGGGGCCGGCGTGCAGTCCTCCGTGGCTTCCTCCCGTGGACCCGCGCCGCATGGCCCCGCGCGCCGCGGCCCGGCGCCGTGAACCCAGCGCGGCTCCCAGCGCACCGGTCGGGCCGGTTCTGCCGGTCGAACCGGCCACGCTGATCGAAGGTTGTTGCCCGCCGGCCGCGGACGGACCCTGTGCAGGCACCACAGCCTGCCTCGGGCGGACGAGGACCGGCGCTGTAGCGCGATGGAGGGGTGGACAGGTTGGACAAGGTGATTCCGAGCCCGGCGCTCGCCGTGGCGGACGTCCCTGACGGTGCGTCGCTGGCCGTGGGCGGTTTCGGGCTCTGCGGCATCCCGAGTGCCCTCATCCGCGCGCTCCTCGATGCCGGCCCGAAGGACCTGGAGACGGTCAGCAACAACTGCGGGGTCGACGACTGGGGCCTCGGCATGCTGCTGCGTGCGGGCCGGATCCGTCGCACGACCGGCTCCTACGTCGGTGAGAACAAGGAGTTCGAGCGCCAGTTCCTCTCCGGCGAGCTGGAGGTCGAGCTCGTCCCRCAGGGCACCCTGGCCGAGCGGTTGCGGGCCGGCGGCGCCGGCATCCCGGCGTTCTACACCCCGGCCGGTGTCGGCACCCAGGTCGCCGAGGGCGGCCTGCCCTGGCTGTACGACGGCAAGGGCGGGGTCGCCCTCGCCTCGCCGCCGAAGGAGACCCGGGAGTTCGACGGCGCCACCTACGTCCTCGAGCGTGGCATCGTCTGCGACTTCGCGTTCGTGCACGCCTGGAAGGGCGACCGGCACGGCAACCTCGTCTACCGCGCCAGCGCCGCGAACTTCAACCCGCTGTGCGCGACGGCCGGCCGGGTGACCATCGCCGAGGTCGAGGAGCTGGTCGAGCCCGGCGAGCTCGACCCGGTCCAGGTCCACACCCCCGGAATCTTCGTCCAGCGAGTCGTGCACGCCCCTGACACGGAGAAGCGGATCGAGAAGCGGACGGTGAGCTGACCATGGCCCTGACTCGTACCGAACTTGCCGCCCGCGTCGCGCGCGAGCTGGAGAGCGGCCAGTACGTCAACCTCGGCATCGGTCTGCCGACGCTGGTACCCAACTACCTGCCAGCCGGCGTGACCGTGGTGCTGCACAGCGAGAACGGCATCCTCGGCGTCGGCCCGTACCCGGCCGAGAGCGCCGTCGACCCGGACCTGATCAACGCCGGCAAGGAGACGGTCACCGTCCTGCCCGGGGCCTCGTTCTTCGACTCGGCGTCGTCGTTCGCGATGATCCGCGGCGGTCACGTCGACGTCGCGGTGCTCGGCGCCATGCAGGTCTCGCGGGCCGGCGACCTCGCCAACTGGATGATCCCCGGCAAGATGGTCAAGGGCATGGGCGGGGCGATGGACCTCGTCCACGGTGCCCGGCACGTGATCGTGATGATGGAGCACGTCGCCCGCGACGGCAGCCACAAGATCCTGGACGAGTGCACCCTGCCGCTGACCGGCCGGGCCTGCGCGCACCGGATCATCACCGACCTGGCGGTCATCGACGTGGTTCCCGGCGGCGGTCTCGTCCTGCGTGAGACGGCGCCCGGCGTGACCGTGGACGACGTCCGCGCCGCCACCGGCAGCGAGCTCGCCGTCGACCTCGTGTCGGCATAGCCCGAGCCCGCGCGCCATGGGCCGCCGGTGGCCGACCAACGCGGCCGGACAGACCTACGGATCGTTGAGCGACGTGGACGAGGCGGGCGACGAGCCGGATCTCTACCTCGCTCAGGCGACGAACGGGCGGACCGGCTACCTCAACCGCGCTGAGTGCGAGGCGGCGACCGGCGGCACCGTCAGCACTCTCGAGGAGGCGGCCGCCTGGAACCGCCGTCTCGCCGACCTCGCCGCGGCCGGCGAGACGATCTCGGTACCTGTGTACGCCGAGGACGGACGGACGGTCGTCGGCAGGTTCGAGTTCGCCAACCCTGCACAGGGGCGGGTGCGACCTCGGCCACAGCGCCCGCCGCGGAGCGAGTAGCCGGCGCAGTGCCTGCCCCCCCGCCGGGCCGGGGCGCGGGCCTGCGTCCGGCCCCCGTCGGGTGGCGGGCCCTGTATCCAGTGATCTGACACCGGTGGCCGACTTCCGGCGCGGTCGCGAGTGTTGCGTTCGCGCGACTATAGGGCTGCGTGTTGTCTTTGCTGGGAAGTGCTCTTGACAGCGACTGTGGTGACTGTTCCAGAAATCGTCGGTGGCGGTATGCCGGGAAGATCAGAAGGAGCGTTTCAGGGGTCGCTGCCGATGATCGAGGCACCTGGAGAAGTCGGGAGAACCACTGGTCAGCGGCCCAGGGGCGCCGTGGAGCCTTCGGCGGGAGCGGTGCTGTGGGCCGCCACCGACCCGCCCGCGGGGCCGATGTCGATCGGGCGGACTGCCTGAACCCGAGCGTTGCCCCGAACCGGCGGCCCGGACGTACGTCTGCCCATCCGCGGACGGCGGGAGTCCGCTTTCTGACGGCTACGTCAGGAGGTGGGCCTGGGCGGGGTGAGACGTTTCCGTGGGGCGGCAGGGGCCCGGGAAAACGCGCCAGGTCACCCGCGGCGAACGTGCGGTGGGGGTGACCCGGCGCGGGAATCGGTCAGGCGTTGGGGTCGAAGGGGATGCCGGCCGGCTTGGCCGCTGCCAGGTGGTTGTTGAAGTTGCCGTCCTTCAGGCCGAAGACGGCGCTGCCCCAGTTGGCCGCGGCGAGAATGTCCCGGATTCCGCTCGGATAGCCGCCCCAGCCGACCAGGGGCGGGTACCGCCAGGTGTGGTAGGCGTTCTCCGGCGGCTCGTCACCGGAGTTCGCCGGCCGGAAGCAGTGGGTGCTCACACCATCCTTGTGATAAACGATCTTGGGGTGAGTGCCGTCCCATCGGATCTGGCTGCTCGGGTAGATGTTGAAGTTCCCGTGCGCCGAGGTGGAGACGTACTGTGCCTGGTTGTTCTGCACCCAGACAACGACATGCTCCCAGTCGTGCCGGTGCCCGCCGATCGTGGCCTGGTCCTTCTCGAAGTAGAGGCCGTACAGGATCGCGCACCAGCCGTTGTTGCACTTGTAGCGGGAGTAGCCGTTGGTGTTGTCGAGGTCGCTCGTGTCGTGGCAGTTGCCGTTGAGGGCGCCGGACGGGTTAAGACCGCCGTTGAGGGTTCCGGTGGGACCGATCGCGGGGGTCGAGTAGCAACCGTCGGTGTCATAGTCGTAGGCCGGCTGGAACGTCTGCTCGAAGGTGTCCGCGTTGGCGGGCAACGCGGCGGGGGGTGCCGCGAGCGCGACGCCGGCGAAGACGCCGACCAGCGCTGCGGTACAGCCGAGGACAAACGACACCCTCAGCCGGTTCCTCTTCTTCGACACTGCCTTCCTCCTGGTCGACCGCGGCACGGGTCAGGCGGTCTGATCGGTCTGCCGCCCTGTATTCTTCGGTCGCCATGCGCCCGGCGTGCCAGAAAAGATTGCGGCGTGATGAAGAGGGGGGGAATACTGCGAAACCCCAGGTCGCGTTGTTGCCGGAAACCGTTTCCGCTGTTCCTGGCCTCGGCCCTTGCTGTCGGCCCGTCCGTCTGCTGACGGCTCATCAAAAGTTCTCGGAACACGGCGCCAACAGCAGATTTCCGGTGGATGGTTGAGCGGCAGCCGGGATCCTGGCGCCGTGCGGCTCCCGACGAGGACCGGTTGACGGAGGAGCGGTTGACGAAGGGCTCGGCTGCCCCCGCGGCCTTTCTCCTGAGGCGCGAGCCGGCGCAGGCACCGCGACGGGTACCTGCGCCGGCAGCAGCGCTCTTCGGTCAGCCGGCGATGAGCTGCGGCCTGGCGTAGCCAGTGAGCGCGGCGCGGTCCTCGGTGAGGACGAAGCCCGCCGCGATAGCCGCGTCCGTGCTGGTGTTGTAGCGCTGCACGTAGTCCGCCCGCGACGGGTAGAGCGCGGCGAGCCGGGCGGCGGGCAGCGGCCTGCTCGAACCGATCAGGAGGCAGATCGGGGAGAGCGTCGGCCCCGGTTCGCCGGACAGCGCGACGGCGGGAACGTCGACAGGCGGTGTGCGGAGCCCCC
Organism: Parafrankia colletiae; assembly: GCF_001854655.1. Taxonomy (GTDB): domain Bacteria; phylum Actinomycetota; class Actinomycetes; order Frankiales; family Frankiaceae; genus Parafrankia; species Parafrankia colletiae. The sequence continues at coordinate 209,657 of NZ_MBLM01000047.1, read as the reverse complement.
CGAGGGCGATGGCGTCGGCGTTGCGGCGGACTGACGGGAACAGCCCGTCCGCCACGTCGATGCGGGCCGCGCTGCTGGGCGGCGTGCCGGTGCCGAGCCAGCTGGTGAGCCCGCGCAGCGCGGCCTTGGCGACCACGTGCAGCGGACCGTCGTTGATGGGCGCGCCGCAGTCGATGGCGGCGCCGGACGAGCCGAGCAGGTGCGCGTCCGCGTGCGCGGTGCCGGCGACCTCCCACAGACGGAATCTGTCGCTGTCGGGCTGTCGGGCCTTGGCGGAACCGAGAATGCTGGTCAGGTCGGATTCGGCCTGCACGTCCATCACCGGCGCGACCACGTCGGTGCGGAAGGTGGTCGTGGTGCCGCCGAGGATCGCACCGGTCAGGTCCGCGTTCTGCCCGGGGCCGACGAGCGGCAGACCGGCCGCGCCCCGGCTGAGCACGTAGAAGCCGTCGAAGATGCCGGTCAGCGGCTGGACGCCGTTGTAGTAGGTCACCATCGCGAACGCCGACTGTGACTGGCCGGAGGCGATCACGTGTTCCGGCTGCAACCCGCCGATCCCGGCTCCGGCACGGAGGCTGCGTGCCACCTGGGTGAAGATGTCGTACGAAAAGCCGTCACCAGGGTGGTCGAGGGACCCGTAGCGGGCCGGATCGATTGCCTTCAGGCCCTTGCCGGCGTTCTCCGCGCCCGGCGCGGGCACCTGGACGAGGACCTGCCCACCGAGGATGCCGAGCCGCTGGGTCGACACGCCGACCCAGATGTCACCGGATCGGATGATCTCCTCGTGCAGGGTCGCCCACTCGGGGTCGGCGTCGACGCCACCGCTGACGTTGAGCCACTCGACGACGACGTTGCCGCTGAACCGCGCCGCGTCCGCCGGCTGGCGTACCAGGACCCGGGTGCGGTAGGGCGCGGTCCCGTCGGTCTGGAAGTTCCACCTGCCGTCCCCGCTGAGGGCGCCGACCGGCTTGTACGACGTCGCCGTACCGGCCGCGACGTACTCGTGCTGGACGTAGCCCGCCTGCTGCAGGTCCACGGGGATCGCGGTGCCGATGAACGGACCGTTCCCGCCCGTCAGCTCCTGCGACAGGTCCGCGGCCGGCCCGGGCACCGGCGTCGGCGTGGGCCCGGGGCCACCGCCGCCACCAGGCGGCAGGCAGGCCGTCAGCGACAGCACCGCGGCGGCGGCGACGGCAGTCGTCGTCCGCCGGAACCAGCGGGGCATCCGCCGAGGTCGGGCACCGGCGTCCTGAGACGAACCGACGTCTCCGGGTAAGGCGCCCCGGACAGATCCGTGAAGTTTCATGACGGCAACCGCTTTCATCCGAGGCAGGCCCCACCCGGACCGTGTGGCGTCTCGCACCTGGCCGCGACCGCGTCACGCGCAGGTGCCGAAGCCGGCGGCCCGGGCGGGCAAGTGACCCGCCAGTAACGTCAGCGGCGCTGACTATGCCGGCCTGCGAACCCGCCGTCATCGGCCGCGGCCTACGAAGTCCCCGGCCCGAACATGGAGCGCCTCGCCCAGACCGGCGCCGTACCGGTGATCTCAGGCGATCTGGGTTCCGCCGTCGACGGACAGCACCTGACCGGTGATGAAGGCGGCTGCGTCGGAGGCGAGGTACACGGCGGCGGCGCCTATCTCGGCGGGGTAGGCGGTCTGGCGCTGGAGCAGCGTTCGGCGGCCGATCGAGTGCATCTGTTCGGCCCGGGTCGCGGCGAGCCGCGCGAAGACGCCGCTCGGATGCCACCGGCTACCCGTGCTGACGTCCCTGTCGGGGTCCTCGGGGAGCGTGCCGTAGGGCGCGATCGCGTTGACGGTGATGCCCTGCCCGCCGACCTCCTTGGCCAGGACCTTGGTGAACGCGTGCACCGCGCCCTTCATCGCCGAGTAGACCGCCAACAGAGGATCGCCCACGATTCCGGATGTTGACCCGATATTGACGACCCGGCCGCTGCCCTGCGAGATCATTCCGGGAAGCACCGCGTGGGTGCAGTTCAGCGTGCTCCTGATGTTCAGCGCGATGTCCTGCTCCCACGTGCTGGGATCGGTGTCCACGAACGCGTCCATGTCGACGTTGCCGCCGACATTGTTGACGAGCACGTCGACCCCGCCGAAGCGTGCGTGTACCGCGGCGACCATGTCACCGACCGCGGCGCGGTCGGTGACGTCTGCGGCGTGCCAGAGGGTGCCACCGGCGCCCTCCGCCGCGAGCTGCTCGCATACCCGCCGGCCCTGCACGTCGTCACGACCGACGATCACGACACCCGCACCCTCGGCCGCGAACGCCAGGGCGATCGCCCGACCGATGTTGGCGGTGCCACCGGTCACCACCACGGTGCGGCCAGCCAGTCCTGTCTTCACGAGGTTCTCTCCTGTCAGCTGGTCGGGAGGTCGACGAGGACCTTCGCGAGGCGCCCCACGCGCAGGTCGTCGAGCGCGTCACGCAGCTCGTGGAGGCCGACATGCTCGACCCACCCCGCGCTCGGATAGGCGCCCTGTGCGATCAGGTCGATGACCCGCGGAAACACGCCGGGTCCGTAGCCCAGCGAGCCGGTGAGCTCGATCTCCCCGCGCGCCAGCACCCAGGGCGCGAAGGACACCGGCTGGTCCGTCACCGCGATCCCCACGAACCGCCCCCGCGCGCGCAGCACGGCCGGGACGAGCGCGAAGACGGCGGGCGCCCCGGCGCAGTCCAGCACGACGTCGACACCCCTGCCGCCCGTCCGGCGGCGCACCTCGTCGGCGACGTCACAGGCATTCGGGTCGAGCACCTCGGCGACGCCGAGCGCCTCGATGATCTGGCGGCGGGCCGGAGCCGGCTCGACGAGCAGGATGTCGTCGACGCCGACGGCCCGCAGGCCGAACATGACCCCGATCCCTATCGGTCCACCGCCGAAAAGCAGCGCCGTCTGACCGGGCCCGGCACCGGACCGCAGCACCCCGCTGAACGCGACCGACATCGGCTCCACCAGCGCGCCCTCGGCGAGTGACATCGACGCCGGCAGGTGGTGCACCATCGCGCGGGGCACGACCGTGTACTGGGCCAGCCCACCACCGGACGAGGCGATGCCGTGGGTGATGACCAGGCGGCACAGCTGCGGCAGGTCGGCCTGACAGCGGTCGCACTCCCCGCACGAGTAGAGCGGCTCGACGCAGACCCGGTCACCGACCGCGACGCCGTCGACCTCCGGCCCCACGGCCGCCACGACCCCGGCGAACTCGTGGCCCATCACCTGGGGCAGCGCGGCGCCGGTGAGCGGGTGCGGCACGGTCGTGCAGGCCCGGGGGCCGGCGAAGAACTCGGACAGGTCCGTGCCGCACAGTCCGTTGTGGGCGACGGCTACCTTCACCTGGCCGGCCGCCGGTTCCGGCTCGGGAATCTCGTCGATCCGGATGTCCTGATGGCCGTGCAGCCGTGCCGCAAGCACAGTGCCTCCTTCGAGGGAATCAACGTCGGAATCCGGGCACGCCTCGCCTGTCGGCGGGGGAACCGGCTGCCGTGCCAGAACGACCGTGCGTCAGCGGCGGGTGCCGTCGCCGGCGAACTGGTCGGGGACCCAGCCGGGTGCCCGCTTCTCCATGAAGGCGCGCATGCCCTCCCGCGGTTCGGGCGAGTTCTGCAGTGACCAGAACATGGTCTGGTAGTCGATGGGCCCGTACGCCTCGTGGAGCATGCGCTTGACGTGCAGCCGGGCCTCGGGCGCCGTCTGCAGGATCTCCCCGGCCGCCTGGACCGCGGCGGCACGCAGCTCCTCGTGCGGCACGACCCGGCTGATGACGCCGAGCCGCAGGGCCTCCGCGGCGTCGAACCTACGGGCCGACAGCAGCAGGTCGCGGGCGACGGCGAGCCCGACGTGGGCGGGCAGGACCGCCGCGTAGGTGGCGTCGGGGATACCCCGCAGCAGTTCGGGGACGCGGAAGGTGGCCTGGTCGCTGGCGACCGCGATGTCCGCCATCATCGCGATCAGCAGCCCGCCGGCCTGGCAGATGCCGTTGACCGCGGCGATCACCGGTGCCGGGCTGTCCCGGACGGTCAGGAACGGCAGCACGTCCGCTCCGGTGAGGTCGGGCAGCGGGGCGTCGCCGGGTTCGGAGCGGCTGCCCAGATCGCCGCCCGGCGCGAACACGTCGCCGGTGCCGGTGATGATCAGCGCGGCGAGGTCGGGATCGGTGTTGACCAGCTTCACCGCCCGCCGGATACCGAAGTACATAGCCGGTGTCAGCGCGTTGCGCGCACCGGGCCGGTCGATGACGCACCAGCCGATGGCGCCGTCACGCTCGAAACGAAGACCGGCCGCGCCCAGATCATCTGTCATTCCGTGTTCCCCTCACTGTGCGGAGATAGCAGGGCCTGTACCCGGCTTCTGGCCAGCCGGGCCGCCTCGGTCGGGGCCATCGCCGTCATCGCCGGCGAGATGACCTCCGGCCCGACGGAGTTCAGCGCGCCGATCCGGTCGAGTGCGCGGACCAGCCGGGCGAGATCGAAACAGCCGTCGCCGGGCAGCAGGCGGTGGAAGGTGTCCTGCGCGATGTCTCCGCGCAGGTCGGATCCTCCGTCGGAGACCTGCACCGCGAAGATCCGTTCGCCCGGAACCTGCTCGAGTACCTCGTAGTCGGGACTGCCGCGGAAGAAGTGCCAGGTGTCGAGGACCAGGCCGCCGTTCGCCCGGTCGGCGGCAAGCACGACGGCCGCCGCGCCCGGCAGGTCATGGATCGCCATCATCGCCAGGAACTCGAGCTGCACGCGGGTACCGGCCCCGGCCGCGCGATCACACAGCCGGCCGAACGCCGCGGCGACGTCCTCCAGCGGCAGATCGCAGGTGGGACGGGAGAACACCGTCAGCGCCTCGGCCGGCAGCGCCTCGCACATGCCCAGCACCTCGTCGGTCGTGAACGCCACGGACCGGGCGGGCACCGGTTCCCCCTCGTACCAGTTCATGAATCCGTCCAGCACCACGCCCAGGCCGGCGTCGCGCAGCCTGCGGCCCAGCTCCCGCGGGCTGGTGCCCGCCTCCTGGGCCAGCGCCACGTCGAGCGGGCTAATCGAGAGCCGCTGGTACCCGTTCGCGGTGGCGGCGTTGATCCGTCGCTCGAGCGGGCTGTCCAACCCGAGCGTCCCCGACCACAGGACCCAGTCCCTTTCCTGCTGTGCGTGGCTCATGCCGCGTTCCTCTCCTGCTGGTCGGGGCGAGGCTCCGGCATGCTGCCGCCGTTCGACAAGCCGCCTCGCCGACCGCACGGAGGTGTGCGGCGGTGACCGCGGGCCGGCCGGCCTCGGCGGCCGTACGTATCGGCACCTTACGCCTGGTTCTGCACTGAGTGCCACATGCGATACCAAGACGCGATCACAGCGCGTAGACTCGCGGCCATGACGGGCGACGTGGAAGCAGGGCTCCCGCTTCGCGAGCGCACCCGCCGGGCCGTGCGAGCCGAACTGCTGGCCGTGGCCATGGACCTGTTCACCCGCAGGGGCTACGACACGACCACCATCGACGAGATCGTGGCGGCCGCGGGGATGTCCCGGCGGAGCTTCTTCCGCTACTTCACCTCGAAGGAAGATGTCGTGCTCGGGCATCTGGACAGCCTCGGTGAGGAACTCGCCGAGGCCCTCGCGCAGCGGCCCGCCGGCGAGGACGCCTGGACCGCACTGCGCCGTGCCTTCGACGTGTTCCTGGCGCACCACGCGCGTGACCCGCAGGACGCGCTCGCCATCCGTCGCATGCTCGACAGCAACCCCGACCTGCGGGCACGCAACCTGGAGAAGCAGTGCCGATGGCACGAGCAGCTCCTGCCGCACGTCGCGCCCCGCCTCGCCGCCGCCCCGGCGGGCAACGGCGTCGACGCGCGCCCCGCGGCGATGATCGGGGCCGCGCTGGCCTGCCTGGAGGCGGCGAACCGTGCCTGGAAGGCGTGCGACGGCGAGCATTCCCTGGACCGGATCCTCGACGACGTCATGCGCGCCGTCCGCCCTGGCGCCTTCTGACCGGCAGCATGCGTGTCCGGCCAGCTCACTGGAAGGCGTGCCCCCCGGTCCGTGCCAGGGTGAAGGCCATCCGCAGGGCGAAGGCATCGCGGCCGCGGCGGGGATCCTTCCCGGTCAGGGCGATCACCCGATCCAGACGGTAACGCAGGGTGTTCACATGTACCGGGATGCTGCGCGCGGCGGCGTCGGGCGAACCGTCATGGGCGAGCAGAGCATCCACCGTCTCCACCAGTCCTCGTCCGGCGGAGGCGAGTGGACCGTGGCATTCGGCGACCAACTGGTCCGCGGCCTGCTGGTCGCCGCACAACGTGCGTTCGGGGAGCAGGTCGTCGACGTGAAGGAGGCCAGGAGAACCCTGCCAGGCAGGAACAGCCCGTAACGAGGACAGCACCGCCGCGGTGGCCGGGCCGGCAGCGCTCAGGGAGCCGACCACGCCACTGGTGACAACCGCGTGGTGGGTGACGAGCGGACCGCCGGAGCCGGCCGCCTCGGTGTTCCACCTGCTCGGCGAGGCCAGGTCGGCGAGGGCGCCTGCGGCGGCGTCGGGAAGGATGGCCAGGACGTACCGCCCGCGCTGGGCAGCGCACACCGTGACACGGTGTCGCTCCGCGGTCCGGTTCACCTCGTGCAGGACGTGTTCGCCGGCGTCGGGTCTCGGGAGCAGGCCGATGACCCGGACTGGAACACCGAGCGGGAACAGGCCGGAGGCCCGCTCCGCGATCTGTTCCTCGCCGCCGTCGACCAGAGCGTCCAGGAGAAGCATCTGCCGTTGGGCGCCCGCCCGGCCGCGGTTCTCGGCCACTTTCGCGTAGACGGCCGCCGCGGCGAAGGCGACCTCGCGGCCATAACGTTCCAGAGCTCCGCGTACCAGCGACGCGGAGGTATCGTCCATCACGTCGTCGATGCCGTTCAGAACGACATCGACGGTCAGACGGATGAGTTCCAGGATCTGGTCGAGAGAGATCTGCCCCGTGACCTCCAGCGGAGCTCCGGAGAAGATGCTCCGTAGTCGTGGGGGCTGCGGTGTTGCAATGTCCGCCGCCATCATCATCAACTCGCGCCCGACGACCAGGCGGGCCCAGGACCGGGTCTGAGCCGGCAGGCTGGGAAACCACGGCACCGAGCCAAAGGCGTCAGCGGCTGTTTGTGAAAGGGCGCGGACGGCCCGACGCAGCTCCTCGATCGCCGCGGTGTTGCGGGCCTCCTCGGCATCCTGCTCCGACCGGTCCGAGCCCGCCGCCACTGCCGCCACCCTGCTCAGGAGACCGGCGCATGCGCGCCCGCTTCGACGACGGCACCCCGGCCGAGGTCCTTCGTTTTCGTCGGAGTGTCTTCGGGGCGCCCGGGCGGCGAACTGTATGGGAATAATGTCGGACCGTCGTAAATCATACTGCCTCCGTCCGCCCACCGCCCGACGCCGTGCTGTGGCGTCGCGACGAGCATCGCGGATAACGGGGCTACTTCATTCATGTCGCTCGCCGTGGGCCTCTCTCGGGTATACGTGCGGTCTGGCGCCACGGGAGATCGTGGGAGTTCGATCGCCCGATGTGGCTGTCTTCGTTTCGTGTTTGGCATACGCCTAACACGGGCTGGAGTGGGTCGTCAAGGTGCGGAGAAGATGCCGTGGCACGACCAGGTGCGGCGCTGGGTGATGCAGTAGCCGAGTCTGCCTGAGGTGAGGCGTCGCGCCAGCTCGCGAGATCGGATAGTGAAGGCCCGTGGCGGGGTGTGACGAAATTCCGGGGCGGTGTTGGCATCGCCCTGTTCTGGTGTCTGGGAGTCGTAGTCCATGAACCGCCCGGGAAGTTCGTAGCCGCGCTCCGAGGACGGGTGGCCGGCCGCTCGCCAGGCTGTCCTGTGAGCTGCCGGGTTCGTCCGGTTGTGTCAGGGATCGATCCTCTGCCGGCCCAGTCAGAGCTCGGACTGATCTGCACCCTCGCATCTCGCATCTCGCACCTCGATCGGAGCCTCGATGAGAATTTCCACGACCGCCGACGACCGCGGCGATCTTCCGGTGGTTCCGACGAGGGCGAGTACCCTCGTCGACCACCTCGTGCACTGGACGGAACACGGACCGGACGAGCCCGCGATGACGTTCGTCGACTATGAGCGGGACCGCGACGGAGTTCAGACGACACTGACCTACCGGGAGCTCCACGAACGGGTGCGGGCGGTGGCAGTCGGGCTGGGTCGGGTCGTCCAGCCCGGTGACCGGGTGGCCCTGCTGACGCCGCAGAACCTCGACTATGCGGTTGCTTTCCTCGGGGCGCTCGCGGCCGGTGCGGTGGCGGTGCCGCTCTTCCCACCCGGGTACGGGGCCAGTTCCGACCGGCTCGCGGCGGTGCTCGCCGACAGCGATCCGTGCTGTGTCGTCACCTCGACGCCGCTGCTCGACCAGGTGGAGGCCCTCGTCAAGGAATGGTCGGCCCAGGGAGCGTCCTCCCGTGAGGTGACGGTTGTCGCCGTCGACCGTTTCACCGGCGAGACCTTCGACGACCTGGCCTGGGCCACCCGCCCGCGGCCCACCGTCGAGGACGTGGCCTATCTGCAGTACACGTCCGGGTCGACCCGGGTACCGGCCGGAGTGGTGATCACCCACGGGAACGTGGTGGTGAACGCCTACCAGGCGATGGCGGGACACCATGTACAGCGCCGTGCGGACTACACCACCGTCAGCTGGCTTCCGCTTTTCCACGACATGGGTCTGATCCTGTCGATCGCCGGTCCGGTCGTCGCGGGCGCCCATTCGGTGGTATTCGACCCGCTGGCTTTCGTGCAGCGGCCGCTGCGGTGGCTGCAGCAGACATCCCGGTATCCGGGTGTCGTCACCGCGGCGCCGAACTTCGCCTACGACTACTGCGTCAAGCGGGTCAGGGAGGCGGACAAGGCCGAGTTGTCTCTGGACCGTGTGCGGAGTTTCGCCAACGGCGCCGAGCCGGTCCGGGCCGACACACTCAGGCGCTTCTACGCCGCGTTCGCCGAGTGCGGGCTCCGGGAGACGGCGTTGCGACCGACCTACGGTCTGGCCGAGGCGACCGTGCTGGTCTGCGTGAGTCCGATGGACGAAAGCCCGACCACTGTGTTCGCCGACTCCGACGCTCTTGCGCTCGGCCACCTCGAACCGCCGGCCGGCCCGGCGGCGAAGCGGGCCGAACTCGTGTCCAGCGGCGCCCCGGTTGATCAGGAGCTGCGCATCGTCGACCCGGTGACCTGCCGGGCACTGCCAGACGGCACGGTGGGCGAGATCTGGATCCGCGGCGACAACGTCGGTCGCGGCTACTGGCGCCAGGAGCAGACCAGCGTCGAGGTGTTCCGGGCGGTCCTGCGCGACGCCGCGACGGGCGCCCGGGCCGAGACGACTGCCACCGGGGGCTGGCTGCGCACCGGCGACCTGGCGATCTGGCACGAGGGCGGACTGTTCGTGACCGGCCGCATCAAGGACATGATCATCGTGGACGGTCGCAACGTCTACCCGCAGGATGTCGAGTCCACCGTCGAGGATGCACATCCGGCCGTGGGCCGACATCGCACGGCGGCCTTCACCGTGCCGACCACCGGCGGGGGCCGCGGCGAGGGCGGAGATGGCGGCGAGGGTGTCGTTGTCGTCGCCGAGCGGTATCGCGCGGCGGACGGCGCGGCGGACGAGACCGGCGCGGTCGCCCGGGCCGTGCGCGCCGCGGTGTCGGCCGAGCACAACGTCTCCCTGCACGACTTTCTGCTGGTGGAGCCGGGCTCGGTGCCTCGCACCTCCAGCGGGAAGATCGCACGGAGGGCCTGCCGGCAGGCCTATCTCGACGGCCGGTGGGACATCCGGTCGGGTTCGATCGGGCGCGACCTGTGAGCGGGTCCGGGCCTCGGCCGTCCGAGACCGAGCTGGTGGCCTGGCTGGTCGCGCAGGTCGCCGACGCCGCGGAGCTCGACCCGGCCGACGTCGATCCCGACCAGCCACTGAACGAGGTGGGCCTCGCCTCGCGGGACGCGGTGGCTCTCACCGGGGAGATCGAGGAGTACCTGGACGTCGTGCTGCCGGCGACGTTGGTCTGGGAGAACCCGACCATCCGTCTGTTGGCACGGGTGCTGACCGGCGCGGGCGACGCCCAGGCGCTGCCGCCCGCGGACGGGCCGGCGACGGGGACCCGCCCGGCAGCGCCGGCGGAGCACGGAACGCTGGCGGAGCACGGCGCGCCGGCGGAGATCGCGGTTGTCGGTGTCGGCTGCCGCTTCCCGAGCGGCGACGGTCCCGAGGAGTTCTGGGCGACCCTGACCGCCGGGCAGGCCGGTGTCGGTGAGGTGCCGCCGCAGCGCTGGGCGCCGTTCGCCGCCAGGGCGCCCGAGCAGGCGGAGCTGCTCGCCCGCACGACCCGCTGGGGTGGGTTCCTCGCCGACGTCGAGGGCTTCGACGCGGAGTTCTTCGGCATCACGCCGCGTGAGGCCGAGCTGATGGACCCGCAGCAACGCCTTCTGCTCGAGGTCGTCTGGGAGGCGCTCGAGCACGCCGCCATCCGGCCGTCGTCGCTGCGGGGCACCCGCACCGGCGTCTTCGTCGGGCTCAGCGTGGCCGAGTACGCGTACCTGACCACCGCCGACCTGACCGCGATCGATGCCTGGACCTCGACCGGATCGGCGCCGAGCATCGCCGCGGGCCGCATCTCCTACCTGCTCGACCTGCGCGGGCCGAGTGTCGCCGTCGACACCGCCTGCTCGTCGTCGCTCGTGGCGGTACACCAGGCGAGCCAGAGCCTGCGGGCCGGGGAGATCGACCTCGCCATCGTCGGCGGTGTGAACCTGCTGCTGACCCCGGCCGTGACCGTGAACTTCGATCTGGGCGGGGCGCTGGCGGCGGACGGCCGCTGCAAGACGTTCTCAGCCGGCGCGGACGGCATCGCGAGGGGCGAGGGCTGCGGCGTCGTCGTGCTCGAAAGGTCGGCCGATGCCAGGCAGGCGCGTCGGCCGGCGCTGGCCGTCGTCCGGGGCAGCGCGGTCAACTCCGACGGCCGGTCCAACGGTCTGACGGCGCCCAGTCCGCAGGCTCAGGCCGACCTGCTGCGGACGGCCTACGCGACAGCCCGGATCGCCTCCGACCAGGTCGACTATGTGGAGGCGCACGGCACCGGCACGCCGCTGGGCGATCCGATCGAGGCCAGCGCCCTCGGCGAGGTGCTCGGCGCGGGCCGCCCGCCCGACCGGCCGCTGCTGACCGGGTCGGTGAAGACGAACCTCGGCCATCTCGAGGCGGCGGCCGGCATCGCCGGACTGATCAAGGTTGTGCTCGGGCTCCACCACGGGCACATCCCGCCGAGTCTGAACTTCACCGCGCCCAATCCGTTCATCGACTTCGCCGCCGCCCGGCTTCGCGTCGTCACCGGACCCGCGCCGCAGTCATGGCCGCGCTACGGCGGACGCGCGACGGCCGGAGTGTCGGCCTTCGGGTTCAGCGGGACGAACGCGCACGTCGTCCTCACCGAGGCCGGACCGGACGACGGCGCTCACGACGGCCCGGGGCGGGCGGGCGCCCCCGGTGACCTCCCGGCCGTGCCCACCGCCGGCCCGGTGCTCACGGTGTCGGGGCTGACCGCGGACCGGGCGCGTGTGGCGGCCGGCGACCTCGCCGACTGGCTCGCCGCGACGGCGCACCCGGGGACGCCACACCCGGGGACGACAGACTCCGGAGCGGCGGATTCCGGGACGGCGGACTCGGCGATGCGGCTCGCGGAGGTGGCGGGCATCCTGACCCACCACCGGGACCACGGGCCGGCCGCGTTCGCCGTCGTCGGCCGCGACCTCGACGGCGTGGTCGCGGGCCTGCGAACGGTCGCCGTCGGTGGTGACCGCAGTGGACGACCCGACGTCGTCGTGGCGGCGGGACCGACAGGCGGCCGAGGCAGAGAACGAGCGGAGACGGCCCGAGGCCCGTTGTTCGTGTTCTCGGGCTACGGCTCGCAGTGGCGGGGCATGGGCGCCCGCCTGCTGGCCGAGGACGTGACCTTCGCCAGGATCGTCGCCGCGGTCGACGTCCTGACCCGTCAGCAGGCCGGGTTCTCGGTCCACGCGGCGCTCGGGTCGACGGCCGCGATCGAGGGCGTCGCCGCCACGCAGCTGACGCTGTTCACGATGCAGGTGGCCCTCGCCGGGACGCTGCGCTCCTACGGCGTCGTGCCGGGCGCGGTCCTCGGTCACTCCATGGGCGAGGTCGCCGCCGCCGTCGTCGCCGGCGCTCTGGACCTGGCCGACGGCGTGCGGGTGATGGCCGTCCGCTCCCGGCTGCTGGAGTCCGTGGAGACCACCGGGATCGGCGCGATGGCGATGGTGGGGCTGTCCGCCGCCGAGTTCACGAAGATCACCGCCGAGGGCGACGCCTACCCCGGTGTCGGTGTCGCCGTGTACTCCTCGCCCACACAGTGTGTCGTCGCCGGCGACCCGGCCGGGGTGGCGGCGCTCGTCGAGCACGCCGGAGCCCTCGGCCGCGATGCCTGGTCCCTCGACGTCCGGGGTGCGGCGCACTCGCCGGCGGTGGACCCGGTGCTCGCCGAACTCACCGCTGCGCTCGCCGACGTCCGAGGCCGGGCGCCCCGGATTCCGCTGTACGGCACCGCGTTGACCGACCCGAGGTCGGTGCCCGCCTTCGACGCCGAGTACTGGGCGGCGAACGCACGGCGTCCGGTGCGGTTCACCCAGGCGCTCGCCGCGGCCGCCGAGGACGGTTTCACCACGGTCGCCGAGATCGCGCCGCATCCGGTCGCGGTGGCCTCGATACGGGAGACACTGCGGGCCAGCGGGGTGCAGGAGCCGGTGCCGGTGGTGCTCGGCCGCCGCGACACCGACGACCACGTGTCGTTACGCGCCGCCGTGGCCCAGCTGGACCTGCACGGTGTGGCCGTCGACCGGCACCGGCTCGTGCCACTCGTCCGCCCACGGGCCGCCACGCCGGCGGCAGCACCGCCGCGGACCCGCTGGCACCGCCGCCGCCACTGGTTCAGCCCGCCCCTTCCGGCCGGCCAGGCTCCGGCCCGCGGCGCGGGCGTCCTCCCACCCGCCGGCCAGCATCCGTTCCTGGGCCAGCGGGTCGAACTGCCCGAGGGCGGCCGCCACCTGTGGCGCACCGTCACCGGTACGGATCAGCTGCCGTGGCTCGGCGACCACCGGCTGCGCGGCGCCGCCGTCATGCCGGGCGCGGGGTTCGCGGAGACGGTGCTCGCCGCCGCCGCGGAGGCGTTCGGCGTCGACCCGGCGCAGGTCAGCGTGCACGACCTCGACCTGCTCGGACTGCTGTCCGTCGAGGGCCAGGTGGAGCTGACGACGTCGGTGACGGTCACCGGCAGGCTCGCCGCGGTGGTCGACGTCCACGCCCGCGTCGCCGGTACCGGTCCGGGCACGGGCACGGGGGCGGGACCCGGGACGCCGCTGCCGTGGGAGAAGCACGCCACCGCGCGGGTCACCGTCGGCGACCCCCTCGGGTGGGACGACGAATGGGCCCCGCTGGTCGACGCCGTCGAGGTGGACGTCCCGCGGTTGTTCGCCGAGGTCGGCCACGCCTACGGCCCCGCCTTCACCGGCGTCGACGCGGCCCTGGCCGGTGCGTCGACGGACCAGGACGGCGGGTGGGCGACCGCCCGGGTCGGCCTCGGCCCGGCGGCTCCGACAGACGGCGCGTTCGTCGTGCATCCCGCCCTGCTCGATCTCTGCCTGCAGGTCTTCGCGGCCGCCAGCCGGTCGCTCCCGGCGAGCCAGGGGCAGGAGGCGCGCCGGTGGTACGTACCGGTCGGCGTCGGCTCGCTGCGCGTCCTCGCCGACCCCGGCCGGGGCGGGCACTGCCGGGCGCGGCTGCGTCGTGTGGACGCCGACGTGCTCCGCGGCACCGTGCAGCTCCTCGGCGCGGACGGGGAGGTGCGACTCGAGGCTCGGGACGTCCACCTGCGGGCCCTGGCGGATTCCGCGGTGCCCGTGCCGCTGGCACGCCGGCTGTACGAGACCCGGTGGGATCCGGCACCGCTGCCCGCGGAGCCGGCGCGCCCCGCGCCTGCCAGCTGGCTGATCGTCGACGCCGCCTCCGCCGGCGGTGGTGGTGGCAGCGGCAGCGGTGTCGCCGGCAGGCTCGAGGTCGAGGTCGAGAACGGTCTGCGGGCGGCCGGGCACCGGGTGGCCACCGTCCGCGGCACCGGGCGGGCCGCCGACATCCTGGAACGGCCGGCGGACGACCCCGATCGGACAGGTACCGGCCTGGTGCTCGTCTGCCCGCCGGCGGCCCCGCCCGAGGCCGATGTCGTCCCGGTCGATGCTGTCTCGGCCAACGCTGTCCCGGTCGACGCGACTGCGTCCGCGGCTGCTGATCTGGTGTTCGCCGTGGCCGAGATGGTCCGGGCCGCGACGGCCGGACCGCGGGGGCCGATCCGATTATGGGTGGTGACCCAGGGCGCGGCGGCGCTCGAGGGGCCAGGTGACCCCGCCGGTGGATGTCTGCGCGGAATCGTCCGGGTCCTTGCCTTCGAACACCCGGAGCTCGCCGTGACCGTGGTGGACGCGGACGTCAGCGGGAACAGGGACACGGCCGCGTACCCACGGACGGCGGGGGAGTCCGTGGTCGCCGAGTTGCTGGCCGGTACCGCCGACGACGAGGTCGCCTGGCGCGGCGCTACCCGCCTGGTCGGCCGGCTGTACCCCGCCGGCGACGCCGTCCGGGCGGCCAGCCCCGGCAACGCGGTGAGCCCCGGCAACGCGGTGAGTTCCGGTGACGCGGTGAGTTCCGGTGATGCGGTGGGGCCGGTGGTTCGTCCCGGCAGCTATGTCGTGACGGGGGGCCTGTCCGGGCTGGGGCTGTCGCTGGCGCGGTGGCTCGGTGACCGCGGCGCGCGGCGCGTCGTCCTCAACGGCCGGTCCGGCCCCTCCGTGGCGGCCGGTGCGGAACTCGACGACATCCGACGGGCCGGTACCGAGGTCGTCGTGGTGACCGGCGACATCGCCGAGCCGGCGGTCGCCCGGCGGCTGGTCGAGGCCGCTGTCGCCGACAGCGTCCCGCTGCACGGGGTGGCGCACGCGGCGGGTGTGCTCGACGACGGTGTCGTGCTCGGGCTGGAACGGGCCAGCCTCGATCGGGTCTGGCGGCCGAAGGTGCACGGTGCGCTGCGGCTGCACGCGGCCACCCGGGGCATCGACCTGGACTGGCTGCTGCTGTTCTCGTCGGCGGCGGCGCTGTTCGGCTCACCGGGGCAGGGTGCCTACGCGGCGGCGAACGCCTGGCTGGACGCGTTCGCCCGGCGGCGGCGCGCCGACGGGCTGCCCGCGACGAGCATCGAATGGGGCGCGTGGTCCGGCATCGGTGGCGCCCGCGACAACGACAACGTGCTGCTCGCGCCGATCAGCCCGGCGGAGGGCTTCGAGGCGCTCGAGGCGGTGCTGGTCACCGACCGCCCGGTGACCGGGGTGACCGGGGTGAACGTGGCCGCGGCGGTCGAGCTGTTCCCCGCCCTGGCCACGATGCCGTTCTTCACCGAGCTGGCAGGACCGGGCCGGACCACCGGTGCCGGCACCGGCACCGGCCCGTCCGCGGACACCGGCGGCGGCCGGTCGAACGGTGGCGACTGGATGGGCGTGCCCGCGCTGCTGGCGCTGCCCGCCGACCAGGCCCGCACGGCCGCGACCGACCGGATCCGGGCCCGACTCGCCTCGATCATGGGCTTCGGGGACGGGGCCGGGAACGTGGACCCGGATGTGCCGCTGACCCAGCTCGGTCTCGACTCGCTGATGGCGATGCGGGCGAAGAACGCCGTCGAGGCGGACTTCGGCGTGGCGCTGCCCGCCCGGATGCTGCTGCAGGGCGCCAGCCTGAGCGACTTCGAACACCACGTGGCCCGCGAACTCGGCCTGTCGAAGGCGTCCCCGGTGGCGTCGCGCGGGCCGACGCGGGTCGGGCCGCGCGACGCCACCGAGCGGTGGCTGGCCGGGCTGTGGCGGGAGGCCCTGGGCCGGGACGGCGCGACCGGCCGGGACGGTGCGATCGGCGTCACCGACGCGATCGGTGTCACCGACTCGTTCCACGCGCTCGGCGGCGGCGAGGCGGCCGCCGCCCGGCTCGTCGAGGCGGTCCAGGCGAACCTGGACGAACGATCCGCCGGCGTTGGCGTTGGCGTCGGCGGGCAGGCCGACTCTCTGGCCGGGAGACCGCGGGTGAGCGCGACCGAGCTGTTCGCCGAACCGACGGTGGCGGCGATGGCCGACCTGCTGCGCGACCGGTTCGAGGGCGATACCGGGTCGCCGATGCGGTTCCTGCGCCCGCTCGGCGACGGAGCACCGCTCTTCCTGTTCCACCCCGCAGGCGGGACGTCCAGCGTCTACCACCCGCTGGTGTCGCAGCTGCCCGACCGGCTGGGCTGCATCGGGTTCGAGCGGCTGGACGAGATCCGGACCGTCGAGCAGAAGGCGGCCCGCTACGTCGAGCTGCTACGGGATTTCCAGCCGACCGGACCCTACCGGCTGGCCGGCTGGTCCTTCGGTGGCGTGCTGGCCTACGAGGCGGCGGTGCAGCTCGTCGACGCGGGCGAGACGGTGGACCTCGTCGCGATGATCGACAGCATCCAGCCACTGCCGGCACCCGCACCGGCGCCCGGCCGGTCTGCCCACGACCTGGTCTCCGCCCGGCTCGCCCGCTTCGTGTCCTACATCGAACAGACCTACGACGCGACGCTGGACGTCGCCGTCGACGCCCTGGCCGGAATGCCGGAGGACGCGCAGGTCGACCTGCTGACGAAGGCGATCGCGGACGCCGGACTCGGGATGAGCCCCGGTGTGCTCGCCCACCAGCGCACGTCCTACCTCGATGCCCGGATCGCCGAACGGTACCGGCCCCGGCGGTACGCCGGCCCGGTGATTCTCTACCGGGCCGAACGGCCCGAGGCGGTGATGACAGCGCTGGACGAGCGCTACCACCGCACCGACCTGGCGCTGGGCTGGGACGAATGCTGCGACGACCTCGAGGTCGTGGTCATGCCGGGAGATCATCTCTCGCTCGTCGACCGGCCGGACATCGACGCCGTGGCCCGCCATCTCGCCGCCCGTCTCGCCCGCCGTTCCCGCCGCTCCGCCGCGCCGTCCGCAGCCGCCGAGACCTCCGCAGCCGCCGAGACCTCCGCAGCAGCCGACACGGCCTCCACAGCCGCCGTGTCCTCCGAGACCACCACGAGCACGCCGGGAGTGGACCGATGACGATCGCCGACTCCGCAGGCCGCACCACGGCCGTGGCCCGGCTGGCGGAGCTGCGTCAGCGCGGGGAACAGCCACTGTCCGCCGGGCCCCGGGACGCGGTCGACCGGCAACAGACCCCGGACCGGCTGACCGCGCGGGAACGCATCGATCTGCTCCTCGACCCGGGGACGTTCTCCGAGTTCGACGCGCTGGCCCGCCACCAGTGCCACGAGTTCGGCCTCGGCGACCGCCGGCCGGCCGGCGACGGCGTGGTGACCGGTTTCGGGACGGTACACGGCCGGCAGGTCGGCGTCTTCGCGCAGGATCGCACCGTGTTCGGTGGCAGCCTGGGTGAGGCGCACGGACGGAAGATCTGCAAGATGATGGACCTGGCGATCAGGACCGGCTGCCCGATCATCGGGATCAACGACTCCGGTGGGGCGCGCATCCAGGAAGGCGTCGCGTCGCTGGCCTACTACGCCGAGATCGGCCGCCGCAACGTGCTGGCCTCGGGCCGGGTGCCACAGATATCGCTGATCATGGGGACCTGCGCCGGTGGAGCCGCGTACTCGCCGGCCGTCACCGACTTCACCGTGATGGTCGACGGCACCTCGCACATGTTCGTCACCGGGCCGGATGTGGTGTTCGCCGTCACCGGCGAGAAGACCACGCTCGACGAGCTCGGTGGCGGCGGGATCAACGCCGCGGTCGCGGGCAACGTGCACTACCTGGCCACCGACGAGCTCGACGCGCTCGACTGGGTTCGGGTCCTGCTCGGCTTCCTGCCTGACAACTGCGAGGACCCGCCGCCCAGCTACGCCGCGTCGCCGGATCCCCTGACGGTGACCGACCGCGACCGGGAACTCGACACCATGGTGCCCGACGCGCAGCACCAGTCGTACGACATGGCCGAGGTGATCCGGCGGGTGGTCGACGAGGCCGACTTCCTCGAGGTGTCCGCGGAGTTCGCCCCGAACATCATCTGCGGGTTCGGTCGGGTCGAGGGAAGCTCCGTCGGAGTCGTCGCGAACCAGCCGCGGGCGCTCGGCGGCGTGATCGACATCGACGCCTCCGAGAAGGCGGCCCGGTTCGTCAGGGTCTGCGACGCGTTCAACATTCCGCTGCTCACGTTCACCGACGTTCCCGGCTACATGCCGGGCAGACAGCAGGAGGAGCTGGGAATCATCCGGCGCGGCGCGAAGCTCTTCTACGCCTACGCCGAGGCGACTGTGCCGCTGGTGACGGTGGTGGTGCGCAAGGCCTATGGCGGCGGCTACGCGGTGATGGGCTCCAAGCATCTGGGCGCCGATGTGAACCTGGCCTGGCCGACTGCCGAGATCGCGGTCATGGGGGCGACCGGGGCGGTGAGCATCCTGCACCGCCGGCAGCTGGCCGCGCTCTCCGGCGCCGAACGCGACCAGGCGGCGGCGACCTTCGCCGCGGAGTACCGAAGCCGCATCGCCTCGCCCTACCCGGCCGCCGACCGCGGGTACATCGACGCCGTCATCGCGCCGTCCGAAACCCGGGTCGAGGTCACCAGGGCGCTGCGGGCATTACGGAGCAAACGTGAGTCGATGCCGCCGAAGAAACACGGAAACATCCCGCTATGACCATTCCGGGACGGAACTCCGAAGGGCCTGCCGCGCAAAGCGCAGGACGGTCCCGGCTGGTGCTGACAGCGGTGGCGACCGCCGCCTTCGTGGTCGCCATGGACAACACGGTCCTGAACGTCGCCCTGCCGACGTTGCAGTCCGAACTGGGACTGAGTGTCTCCGAGCTGGAATGGGTGGCGACCAGCTACATCCTGTCGTTCTCGACACTCCTGCTGGTCGGCGGCCGGCTCACCGACCTGCACGGCCGCCGGCCGATGTTCCTGCTCGGCCTGGCGGTCTTCGTCGGCTCGTCGGCGGTGGCCGGCTCGGCGACCTCCGGCGACATCCTCATCGCGGCCCGCCTGGTGCAGGGCGGCGGCGCGGCACTGATCATGCCGGCCACCCTCGCAGTGCTGGCCACCGATGTCGACAACCGCGGCCGACAGCTCGGCGCCGGGGTGTGGACGGCCGCGGTCGCGCTCGCGCTGGCCCTCGGCCCCGTGACGGGCGGCATCGTCGCGCAGCACTGGCACTGGCGCTGGATCTTCTACCTGAACGTCCCGGTCGGCCTCGCGGCCCTGGTCGTCGGCCTGCGCGCCCTTCCCACCCAGCCGGCCCCCCGCGCCACCCGACCTTCGCTCCGCAGCCGCGGCGGACGGCCGAAGCTGGACCTGTCGAAGCTGGACCTGTCGAAGCTGGACCTGCCGGGGCTGCTCACCTCGGGAGTGGCGCTGTTCGCCATCACCTACGCGCTGCTGCAGGGGCCGGAGCACGGGTACACCTCGTTCCTGAGCCTGACGATGCTCGCGCTGGCCGTCGCGGCGACAGTGCTGTTCGTGCTGGTCGAACGGGTCGTACCGGACCCGATGGTCGAGATGTCGCTGTTCCGGCATCCGGTGTTCAGCGGCGGCACGGTCGCCCAGGTGCTGTGGGGGCTCGGCATCAACGGGGTCTTCTTCTTCACCTCGCTGTTCCTGCAGGACGTGCTCGGCTTCAGCCCGACCCGGGCCGGGATGGCGTTCATCCCGGTCGCCGTCCTGCTGGTGCTGACCGTCCCCGTCGCGGCGAAACTGTCAGCGACAGCCGGTGCCCACTGGACGGTGGCCGGCGGCCTCGCGGTGGTCGCGGTCGGGCTGGTGCTGGTCTCCCGGGCAGGGGTGGGCAGCGATTTCCTCGACCTTCTCCCGGGCCTCGCCTGCATCGGCGCCGGCTCGGCACTGACCACACCACTGACCGAAAGAATGCTCGCGGTGACGGCGGGTGGCCGATCCGGAATGGCGTCGGCGGTGGTGAGCGCGGCACGGGAGGTCTCGGGCGTCTTCGGGATCGCGCTCACCGGCGCCATCCTGCTGACCCGTCAGGAGTCCGCACTCGCGGCCGGGGCGCTTCCGGCCGACGCCTTCGTCAGCGGCTACGCACTCGCCCTGCAGGTCGCCGCCGGCCTGGTGGCCCTCGGCGCGGCCGTCAGCCTGGTCTCACTGCACCCGTCGGCCATCGCCCGTCACCTGCGTCGGCTTCCCGCACCGGCCGAGACCACTTGTTTGCGAGACTATGCCGGTGTCGACCCTTCCCCAGACGCTGAACTCCCTGGTGTTGCGCACCGATTTCTCTGATGATGCCGCCTGGCACGCTGTCTGCGCGGCGAGTTCAGCCCCGTCGCCCGAGGGCTTCGCCGCCGGGCTTTCCTTCGTCAGCGAGCTGAGATTCGCCGGCCTCACCATCGAGGAGGTGATGGCGCTGGCGGGTTCGCCTCGTCGAAGCTTCGTCTTCGTCGTCGATGGTGTGACGGTCCGCGACTCGGAGATGCCGATTCTGGTGATCGACCTTCTACGCGAACCGGGACGCTGGTTTCGGGTGGTACCGGCCCGGATGTGGAGTGTCGAAAACAATCTTTCGCTGGCCAACATGGATTTCGCGAACTTCGCCGACAACGTCGATCCTGACGGGACCTTCCGCGGGTTCGGCTGACGGGCCGGGCCGGCGCGACAGATCCGGACGTCGGGACGGTACTGCCGGGGCCCTACCCACGGCCCGTGTCGCCGCGGCGGTCGGCGCGCCAGCGGCCGGGGGAAAGGCCGTGCTGGCGGCGGAACGCCGTCGCGAAGGCGAACTCGTTGCGGTACCCGACGCTCGCGGCGATCGCAGCCAACGGCTGGTCGGTGCGCAGCAGCGCGTCCTGGGCACGGCTCATGCGTAGCCGGGTCAGGTACCGGCCGGCCGGAAGCCCCACCAGCTGGTGGAACTGCGCCGCGAACGCGGCGCGGGACAGTCCGGCGTCCCGCGCCATAACGGGCAGCGTCCAGTGCTGTTCGGGGTGGGCGTGCAGGTTCTCGAGAACCCGGCGGATGTGCGGATGGTGCAGCGCCCGGTACCAGCCGGGCGCCGCCTCGGTGGTGCGCCACCAGGAGCGCAGGGTGTACACGAGGGTCACGTCCAGCAGCCGGTCGAGGAGCGCCTGCTGGCCCGGGACGTCCCGGACGGCCTCCGCCGCCAGCAGGTCGACCGCGGCGCGGTGCGCGGGCTCCTGCTCGGCCGCCGGGAGGAGCGCGAACGGGGGAAGCCCCTGCATGAGCGACTCGCCGACGCTGCCGGAGAGGACATACGCCCCGCACATCACCGTTGCCTCCGGCGCCCGCGTGCCCGGTGGCCCGGGAGCGGACGGGGTTCTGCGGGCCTCGGCGATCGGCACCGTCGTGACGCCTGGTCCGCTGACGAGCGAGTACGGCGAGCCGGCGGTCGCCAGCACGACGTCCCGGGCGTGGACCGGTGCCGGGTCGAGATCATCCCGCTCGATCCACGCCGACCCTTCGAGCAGGATGTGGGCCGTCAGCGGCCGGACCCCCTCGAAACGCAGCCCCCACGGCTCGGCGCGGCGCAGCACGGAGAACACCGCGCCCCGGGCCCGCGCCCGGGACAGCTCGTCGCTGAGGATGTCCACCCGCCCCACGGTAGACGATCACGAATACATTCGCGCCGATCGGACATTGTCCGTCGCCAGCAGGCTTCGTAGCGTCGCCAGCATGTCCAGCTACGTTGCTCTCGGCGGCACCGGCAAGGTCGGCCGCCGCCTTGTCCGCATCCTCACCGCCCACGGCCGCGACGCGCGGCCGGCCAGCCGCACCACCCCGACGCCCTTCGACTGGCGGGACGAGACCACCTGGCCGGTCGCGCTCGCCGGCGCGGGCGGGATGTTCGTCGTCGGCCCCGGCTCCGCCACCGACTGGAGCGCCACCCTGACCCGCCTGCTCGACGTCGCCGCGGAGGCCGGGGTCGGCCACGCCGTGCTGCTCTCCGCCCGCGGGGTCGAGTTTCATCCTGACGGTGCCGTCGCCACCGCGGAGACGGCTCTGCGGGACGGTCCGCTCGCCTGGACGATCCTGCGTCCGACCCATTTCGCCCAGAACTTCACCGAGGCGATGTTCACCCCCGTGAACGACCGGATCGTCGCCCCGGTCGGGGACGGCGCCGAGCCGTTCGTCGATGTCGACGACATCGCCGAGGTCGCCGCCGTCGTCCTGACCGGCCGCGCCCACGACGGCGAGGTGGTCGCTCTGTCCGGACCGGAGGCGATCACGTTCACCGAGGCCGCCGCGGTGCTCCGGCAGACCACCGGGAGGCCCGTGGTGTTCGTGCCGGAAAGCGACGGCGACCATCTCGCCCGGCTGCGCGCCGCCGGTACCCCTGAGGGGTATATCGCCTGGCGGATGGCGATGCTGCGCGGCATCCGTTCCGGCGCCGACGCCTACCTCTCCGACGGCGTCACCCAGGTCCTCGGCCGGTCTGCCACCCGCTTCCGGGACTGGGCCGCCCGCGAGGCCTCCCCGCGCTGAACCGCGGCCGCGACAGAACCGCCGTCGATCAGTGAAGCTGCCGCACCTCACCAGTAGCGGTCACCTCGTACAGGCAGATGCGCAGACGGTCTCGGACGTGGACGGGAACCCGTCGGGCGGCGCGCACGGAGGTGGTCGGCACTATCAGCGCGTAGCGAATGTCGGCCGAATCGACGGTCATTCGGCGCAGTAGCTGGCCGTAGGCGATGTCGGCATCGGTGCCCGGTTCACTGGTCCTCCCCTTCGCCTCCCCGATCAGGCGTTCCCCTCCCCGGACGGCCTCGATATCGGTCCACGGGTCGGTCGGCGTGACAGGTGTCCAGCCCTCAGCGATCAACCAGACTCGGAAAGCATCCGTCACCCGGTCTTCGTCGCTCTCGCGAGCGAGCAACGTGCGGACGACCTCGAGATCCGCGTCCGCCCTGCGGCGCAGGCGGCCACGGCTGTCGGAGTCCAGATCGCCGGGACGGATCACGACCAGCCGAAGCCCGTGTGCAGGGATCTCGCTGTCGCGCTGTGCGTCGTACAGAGCCCGCTGCTCACCACGGTGAACTCCGCTGACGGTCAGCCTGTCAGGCTTGTCGAAATGCGCCACGGGCTGATCGTGCTGCAGCTCGCGATACTCGACGACGAGCTGATGGCCAGGCCAGTATCCATCGACGGGCAACATCACTCGTCGCCCGTTGGCGGACGGGTCACCCAGTAGCCACTCGAACCGGTGCTGCGTCGCGGCCTGCTCACCCAACACCGTGTTGCACAGCTCGATCACATACGTTTCGTCACTGTCGTCCCTGCCCATGCCGCGAAATGCTGCCATCCAGCCCTCGGCTGCTCCACCCGCCCGGTTCAGGCGCTGGTCCCGGCCGCCCTGGCTTGGGTGTAGCGCTTCCGGGCGGCCATGACCTCGTCGGCGTGCGTCGTGGACCAGTCGCGCAATGAGTTGAGGACGTCGCAGAGGGTGAGGCCGAGCGGGGTGAGCTGGTACTCGACGCGGGGTGGGATCTGGGCGAAGGCGCGGCGGGAGACCAGCCCGTCCTGCTCCAGGAAACGCAGGGTCTGGGTGAGCATCTTCTCGCTGATGCCCTCGATCCTGTCGCGCAGCGCGGCGAAGCGGTGCGGCTGCTGGTCGGCCAGCTCGCCGAGAAGCAGCACGCTCCACTTGTCGCCGATGCGGTCGAGCAGCTCGCGCGAGGGGCAGCCCCGCGCGTACGGGTCCCACGGCTCGTCGGCCACCGCCGTGTTCTCGGTAACCGCCGTGTTCTCGGTAACCACCGTGTTCTCGGTAACCACCATGGCCAGCAGCTTACCGGGCCGTGGGTAGCTTACCTTCAGGTCGGTACTTCCCTCCGGTAAGTGTCTGCGGTTGAGTCGAAAAGCGCCGCCGGCGGTCGCCAGACCATCCGTTGGCCACCGCCATCCGCACCCACCACGGGAGACATCCATGTCCGTCGTCATCACCGGTGCCACCGGGCACCTGGGCAGCCTCGTCGTCGACCGGCTGATCGAGATCGGCCAGCCCGCCGGACGGATCGTCGCGACGGGCCGTGACACCAGTCGCCTCGCCGCGCTTGCGCAGCGCACCGGCGTGCAGACCCGCCGGGCCGACTTCGCCGACCCCGCCAGCCTCGCCGACGCGTTCGCCGGAGTGGAACAGCTCCTCCTGGTCTCGACGACTGACGTCGGCCAGCGGTTCGACCAGCACCGCCAGGCCATCGACGCCGCCCTCGCCGCCGGGGCCACGCTGATCGTCTACACCAGCATCCTGAACGCGGACACCTCCCGGCTGCTCCTCGCCGACGAGCACCGCCGCACCGAGGAGTACCTGCAGGCGAGCGGGGCGCCGCACGTGATCCTGCGCAACGGCTGGTACCTGGAGAACTACACCGACCGGCTGCCGGTGATCCGCCAGCACGGCGTGCTGCCCGGCAGCGCCGGCGACGGACGGGTCAGCGTGGCGAGCCGCCAGGACTACGCCGACGCCGCCGCAGCCGTCCTCACCAGCGGCGGGGCCGTCAGCGACGGATCCGTCCACACCATTCATGAGCTCGGGGGAGAGGCGTTCACCCTGACCGAACTCGCGGCCACCTTCAGCGAGGTCCTCGGAACCCCGATCGCCTACCAGGACCTGCCCGTCGACGACTACGCCGCCCTGCTCACCGGCGCCGGGCTCCCGGCGGAGGTGGCCACGGTGCTGGCTGACGCCGACGCCGGCCTGTCTCGCGGCGAGCTGTACACGACGAGCGACGACCTGGCCAAGCTGATCGGCCGCCCGCCGACCACCCGCGACCAGGCCGTCCGGGACGCCGTGGCCCGTCCGACCGGCTGACGTCCACCAAAGCCCACCGGCCCACCGGCGCGCGGGCCACGTCGAAGGAACGATCAGACGACGCTGAGGGCGACGTCCACGTTGCCCCTGACGGCGTTCGAGTACGGGCAGACCTGGTGGGCCTTCTGGACGAGGGCCTCGGTGGTCGCCTTGTCGAGGTTGGGGGCGTGGACGTCGAGCTCGACCGCCAGGCCGAACCCGCCACTGGGCAGGGTGCCGATGGAGACGCTGGCCGAGACCTGGGATCCCTCCAGGTCGGCGGATTCGGACTGGCCGACGAGCTTGAGGGCGGAGTGGAAGCAGGCCGCGTAGCCGGCGGCGAACAGCTGCTCGGGGTTGGTGGCCCCGCCGGCGCCGCCCATCTCCTTGGGGATCCGGACGTCGACGGAGAGCAGGCCGTCCTCGCTCTCGGTGTGGCCGTTGCGGCCGTCGCCCGAGGCGGTTGCGATCGCCGTGTAGAGAGCATCCATGATCTTCTGGCTCCTCGCAGTTAGATTGTGGCCAACCATATTGCGTACAATCTAATGATGCAAGAGGTGTCTGCTACTGTTCATCGCATGGCGGACCGTCTACCCCAGCTCGAGCTGGGTAACCAGCTCTGCTTCGCGCTGTACGGGGCGAGCCGGGCCGCCATCCGTGCCTACGGGCCGGAGCTGGCCGAGCTCGGCCTCACCTACCCGCAGTACCTCACCATGCTGGTGCTGTGGGAGGCGTCCGAACCGCTCACGGTCGGTGACATCGGCGCCAGGCTCCACCTCGACAGCGGCACGCTCACCCCGCTGCTCAAGCGCCTCGAGGATCTCGGTCTGGCCACCCGCACCCGCGACCGGGCGGACGAGCGCCGCGTCCTCATCGCCCTGACCGAGCGGGGGCGGGAGCTGCGGGCCCGGGCGGCGGAGGTGCCGCTGCGGCTGTTCCAGCGCTACGGCATCGACCTGGAGACCGCCCGGGAACTCATCCGTGACCTGACGGCGATCACCGAGTCGCTCCAGGCCTCCACCTGAGCTGACCGGCTGAACGTTCGCCGGCCCCGCCTCGTGCAGACCCGGGGCCGCCGGGCCGAGTCGGTGAGTGGGCGTCCGGCCACAGGCAGAAGAATGCCGGCTCTCCGGCTCGCCGCGGGGTGGGCGGCCACTCCTACTGCCAGCCGACCTGGCGGCCGAGCTCGTGAATCAAATCGTCGTACCGTGCGATGACCTTGGCATGGTCGGCCTCCCCGGATCTGGCGAACATCGCGTTCCAGCTGGCCTGCCAGGTGCGGGGGTAGGCGGCGCTGCGGTCGCCGTTAGGTGAACGGATGGTGGTCCGCAGCAGCGCATCGCGGCCCGGCGCCGCATAGGTCTCGAACAGGGTTCGGATGAAAGCCTGGTAGCTGTCCAGGCAGCTTTGTGTCAGGAAGGGGCGGTTGATGTTGAATGTTCGGTCGAGCTCGCGCTTCCACGTGATTATTTCGGCCGGAGAAATTTCCTTCCAGCCACCGATCCAGAGGTAGTAGCAGTACAGATCGTTGAGTCTGGCGGAGACGGCGTCAACGAAGATGATCCGTCTCTCCACAAGTTGCTGGTTCAGCCACTGGTTGGCTTCGAGTCGTTTCGTGATCTGAGAGATCCAGAATCCGATGCCGGCAACGCTGACGGGGACGAGGGTGGTTGCTGCGAGCTGCGCGACCTCCAGGCCGGTCCATGATCCGGCATCCACCGTCGTGTTCCCCCCTTCTTGCGGTGGATCGAACGACCCGTCCGGGTGGCGGTTGGGCCGTGGCGGCATCCCTCGGCGCCCGCCACGGAGGGTGGAAGCTCGCCGGCCGGGATGTCGTCGGCGGTGCCGCCACAGCAACCAGCAGTCGGGAGACAACTGCGGTACTCATCGTGGAGCCGACTCCTGCCTGCGGACGGTCCGCTCGGACACGACAGTACGTCGCGTTTGTTCCTTCGTATTATGCATGCCGGAAACGGGCGGCTTCGGCAAGCTCGGTGGTCTTGTGTGATTGGCCCGGAGGCAGGTTGTCGTGGTGGTCGTGACCAGGGCGGAGTGAAGATAGGAGACGGCCCGGGATATGCACTCCAGAGGAGCGAAACCCCAGCTCACCGGAGGTGAAGGAGGGCATTCGCGTTCTCGGGCTCGGGTGGGACCCGGGCGACGTCCACAAAGGCCCGCCGCTTCGGCTAGTGCGAGCCGCCGGGTCGGCTTGGCGCGGGGGCCGCCAGCCGCTCGAGACGCTCCCGGTGAGCCGGTGCCAGACGTAGCTCGGCCGCGGCGACGTTCTCCTCGAGATGGTCGGGTCGTGCCGTCCCAGGAATCGGCAGGATCACCGGCGACCGGTGCAGCAGCCACGCCAGCGCCACCTGCGCCGCGGTGGCACCCAGCTCATCCGCAATCGCGGCGACCTCGGCGGTGTCGCCGGACGCGGCCCCCGGGGCCACCGCCGCCCCCAGCGGCCGCCACGGCAGAAACGCGATCCCCGCCGCTGCGCAGGCCGCCAGCACCGGCTCGTGCTCCCGGTCGACCACGCCGTAACGGTTCTGCACGCTCACGATCTCGACGCTCTCCCGCGCCCGCGCGAGCTCGGCCGCGCTCACCTCGGACAGGCCGATCCGGCCCACCTTGCCCGCGTCTCTCAGTTCCCGCAGCGTGCCAAGCTGATCGGCGACAGGTACCTCGGGATCGACGCGGTGCAGCTGCAACAGCTCGATCCGGTCCATCCGAAGCCGGCGCAGAGCCTGCTCCACCTGGTCGCGCAGGACCTCCGGCCGGCCATCCAGCCGCCACTCGCCCTCCGGGCCCGTCTGCGCGACACCCACCTTCGTCGTGATCAGCAGGTCGTCCGGATAGGGATACAGGGCTTCGGTGAGAAGCTGCTCGTTCGCGCCACCGCCATACAGAAAAGCGGTGTCGATCAGTGTCACCCCCAGCTCGACGGCCCGGCGGACCACGGCGATCGACTGCTCGCGATCGGCGCCCGGCTCGGTCGGCAGCCGCATCGCCCCGAACCCGAGCCGGCTCACCGCAAGATCCCCACCGATACGGAACGTGGTCGAATCCATCCGCTGACG
The DNA here is from genome assembly GCF_001854655.1 of Parafrankia colletiae. Classification (GTDB taxonomy): domain Bacteria; phylum Actinomycetota; class Actinomycetes; order Frankiales; family Frankiaceae; genus Parafrankia; species Parafrankia colletiae. Next base: position 181,697 of record NZ_MBLM01000047.1, on the reverse strand, counting down.
TCCCTCCGCTCACGTAGATGGTAGGCGGCTCCGTCCGGCCACCCCGTACCCGTGACCGGACGGATGAGTACGCCGTGTCCTCATCGCCGCGGCCGACACTTTGGTGCTATTGCGGGCGGACGTTGCCGGCGGCGCGCAGCGCCCGGGGCCGGCCGTGGCCGTGTCGGTTCCTCACGCCGCGCGGGATCGCCTGCGGGGGTGGGCGCAGGGGCGCTGAGCTGGGAGGTTGTCGGCCGCCTGCGAGCTGCCAGGGTCGTGCCGCACGACCGGACTCGCCGGTCCTGGCGGGCTGGGACGGTGCGCGGAGCAGGTGCGCCCGGATCTGGCGTCGTCGCGGTATGGGCAAAAGGCGGCGGAATTGTTAGGGTCCGAAACCTACTCGCTGGTAGTACCAGCGGGTAACAAAATGGGGGGTGCTGCCCGGCGTGGGAAGTGATCACGACAGAACGTGCTGCTCGCAGTGGTGGCCATCCCCCCGCAGGAAGCCCTCTCCGAACATTCCGCCGTCAGGCACCGGAACCACCGGACCGGTCGGTGGACCTCGCTGGCGCTCAATTCCGGTCGGGTCACCACCGGGAGACCCCGAACGCTTTCGCCGGCCGTCCCGGTGCACGTCTGTGCCCTTCCCCCCGCTCTGGTGACGACCCCTGGTGCGTAGCCGTTCCCTGGAGAAAGAAGGTTGATCGGCATGTGGCAGAAGTTATCCGGCCGCGGTTCACGACCGCGGAGATCAATCGGATCGATCATCGTGACGCTGGCACTCGTGATACCCGCGGCGATCGTCCCTGTCGCGATCAGTGCGGCCCCGGCCGCTGCGGCCGCGGCCGCCGGCGAAGGACCCGCCGGGGACGCCTTCTACACCCCGCCGTCACCACTGCCCGCCGGTGCGCCCGGTGACGTGATCTGGTACCGCAAGAAGAGCGACGTCAACAACGCCAGTGTCTACCTGGTTCTGTATCTTTCGCAGGACGCCCAGGGGAGACCGAACGCGGTCTCCGGAACCATCTTCGTTCCCAAGGGCAGAAGCCCGGTCGGTATGCCCATCGTCGCGGTCGCCTCGGGTTCGGTCGGTCTGGGTGACCAGTGCGCCCCGTCGAAGAACCCCCTCGTCAGCGCCGCCCAGAACCAGGGATTCGTCGACCAGGCACTGCAGCGCGGCTGGGCCGTGGCGATGAGCGACTACGAAGGGCTCGGCACCCCCGGAGTCCACACCTACGTGGTCGGTCGCTCCGAGGGCCACGCCGTCCTCGACGCCGTCCGCGCCGCCCAGCGGCTGCCCGCCACCGGCCTGAGCACCGCCAACCCCGTCGGCCTGCTCGGCTACTCGCAGGGCGGCGGCGCGGCCGCGTGGGCCGGCGAACTCCAGCCGACCTATGCCCCGGAACTGAACCTGCGGGCCATCTCGGCCGGTGGTGTTCCCGCCGACCTGCTGGCCGTTGCCGGACAGCTCGACGGCGGCATCGGTTTCGCGGTCCTGGCGATGGCCGCCTCGGGACTCAACGCGGCCTACCCCGAACTGAACCTGGACGGCTATCTCAACAACGCCGGCAGGACCTTCTTCGGCAACCTCTCCACCTCCTGCATCGAAAGCCTCATCGCGTACCCGTTCCGGAAAATCAGCGACTACACGACCACCAACCCGCTGAACACGCCCGCCTGGATCGCCCGCATCAACGAGCAGAAACTCGGCTCCGTCCCACCGAAGGTGCCGACCTTCCTTTATCATGCCTGGCCGATCGACGAACTGGTCGCCCGCCCCCAGGCCGAGGCGTTGAAGAACACCTACTGCGCGGCCGGCGCACCCATACGCTGGCGAAGCTACCTGGGTGAACACGCCACCACCATCTTCACCGCCCAGGGCGACGCCATCGGATTCCTCGCCGACCGATTCGCCGGCAAACCCTTCACCCGCTCCTGCTGACCTGACGGACCGAGCGGCCGCCCGGCCGCCCACCCGTCCCCACCGTCATCGGCGACAGTGGGGACGGGTGGCCTGCGGCGGGCGGTGCCGGCTCGTGGGAGCGCCGCTCTTCCCGCCTCGCACTGGTGGTCTGGACGGGGGGCTTACTCATGCCCATCTGGTGTACCTACAGCCACGGGTGGTGGTGCCAGCGGACCCAGGCTGTTGTTCCAGCAGTCGGTGCCGCTCGGCGGCATACCACGGATTACGTACTTGCACGTGACGAACGTGTCGTATTCGACGTCGGTGCCCGGCTGTCGGGTCGTCGGATTATCGCCGTCTGGCAGGGTCTTTCGCCCGAGGTCGATCCTCATGACCACCAGCTGTTTGGAGTCGGCGACCTGGGTGGCACGGAAATCAACGGTTCCGGTCACGCCGCTGTACTCCTTGGAACGGAGCTCGCGCATGATGACGAGTATGTCCGTTTCTCCGGTGGCGTCCACCGCGTCGACCATCATCTTGGCGGCGTCGTACGCCAACGCCACCCGTTCGTCGGCACCGTAGGCCTGCGGCTCCTCGATGCCCGTGAGCGTGTACATCGATCGCAGCCGGTTACAGAACTGCGGTAGCTCATCGCCGAATACGAGGGCCACTGTACCAACCCGACGTTTCTCCTCCAGTACGCCGTCTGAGCAGTCTTTTCGGGCGAGTACGGCCACGGCGCCCTTCGAGACGTACCGAAATATGACATTCTGACTGCTCGCGCCGGCGTTCTCGATGACGTATCTGGTGACCGAGTCGTCAGCAAGGACCAAAGAACCGTTCATGCTCGACCCCTGAACGGTGTCGAGGCAGGATTTCATCCCGGCTACGAAGTCCTTGAAATCCTCGTGTCGACCARCATAGAAGATTAGATCCCTCGCATCCATGGAGCCGCATTCTTCCTGAAACCAGGATTTCAGTGCCCCGGACCGACATGAGGGCGGATCCCAGCCGCGCAGGTTGAGCTCGGGGGCCCGAGCTCCGTCGGACGAGCCTGTTGAGGTCGCGGGGAATTCGTCCTGCAGGTCCCGTACCAGCGTGTAGACATAATGATCATCAATATCGGGCAGGACGCCGTCATCATTGCCGCACGACCCCTTCGGATAGTGGACGGTCACCTTCATCCGCTGGGTTCTGATCGCGTACATCCTGACGAGCAGGGCCTGCCGTCGATTCTGGGGGACAATCTGCAGGTAGTACGGAGAGAGGTCCGCCAGGCCGTCGCTGGAAAGCGTCGTGGCGATCACCGGGATTCTGGCCTTGCCCAGGTCGGTGATGGCCTCCCTGGTCTCGCGGACGCTGCGGTCCATGCCGATGACACCCACGACCTTCTCGTCGGGTCTGCCCGCGAACGGGATCAGATGCTTTTTCGCCACCCGGTCCGCGAACCGCATGTCGGATCCGCCGTTGGCAATGACCACCCGGACAACGGGCCCACTCTGCTCCGTCCCCGATGAAATTTCGTCCGTGGACGGACGGCAGGCGGGATCCTTTGCGTTGGGAACGGCGTTCTGATGGCGTTGGAGGGTTAGCACGCCCTGCAGCTCACCGACCTGCGCCGCGGACCAGTTCGCCTGGGCTTCGCTAGATGCACTGAGCGCGGCGAAGTAGACCAGAGTGACGAAGTCGCGAGTGATCGTGGCCTGACGGCGGAGGATGTTCGCGCATTCGTTCTGCCTGAATATCGCTGCCTGGACGGCGCGCAGCTGGTCGCCCGAACGGGCATCACCGTCGAGGTCCTCGAAGGCGAAGGGGCCGCCGGTGAGGCCGACGCACTCGCCGTCGATCCAGGATACGGAGACACCGTCCGTCGTGGACCAGCACCCATGACGAAGACCAGGCGTGGCGATCCATGCCACGGTTCCGGCGAGCATCAGCAGGACCAGGGTGAGCGACCACAGAACCCACCTGCGAGCACCGAGCGGCCAGGGCGGCGGTGGCATCGCGCGCCGCCATCCTGTGGCCGCGAGGGGCAGTGCGGGCTGCGGCGGAACCGGGGGCCTGCGACCGGACAGGGGGATCCTCAGCGGCAGCCACCAGCTCTCCACCGGTCGGGGGCCGGGGGTCGGCAGCGCCGCCCAGACCTCGTAGGCGTCGTCGGCGTCGGCGGCAGGGCGCGGCAGCTGCCAGTTTCCAAGACGCGGCCCGACCGCCCGGTCCGAATCTTCGTCGATCGCCCACGCGGCGGTGATCCGGGTTGCCTCGTCCTCCGAACTGCTGGCGACAACCACCAGGGGGTCGTTCTCCCCGGTCGCGTTACGTACGTCACCAAGAAGTGTGACCAGGTCGACGCCTCCGTTGTCAACGGTGACGTTCTCAAGGAGCACCAAAATATTGGCTGTCCGTCGCCAGGCCCGGATTCGCCAGGGCCTGCGACGATAGGCGAGGCGGAGGTCCTGTAGGAATGCGTTGAGTAGCAACCAGTCAATCTGGTGTCGCTTACTGTCATTGTTATCCTGATTGGCGCAGATACGCTGGGCGAAGCCGATGAAACTGTCCGCCCGCATGTCCGGAAGGTGTCGCTGCTGCCGCAGGAGCCATCGGGGTTGGCCGAAGCCGGGAATCAGGCCTCGCATCCACAGTCTGAGGCGAATCTCCGGAGTGGCCAGTACCAGCAGGTACAACAGGGCTCGAGCAATACCCGGGGTGCTGTCAATAATCTGGTTTTGTTCGCGAGGGTCCCTGAAACCCGCCCATTTTCGCAGCTCGTTCTTCAGTATCCTGTCCACCGGTTCGTCTGACCCGGCGAGTTCCAGCTTGGTCAGCCGTTGGGCGAGTGTGAAATGACGGAAGCGAATCACTGTGACGCCGAATCCGTCGATACACAGTTCCTTGAAAATCGCCGACACAAAAGACTCGACCCGCGACGCCTGGTCGGACGCCGTCGTCCCCGCGGCGGCGTCGCTCGGAACGAGAACGTGCGKAATTCTGCGGTTACCCCGCCCCTGGCGCAGCCGAAACCTCAGCCTCTTCAGCCACGGGCCGTCGCCCGATGCCCGTATCAGACAGATGGCGGGAAGCGGGGCGGCCCGGCGAGTTCGCGTCGACAGTTCATGTATCAGTCGGAGGAGAGTACCTACGCCCGCGAAGTACGGAACGTCCTCCTCGCCCTCGCCCTCGCCATTCAGCCCCGCCACGTTCGTCCTTTCATCGGGTGTCCCGCGGCATCGTTGCCCGGTTGTCGACGATGAGGACCATAGCCGATGTTCTCCACATGACCGATGCGCCCCCTTGTAACTGCGCCCGCAACTACTTCGCCTCATGCCGTGTGACCGCTGTCGGCACGATGCACCCGGACCAGCTGCTGGCTTATCAGCAAAAGTAGCGGGCCGCGCCCCCTCTCGGGCCAGGCGCCGAGATCCACTGCCAATGCCGTCTGGCTCGCCCTCGCTACAGTCACCCCAACCTGCCTCGCGTCGCTGACACCCCTGCGTCCGCCTTCCACGCCCGTGCCTGCGGCGCCACCATCCGCACCAACCGCCTCGGGTGGCCCGGGAGGTCAGGCGCGGCGTTACGCCGGCTGTGGGGGCAGGTCCGTTCTGCCGAGTGAGGGAGGTGCGTCATCGCTGCGGAGATGGTCACCCCAGACCGGATGCACCAGCAGATCGCAGCCGAACAGTACGACTCCTGGTCCACCGAGCGGTGCACGGTCGACGAGGTCGACGACGCATCTGGTCGAGACGTGGAAGCTCTCGACTGATCCGCAGTTCGTGGAGAAGGTCCGTGACGTGGCGGGGGTCTATCTCGACCGCCGGAGAAAGCGACCGTTCTCTGCGTGGACGAAAAAGCCAGATTCAGGCGCTGGACCGCACTGCGCCGGTGCTGCCGCTGATGCCCGGCACGCCCGCGCGGATGACCACGACTACGTCCGCAACTGCACGACCAGTCTGTTTACCGCGCTTGACCCGACGTCAGGATCAGTGACCGCCCAGCATTTCAGGTGCCACACCATCAGGAGTTCCTCCGTTTCCTCAAGCTGATCGACTTTTCGGTCCCGAAGGGTTACGACCTGCGCCTGATCCTGGACAACTACGCCACGCGCAAGACTCCGGCGGTGAAGAAGTGGCTGCTCAGCCACTCGCGGTTCCACCTGTACTTCACCCCGACCTGGTCGTCGTGGATGAATCTGGTCGAGCGCTGGTTCGCCGAACTGACCCRTCGGAGACTCCGCCGTTCGACGCACCGGTCCGTCGCCGAACTCGAAGCGGCATCCGMAAGTGGGCCAACGCATGGGACAAGGACCCGAAGCCGTTCATCTGGACGAAGACCACCGACGAGATCCTCGAGACCCTCGCCGCCTACTGCGAACGAATTAACGACTCGGAACGCTAGGGCTTCACGCGGACGTCAAGGTCGACTCGAAACCCGAAACCGGGGAACTTGGGGGAGTAGCGGCCCGCGATCCGCCGAGTCACCGCAGCTCATGTTCGCAGCGGCGTTCGATCGCCAGGCCCCACCGGCGGCGGAAGGTGCCGTTTCCGCAGACCACGCAGGGCACGAGGGTTTCGAGGTTGCCCGTGCCGTGCGCGAACGTCGCCTCCTCATCGGGGTCGTAGCGGATGAGCGTCAGCCTGCCGGTTCTGGCTCGCCGCGCCAGTTCCAGGTGCCGGCGGGCGGTGCCCTGCGGCGGGGCGGCCGGGCGTTCCCCGTCGTCGACGGTCGTCTGGCCGGCTTCGTAGGCGGCGCGATCGGTCCTGGAGAGGAGAATCCGGTACTTGCCATAGGCGACGGGGGCCAGTTCGCCGGCGGGTATCTGTTCGGCGATGTCGCCCATGGTCATGGGTCTCGGACGAGGCTGCGGGCGCAGTCCGGGTCCGGTACCGGGGCCGGTGTCGCGGACCCAGGTGAGGCGGCGGATACCGAGCATCGTGAGGTCCTGGGGATGGCGGGCGGCGAGGACCTCGGGGATGTCGGTGGTGAACCGCAGCTCGGGCACCCGGTCGTCGAGAATGACACCGGGGCCGGCGTTCCACACGGCGGTGACACCTCGCGCGGCCGCGTCCCGGGTCCGTTTGATGTGGTTCTTCTTCTGGGTGAGCTGTACGTGGGTGGAAGTCGGCTGTGGGGCGTCGGCGATGAGCAGGCCGGGGGACCTTCCGCGGCTGCCGTGGCCGCGTTCGTGGGCGGCAACCTGCCAGCCGACGTGGTCGTACACCCTGGTCCAGACGTCGAGCAGCGCGCTGTGCCGGGCACGGTCCGGTGGGGCGACGGTGTGGTCGCCGCGGCCTCCTTCGCCGCGGAAGTGGGAGGCGTAGCGGGTTCCGGTGGCCCGATAGGTCTTGAGGATGACCGGCGCGCCCTCGCACTGGGGGAACAGGCAGCGGGCGGTGGGGGCGTGGCGGCGGGAGGTCTGGGCGGCGGCGCGGTCCCACAGTTCCAGGCCGTCGGGTCGGCCGAGGGTGGGGTCGGCGAGGTCGAGCCGTTCACCGGTGGCGAGTTGGATGACGCGGAACCTGCCGGGTGGGATCTCGTCGAGGTCGACCACGTGTACGGCCTCCGATCTGTCACGCAGTGGCGCGGAGCGCTCGTCCCAGCGTGACCGACGGAGGTGCCCCAGGTCCGGTGATTTCGGAGGCGGACCGGCTGAGCCGCCAGCTCCGTCGGCCGTCGGGGGTCGCAGGCGCCGCGCACGCTGTCAAACTCACCAGACCGTCGGGCGGGTGAACGGGCCGATCCGCGCGCTGCTCTCCTGGCCAGCGTCAACCACTCCGGTGACAGCGACTCCACCGGCATGGTCTGTGGGAGTCTGCTCGGCGCGGTGTACGGGGAGCACGTCCTGCCCACCGACTGGCTTGCCGCTCTGGAGGGCACCGATCTGATCGGCGAGCTCGCCGACGACATCGTCCGTGAGCTGGTCGACCCGCCCACCGAGCCCGACGCGTGGGGCGGCGCCATCACGGAGTGGTTCGACCGCTACCCCGGCAGCTGACCGGCCCGACATGATCTCCACGGCGGTCTTCAGGCTGGGTCTCGGGGATGGGTGAACGCGGGAGTGGTGTCGTCGGAACCGCGCCAGAGGTAAGTGGTGAGGCGCTGGCCGTGTTCCCGTTCCTCGTGGGGATTGGCGGGCAGAGGCCAGCGGAGCTGGGTGTAGAGCAGAGTGCGGTGCTGGTCGTAGGCGGCTTCGAGCAGATCACCGAAGACCTGGGCGCGTGCCGGGACGACGAAAACGATCGTGACCGTGGCTACCGCGATTCCRAGCGGAACGGCCAGGATGCTGAAGGGCGCAAACACGCAGAAGAGAATTCCCCAGATCGCGACACAGGTGGCGCTGTCGAGGGACATTCGTGCCGCACGAATGTCCGCGCGGGCATTGTCGGGGAGGGCAGGCCAGAGTCGAGGCCAGAGGACGACGGTGTCCAGGCCGTATTTGTTCAGGGGGCGGCGTTCGGCGGCTCGCAGAATGTTCCCGATCGCGGTGGGCAGGAAATAGCCGGGGGTCGCCGGTGACGGACACCGCCGCAGGCGGCGTTCTAGGCGGGTGTAGTCAGCCACCTCCTTGCTGGTGGGGGTGGCCGGGGGATGTACGTGTGCATACACGGTCTGCCAGGCGGCGCTGTCGCGCGCGGCACGGGTGACGAGACGCTGGATGAGGCGGCGTCGCACCGGCTCGGTCCACCCCGGCCAGTAGCCTTCCAGCAGCCGCAGTGCGGGGGTTGCCAGCTGGCTGACGATGACTCCTGACGCGCCGACGGTGAGCAGCACCACCAGGATCACGGCAAGTTGGGTGGGTGCGGTCTGCTGGTCCAGCCACCGGGAGGGGGTGGACAGCGCGTGCACGCCGCCCTGCCCGAACGTCCAGGTGGCAAGTCCACCGAGCCAGAAGATCAGCGCCGGGATGGAGACGGCTGCTGCTCGCTCGGCGAGCTTGCCGCCGACGGCCTGCCAGAACGCGCCGAGCATCTCAGCCGCGGATCAGTGTGACGTGGTGTGTTGCGCACTGGGGGACGGGCTCGGCGACGTCTCTTCGGTACCAGGCGTAGTCGTGGCTGCTGTGCGGGCAGACGTAGCGATCGGCGGTGACGGGACTGGGATCCCCTGCTGGTCCGGCGTCGACGTAGTGACGCTCATCGCGGGGCTGTTCGTAGGGCGGCCGGTAGTGCGGGGCGTCGGCGAGGACTTCGGCGAGGAACCATCGGGTGCCGGGGTGGAGGTCCAGCAGGTCGCGGAGCCGGGGCTCGCGTTCTGACCGCTCGGTGTCGCCGGTGAGCTCCGCGRCCAGCCGCAGGTCCAGGCCGGCGGCGAGCGGACCGAGCAGGTCGGCGAGGTAGGGGCGGATCGCCCGCRCTGCTTCCCACACGCCGTCGTCGCCGTCCATGCCGAGGCCCCCTGCTGTCGCTGTCGTCGGTCCTGCCGGTGTCATCGTCATCGGTGCTGGTGGAGGTCCGGGGTCAGGCCCCGGAATGGACATGGGACGCCCACATCGACGGATAGCCAGGCCAGAAGTCGCGGAGCGCACGGGTTGCCGTGTGGACGGCGCCGGCGACGTCTCCGTCCGAGGCGAGGGACGCGTAGATGCTTTCCGCGACGGCGACGGCGCCCTTGTCCGCGATGGGCCAGAGGGTGGCGATGACATGCCGGTAGCCGGCGAGCTGGAATGCCGACGCCAGGTGGATGGCCTCGTCGGGAAGCTGGTTCCCCGGACATGCGGTCTCGCAGGCGGACAGAAAGGCAAGCTCCGCATGGTCGAGTCGGAGCCGGGCGATGTCGACGGTGGTCAACGGCCCGTCATACAGGTACAGGCGGCTGTTCGACGGATCATCCGCCTCAGCAGTGCCGTGACAGGCGAAGTGCGCCCACTGCGCGGTGGGCAGCGTGGCGAGCACCGCGTCGAGGGTTACCTCGGGCCCGGCGAGAACCTCGACTCGGCCGGGGAACTTCTGCCGCAGCTCGGCGGCCTCAGCCCGCGCGCCAGGAAGGTCCGTGGGAATGCCCGGGGTCTGCGGCATCGCCACCACCAGAACCCGTCCGCCGTCGAGCGTGATCCTGCCGCCCTGTTCGCCTGTGCCACTGGTGCCGAACCGTCGGCGGACGTCCGCCGGGCCGCTCCTGCGGGCATGGGCCAGGGCCTGCACCGTCGGAGTGTACGAGGAGATCACCCGGTCGATGAGCGTGGCCGGGGCGGGGTCGAACCGGCTCGAGTGATGGCCGGCGGCGTGGATGGGGAGGAACGACAGCAGGCTGGAGACGCACCACCACAGCCGCGGTCGTTCCTCCCCAAGGGGCTCGGTGATGCCCAGCCGGTCAAGCACCGGAGCGGCGAGGGCATCCCACAGCCAACCGAGGACGTCCGCCAGCTGCCGCTCCCCGGTGCCCTTCCGGCGGTCGTCGAGCGCGTCCAGGAACGTGAGGACCTGCTCGTGGATCGTCAGCGGTTCCAGGCCGGGCAACGGCACAGCGTCGACGCCGCCCTCGGTCACGATCAGTGCGCAGGATCCGAACGAGGAGACCGCCACGATGACGATCGGGCCGCCGGCGGCCACCGCCAGGAGGTCCGCCACCGGCGGTGGCCGCAGGAATCCATCAAACCCGGGCAGCTCGCGGATCTCGGCGATCAGCTGGTCGAACGCCGCCGCCGTGTTCCGCCGCGCCGGTGCCGGGCGACCGCCGGGTTCGTCGGCCTGGTCGAGGCTGGCGCGCAGCACCGTGAAGCGACGGGCGATGCCGGGGTGTCGTTCGGCGAGGGCGGTCAGGTCGGTGCGGGTGTCCAGGGCCTGCCTCAGCAGGACACCTCGCCCCTGCTCGAACAGTTCCACCGCCCGTTCGGGGCGGCCGGCGCGTACGCAACATGCCGCCGCGTCCGCACCGAGTGTTCCCGGCTCGGCCAGCAGGTGTTCCTGGTCGCCGCGGTCCAGACCGCGGGGCGCGAGCCGCCCCAGCAGGTCGACCGCAGCCTCGTGCCCGGCCAACGCATCCTGCCACCGCTGCTCGGCGCCGGCGATGAGCCCCCAACTGCGCGCGGCGGACATCCGTATCCGCGGCGGTGCCGCCTGGACGTCCACAGCTGCTCGAAGCGCATCGAGCGCGGTGTCCAGATCTGCTGGATCATGGGACTGCCCGAACCGGTTCCACATCGCGCTGGCGAACTCGGACAGTATCCAGGCGCGGTCCGGGCGGTCGGAAGGAGTGATCTTCACCGCGGTCCGCAGGTGGCCGATCGCCGTCTCCAGATCGGCGGGGTCATCCGTCCGCGTGAACCGGAACCGTAGCGCGCCGCCGAGATTGGCCAGCATCGCCCCGTGGTCCGGGCGGCCGGCGGAAGTGACGTCCACTGCCGTCTGGAAAGCGGCGACGGCCGCGTCGTGGTCGGCGGGATCGTCGGTCTGGGCGAACCGGATCTGTAGCGCGCTGCCGAGGTTGGCCAGCATCATGCCGCGCCTGCGGTGGCCGGCGGGGATGAGGTCTGGCGCCGCCTGGAGGTTCGTGACAGCGGCGTTCAGATCCGCAGGGTCGCCCGTCCRCTGGAACCGGGACAGCAGCGCGGTGCCGAGGTTGAGCAGCATCCCGGCACGGTCGGCATGGTGGGTGGGAAGGACATCGGTGGATGTCTGGAGGGCGTCGATCGCGGTGTTCAGGTCGGTGAGATCTCCGACCTGCTGGAACCTGATCCGCAATGTGAGGCCGAAGTTGGACAGGCACCGAGCACGGTCGGACGGGTCGGACAGAGTGGACGGGGCGGCGTCGACGGCTGTCCGAAGCAGGCTGACCGCCGCTTCCAGATCCGCCGGGTCGCCGGCGTGCTCGAACCGGAGACGTAGCGCGTTACCGAGGATCGACCGGTTCATGGTGTCGCCGGCCGGATCGGTGCCGGGGAACTCGCCGCGGGCCCGCCTGGCGGCGATCAGGTCGTCCAGGGCCGCGAAATCCCCCGTCTCTTCATATCGGGTATCCAACGCGTTGCTGAACGACGACAGCATCCTGACCCGGTCGGGATGCGTGGGGGGAGTGTGGTCCACAGCCGCCCGCAGACAGGCGACGGCGGCGTCCAGGTCCGCCAGGTCTTCGGTCAGCTCGTACAGGTCCCGCAGGGCATTGCCGAGGCTGGCCTGGCACCTGGCGTGGAGACGATGACCCGGCGGGGCGTTGCCCGCCGCCGTCCGGTGGGCGGTGACGGCGGCGTCCAGCTGCGTGACATCGTTGGTCTGCCCGTACTGGAGGTGCAGGGCAGTGCCGAGGTTCGACATCCGGCCGGCGTACCTCGGGTCGTCGGCGGGGGTGAGGCCGACGACCGCCGTCAGAGTGGTGGTGGCGGCGGCCAGGTCCGCGACGTCGAGGGTCCGCCAACCCTGAAGCATCAGTGCGGCCCCGAGATTGGCAAGCAGCATGACGCGGTTGGGATCTGCGTGGGGTGTGGCGTCCACGCCTGCCCGCAGCAGGGTGATGGCCGCTTCCAGATCCGCTGGATCCACCGAGTCACCGGCGGATTCGAAGCGGGCCATCAGCGCGGCCCCCCAGCTGGAGAGCATCAGGACACGGTTGGGATCTGTGACGGGCGTTGCCTCCACGGCTGCCCGCAACACATTCACCGCCGCCGCCAGATCCACTGGGTCGGCGGCGTGTTCGAACCGGGCCACCAGCGAGACGCCGAGGTTGTACTGCGTCAGACCACGGGCAGAATGGTCTGCAGGGAGGGCATCGAGCACCCGGCGGAGCAGGTCGACCACAGTATCCAGCTCGGCCCGATTGCCGGTCTGCCTGAAGTCGTCCAGGAGCTCGTTGGCGCGCTGAACCCAGGCGTTGATCAGGCCGCCCCCTGCGTGGAGCTCCTCTTCGAAGTAGGCGCGGGCGCCCTGCGGAACCGCGCGAGGTCTCCGTCTGTATACCGGGGCGAGTAAAGTTATCGCCGCAGTGAAATCCGCCTCGCCGTCATCCGGGCCGAGGGCGAGGAAACGCCTCCAGTGCACCATCCCCGCCGCCTGGGACACCTCGAGGYCTGTGCTCGGATCAGTGATCGTCGCCAGCAGAGCAGCTACGTCGTCGAGGGCATCTCGACTCAGTACTATCGACGGATCATGATTGCGGGAGGACTGCCGTAACCGCCTCCGCACCTGCCTGAGCAGACGCCTCCGGTACAGCATCTCTCTGCCTCCCGGTGTCGGTTCCGATGTCATCTCTGACGGCAGATCCGACAGTCACTCCGGGCATGCTAGCCAATGAACTGACTCCGATGTCCGGCAATGCTTCGATCCAGAGGAATGATGACACAGCACATGTACCGCGTCTAACCTCGGTCTCATGTGCGTCGGCTCCGGACTGTTTGGTGCCGGTGAGGCACGCCCCGAGCAGATATTGTGCCGGTCGGGATCGGCGGCCCAGCGGGAGAAATGGGTGTGCTGGCCGGCTTCGGCGATGCGGGCCAGATAGGGGCCGACTGCCCGGTTGAGGTCGGCATCGGTGGGGTGGCCGGTGCGGGCGCGCATGGTGACTGTAGATGCGCGTCGCGGACACCTGCCGGGCCGGTCCGGTGTCTCTCGCCGGGGACGCCGCGCACGTCATGCCCCCGTTCGCGGCCAACGGCGCCAACACCGGGATCGCAGGTGCGCACAACCTGGCCTGGAAGCTCGCCGCGCTCCTCCGCGGCCAGGCCAGCGAGGCGTTGCTCGACAGCTACGACACCGAGCGGCGCCCCGCCGGCTGGTTCACCGCCGACCAGTCCACCCACTACACCCAGCAGATCCTGGACCGCTCCGCGCCCGACCCCACGCTCGCGCATCCCTACGTGCTCGACGCCGGCGGCTTTCAGTACACCGCGGGCGCCCTCATCCCACGGGTCGGCCCGGACGGCGATCCCGAGCCGACCACCCGCTTCGACCCCTGCGGACGGGTCGGTACCCGCATCCCGCATCGCTGGCTGGACGTCGGGCACACCCGATCGACGATCGATCTCGCCGGGCCGGGCCGGGCCATTCTCACCCGCCACCGACTGCCATCACTCCCGCGCCGGGCGGGTGATCCGCACATCGATGTCCACCAGGCCGACGACGTCGCTTTTCGCGACCAGGACGAACTCGTCCTCCTGCGGCCCACATCATCGCCTGGCGAGGAACCAGCCTCCACGACGCACTCCACTCCCTGCACACCATCCTCAAGCCAGGTCAGCGGCCATGCTGATGTGCCGGGAGGGGACGTTCACGACCTGGTTCGAACGGCTGGACCTTCCGCGGCGTAACCCGTACGGGTTCCTCACCACGGTCGCCGGCGGTATCCAGGCCGCACATCGGCCTGGGTCGGTCGCCGACCCGGGCCGATGCCAGGGTCAGGCGAAGCGGCGGACGAACTCCAGCGAGGTCTGTGCGACCTCCCGCCAGCCGTTGTCGATGGTGATCGCGTGTCCTCGGCCGGGAATCTCCACGAACTCCGTGACTCCCGGGTTGTCCTTCTGCTGGCGGTAGACGGCCGACGAGATCGCCTTCGGGACCGTGTGGTCGCGCTCGCCGCCGATGATCAGCAGGGGGCCACGGTCGGGGCTGTCGGTGTCGACCTTCGCCTCCGTCCACGGGTTGATGTTGGCGGTCGCGGCCTGGAACAGCGGCGCGCCCGGGGCGGGGACGGCGTAGGTCTCGTACAGCTCCTTCGCCTCCTCCTCGCTGACGGCGTTCGCGAAGGCGTAGTGGAACTGCTCGAAGGTGAGCGGCACGGCCCGGTGCCGGTTGGCGGGATTACCCAGCACCGGGGCGGAGGCGCGCAGCGCCGAGATCGGCAGCGGCAGCACCCCCCGGAACGGTGCGGGAGAGATCGCCACGGAGACGGCGGCGAGGCCGCGCCCGGCGATGATGTTCGTCAGGAGCCCGCCGAACGAGTGCCCGATCACGGCCGGCTTCGTCGTCAGCCTGCTGATCACCGCCCCGAAGTGGTCGGCGACCTGGCCGATGGTCTTGTTGGCGAACACCTCCGGGTGCGCCTTGGCCTCCTCGACCGTCTCCGGGTCGTCCGGCCAGCCAGGGAGCACCGGCGCGTAGCCGTTCTCCTCGAACAGGGCGGCCCAGCGGTCCCAGCTGCTCGGCAGCAGCCACAGCCCGTGGATGAACACCACAGGCATGCGGCCCGAGGCGTTCGCCCGCTCGATCTGCGCGACCGTGGACTCGGGGAGGACGGGCTCGGACTGGGACATGCTTCTCCTTCGTCGGTGGTGCGGCGGTCCACCCGGCCGCGTAGCCCGAGCTGCGGCGGGTCGCGGTCGGCCAGGCGGTCATTGAGGGTAAGGCACGGACCTGGTCGCGAGTGGACGGTCATGGGGTCGGGTCCTGCTGGCGTTCACGATGTCCCGGGTTCCCCCGGTCCGTCCGTCGCTTCGGTCAATGTTTCCCCGCGCTGTTCACCGGGATCCTGCACGCCTGACCGTGGCTGTGGCCGGCGCGCCGGGCCGAACCGGGCCGGGTCGTCGTCACCGCCATGCCTGCCGCCGGCTGGGCGGTCGGATTCCCCGTCACGTGCCAGCACTCCACCGGCGTGGCCTGGCCACGCCGGCCCGGGCCGAGAGGAAACAGGTCCTCGAAATGCCCCGGTGACCGTCCGGTGCATCATCGGGATGCACCTCGGGGTCTCAGCATCGCGGTATCGCGAAGGGCGGCGGCGTGGCGGACGAAACGGACCGGACCGGTGCCCGCGACGGAGGCGGTCCCAGCCGTGGTGGGGCCGGGAACCGTGAGGCCGTAGGCGGGGGTCGGCAGCTCGATGTCGGCGTCCAGCCGGCTGTCACCCATGTCACCTGGTGGTTGACGCCGCAGGGGGATGGGCTCCGGCAGGCCGTGACGGAGGACTCCACACCCGGCCCCGCCGGCGGGATCCGGCGCGTCGGGTGCAGCTCCGGCGACGGTGCTGCGGAGAGAACCTGGTGGGCCTGGCCGATCCACCCCGACCGCCCCTACGACGGTGCTGCCGCCGGGCGGCTCCTGCTGGCGGTGCCCGGCACCGTCGCCGCCTTGTTCCACTCCGGGCAGCTGATCCACGTCCACCCCCGCCGCCCCCGGCCCGGCACGCGACCTGCACCGGCCGGTGTTCTGGACGGCGTGGCGGAGACCCCCGACTGGCTGCCGGACGCCGTGCGGGCGTACCACCGCTCACGGGCGGCCGGGCCGATCATCGAGGCCCGGCACCGATGGCAGAGCACGGTGGGAGCCTGTTCGGTCACCGCCGACGGCCGCGAACTGTGGTGCACGGGCAGCGGCTACCGGGACGAGATGCTGGCCGGTTTCGACGTCGTCGAGCAGACCGCGGAACGGGTCGCGGTCCGGGCCTGGCTCGCCTTTGGCCCGGACGGGCCGACGTCCTTCGGTACGGGGCCGGTGCGGACGTCACCCGACGGGCGCCGTCTCCGCCTCATGTACCGCCAGGCCGCCGCCCGCCGGTGGAGCACCGTCGTGCACCTCGACCAGCCGCTCGGCGGACGTCCGGTCGTCGACGTCGGCATCCTCGAACCGGACGGCGCCGGACGGGCCCGCCGGGCCTGGCTCGCCGAGCGGGAACGAGCGCGCGACGACGGGCGCCAGGAATGACCGGTGTTGGTGAAGTCGAAGGGTCGTTTGCGTTTCATCAAAGATTCACCGGCTGCTGACCGGGTCGCGGTCAGCAGGTCAGGAACCCCTCTTTCAATGGGCCGGCCCGCCGGAGCACCTCCAGTGGGACTTGGGCGGAAGCACCGCGGGGCCCCGGGTCATGACGGACGCAAAAGGACTGCGGCACAGGTGGAACGAAAGCAGACGAGGGTTCGGTCCTGGGGGAGACGGATCGCCGCGGTGATCGCGGCTGTCGCCTCCACCTCCACCTCCGCCGTGAGCGGTGTCGTGGTCGTCGGCGGGGCATCGCCGGCGACCGCGGCCGACGCCGTGGGCGAGCAGGTCGTGCTCCAGGAGGACTTCTCCGGCGGCACCATCCCGGCCGGCTGGAACGTGGTCAACGGGAACTGGCGGGTTCAGGACGGCCGGCTGCTCGGCACCGGGGGCAGCATCGTCCGGATCACGTTCGGTCAACACCTGGAGAACTACCGGTTCGACGCCACGGTGCGCTTCGTAGCGGTGGACAACACCAGCCGCTGGCAGGCACTCGCGCTCGACATCCCCGCCAACGGCTCCGTGCCGTGGCAGCAGGCGGCGATGCGCAGCGCCACGACCGCGGCCAACGGGCTGGAGTTCGCCCAGCGCACCGCGGCCAACGGGTGGTACGTGCCGAGCACGCACGCCGCGCCCACCGCCGCGGGCACCGGCACCGGCACCGACGTCCGCGTCTCGGTCGTCGTGCAGGGCACCCACGGCGAGTGGTGGTACAACGGCGTCAAGGTCTTCGAGACCGWCGGCCTGCTGCGCAGCGCGAACGGCGTGCAGGGCTTCGTCGTCGACGGGGCGACCGTCTCCTACGACAACGTCCGGATCACCGAGATCGACCCGCTGCCGCCGGCCCCCTGCATCCCGAGCGGCGCCACCGGGCCGGGGCAGACCGGGGCCGTCGTCGCGCACCGGGGTGACTCGGCCGCGTACCCGGAGAACACGATGCCGGCGTTGCAGTCCGCGTTCGCGAAGGGTGCGGACTACGTCGAGGTCGACATCGACTGGTCGGCGGACGGCGTGCCCTTCCTCATGCACGACGACACCGTCGACCGCACCACCGACGGCACCGGGAGCAACCACAGCCTGACGATCGCCCAGATCAGGCAGCTCGACGCAGGATCGTGGAAGGGTGCCCAGTTCGCCGGTACCCCCGTGCCGACCCTGGAGGAGCTGCTGGCCTGGATGAAGGACAGCGGCGCGAAGCTGCTCCTGGAGTACAAGGGCACCTGGTCGGAGGAGTACACGCGGACCACGCGTGACCTCATCGAGCGGTACGGGGTGCGCGACCAGGTCATCGCACAGAGCTTCAGCACGACCACCGTCGACCGGCTGCACGAGGTGTACCCGGAGCTGCCGACGATGATCCTCGGCGACTTCCCCGCGGACCCGGTGGCCTTCACCCGGGCCCACCACGCGATCGGCCTGAACCCCGACGCCTGGCCGAGCGCGGCGGCGCTGCACGCGATGCGGGCCGCCGGACTGAGGACGTTCGTCTGGACGGAGAACTCCGCCACCGCCTGGGCGGGCCTGACGGCGCTCGGCGTCGACGGGATCATCACCGACCTGCCCGGCGAGCTCGTGGCCTGGCAGGACACCTACAACGCCACGAACAACCCCGAGATCGACTGGTGCGACGAGGCGCAGGCCGCACCCACCCGGGGTGTGCTCAGCTCCGACGAGGGCTGGGACACCGGCCTGAGCGACGGCGTCTTCAACGTCACGATGGACCTGTGGTGGGGCGAGAACGCCACGTCCTTCGAGCTGTACCGGGACGGCCGGCGCATCGCCACGGTCCCGCTGACCTGGGCCACCCCGGGCGCGCAGAAGGCGGTCGTGCCGGTCGGCGGCCTGGCCAACGGCACCTACGCCTTCACCGGCGTGCTGCGGAACTCCGCCGGGCACACCGACACCGCCCCGCTCACCGTCACCGTGCGCGACGCCGCCCCGGCGAAGCCCGTGCTCTCCCAGGACAACTGGGACGGCGACGGCTCCTACCGCATCACGGTCAACCTGTGGTGGGGCGTCAACGTCACCGGCTACCGGTTCTTCGAGAACGGCACCCGGGTCGCCGAGGGCACACTGACCGCGGCGAGCCCCGCCGCCCAGAACACCACGCTGGACGTCACCGGCAGGGCCGCCGGCACGTACCGGTACACGGTCGAGTTCACCAACGCGGTGGGCACCACCACGAGCGATGAGATCACGGTCGAGGTCCGATAAGGGACTGCCAGCCCTCCGCGCTTCCCGCTCTCGCCACCGTCAGCGCCGCTGGTGCGGACATGGTGCGGACGGACTGCACACCGTAGACGATCACGTCGGTGACCTGACTGGTCAGGTGACGGTCACCGGATGCAGGACGACTGCGCCGAACAGGTAGCCCTGGGTGTTCAACGCGACGTTGGTCGGCTGGGTCGCGCCTGTCTCGTCGGTGGCCCGGGCGGCCAGAACCGCGGGCCCGAGGGTGGGGCGGTGCCAGTCGTACTCCCAGCGGACCCACTGGTCCGGAGCCGGCCGGTCGAGCAGGCGGGCCGGCCGCCAGGTCGCGGTGGCGTCGGTGCTGACCTCGACCTTCGTGACCCGCCCTCGCCCCGACCACGACCGGCCGGTCAGGTGGACCCGGCGGGAGGTGCCGCCGCGGAGGGTGGCGTTCCACGCCAGCTCGAACGCGCTCTTGGTCACCTGGGTGGTCAGCGGCGGGCTCGCGCCGCCCGGCCAGGCGTCGCCGAACAGCCGGTAGAACTGGGTGTTCCACGGGGACAGCAGCGGTCGCGTGGAGACCTCGATGTCTCCGACCCATTTGATCGACGCGATACCGACCCAGGACGGCACGATCAGCCGAACCGGATAGCCGTGGTCAGGCGGCAGCGGAGCGCCGTTCATCTCGTATGCCAACAGCACGTCGTCGAGCGCCTTGGCCACCGGCAGCGGCCGCCGCACCCGGCCGAGGTTCACCCCGTCGGCCACGTACTCGTCATCGAGGCCCTGGGGCATCACGTCGACGGCGGCGTCTGTGATCCCGGCTCGGCGCAGGACCGTCGACAGCGGGACGCCCCGCCACCGGGCCTGGCCGACTGCGCCCAACCGCCAAGCCGTCCCGGTGACCGCCTGACCCTGCTGGGTCGCGTAGAAGCTGCGCCCGTTACCGGCACACTCGACGACGGCGTCCACGGTCCGGGCCGGCATACGACGCAGGTCGTGGTAGTCGAATGTGACAGCCTCGGTGACGGACGGCGCGCCGCGCAGCCCGTCACCGAACACCCGCAGCTGCCAACTAGCCGCGTCCAGGTTCGGAGTCGCGGTGTGATTACGCACGAAAAAATGACTGGCCGGTTCGTTCCGCCCCAGCCCGGCCAACGCCTGGAAGTTCGTCTCCGCGTTCGTGCCGCGGACCGTAAACACTTCCGGCGGCAGCGGCTTGACGATCGTAGGGATGCCGGGCGTGCCGGCTCGGGCCGGCCCCGCCGATGCCGCGACCGTGGCCACCGGCCCGGTCGCTAGGGCCAGCAACCGCAGCAGGGAACGGCGGGACAGACCGTGGGCGCGGGCCTGCCCCCGCACGAACTGTTGCAACCGCTCCTGGTCGTAGGCGATCTCGTCGCCGATGGGCTCGATCACGCTGAATCAGGCTAGCCCGCACCATCGAACCCGTCAGCCGGATCGGGTCTTTTTCAGCAAGACGATCGGGAAGCTAGCAAAGCGGGCCCAGTCGAAGGCGTCGGGAAGTCCTCGGCCGGCTGCGGAACGTGTGTTTGAGTCGCTGGATGATGTTGCCGCCTCGGTGCTCACTGGCCTCATCCCTGGTCAAGAGTCGCGGGGAGACCGGGTGGATGCTGATTTCAGGAGGGGCTCGCGGCTTCTGTAGTAGCTGCCAGTGCCTCTCCCTCTGCCTCGTGCGAGTCCGGCCAGTGGACGGCCAGCCGCCGAAGCTGCCCCGGTTTCGTTCACAGGTAGGGCTTTTCTTTCACGGCGACGACCGTGCCTTTGTCGCGTGCCCGTACACGCCCGCGTGCGCGGGCGCTCCTGCTCACCGCCACGCTGGTTGGTGCCGCCCTCGCCGGGCACCAGCTCGACCGGTGCCGGCGCACCCACCAGCTCCGGCACCGAGGTCGTGATCGACTGGTACGACGTCACCGCGCGGACGGTCTCCGCCGCGGCCCTGCCAACCGCCACGCTGGACGTCGACGCCCGGGTGTGGGAAGGCGTCCACTTCCGCCACACTGACGAGGTGGGCGCCGCGCTCGGCCAAACCGTCGCCGACCACGACCTGCGCCGGATCGGTCTCCGTTAGTCAGGGCACAGCCACCGCCGGCCGGCGGCGAGGGAGGGTGGAGCTCGGTCGCGGCCAGCATCCGGGGCCGGTCCCGGGCGGCGAACCTGAGTATTCGCGCTCAGGTCGTCCCGGAGGCTGACCGGAAGACTGGCTCGTATGCGTACCTCGCCGCCGAAGCGGACGCCGACATCCGCCCCCGCGCGGGCCCTGCACCGCGGGGCCGCCGCCGTTCTGATCGCGGCTGTGCCGGTCGCGGTCGCGGGACTGCTGGGGCAGGACTACGAACAGGACAGCCACCAGTCGGAACTCAGCTACGTGGTCCGGCCGCCAGACATCCTCGCCGGGTGGATGACGACCATCGGTATTGTCGCTCTGCTCTTGGCGACAGCCGCAGCGTCGCTCCTGCTACACCGGGGCCGTAGCGGCGACGCCGACCGGCGCCAGTGGCAGGTGCTGTGGCCGCTCGTGGGAGTCGGAGTGATCCTCGGCCTCGGTTACCACATCGCGACCGCCGGAGTCATCGGCGCCAACATCGGGTTCGGATTCGTCCTTCTTTTCGGCGTGCCGCTGGCGATCGTGCTGCTGCTGGTCGCGGTGGCCCGGGCGTGGGCGCTACGCGCCGAAGACAGGGGACACGCCTCCCGACCCTCGTGACGGTGCCGGGCTTCCCCGCCTGCCGACGACCGAAGGAGACTGCACGCGGCTGTCCGACTCGGCGGCTGGAAGGCCCTGTCCCATCCGTCCATTGGCCGATTGTGCTGGTCGTTTCGGAACCGGGACTCGCAGGCCTCCCAGCCAAGGTTATGACCGCACGGTGCGCCGTACGCGCCATGCACGGCCAGGTCCGGACGACCATGCGCGTCGGAGTGTCCTCGGATGTCCGTTGACTTTCATCGGGATATGGACAGAAGTGTCATCGGCTCCCGGCGGGCGTCTAGGATGCGGCGTCGACCGCGTACCTCGGGGGTGCTCGATGGCTGTTCGTCGGATCAGGAATTTCTTTGTAGTGCTCACCGTCCTTGCCGCGGCGGTGACCGCGCTCGTAGTGCCGTCTCCGGCGCACGCCGAAGGAGTGAATCCGACCGCCCTTCACAGCGCGGCGGGAAATGAGAAGTGCGTCGGGCTGGCCGATCGGGGCAGCACCGTTGTCGGCACGCGCCTCGTGCTCTGGGACTGCCACTACCACCCCGACCAGTTGTGGCATGGCGTTCCTGGTCTCGGCCTGGTGGTCAGCGTGGCCCTGGACAGCAGATGCGTGGGCCTGGACGGTGGCGGCAGCACGGTCAACGGAACGCGGCTGGTCCTGGCGACCTGCGACAACGGTCGTAGCGATCAGAAATGGGAGTTCTATGGCCTCGGCGACGGGACCTACCTGTTGCGGAACTCGCCGACCCGCAGGTGCGTGGGTCTGGCTGACCGCGGCAGTACCGCGAACGGCACCGAGTTGGTCCTGTGGGACTGCCACCGGAATCCCGATCAGCGGTGGGCGTTCCCGGTCTCTCCGCAGGATTTCGGATTCCGGGCACCCGTGGTGGGACGAATCTGAACACAGCGCTGTACCTGGTCGGTAGGTCGGTTCCAGCGAGTTTGGCCCCACCCTGCATGTGACGTTGAGTCACGACTCTGGGGTGGGGTTTGTCCAGATAACGGCTCTGTCGCGGAGCCTGCCTCACCGAGCCGGAGCGGACGTCGAATACCAGGCGGCGACCGGTGCGCCGGCGTCGTAGCGGCTCCGCCAGGTGTCGACGAAGGCGGGGAGCGGCTGGTGCTCGAGTGGAGTCCACGCATGGTGCACGGATAGTGATCGTATGGCGACTCGCCGGAGTGGTGGTCCGTGACGTAGAGCGACCACCGCGTGATCCTTTTCGAGAACCGCCAAGAACTCGAGGAGGAGATACGCGATGGCCGTGCGTCCGACTGTGGCTGATGTCGAGGGGTTCGGCAAGGAGCTGATGGCAGCGAGTCCGGATCTGTTGGGCTCGATGGTGAAGGCGTTCGCGGAGGCGTTGATGGGCGCCGAGGTGGATGGGATCCGCAACGCGGAATACGGGGAGATTTCTCCCGAGCGGGTGAACCGGCGGAACGGGTATCGGACGCGGGAGTGGGAAACCCGCGCCGGGACACCCGAAGCTCTCACTGCATAACCTTCAACCAGGATCACGCGCCATCACTCTCCGTACACCACCATCGTGGACGCGACCGTCGCCGTTCACGTGAGTCGGCACATGGCCCTGACCAGTTCATGTCCGTGGCATCCTTCGTGGACGTCCTCGGTTCGGGGGAGATCGTGTCTGACACGTCCCGCGCACGGCTGTTCGGGCACCTTGACGAGCTGACAGCCACCTCGCGACTGGTGGTGGACCGCCCGGCCGGCAGCAGGCATCCGCGGGTGCCGGAGGCCGTGTACCCCGTTGACTACGGCTACCTGGAGGGCACCGTGGCCGCGGATGGTGACGGCGTGGACGTCTTCCGCGGCAGTGCCGTCGGCGCTGGCGTGGTGGGATTCCTCGTGACGGTGGATCCGGGCAAGCGCGACGTGGAGGTCAAGATTTTGATCGACTGCACCGCCGGCGAGATCGAGCGTGTGCAGCGACTGCTTGACGACGTCCTGGAGATCGGGGGCCTGCTCGTGCGGCGGAACCTGGAGACCGTCRCTGGCTCGGACGGCCTGACGGCTGGTGAGAAACCGGGTGCGCAGACGAGGCAGCAGCGGGGACGATGAGACGCCTGGTGCATGACGGGATGCCTTGAGGAGGATCGCAGAGCCGTGCCCGGTCGCGATCTTTCCCGACGGTTCTACGAGCGGGCGGTTCGTCCGCTGGTCGCGGACGTGCCCCACGCTGCCGCGTTGCTCGGTGAGGGGTCCGAGGTCCTCGGCTTCGACGACGAGGTCTCCGCGGACCACGATTTCGGCCCCCGCGTGCAACTGTTCGTCCCGCCAGGTCTCGACACCACGCCGATCGACATCGCCCTGGAGAGGCTGCCAGCGCGGTTCGACGGTTTCCCGGTTGTCTATCCCGACAGCGACCGACACGATGGCCGGCCACACCACCAGGTGGAAGTAGCCACTGCACAGGCGTTCTTCGTAGGCCGGCTCGGCGTCGACCCCGCCTGCGGGATGGACCTGGCGGACTGGCTGCTGGCCCCGACGCAGATCCTGGCCAGTCTCACGGGCGGCGTGGTTCTGCACGACCCGCTCGCTCTGCTCACCGCGCGGCGCCGGGCGCTGGCCTGGTACCCAGACGACGTCTGGCGGTATGTCCTGGCAGCCGGCTGGCTGCGGGTAAGCCAGGAAGAACCGTTCATCGGCCGCACCGGTGGCCGCGGCGACGACCTCGGCTCGCGCATGCTCGTCGCCCGTGTGGCCCGCGACCTCGTCCGGATCGGCTTCCTCCTCGAGCGCCGTTGGGCCCCGTACAGCAAGTGGCTGATGACCGCGTTCGCGCAGTTGACCCTCGCGGACCAGGTCGGTCGGCACCTGCGCCACGCGCTCGGCGCGGCGCAGTGGCGGGACCGCGAAGCAGCGTTGTGCGCCATGGCCAGTCACCTCGCCGCCGCCACGAACCGGCTTGGTCTGACCGAGCCTGTCGATCCTGCGCCGCGCCGCTTTCATTCCCGAGACATCCAGGTACTCGGCGCGCAGCGCCTCACCCGTGCGCTGACTGATGCGATCAACGATCCGCGGCTGCGAGCCCTCCTCGCCCGGCTCGGACACCGCCCCGAGGGCCCGCTCGGCCATCTCCCCGGCGCGATCGACCAGGCCATCGACAGCGTCGAGATTCTCACCCGACCGAGCCGCCGCCGCGACTATGCCCCCGTGCTTGGACTCCGGGCGTGAATCTCGCGGCAAGCTGTCCGCGGAGTGGATCGAGCAACTCGTCGGCGCTGGCGACTGGGACGCATGACCAGATGCACCTCGTACGTCGGACTGCTTCGCGACGCTTCGGGTCGCGGCGGGACGGTGGTTCGCGCGCGGCACGCAGGACGCCGGCGGCCGTCGCGGGTGAGGCGGTGCCTGAGCCGTGCGGTCGTGGCTGTCTGGAGGCGATGATGGTCATGTGGCCGTCGACCTTCGTGACAGCCGGATCGCTGAGGTGTGCCGGCGCTACGGCATCGCCGAGTTGTCCGTCTTCGGCTCGGTGGCCCGCGGCGACGACACCGACGAGTCGGACGTCGACCTGCTGTACGTGCTGGCGCCCGATCTCGAAGCTTGGCTTCGAGATCGTCGATCTCCGAGATGATCTCAAAAAGATCGTCGGTCGTCACGTCGACCTGGTTCCCAGGTCTCGGCTGAAATGGGTCATCCGCGACCGAGTGCTCGCGGAGGCAAAGGTCCTCTATGCGGCGTGATGAGCTCTACCTCGTCGACATGATCGAAACCGCGGTCGCCGCGACGGCGTTCGTCCGGGGCGTCGACGAGACCGCGTTCCTGGCGAGCGACCTGACTCAGAGCGCCGTTCTGTAGAAGCTCCTGAGAAGCTCCTGGTGATCGGCGAGGCGGCCGGGCGAGTCTCGTCCGAGATCCGCGCGCGCTGGCCCGACGTGCCGTGGCGGTCCGTCACAGGCTTCCGCAACATCGCCGTTCACACATACTTCGAGGTCGACTGGTCAATCGTGTGGCGAATCGCCACGACCGCGCTGCGCGAGATCCAGGAGCAACTGACAATGCTCCTCAAGGCAGAGTTCCCGCTCGTCGCCAGCCAACTCGACCAGCCGCACTGACCACGGGCACATCGCCCTGGGTGCGGACGTACTGGCCGTCACCCCCTCCTCGGCGTGACCGCGGCCCGAGCACAAGCACATTCCGAGGCGGAACAGGAACGTCGACGCGACCACGATGTCCAACGGGTGTAGCCGACGGCGTTGCGGCCGCGCAGCACGATGTTGGTCGGTCCGGGTCGGCGTCCGGGCTGCGGCGGTCGGCGGTGGTCTACGTGCTGACCTCGGGGTGTGCCTGGCGRCATCTACCGACCGAGTTCGGGGTGTCGGTGCCCACGGCGCACCGTCGGTTCCAGGTATGGACCCGGGCGGGTGTCTGGCCTCGGATGCATCGGAAGATCTTTGATCTGCACGCCGTGGCCGGGTAGGTCGACTGGTCGTCGGTGATCGTGGACGCGGCCAGCCTCGGGGCGGAAAAGGGGCAGCCTGACTGGTCCGAACCCGATCGATCGCGGCAAACCGGGCTCGACAATCCATGTTCCGACCGACGGGCCGGGCTGTCGCTGGAAGCCGAGAGATCCCTCGCCCGGCTCGGTGGCTATTGCCATCTAACTCTGCGTTACGAACACAACGGCTGCAACACCCTTGGGTTCCCTGTCTCGACGCCGTGATCACCTGTTGGAAGAACTCCCGCACGCGACGTGAGGAACGCTCTTAGGTTGACCTACCTTGGTCGGCCGGCTATATTCCGTATATTCGTCTGGTTGTTCGTATATGCGGAGGCGATCCATGGCGACCCCCCCTTTACGCTTACGCTCGCGTTCTGCGCGAAGCGGCGTGCTAGCTGCCGCGCTGGCGCTCGTCCTTGTCGTTACGGGACACATCGCCGCGACGCCGGCGGTGGCGGCCGAGGACGTCCCGGTCACCACGACCAGCGGACTGCTCCCCGACGGCATGGACTGGCGGATCACCATGCCGGACCGCGGGTGGAACGGCACGCTGCTTCTGGACCTGGACTTCGTCACCGGTGGAGTCGGCAGCAGCTACACCACGCTATACAACCGCGGCTACGCCGCGGCTGGTGTTCGGCGGATCCCTTACGAGCTCGGCGGCCGCGATTCGCGGGTATCGGCAGCGCAGCTCATCCAGGTCATTGACGTCTTCACGGCACGCTACGGCAAGCCGCGGTACGTCATCGCCAATGGCGGATCGAGCGGCGGCGTGGTTGCGGGGTACACCTTGGAGCGCTATCCCGACCGGATCGACGGCGCTGTGGCTAACTGCACCGTGCCTGGATACATCCCGTACCTCATGCCCAGGCTGAGTTCCCTGTTCGCGGCGAAGACCTTCTTCGGCATCAACCTGCCGATCATTCAGCATCCCGGGACGAACTTCCAGGCTGACGCCAACAGCTGGCGAGCCGCCATCGATGCGGCGCAGGCCACCCCCGAAGGCAGGGCGCGCATCGCACTGGCGCTGACCCTGGGCCAGATGAACACCTGGACCAGCGCCGCCCTGCCCTCGCCGGACATCACCAACCTCGACCAGGTGCAGGCGTACATGTACGACACGCTGCGCAACCTGTACTCCTTCGACGTGAATACACGCCGCAACCAGGAGCAGCAGGTCGGTGGGCAACCCTTCAGCTGGACCACCGGATTCGACTACAGGAAGATCTTCTACCAGCAGACCCTTCCCGAACAGCAGGCGGCGGTGCGCAAGTTCTACCAGCAGGCCGGGCTGAACCTGGATGCCGACCTGGGGACGATCAACAACGCCCCCCGGATCGAGGCAGATCCGGCCGCCGTCGAGGAGATCAACCTCCACGGTGACTACACGACGAAGCCGAAGAGGCCCTTCCTGATGAACAACCTGATCGGTGACCCGCTGGTGCAGCCGGTTGCGAACTTCGGGTATGTCCAGGAAGCAACGAAGCACGGTAAGGGAAACCTTGTAAGGCTGATCCACGTCAACGGTGCCGGCCACTGYGCATTCCGGGCGAACGAGTCCGTGGCGGCCATCGAAATCATGAACGAGCGCGTGCGTACCGGCGTCTGRCCGAGCACGGCGCCCGCCGACCTGAACCGTCGCGCCACCCACATCAACCCGGATCTCGTGCCGCGCTTCACCGAATACCGGAACCCTGAGTTCGCAGGCGGATTCTGGGCGAACGACAAGTACAAGGTGAATGGGAAGTAATCGCCAGAGAAGCTCCAGGCCCTCTCTGCCAAGGTGATGTGGGGCTGTTTCTGAGCCTGGAACTTTGACCCTGAGGATGCTTCAGGAGATCATCTCCGGATGAGTACGACAGCCCGGTAGGCGCCGGATCCGGAGGCTCCCGCCAGGCCCCAATGTCGCTTCCGCTAGTTGGATCAAGCTGTGACCTGGGGTTCAGGGGGTTGGCGAGTCTGGTCGTGGCTGGAGTGTTGTGGCGGACGCCGCGCTGGCCGGGTTTCTTGACGGGGTACTCCCTGTGGCCAGCGCGGCGGACGGCCCGGGGGTGGGTCCGTTCGCGGAGGGTGTCGGGTCTGGTGGGCACCGTCCCGCTCGTGATGCCGGCTGTCCTCGTCGCCCAGAGCCTGCGCACCCGGCACCGGCCGACAACGGTGGGTCGACTGGAGCAGATGCTCCTCGAACGCGGGCAGGAGCTCACCGCCGAACACGAAGATAGTCAACAATGTTGACAGGCCTTCGCCTCGTTAAATGATCTTAGGTGAAACGGGCGGTCCAGGTCAGGAGGCGGGCGCGCCGGCTGGGTAGGAGGCGGGACGTAAGGTCCGGTGCCGGTCCCGGGAGTTGGGCGGCGACCACACTGGACAGGTCCATGGCAGTGCCGAGAAGGACCTGGGGGCGCCCGATGACCGCGGCTCGCAGCACCACCGAGTCCGAGCTCTCCGCCGTGGCGGACGAGGCGGTGGCGCTTGTCCGCCGCTGGGTCGCCGAGGCCGCGGCCGAGTCGGTCGATCCCGCCGCCGCGCGGCTGGCGGGGGTGTTGCGGGAGCCGGGGGGCCTGGCGTTCACGGTCGGGTTCGTCGACGGGGTGATCCGGCCCGAGGACCGGCGGGTCGCGGCGCGGAACCTGGCCCGGCTGGCGCCGTCCACGCCCGGGTTTCTGCCCTGGTATCTGCGGACGGCGGTCCGTGCCGGTGGGGTGGCGGGGCCGGCGGCGCCGTGGCTGGTGATTCCGGTGGCGCGGCGGGCGCTGCGGGGCATGGTGGGCCATCTGGTCGTCGACGCCACCGAGCGGCGGCTGGGGCCGGCGATCGCGGCGGCACGGGGGCCGGGTGTGCGGCTGAACATGAACCTGCTGGGCGAGGCGGTGCTCGGCGAGCGGGAGGCGGCGCGGCGGCTGGCCGGCACGATGGCCCTCGTCGAGCGGGCGGACGTCGACCATGTGTCGATCAAGGTGTCGGCGAGTACGGCTCCGCATGCTCCCTGGGCTTTCGAGGAGACGGTCACCCAGGTGGTGGAGGCGCTGTGCCCGCTGTACGCGCGGGCGGCGGCGACCCGTCCGTCCACGTTCATCAACCTGGACATGGAGGAGTACCGGGATCTGGACCTGACGATCGCGGTCTTCACCGCGCTGCTCGATCGGCCGGAGCTGCGCCGGCTGGAGGCCGGGGTCGTCCTGCAGGCCTACCTGCCCGACGCGCTGGGGGCACTGGTCCGGCTGGGGGAGTGGAGTGCGACCCGGGTCACGGCTGGTGGCGCCCCGATAACGGTCCGCATCGTCAAGGGTGCGAACCTGCCGATGGAGCGGGTCGAGGCGTCGCTGCGCGGCTGGCCGGCGGCGCCGTACGGCTCCAAGGAGGAGACCGACGCCAACTACAAGCGGCTGCTGGAGCATGCGCTGCGGCCGGAGCGGGTGAACGCGGTCCGCGTCGGCGTCGCCGGGCACAACCTGTTCGATCTCGCGTTCGCCTGGGTGCTGGCCGGGCGGCGCGGGGTCCGGCACGGGCTGCGGTTCGAGATGCTGCGCGGGATGGCGCAGACGCAGGCCCGGGTGGTGGCGCGCGAGGTGGGCGGGCTGCTCCTGTACACCCCGGCCGTGCGGCCGGCGGAGTTCGACGTCGCCATCGCCTATCTGGTCCGGCGGCTGGAGGAGGGGGCCAGCCAGGAGAACTTCATGTCGGCGGTCTTCGACCTGGCCGACGACGGTCTGCTGTTCGCGCGGGAGGAACGGCGGTTCCGCGCCTCCCTGGCCCGGCTCGAGGCGGAGCTGGCCGCACCGCCGGCTGCGCGCCGTACGCAGAACCGGCAGCTCCAGTCCGTGGGGTCCGCCGCGGACACCCCGGGAGTGGGGTTCCGGAACGCGCCGGACACCGATCCGTCGCTGGCGGCGAACCGGGCGTGGGCGCGGCGCATCCTGCTGCGGGCGGGGACGTCCACTCTCGGCGCCGACCTGGTCGAGCGGGCCGCCGTGCGGACGCGGGCCGAGCTCGACGAGGTGCTCGCCGGTGCGGTGGCGGCCGGTCCTGGTTGGGCGGCGCTCGGTGGGGCGGGGCGCGCGCAGGTGCTGCTGCGGGCCGCCGACCAGCTGGAACGCTGCCGCGGTGAACTGGTCGAGGTGATGGTCGCCGAGGCGGGCAAGACGGTTGACCAGGCCGATCCGGAGGTGTCGGAGGCCGTCGACTTCGCCCGTTACTACGCGGCGCGCGCCGCGGAGCTGGACGACGTCGACGGGGCGGTGTTCAGGCCGGTGCGGCTCACCGTGGTGACGCCGCCGTGGAACTTCCCGGTGGCGATCCCCGCCGGTTCCACGCTGGCGGCGCTGGCCGCCGGTTCGTCGGTGATCCTCAAGCCGGCGGGTCCGGCTCGCCGGTGCGGCGCGGTGCTGGCACGGGCGCTGTGGGCCGCCGGGGTGCCCCGCGACGTCCTGCGGCTCATCGACGTCGACGAGGGGGAGCTCGGGAAGGCGCTGGTCAGCGACCCGCGGGTCGACCGGCTGCTGCTGACCGGGGCGTTCGAGACCGCCGAGCTGTTCCGCTCGTGGCGTCCCGACCTGGCGCTGCTGGCCGAGACCAGCGGCAAGAACGCGATCGTGGTCACCCCGAGCGCGGATGTCGACCTGGCCGTCCGGGACGTCGTCGCCTCCGCCTTCGGGCACGGCGGGCAGAAGTGCTCGGCCGCCTCGCTGCTCATCCTGGTCGGCTCGGCGGCACGGTCGCGCCGGCTGCGTGACCAGCTCGTCGACGCGGTGGGCTCGCTGGTCGTCGGGCCGGCGCATGAGTCGACGTCACAGGTCGGCCCGCTGATCGAGCCGGCGTCCGGGAAGCTGCTGGCCGCGCTGACGACGCTCGGGCCCGGCGAGCGCTGGCTGGTGCGGCCCCGCCGGCTGGACGCCGACGGCCGGCTGTGGTCGCCGGGGGTGCGCGACGGCGTGGCCCGCGGCTCGGAGTTCCACCGGACGGAGTACTTCGGCCCGGTGCTGGGGATCATGACGGCGGCGGATCTCGCCGAGGCCGTGGAGATCCAGAACGACGTGGATTTCGGGCTGACCGCGGGGCTGCACTCCCGCGACGCCGACGAGCTGGCCTACTGGCTGCGGCACGTCGAGGCCGGCAACCTGTACGTGAACCGGGGCATCACCGGGGCGATCGTCGGGCGTCAGCCCTTCGGCGGGTGGAAGCGCTCGGCGGTCGGGCCGGGCACCAAGGCCGGCGGCCCGACCTACCTGTACGCCCTCGGCGACTGGACCGGCCGGCCCAGCACCGCCGTCGCCGATCTCGGGGCCGCGGCCCGCCGGCTGCTCGGCGCGGCTCGGGAGGTCGCCGGGGCTCGGGAGGCCGCCGGGGCCCAGGAGGCCGCCGCGGCCCAGGAGGCCGCCGCGGCCGGTGGTGTTGCGGCGTCCGCGCTGGCGGGGCTGGAACGGGCGCTGCGCAGTGACGCCGTGGCCTGGGCGGATGCCTACGGCGTGGCGCGGGAGGTCGGCGGGCTGGCCGTGGAGCGCAACGTGCTGCGGTACCTCCCGGTGCCGGTCGAGGTCCGCCTCCCCGAGACCGGCGGGATCGTCGCGCTGGTGCGGGTGGTGGCCGCGGGGCTGCGCGCCGGGTCGGCGGTGCGTGTGTCGGTCGCCGGGCGTCTCCCGGAGCCGCTGCGGGTGGCGTTCACCGAACGGGGCGTGCCGTGGCGGGAGGAGACCGGCGCGGACTGGCTCGCGGGGGTCGCCCGGGCGGCGGCGCGGCGCGCGGAACTGCGGCTGCGCCTGGTCGGTGGGGACGCCGGTGCGGTGGCGGCGGTGACCCGCGGCCGGCCGGAGATCGTCGTCCACGCCGGCCCGGTGACGGAGAGCGGGCGCCTGGAACTGCTGCCGTTCCTGCGGGAACAGGCCGTCAGCCTGACGGCGCACCGTTTCGGCACGCCGGACGGCCTCGTCGACGGCCTGCTCTGAGGGCTGCTCTGATCCGTTCTGATCCGCGTATCCCGCCGCGGGCGGGGTCTGCCCCGGATGAAGGGAAGCCTGCCCGCCATGGCATTTGTCGCGACGTCAGCCGAAACTAGTTAGGCTTGCTTAATAACTTCCGCGTGTGCCGCCGGCCGGGTGCGGTGCCATGACGGCTGCCCTGTCCCGCCGGGGGCGGGCCCGGACCCGCCCCGGCGGTGAGCCGGCCTGCCAGCAGCGCAAACTGTGGCGCGGCGGGCCGGAGGGCGGCGACAGTGGATGGCCGGGGCGGGGTGGGGACGAGCTGTGCCACACGCGTCCATGTCCGCCGC
Organism: Parafrankia colletiae; assembly: GCF_001854655.1. Lineage (GTDB taxonomy): Bacteria > Actinomycetota > Actinomycetes > Frankiales > Frankiaceae > Parafrankia > Parafrankia colletiae. The sequence continues at coordinate 149,569 of NZ_MBLM01000047.1, read as the reverse complement.
CCGGGCACGGGACGGGCAGGGCATACCTTGATACGACACGAAGTAGTAGACGCGAAGCGGAGTATCGGTGACTGATTCGGTGATCATCTACACGCAGACCGACGAGGCGCCCGCCCTGGCGACGTACTCGTTCCTGCCGGTGGTGCAGGCGTATGCGTCGACGGCCGGGGTCGGCGTCGTGAGTCGGGACATCTCCCTGGCCGGGCGGATCATCGCCAGCTTCCCGGAGCACCTCGACCCGTCCCAGCGCATCGATGACGCGCTCGCCGAGCTCGGTGACCTGGCGAAGACGCCCGAGGCGAACATCATCAAGCTGCCGAACATCTCGGCGTCGATCCCGCAGCTGCGGGCGGCCGTCGTGGAGCTGCAGCAGCAGGGCTACGCCCTGCCGGACTACCCGGACGACCCGAAGACCGACGAGGAGCGGGAGATCCGCGCCCGGTACGACCGGATCAAGGGCAGTGCGGTCAACCCGGTGCTGCGCGAGGGCAACTCCGACCGCCGCGCCCCCGCCTCGGTCAAGGGCTACGCGCAGTCGCACCCGCACCGCATGGGCGCCTGGTCCGCCGACTCGAAGACGAACGTCACGACCATGGACGCCGACGACTTCCGCAGCACCGAGAAGTCCGCGGTGATCGCCGTCGACGGCACGCTGCGCATCGAGCTGGCCGGTGACGACGGCACCACCACCGTGCTGCGCGAGTCCGTGCCGGTGCTCGCCGGCGAGGTCGTCGACGCCTCCGTCATGCGGGTGGGCGCGCTGCGCGAGTTCCTCACCGCGCAGGTCGCCCGGGCGAAGGCCGAGGGCGTGCTGTTCTCGGTGCACCTGAAGGCCACGATGATGAAGGTCTCCGACCCGATCATCTTCGGCCACGTCGTACGCGCCTTCTTCCCCGAGACGTTCGCCCGCCACGGCGCCGTCCTCGCCGCCGCCGGCCTGACCCCGAACGAGGGCCTGGGTGGCATCTTCAAGGGCCTGGAGGCACTGCCCGAGGGGCCGGAGATCAAGGCCTCCTTCGAGGCCGAGCTGGCCGGCGGCCCGGCCCTGGCCATGGTCGACTCCGACCGCGGCATCACCAACCTGCACGTGCCCAGCGACGTCATCGTCGACGCGTCGATGCCGGCGATGATCCGCACCTCCGGTCATATGTGGGGCCCGGACGGCGCCGAGGGCGACACCCTCGCCGTCCTGCCGGACAGCAGCTACGCCGGGATCTACCAGGCCGTCATCGACGACTGCCGCGCGCACGGCGCCTACGACCCGTCCACCATGGGCTCGGTGCCCAACGTCGGCCTGATGGCGCAGAAGGCCGAGGAGTACGGCAGCCACGACAAGACCTTCGAGATCCAGACCACCGGCACCGTGCGGCTCGTCGACGCCGCGGGCACCGCCGTGCTGGAGCAGACGGTGAGCGCCGGCGACATCTTCCGCGCCTGCCAGACGAAGGACGCCCCGATCCGCGACTGGGTGAAGCTCGCCGTCACCCGCGCCCGSGCCACCGGTGACCCGGCGGTGTTCTGGCTGGACGAGACCCGCGCGCACGACGCCCAGCTCATCGCGAAGATCCGGGCCTACCTGCCCGAGCACGACACCGCCGGCCTGACCATCGAGATCAAGGCGCCGGTGGACGCGATCACCTTCTCGCTGGAGCGCATCCGCCGCGGCGAGGACACCATCTCGGTCACCGGCAACGTGCTGCGTGACTACCTGACCGACCTGTTCCCGATCCTGGAGCTGGGCACCAGTGCCAAGATGCTCTCGGTCGTGCCGCTGATGAACGGCGGTGGCCTGTTCGAGACCGGCGCCGGCGGCTCCGCGCCCAAGCACGTCCAGCAGCTGGTCAAGGAGAACTACCTGCGCTGGGACAGCCTCGGCGAGTTCCTGGCGCTGGCCGTCAGCTTCGAGCACCTCGCGCAGACCACCGGCAACGCCCGCGCGCAGATCCTGGCCGACACCCTCGACCGGGCGACCGCGACCTTCCTCAACGAGGACAAGTCGCCGACCCGCCGCGTCGGCGGGATCGACAACCGGGGCAGCCACTTCTACCTGTCGCTGTACTGGGCGCAGGAGCTGGCGGCGCAGACCGCCGACCCGGCGCTCGCGCAGGCCTTCAGCGCGCTGGCGGAGACGCTGAGCTCGCAGGAGAAGACCATCGTGGACGAGCTGCTCGCCGTGCAGGGCTCGCCCGCCGACATCGGCGGCTACTACCAGCCCGACCCGGTGAAGGCCACCACCGTGATGCGCCCGTCGAAGACCTTCAACGACGCCATCGCGACCCTGGCCTGACCGTCTGGGCGGGACATCCAGGGAAAGGGCCCCGGATCAGCGGGGGCCCTTTCCCTGCAGCCGCCGGCCGGTAGCCGGCAGCCGACGATCACGCGACGTCCCGCGGCCGCCGGCYGGTAGCCGGCGACCTGCGCGGCCGGGTGCCCTGCGGGCGGCGGCCAGTGCCCTGCGGGCGGCGGTCAGCGGTCGGCGGCCAGCGCGTCGGCGAGGGACTCGTGGCGGTGGTGCAGCCCCGGCTCGTTGCGGCCGAAGACGATGTCCGCCCGCGCGCCGGAGGCCATGCTCTCCTGCACCCGGGCGGCGAGAGCGTAGTCCTCGTCGCGCACGGCGTCGTGCGCGTAGTCGAAGATCGTCCGCGCCGTCTCGGCGGTCGCCTCGTCACTGCAGTCCATGGACGACGCGTTCTGGTGCACGGTGACCGAATGGCCGGGACGGTCACCCGGATACACCCGGAAGATCTCGCCGTTCGCGACGGTCACCGACAGCACGATGTTCGGGAACAACGCGTAGATGAGTACGAAGTTGTTCAGCGGCACCCACTCTTCCTCGGGCTGGTTCGCGAGGTCGCCGATGTGCTTCATCGGGAAGATCAACCGGTGGTGCGGTCCGTAGGAGTCGAACAGCGCACAGTTGCTCTTCGTGATCTGGGCGAAGGTGTCCTTGTGCACCGTGGCGAAGTGATAGCTCTCGGCGAAGGTGTCGAGGGCGAGCTTCCAGTTGACCGGTGCGTCCAGGACCTTCTCGCCGACCGGCGCCCAGTTCCCGATGCCCCAGGAGGCGAGCTCCGGGCCGAGCGGCCCCAGGTGGGTGTCGATGTCCAGCGGGCCGGCCTGCGGGTCCAGCCCCACCCACAGGAAGCCGGAGTGCTCGGCGGCGGGCAGCTCGGTGAGGCGGGCCCGGCCGTTCAGCGTCGCCGGGAAGCCCTCCCGGCCAGGACCGCCGACGAACTCGCCGCGCGCGTCATACGTCCAGGCATGCCACGGGCAGACGAAACGCTCCGCGGTGCCGCAGCCGGAGGCGACCTGGGCCTGCCGGTGGACGCAGATGTTCTGGAAGGCGCGAACGGTCCCGTCCTCACCGCGGGTCAGGAGCACGGGGACGTCCATGACCGTCTTTGTGCTGTAGCTCCCGGCGGTCGGCAGCTCGGAGCTGTAGCCGACCAGCTGGGGTGAGCGCCGGACGAGTTCGCGCTCTCTTTCGAACTGCTCCTGGCCGGTATAGGCCGTGGCCGGCACACCGCCCTCCGCCGGCGTCATGTCGGTGGTTTTGTCAGTAGCTATTTTCAGCGCCCGTCGCGTGAGATCGACGAGTTCGTGGCGGTCGATGTGAGCCCTCCTAATTCGATGCGTCGGCATCYCGCGCGCCCGGGGCGGCGGGATGGGATCAGATAGACCGAATTGTATGTGGCTACCACCAACGGGCATTAGCCGGGCTAAGTCACCATGGCGACACCGAAGGTCGGGCGCTCCACAGCGTCACGGACTTGTCTGACGGGAGTGGTGATCAAAGGTGTGGTAAGGGGGGCGGTGTGGGCTTCCCGGTGGTCTGCCAGAGGTGACTGTCCCGTTGTGTCGGGACCTGTGGCACGGTCCGTCGTCCCGCGGGGGTCAGTCCGCTCGCCGACAGCGGGCCGCGGTCGGTGTGGCGCTGGTCACGTGCACTGCGGGGGGCGGGCGCCGGCCGGCCCGGGCGCCCGGGCCGGCCGGCGCCCGGGCGGTGGGCAATGCCGGTCGCCGGCCGCGGGGGTGTCGCGGCCCTGCTGTCGGGGGGATTGGCGACAACGCGTGACGCGGGTCACGGAAACGCTTTTCGGTGATCGGCGTCACGATTTCCCGGTGTCGCGCAGGACTGCTTTCCAGCAATGTGTCCCACGGCATAGACGTGGCTTACATCTGGTGCGTCCCGCCCTCGCGAATGCGGCCGACGTCACGCTCAGGAACGGGATTGCTGCGCCTTTCTGGGTCATTATTGATGGTGACGGCAGAAATTCGGCCGTCCTGTGGACACGTCGCCAGGAGGCAGCCGTGAACCTTCACCTCTCCGACCGCTCCGGTCTGTACCGGAAGCTCGCCGCCCGCCGCGCCGTCCGCCGCGAGCGGTACCTGTTCAACGAGATCCTCCAGTCCGGAGACGTCTCGCCGACGCTGCGGCAGGAAATCCAGGCCATCTACACCCGGCACACCGCGCAGCTCCCGGCGTCGACGCCGGACATCCCGCGCCAGAAGCGCGGCACCGACGCGGACGCCGGTCACTCCGACCGTTCCCACCACACCGGCCGCGGCTGAGCGCTCCCGCCGCGGCCGAGCGCGCCGCCCCTGCACACGGGGCCCGCGCCGCCGCGAAGCGGCTGTCGTCTCAGTACCGGATGTTCAACGCCGCGCGCAGGAACGTGATCTTCTCGTCCCGCTCGCGGCTCACCCCGGCGGCCCCAGAGGCCGCCACCGGGGCGCGATGCCGGCGGCGACCGCCCGGTGCACTGGTGCACCGGCCGGGCGCGGCCCCCGGCATCGCCCCCGACTGGCGGCCCAGCTGGACGGGGACGCCCGCGGCGCGCAGCGCGTCCGCGTAGGCGACGCCCTGGTCGCGCAGGCGGTCGCCCTCCACCACCGCCACATACGCCGGCGGGAGCCCGCGCAGGTCGGTGGCCCGGCCCGGCGCGGCGTACACCGACACCTCGTCGGTTCCGGCGACCTCCGCGCCGAGGTAGGCGTCCCAGCGGGCCGCGACGTCCGGGCGGTGACCGCCACGTGCCCCATGAGCCGGTTCCGGTGTCCGCAGGGCGGCGGTGTGCCGGTCGTCCAGCTCCGGGCGGTCCAGGCACTGGCAGCACAGCGCGGGCCCGCCGCGGTCGCGGCTGAGCAGGGCCAGCGCGGCGGCCAGGCCCGCCCCGTTGTGGACCCCGTGCACGGCGATCCGCGCCGGGTCGATGCCGAGCCGGTCAGCCCGGCCGACCATCCACAGCAGGGCGGCGTAGCCGTCCTCCAGGGCGGCCGGATACGGATTCTCGGGGGCCAGCCGGTAGTCGACCGCGATGACGACGGCGCCGAGGCTCCGGCTGAGTTCGATGTTCGCCCGATGATCGGTGCCGAGCGCGCCGGCGACGAAACCGCCGCCGCGCAGGTGCAGGACGGCCGGCGCGGGGCGCGCGCCGATCAGCGGCGTGTAGATGCGCACGGCCACGTCCGGGGCGTCCGGCGGGCCGGGGACGCTGGTGTCCATGATGTTGACGCCGGTCAGGTCGATCTCCCTGGTCGCGGCCAGGATCAGTTCGGTGGCGCGCGCACGGCTCGCCGTGATGTCGTCGAGGACGGCGTTCGGTGTGATCTCGACCAGCGTCGCGAGCTCGGCGTCGAAGCGGTAGGGCATCGCGTCCTCCAGCGCATGTGGCGGGCACCTGCGGTCTGAGATCGCCCCGGCGCGTTCCCAACCACTGCCATGGTCGCCCCACGGCCCGGCCTCGGCGCTGTGAAACCCGCCGATCTGCCGGATCGGCATTCCGGGCCCCCTCGAGGGAGGAACATGCGCGGTGGCACCCCTGCTGCCGCGCGTAACAGCCGCGGCGCACGGTTCGGGCCGGCACGCCGGCCCGGCCTCGTCCTCGGCCTCGTCCTTGGTCCGGTTCGGCCTCGGGTCGGTTCGGGGCGCGGGCTCAGTCCTGGGTGCCGACGTGCTGGCGGAACATCGGGTGCACGGCGAACGCCGGCATGCCCCGGGTCGAGCTGTACGGCACCTGGGCGTTCCCGTCGTCCCACTCCGCGGACGTCGGGCAGTACTCGCGCAGGAAGCCCACGTTCCACAGCACCTCGAGCAGCTGGTCGGGATCCCGGCCCGAGGTCCACCGGGTGGCCTCCCGGCTGATCCGCACCGAACCGGTGGCGAGGTCCAGCAGAAGCAGTTCCAGGTCCTCCCGGGTCCACGTCGCCTGCCGCCCGCGGAACGCCTCGAACACGCTCAACAGGCCCGGGTACTGGAACCGGTACTCGGCCGCGATGTCACGGGTCCGCTCACCGGAGTAGGTGGCCTCCACGGCCGCGATGTCGCGGCGGGAGATCCGCAGCCCGCTGCGGCCGTTGACCTGCTGCGCGTGGTCGAGCGCATGGCTGCAGTACTGGATGATCTCCCGTGGCCGGCGCAGCGAGCGGTCGACGATGAAACGGAACGACCAGCGCGGAGCGTGGAACGCCGCGGCCCAGCACTGGTCGTCGCTCGCCGTGGTCAGCCCGGGAACGGTGTGCCGGATGCGGCAGGCGATCAGCCGCCACAGCTGCGGCTCGTCCCAGCGCACCACCTCGATGAGGTCGCGGAACTTCTGCGCGTCGTCGTACAGGGCGGGAATGTTGTCGTAGAGCTCCTGGCGCAGTGACATGTAGACCCGCAGGTGCGGGGAGAGGTCGTTCAGCGTCATACAGGCCTGGAAAAGGCCGGCGACGAAGGCCTGCGCGTCCTCGCTCGCGTCCCACCCCCGGTCGAGCTCGTCGACGAGAACGGTCACCCCGGCGCGTGCGCACAGCCGGGCCAGTGGGACGACCAGGTGGTCCAGCTCCTCCAGCCGGTAAAGTTTCTGCAGCTCCCGCGCCCGGATTCCGCCTTCGACCCGCCCGACCTTCACCGACTCGATGCGCCGCAGATAGGACACGAACGCATCGAAGGGCGTCACGCTGCCACCGTGGTGGTTGTCGCGCAGATAGGCGTAGATCTGGCTCTCGGCGCCACGCCTGATCCGGCCGTGCCGCTTCGTCAGCTCCTTCATGATGAGCACGAGCAGCAGGTACTTCCAGGCCACCGCGTACGCGCCCAGCTTGGCCCAGGCGCCCTCCGACTCGCGGATCATGGCCCCGCTGAGAAACTCGTAGGAGTAGTCCTCCGGGGAGAGCTCGATCACCGACTCGCCGCGGTCGCGGTTGCGGTGCGCCATCGTCTTGAGAATGGCGCTTTTCCCCGCGCCGCGGTTCGCGACCAGGATCGTCTTCGTTCCCGCGTTCATGTTGCGATACGCGGCGGATTCGATGAAATAGGCGTCCAGCCCACGCCGGACGTCGCGTTCGGCTGCCGGCGCACCGAAGTTGAGACGGCTCAGATCAGCCACGCTGCCTCCGGATGTTCCCCGTCGGGTTGCGTGAACCGAGTCTAACGAGCGCGGAGTATTCCGGCTGGCGTTTTCGGAAACCCCGGGATGCACATTCGTCCGACCACTCGGCCATGCCCCGTGCGGCGCGGGCCGGCGTCGGCCCGGGCGGCGTGGAACACCAGGTGCACTAGCGGGCAGCTCCGCTGCCGACCGGCCGCGACACAGCACCGCGGCCGTGGCGGCCGCCGCGGTCACCGCGTCCGCCGGCCCCGGCTCTTCCGCCGCGTCCGCCCTGCCCGCTGCCCGGGCCGGGCCCGCTCAGCCAGGCATGGACGGTCTCGGCGGTCGACCGCGCGTGCTCGTTCATCATCGACTGGTGGTCGCCGGCCGTGGCCACGAGGTCGAACTCCAGCTCCCAGGCGTCGGCACCGCCGGCAACCGGGGGCACCGGCCCCGCGGGGTTCGCGGGGTTCGCGGAGCTCGCCGGGACCGGGGACGCCGCAGTCCGGGCCGCCGGCCCCGGCTCGGTGTCGCGCCGGGGCATGCGCTCGGCCGCGCGGACCATGACGATCGGCGTCCGGACCGTGCCCGGGCGCCATCCCTCGAACAGGTCCAGGTAGGCGCCCTGCGCAGTCACCTGCGCCTCCGTCATGAGCGCGAAGGCCTGGTCGTTCACGGCGATGCCGCGCAGCTCCTCGGCGACGTCCGCCTCGGGGATCCGGTCGCCGGGCAGCCAGGTGTCGAGCAGGACGATGGCGGCCGGGGCCAGGCCACGTGCCTCCAGCCGGGCCGCCACGGCGTGCGCGAGCCATCCACCGGACGAGTACCCGGCCAGCGCGACCGGGGTGTCCGGGAGATGGCGGGCGATCGTGTCGGCATGCAGGTCGACCACCAGGTCGGCGGTGGCGGGCAGCAGCTCACCGTCACCGAAGCCCGGGTGGGCCAGCGCGTGCACCGCCCGCCGGCCGTGCAGGTGCAGCGCGATCCGGGCGAAGGTGTGCGGCCCGGAGGGCGCGACCATCGACGGCAGGCAGACCAGCACCGGCTGCGCCGGGCCGGCGGCGAGTGTGACCGGTACCGGTCGGCTGGGGAGATCGCCGGGGGTGGTGAACGTCGGCCGCAGCCTGGCGGCGGCGCGCAGCACCCCGACCCCCGCCGCGAACCTGCCGTCCGCGCAGGCCTGCCGATAGAGCCCGCGGACTCCGACCTGCTCCCCGCCGTCCCGTGTCCCGCTCCCGCGGGTGGTGGCGCCGCCGGGCTGGGCCGCGAGAAGCGCGGCGAGGTGGTCACCGAGATCGGCGACGGTGGGATGTTCGAACATGGCCGTGGTGGCCACCCGCAGCCCCGTCGCGGCGGCGAGACGGCGGCTGAGCTGGACGGAGGCGACCGAGTCGAGGCCGAGCTCCAGAAAGCGCCGGCCGGTCTCGACCGCCTGGGCGTCGTCATGGCCGAGGATGTCGGCCGCCGCCGCCTGCACGAGGTCACGCAGCGCCCGGCCACGCTCCGCGGCCGGCAGCCGTCCGAGATCGCCCGGTCCTGCTCCCGGTCCCGTACCTGCTCCCGTTCCCGGCCGCGACGCTGGTCCCGGCGCGGGCTCCAGGCCCGGACCGGGGGCCGGATCCGGCGCCACCATCCCGGACTCGACCGCGATCTCGTCGAACAGGTGGGACGTCCGGGCGGCGGTGAACGCGGGAAGGAACAGATCCCAGGCGACGTCCGCGACCGTCACGATCTTTGTCGGCGCGCCGCCGTCAGCGCCGCCGTCAGCGCCGCCCTCGGCCCGCAGCGCCTGAGCCAGGGCGGCCACAGCCTGATCGGCGGGGATCGGGAGCAGGCCCCGCCGCAGCAGGTAGTCGCGTCGGGCCGGCTCCGCGCCCATCCCCGCGTCGGCCCACGGGCCGTAGGCGACGGAGACGGTGGGCAGACCGGCGGCCAGCCGCGCGTCGGCCAGGGCGTCGAGGTGGGCGTTCGCCGCGGCGTAGGCCGCCTGGCCCGCGCTGCCCCAGGTGGCCGAGATCGAGGACAGGAGCACCAGCGGAACCTCGGGGGCGAGCTGGTGGAGCCGCTCGGCGGCGGCCTTCGGTGCGACGACGGCGGCGATCCGCGCCAGGTCGAGCTCGTGCAGTTCGGCGGTCGGCCCGCTGACGCCGGCCGCGTGGACGATGGCGCCCAGCGGGGCGTCCCGGTCGCCGGTGAGCTCGCCGACAAGCACGGCGAGCTGCTCGCCGTCGGTGGTGTCGCAGCGCCGGACCATGATCTCCGTGCCGTGTGCGGCCAGCGCGTCGCGCAGAGCAGCGGCCTCCGGAGCGTCGGGCCCGCGGCGGCTGGCCAGCACGAGGCGGCCGCTCCCGGTACGGGCGAGGTCCCGGGCGATGCGGGCGCCGAGCGCACCGGTACCCCCGGTGATCAGCACGGTCGTGCCGGCGGCGGCCAGCGGCAGCTCCGCCGGCAGCCCCGCGGCCCGGTCGACGTCGACGTCGACGTCACGGTCGGGTGCCGGGCCCTCCCGGACGAGGCGGGGCACCAGCAGGGCGGACGTCCGCACGGCGAACTGGTCCTCGCCGCCGGGGGTGGCCAGTGCGGAGCCGAGCCAGGCGAGCGCACCGTCGTCCAGGTCGGCCGGCACATCCACGAGGCCACCCCAGCCGTCGGGACGCTCGAGCGCCAGCGACCGCCCCAGCCCCCACACGAGCGCCGCGGCCGGATCCCGGACCGGGTCGCCGGGGCCGGTCCCGACGGCGCCGCGGGTCAGGACCCACAGCGGTACCTGCAGTCCCAGGTCATGGTGCGCCTGCGCCAGCGCGCAGGTGAGCGCGAACCCGGTGGTGAGCGCCGGCTGCCCCGGATGCGGGGTCGGGTCCAGCGCGAGCAGCGAGAGGATCCCCCCGACGCCGGTGGACGGGTCGAGCGCGCGGAGCCGGTGGGCGAGGCGGCGCCGGTCGGCGTCCGCGTCCGCTTCCGCCGGCCCCAGCCCGACCTCGACCGCGGTACCGCCGAGACGCTCGACCATCCAGCCGATGCGGGAGACCTCGGCGGCACTCACCCCGGCCGGGGGCAGGAGCAGGAGCCACCGGCCGGACAGCGGTGACGCCACGCCGGGGGTCCCGGCGAGCGGCGGTGCCGCCGAGGCGGGCAGCGCCCGCCAGAGCGTGCGGTACCGCGACAGACCCGGCCGGGACGTCTCCGTTCCCGCTGCGGTGCTCGCGGATGTCGGGACCGCGGCTGCGTCGGCGGCTCCGGCTCCGGCTCCGACCGCCGGGGACGCGGGGCCCTGCGCAGGGCGCATCCAGTGGCGCTGCCGCTGGAACGGATAGCCCGGCAGGTCGCAGTGGGCCGGCCGGCGGGCCCCCGCGCCCGCCCTCGACGGGGGACCGGGAACCGCCGGATGGTTGATCTCGGACCAGACCACCGGGATGCCGTGGGTGTGGAGCGCGGCGAGCGCGGTGTGCAGCGCAACCGGCTCGGTCAGCCGGTTCGCCGCCGTGGCCGTCACCAGGGGCACATCCGCCGGCTCGTGGCGGGCCGACGGTCCGCCGGCGGCCCGTTCGGCGGTGTCGGCCAGGATGCCGTCGAGGTGCGCGGTGAGCGTCGGCCGTGGGCCGACCTCCAGGTAGGCGGCCGGATGTTCCCGCCCGCTGCGGGCGACGGCGTCGCCGAAGCGGACCGTCTCCCGGATGTGGCGGACCCAGTAGGCCGGGTCCGTGTGGCAGAGGGTCTCCAGGCCGCGGAGGGTCTCCGGGTGGCGGAGGGTCTCCGGGAGGGAGGGCGTCTCGGCCGGGTCGCCGGTGAGCCGTCCGGTCAGCGCGGAGACGACCGGGACCGTCGGCGGATGGTAGGTGAGCCCCGCGGCGACGGCGGCGAAGGCGTCCAGGACGGGGTCCATGTGGGCGGAGTGGAACGCGTGACGTACGGCGAGCCGGCGGGTGGGCCGGCCGCGGCCGGCCCAGTAGGCCACCAGGGCTGTGACGGCGTCGGGGTCGCCGGCGACGACGATGGACGCCGTGCTGTTCACCGCCGCGATGTCCGCAGGGCGTTCCAGCCCTGCGAGGGACGCGCGGGCCTCGTCCTCGGTGGCGCCGAGCGCGGCCATGGCGCCGCCGCGGCAGCTCTGCATCAGCCGCCCGCGGGCGGCGACCAGCGCCGCGGCGTCGGGCAGCGTCCAGACCCCGGCGATGTGCGCGGCGGTCAGCTCCCCGACGGAGTGGCCGAGCAGCAGCTGCGGGACGACGCCGGCCGTGCCGAGCAGCCGGGTCAGCGCTGTCTGGTAGGCGAACAGGGCGCACTGGGTGTAGAGAGTCTCGTCGAGGAGCGCGGCGTGCCGGGTACCCGCGGCGGCGAACATGACATCGCGCAGCGGCTCGTCGAGGTGGGTGTCGAACGCGGCACAGACGCCGTCCAGCGCCCGCGCGAAGGCGGGATAGGCGGCGTGCAGGTCACGCCCCATGCCGGGCAGTTGGCTGCCCTGACCGGTGAAGACGAGGGCGACCCGGCCGCCGGGGCGCGTGGGCGGGGCGGTGCCCTGGACGAGACCAGGCGCCGGCCGGCCCGCGGCGAGCGCCGTCAGCGTCCGGGCCAGGCGGGACGTCCGCTGCGCCGGTGGGCCGTCGAGGACGGCCGCCGCCCGGGTGGGCAGCTGGGCGCGGGCGGCGAGGGTGTGCGCGATGTCGTCACCGCGCAGCTCGGGATGGCGGCCGAGGTGCGCGGCGAGACGTCCCGCATGGGCGCGCAGCGCCGCCTCACCGCGGGCGGAGAGGACCACCGTCACCGGCGCCGGCTCGGAGCCCTCGCCGGCACCCGGTGTGTCGACGGCGGGAGTGTCCTGAACGGCGGTGTCCTGAACGGGGGTGTTCGGACTGGGGGTGTTCTGGGTGGGGATGCGCGGGTGGGCGGGTGGTTCCTCGACGATCAGATGGGCGTTCGTGCCGGAGATGCCGAAGGCGGAGACCGCGGCGCGGCGCGGGCGGCGTCCCGCGGGCCAGGCGACGGGGCTGGTCAGGAGGGCGACGGCGCCGGTGCTCCAGTCGACGTGCGGGGTGGGGGTGCCGACGTGCAGGCTCGCCGGAAGCGTCTCGTGGCGCAGGGCCTCGACCATCTTGATGACGCCGGCGACGCCCGCGGCGGCCTGGGCATGGCCGATGTTGGACTTGAGCGAGCCGAGACGCAGCGGCCGGTCGGGGGAGCGCCCCGGCCCGTAGGCGGCCAGCAGCGCGCGGGCCTCGATCGGGTCTCCGAGGGGGGTGCCGGTGCCGTGGGCCTCGACCGCGTCGACATCCGCCGGCCGCAGTCCGGCACTGGCCAGCGCCTGGCTGATCAGGCGTTGCTGGGACAGGCCGTTGGGGGCGGTCAGGCCGTTGCTGGCGCCGTCCTGGTTGACGGCGCTGCCAGCGATGACGGCGAGCACCGGCAGCCGGCGTGCCCGGGCGTCGGAGAGCCGGGTGAGCACCACGACCGCGGCGCCCTCCGCCCAGCCGGTACCGTCCGCGTCGGCGGAGAACGGCCGGCACCTGCCATCGGGGGACAGGCCGCGTTTGCGGCTGAACTCCACCAGCATCGACGGGCTGCACATCAGGGTCACCCCGCCGGCGACGGCGAGATCACATTCGCCGGCGCGCAGTGACGCCGCCGCCAGATGGACGGCGACGAGGGATGCGGAGCACTGGGTGTCCACCGTCAGCGCCGGGCCCTCGAGGCCGAGGGTGTAGGCGACCCGGCCGGCGATCACGCCCGCCGCGTTGCCGGTCAGCAGGTGTCCCTGCAGCTCGGCGGGGGCCTGGTGCCAGGCTGTTCCGTAGTCCTGCAGGGACACGCCGGTGAACACGCCGGTGGGGCTGCCGCGCAGCCCGAGCGGGTCGATCCCCGCATGCTCGAGGGCCTCCCACGACACCTCCAGCATCAGCCGCTGCTGGGGGTCCATCGCCACGGCCTCACGCGGGCCGATGCCGAAGAACGTGGCGTCGAACCGGTCGATTCCCGGCAGGAAGCCGCCGCCCCGGGCGTAGGTGGTTCCCGGATGATCCGGGTCCGGATGGTGGACGCCGGCCAGGTCCCAGCCGCGGTCCGCGGGCAGCGGGCCGATGACGTCCCGGCCCTGCGCGACCAGGTCCCACAGAGCGGCCGGGGAGTCCGCGCCCGGCAGGCGGCAGCCGGCGCCGACGATGACCACCGGGTCGTCGTCCCGCCCGGAGCGCGCAGGGCGGCGCGGGGTTCGCGCAGGGGTCGTCTCCTCACGCACCCCCAGGATCTCGGCGCGCAGGAACGCGGCCACGGCGCCCGGCGTCGGCCGTTCGAACAGCAGCGTCGCGGGCAGGGGGACGCCGGTGGCGGCGGCGAGGCGGCCGCGCAGGGCATCCGCGGTGCGCCGGTACACCCCGAGCGCGCGCCAGGGCACCGTGTGGTCCAGCTGCCTGTCCGCGCCGTGCCCGGGCCCGGTCGCGCCGGCGGTCACCGCCGCGACCTGGGTGGCGACCAGCTCGAGCAGGGCCTCCACCTGGGCGGTCGGCTCCAGCCCGGCGAGCCGGGCCCGCCAGCTGTCGCGGGCCCGCGTGGCGGGCTGCCCGGCCGGCGAGTACTCCGGGAGGCTGCTGTCCATCCGAACGCTCCTGACGTGCGCGGCGAGGCGGCTGGCGGCACCCCGGTGCCATGACGCGGTGCCATGACGGCGCCGTGGCGGGGTGCCGTGGCGGGGTGGAACCCCGCGCCGTTCTCTGGGCTCGTTCCCGTGTTCGGTTCCGTCTGCGGTTCCCGGCCGACCGGGAAATGCCCGGACGGGAAATCTCTGCTGGCCGAAGAATGCGCCGGCGTACGGGCGGGCCCGCGCCGGGAGGCTGTTCTCCCGGGGTGCTCCCGGGTCTGTCGGCGCGCTATCGTGGCGCGCCGGTTCCGTTCCGGCCGTACCCCGCCCCGCGGCGGCACGGCCGGCCAGGCGACTCCCTGAGAATCCTGCCCCAGAGCAGTTGTGCTCTCAAAACCGGGATGGCGCCTTCAGGCTAGGCGGAACGGGGATGGTGGTGGTCCTCCGTCCCGCTGTGGGCAGGTCCTCGGTCATTCGCCGGGTGGTGGGAGACACATCCGCCCTTGCTGCCGTGCGCCGTTCGGGCTATTGGTTGGCACCGACGGATTGTCGATTTCCTGACCGGTCCGTAGTGTCGCTTTCCGCCCGAGGCGAGGAGTGAGGACGCGCATGCGAGAGATCACCCCGCGGGACGTCGCGGCGGGCGGCAACGCGCCTCGCGCGGCCCCGGACGCCGACCCCCTGCGTCCCGCGCCCGACTCCTCCGCGCCCGAACCAACTGCGCCCGAACCCACTGGACCCGAACACCCTGCGCCCGCACCGGCCGTCACGGGTACCGCCGGCCCGGCGAGGGCCGGAACCGGGACGGACGGCGGCGGGGAGGACGGGGGCGATGCCGATGGCGGGCGGGATGCGGCCGCGCGAGGCTCCCGGCCGGGAGCCTCGGCGCGGCGGTTGGTGCGGGCACTGGGCCTGGGCGGCACCGGGCGCCGTGCCCAGCAGCATTCACGGATCGAGGTGGGCAACGACTGGCGCCGCTGCGGCGCCGGGGACGGTGGCTGCGGCGTCCTGCTCCCGCTCGGCCAGCAGACGTGCCCCCGCTGCGGCCGGACGAACCGCGACGACCTGGCCCCGCTGGACCTGCGGCGCAGGCTGGCCACCCGGGACGGGCAGCTGCCCGCGCTCGCCGCTCCGCGCGGGCGTCACCGGCCGCCCGGCTGATACGTCCGGGCAGTCCGGATCCGCATAACGATGTGGATTCATCAAAAGGTGTTGTCTGGTCACCCCGACAGCGCGGTCTGCTGTGGCCGGAACGTCGGAATGCCCACGAGATATGGAACGATAAGGGTATGTACTCCGCCGAGATCAATCGCCGGCAGCCGGCATGTCTGCTGCTCGTCATCGATCATTCGACGTCGATGTCCGAGACCTGGGCCGGCGGGACCATGAGCAAGGCCGACCAGCTCGCGCTCGCCGTCAACCGGCTCCTCGGTAACGCGGTCCTGCTGTGCAGTAAAGGTGACGATCGTGTCTACGACTATTTCGAGGTAGGAATTCTGGGCTATGGCCGGGGTGTAGCGCCGGTCCTGTATGGTTCCAGCGTGAGTCGACCGCTGTTGCCTATCAGCGAGGTCGCGCTGAATCCGAACCGCGTCGACCACGTGCTGCGCAAGGTCCCCGATGGTGCCGGTGGCCTGGTCGAGATCCAGACCCCGATCCCGGCCTGGGTCGACCCGGTCGCCGACGGCTGGACGCCGATGGTCGAGGCCCTGCGGGTCGCCGCCTGGATCGCCGACGGCTGGTGCCGCCAGCACCCCGCCAGCTTCCCGCCGATCGTCGTCAACGTCACCGACGGGCAGAGCACGGACGGTGATCCCCGGGAGGCCGCCGCGCAGGTACGGGCCGCCGGCACGGCCGACGGTGAGGCCCTGCTGTTCAACGCCCACCTGTCCGCGACCGCGCGGCGCGCCGTGACCTTCCCGCACGACCGCGACGAGCTGCCCGACGAGTTCGCGCGGGTGCTGTTCGACATGTCCAGCCACCTGCCGCCCACGATGGTGGCGGCGGCGGACAGCCTCGGCTACCCGGCGGACGCGGCGTCCAAGGGCTTCCTCTACAACGCCGACGTCACCGCCCTGATCGAGTTCCTCGACATCGGCACCCGGGCGGTCACCCCGACCGGCCTGCGGGACCTGAGCGTCGGGCCGCGGTCGAGCGGATGACATCGCGGTCCACGGCGGTCGCGGTGGCCCTCACCGCGACGTCCCGCACGGTCACGAAGCTCGGCCGTGCCGCCGAGGAGAACGAGGACTGCTGCGCCACCTGCCCGGAACGAGGCCGGTTCGCGGTCGCGGACGGCGCCTCCACCTCGGCCCGGCCCGAGGTGTGGAGCCGGCTGCTGGTCGACGCGTTCGTCCGCGACGCGGTCGACCCGCTCGCCGCCGACGTGCTGCCCGGCCTGCGGGAGCGGTGGTGGGCCGAGGTGAACCGTCCCGGCCTGCCCTGGTACGCCCGGGCCAAGCTCCAGCTCGGCGCGGACGCCTCCTTCCTGGGCCTCACGGTCGACGTCGGGAACCAGCTGTGGGCGGCCACCTGCGTCGGTGACTCGTGCGTGTTCCATGTCAGTGCGGGCAAGACCTGCGCGGCCGGGCCCGTGGAGCACTCCACGGACTTCAGCCGCTTCGCCCAGCTGGTCGGCAGCCGCGGCCCGTCCCATCCGGACCCGGTTGTTCTCGGCGGTGCCTACCGGCCGGGGGACGTGTTCGTCCTCGCCACCGATGCGCTGGCGCAGTTCCTGCTGCGCGCCGTCGAGGCCCGCGGGCGGATGCCGTCGCCCGGCTGGCTCGCCCACTCCGCCGCGCGCTTCGCCCGAGCCGTGGACGCCTACCGGCACCATGGCTGCCTCGCCAACGACGACACGACGATCTGCGTGGTCCAGACGTGAACCCCCGTCCGCACCACGTGGTTTCCCCGGCCCCTGCCGGCTCCCCGCAACGGCGCGAGGGACGTGCATGAAGCTGCCCACCCTTCTCGACTACCAGCAGGCCGTCCAGATCCCGCGGCTGGCGTTCCTCGACGAGCGGCTGCGTGACAGCGTGCCGAGACTCACCCCGCTCGGCATGCCCGCCGTCGCCACCGGCGGCTTCGCGCTGACCTTCGACGTCAGCCGGGCCGGCCGGCGGTACGCCGTGCGGTGCTTCCACCGGCACAGCGACAACCTCGAGCTGCGTTACGCCTGCATCGCCGACTTCGTCCGCTCCGCCTCCCTCGACTTCCTCGTCGGCGTCGACTACCTGCCCGCCGGCATCCGGGTCCGCGACCGGGCCTGGCCCATCGTGCGGATGGAGTGGATCGACGGCGCCCGCCTCGACGACTGGGTGCAGGAGAACCTGGACCGCCCGTCCCGGCTCGACCGCGCCCGGCTCAGCCTGAACACCGCCGTCGCGGAACTGCGCCGCCGCGGTGCCGCCCACGGCGACCTGCAGCACGGCAACATCCTCGTCCTGCCGGACGCGTCCATCCGGCTCGTCGACTACGACGGGATGTACCTGCCCGCGCTGGGCTCCCTCGGCGCCTCCGAACGCGGCCACCGCAACTACCAGCATCCGGACCGTTCGAACCAGTACGACGTCACGCTCGACCGCTTCGCCCAGGAGGTGATCGCGGTGTCGCTCGCCGCGCTCGCCCGCGACCCGTACCTGTGGCGCGAGTTCAACACCGGCGAGAACCTCCTCCTCTCCGCCGCCGACTTCGCCGACCCGTCCGCCTCCGCACTGTTCGCCCGGCTCGAACAGATGCCCGGCGTCGCCGCCGCCGCCCGCCGGCTTCGGGACGCCTGCCTGGTCGACTACGAGGACGCCGCCGCGATCCTCGACGCCGAGGCACACGTCCACTACGAAGGTGCTGGTGCTGGTGGCTGGGCCGGCGGCTGGCACGGCAGTCCTGGCCGGGCGCCGGGTGTCCCGTCCGCCTGGCAGGGCCCACCCGCCCCGCCTCCGGTGTTCGGGCCGCACGGCCTCCCGCGCGCGCCTGCTGTCCCGCGTCCGCCTGGCGTGGCGCGTCCGCATGCTGTCCCACGTCCGCGTCCGCGTGGCGTCCCCGGCCCGCTGGCCGCACCGGCCGCACCGGCCGTCTCGGCGGCACCCGCGGCACCCGTGGGCGTGTCAGCCGCATCGGCACCTCCCGCCGCGCCCGCGCCAGGCGCATCCGTGTCGGCCGTTCCGGCAGCACCGGCCATGTCGGCGGTGCCCGCTGCCGCAGGGCCGGCCGCGGGTGCGGTGGGGGTCGTCAGCACGGTGTCCGCGGCGCGGTATCTGCGCACCCGGCCGCTGCGTCCGGCACCGGTGGTCGTCCCCGCGCCGACGGTGCTGTCCGCGCGGGACCGCGCGGGGCTGCTCGCCCGCCGTGCGGAGGAGGTGATGGTCGTCGGGAGGATCCAGGGCGTGCGCCAGGTCCGCCGAACGGGGACCGTGACCATCCTCGACTTCGGCAATCCGCGCGGTGGCAGCCTCAAGGTCATCGCCTGGGACCGGGTCAGTCGAGAACTCACCGCCAGCCACGGCGATCTTGCCGCTCTCGCGGGCGTCTGGGTCCGGATGGTGGGCCAGATCGTGGTCGACGACCGGGGTGACCTGGCGGACGAGTACGGGGGCTGGATCCCGCCCGGCATGGGCATGGGCCCCGCCGGCAGCCGCGCTCCGGCCGGCAGCCGCGCTCCGGCCGGCAGTGGCGCCGTGGGTGGGAGTCGTGCGCAGGGTGGGAGTCGTGCCGCGTCGAGCGCTGATCTGACCCGGACCGCACGGGCGCCGCGCTCGCCGCGCATCGAGCTGCGCCGCGGCAGCCTCCTGCGGGTGCTGACCGAGCGGGAGGCCGAGAGCCTGCTGAACCGTCCCGGATCGGTGCCCGCGGCCCCCGCAACCCGGGCGGCCTACGGCTCGGGCCCGGTGCTGCCGCCTCGCCGTCGGCTGCCGCCGCCCGTTCCGGGCCCGGTCGGGCCGAAGCCCGGGCGCTGGCCCGGGTGGAGCTGACGCATCGTGGCGGTCAGTGCGCCGGGTGGGGCCGGGGCGGGAGGGGGAGGGGGAGCGCGGGCAGCCCGTCGATGCTCTCCCGGTTGAACGGGGCGCGTTCGCAGTAGGCGGCGAACTCGTCCTCGGACTTGCGGTCGAGGTACCGGGTGTGCAGATCCCGCTCCTCCCGGTACTCCATCAGCGGGACGGCGTAGCCGCAGCTGTCGCTGACACGCAGCGCCCGCACCACGATGATCGCCCGCAGCCCGCCCGCCTCCGCCTGCCCGCCCGGGAAACGGTCGAGCAGCTCCGACCAGCGCGGGTCGTCGCGGAAGACCGCCTCACCCGCCCCGTGTACACGGACGATCTTCGGTGGCCCGTCGAAGGCGCACCACATGAGCGTGATCCGCCCGTTCTCGCGCAGGTGCGCGATGGTCTCCGCGTGGCTGCCGCCGAAGTCGAGGTAGGCCACGGTCCGTTCGTCGAACACGGTGAGCGACCCGTCCCGTCCCTTCGGCGAGACGTTGATCCGGCCGTCGCCCGCCAGCGGCGCGGACGCCACGAAGAACATCTTCTGCGCCTCGATGAACGCGCGGAGCCGGCCGTCGATGCACTCATGGACCTGTCCCATGAGGGAAGTATGAGCCCGCGAACGGCTGCACCCGAGGCGATCCAGCGGTGATCTGGAAGTGATCCGAGGTGATACGCGGGTAGCCGGCCGGTCACCGCGTATCTAGCTGTGGAGGCGCCGGCCCCCGCGGTCATCCCGCGGCGGGCGGGTCCGTCGAGCGACCTGTCCGACTCACGACGATCCGGTGGTGACCGTGAAACGTAGCGCGCAGGCCCCGTCCTTCAAGGGGGGGACAGCGCATCAACGACAGCGTGACAGGCAAGGACACTATGCTGTCACTCATGGGGTCGAAGGTGGTGAAGCGGGCGTACCGCTACCGCTTCTACCCGACCCCCAGCCAGGCCGCCCAGCTCGCGCGGACCTTCGGCTGTGTCCGCTACGTGTACAACCGGGCGCTCGCCGAACGGCACCGGGCCTGGTTTCAGGAACAGCGTCGCGTCACCCACGCCGAGACCGACAAGATGCTCACGGAGTGGAAACGCGACCCGGAAACCCTGTGGCTCGCCGAGCCCTCGAAAGGGCCGCTACAGGCAACCCTGCGGCACCTTCAGACCGCCTACGTCAACTTCTGGGAGAAGCGGGCCGGGTACCCGTCCTTCAAGAAGAAGGGCAGGACGCTCGACTCGGCGACCTACTTCCGGAATTGCTTCAGCTACCGCGGCGGACAGGTCAGGCTGGCGAAGCAGGACCAGCCGCTGAACGTCGTCTGGTCGCGTCCGCTGCCCGAGGGGGCGGTGCCGTCGCAGGTCACGGTGTCACGGAACAGCCGCGGCCAGTACCACCTCTCTTTCCTGATCGAGGAGACCATCACCACCCTGCCTGCGGTATCGGGGCGGGTGGGGATCGACGCGGGGATCACGTCGCTGGTCACGCTGTCGACAGGGGAGAAGGTCACCAACCCGCGCCACGAGCGGGCCGACCGCATCCGTCTCGCCCGAGCCCAGAGGGAGCTTTCCCGCAGGGCGAAGGGCTCGGCGAACCGGGCGAAGGCCCGGCTGAAGGTCGCCCGTGTCCATGGTCGTGTCCGCGACCGGCGCCGGGACCATCTCCACAAGCTGTCCACGAGGATCATCCGCGAGAACCAAACGGTGGCCATCGAGGACCTGTCCGTCCGCACCATGGTCAGGAACCATGCGCTGGCCCGCGCCATCTCCGACGCATCGTGGTCGGAGCTACGGCGGATGGTGGAGTACAAGGCCGGCTGGTACGGCCGGGAGCTGATCGCGATCGACCGGTTCTACCCGTCCAGCAAAACGTGCTCGGCATGCGGGTCGATCGTGGAGAAGCTGCCACTCGACGTCCGGGAATGGGCCTGCCACGCCTGCGGCGCCGTCCACGACCGGGACATCAACGCTGCGAAGAACATTCTGGCCGCGGGGCTCGCGGCGTCTGCCTGTGGAGATGGAGTGAGACCACCCCGCTCCTAGAGTGGGGAGGCGTCTGTCTGTGAAACAGGAAAACCCATCCGTGAGGGTGGGAATCTCCGCCCTTCAAGGCGGAGAGGATGTCAACTTGTACCCGTCCGACACACAGGCACAGGATGCTGGCCGTCGGCGGAGCTGGTGCCGGTGAAGCCACTGCGGGCCGGTGACCCGCTCGTCGTCGGCCCGTACCGGCTGGCGGCCCGTCTCGGCAGCGGCGGGATGGGCGTCGTCTACCTGGGGGTTGACTCCGGCGGCCGGCAGGGCGCCGTCAAGGTGCTGCGGGACGAGTTCCTGGACGACGAGGGGTTCCGCCGCCGGTTCACCCGCGAGGCCGCCGCGATCGCGGCGATCGACAGCCCGCGGGTCGCCCGTCTGCTCGCCGCCGAGCCCGACGGCGACCCGCCGTGGATCGCCACCGAGTACGTCCACGGCCCGACCCTGCTGCGCGCCGTCGCCGACGACGGGCCGACGTCGCCGGATGCCCTGCGCACGCTGGCGACCGGTCTCGCCGAGGCGCTGCGCGCGATCCACGACGCCGACGTCGTGCACCGCGACCTCAAACCCAGCAACGTCATCCTCGCCGGCGACGGCCCGAAGGTCATCGACTTCGGCATCGCCGCCGGCCTGCCCGGGACGATGACGGCGTCCGGCGTGGTGCTGGGCAGTGTCGGCTACATGGCCCCGGAACTGATCTCGGGCGACGTCCGCCCGGGCCCCGCGGCGGACGTCTACTGCTGGGCGCTGACGGTCGCGTACGCCGCCTCCGGCCGCGCCCCGTTCGGTGACGGGCCGTTGCAGGCCCTCGTCCTGCGTACGGTCCGCGGCGACGCGGACATCGACGGCGTCCCGCCCGACCTGCGCCCCGTGGTCACCACGGCGCTGCGGACGAGCCCGGAGCGCCGGCCCGACGCGGCGGCCCTCCTGCACTGGCTGGCCTCCGGTACCGCTCCCGACGGTCTCGACCTGGAGGCCGACCCCGCCCCCGGCCTGGACGTGGACGCCGGACTGGACGCCGACCCGGTGGGCAGCGTGCGTGCGCCGGCCGGTGCGGGTGCCGGCCGGGTGCGGTCGGGCAGTGCCCGCCGCCGCGAGCCCGCCCTGGAGTTCCTGGACGTCGCCGCCGCCACCCGCACGGCCACGGCCGCCCCGGACGAAACGGATGCCGCCACACCGTCGCTGTCCTCCCGGCGGCGCCGCTCCGCGGTGGTGGGACGCCGGCTGGTCCCGGCGGCCGGCGTCGTCGCGATCGTCGCCGCCGCGGCCGGGATGGGTGTCGGCGGCCCGGGTGACGTCCTCGGCGACGCCCTCGGAATGGCACGTTCCGGCCCCGCCGCGGGCCCGAACGACCTGTGGCAGGACGTCGCCGACGGGGCCGCCACCGCCATGATGCCGCCCGCCGACCGTGGCGACCGTGGGCGCAGCGGCGTGGAGATCCCCCCGCAGCTCCCCCCGACCCCCGAGCAGCTGACGGCCCCGGCGGAGCAGCCGGTCACCGCCACGGCTCCCGCCGCTCCCGCACCCCGGCACCGCCCCGTGCGCCTCACCCGCAACGGCACCGGCCCAGGCCTGGACGTGGATCTGCCCCGGGTCGAGATCGGCGAGATCCTCGCCGGGTGGCGCCCGGCGCTCCCTGACGTACAGGTCGGGCTGGACGACCTGGCCGTCCTCGGCGGAGCCGGTGGGTGGAGGGCGTCCGGTGCGGGGGAGCAGACCTGCCCGCTTGACCGCACCGCGCTGCGGGCCATCGCCGCCCGCGCCGGGCAGGCCCCGCCCGCCGGCCGCTCTTCGCACGCCGCCGGCTGCACGGCGGCGACGGTGGCCGTCGTCGAGGCGCCGACCATGCCGTTGCCGAACCTCCGCGCGACCGTGGGGGCGGGGCATCCGCTGGCCGCGTTCTCGGACCTGCCGGCCGTCCCGGTGCTCGGCGACCTCGCCGGGGCGCGGCCCGTGACGCTGCCCGACCTGTCCCGGCGCCGCGGGCACTAGCGCCCGGGCGGCGCGGGCGTCAGTGCCTGCCAGTCCCGCTCGGGTGCGGCCGGTCGCGAGGTCGCGGGGGTCGCGCGGGCTACGCCCGGGACCGCGGGGCGGCGGCGCGTTCCCCGGTACCGCGCCGGGTGGACAGCACCGCACGGATCATCGGAACCTGAAGCGGCAGCCGGGCCCACGCCACCGCGGCCAGGGCGACGTTCTGGGGCCGGCCGCCGCCGCGGCGGACCCGCGCCGTGGCATCCAGCGCCATCTGCAGGTTGCCGGGCCACACGCCGACGAGCAGCGCGGCGCTGGCCGGCCCCGCCCACGGTGCCCGTACCGCCAGTCCGGCCGCGCAGGCGAGCTCGGCGACCCCGCTGACGTAGACGATCTCGCGGGGTCGCGGCAGCGCCCGCGGTATGAGCGGTTCGAACACCGCGGGACGCACCAGGTGCACAGTTCCGCTGACCAGGAACGCTCCGGCCACGATCCAGGGGCTCGGTCGGGTGAGCCGTGCGCGCGTCATGAACAGATCCAAGCACCGGCGGTGGTCACCCGCCCGCGCCAGCGCGCAGCGCGGTCCTGCCGCGGGCCTCACCGACGAACGGCGGGAGCCGTCACGGCCCGTTCGCCGTTCTCGGTGAGCCGCCTGTAGCGCTGCTGTCGGCGTTGGGCGTCCCGCATCAGTTCTGGCACCACGGGCGTGGCGAGGCGGGGGAAGAGATCCACGAAGCGCATCATCGGGCCCCGCCGGCGCGGCCCGATCGTCACCGGGCGGGGGCGTTCGGTGAGACGGCCGACCACGCGGCCGATCGTGTCGGCAGTGAGTGGACGGCGTTCGCGTTCGCGTTCGCGGCCGCGATCGCCGCCGTCGCCATCGCGCCGGCGTCCGCGCAGGCGGGGCCCGGCCCCGTGCGAGGCGCGTTCGTTCTTACCGTCTCGGCGGGAGAAAATCCCTACCAGGGCAGGCCGGTTGTTCTGACCTGCCCGCCGAACGCCGCGACGACCCATCCGAACCCGGTGCGGGCCTGCGCGGCCATCGCGAGGGCGGGCGGCGACTTCGACAAACTCCCGGTAGACCCCGCCGTGCTCTGTCCGTTCATCTACGACCCGGTCACGGCGACGGCCGACGGCCGCTGGGGAGCGAAGACCGTCCACTGGACGAGACCTTCGGCAACAGCTGCCTGCTGTACGCGGAGACCAGCCCGGTCTTCTGACGACAACTGGCCTTGGTGTAACCGGCACCGGTGGCTCCCCGCGGGCCGGGGCTGGTGGCTGCCCGTCCGTCAGACGCGACTGGTCTCGGCGAAGCCCGCGAGCTGGGCTGTCACCGCACCCCACCCGGCCTGGAAGCCGAGATCCTCGTGCCGGGCACGGGCGGCCGGGTCGCCGTGGCGCACGACGACCCGGTAGTCGGTGCCGTCGGGATGGTCACGGAACGTGATCTCGGCGGTCATCGACACCGGCGCGGGGGCCGCGGGGCGCCAGGCGCTGTCGAGCGCGTTGGTGAAGACGATGCGTTCGAGGTCGTCGACGACCAGGAAGCAGGCGTCCAGATGGGGGCTGAACACGGTGCCGTCGTCGCTGAGACGGGTGATGAACGCCCCGCCGGGGCGCACCTCGAGCCGGTCGACGCGGCACTGTGTCGGAGCCGGCAGCCACCACTGTTCGAGGCTGGTCGGGTCGGTCCACGCCCTCCAGACGGCGGCGCGCGGCGCCCGGATGAGGCGTTCGAGGGAGAGATCGAGGTCGGCGTTCATTCCTGCTCCTGGGGGGAGGTGGCGAACTGGGCGAGCCGGTCGGTGCGGTCTTCCCAGATGCGCCGCTGCTCGGTCAGCCAGYCCTCGAGCGGCGCGAGGCCCGCACGGTTGAGCTCGCAGGTGCGGACCCGCCCGGACTTCGCCGTGCGGATCAGGCCGTTCCTCTCGAGCGTGCGCACGTGCTTCAGAAACGAGGGCAGGGCCATCGGGAAGCCCTCGGCGAGGTCACTGACGGTGGCCGGCCCGCGGCCGAGCCTGCTGAGCACGGCGCGCCGGGTCGGATCGGCCAGGGCGACGAGCAGCCCGTCGAGCTGCACCGAATACTGTTCCACGCGGCTAAGTATCGTGTGCTCGAACGCTTAGCGCAAGGGCTAAGCGTCGGGTCGCCGTCTGTCCGGCGGTGACCCGACCGGGCGGCCGGGCTCCGTCAGGGCAGGCGTACCGCGACCCGGAGCAGGCGGGTGACCTGGGTGGCGCCGAGGTTGTCGTCGCTGAGGACCAAGCCGGTTGTGCTGACCTGTCGGGCCCGGGGTGGGCAGGTGCGTGAGGCCGGTGGGTAGGGTCGTCGGCCATGACCGAGCCCGCTCCGAGTTATCTGGCTGACGTCGCGGCGGCATATGACGGCGTGGCCGACGTCTATGCCGAGCTTTTCGCTGACGTTCTCGACCGTCAGCCGCTGGAGCGTGCGCTGCTGGCCGCGTTCGCCGATCTGGTGCGTGATGTCGCCGGTCCGGTGGCGGATCTCGGCTGCGGGCCAGGGTATGCGTCGGCCCACCTGCATGGGCTGGGGCTGGACGTGTTCGGTGTGGACCTGTCGGCGGAGATGGTGACCCTGGCCCGACGCTCCCACCCGGAGCTGCGGTTCGAGGTGGGCACGATGACCGCGCTGGACCTGCCGGACTGCACGCTCGGCGGTGCCCTCTGCCGCTACTCGCTCATCCACACCCCTCCCACCGACATTCCCGCCGTCCTTGCTGAGATCCACCGCGTTCTGGTGCCCGGCGGCCACCTGCTGATCGGCTTTCTGGCCGCAGACGAGTCCACGGCCAGGGTGCATGCCTACGACCACCGGGTGGCGCCCGCCTACCGCTGGGCGCCCGGCCACCTCGCCGAGGTGGCGAGGCAGGCGGGGCTTGTCGAGGTCGCCCAGCTGGTGCGAGCCGCGGTGGAGGACGAACGGGGACGGCAGGCCCAGCTTCTGGCCCGCCGCCCCTGAGGGACCCGACCTTCCGACATCGCATCGACGGGAACCATCCCGAGGTGGACGTGACGAACGCCATAATCTGCACGTAATGTGATCTCGTCGGTAGCGGACCATCGGGCAGATGGTGAAGAAATGTCCATTTACGTCCGGATTATTCTATTTTGGTAGCCAGGGTCACCTTGCCGAGCGTAAGGACTCCCCAGGTCGGTGCCGACATCCATCACCAGAAGTAGCGCAATCGCTGGACGATGCGGAATCCCGTCCTTACCGCTAGTCCCACCCCTACCGGGTCCACACTCTGCGGCTGTCCCGCTCTCACGGTTCACAGGCAGCGCCCACGCCCACGCACGGCACAGCGTCGCCCCACGGATGTCGGTCGCCCAGCCGACGTCCCGGCCCGGCGACCGGTGGCTCCCGGGCCGCGCCCGTTCCACCATCTCCGAGAAGCGAGAAAAAGAGAGTGTGAAACCGAACCCGAGGACGGAGACCGGTGCGGCGAGGATCCGGCTTATGTGCGGTGGTCTGTCTGGTGTTGACCGCTCTGCTGTCGGCTTGCGGTCAGGAGCCTTCAAACAGTATCCGGCCGGTCAGGGACGCAGTTCCTGACCGGCTGCAGTCCTACAGTCCCCCTCCGGGCTCGTTGCCCCTCCAGAGGCCCTCTCCTCTTCCGCGTGTCCCAACCGTGTCGGTCGGGAAGAAGAGCTGGAGCAGCCAACCATGGCAGCTTGTCGAGGTGCGGGACGGTGGCAGATCCCTCCTGATCACCTGGGGTGGTGCTGATTCCTGCCCGGAGCCAGCCGGAGTCGAGGTGGCCGAATCCGGTTCCTACGWCTGGATCGCGTACTGGGTTCATGACACGCGGCAGATCTGCGAGGCAGTTGCGCGTGCACCTGTGGCCGGCCTTGTCGAACTCGCCGAACCGCTGGATCGCCGCCAGCTTCTGCACGCACCCCTGAGTCACCCGGAGCTGTACAGCGGGGGTTGAACCAGTCGTAGATGGTCCTGGCCAAGCGCTGGTTCTCGAGTATGAACCGCCCCGGGTTCAGTGGAGACCGGTCCGTGTGAAAGGAACGAGTCGTGCCCGCTCCCAG
Source organism: Parafrankia colletiae (assembly GCF_001854655.1). GTDB lineage: Bacteria > Actinomycetota > Actinomycetes > Frankiales > Frankiaceae > Parafrankia > Parafrankia colletiae. Next base: position 122,619 of record NZ_MBLM01000047.1, on the reverse strand, counting down.
GAAGTAGCCCGATGAGCTCCGTGAACGTTCCGTTCGTCTCGTGCTGCAGATCCGTCGCGAGCGGCCCGGGGACGCGTCATATGCGATCTCGACGGTCGCGGCACGTATCGCCGAGCTGGAGCGCGAGAATCGCGAGCTGAAGCGCGCGAACGAGATCCTGAAGGTGGCATCGGCTTTCTTTGCGCGGGAGCTCGACCCGCGACTGCCACGGTAGTCACGTTCATCGACAGGCACCGGGAGGATCTCGGCGGGGTCGAGCCGGTGTGGAAGGAGAACTACGAGATGTGCGGCGCGCGGAGGGTGCGGCGGGTGTTGAACCGTGAGGGGATCACGGTCGCCCGGTGCACGGTGGAGCGCCTGATGCGTGCGGCCGGGCTGACCGGGGCGTGGTCATCGGCCTGATCGGTGATCGCACCCGCCCGGTGGGGATTCGCGGACCTCGCGTCCACCAGCGACCTCGACGAGGTCTCCAGACTGGGCGACGAGCTGCTCCGCACGGACCCGGTGGGGGCGGCCTCTGGATGCGCACCGCGGGTGTCTGGCTGCGCGATATCGCCTTCGGCCTGGCCGGGACGGGAACCGCGCTCGCCGCCGTCGGCCAGTACGACGGTTCCGCAGGAGCTCCACCGCCGCCCTGGAGGCGCCGTAGGCCGTCCCGATCGGGGCGGCGGAGGTGGCTGCCGGTCGAGGTGATGGTGACGATCACGCCGCGGCCACGTTTCGCCATGGCGGGGCGAGAGGCCTGTGGGGAGGCCGGTCGGCGGCGGCCTGGACCCGCGCGTCGGGTGACACCGGTGGCCGGCGCGGCGAGAGCCAGGTTCTCCGGATCCGTCAGCCGTCTTGCATATGTGAACGCTTCCGTATACTTTCGCTCCTGCGTACCCACTGATCCGGCCCAACCGGGAACCTGCCGTGGAGGCACAGCCGTGGCTCACTTCACCAAGCCTGCCGAGGGCACCTGGACCGAGCACTACAACCTGCGCACGACGCTGACGAGCTACGAGGACTCGATCTCGCCGGAGTACTACGAGCTCGAGCGCAAAGCCGTTTTCGGCAAGCACTGGCTCAACGTCGGGCGTGTCGAGCAGATCGCGAAGGTCGGCGCCTACTTCACCCGGGAGATCGAGGTTCTGAACGCCTCGATCATCGTGGTGCGCGCGTCCGGTGGCGAGGTCAAGGCCTTTTACAACATCTGTCGGCACCGTGGCAACAAGCTCGTGTGGCAGGACTTTCCGCAGGAGGAGACGAGCGGGACCGCGCGTCAGTTCACCTGCAAGTACCACGGATGGCGTTACGGACTCGACGGCGGCTGCACCTTCGTGCAGCAGGAACACGAGTTCTTCGACTTCGACAGGTCGACGTTCGGTCTCGTCCCGGTGCACTGCGACGTCTGGGAAGGGTGGATCTTCGTCAACTTCGACCGGGAGTCGACGCCCGCTCCCGTCAAGGAGTACCTCGGTCAACTGGGTGCCGGCATCGAGGGTTACCCGTTCCACGAGATGACGCAGGTGCACAAGTACCGGGCGGAGATCGGCGCGAACTGGAAGCTCTACATCGACGGATTCACCGAGTTCTACCACGCCCCGGTGCTACACCAGAAGCAGGCGGTGACCGAGGAGTCCATCAAGCTGCAGAAGGTCGGCTACGAGGCACTGCACTACGGTGTCGACGGCCTGCACGGCGTCGTCTCGTCCTGGGGGGGCATGGCTCCGCCCAAGGACGAGAAGATGGTCAAGCCCATCGAGCGCAAGCTGCGCAGCGGCCTGTTCGGCCCGTGGGAGCCGCCGATCGACATCGACCTGCCCAAGGGCCTCAACCCGTCAGGCCACCCGACCTGGGGCCTCGACTCCTTCCTGTTCTACCCGAACTTCATGATGCTGATCTGGAAGCCGGGCTGGGTGCTCACCTACCACTACTGGCCGACGTCCCACAACACGCACATCTTCGAAGGCACCTGCTATTTCGTGCCGCCGAAGACCGCGTGGGAACGGGTTCAGCAGGAGCTCGCCGTCGTCTCCTTCAAGGAGTACGGCCTCCAGGACGCCAACACGCTCGAGGCGACGCAGACCATGYTCGAATCGCGCATCGTGACCGAGTTCCCGCTGAACGACCAGGAGGTCATGCTCCGTCACCTGCACGAGACCACCGCCCGCCTCGTCGCCGAGTTCGAGGAGGCCGGCCGGACCGGTCGGCCGGCTCCGGCCTCCTCGGGTGCCTGACCGCTGATTCCAGACAGGAGCTGACAGATGGCTGTCCTTCCCGCACAGTTCGCGGACCTTGAGCCTTTCGCTGACTGGGCCATCCAGGGCGAACGAGCGCGCTACGACAAGCGCTTCACGAGCTCGATGGACGAGCTTCAGGCGTTCTACGACGCCGCCTTCGCCCGCATCGACGACGCGCGGGCCTACCTCGAGCAGGTGCCCTACGATGCGGAGATGAAGGCGGAGGACCAGCGCCTGACCTGGCTCTACTCGGCGCTGTGCACCGTCTCGTTCCCCGTCGAGGTGTGGCGTCAGGCGCGGGTGCCCGACTCGGGGCCCTCCGCGGTCGACGCGGTGCTCGAGCCCGCGATCTAGCGTCGGTCACGGCACTGGCGCTGCCCCGCCCGGATCGGCCCGGAGCCCCGGCCCGGCGGGCCGCTGGGCTGATCCGTCAGCGCCTGCCGGGCGCCCGCTCAGGCCGCGGCTCGACGCCGGAGAGGAACAGCTCGACCGCGTGCTCGATGTGACGCTGCTCGACATCGTTGTCGCGCCGCAGGTCGAAGACGGCGAGGATGGACGGAAAACCCGCGACCATCGCCAGGAACTGCTCGGCCGCGAGCTCCGGGTCGTCCACGACGATGGTGCCGGCCCGTGCGTGCCGTTCGAGGAGCTCGATGACCGAACGCAGCCGCGGCGACCAGGCCATCGAGTGAGCCGCCTGCGCGAACTCGGGGAAGCGGCGCGCCTCGCTCATGGCCATCCGGATCAGCTGCGCGATCGCGGGATCCACGGCCCGGGTGACCGCCGCCTGGGCGATCATCATGAGCTCGCCACGGAGGTCGCCCTCGGGCACCGCCACGAGCGGCGGATCCCATTGCAGCGACGACATCGCCCAGGGAAGAATCTTTGTGAACAGTGCGCGCTTGTCTGGATACTTTGCGTAGAGCGTGCGCTTGGTGATGTTCGCGGCCCGCGCGATCTCCTCCATGGACGCGGCTTCGAAGCCGCGGTCACAGAAGACCTCGAAGGCGGCCTGACGCAGCCGTTGTTCGAGTTCGGCTGACCCGGTCCGGGTCGGCCGGCCGGTGCGCGCAGGTTGCGTCATGGTCCTCGATTCTCGCACCGGCTGAATTCGCCCGTGCCGGAGCCCGCGCCCCGACGTGCCGACGCGCCGGCTCCGGCGTGTGGGCGGCCTGAATCCTCTTCTGATCATTGACCGTAAATATACTTTATCGTATACTTCTGGCGTTCTGCGCGACTGCCGCATCAGTATGCAGTGCACATCACGTTGAGCGCCCCGAAGGGATTGCCATGGTCGAAAGCCCCGACGAGAAGGTGGCTGTGGTCACCGGCTCGGCATCCGGTATCGGGCTGGGAATCGCGCAGCGCCTGGCTCTCGACGGCATCGCGGTCGGTCTTTTCGATCTCGATGTGGTCGCAGCCGAGTCGGCCGCCGCGAAGATCCGCGGCGATGGCGGTGCGGCGATGGCGGTCGGTGTCGATGTCGCCTCCCGTGACCAGATCGACGCGGGCCTTCAGCGGGTGCGCGAGACCTTTGGCCCGATCACGGTTCTGGTCAACAACGCCGGGAAGGAGGGCTTCCGCCGGTTCCTCGACATCTCGCCCGCGTCGTGGAACGAGCTGATCGCCATCAACCTCACCGGTACGTTCCACTGCTGCCAGCTTGTGCTTCCCGACATGATCGAGGCGGGCTGGGGGCGGATCGTGAACATCTCGTCGTCCAGCACGCACAGCGGGCAGCCGTACATGGCGCACTACGTCTCCTCCAAGTCCGGCATGGTCGGCCTGACCAAGTCACTGGCACTCGAGTTCGGCCCCGCGGGGATCACCGTCAACACCATTCCGCCGGGCTTCATCGACACCCCGATGACCCGTCGCAACGAGGGCAAGGGGCGGTTCGGTCCCGGCGGCATCGACGAAGCGATCTCCCGAACTCCGGTCGGGCGCGCCGGCCGGCCGGAGGACATCGCCGCGGCCTGCTCGTTCCTCGTCTCCGACGAGGCCGGTTACGTGACGGGCCAGATCATCGGCGTGAACGGCGGCCGCAACACCTGACCGGCCCGGCCGCGCAGGCGACACCCGGCGCGGCCGGGCCGGTCAGCGCACGAACGACGACCAGCGCACGACCGACGACGTCACCACCGACGACGTCACCACCGACGACGTCACCACCGACCGGAGGTCCGGGTGCCCGACACGCTCGATCCGACCGACTTCTGCACCGACGATCCCGCGGTCTGCCGGGGCAGGCGACTCCGGTGGAGTCACGGTGATGTCTGAGCGGCGTCCGCCGCGAGCGGCTGACCCGGCGGTGACCAGTGTGGTCGGCTTCATCGGTCTCGGCAGCATGGGCAGCGTCCTCGCCCACAACCTGGTCGAGGCCGGTCACGTGGTCGTCTGCCACGACCTCGCCGGAGCCGACCGCGCACCGGCCGGTGCCAGCTTCGCGGCCTCGGTGGGCGCTGTCGCCGCCGCGAGTGCCACGGTCGTCCTGAGCCTTCCGGACGGCCTCGCGTCAGCACAGGTGGTCGGCGAGATCGTCGGTACCGTCGCGCGGACGGCCCTGACGGTCGTGGAGACCTCGACGATCGGCGTCGTCCACGCGCGAAACAACGCGGCACTCCTCGAGACCGCCGGCATGGGCCTCGTCGACGCGCCGGTCTCCGGCGGGGTCGCAGGCGCCCGGTCCAGGACTCTCACGGTGATGTACTCAGGTGACGAGGCCAGCTGCGCCCGGGCCGTGCCGGTGCTGGCGGGCCTTTCCGACCGTCGTATCCGGGTCGGTGACCGGCCCGGCCTGGCCCAGGCGATGAAGCTCGCGAACAACTACCTCTCCGCCACCGCGCTCGCCGCGACGAGCGAGGCGATCGCCTTCGGAACGGCGGCGGGTCTGTCGATGACAACGATGCTCGACGTGCTGAACACCTCCAGTGGGCAGAACTCCGCGACCAGCGACAAGTTCCCCAACCACGTTCTGACCGGCGGATACGCCGCCGGCTTCGCCAACAGTCTGATGGCCAAGGACGTCGGGCTCTATCTCGACGAGGTCGCCGCCGCGGGTGGACCCGACGAGGTCGGACGCCCCGTGGCCGCCCTGTGGCGGAGGTTCGCCGACCAGCGGCCGGGAGCCGACTTCACCGCGATCTACCCGTTCGTCGCCCCTGAGGACGCGGCCTCCGACTGACGGCCGAGGAAGGCTTCGTCGGCGGCGGAGCTCGTCAGCGGCGGAGCCAGCTGTGCATGGTCCTGAGAAAGGCGCCGGGGTACTCGTCGGGGAGGCCGGTGAGGCGGTCCAGCTCGGCCAGGATCTCCTCGGGAATCGCGATAGTCAGGGCGGCGAGATTGTCCTCGAGCTGGGCCATGGTGCGGGCCCCGATGATGGTGGCGGTGACCGGGCGGGTGCTCTGCCAGGCGAGAGAAAGCTGCGCCGGGGTGCAGCCGAGTTCGGTGGCGGCTTTCACCACGGCGGCGGCGATGGCGAAGCCGCGGTCGTTCCTGACCAGCGCGTCGAGTTCGACCTCACGCTGGCCGAGTCGGGTGCCCTCCGGTTCTGCTCCGGCCGAGATCTTGCCCGTGAGCATGCCGGCCGCGAGCGGACTCCACGCGATGAAGCCCAGGCCCTCCTCCTCGAGCAGCGGCAGATGCTCACGTTCCAGCGTGCGCACGATCAGGTTGTACTGGCCCTGCAGTGAGACGAAACGTTCCTTGCCGCGGGCGTCACTGGTGGCGAGTGCCTTCATGAGCCGGTAGGCCTGGAAGTTGGATGCGCCGATGTAGCGGACCTTGCCCTCACGAACCAGATCGTCGAGAGTGTCGAGGGTTTCGGCGATCGGGGTGGTCGGGTCGTCGAAGTGGACCTGGTAGAGGTCGAGGTAGTCGGTCTGCAGCCGGCGCAGGCTGTTCTCGCAGGCCCTGCGAAGGTGAAGGCGGCCGGTGCCCTTGTCATGCGGGCCACGACCGACGGGAAGGCCGGCCTTGGTCGCGACGACCACGCGGTGGCGGCGCCCCTTCAGGGCTCGGCCGACGATGTCCTCGGAGCTGCCGTAGACATCCGCGGTGTCGAGGAAGTTACCGCCCGCGTCGAGGTAACGGTGTACCAGCGCGATCGAGGTCTCCTCGTCGCAGCCCCAGTCCTTCATGCCGAACGTCATCGTGCCGAGGGCGAACCGGGAGACGTAGAGGCCGCTGCGCCCGAGCTGGCACAGCTCGATTCTCGTCGGCCGCGGCCTGGCACCTGCCGGGGCAGTCATCTCCGGCGCGCTCGGTTCGGTCATGCGCTGCGTCCTCCGCGTGGTGACGTGGTGAGAGATGTGCGTGCCTGGGAGCCGGAACCTGCGGCGCGGGTCGAGCCTCTCCGCAAGCATTGACCGTAAGTATACGCAAAAGTATATTTTGGGATGGATGACCTGTCCACCGAACGAGACCGGCCGACCGCGCCGAAGCCGGACGAGGAGAGACACATGGCCGTCACCGCAAGCCCGATCAGCCCCGAGGTGGGCTTAGAGATCACCGGCCTGACCGGCCGTCAGCTGACGGATCCGGCCATCGCCGCGGACACGAGGAAGTACCTCGACCGGTACGGCGTCGTCGTCTACCGCGAGGCGCACATCGACGACGCGGACCTGGTCGCGGTGAGCCGCCTTCTGGGCGAGGTGGTGGTCGCTCCCATGGGCGGGGAGAAGGACCACCCCGAGGTCTCCGCGATCTCTCTCGATCCGGCGCAGAGCGCGCTGGCCGCCTACCGGGCGGGCACGTTCTTCTGGCACATCGACGGTGCCAACGACCTCGTCCCGCAGAAGGCGACCCTGCTGACCGCGCTGGAGGTCGCGACCGAGGGCGGCGACACCGAGTTCGCCAACCTCTATGCGGCCTACGAAGGGCTGTCCGGCGAGGAGAAGGCGCGGTACGCCGAGCTTCGCGTGGTGCACAGCTTCGCCGCGACGCAACGGCTGGCGCACCCCGACGCGTCGCCGAGGATGCGGGCATCGTGGGACAAGGTCCCGTCCCGGGAGCATCCACTGGTGTGGACCCGCGGCAATGGCCGCAGGTCGCTGCTGGTCGGGGCCACCGCGGAACAGGTCGTCGGCCTGTCGGAGGCCGAGAGCCGAGAGCTGCTCGACCGCCTGCTCGCCTGGGCGACCCAGCCCCGGTACTCGCTGCGGCACCACTGGCACCCAGGCGACCTGGTTGTCTGGGACAACACCGGCATCCTGCACCGGGCCCAGCCCTACACGGCCGAGTCCCGCCGCCTGATGCACCGCACCACCCTGGTCGGCGAGGAGGCAGTGGCCTGAGTCCGCGATCGGGCGGGTCAGTGGGTGGCGCGGAACGCGGTGTCGAGGTCGGTGAGGATGTCCTCGACGCCCTCAAGGCCCACGGAGAGGCGGATCAGGTCGGCGGGGACGCCGCTGGAGACCCGTTCGGCCTCGGTGAGCTGGGCGTGGGTCGTCGAGGCGGGGTGGATCGCGAGGGAGCGGACGTCCCCGATGTTCGCCAGGTGGCTGTGCAGGCGCAGGGCCTCGATGAAGGCGGGGCCGCGGCGCTCGCCGTCGCGCAGCCCGAAGGCGACCACCGCGCCCGCCCCGCGTGGCAGGTACCGTGCCGCGGCGTCGCGCCAGGGGCTGTCGGGCAGGCCGGGGTAGGCGACGCGGGTGACCTCCTCGTGGCCCCGCAGCCAGGTCGCGACGCGCAGTGCGTTGGCGCTGTGCCGCTCCATCCGCAGCGACAGCGTCTCCAGGCCCTGCAGCAGCAGGAACGCGTTCATCGGCGACAGCGCCGGGCCCAGGTCGCGTAGCAGCCGTGCGCGGGCGCGCAGAATGTACGCGGTCTCCGGGAACACGTCGAGGAACACCAGGCCGTTGTAGGACGGGTCGGGCCGGGTGAAGCGGGGGTAACGGCCGTTGCCCCAGTCGAACCGGCCGCCGTCGACGATCACGCCGCCGATGGACGTCCCGTGCCCGCCGATGAACTTCGTGGCCGAGTGCACGACGATGTCGGCTCCGTGCTCCAGCGGGCGGGTGAGGTAGGGCGAGGGGAGCGTGTTGTCGACGACGAGCGGGATGCCCGCGTCGTGGCCGACCGCGGCGATCCCGGCGATGTCCAGGACGTTGCCGCGCGGGTTGCCGATCGTCTCCCCGTAGAACGCGGCGGTGTTCGGGCGCACCGCCGCCCGCCAGGCGTCCAGGTCGTCGGGGTCGTCGATGAACGTCGTCTCGATGCCGAGGTCGGCGAGGGTGTGGCGGAACAGGGCGTAGGTGCCGCCGTACAGCGAGGCGGACGAGACGAGGTGGTCGCCGGCCGAGGCGATGTTGAGCAGGGCCAGGGTCTGCGCGGCCTGCCCGCTGGCCGTCGCGAGCGCCGCGACGCCGCCTTCGAGGTCGGCGATGCGCTGTTCGAGTGCGTCCTGGGTCGGGTTCACGACCCGGGTGTAGGTGAAGCCGGTCTCCGTCAGGGCGAACAGGCCGGCGGCCTGTTCGGCGTCGGCGAAGACGAACGAGGCGCTCTGGTAGATCGGGACGGCGCGCGCGCCGGTCGTCGGATCGGGCTGCGCGCCGGCGTGGATCTGGCGGGTCTCGAACGACCATGCCGAGACGGCGGACCCGCCCTGCGCGGGCGTGACGCCCGGGAGCGCTGCGGGCCGCCCGGCGGGTGGCACGGGGGGCGGTTCGGTGGCCCGGTCGGTCGGATACGTGGTCCGGTCGGTCGGGTGCGCGGCTCGGCGCGCCGACGGGTTCGCGCCGGGCGGCCGGGTGGGCGTGGTCGCGGCATCGGTCTGCTCGCTCACCGGACGGATCCGGTCAGCGGTGCCAGGTCGGCGTAGTACCGGCGAGCGACCGCGGGATGGCTGCGCAGCCAGCTTTTCAGCGTGTTCGTCCCGTGCTGCGCGAAGATCGGGTTGTCGGGGTCGGGTGGCTCCTCGGTGTCGGGGAGCTGGGCGCGGAGGTCGGCGGGCAGAGGCACGGGTTCGAGGGTCGCTGACAGGCCCGGTCCGTAGAAGAACGCCACGGACACGCGTTCGTGGCCTTTCGGTGGGCTCACCACCCGGTGCACGGTCGCCTGGTAGTAGCGCTGGGTGGCCAACTCGAACATCTCACCGATGTTGACCACGAACGCGCCCGCGAGTGGCACCGCGTCGATCCAGCCACCGCGACCGTCAGCGACCTGCAGGGCAGGCGGCTGGGTCGGCAGCGCGGTCGGTCGGGCGGGCTCCGTCGGTTCGTCCCATGGACGGAGGCCGTCCTGCAGGACGAGGCTGAGGAACCCGCCGTCCTTGTGCGGGCCGACACCCTGGTCGTAGCCGTCGGTGAAGCCGGCGGGCGCGGCGAGGTAGCGGAGCAGCTTGACATGGGAGCGGGGATCGGCGGCGAACGTCGGGTCCAGGTGCCCGGGCGGCAGCCCGAGGGACTCCGCCAGCGCCCGGACCACGACCCGCGCCAGCCGGCCCAGTGCGGCCATGTACTCCAGGACGGTCTCCCGCAGCTGTGGGAGGCGTGCCGGCCACTGGTTCGGCCCGTCCAGCCGCAGGTACGGCGGATCACCGGGAGCGGGAACCCGTGCGGGCCGCTCGTCACCGATGTCGATCTGCTCGCGGACGTCCGGGCTGCCCCGCGTGATCTCGTGACCGAGGCGGGTGTAACCGCGGAAGTGCGGCGAGTGGATGTTCTCGATCTCCAGCTTCACCGCGGTCGGCAGGCGGAAGAACTCGCGGCTCACGGCGAGTACTCCCTCGGTGAGGCGCGTCGGGACGCCGTGGCCGGTGAGCTGGAAGAAACCCGGGTCGCGGCAGGCCGCGCGCAGCGCCGCGAGGAAGTCGGCGCGGTCGGCGGGGGTGCTGGCTGCGCCGTACGAGCGCAGGTCGAGCACCGGCAGCGCCGCGGCGCTCGGTCGGCCCGGGCCGGGGGAGACGGGCACGCGGCCCTCCCTCCTGGTGGCGACAGGACGCATCCGTGAGACGTTACTCATCTTCCCGATCGAAGATATGCATTTTCGGGGACGCTCGCCCGAGCGGCGTGCTGTGCGCGAGTGACACCCCTCCGTAGTGTGCCCCGGGTCACGTCGTCAGCTCGTTGTCGCCGCGCGGTGGGCATGTTTCGGTTCGGGAATGCCGAGGCCGCTGAAACTCGTGCGTCGGGAGTACATCGACCTGCTCCGGGTGACGTCGGCCGCCTGTCCGAGGAGCTGAGAGCTCCCGCGGGCAGCCTGGCCTCCGGCGTCGGCTCCGGAGCAGGGCCGTGGCGTGACCCGGTCGAAACGGTCCGAAGGGTCCGGGGCGCGGGAACCCATCGCCCGGCGTGACCGCCCGTTCGGAGGGGTCCGGGCGTGTATGCGCGCGATTCCGTTCCGTGCGGGGCATCCTTCTTGCGGCCGCGGCCGGCCCAGACCGCCGGGGCCCGGGGAGAAGGACCGCCGCCGCACACCCACGTCCGCACCGATCACCTCGCGGCCACGGCCCGACCGGCAGCCGCCCGCGCGAGCACCATCCCGTGCCAGCAATGTCCCGTGCCAGCAATGTCCTGTGCCAGCAATGTCCTGTGCCAGCAATGTCCTGTGCCAGCAATGTCTCGTGCCAGCACCGTCCCGTGCCGGCAATGTCCGAGGGGGAGCCCCGCCATGACCGAGCCGACCTGGTCGTTCGAGACGCAGCAKATCCACGCGGGTGCGCAGCCCGATCCGACGACCGGCGCGCGCGCCGTCCCGATCTACCAGACGACGAGCTTCGTCTTCCGCGACACCGACCACGCGGCGGCGCTCTTCGCGCTGGGGGAACCCGGCAACATCTACACCCGGATCATGAACCCGACACAGGACGTCTTCGAGCAGCGTGTCGCCGCCCTCGAAGGYGGGGTCGGGGCGCTCGCGACGGCGTCCGGGCAGGCGGCGGAGACGCTGGCGATCCTGAACCTGGCCGAGGCCGGGGATCACATCGTCAGCTCGGCGAACCTGTACGGCGGCACGTACAACCTGCTCCACTACACCCTGCCCAAACTGGGGGTGCGGGTGTCGTTCATCGACAACCCCGACGACCTGGACGCCTGGCGGGCGGCGGTGCGCCCGGAGACCAGGGCGTTCTACGGCGAGACGATCGGCAACCCGCGTCTGGACGTTCTCGACACCGCGGGGATCRCCGGGGTGGCACATGAGGCCGGCGTGCCGCTGATCGTCGACAACACCCTGGCCACCCCGTACCTGTACCGCCCGTTCGAGCACGGCGCGGACATCGTCGTCCACTCGGCGACCAAGTTCATCGGCGGGCACGGCACGTCCATCGGCGGTGTCATCGTCGACGGCGGCCGGTTCGACTACGGCGCCAGCGGGCGGTTCGCGAACTTCACCACCCCCGACCCGAGCTACCACGGTCTGGTCTACTGGGACGCGCTCGGCCACGGCAGCTACATCGCCAAGGCGCGGGTGCAGCTCCTGCGTGACCTCGGGCCGGCCATCGCGCCACTGAACTCGTTCCTCTTCCTGCAGGGCCTGGAGACACTGTCGCTGCGCCTGGAGCGGCACAGCGCCAACGCGCTGCGGGTCGCCGAATGGCTGGCGGCCCGGGACGAGGTGAGCTGGGTCGCCTACCCGAAGCTGCCGAGCTCGCCCTGGTACGGGCGGGCGGCGCAGGTGCTCCCACGGGGCGCCGGGGCGGTGCTGGCGTTCGGTATCTCCGGTGGCGCGCCGGCGGGCCGCCGGTTCGTCGAGGGGCTGGAACTGTTCAGCCACCTCGCGAACATCGGGGACGTCCGCTCGCTGGTCATCCATCCGGCGACGACCACCCACTCGCAGCTCACCGACGCCGAGCAGGCGGCGACCGGCGTGACTCCGGACCTGATCCGGCTTTCGGTGGGCATCGAGCACATCGACGACATCCTCGCCGACCTCGACGCCGGGTTCCGCGCCGCGAAGGCCGGATGACCGCGCAGCCCGGGCACCGCCCACTCGTCGTCCCGCCGGAGCCGCCTGCGCGACCGGGCTCGTCCGAACCCGGGTCCGAGCGCCAGACCGCATCCGTGCCCGCAGCACCCGCACCCGCACCCGCGGCAGCCGGGCCGCCAGCCTCCGCCGCGTGGCGGGTCGGTGACCCGGTCGGGCTACGGCGGTTCGCCACCCCGACCCGCCCGCTGGCGCTGGAACGGGGCGGCTCGCTGCCCGGCCTGACGATCGCCTACGAGACGTGGGGGCGTCTCGCCGCGGACCGGTCGAACGCCGTGCTGGTGCTGCACGCGCTCACCGGGGACAGCCACGTCCATGGCCCGGCCGGGCCGGGGCATCCCACCGCGGGCTGGTGGGATGCCCTGATCGGCCCGGGCGCTCCGCTGGACAGCGAGCGGTTCTTCGTCGTCTGCCCGAATGTCCTCGGGGGCTGCCAGGGGACCACCGGACCGGCCTCACCGGCCCCCGACGGGCAGCCCTGGGGTAGCCGGTGGCCGGAGATCACCGTCGGTGATCAGGTGCGGGCCGAGGCGCTGCTCGCCGACACGCTGGGCATCAGCCGCTGGGCGGCGGTCGTCGGCGGCTCGATGGGCGGTATGCGGGCGCTGGAGTGGGCGGTGGCGCTGCCCGAGCGGGTGGCCAGGGCGGTTGTGCTGTCGTGCGGCGCGGCGGCGACCGCCGAGCAGATCGCGCTCTACGCGACCCAGCTCGCGGTGATCCGCGCCGACCCGCACTGGCTGGGCGGGGACTACCACCACCACCGGCCGGCTGGTGGTGGCCCGCACACCGGTCTGGCGCTCGCCCGCCAGATGGGCCAGGTCAGCTATCGCAGCGAGGCCGAGTTCGCCCACCGGTTCGGCAACACCATGCAGAGCGACGGCCGCTACGCAGCCGCGTCCTACGTGGAGCACCAGGGGGCGAAACTGATCAGCCGCTTCGACGCCGGCACCTACGTCACGCTCACCACGGCGATGATGAGCCAGGACGTCGGCCGCGGCCGCGGCGGGGTCCCGGCAGCCCTGCGCGGCTGCCGGGCCCCGGTCACGGTCGCCGGCATCGACAGCGACCGGCTCTACCCGCCGCGGCTGCAGGCCGAACTCGCCCGGCACCTGGGCACCGAGGCGCACCTGGTGTCGTCCGAGTTCGGCCATGACGGCTTCCTGCTGGAGACGGCGGCGGTCGGCCAGGTCGTGCGCGCCGCCCTCACCGACGCCGGCAGCTGATGCGCTCAGCCCGGGGCGGTCAGGCGGAGGCGGCGGCGCGCAGCGCGTCGGCGCGGTCCGTGCGCTCCCAGGTGAACTCGGGCAGCGAACGGCCGAAGTGGCCGTAGGCGGCCGTCCGCCGGTAGACGGGGCGCAGCAGGTCCAGGTCCCGGATGATCGCGGCGGGGCGGAGGTCGAACACCTCGTCCACGGCCCGCTCGATCCGCTCCACCGGCACCTGCTCGGTGCCGAACGTCTCCACGAACAACCCGACCGGCTCCGCCTTGCCGATCGCGTAGGCGACCTGCAGCTCGGCGCGGCGGGCCAGGCCCGCGGCGACCACGTTCTTGGCCACCCAGCGCAGCGCGTAGGCCGCCGAGCGGTCGACCTTGGACGGGTCCTTGCCGGAGAAGGCACCGCCGCCGTGCCGGGCGTACCCGCCGTACGTGTCAATGATGATCTTGCGGCCGGTGAGGCCGGCGTCACCCTGTGGGCCGCCGATCTCGAACCGGCCCGTCGGGTTCACGAGCAGCCGGTAGCCGTCGACCTCGAGGCCCAGGCTCTCCTCGGCGAGCCGCTTGAGCTCCGGTTCGACGACCTGGGCGCGGATGTCCGGGATCAGCTGGCCCTCGAGGTCGACCCCGGCGGCGTGGTGGGCGGAGACGACCACGGTGTCGAGCCGCGCCGGCCGGTCGCCGTCGTACTCGATGGTGACCTGGGTCTTGCCGTCCGGGCGCAGGTAGGGCAGCACCCCGTCGTGGCGGACCCGGGCGAGCCGCTCGGCGAGCCGGTGCGCCAGCGTGATCGGCAGTGGCAGCAGGTCCGGGGTCTCGTCGGTCGCGTAGCCGAACATGATCCCCTGATCGCCCGCGCCCTGCCGGCCGAGCGCGTCGTCGGCGGCCGTCCCGCCGGCGTCGGCGGACCGCCGTGCCTCGTAGGCGTGGTCGACACCCTGGGCGATGTCGGGGGACTGCGCGCCGATCGACACCAGGACACCGACGGTCGCCCCGTCGAAGCCGGTCGCCGCGTTGTACCCGATGTCGGTCAGCGTGCGGCGCACGACCGCGGTGACGTCGATGAGTGCCGCGGAGGTGACCTCGCCGGCAACGTGCACGTGGCCGGTCGTCAGCAGCGTCTCGACCGCGACCCGGGAGGTCGGGTCGGCGCTGAGGTAGGCGTCCAGGAGGGCATCGCTGATCTGGTCGGCCAGCTTGTCCGGGTGGCCTTCGGTGACGGATTCGGAGGTGAACAACCGACGGGGCATCATGACCTGCTTTCTGTTTCTCGGCGGCGCGGGCAGGGCCGGAACGGGGCCGTTGCCCGCGGGAGCGGGGACGAAGCCGCGGAACGACGGCACCGGCGCACTGGCGCGACCGGTGGAGGGATGGACGCCGCGGAACCGGCGCAGGACGTCGCGGCCGGTACGGGACGTCGCGGGGGCGGGCACAGGGGACAGCGCAACCGCGGCGCGGAACAGGGCTGCGGGCAGCCGGCTCGCACGTGTGAGGAGGCAGGTTACCCGGCCGGAACCCGACAGGGCGGCCGCGACCCGCGCGCCCGCCGAGGTGACCGGTCCGCTACAGGAGGACGCCCGCCGGCCGGACTGCCGGGTGGCGAGCGGCCGAGGTGCGCGTTACCGAAGCGCCGACGTGGCGGTACAGGCGGCGGTGGTACAGACGGCGGAGCTGACCCGGCCGAAGTCGATGTGACTCCGGGTGACCAGTCGGGGCGCGTTCAGTCGCGCCGAACTCCACATGGGCCCGATTGCACCATCGGAAGGGACACCCGGTCAACTGTGCGGATCGGCGACGTCCCGGATGTCTGACCTGTGCTCCCCGCCCGGCCGGCAGCAGGGCGTGCATGGGATGATCGTCATACGGAGCGGCGGCCCCGGTGCACACGGCGGCCCCGGCCGCCCGGATTCGGTGCCGGCTGGCTGAGGGAAGGGGTCCGTGTCGACGAGCTCCGTCCCCCGCTGGTCCCGGTATCGCCTGCTGCTGGCCGCGATCACCTGCGGGGCGGCGGCCGCGGCGCTCACCGTGGCCGCCGGGTGGCCCTACTGGCGTGGCGAGCACGCCCTCGCGGCGGTCAACGCCTTCGTGGCCGGCGCGTTCGTCGTCTCCGGGGTCCTGCTCGCAGGCTCCCCGGCGCTGCGGCGGACGGGCTGGATGGCCGTGGCCGCCGGCCTGTGCTGGGCCCTCACCTGGTTACTGGGCTGGGACGTCGGCCCGCTGCCGGCCCTCGGTTTCCTCGCCAACGCGTTGTTCTTCGTGGCCTTCGGCTGGGGCGTCCTGCTCTACCCGGACGGGATCCCGACCGGCCGCCTGGACTGGTGGGCCGGCGCCCTCACGACCCTCGCCTACGGCCCGCTGGCGGCGCTGTCGATCCTGGTCTCCGAGCCGGAGTGGAACGGCTTCGACGCGGACGCGTCCTGGCCGACACTGGCGGCCAGCGACGCGCTGTTCGGCGCGATCAGCGATGTCTACCTGGTGGTCAACCCGGTGCTGGCGGCCGTGTTCGTGGCGCTGGTCGGGCGGCGCTGGGCCCGGCTGTACGGCCTGGAGCGGTCGGTGCTCGCCCCGGCGCTGGTCGCGCTGAGCTTTGTCGTCATCGGCCTGGCGGTGCTCTCGCCGACCCTGGACAACCGGGAACCCGGCCATAACGCCGACAACGTCGCCGAGCAGGGCGCCACACTGGCGGTGCTTCCGTTCGCGCTGGTGCTGTGCGAGCTGTGGCGCGCCGTCACGGTCGCGACGTCCGCGGACCGGATGCTGCGGCCCGGCGGTGGCCCGACCACGGTCACCGCCGTCCGGGACGCGTTGCGCCGGGTGCTGCGCGACGACACCGTCGACCTGTACTTCTGGCTGCCGGACGAGGGCCGCTTCGTCGACGTCGACGGGGAGCCCGCCGAGCCCGACGGCGATCCCGGGCCGGCCTGGCGTCAGCCGGTGTCAGCTCCGTCCGGTGAGATGCTCGCCCTCGTCACCGGCCGGTCGGTGCTGCGCCGCGGGCACGCCGCGTTCACCGGGGCGGCGCTGCGGGCCGCCCGGCTGGCGCTGCAGAACGCCCAGCTGCAGGTAGCCATCCAGGCACAGCTGGTCGAGACCCGGGCGGCGCAGCGGCGGGTCGAGGAGGCCGAGGCAGTCGAGCGAAACCGGATCGCCCGTGACCTGCACGACGGCGTCCAGCAGCGGCTGCTCGCCCTGGCGATGATGGTCAGTGCCGCCGAGTGGTCCGCGGACGACCCGGGGGCGTCGGCGACGGTGTTCGGCGACATCCGCGCCGGCCTGCTCGCGGCGAACGACGAGGTACGCACGATCGCCCGCGGCCTGGACCCGGAGATCCTGCGCAGCCAGGGCCTGGCCGGGGCGGTGCGCGCCGCCGCCGGTCGGCTCGCACTGCCGGTGGACGTCGAGATCGCCCTGACCGGGCCCGGGCCCTACGGCGACCTGGCCGAGCGCACGGTCTACTTCGCCGTCTCGGAACTGCTGGCGAACGTCGTCAAGCACGCGGGGGCGGCGTCGGCGCGGGTGCGGCTGTCGGGAGGCGCGCAGTGGCTGGTGGTGGAGGTGCGGGACGACGGGCGCGGCGGCGCCGCCGAGGGAACGTCCGGGGGCCTGGCGGGTCTGCGCGACCGGGCGGAGGCGGCCGGCGGCAGTGTGGACCTCGCCAGCCCGCCGGGCGCCGGGACGACGGTGCGGGTCACCGTCCCGACCGCCGCGGCGCCGTGAACGGCCGGGTGGCGGCCGCGGCCGGTGCGGGTGCCGCGGCCGGCGCGGCGACGCTGGCCGTCGGATGGCCCTACCTGGGAGGTGCCCCGGCGATCGCGGTGGTGAACGTCCTGATCGCGGGTGGCCTGACCGGCGCCGGCGTGCTGATGCTGCCCGCCGGGCCGCTGCGTGGCTGTGGCCGCCCGCTCGTCGGCGCGGGCCTGGCCTGGCTCGCGACCTGGGCGATGAGCTGGAACACCGGGATCCTGCCGGTGCTCGGGATCGCCGGGAACTGCGCCTTCTACGTCCTGTTCGGCCTGGCGCTGCTGCGCTACCCGCAGGGGCGGCTGGCCGGCCGGGCGGACCGGGTGCTCACCGCCGCGGCGGCCGTCGCGCTCGGCCCGGTGATGGCCCTCAGCGTGGTCACCTCCCGGCCGGAGTGGAACGGCTACGCCGCGGACGCCTGGTGGCCCGGCTGGCTGGCGCACCGGTCGGTGTTCGGCGCGCTGAGCGACGGATTCCAGGTGATCATCCCGCTGTTGGCGGTCGGTTTCGCGGTCCTGCTGTTCCGGCGGGTCCGCAGCCTGCGCGGCCCGGAGCGGGTGGTGGCCCCGCTCGTCCTGAGCATGGTGGGCGGCGCGATCGTCACCGTCGCGGTACTCACCCCGCCGATCGAGGTGGACGGCCTGGACGGTGTCATGCGGGGGATCGCGGTCCAGAGCATCGTGCTCGCGGTGTTCCCGGTGGTGCTCGTGGTCGCCGCCGCGCGCCGGGCGCTCGGGGTGGTCACCGCGGCCGACCGGGTGCTGCGCCTCGCCGACCCCGCCACCGTCCACAGCGTCCGGGACGCGCTGCGGACCGTGCTGCGTGACCCGACGGTCGAGATCTGCTTCCGGCTGCCCGGCCTTCCCGGCTACGTGGACGTCGACGGCCGCCCCACCGACCTCCACCTGACCGACCTGGGCCCGACCGCCCTGGACCGCGCGGAGGTGGGCGATCGTGGCCTGGCCACGGCGCCCCGCTGGGCCCGGGAGGTGCGGACCGGAGACGGCGCAGTGCTCGCCGTGGTGACCGGTGACCCGGCCCTCGGCACCGACAACGCCTACACCGAGGCCGCCCTGCGGGCCGGGCAGCTGGCGCTGGAGAACGCCCAGCTCCAGGTCGCCGCCCGGGCCCGGCTGGTCGAGTCGCATGCGGCCCACCAGCAGGTCGCCGGCGCGCAGGCCGCCCAGCGCCGCCGGATGGCCGCCGACCTGCACGACGGCATGCAGCGGCGGCTGATGGAGCTCGTGCTGGTCGCGGCCGACGCCCAGGCCCAGCCCGCCGACCCGGCCGGCACCCGGACGGTGCTCCGCCAGCTGCGCGAGGGACTGCTCGCCGCCAACCAGGAGGTCCGCGACCTGGGCCGTGGCCTCGGCCCCGGGGAGGCGGCGGACGGCCCGCCACGCACCCCCGGGCCGGGATGACCACCGCCGCCTGACCCGCTGTCCGTCATCCGGCCGTGATGACCGGCGTCAGCCGGCGTGGATCGGGATCCCGTCACCCTGCGGCACGTCGTCCCGGCCGGCCCTGACGAGCACGATCACGGAGATCAGAGCCAGCGCGATCAGCGCCGCGCTCCACAGGAACGAGGTCGTGTACCCCTCCACCGCCGCCTGCGCCTGGGCGGCCGGGCCGGTGCCGTGCGAGGTGAGGTAGTCGGTCACGGCCGTGGCGTAGACGGTGTTGAGCAGTGCCACCCCGAGCGACCCGCCGACCTGCTGGGTGGTGTTGACCAGGGCGCTGGCCACACCCGCGTCGTGCTCGGCGACCCCCAGCAGCGACACGCTGGACATCGGGACGAAGGCGAAGCCCATCCCGAAGCTGATCAGGAGCTCCGCCGGCAGCACCAGGGCGACGTAGCTGGAGTCGACGCCGATCTGGCTGAGCAGCAGCAGGCCGGCCACGGCGAGCACGCTGCCGCCGATCATCAGTGCCTTGGGGCCGACCCGGGGAAGGAACTGGCTGGACAGACCGGCCGAGACGATGATGCCCACGCTGAACGGCAGGAAGGCGAAGCCGCTGCGCAGCGCGCTGTACCCCAGCGTCGACTGGAAGTAGAACGTGAGGAACAGGAACATCGCGAAGAGCCCGCCGCCGATGAGCAGCGATGCCAGGAAGGACCCGCCTCGGTTGCGCTCCAGGGGGACGCGCATCGGCAGCAGCGGGGCCTTCGTGCGGGTCTCGATGACGACGAACGCGGCGAGCAGCACTGCCGACCCGACGAGCAGGCCGATCGTGGTGGCTGAACCCCAGCCGTCCTCGGCGGCGACGGTGAAGCCGTAGACCAGCGCGACCAGGCCGGCGGTCACGGTCACCGCGCCCGGGATGTCATAGCTCGCCTTGCCCTCGGCCTTGCTCTCCCGGACGATCGGCAGCGCCGCGGCCGCCGCGGCCAGCGCGATCGGGATGTTCACCAGCAGGCACCACCGCCAGGACGCGTACTCGGTGAGCAGACCGCCGACGATGAGGCCGATGGCCGCGCCACCGCCGGAGATCCCGCCGTAGACGCCGAACGCCCGGGCCCGCTCCTTGCCCTCGGTGAAGGTCACGGTGATCAGCGAGAGTGCCGCCGGCGCCAACAGCGCCGCGCAGGCACCCTGCAGCGCCCGGGCTGCGAACAGGAACTCGGCGTTCGGGGCGGCGCCGCCGAGCGCGGAGGCTCCGGCGAAGCCGATGAGCCCCCAGATGAAGATCCGCTTGCGGCCGAGGAAGTCCGCGATGCGGCCGCCGAGGAGCAGCAGGCCGCCGAAGGCGAGCGTGTAGGCGGTCATGACCCACTGCCGGTCGGCGGTGGAGATGCCCAGGTCAGCCTGGGCGTGGGGGAGCGCAATGGTCACGATCGACGCGTCGAGGACGACCATCAGCTGAGCGATGGCGATGATGCCCAGCGCGAGCCAGCGCCGAGGGTCGACCTGCGGGCTCGTCCCCGGTGACCCGTCCGAGGCGACTGATGACTGCCCGTCGCCGACGATGTCGGTGGATGCGGTCACGGAAAGATCTCCTGGTGTCCGGTGGTTGCGGTCTGTCGGAGTGGCCACTACGGGGCGGCCGCTGTTGGTTCGACACGAGACAGTACGAGGACTGATAGTACTGCATCAAACTAATTTCTAGCGTGAGAGGACGATGATCAAATACACTCGTGCCGTGGACGGCGCCTGGAACGCATGTATCGACGGGCATGCTCCGGACCAGATCGACGACGTAGTCGAACACTGGCAGCGCGAGCGCCCCGACCTCGACATCAGTGCCCTCGGAACCTTCGCGCGGATGAAGGTGTTCGTCACCGCGCTCGGCTCGAAGGGCGACCCCCTGGAGCAGTACGGACTCACGTCCGGCGACTTCGAGGTGCTCGCCGCGCTCCGCGCGGTCGGCCCGCCGTGTGTGCTGATCCCCTCCCAGCTCTCCGAGAAGCTGATGATGTCGCGGGCCGGTATCACCAACCGGCTCGACAGGCTGGAGGACGCCGGGCTGGTGGAGCGCCGGCTGGATCCGGCCGACCGGCGCAGCTTCCGGGTGGGACTCACCGAGCGGGGGCGGGTCATCATCGACGCCGCGTTCACCGAGCAGGTGACGCGTTTCGCCCGGTTGGCCGCCCATCTCACACCGGAACAGCGCCAGCATCTGGACGACGCCCTGCGCACCCTGCTGGGTGCCCTCTGACCGGCGCCGGCCCGGGCGATCGAGGCCCCCGGGAACGACCGGGCGCCAGGCCGGGCACCAGAGGTGACCGAGCCGCCGTGGCGGCGGGACAGGAGCGTGCCGGCATGAAGGTGGCTTTCATCGGTCTCGGCACCATGGGCTTCCCCATGGCGGGGCATCTCGCCGCGGCGGGCTTCACCACCGTCGTCCACAACCGCACTGCGGCGACCGCCGACCGGTGGCTGGAGCGTCACTCCGGCACCGCAGCCCCCACCCCCGCCGCGGCCGCGGCGGGCGCGGACGTCGTCTGTGTCTGCGTCGGTGCCGACGCGGACGTCCGCGAGGTGATCACGGGCCCGGCGGGTGCGCTCGGTGTGCTGCGCCCCGGCGCCACCGTCGTCGACCACTCCACCACCTCCGCCGAGCTCGCCGTGGAGATCGCGGGCCAGGCGTCGCGGGCCGGTGTCGGGTTCGTCGACGCCCCGGTCTCCGGCGGCCAGGCGGGGGCGCAGGCCGGTCGGCTCAGCATCATGTGCGGCGCCGACCCGCGGACGCTCGAGACGGTCCGCCCGGTCCTGGCCGCCTACGGCAGCACGATCACCCGGATCGGGCCGGTCGGCAGCGGCCAGCTGACCAAGATGGTCAACCAGATCCTCGTCGCGGCCGCCATCGCGGGCGCCGCCGAGGCCCTCAACTTCGCCGCCGAGGCCGGCCTCGACACCGATCTCGTGCTGGCCGCCGTCGGCGGCGGCGCGGCCAGCAGCTGGTACCTGAACAACCGCGGACACACCATGGTCCGCGACGAGTTCGACTTCGGCTTCGCCGTCGACTGGATGCGCAAGGACCTGCGCATCTGCCTGGCCGAGGCGGCCCGCCGCGGCATCCCGCTCCCGTTCGCCGCCCGCGCCGAGGCCGACTACGCCGCGGCGCAGGAGCGCGGTGACGGCGGCCTCGACGCGACCGCCGTCATCCGCCTGCGCCGCGCCGAGACGCATCCGCCGCACCTCGCCGCCGACCCTGGGGCCTCCGGTGCCACCGCTGGCACCGGAGCCACCGGTGCCGCGACCGGTCCGCGCGCTGTCGACGACTCCGACGGGGCGGTCAGCTCCTGAGATCCGTCTGCCGCCGCGCCGGCTGACACCCGCGTCGGTGTCGGCGCCGGCGGGACGGACGCGTCTGGCGGCGGTGCGGGCGTCAGCGCGAGGGGACCGTGAGTGACGGTGCGGCCGCCATGCCCCGGCGCCGCCCCGTACTCCCGCCGCGGGGCGCCCGCGGTGCGGGCACCGGCAGCGGCCCGGTCTGCAGGTTCGCGTACCGGGTCTCCTTGCGGACCTGGTACACCCAGCTCTTGCTGACCGTGACGCCCCACCGGCCGAGCAGCGAGACCGCCGCGGTCGCCGAGCCACCGGTCTCGTCGAGCGCGCGGATGATCGCCGCCCGCTTCACCGACGGATCCGTCGTGTCGAGACCGTTGAACGGAACCGGCGTGAGGCGCCGCGGCCCGCCGACGTGCGCGGGCGTGTCAGCTGACGCGGCCGGCGCAGCCGGGCGGGCTGGTTCGACTGGTTCGACTGGTTCGACTGGTTCGGCGGCGGGGGATGCCGCGGCTGTGAGCCGGTCGGCCTCCGTGCGGGTGGCGGGCGGCCCCGCCGTGGACTGCGCGTGCGCCGCAGCGGCCCCTGCAGGCGCCGCTGCGGCGGGACCCGTGGGGATGTCGGCGGAGTCGGCTGGGGGGGTGGCGGGGGCTGCCTGGGCCGTGACAGGTACCACGGCGGTCGTGGTGGCAGGGACGGACTCGGTGGCGGCGGCGCCGACCCCGGCGTCCGCCAGGGCTTCGGCGTCCTCCACAGTCCCGGCGTCCGTCACGGTCGCGGCGGTCGCGGCGGACGACCGGCGCGCGGGGTGGATCTGGCGCATGAGCAGCTCGTACGAGCCGAGCAGCGCCAGCGGTGGCCAGCCGGCGATGATGCGGGCGGTCGCCGTCGGGTCGGCATGCAGGACGTTCGCGGCGAGCGACGCGCAGGCGCCCGCCGCCAGCAGGGTGGCGGACAGCCAGGACCGCCGCCGCCCGGCCCGCCGGTCCGCCAGCATCGCCATGGAGGCTGCCACGATCAGACCGTCGACGCTGAACGGCAGGACGGTGGCGGTCACCGTGTCCTCGCCGTGCAGGAGAGCGACACCGCGCATGTGCCGATAGGACACGAATGCCGCGACGGCGGCGACCGTGGCCACCGCCACCACGGTCGTGATCCGGATCGCCCGGTCGGAGCGTCCTGCGGCCCGTCGTGGCACTGCCGCCGCATTGCCGTTTTCCACACCGATCACCTGATTTCCGGCTTTGAGCCGTAAGTCCGGCAAGTTCTCTCCGCAGACGATGACACGCAGCACGGACGACGCGAAATCGGGGCCGGGCCGGCTACCACTCCGGTGCTGTCCGCACCAGCGGTCCGTGCGTGTGTGCGCCCGGGTGTACCCGGTCCGTGACCTCAGGCGGCGGGCGGTCTCCCGCCGCGGCGGCCCACTGTCCGGGTGTTGCCGTATTGCCGGCGGAATGCGTGGCGATTGCGGACGGAATGCGGGACAGGGGTGGAATGGGCCGTAGTGTGCATCTCGTCAGGGCGCACGACCGGGAGCGAGGCTGCGGTGAAGGTCGTGACGATCGCCAGCTACAAGGGCGGGGTGGGCAAGACCACACTGTCCGCCAACATCGGCGCGGCGATCGCGCGGATGGGGCGGCGGGTCCTGCTGGTCGACCTGGATCCGCAGGCGAACCTGACACTGAACTTCTACGACGCCGAGACCTGGCAGGCCGGTCTCGCGGACCGGCGCCGCACCGTCAAGGCCTGGTTCGAGTCCTGGCGTCCGCACACCGCCCCACCGCCGCTGGCCGGGTACGTCACGACGCCGCCGGCCGCGGCCGCCGTCATCGCCGAGGGCGGGGGCCGGTTGGACCTGCTCGGATCGCACACCGCCCTCGGCGACATCGAGATGGATCTCGTAGGGCGGCTCGGCGGGGCGCAGGCGCACCGGTCCACCCGGTACTACTTCGACGTCTACCAGCAGCTCGCGCTGGGGCTCGCGTCCTTCGACCCGTCCGACTACGACCTGGTCATCCTCGACTGCCCGTCCCACTTCGGGGTGATCACCCGGGCGGCCGTGGCCGCCTGCGACCACCTGCTCATCCCGTCCCGGCCGGACAACCAGTCGACCCTCGGCGTCGAGCACCTGATGCGCCGGCTCGGCCGTTTCGTCTGGGAGTACAACCGGGTCGCCGAGCTCCAGTCCGGGCTGCACCCGGTGGTGAAGCCGCTCGAACCGAGGCTGCTCGGGGTCGTCCTGACGATGGTGCAGTACTACCGCGGGGCACCGACCCGCTTCCTGCGCCCGCACATCGAAGGGGCCCGCCAGCTCGGGATCCCGGTCTTCGACGCGATGCTGCGGGTGAACAACCGGGGCTTCGCCGGCGCCGTCGACCTGCCRCTGCCGGCGGTGCTCTCCCCGGACCTCACCCTCGACCTGGCCCGCGAGCTGTTCGGCCTGGTCGAGGAGTTCCTGGTCCGGATCGGGGCGGCCCGCGGCGAGGCCGCCCCGGTCGAGGACGCCGCCGTGCCCGTCACCTCCGCCTGGATGTCCTGACCGCCCGGCGCGTCACCGGGTGATCCACAGTCGTTCGGGAAGCAGCGAGCCCAGCCCGTACTGGGTGACGCCACCGACGTCCTGAGCGGCCATCACGCCCGGGTTCACCCGGACGGTGAAGACGCCGGGCACCAGGGCGACCAGGCGGTCCTGGAACGTCCCGTAGGCGGCCCGGCGCTGCTCGGTGGCGGTCGCGGTGCGGCCGGTCCGCAGGGCGGCGTCGAGCTGGTCGTCGTCGACACCTGGGAAGTTGCCCCGCGAGTCGCTGCGGAACGCCGTCCACACCCGCGGGTCCGGGTCGATGAAGCTCGACGACCAGACGAGCATGTCGAAGTCGTGTGTGGTCGCCAGGCGGGTGTTCTCGGCGAAGTCGACTGCCCGGACGTCCACTGTGACGTTGTCGAACGAGCTGAGCTGCGCCTGGATGTTCTCGGCGGTGTCCTTCATCTCCGAGGTGTTGTAACCGGTGAACGTGAACGACACCGGTGTGCCCTCGGCGGCCAGCTCGTCGAACAGACGCTGCGCGAGCGCCCGGTCCTGCCGGCGCAGCGGGGTGTCGACATACAGCGGCGACGTCTCGGAGAACAGCGTGTCGACGGTCGTCGCCGCACCGTTGTAGACCGCGAGATCGAACGCCTCCAGGTCGATCGCGGCGGCGACGGCGCGGCGGGCGCGGAGGTCGTCGAACGGCGGCCGTCGCATGTTCATCGCCAGGAAGAGCCCGCCGCTCAGCGGGGTGACGTCCGTCGTGTACCCGGCCTTCGCCGCGCGGGCGAGGCTGTCCGCGTTGGTCTCGATGACGATGTCGGCGCCGTCGCTGACCAGGGTGTTGTAGCGCTGCCCCGCGTCGTTCGAGGTGCGGATGGTGATCTCGTCCAGGTAGGGGCGCGGGGCGTCCCAGTAGCGGGCGTTGCGGGTCAGCTGGATGCGGTCCTGGCGGGTCCAGCTCTTCAGGGTGTACGGCCCGGCACCGACCGGCGCCCGGTCGAACGCGGCGCGGTCACCGGCCAGCGCGGCCGGGGAGGCGATCCAGTTCATGGACGTCGTGAGCAGCGCGCGCGGAAAGCTCGGCACCGGCTCCGTCATCCGCACCGCGAGGGTGGTCGCGTCCACCACCTCGGTCGCGGCGATCAGCGAGGCCTCGGACAGGTACGGCGAGGCGAGCACCGGGTCGCGGTGCCGGTCCCAGTTGATCTTGACGGCGGCGGCGTCGAGCGCGGTCCCGTCGGAGAAGAGCAGGCCGGGCCGCAGCCGCAGCGTGAAGGTCGCGCCGTTGTCGGTCGAGGCGAACGACTCGGCCATGGTGTAGTGGATCTCGTCCGTGCGCGCGTCGTTGACGAGCAGCGTGCCGTACAGGGCGTTGCCGAGGAATCCGCTGATCTGCCAGGCGTTCGTCATGGTCACCGGGTCCATCGAGGACGGCTCGCGGATCTGCATGACCTGCGCGGTGCCACCGGCCACCGGTTCGCCGCCCGGCCCGCCCGGCCCGCCCGTGCCGCCGGTCCCCGGCGCCGCGGTGGAGCCGCTGTCGCCGCCGCAGGCGGTCCCGAAGGCCAGCACGGCGCAGCAGGCGGCGGCAGTGGCGAGTAATCGTCCTCGACGGATCATCGTCGTCCTCTCGTGGGTGCCGGCGCACTCCGCGGAAGGCGGCGGGCCCGGGGCCAGCTGGCGGTAAGTCACCTGTCTGTCACAGCGTAGACGGGGCGCCGGGTCCGATCCGGCAACATTCGCGAAATGCTGAACGACCGTTTGAGGTGCTGGTGACCAGGGCGGATGCGCTGGGGACGCGGTGCGGAGGGGCCGGTGGCCCGGATCCGGCGGTGTGCCACCAACCGCGCCGGGCCCACGCGTTGCATACTGGCAGAGATGAGCCAGTCAGCAGTTCCCAGACGCCACCTGCCGACCAGCCCGTTCAAGGCACCCGTGGTGGTGCCGACCCCCCGGTTCGCCGAGGGTGACCGGGTCGTGCATGACTCCTACGGGCTCGGTCGGGTCACCCGGGTCGAGGGGGAGAGCGCCGTCCTGGTGGACTTCGGTTCCCGCCAGGAACGCATCCCCAGCCCTTTCGAGGGCATGTCCCACCTCTGACACCGCCGGTGCACCGACGCCGTCCGTTCACCGGACGGCGTCGGTGCCCGGTGCAGTCAGCAGGCGGCGCCACCGGTCGGGTGCCGCCGGCCTTCGGCGACGCCGGAAACCGGTACCGGGCCCGAGGGCCACCGTGCCCGGCGAGCGCTGTGCCCGGCGAGCGCCGAGTCCGGTGACGTCCGGTCCACCCGGCGAGATGTCTGGCCTACCCGACGATGTAACGGCGGGGGATCCAGGTCTGGCTGTCGATCGGCGGTCGCTGGTAACCCCGGTTCTGCCGCGGCGGAAGCATCACGTCCGGGTGGGAGACCCGCTCGTAGGGCACCGTCGACAGCAGATGGCTGATCAGGTTCAGCCGCGCGCTGCGCTTGTCGTCCGCGTCGACCACGGACCAGGGCGCCTCCCGAATGTCGGTGTAGGCGAACATCTGGTCCTTGGCCTCGGCGTAGTCGACCCAGTGCGCCCGGGCCTGCAGGTCGAGGTCCGACAGCTTCCACCGCTTCTCGGGGTTCCTGATCCGCTCGGTGAAGCGGCGCTCCTGCTCGTCGTCGCTCAGCGAGAGCCAGTACTTGACCAGCCTGATGCCCGACCGGGCCAGGGCCCGCTCGAACTGCGGGCAGAACCGCAGGAACTCCTCGTACTCCTCGTCGGAGCAGAAGCCCATCACCCGCTCCACCCCGGCGCGGGTGTACCAGCTGCGGTCGAAGAAGACGATCTCCCCGCCGGCCGGGAGATGGGTGATGTACCGCTGGAAGTACCACTGCGCCCGTTCCCGCTCGCTGGGCTTGCCGAGCGCGACCACCCGGTAGTGCCGGGGGTTGAGTCGCTCCGTCATCCGCTTGATCGTGCCGCCCTTGCCCGCGGTGTCCCGGCCCTCCATCACGACGACCAGGCGGGTCGACGTGGAGACGATCCACTCCTGCATCCGCACCAGCTCCGTCTGCAGCCGGGCGAGCTCCTTCTCGTACCCGCCCTTCGACAGCCGGACGGGCGCGGCCACGGCGGCGCCGTCGGCCACGTGCTTCGGAACGGCGGTGCCGTCCTGGCTCGGATGGACGGTCACGGCGGCCCCTCGGGAAGATCGGCTCGGGGCACCCTCGCCCCGGGCTGAACGCGGCAGTCCCGCCCAGCGTAGGCGCGGCCCGCCCGACTGTCCGTCTCTCGGACGAGCCCGGAACGGCGCCGGTCCGCATCGAGAGCCACGCCCGCGCCCGGCCGGACGCCGACTGGGCGGCGTGGATCGCCGCGCAGCTCGAGGCCGCGCAACGGCAGGTCACCCTCGCGGCCTGGGACCGTAGCCCGCGAAACTGGGAGCATTCGGTGAACTATCGGCCGACCAGTGAGCTCAACGAGGCGTTTCCTGGTCGGTCAACTCCTCGGGATGCGGGTGCATATACGCGTGCGCTTCAAGGCGTCGCGGCACGTGAGGGTGGAGCAGAGCCGCTGCGGCGGAACGCGCACAGTCGAGGATGACCTTCGGGGGCAGGCCGGATGACTCGGCGACCGCGAGGACGTCGTCGTGTTCGACCGAGACGTTGACGACCTCGCCGTGGGAGGAGGCGACCTTCACGCCCACCTGGCCGCCGGCCACCTCGACCCGCAGTGCGCGGCGGGCCAGCGCGGTCTTCGTGACGACGTGCTCCCTGACCCCGATCGACGTGGTGTGGCGGAAGAGCACGTCGCGGACGCGGTCGACGGCGTCGGGGTCGCACAGCACCGAAAGCGTGTGTGCCGGTCGGCCCTTCTTCATCAGGATCGGGGTGAGCCAGGCGTCCGCCGCGCCGCCGGCGAGCAGGGCTTCCAGGGTGGACGGCCACAGCCGCGGGTCCAGGTCGTCGACGTTGGTTTCCAGGACGACGCTGTCGCCGTGGCGGGCGCCGTGCGCCGGCCCGGCCCCGGCGAGATCCGGCTGGCCCACGACGAGCCGGGCGACGTTCGGGTGCCCGGGGATCTCGCGGCCGCCGGCACCGAGACCGACGGCGGTGGTGCGCATCAGCGGCATCGCGCCGAAACTCTCCGCGAGGGTGACGGCCAGCGCGACACCCGTCGGGGTGGCCAGTTCGGTGTCGACCGGCCCGCCGGCCGCCGGCGCTCCGCTGGCACGGACCAGCTCGAGCACCGCTGGTCCAGGCAGGGGGATCGCCCCGTGGGCTGTGCCGATCCGGCCGCCGCCGAGCGACAGCGGGCTGCACACCAGGCGCTCGACGCCCAGTGCCCGCAGGGCGGCGACGGCCCCGACGACGTCCGCGATGCTGTCGAGCGCGCCGACCTCGTGGAAGTGGATCTGTTCGACCGGGCGGCCGTGCACGTGTGCCTCGGCGGCTCCCAGGGCGCGGAACACGTCCGCGGACCGTCGCCGCACGACCGGGTCGAGGCCGGAGGCGTCGAGCAGGCCGAGGATGTCGCCGAGCCCCCGCGTGGGCTGCTCGGCCGCCGGTGCGCACCGGACCAGGACCTGCGTCGCCCGCAGGCCGCCGCGGTGCACGGTCCGGGCGTCCAGGGTGACCGCGTCGGCCAGCCCGAGAGCGGCCACGACGGAGTGCAGGACAGCCAGGTCGACCCCGGCGTCCACACAGGCGCCGAGGAACATGTCGCCGCTGATGCCGCCGGTGGCGTCGAGCCAGCCGACCGTCGCCGCGGGGAAGTCGCCCGTCATGGCCCCTCATCATGGCCGGCGGCGGGCAGCCCCTCACCGCCCGCTGTCAGATCTCGTCCCAGGGGACGGCGGCGTACAGGCGGCGCAGTCCGGCCATGACCTCGGGGTCGGGGGGGACGAGGGTGTCGTCGATGCGCTCGACGGCCGCCAGCCCGCGGGCGTTGGCGACGAACACGGTGTGGAACCCGCCGACCTCGGCCAACCGGACCGGTTCCCGCCGCGTCCCCGCAACCGTCGGCGGCCCCGTGCCTGAGGCGGGCGGGGAGGCGAGGGCGGTGCCACGGAGCTGCTCGTCGAGCAGCGTCATGGTCACGCCGCACAGTGACGGTGCCTCCGGCCAGATCACCGTGGCCGGGCCCGCGGTGCGGCCGCGGGCAGGGGCGGCGACGAAACCGATGGTGGCGACCGTCGTCTCGCAGACCCGGCCGTCCGTGGTGACGAGCAGGGCGTCGTCGAAGCCGCGCCGGCGGGCGAGCCGGCTGCCGTGGAGCTGGCCGAAGGTGCCGAGGTGCTTGATGTGCGCGAACGGCCGCTGGTACCGCAGCGAGCACAGCCGCAGCGGTGCGCTGGCGGGCTCGGCGGGCCGGCCGACGGAGACCAGGACCGAGACCGCGCCCGGCCCGGTCGGAAAGACCACCACCCGCACGGTCGCGTCCACGCTGCGGGCCGGGACTCCGGCCGCCTGCCCGGCCTCGGCCGGTGCCGCGACGGTCGGAGGTGCCGTGGCGGCCGGTGCGACCGCGAGCGCGTGGCGGATCCGGTCGCGGACGAGGCCGGCGTCCAGGGGGGCGCCGTAGAGCTCCTGGTTGGCGTGGTCGAGCCGGCTCAGGTGCGGGGCGAGCCCACGGACCCGGCCGGCGCGGACCTGCATCGTGGTCAGGTGTCCGTCATTGGACAGCGCGAGGTCACGCAGGCCGGTTCCGTCGGCGGGACGGCCGTCGACCTCGATGTACGGCGGCGGCTCCACGGCGTTCACGGTAGACCGTCAGAGCTGCGACCGGCGAGGTTCCGCGGGCTGTGGCCGCAGTGGTTTCGGGGCGCGCGGGGAGAGCCCCGGGGGAGATCACACGGGGTGAACCGAGGAGGATGTTGTTCTGCCGGCGGGCACTTCCGCCGGCGCGTACGGTGGCATCTCCGAAGAGGATCTCCCGTCCCCTCGCGCCGGGTGCGGGCGACGACTGCAGCCGTGATGGATGGGGGTCTTCGGTGACGTCCGAGACAAGGCACGCGCAGGCGGCGGGCCGGCCCTGGTCCCGTGGCGGCGGCGGGACGGGCCGGGCGGCGGCGGAGACGTCCGCCGTGCACCTGCTGGACCTGCTGAGCGAGGTCGTCTTCCGGACCGACGCCGACGGCCGCTGGACCTACCTGAACCGGGCCTGGACGGATCTGACCGGCCACGAGGTCGGCCCCAGCCTGGGCGCGCGGTTCCTGGACTACGTCCACCCGGACGAGGCCGCCTACGCGTCCGCGGTGTTCGCCGACCTGGCGCGGGGCACCACGGGCCAGTGCCTGTACGAGGCCCGCTACCGGACCCGTGACGGTCGCTACCGGCGGGTCCAGATCCGGGCGACGGTGCTGCGCGGGCCGGCCGGGGAGGCACTCGGCAACACCGGGACGATCGTCGACGTGTCCGGCTCACGGTTCGCGGCCCAGGTGGTCGGGGAGCACGCCACGCTGCTGGAGTCCGTCACCGCCGGCCGCTCCGACGAGCTGCCCACCGGCGTGGCCGTCTATGACCGGGACCTGCGGCTGCGCCGGTCCTCGGGCGCGGTCGAGCGGCTGGTCGATGTACCGCTGCGGGTGGGCGACCCGCTGGACCGGCTCGCCGAGCGGGCCCGCCCGGCGGACTGGCGGTCCCGCTCCCTGAGCGGGGAGTGGGGGCTGGTTCCGGTCGCGCTGCGGACGGGCCGCGCCCAGCTCGGCGACCTGGAACTTGTGGGTGCGGGCGGGGCCGGCCGGTCGCTGCGAGCCTCGGTGATCCCGTACGAGGAGGGCGGCGAGGAGCTGGCGGCGGTGTCGCTGTGTGACATCACCGATCTGCGCCACGCCGAGCGCCGGCAGGCGGGTCTGGCGCGGCTGGGGCAGCATGCACTGGCCGGCGCTGATCTGCCGGCGCTGCTCACCGAGGCGGTCGAGCTGGTTTCCGCGACCCTGGAGGTCGCGGTCTGCGAGGTCATCCGCGATGCCGGCGACGCCGCGGCGTCCGGCGGGCTCGCGCGGGTGGCCGAACCGCCCGCGTCGGCCGCGCCCGCAGCACTGGGTACCGGGCCGATCTACCTCACCGGACCGCTCGCGATCGAGGCCCGGTCCCTCGTCCACCTCGCGCTCGACGTCGACGAGCCGGTCGTCGCGAACAACCTCGATGCCAGTCCGCATCTGCGCAGCGGATGGTCGGACGCGGGCCGGGCGCAGGCGGCGCTCGCCGCCCGGGTCGGCTCGTCCGCCGCGCCGTTCGGGGTGCTCGCCGCGGCCAGCACGATGCCGCGCCGGTTCACCGCCGACGAGGCCCGTTTCGTCCAGGCCGTCGCGCACCTGCTCGGTGCCGCGGCCGACCGGGAGGCGGCCGAGCGTCGTGCCCGGACACGCCACGAGGAGGCCGAGCGGGGCCGAGCGTGGCTCGCGGCCCGTGCCGAGGTCACCGCCGGGGCGATGGTCGCCGGCCAGCAGCAGGCGCTGATGCTGCTGGCATCGCTGGCACGCGGGGTGACGTCCGCCGATGTGGGTGCTGTCGCGCTGCCCGACGAGGCGGGCAACCTGATCGCCACCGAGGTCGACGCCGCCCCGCACCGGCACTGCGATCCGGAGACGCTGCACGGTCTGGCGCTGGCGCTGGAGGCGGCGGAGAACCGGGCGGAGTTCCTGGCCGGCAGACCCGTCCATGTCGACGGGCTGGACGAGTCCGAGTCCTGGAGCGGCCCGATCCCGCTCACGGCCGCCCACGACGTGCCGACGCGGGACGAGGCGACAGCCCGGGCTGGGATGGCAGCCCGGGCTGGGATGGCAGCGCGGCCGGAGGCGGATCGGGACGGGCCGGTGGACCTGGCCACGGCGGCGCGACTGCGGGAGGCGCTGGTCATCCCGCTCACCGCCGCGGAGCGACCGATGGGTGCGCTCGTTCTGGGGAACAGCCCGGACGCCGCACCGTTCGCCGCGCGGGACCCCGAGCTGGCCGGTGCGTTCGCGCACGATGCCGCGATGGCGGTGCACCTCGCCGAGGCGCACCGCGACCGTGCCCGCGCCGCCGTCGTCCAGGACCGCGAGCGCATCGCCCGGGACCTGCACGACCTCGTCATCCAGCGGCTGTTCGCGATCGGCCTGCACCTGCAGTCGCTGAGCCGGGCCGTCGGTGACGTCACCGCGGCCCGGCTGAACGCCGCCATCACCGGACTCGACTCGACCATCGACGACATCCGGCGGACGATCTTCAGGCTTGGGCCGACCCCGGTCGGGGTGTGACGCCGGACAGGCTTCCCAGGAACGTCGTGTTGTCGTAGAAGTGCTCGGTCTCCACGAGGCGCAGGTCGGGTGCGCAGCGAGCGACCGTGACGCCGTAGAGCTCGACGCGTTCGCCGGTCGGCTCGGTGCCCTTGTAGGGGCCGCTGAAGGTGCCCCAGTGGCGCCACTTGAAGGTGATCACGGGCGGCGGCGAGTACACCTCGAGGACCTCCCAGAAGAAACCACTGGGGAAGRCCTGGTGGAAGACCTGGTGGGAGGACTCGAAGCTCTCCTCGGCAGCCGAGTAGTAGGGGTTCTCGCCGATCAGGATGTTGTAGCTGCCGCGTTCGGCGAGCTCGGCGGCGTCCGCGGGCGGGCCGCCGTTGAGACTGACCTTGATCCGGTCGGTGACCATGCTGACCCACTGCGCGGGGTCGGCCTTGTGGGACAGCTCCATCTCGAAGACCTGCACGAGCTGCTCGACGACGTCGGCGAGCGATCCGGGCTCGTGCCGGGTGGTGCGCTCGCCGGGCATGACCTCCCGGGAGAGGTGGTAGTCGGGCGGGGCGCCGTGGCGCCAGCGGGCGTCGGGGCACGCGGCGATGACCGCGTCCCGGCCCTGGAGATGCAGCGGAGTCGTGCCGGTCGGGCTGTCGTCGCTCACCGTGTCGTCCTCCGTGGTTCCGATACGTCGTGCGGTCGGGTGACGTGCCCAGGCCCTGCTCGGGACGGCAATGGCGTCCCGTCAAATTGCGACTAATCAGCGCAAATCAGGTCTAATCCGAGTCTGGACGGAGAACAACCTGCCAGGTCCGCGCCGTTTGTCCTCCGCGGAACGTCGAAGGTCCCGCCGGCAGGGGCACATGGACCATCGGGGAGGGCCGAAGGGTAGCCCAGGGGTGCCCTGGTTTCACCCTCCGTGGCATGCCCCTGGACGGACGCCCGCCTGTCGGGTGGACGTCCTCGTGGGCGCTGGTGGGTTCCTACTGTGCGGGCAGCCGCGCGGGGCGTGGCCAGACGCGCTGCCCGTGCCGGGTCTCGATGCCGGCGTTGAGGCGCTCGACCATGTCGGCGAAGGTGCGCACGTCGTCCGGTGACCAGTCGCCGACCAGGTCGCCGAGGTGGCTCAGGACGATCTCGCGGTACTCGGCGACCCGGCGGGCGCCCTCGGGGGTGATCGCCAGTTTGCGGGCGAGGCCGCCGTCCGGATCGGGTATGCGTTCCGCCAGGCCGGCCTGCAGCATCGCGGCGGTCTGCCGGTTGACGGTGGAGACGTCGAGCGAGAACGCCTCGGCGAGCTGGCCGATGCTCATCGGCCCTTCCGCCTCGAGCCGGCTGAGCAGCAGGTAGGCGGAGCGGTCGAGGTGCGGAGCGCGGCGGCGGCGGGCCGCCGCGGGCAGGATGTGATGCCGGCTGAGCAGCATCAGCTCTCGTTCGAGATCCCGCAGGCTGTCCTGCACCCGTGCCTCCGCGCGACGCCTCCGCGGCCGGGGCGGAGGGTGTGACTTTTCCCCAGTCTACGGCGGCAGGCTCGCGGATGTGCACTATGCATGGTGCGTGTACCATGCATATTTGTGACGGCAGAAGCGGAACCGGCCTTCCGGGGGCGGCGGTCCCGTTCCACCACCCCCAGCCCCCGGCTGCTGATCGCCGTGCTGGCCGTCGCGGGCACCGTCGCCTCGTTCATGCACACCCTGGTCGTGCCGATCATCCCGGCGCTGCCGCGGCTGTTCCACGCCCCGGCAGCCGACACCAGCTGGATCATCACGATCACCCTGCTCGCCGGCGCGGTCGCGACGCCCGTCGCGGGGCGGCTCGGCGACATGTACGGCAAGCGCAGAGTCATGCTCGGCAGCGTGTGGCTGCTCGTCCTCGGCTCGCTGGTCTGCGCGCTCAGCACCTCGCTGGCGCCGATGGTGGTCGGCCGCGGGCTGCAGGGCCTGTCGACGGGGCTGATCCCGCTGGGCATCAGCCTGCTGCGCGACGAGCTGCCCGCCGAGCGGCTCGGCTCCGCCCTCGGCCTGATGAGTTCCTCGCTCGGTATCGGCGGCGCGCTCGGCGTGCCGGTGGCCGCGGTGATCGCCCAGACCTTCACCTGGCACGTTCTGTTCTGGATGGCCACCGGGCTCAGCCTGGCGATCCTGCTCCTGCTCTGGCGGGTCGTGCCCGAGTCGCCGGTCCGCGAGGCGGCGCCGGGCCGCTTCGACGTCGTCGGGGCGATCGGGCTCGCGGCCGGGGTGAGCTGCCTGCTGCTGGCGATCTCCAAGGGTGGCACCTGGGGTTGGGTGTCTCCCGCCACCGTCGGTACGGCCCTTGCCGCGGTGGCCGTGCTCCTGCTGCTCTGGGGACCCTGGGAGCTGCGGCACCCGTCCCCGGTGGTGGACCTGCGGGTCAGCGCCCGCCCCCGGGTGCTGATGACCAACCTGACCTCGGTGGTCGTCGGTTTCGCCATGTACGGGATGGGGCTGGCGGTGCCGCAGATCCTGCAGCTGCCGACGGCCACCGGCTACGGGCTGGGCCAGTCGATGATCGCCGCCGGGGTGTGCTTCGCCCCGTTCGGCGTCGTCATGATGCTCGCCTCGCCGTTCACCGCCCGGGTCTCCGCGCGGTGGGGCGCCGGGGTGACCCTCGTGCTGGGCTCCGGGATCATCGGCGTCGGCTACCTCATCAGCGCGTGGTTCATGCACTCGATCTGGCAGACGGTACTGATCGGCCTGATCTCCGGGGTCGGGGTGGCGCTCGCCTACGCCTCGATGCCCACCCTGATCATGGCGGCGGTGCCCGACACCGAGACCGCGGCGGCGAACGGCCTGAACACGCTGATGCGCTCCCTGGGCACCTCGTCGTCGGCCGCTGTCGTCGGCGCCCTGCTCGCGAGCATGACCGTCGCCTTCGACGGTGGGCAGGTGCCGTCCGCGGCGGGTTTCCAGGCGGTCTTTCTGCTGGGCGCCGGTGCGGCGGCCCTGGCGGTGCTGCTCGGCCTGTGCATCCCCGGTCCGGGCCCCGGGCCCGAGGCGAGGCGGGCGCCGGCGGCGGTCGTGGCCGCCGCGGTGGGGAGCGACGCCCGGCAGGACGTCGTTCTCGGCGCGGTCACGCCGGCCCCGCGGCGTCCCGCCACCCCCGCCACCACCATCGCCACCCCCGTGGCGGCGAAACCCGGCGACGCCGGAGCGTGGCTTGCCTAAGATGTCGGGCGACTGCCACGGTCCGGTCTCGTGGTGACGGGCGGGCGCGGTCGGCAGTGTGCCGATATGGGGTTTTCCTAGGGGTTGTGGGTGAGTTGTGAGTACGGGTAAAGTTCTTCGTTTCGATCATGTCCGTGGCTATGGTTTCATCGCCCCGAGTGACGGCGGTGAGGACGTCTTCCTGCACGCGAACGACCTCCTCGTCGAGAAGAGCCTGGTGGTCCCGGGCGTGGTGATGGAGTTCGACGTCGAGGACAGCGACCGCRGCCGGAAGGCGTCGTCGGCCAGGATCCTGCGCAGCCCCGCGGCGGTGCCCGCGGGTGTCTCCTCGATCGGCGGGGCCGGCCCGGTGTCGGTACCGGTGCGGCCGGATGACGGCGGCGACGGGCTGTGTGACGTCCTGCCGCTGGACGAGTTCACGCAGGAGATCACCGAGGTTCTGCTGCAGACCGAGCCGGCGTTGACCGGCACGCAGATCCTGCATGTGCGCCGCCAGCTCGCGAGCGTCGCGCGCAAGTACGGCTGGGTCGAGAACTGACCGGAGCCGGCCCCGCCCGGCCTGGCCGCGGCGGGGCCGGCTCGGCCGTCCGCCGCGGTGGCCGCCGCTTCCGGCGGTAGGTCAGGCGCGCCCGACCCCGTCCGCGCGAGCGGCACGCGAGACGGGCGAGACGGGCGAGACGGGCGAGAGGCGCGGGTCCACGGCGGCCCGGCGGGTGCCGACCGTCGACGCCCGGTGACGAGATGGACCTTGCCGCTGCGCTTCGCCGCGTACATGGCATGGTCGGCTTCCTTGCCTGGCGTTGTCCACCGTCACCGGCGAACGGCGAGCCGTGGCAGGGTCCCACCGGCACGGATGTGCCCGGGGAAACCACACCTCCCAGAACCGGGCCTTCACAGAACCACGGCTTCCAGTGGACGGTCCGACCGGGCGGTTCTTCAACCGGACGGCACCCGGACGGCCTCGCTAACGTGGTGCCATGATCCTGCTGACCGGCGCGAAGGTGGTCACACCCGGCGGCGTCCTCGACCCGGGTCGGGTGCTGGTCCGTGACGGGCTGATCGCGCAGGTGGGCCGCGGCGACCTGGACCTCGACCCGGGCCGGGCGGAGCCGGCGGAGCGGGTCGACCTGACGGGAGCCTGGCTGCTGCCCGGCTTCGTCGACCTGCACATGCACGGCGGCGGCGGGCACGATGTCGCGGCGTCGGCTGCGGACATGGCCGGGGCGGTCGCCTTCCACCAGGCCCACGGGACGACCCGCACCCTGGTCTCGCTGGTGACGGCGCCGGTGGCCCGGCTCGCCGAGCAGCTCGGCTGGGTCGCGGCGCTGACCGCGGCCGGGCCCGGGCCGGACGGCCATGTCGTGGGGGCCCATCTGGAGGGTCCGTTCCTGGCGGCCGAGCGCCGCGGGGCCCAGCCCGCGGAGCATCTGCGCCGGCCCGACCGGGCGGTGTTCGCCGACCTCGAGGCCGCGGCCGCCGGTGCGCTGCGGGTCATCACCGTCGCCCCGGAACTACCCGGCGCCGCCGCGGTCGTCGCGGCCGCACTCGAGGCGGGAGCGGTCGCCGCCGCCGGTCACACCGATGCCACCTACGCGCAGGCCAGCGCCGCCTTCGCCGCCGGGATCACGCTGACGACCCATGTCTTCAACGGCATGCGCCCGCTGCACCACCGGGAGCCCGGCACCGCCGGTGCGGCCCTCGACGCGGGGGTGGCCTGCGAGCTGATCAACGACGGGGTGCATGTGCACCCGGCGCTGCTGCGGCTCGTCGCCGCGGAACCGGAGCGGCTGGTGCTGGTCACCGACGCGGTGGACGCGGCCGGCGCCGGCGACGGGGAGTACGTGCTGGGCGGCCACCCGGTGCGGGTGCGCGACGGGCAGGCCCGGCTGGTCGCCGGCGGTGCGCTCGCGGGCAGCACCCTGACGATGGACCAGGCGGTGCGCCGGGCCGTCGCCGCCGGTCTGCCGATCGAGGTGGTCGCCGCCGCCGCGGCGACGAACCCGGCGCGGGTGCTCGGCCTGGACGCCCGGTGCGGAGCGATCGCCCCGGGCCTGGACGCCGACCTCGTCGTCCTCGACGCCGAGCTTGCCGTCACCGCTGTGATGGCAGGCGGCAGGTGGGTCGGCGGGCGCGGGGCGCCCCGTTCCGGAGGTGGGTGACCCGCGGCGGATGTCCCCCCGCATCCGCCGCGGGTCGGTGGCCGGGCCCCGGCGTCACCGCGCTGTGACGCCACCGGAGCCCGGCTCGTCGGCGCCGCTCAGCCGCGCCACCACGGGCCGGTGATCGCGACCGTGATGCCGTCGCCCTGGATGTTGGCGTACAGCCAGCGACCGTCCCGGGAGAAGGTGGCGCCGGCCCACTCGCTGCCGCTGCCGGCGTTGCGGGCCAGCGGGTAGGGCGTGCCGTCCTCGGAGGCGGCGACCAGGTACTGCTCGCCGTCGCCGTCCTCACACAGCACGATGCCGCCGTTCGGCGACACGGTGATGTTGTCCGGGCCGTCGAAGCGGCCGCCCGGCTCGATGATGAGGATCAGCGTCAGGGTGGAGTGCTTCGGGTCGAACTTCCAGACCTGCCCGGCGTGGTTGCGCGCAGCCCCGCCGGAGGTCTCCGCGTAGCTGGAGACGATGTAGGCGTGTCCGTCGGACCAGAAGATCCCCTCGCCCTTGGGCACACGGGTGACCTTGCCCGCGTCGAACTGCCTGCGGATCGAGACCGTCGTGGCGTCCGGGTCCGGGACGTCCACCCAGGTCGCCTTCAGCCTGGTGCCCAGGGCGCTGGGGGCGGAGAGGTCCGGCACACCGGGGATGTTCAGCGCCTGCAGCTTCCCGCCGGCGCGCAGGCTGCCCGGGCCGCCGAGCGGCCGACGCGGCAGGAAGCGGTAGATCAGCCCGTACGGGCCGGAGGCGTCCTCGGTCAGGTACAGCACACCGGTGCGCGGGTCGACGGCGACGGCCTCGTGGGCGAAGCGGCCCAGCGCGGTCAGCGGCACCGCCTCCCGGTCCCGCAGCCGGCCGAACGGGTCGACCTCGAAGACGTACCCGTGCCGCTTGGTCAGCGCGGGGACGGTCGCCGGGGTGTCCTCGGTCTCCTCGCAGGACAGCCAGGTCTGCCACGGGGTGTTGCCGCCGGCGCAGTTGCGGATGGTGCCGGCGAGGCTCGGGACCGTGGACAGCAGCCGGTCCCCGGCGACGGTGACGGTGGTGGTGCCGCCCGGCGCCGCCGGGTCGTAGGTGATTCCGGGCAGCCGCGGGACGGGCACGGCCGAGCCGGACAGCTCGTGGTTGCGGACCAGGACACTGCGGCCGAAACCGGCGGCGAAGGCGTAGGTCCCGTCCGGTGCGCCCGGCAGCGGGCCCTGGTTGTCGGGCAGCTGGTCGACGCCCGCCCGGGACAGGACGGTGTACCGGAAGCCGCGCGGGAGGTCGAGCAGACCCCTGGGGTCGGCGACGAGCTCGCCGTACCCCTTGAACTTCTTCGGTGCGCCGGCGTTCGCGGTGCCGCTGAAGACCGAGCTCACGGCACCTGACAGCGTGAAGCCGAGGCCGGCTGCGCCGGTGCCCATGACCACCTGGCGGCGGTTGACTGCCATGTAGGACCCTCCTTAGCAAGGACGGTCCGCACGTTCGCAGTCGCAGATGACCAGGACGCGACCCGGACGCAAACGCACATGCACAGGCGGCGGTCCGATTCGCCAACTTCGGTACACCCGCCGTCACACCCGCGGGACGCTGCGCCCGCGCCCCCCGCCGGTGTCAGGGCTGGTCGCCGCTCCAGGGACGCCGCGGGTGATCCACCGGCGGGCGGAAGAGCGCCTCCTGGGCCAGGCTCGCGCCCAGCACGCCGTCCCGCGCGTGGATGGTGCCCGTGTACCAGCCGCGGCCGCCCGCGATGGTGCGCGGGACGTGGTCCATCAGCACCCAGTCATCCATCCGGATGTGCCGGTGGAACCAGACCGCGTGGTCCAGGCTGGAGCCCGAACGGGCGGTGGCGGAGTGGTACGGGGCCAGCCCCGCCACGCTGTCGGACAGGTAGGTCAGGATGACCGCGTGCAGGAGCGGGTCGTCGGGGAGCGCCGTGGTGCACCGCGCCCACAGCCGGGTCGGGAAGTCGACGCCGGGCGCGGGTGCCCGCTCCGCCCGCGCCTCGAAGGACACCGGCCGTGACAGCCTGACCTCGGTGAGGGTGTCCGGCGCGGCCAGCGGTGGCATCGGCTCGGCGGTGACGTCGACGCCCGGCTCGGGGACCTGGAACGACACTGACATGTTGAAGATCACCTTGCCGCCCTGGACGGCCACCACCCGGCGGGCGGAGAACGAGCGGCCGTCGCGGTCACGGTCCACCCGGAAGATCGTCGGCCGGGAGGCGTCGCCGAGGCGCAGGTAGTAGCCGTGCAGCGAGTGCGGCACCCGGCCCTCCGGCACGGTGCGCCCCGCCGCCAGCAGGGCCTGGGCCGCGACCTGCCCGCCGTACAGCGCGTACCGGTCGTCGAACACCACCCGGACCCGGAAGAGATCACGGTCGATCTCCTCGAGGTCCATCAGGTCCAGCACCGTCGGTGCGGACGGGGTGACGCTCACCGGACGGGTGACGGCAGCAGGTCGCATCTTCCACCTTCGGGTCGGCCGGGCGCGGGTCACCCGGGCCCCGGGCCGGCCGGGTGCCCGGGAGCCCCGCCAA
Organism: Parafrankia colletiae; assembly: GCF_001854655.1. GTDB lineage: Bacteria > Actinomycetota > Actinomycetes > Frankiales > Frankiaceae > Parafrankia > Parafrankia colletiae. The sequence continues at coordinate 82,203 of NZ_MBLM01000047.1, read as the reverse complement.
CCCTGTGCGGCGGGAACGTCCCCGGTCGCGGCCCTGCGCGGAGCGGGCCACTGCTCCGGAATACTGCATCACGGCCGCCCGGCACCCGGCGTTGTGCCGCACCCCACCCTGCGTCAGCCGTCCCGGCGGGGATCGGTGGCCGGGGCGTCGCCGTGCGGGGAGAACCAGGCGTCCGCCGACCAGCAGCCCTCGGCCTTCTCCCGCTCACCCAGCGTGGGCACGTACTTCTCGGGGGAGGCATCCTGCTCACCCGCAGTCCGCTCCGGAGCCCGGCCCGATCGGGCCGGGCGCTCCTCCCATGGCCCGTCCTGCCCGGCCGGATCCGCGGGCGGATCCGCCGGCCGGTGCGCCCCGGATGGCTCGGCGGGCCCGGCCAGACTGCCGTACCCGTCGGGATCGAACAGCCCGTCCTCCGCCCGGCCGTAGGTACTCGCCGAGAACAGGGCCGGTCCGGCGCCGTCGGATCGGGCCGGGGGCCGCGGTCCCGGCGGACCGAGGCCGCTGTGCCGGGGCGACCCGGCCAGGACGTCCCCGCCTGCGTGGGCCGGCTGTCCCGCCGCGGCCGTCTCCGCCGCCGAGGGGGTCCGGACGGGTGGTGCCCCGACGGGGGGCGGTGATGCCGCGGTCCCCCGGGTGGGGAGGACGGCCGGCAGGACCGCGGGGAACACCCCGCGGGGGACGGCCAGCCCGTCCGGCGCCCCGGCAGCGCCGAGCCCGTCCGGCTCGCCGGGCTCGGCACCCTCGCGCAGGCCGAGGCGCTCGTGGAGGAGACGCAGCGGCGTCGGCGCCCACCAGTTGTAGCGGCCGGCGAGGGCCATGAAGGCGGGGACCAGCACCGCGCGGATCACGGTCACGTCGAGGAGCACGGCCAGCGCGAGGCCCAGACCGACCATCTTGATGATGCTGATCTGGGACGTCGCGACGCCGATCATGACGACGATCAGGGCGAGCGCCGCGCACGTCAGCAGCGGGCCGGTCGCGGCCAGGCCGCGGGCGACGGCCCGCCGGTTGCCGGCACCGCGCAGGTGCTCCTCCCGGATGCGGGCCAGCAGGAAGATCTCGTAGTCCATGCTGAGCCCGAACGCGACGCAGAACATCAGGACCGGGCTGGTCAGCTCGACCGTCCCCGAGACCTGGAAGTGCCCGACCAGCGACTGCAGATGCCCGTCCTGGAAGACAAGCACCATCACGCCCATCACCGCCGCCAGGTTCAGCGCGTTGAGCAGCAGCGCCTTCAGCGGCAGCAGCAGGCTGCCGGTGAACAGGAACAGCAGTACGAACGTCGCGGTCACCACCACGGCGATCGCGCCGGGCAGGCCGCGGATGACGGTGTCGCGGGTCTCCACCAGGTGCGGCGCGAGGCCGCCGATCTCGACCGGGTAGGGCGTCGGGATGGCGCGGATCAGGCCGACCGTGCGCTGCGTCGCCGCGGAGATCGGATCCGGTTCGGTCGGCCACAGCGACAGCCAGGCACCGCCGTGGGTGCCGACGAACTGCTGGCCGCCGGCCGGCGCCGGCGCGATCATCCGCCCGTTGGTGAAGCTGCCGGCCACGGTGTCGACCCGGGCGACGCCGGGGACGTCCGACAGGGCGGCGGCGTACCCGCCCAGCTGGGCCACGACGGCGGGCTCGCGGGCGTCCACCCCGGGCACCACGACCGGGATCTGGCAGGGCAGGCAGACGGTGAAGTCGTCGCGCATCGCGTCGTTCACCAGATGCGAGTCGGCCGTCGTCGGCAGCACGGTGTCGTCTGCGAGGGCGACGCGCAGGCCGCCCAGCGGCAGCGCCATCACGACCATCAGCGCCACCGCCGCCCCACCGAACAGCAGCGGGTGCGCCATCGCCCGGTGGGCGACCGCCGTCCACACCGCCCCCGGCTCGCGGCGCCTGCGGCCGCCGCCCCTGCGCCGGCCGAAACCGAGGCCGCGGCGGCGGCCCCGCTCGACCCGCTCGCCCAGCAGCATGATCCCCGCCGGGAGCACCAGCAGCGCGGCAAGCTCCGAGGTGACCACCACCGCGATGCCCGCGTACGCGTAGGACTTCAGGTAGGGCAGGGGGAACAGCAGCGCGCCGGTCAGCGACAGCGCCACCGTCAGCCCGGAGAACAGCACGGTGCGCCCGGCGGTGCGCAGGCTGGTGTGCAGGGCGACCTCCCGCTGCACACCAGCCTCCCGCTCCTCACGGAACCGCCGGAGGATGAACAGGCAGTAGTCCACCGCCAGGGCGAACCCGAGCGCGGTGGTCAGGTTCAGCGAGAACACCGAGATGTGGGTCATCTCGGAGAGCAGCCGCAACAGGGCGAGACTGGCGATGACCGCGCTGCCGCCCACCACCACCGGCAGCAGCGCCGCGGCCGTCCCGCCGAAGGCGAACAGCAGGACGCCGAGCACCAGCGGTGCGGTCACCAGCTCGGCCCGCTCCAGATCGGCGCGGCTCTGCTCGGTGACGTCCAGCATCACCGCCGGCGCCCCGCCGAACCGGACGGTGACCCCGGGCCCGTCATGGGCGTAGCGGTCGTGCAGGTCGGCCACATGACGCGCGATCGCGTCCTCGGAGCCGGTCAGCCGGAACAGGACCAGGGCGCTGCGCCCGTCCTGGGAGCGCAGCAGGCCCGCCGGCGCGTCCGGTGACCAGTAGGAGGTCACCGCGCTGACGCCTGGCTCGCGCTGCAGCTGGCTGGTGAGGTTCTCCCCGACCCGCCGCGCGGTCGGTCCCTCGATGGTGCCGGGTGCGGTGACCATGATGGCCACGTTCGGTGGGGCGCCGGGGAACTCGGCGTCCAGCAGCGCCTCGGCATGAGTGGCGGAGTCACCGGCGGCGTAGAAGCCGCCGGTCGAGAGCCGGTCGAAGACACCGCCGGCCCACGGCAGCAGACAGATGACCAGCAGCGCGGTGATGGTCAGGACCCGTCCCGGGCGGTTGACCGCCAGCCGGGCGAGCAGGGCGAACAGGCCGCCACGCCCACCCGCCGGCGCGCTGGCGGGCCCACCAGCCCCGCCGGACCGCCCCGAGTTTCCCGCGTTGCCGGAACCGGCGCTGCCCGCGTCGCCCGCGTCGCCCGCGCTGCCGGAGGCCGCGCCACTCCCGCCACTTCCGCCACCCGCGTCGCCGATCGTGCCGCCGCCGTCCGAGTGCCTCGACCGGCCGGATCGGCCCGAGCTGCCGGGCTGGGCCGGCGTGCGGCCGGCCGGCTCGTGGATCCGGTCCGCTCGCCGGTGCCCCGGGCGGGCGGCACCGGCCCACGCGTCAGGCCGGGACACGCCCCGCCGCGTGGAGCCGGCACGGGCGGAGCCGTGCGCCGGATCCGGAGCAGGCGCCAGCGTGGTGGCCGACGGCAGGCCGGTGGCGAATGCCGTCAGGGTCGCGGACGGTCGGCCGCTGCCGGCGGGCAGCGCGGCGGCAGCCGGCAGCGCGGCGGCGGAGGGCGGCGGCGTGTGCGCGGTGAACGGTGGCGGCGATGCCTCCGCTGTCGCGCCGACCGTTCCCGCGTGGGCGGGTGACCGGTGGCTGTCGGGGCGCCCCGTCGAGCCCCTGAACCGCCGCGTGACATCGACGGGAAATGACATGAGTTCAACGTAGAAGTGCAAAAGATTTGGTGTTACCCCCGGAGAGGGGTACCAAAGCCGCGAATACCTCTTTAATGTTCACGCCGATGGCGCCAGTACCGCGATGACGTCGTGAGTCACGCCAGTCGGTATCCGGAGGAGGGGGAGTTCGTCGTGGCAGACAAGTTCGAACGGCACAACAGCGGCGGATCGCCGTCGCATCGGGGGAGGTGTCCCCGGCCGCGGTACGGAGCCCAGCCGCACGGGGGTGGTACGGGGGAGCGGGCGGGCCGTCCGGACGATGCCCAGCGGGGCCAGGGGGCCGGCACGGACAACACGGACCGGCCGCGCCCCGGCGCCCAGCCGCGGCACGGCGGCCCCGGTCAGGCACCACCACCAGGTCAGGAGCAGGGAGCGGCCGGCGAGTCGGGGGGTGCGGGCAGCCCCGCGATCACCGGGCCGTTGGCCCTGCCGGCGCCAGGTTCCGCGGCCACCGGCCCGGCCCGACGCCCCGTCGGGCGCCCGTTCTGCCCCAGGCCGAGCCGCCCCAGGTGAAGGACGTCCCGGGACGGGAAAGGCGTTTGTCCTGCAGGTTACGGGCACCAGTGCCGTGTGAAAGCCACCGGGTGCGGGCGAGAATCTCGCCCGCACCCGGTTTTTGTTTCGGGACCTGTTATGGCCGGCCCGGTGCCGTGTTCACGGCAGCAGGCTGGAACGGCGCGCGACGTTGACCGCCGCGGTCCGGTTGTGCACGCCGAGCTTGTTCATGATGCTGCGCAGGTAGGCTTTCACCGTTTCCGGGCTGACCGCGAGGCGGCGGGCCGTCTCGGCGTTGGACATGCCCTCCGCGACCAGCCGCAGGACGTCCAGCTCTCGCGGTGACAGGCCGAACGGCTGCGCGCGGGTGGGCGGCGCCGCGTCGGGGAACAGGTCCTCCAGCAGGTCGCGGACCGCGATGATCCGCTCCCGCAGTGCCTGGTCGCTGGTCTGGAAGGTCAGCTCCTCCAGTTCGGCGTCGACGCGGCACAGGGTCCGCAGCCGGGAGGCGCCCGGCGTCGCCGCGGCGGTGTCGGGCCGGGCTGCCATGGCGCGTTCGGCGAGCAGCGCCTCGAAGCGGCGCGCGACACCGAGCGCCGTCTCCACCGCGGCCGGTGGAACGGGGTTGTCCGCCCGCACACCGCAGTACAGCACCGCGTGCACGATGCCGCCGGCGCGCACCGGCACGGCGACGACCGAGGAGATGTCCTCGCCCAGGACGGCCCAGTCGCGCTGGTCCTCGGTATAGCGCGGGCGGGTGCCCGCGTCGATCACGACGGGGCGGCCCAGGGCCACGACCCGTCCGCCCACGCCGTGGCCCGGCGGCAGGGACATCCCGCGCAACGCGTTCGTGCGGTTCCCGTCAAGCGCGCTGATGGTCAGGTAGCGCGAGCGGGGATCGACCGATCCGCCGTAGGCCAGATCGGCGCCGGTACGGGCGCGCAGCCGGGTGACGGCCCGAGGCAGCATCGCCTCGACCGAGCAGCCATCGGTAGTGCCCGATGTCATCGTCTTCCTCTCGTCCGGGGGTCTCGCGGACTAAGAACGAAACAAAACGGAAAAGCAGGCAAAAGGTGTTGCTGGCCTGCCCGGTTTCCGCCGCCTGAAGCGGCCGGGGAYGCAGGTGGGCCACGGAAACCGGTTCCGTGTSGAGGGGCCGGCGCAGCCGGGTCGGCGCTGCCCTTTACGACAGACAAATCTCCTTGCCGAGAAATGAGACTAGCAAGGGGATCTTCGTCCCGGCAATCGGCGCATTGTGCACCGTGGTGCCGAACGCGCGCAGTGAGGGTTGTGATCGGGCGGAGGTGTATGGGGTGGCCCGGACGCGCCCGCCCGGGCCGGCCGGTGGGCGAGGGCCGTCGCGGTCGCCGTCGCCCCGGCCGGCTCCTGGCCGCCGCGGGCCCGTCCGCCCCGACCGGACCGGCTCCGCGTCGATCGGCCGCGACGGGGGCGGCGGTGATCCTGCGTTCGTTCTCCGTTGATACAGGACCGCGAAGCCCGCCGCCAGGTGGGTGAATCCGCTATTGCGTCACGCGGCGGTTGTGAATCCGGTGTCTCAGGGATGGGAATGTCTGCGGCGGAAGGTGGGTAAATACCAGCCGGCGGCGTCCGTTGTCGGCCGGCGGTGCCGTTGCCGCCGTCACCCCTGGTCGTGGGTGGACGCCGGTGGGCGATGGGCGGCCCGGTCGGACCGTCGCCCGCGGGAAAGCCCCACCGGCCGGTCGGCCCACCTCCCGGCGTCGTTCGGTCACCGCGCCACACCGCACCGCGTCGGCGCCCTTTCCCGAACCTACGCGAGAGGGCTGGACCGAAAGTGCCGGTTGCGGGTCGGCCCAAACGGGTGTGAACACTTCGGTGCCATGCCCATTGTGCCTTTGCCGCCGCCTGCCGTTACCGCGATACGGTTCGGTGTCAAAGCTGGTCGACGGCGGTGACCCGCACGACGGCTGTTCCCGCCTCGTCCGAGGCGGCGAGGTCCACCTCGGCACTGATTCCCCAGTCGTGGTCACCCGCCGGGTCGTCGAAGATCTGCCGCAGCGTCCACCGGTCCGCGGCGGTCGTGACGATGAGCAGACCCGGTCCGCGGGCGTCCGGCCCCGTCCCGATCTCGGTGTACAGCTCGAAGTAGGGCTCCAGCGCCTCCCGCCAGGCCTGCGCGTCGAAGCCGGCCTCGGCGTCGAGTTCACCGAGCAGGTCGTAGCGGCGCAGTGCGGCCAGCTCCACCCGCCGGAACAGCGCGTTGCGCACCAGCACCCGGAACGCGCGGGTGTTCGCGGTGACGGCGGTGGTCCGCTCCACCAGCATGCCCGCGGCCCCCGGGCCACCGCCGGTGCCGGCTCCGTCGCCGGCTTCGGGGTCGCGCAGCGCCTCCCACTCGTCGAGCAGGCTGGAGTCGACCTGGCGGACGAGTTCCCCGAGCCATTCGGTGAGGTCGACGAGCTCCTCGGTGCGCGCCTCCTCCGGCACCGTCTGGCGCAGCGCCTTGAACGCGTCGGCCAGGTAACGCAGCAGCAGGCCCTCCGACCGGGCCAGCCCGTAGAAGTCGACGTACTCGGCGAAGGTCATCGCCCGCTCGAACATGTCACGGGCCACCGACTTCGGCGCCAGCTCGTAGTCGTCGACCCAGGGGTGGCCGCGCCGGTAGGTGGCCAGGGCGGCGTGCAGCAGCTCGTCCAGCGGCCTGGGCCAGGTGACCTCCTCCAGCAGCTCCATGCGCCGGTCGTACTCGACACCGTCGGCCTTCATCGCGGCGACCGCCTCGCCGCGGGCGCGGAACTGCTGCGCGGACAGCACCTGTCGCGGGTTGTCCAGTGTCGACTCGAGCAGGCTGAGGACGTCCAGCGCGTAGGCGGGGGAGTCGCGGTCGAGCAGGTCGATGGCGGCCAGCGCGAACGGGGACAGCGGCTGGTTGAGCGCGAAGTCGAGCTGCAGGTCGACGGTGAGCCGCACCGAGCGGCCGGTCTCGTCCGGAGTGTCGAGCTTCTCGACCACCCCGGCGGCCAGCAGCGCCCGGTAGATCGCGATCGCGCGGTGGATGTGCCGGCGCTGCGCCGGGCGCGGCTCGTGGTTGTCGGTGAGCAGGTGGCGCATCGCGGTGAACGCGTCCCCGGGGCGGTTGACCACGTTGAGCAGCATCGAGTGGCTCACGGCGAACTGGGACACCAGCGGTTCCGGCTCGGCGCCGACCAGTCGTTCGAACGTGGGCACGCCCCAGGAGACGAACCCTTCCGGCGGCTTGCGGCGCACCACCTTGCGCCGCTTCTTCGGATCGTCGCCGGCCTTCGCCAGCGCCTTCTCGTTCTCGACCACATGCTCGGGCGCCTGCACAACCACGTTGCCGACCGTGTCGAACCCCGCCCGGCCGGCCCGCCCGGCGATCTGGTGGAACTCCCGCGCCGTCAGGATCCGGGTGCGGGTCCCGTCGTACTTGGACAGCGCGGTGAACACGACCGTGCGGATCGGCACGTTGATGCCGACCCCGAGGGTGTCGGTGCCGCAGATCACCTTGAGCAGCCCCGCCTGCGCGAGCAGCTCCACCAGCCGGCGGTACTTGGGAAGCATCCCCGCGTGGTGCACCCCGATCCCGTGCCGGACCAGGCGCGACAACGTTCTGCCGAACCCGGAGGCGAACCGGAAGCCGCCGATCATCTGCGCGATCGCGTCCTTCTCCGCCCGGGTGGAGACGTTGATGCTCATCAGCGCCTGCGCCCGCTCGAGCGCCGAGGCCTGGGTGAAGTGCACGACGTAGATCGGGGCCTGCCGCGTCTCGAGCAGCTCCTCGATCGTCTCGTGCAGCGGGGTGGTCACATAGCGGTGGAACAGCGGCACCGGCCGCTGCGCCGAGCGCACGACGGCCGTCGGCCGGCCGGTGCGCCGGGTCAGGTCCTCCTCGAAGCGGGTGACATCACCCAGCGTCGCCGACATGAGCAGGAACTGGGTGTGCGGCAGCTCGATGAGCGGCACCTGCCAGGCCCAGCCCCGATCGGGGTCGGCGTAGTAGTGGAACTCATCCATGACGACCTGGCCGACGTCCGCCGCGGCCCCGTCACGCAACGCGATGTTCGCGAGGATCTCGGCCGTGCAGCAGATGATCGGCGCCCCCTCGTTGACGGAGGCGTCACCGGTCATCATCCCGACGCTGGCGGCGCCGAACACCGCGCACAGCGTGAAGAACTTCTCCGACACCAGCGCCTTGATCGGCGCGGTGTAGAAAGTGCGCCGGCCCCAGCCGAGCGCTGCGAAGTGGGCACCGGTGGCCACCAGGCTCTTCCCGCTGCCGGTCGGCGTCGCCAGGATGACGTTCGAGCCGCTGACCACCTCGATGAGCGCCTCGGTCTGCGCCGGGTACAGCTCCAGGCCCTGATCCACCACCCAGGCGCCGAACGCGTCGAACAGGGCGTCGGCGTCCGCCTCCGGGTCCGGCCCGCCGGCGGGCAGGCGCGCTGTCAGCGTCGCCGGTGTGACCGGCGGCACCGGCGGCTGGGGCTGCGCCACCTGTGGCTCGGCCGGCGGCCCGGCCTGGGGCTGGGGCTCGCTGCGGGGACTGCTCGGTGGCGGGGTCCGGGGCGGGGTCTGGGGCTGGTACGTCATGGTGTCCTCGATCGTGCCGCACGCCGCCGCTCTGCGGGGCGCGGGGCGCCCACGGCGGGTCCGGGGGTGTCGTGACGGAGTCGTCACAGCTCCCGCGGTGCGGCACGGCGACCGCGGGTGAGCAGGGAATGTGTGTGCTGGTGTGTTGTCCGTTGGTTCTGGCATGAGGTGCCCGCCCCACCTACCGGGGTCTGCGGCCGGCCGGTGATGTCCGGTGTGCGGTTAGCGTCGGCGAGGTGGATGAGCTCCCTCTGCTCGTCGGGTCGGGTGACATCGCCCGTGCGCTGGGCGTGACCCGACAGGCTGTCGATCACCGTCTGCGCAGTGATCCGGCGGCGCCCGCAGCCGCGGGGGTCGTGAACCGGACGTCCGCCTGGAACGGGACCCGTATCTGGTGGCGCGAGGACATCGACCGGTGGCTGAACCTCGAGCCTGACCGGTGGCACCGCCTGCTGGCCTCGACCGCCCGAAGCGGGTGATCGGCGGTGAGCTGATCGTCTGATCGCCGGCCCGTTCCGGCACAAGATAGTCAACGCTGTTGACGGCCGCCCATGGTGAAATCTGATCTTGAAATGTCCCCTCCGTCCCAGGGCGGGCGCACTCTCACCCGCCCTGGGACGGACCGATCGGCATCCACTCGGACATCACCAGTCGAGGGCGCAGCCGCCCGAGTGCGACCGGCAGCTCGCCGACATGAACGACGCCAAGCCGGTTCGTCGGGCGGGTAAGCGCCACGTACAGGTCCCCGGCGCCCCGCGGGGACTCGGCCAGGATCCGTTCGGGCTCCACCACGATCACGGCGTCGAACTCCAGGCCCTTCGACTCCCGCACCGTGAGGACGACCACCGGCTGCTCCGGGTCGGGTCCCGCCGCCCCGCCGCCCGCCGCTCCGTCGCGGGGCACGGCGCCGGGCACGACATCGGTGAGCGCCCGCGCGAGACCGGCCAGCTGGTCGCGGCGTGCCGTCGGCACGATCACCGCGAGCCGCCCGCCGCCGCAGGCGTTGTGCTCCTCGGCGACCAGGTCGGCGAGGCGGGCCGTCAGCTCCTGCTCGGTGACGGCGAGACGCCACGGTGCGTGGCCCGACCGGCGGACCGACCGCGGTGCGCGCAACCCTCGTCCCTGCAGCGCCAGGACGTCTCCGGCGACCTCCATGATCTCGGCGCCGGTACGGTAGTTCACGGTCAGTCGCTCGAGGACGAACCGCTGCCCGACATACGGGTCGAGGACCTGGTCCCACGAGGATGTCCCGGCCGCGTCACCGGTCTGCGCGACGTCGCCGACCAGCGTCATCGACCTGCTCGGACAACGGCGCATCACCATCCGCCAGGCCATCGGCGACAGCTCCTGCGCCTCGTCGACGATCACATGGCCGAACGCCCAGCCGCGGTCCGCGGCCGCCCGCTCCGCGGTGGTGCGGGCGTCGATCTCGGCGTGCCGCTCCCCGAAACGGTCGGCGTCGATGAGATCGCTGGCCATCAGCACCTCCCCGTCGGGATCCTCGGTGTCGCCGCGGGCGAGGATGTCGAGGACCCCACCGGCGTACTCGATGCGTTCCCGGCGTTCCAGATGCGCCGACACCGCGGCGTCGATCGCCAGCCGGGGGTCGTCGCCGAGCAGCTCGGCGGCCTCGTCGAGCAGCGGGGCGTCGGTGGCGGTCCAGTCCTGGCCCGGCGGGCGCAGCAGCACCGCCCGTTCGTCGCCGGTCAGCTCGGGGGCGGCGCGGCCCAGCGCGTCGGCGTCGGCGAACAGGCCGGTCAGCAGTGCCTGCGGGCTGAGTAGCGGCCACAGACCGTCGATCGCCTCGGCCAGCCGCGGGTCGGAGCTGAGGTCCCGGCGCAGGTCTGCGAGGTCGGCGGCATCCAGCACCGGGCGTTCGGAGGCGGCTGCGGCCGCGGCGAGGGCGGTGTCCGACCAGTCGGCGCCCACGGCCGTACTGTCGTTCTGGTGCTCGCGGGCGGCGTCCGTGTCCGGCCAGAGCATGAAGTCATCGACGAAGTCCGGGATGTCGACCTCGTCGATGGACGCCTCGTAGCGGTCGGCGATCTGGCGGGTCAGCCCGGCGATGACCTCGCGGACGAACACCGGCCGGGCCAGGTTGTGCGGGCGGCCGGTGAGCCGCGCGGCGGCCCGCGCCGGCACGACGATCGTCTCGTCGAGACGCGCCACCCCGTCGGCCACGGTGATCTCCAGCGGCTGCTCCGGCAGCCGCTGGAGATCACGCACCGCGGCACCGAGGACGTCCACCATGATCGAACGTCCCTTGACCTCGGCGGCCAGGGTGCTCTCCGCGGAACGCCCGCGAACCCCGGGGAACAGGTCGCCGATCGTCGACAGCAGCACGCCGGTCTCCCCGAGAGAGGGCAGCACCTGCTCGATGTAGCGCAGGAAGGCCGGGTTCGGCCCGATGATCAGTACGCCGCGGCGGGCGAGGTGCTCGCGGCGCGAGTACAGCAGGTAGGCAGCGCGGTGCAGCGCCACGGTGGTCTTGCCCGTGCCCGGCCCTCCGTCGACGACGAGGACGCCGTCCCGGTCGGAGCGGATGATCCGGTCCTGCTCGGACTGGATGGTCGCGACGATGTCGCGCATCCGGCCGGTGCGCTGGGCACCGAGGGTGGCCAGCAGGGTGGCCTCGCCGACCAGGGCGTCGCGGGGGACCTCTCCGGCCAGCGCGCCGCGGGCACCGCTGCCCCGGTCGCTTCCGTCGGCACCGAGGCCGTCCAGGGTCAGCAGGCCGAGCACGCCGTCGCCGAGCGCCCCGGTGTCGAGGGTCTCGTCGTCGAGATGGGTCACCCGCCGACCGACGGTCCGGATGTGGCGGCGGCGTGCCACGCCGAGAGGAGTGGCCCCGGTCGCCAGGTAGAACGGGCGGGAGGCCGGGGCCCGCCAGTCGATGAGCAGGGAATCGTAGCCGGTGTCCGGGTCGAGCACACCCATCCGGCCGATGTAGCGGCGTTCCCCGTCGGCCATGTCGATCCGGCCGAACAGCAGCCGGTCGCGGACCGCGTCGAACCGTGCCACCTGGTCGGCGTGCCGGGCGGCGAGGGCGTCCCGGTCGGCGCGCGCGCCGGGTTCGGGGTCGTCGCGCAGCAGCACCTGGGCGAGCTCCGTGGACGCGGTGGCACGCAGCTGGTCCAGCCGGTCGTGCAGCATTGTCAGGTACTGCTGCTCCCGCTCCCGCTCGGCGTCGCCGCCGTCCCCCGGCCGTGGGGCTCGGGGCTCGGGAGTGTCCGCTGACCCGGTGGGCACCGATTGCTTTGACAAACCCAGCCCTCTCATCTACCATCCAGCGCGGCGCTCGCTGTGTGGCCCGTCTTCGTCAGCGGTGGCGACGCGCCCACTGGCGTCGTAACTTATCCAGCGTTGTGTACCGGCGGGTTGTGTGCTGGCGGCAGGGTGCCGTGTGGCCGCCGGCGCCGACCCGACCGCAGCGTGGTCTGTGGCGTGATGTGGTCTGTGTCTGGCCGCAGGTGCCCGAGCGCTTGGGTGTGGTGCCCGCCCCTGCGAGTGGCCGACATCCTAGCTCGCCGACGCTCGCCCCTCTCCACGCCATGAACAGCGTCACGGCACTCACCGCGGCGGCGCCGCGCCGGCCCGCCCACCGTGTTCGTTCCGTCCGTGACCGCCCCGCCTACCGGACGAGGTGGCGCAACGCGGCCCTGGCCAGCGGCGCGTAGGCGCGGATCACCGGCCCGGGCGCGGTGACCCGCAGCCAGGTGAGTGTCCCGCCGTCCAGGCAGGCGTCCACCCCGTGGTCGAGCTCCAGCCGCACCGCGCCGACGCCGACCCGCCAGCTCCAGGTCCGCTCGACCTCATCCACCGCGGTGACGACGAACCGGGCCGCCGGCGGTACCAGCGCGCGGACCCGGCCGCGCAGCCCCGGCACGATACGCACCGCGGCCTGCGGCACCGCCACGCCCTGCTCCAGGGTTTCCCACGCGGCGGGCAGCGGGGGAGCGGCCGGGCCGATGCCCCGCGGGACCCCGGCCCGCTCCGGCAGACGCCAGGCCTCGGCGGGGATGCCGTCCAGGACGACGGCGTGGATCTGCGGGGCCCAACTGGGCCACACCGCCGGCACGGCGTACCGCTCCCAGCACACCTGCGGTGGCRCCGGCCCGGACGCATCCAGGAACACCACACTCACACTGACCCACGGTAGGCCGGGCCGGCCGATTCTTCACCCGCCAGCGGCAGGGGCCGCGGTCAGCAGCCGACGGCGATCGCGGTGACGATCAGGCCACGGCCCACCACCCAGCGCCCGGTGAACCCGGTCAGCTCGCCCGTGGGCAGGTCCGGGCCGGGAACCAGCAGCCGAGCCCGGAACTGCCCACGCGCGGTCACACCGCCCCCGGTCGGCGACCCGGTCACCGACGCCGCCACGGGGGTGTCGTCGACCGGGTCGTCGACCGTGAGGACCAGTTCGGCGTCGTCGAAGCCGAGCCAGCGCCGGGCCAGCGGGAACCAGGCCTTGTAGACGGACTCCTTGGCGCTGAACAGCAGCCGGTCCCAGCAGACCTGGGAATGCGCCCGCCCCAGCTCGGCGAGCAGGTCCCGCTCCTGGGGCAGCGAGATCTCACGGAGCACCCCGCCGGGGGTGGCCTCGTTCGGCTCGGCGTCGATGCCCACGCTGACCGTCGCCCCGGGCACCTGCCGGGCCACTGCCGCCGCCCGGTAGCCCCTGGTGTGGGTGATGCTGCCGACGACACCACCCGGCCAGCGCGGCTCCCGGTGCTCACCCGACAGGATCGGTACGGCCGGTTCTCCGAGCGCCTCGAGCGCCCGGTGCGCGCAGATCCGTCCGGTGGTGAACTCCCGGCGCCGCTTGTCGACGGCGCGGGTCAACGTGGCGGCCTCCTCGGGGAACAGCCGGGCGTCCACGGCGTCACCGAAGTCGTCGTCGTACTTCTCCACGGCGGCGAGCGCCGTCCGGCCAGCGCCGGAGGTGGGAGACGGCAGGACCGCCGCGAGCAGTTCCGCACCCCCGGGCAGGCCGCCCGCGCCGCCGCCCGCCCGCTGACCGGTCATCGCGATGTCCCTTCGCCTCGGCGAGATCATGCGTGCGCGTCCCATCTTCGACGGCACCCGTCCCGGCCCGGCACCGGGCCCGTGCGCATGTGGCTCTTCCGACACGCCGGTGCGGCACCGCGCCCCCGCTGGGAGAAGGTGGACGCATGCACGGTTCGGACCTCGTCGCGCGTGACCGGGCAGTTGTCTGGCATCCCTACGGCGCGGTGGGGGACACGGCACCACTGTTCGCCGTCGCGTCCGCCCGGGGAGTGCGCCTGACCCTCACCGACGGCCGTGAGCTGCTCGACGGGATGTCGTCGTGGTGGGCGGCGATCCACGGCTACCGTCATCCGGTGCTCGACGGCGCCGTCCGCGACCAGCTGGACCGGATGGCCCACGTCATGTTCGGCGGGCTCACCCACGAGCCGGCGGTGGCCCTCGCCGAACTGCTCGTGCGCATCACCCCCCCGGACCTGGAGCGGGTCTTCTTCTGCGACTCCGGGTCGGTCTCCGTCGAGGTCGCGATCAAGATGGCGCTGCAGTACCAGACGGGCCGGGGACGGCCCGACCGGACCAGACTGCTCACCATCCGCCGCGGCTACCACGGTGACACCTCCGGCGCCATGTCGGTGTGCGACCCCGACACCGGCATGCACCACCTGTTCACCGGCCTGCTCGCCCGTCACCTGTTCGCCGCCGCCCCCACCAGCGGCTACCGGGACCCGGTGACCGACCGTGACCTCGCCGACGTCGAACGGCTGCTCGCAGCCCACCACGGGGAGATCGCCGCGGTCATCTGCGAACCGGTGGTGCAGGGCGCCGGAGCGATGCGCTTCTACCCCCCCGGGTGGCTCACCCGGGTCCGGGAGCTGTGCGACCGCCACCAGGTCCTGCTCATCGCGGACGAGATCGCCACCGGCTTCGGCCGCACCGGTGAGCTGTTCGCCTGTGAGCACGCCGGGATCACGCCCGACATCATGTGCGTCGGCAAGGCGATGACCGGCGGCTACCTGACGATGGGCGCCACCCTGTGCACGGCCGAGGTCGCCGACGGGGTGTGCGCCTCACCTGCCGGCGCGTTCATGCACGGACCGACGTTCATGGCGAACCCGCTGGCGGCCGCGGTCTCCCGCGCCAGCATCGAGCTGCTGCTCGCCGGCCCCTGGCGGGAGCGGGTGGCAGCCGTGCACGACGCGCTGGCCACCGGGCTGGCCCCCGCGGCGGACCTGCCCGGTGTCGTGGACGTCCGCACGCTGGGCGCGATCGGCGTGATCGAGACCCGCGACCCGGTCGACATGACAGTCATCCAGCCACTGCTGGTCGACCTCGGGGTGTGGGTACGGCCGTTCGGACGTCTCGTCTACGCGATGCCGCCGTTCGTGATGGACCCCGCCGAGGTGAGCACCCTGACCGGGGCCATGGTCGAGGCGGTCGCGGCGACCACGAAGTAGCCCCGGCGGBGCGCCGAAGTAGCCCCGGCGACGTGCCGGTTGTGGTCTTCCTGTTCGCGGCCCGGCGGGACCTCCGGCCCGGCCGCGCACGTGCGCCACGGGTGATGCGGTCGGCGACGGCGCAGGTCACGGACGTGGGACGGGCCGTCGCCGGCGCCGGGCCGCGGGGTGGCGACACCCTGCTCCCACCGCACCCTGCATGTCCGACATCCGCGAACTAGTTGCGGATGCCCGAAGAGCCTTCATACCCTTCGTCCACGAGGCTTCACTGTGTGTAGCAGCTTTGGCGGCACACGAGAAGGGCCAGGTGCGGATGTCGTTACGACAGGTCTCAGGGCGGCCCGGGCATGGGCGTGTTCCCGCCGCCCTTCGGATGGCGGCCCGTGCCGCGGGTCGCCTGTTCTCGCGCCGCGGAGTCGAGTCCCGACCCGCACCGG
Organism: Parafrankia colletiae; assembly: GCF_001854655.1. Classification (GTDB taxonomy): domain Bacteria; phylum Actinomycetota; class Actinomycetes; order Frankiales; family Frankiaceae; genus Parafrankia; species Parafrankia colletiae. Next base: position 66,636 of record NZ_MBLM01000047.1, on the reverse strand, counting down.
GCTCCGGGGGCGGCTCCGGAGCCGGACCTGACGCTCTGCCGGGGCCGGCGCTGTGGCCAACGGATCCGGTCCCCCTGGGATCAGCCCCGCGCCGGCCGCTTCCCGCCCGGCATCCCGGCCCTGCCACCCCAGCCGAACCCGCGTTCGCGGTGGAAGCTGCCGTAGTCCCGCCGGGCAGCCATCCGGGCGACCCCGGGCTGGGCGCCTCGCTGTTCCTCCGTGACCAGCCCGCGTGGACGCCCGCCGAACGGGTCCGACCCTGCACCCGGGAGGACACGCACGCCGCCGTGCGCGGGGTCAGCACCATCCGCAGGCTGGCCCGGTGGCTGCGGCTGGCGTCTCGTCACCCCGCTGCCCCGCCGCCCGCGACACCGGCCCGTACCCTGCTGACCGACGCGGTGTTCCTGGTCACCGCCGGCCTGCTCGCCGCCGATGCCGTCGCCGGCGGAGCCGGCTCGCCCCGCGCCATCGAGATCGCGGCGTTCGCCGCCTTCACCAGCCTGGCGGCGCTCACCGGCCTGGTCGGTACCGGCCCCTGGGCCGGCAGCCCCCGCGGTGACGACCCCGACAGCGGCTCGCGTGGCGGTTACCCGGCGATGACCACCACCTGGACGCTGCCGATCGCCCTGCTGCTGCCCCCGCTGTACGCGCTGCTGGCCTGCCTGCCGCTCTGGCTCGCCGCCTTACCCGGGCGGGAGCGCGTGGCCCGATCGGCGCAGCCCGAGCACCCCGCCGGCGTGCCGGGGGGGTGCGGGGCACACAGCCAGATCCACGACTGCGTCGCTCTCGGCCTCGCCGGTGCGGCGGCCGCGGCCGTCCACCACCTGCTCGCCCCGGCTTCGGACCCCGGTTCGGCCGATGGGCTCGCCGCGTCCGCCCGTGACCTGCTGGCGCTGCTCGCCGCGGTGGCGGCGTATCCGGCGGTGGACCGGCTGCTGCGGCCCCGCCGCTGGCCGGACGGGCGGGAACACGCCGCCACGGTCACCGTGGAGATCTGCGCCGCGCTCGTGCTCACCGTGGTGTGGGCGGCGAGCCCGGTCCTGCTGGTGATCGCGGCGCCGCTCGTCCTGCTGCTGCGCCGCGGGCTCACCCACGCCGAACTGCTCACCGCCGCCCGCACCGACGCCAAGACGCAACTGGCCACCATGGCCTACTGGCGGCAGGTCGCCCTGCGGGAGACCGCCCGCACCCGCGGGCTCGGCCGGCCGCTGTCGGTCCTGCTGGTCGACATCGACCATTTCAAGCAGGTCAACGACCGCCACGGCCACCTCAACGGCGACGCGGTCCTGGTCGCCATCGCCAACGTGCTGCGGCACGCCACCCGCCCGCAGGACCTCGTCGGCCGGTTCGGGGGGGAGGAGTTCGTCGTCCTGCTCGCCGACGCCGACCTGGACGCGGCGGCCACCGTCGCCGAGCGCATCCGGCACACGGTCGCCGGTGCCCGCATCCACCTGTCCGGTGTGGAGGTGAGCGTCACCGTGTCCGTCGGGGTGGCGAGCATCGCCCCGGCACCGAGGGAGAACACCGCCCGGGCGGTGGCCACCACCGTCACCGCCGAGGCGCCGCGCGCCGCTGACGACGACCTCGCCGTCGTCACCGACCTGCTCGAACGAGCGGACGCCGCGCTCTACCGCGCGAAACGGGAAGGACGGGACCGCGTGTGCACGGCCAGGACAACCAGCCCGCCTGCGCCCGCCGAGCCGTCCGCTGCCGCACCACCCGGGTCAACCAGCCCGGGTGGTGCGCCGGCCTGCCCGCCGGCCTCGCCCACGGCGCCCGCGTGGCGGCCTCCTGCACCGGGATCGCATCCGGCGCCCTGACCGGGGTCGAGGTGCCCGCCGCGCCGGCGAGGGCGGCGTCCGTGCTCAGGCGCCGGCGGCGCGGACCGTGTTGCGCAGCAACAGCATCGTCGTGACCGGGCCGACGCCACCGGGGACCGGGGTCAACGCCCCGGCGACGGACGCCACCGCGTCCGCGTCGACGTCCCCGACCAGGCCGGCGTCCGTCCAGTTCGTGCCGACGTCGATGACCACCGCGCCGGGCCGTACATACCCGCTGCCCACCATCTTCGGCCGGCCGACCGCGGCGACCACGATGTCGGCCTCGTGCGCCACCGCCGCCAGGTCCTTCGTCCGGGAATGGCAGACCGTGACGGTCGCGTTCTCGGCGAGCAGGAGCAGCGCCGCGGGCTTGCCCACCACCGAGCTGCGGCCGATCACGCAGGCCCGGGCGCCGGCCAGCGGCACCTCCGCCCGGGTGAGGATCTCCAGCACGGCCGCCGCGGTCGCCGGTGCGAACGCGGGCAGACCGAGCGCGAGCTGCCCCAGGCTCAGCGGGTTCATCCCGTCGACGTCCTTGCCGACGGGGACGCGCGCCCCCACCTCGGCAGCGGTCAGTGCGCCGGGCAACGGGGTCTGCACGATCATCCCGTGCACCGAGGGATCGCCGGCCAGCCGGTCGACGGTGTCGATGAGCTGCGCCGGGTCACCGGACAGCTCATGGACGGCACACGCCACGCCGACCTTGGCGGCGCTGCGCTCGATCACCCGTACGTAGGACCGCGCCGCCTCGTCGACGGTCGGCAGCACCACCGCCAGCGTCGGGGTGACGCCGGTGGCGGCCAGCCGCTCGACGTCGTCGACGACCGCCCGACCGATGTCGGCGGCCATCGACCGCCCATCCAGCAACCTCATGACCCGATCCGATCTCCCACGGCGCGCACCACACTGTCCGCGCCGGCCAGTGACGACAGGTACTTGTCCAGCTCGGCGGCGGTCGCGTCGCGGGTGGCCGCGTCGGTCATCGACGCCAGGTTGATCCGGACGTTGATCGCCGCCGAGTCCAGCGCCGCGCGGGCGCTCGCGGCAGCCACCGCCACATCCGACAGGACGTTGACGTTGGCACCGTCGAGGATGCGCTGGCACAGGCCGACGACCTCGGCGGCCGCGGCGGCGGTGCGCAGCGGCACCTCGGCCGCGCCGATCAGCGCCTGCTGGATCGCGGCGGTGCGGGCAGCCTTGTCCTGCACGGTCTCCTTGGGAAGCCGGTAGGCGTCCGTCACGGCGGTGAAGGCCACCGCGTCCGCATCGGCCAGCCCGAGGGCGTCACGGCGCAGGCGGGTTGCCTCGTCGCGGGCACCGACCATCGTCGCCTCGTGCTCGGCGTAGCGGGGCTTGCCGATGGTGAGGTTGGCGACCATGCTCACCAGGGAGGCGCCGAGCGCGACCTGGACCGCCGCCGCCGCACCGCCACCGGGTGCGGGGGCCGCCGAGGCGAGCGCCTCGAGGAACCCGTCAAGCGTCTCGTCCGCCATCGTCTCCGACTCCCCCTCGTTCAAGGTCAATGTCCACGTGCACTGCCGTCCGGGTGCATTGCCCCACCGCAGCACACCGACGCTGGCCGGAGTGCACCGTAGCAAGTGGATCGCTGCCCGGGGTGCGAGAGGGCCACTCCGCGCCGGCCGAGGGCGGTTTTGTGACCTGCGCCGCTCGATGTCTCCGGCCCTCTGCTGCCGGCGCGCGGCGCGCGGGATGCAGGCACGCGACCGGGCCCGGCCTGCATCCCGCGCGGCCCGATCATGCGGGCGCCGCTCGCATGATCAGATCCAGGCCGGTGTCGAACTGGGTGAGGGTGTCGGAGCGCAGGAACGGCACGGCCGCAGCCAGGTCGGGCAGCTGGTGGGCCGGGGGATTGAAGGTCGAGGTGGGCGTGCCGGGCCGGCGGTCCCGGGCGACCGCGGCCGCCACGGCGCGAGCCTCGGACAGAACGTGGCCCAGGCAGTAGAACAGCAGTGTCTGATAGAGCGCGGTGGCCTCCTCGGGGCTCAGACCCATCCCGCGTAGCAGCCCGAGGGCGTGATTGGCGCGTGCCCAGTAGGCGCGGCCCCCCGGCGGCCGGCGCAGGATGACGGCGGCCATCGTCGGGTGGCGCAACAGCGAGTGACGCAACTGGTGCAGGCTCGCCCGCAGGTCCGCCCGGGCGTTGCCGGTCGCCGGCAGCGGCTCGTCGCCCTCGATCAGAATGTCGGCCAGCGCGTCGAGCAGTTCGTTCTTGGTGCGGAAGTGGCGGTAGAAGGCCGTCGGGTCGACATCGAGACGGCCGCCGAGCGCCCGCATGCTGAAGGCGTCCGCCCCGCCGATCCGCACGATCTCCATCGCCGCGTCGAGCAGGACCTCCCGGGACAGCGTGCCGCGGGGCGTGCGCTGTGGGGGAGCCGGTGCGCCCCTGCGGGGTGCCTGCTCATCGTCGTCCGCTGCTGTCACGAGGTCTGATCTTATCTATGCCCACGCCGTGGTCAACGACGTTGACGTCGCGGTGCACCCATAGTTGATCAAGGGGTGGGCATGGTGAATCCGCGACTGCCGGGGTGGTCGTGGGGGAGAGGGCGCCATGTCCGGGATGTGCGCCGCTCCCGGTCGCCGGCCGGCGACCTTCCGGCACGGCACGGCCGGCCGGCTTCGTAGGTGGGATCCGCGGCGCAGGCGGACTGGCGGCGGCGTTTGCCCAGCGGTTCGAAAACCAAGATAGTCAACGGTGTTGACGAGCCGGTCTTATGCAATTTGATCTTGATCGTCACCTTCAAAGCAAGATCAAATCGGAATAAGAGCTCTCCTCGAGAGAGGACCTTTCGATGATCCCGGCTGCTTCGAGAGGTCCCGCGCCGCCCGGCCGGTGGTGCCCGCAGCGGCAGCTGGTCGGCGCGGTTCAGTGGATCTCGGGAGGACGGCGCGGACGTGGCAGGCGCAGCGGCCTGGCCGGCCCTCGGACAGCTCGGCCTGGCCGGCCGGGAAGGTGCCACACCAGGTCGCCGGCGGTGCCGTGCTCCGCCGACGGTGCCGTGGCGAGAGGCTGCCCGCCGCGGTGCAGCGCGGCGGGCTCCCACGGCAGGCGCCCCCTCCCATCGGCCCAGATGGCCTGCAGGGCGGGAACGGCCGGGCCGTCCGGGTCGCGGTAGAGGTGGTTCGCGCCGAGGAGCAGCTGGTCACTGGCCAGCGGGGTGATGGACCGCAGCTCGATGGTCAGCAGGGGTGCGAGGATCAGCCGCTGGCCGGCGCTGAGGCGCTCGTGGTGACGCACCCGCTCCCCCAGCAGGTTGAGGATCCTGGCGGCTGACGTGCCAGGGAGGCCGCTGACGAGCAGTTCCGGGTGGTGATCGAAGGCGTGCAGCCCGATGGTGTAGGCGTACGGCGGATGCTCGGGGCCGTCGTCGAGCACGGACTGCACGGCCCACCCGTAACTGCGGATCGTGTCGGCGAGCCAGGCATCCTGCTCGGCGATGAACGCGGCGATGGCGGCGGGGTCGTCGTCCGGAACGTCGCAACCGGGGCAGCAGGCATGGTCGTCGGGTCGGTGGTGGTGGCCGGGGGTCATGGGTTCACCTCGTCTGTGGGGTGGGTGAACCGTATGCGGGTCCCGGTGGGTGATCGGGCGGCCTGACCGGATCCGTGACTGTGGATCTTGGTGGGATCACGGCGGTTGACGTGGGTGGTTGACATACCCGGTCTCCGGCCGCCCCTACCCGCCGCGCGGGGCGGGTAGGGGCGGGCTCAGGCGGTGTCGGTGCCGCTGCTGCCGTCGGCGGCGTCGAGGTTGAGCGCGAGGCTGTTCATGCAGTAGCGCTGCCCGGTGGGGGCGGGCCCGTCGTCGAAGACGTGGCCGAGGTGGGAGTCGCAGCGGGCGCAGCGCACCTCGGTACGGACCATGCCGTGCGCGCGGTCCTCGACGAGGGCGACGGCGTCGTGCGTGACGGGCTGGTAGAAGCTGGGCCAGCCCGACCCGGAGTCGTACTTCGTGTCGGAGGTGAACAGGGGCGCGTCGCAGGCGCCGCAGTGGTAGGTGCCGTCTGCCTTGTTGTAGGTGTAGGCGCCGCTGAAGGGGGCCTCGGTGGCCGCCTGGCGCAGGATCGCATAGCGGTCGGGGCCGAGCAGCTCGCGCCACTCGCTGTCGCTGCGGACGACCTTGCCGGTGGCCTGCTTGTCGCTCACGTCGTGTCCTTTCGGATACGGGTCGGTTCGGTGACGGCTCAGTGCATGTCAACGCGACGTCGCGCCGGTTTGTTCTGTGCGGACGTCATCGCGTCACGGGCGTGATCGTCGTGGGTGCGGCCGTCGTTGTGCTCGCGGTGGGCGGTGCGCAGTGTGGTGGCGGCGAGCGCGGCTCCGCCGGCGGCCGCGGCGGTCATGAGTGTTCCGCCGACAGGCGGGAGCTGGCGGTGGGCGACGGCGTGGGCGAACGCCGCGGTGTCGGCGGTGTCGGCGCACATGCCGGCGACGAGCCAGGCCCGGGTTGGCCGATGGGTCGCATGTGCGTGCAGCAGCCCGACGCCGAGGGCGAGGTCCCGGATTCCGGCGATACGTGCGAGCCAGGCAATTTTCTCAGCTGTCACACGGTCGACGCCTGCGAGGCGGATGATCGGGACGGGTCTGGTGATGGCGGTGAGTCCGACGGCGGAGCGTGCGATGCCGTTCAGCAGGATCTGGGCCCGACTGGTCACCCGGCGTGTATCCTTTGCGGTCGAGGGAACACGTAGTGTGATCACGATCTCGTTACCTGGCCTTCCGGGGTGGGAACGACTTCGCTTGTTCGTACGTTGGACTCGGTTGAGGTCAACACGCCACGACGCTCTGAGGAGTCATATGGGCGAGCGCATTCTGCGGGGCAGCCGTCTCGGTGCAGTGTCCTACGAGACTGACCGCAGCACGGAGCTTGCCCCGCGGCAGACAGCGTCGTACGACTGCCCGAACGGGCACCAGTTCACCATGCCGTTCGCGGCCGAGGCCGAGGTGCCGTCGGTGTGGGAGTGCCGGGTGTGCGGGGCGGCTTCGGTGATTGTGGACGGTGAGCGGCCCGAGCCGAAGAAGAGCAAGCCGCCGCGGACCCACTGGGACATGCTGATGGAGCGTCGGACGACGGACGATCTGGAAGAGGTCCTCGCTGAGCGGCTCGCGGTGCTGCGGGGTACCGGGGCGGACCGCCGGTCCGCCTAGGGAAATGCTGCCGATGGTGGCAGGCCCTGGCGGGCCTGCCGTGCCTGGTCGGGTGTGATCTCGATCAGGCGTCGTCGGTCAGGCTCGTCGACATGCGTCGAGGGGGCGACAACGTAACGTTGTCGCCCCCTCGACGCATGTCGGGGCCGAGGGGCGCCCGGTGGTTCAGGAGCGCCCGGCGGGGGCGTTCGTCGGCGGTTGACCGGTGTCGGCGGTGGGTGCCTGGTCGGCGGCGGCCGGGGTGGATGCGGGGTCGCCGGGCGGGGCCGGGGCGGGGATGGTCGACGCGGCGGGTGGGACGGTGTCCTGGGTCGTCTGCGGGGTGCGGTCGGGGCCGCGGCGGCGGGAGGTCAGGGCCCACCAGCCGACCCGCCAGAAGCCCTCGGCGACGATCGCGCGGCTCATCTTCGAGGCGCCGCGTTCGCGTTCGACGAAGTCGATGGGGACCTCGATGACGCGGAAGCCGGCCTGCCAGGCGCGCCAGGCGAGGTCGACCTGGAAGCAGTAGCCCTGGGAGGCGACCTGGTCGAGGTCGCGGGCGCGCAGCACGTCGGCGCGGTAGGCGCGGAAGCCGGCGGTGGCGTCGTGCAGGGGCACACCGAGGGCGGCGCGGACGTAGGCGTTGGCGCCGCGGGACAGGACGAGTCGGCTGCGGGGCCAGTTGTGGACGGTGCCGCCGGGGATCCAGCGGGATCCGATCGCGATGTCGGCCCCGGTGAGGCCGTCGAGCAGCCTGGGTAGCTGTTCGGGCTGGTGGGAACCGTCGGCGTCCATTTCGACGACGATGTCGTAGCCGTGTTGCAGGGCCCAGGTGAAACCGGCTATGTAGGCGGAGCCGAGGCCGGATTTGCCTGCGCGGTGCAGCACGTGGATGTGGCTGTCGCCGGCGGCGAGCTCGTCGGCGATCTGTCCGGTGCCGTCCGGGCTGGCGTCGTCGATGACGAGCAGGTCGACCGCGGGGTTCGCCGTGCGGAGCCGGCGCGTGGTGTCCGGCAGGTTGTCCCGTTCGTTGTAGGTCGGGACGCAGACGACGACGCGGGTGGCTTCCACGCCTCTCCTTTTCTGGTCGGGGCCGGCGGCGGGCTGGGGCGTCTCGACGGGGTGCTGGGTGTCGCCGGTGCTGGTCAGGGGGTTGGTGCTGTCTCTCGGGTTGACGGTCGGGTCGGTGCGGCGGCGGGAGCGTCGACCGTGAGCCAGTGCGGCGATCATGGAGAGTGCCCCGAGTGCGGTGAGCACCGCCTCCGGGRCGATACCGAGCCGGGTGGCGAGGGTGTGGCTGGTGCGCAGGGGCAGTGGTGCGGTCAGGATGCCTGCCTCGTACAGGCCGGTCTGGGTGAGGATGGTGCCGTCGGGGGCGATGAGGGCGCTTTCGCCGCTGGTGGAGACCTGGACGGTGGCGCGGCCGTGTTCGACGGCGCGCAGCCGGCTCATGGCGAGCTGTTGTTCGCTTTCGCCCTTGCGGCCGAAGGATGCGTTGTTGGTCTGGATGACGAGAAGTTCGGCGCCGCGGGTGACGTTGTCACGGACGAGGCCGTCGTAGGCGACTTCGAAGCAGATGACGTCGCCGATGGTGGTGCCGGCGACGGGCAGGGCGCCGTGGCCGGTGCCGGCGAGGAAGTCGTTGGGCATTTCCTCGGCGAAGCGGCTGATGAGTTTTTCGAGGAGGGCGCGGCCGGGGAGGTATTCGGCGAAGGGGACGGGGTGGCGTTTGACGTACATGGCGCCGGTGGGGCCGTCGGTGGTCCAGATGAGGCCGGCGTTGCGGACGTGGCGGTCGCCGGGGCCGTCGAGGACGGCGCCGATGAGCAGGGGGGCGCGGGCGGCGGTGGCGGCGCGGGTGAGGGCGGCGTGGGCGGTGGGGCTGGTGAGGGGGTCGATGTCGGAGGAGTTCTCGGGCCACAGGACCAGGTCGGGCTGGGGGGTGCGGCCGGCGCGGACGTCGGCGGCGAGGCGTTCGGTGCCGGTGACGTGGTTGGCGGTGACCTGGAAGGCTTCGCCGAGGGCGTCGTAGCCGCCTGCTTCGGGGACGTTGCCCTGGATGGCGGCGACCTGCAGGGTGCCGCGCTGGGGTCCGGTCGGCAGGGGGATGGCGAGCCCGGCGAGGGTGAGTGCGGTGGCGCCGGCGGCGGCCRCTGCGACGCGTGGGGCGGGTGTGCGGCGGACGGTGAGCGCGGTGGTGGCGAGCAGGGTGGCGGTGGTGGYCACGGCGAAGGTGACGAGGGGGGCACCACCGAGCGCGGCGAGGCCGGTGTAGGGGCTGTCGGGCTGGCTGAAGGCGAGCCGGCCCCAGGGGAAGCCGCCGAAGGGGGCGCGGCCGCGGAGGGCTTCCTGGGCGACCCAGGCGGCGCCGGCCCAGAGCCAGGGTGCCGGCAGGCGGTAGGCGAGGGTGGTGGCGGGGGCGATGAGCGCGAGGATGGCGGCTTCGGCGGCGGACAGGACGATCCAGCCGTCGACGCCGACGAAGGAGACGAAGCGCAGCAGCGGGAGCATGAAGGCGAGGGAGAACAGCAGGCCCAGGCCGTAGGAGGCGCGTAGGGGCCGGTTGTGGACGGTGAGGGTGAGCAGGGCGACGGCGAGGGGTGCCAGCGGCCACAGGCCGACGGGGGGGGAGGCGAGGTAGAGCAGGAGCCCGGAGGCGGTGGCGGCGGTGGGGCGGGCCAGGCGCCGGTGGAGTCCGGGCAGGCCGCGGGTGCGGCGGGGCGGGGTGGGGCTGCTGGATGTGGGCGCGCCGGCCGGGGCCGTGTGGTGTGGGGGTGGCGTGGCGGGCGCGTGGGTCACCTGTCCAGTGTCCGGCACGGCGGTGGCTGGGAGCACCCCGGGCTGTGTGCGGTTTGTCCGGGCGGGCGCTCGGGAGGGCGTTGTGTGGCCGGGTGAGCTGCGGATGGTGCCGCGGCGGGTCGGTCTGCGCCGCTGGCTGCACCGTCATCGGGGACCACGTTGGGACTACCGGGAGGTTTTCGGGGCGGGGTGGGGCGCTTTCGTGGGAGGGGTGGGTGTGGTCAAATCGCGCGATGCCTCGCCGGCCACTGGGCCGGTGCGGCGGGTGGTGGGGGTCCGGACCGTCCGTTAGACAACGGTGCCGCCGTGATGGTGTGTCCGCGGGTGGTGGCGGTCCGAAGGGCGGGTCCGGACCCCCGTATCCCGTCCGGCTCCGACCGGGCGGTGTCAGAGCCGGTCGTACAGGATCTGGCCGCGCAGCACGGTGCGCAGGCATACCGGCCGGGTGCGCGCGGCCGCGTCCACCGGGTCGGCGGCTGCTTCGGCTGCTTCGGCCCGGCGGACGGGGCGGGTGTCCCAGATCGCGAAGGTGGCGGGGGCGCCGGCGGTGAGCTGCCCGGAGCCGTCGACGGCGGCGCGGGCGGCCACCCAGCCGCCGCGGGTGGCGGCGGTGAACGCGTCCGCGGTGCTGATGCGGGCCGCGGGGTTGTGGTGGTGGGCGGCGGCGTGGACGGCGCCCCACGGGTCGAGGGGGGTGACGGGGCTGTCGGAGGACAGGGCCAGGGTGACGCCGGCGGCGGCGTAGGCGGCGAACGGGTTCATGGCCGCGGCGCGGGTCGTTCCGAGGCGGGTGGTGTACAGCCGGTCGGGGCCGCCGTAGCGGGCGTCGAAGGCGGGTTGGACGCTGGCGATGAGGCCGAGGCGGGCCATGGCGCTGATCTGGTCGGGGTGGGCGAGCTCGGCGTGTTCGACGCGGTGGCGGGCGGCGGCGATGGTGGCGGTGCCGAGGCGGGCGGCGGCGGCGTGYAGGCCGGTCAGGACGGTGTCGAGGGCGGCGTCGCCGATGGCGTGGAAGCCGGTCTGCAGACCGGCGGCGGTGGCGTCGAGGACGATGTCGCGGATGTCGTCGGCGTCGTGGTGGAGCTGCCCGTGGTGGGTGGGCTGGTCGTGGTAGGGGGCGCGCAGGGCGGCGGTGTGGGAGCCGAGGGAGCCGTCGACGAACAGGTCGCCGCCGTAGCCGACGGGGCCGAGGCCGGGTTCGGCGGCGAGGTCGAGGGCGGTGGCGAGGTCGCCGGCCCAGTAGCCGGTGACGGCGGGGCCGGGTTCGTCGCGGGCGAGGGTGAGCAGGTCGGCGAGGTCGTCGGCGGAGGACACCTGCGGTCCGCCCATCTCGTGCAGCGCGGCGATGCCGAGGGCGGCCGCGTGGGTGCGGACGCGCCGGGCGGCGTCGAGGCGGCTGGTGCGGGGCAGGTCGTGGTAGGCGGTGGTGCGGGCGCGGTGGTGGGCGTCGTCGCGGCATAGTCCGTCGCCGAGCCAGCCGGGGGCGTGGGGTGCGCGGGAGCGCTCGGCCAGCGTCAGGGAGATGACGGCGGTGTGGCCGTCGGCGCGGGCGAGGTAGACGTCGACGGGGCCGGCGGCGCGGGTCAGTTCGGTGGCGGTGGGTGGGCGCTGTTCGGGCCAGCGGGTCTCGTCCCATCCGGTGCCGAGCAGGGGCTGGCCGGGGCGGCGGCGGGCGGCGCGGTTGAGCTGGTCGAGGGCGTGGCCGAGGGTGGGGGTGTCGGTGAGGTCGACCCCGTCGAGGGCGAGTCCGGTGGCGGTGGTGTGGACGTGGGCGTCGACGAAGGCGGGGGTGACGGTGGCGCCGTGCAGGTCGATGGTGGTGGGGGTGGGGCCACCGGGCGGCGTGTCGGTGGCGGTGCCGATCCAGGTGATGGTGGCGCCGTCGACGAGCAGGGCGGTGGCGTGTGCGGTGGTGGGGCTGTGGACGTGTCCGTGCTGGTAGAGGACGCGTCGGGGTGCGCTGGGGTGGTGGTCCGGGCGGGTGGGGGGCACGGTGCCCACTGTGCCGGGTGGTGGGGGTGTCAGAGGCTGGGGGGACGTCCTTCGTAGGGGGTGGACAGGACGACCATGGTGCGGGTGGAGACGTTGGCGGCGGCGCGGATCTCCTGCAGGAGCGCTTCGAGGGCGGCGGGGTCGGAGACGCGGACCTTGAGCAGGTAGCTCTCCTCCCCCGCGACGCTGTAGCAGGCCTCGACGGCGGGCAGGTGGGTGAGCCGGTCGGGGGCGTCGTCGGGCTGGCTGGGGTCGATCTCCTTGATGGAGACGAACGCGGTGAGGGCCAGGCCGACCTGGGAGGGGTCGACGAGGGCGACGTAGGACGTGATGACCCCGCGCTGTTCGAGACGGCGGACCCGCTGGTGGACGGCCGACACCGACAGGCCGGTGGCACGTCCGAGGTCGGTGAAGCTCATCCGGCCGTCGCGGCACAGCAGCTGCACGATCTGACGGTCTAGATCCTCCAACACGTTCCGGAGGTTATGCACAGATCGGCGGATGGTGCCGGCGCGGCCTGGTCCCGTGGGGACATCGGGTGACTTCGCCAGATGGTTGCGGCTACGCGCGGTGGGGTGTATGTGGCGAAGTGTGGTGGTGGGGGGTGGGATGGCGTGGCGGGTGTCTCCGGCGGGGTGGGGGTCCGGTGCGGGGGCGTGGGGTGGTGGTGTGAAGGTCTGGTGTGGATGGGTGCGGGTCGCGTTGGGCTGTCGATTGTGCATGCCAGTCTGACAAGATGACCATCGTGGATGACCAGGTGGGTGGGGCGCGTGGCGTGGCGGGTGGGGATCGGCTGTTGCTCGCGGACACCCCGTCGTTGTACTTCCGTGCCTTCCATGGGGTGCCGCGGTCGGTGCGGGCGCCGGACGGGATGGCGGTGAACGCGGTGCGGGGGCTGCTGGACGTGCTGGCCCGGCAGATCGGTGAGGTGCGGCCGCGGCGCCTGGTGTGCTGTTTCGACGCGGACTGGCGGCCGGCGTTCCGGGTGGCGTTGATGCCGTCGTACAAGGCGCACCGGGTGGCGGGGCCGCCGGCAGGTGCCGGGAACGCGGCCGGTGCGGCTGGGGAGGCGCGGGTGTCCTCCTCGCCGGGGGTCGAGGTGGCGGAGGAGGTGCCGGACGAGCTGGAGGCGCAGCTGCCGGTGATCGATGCGGTGCTGGACGCGTTCGGGATCGCGCGGGTGCAGGCGGCGGGGTTCGAGGCCGACGACGTGATCGCCACGCTCGCGACCCGGCACAGCGTGGGCGGGCCGGATGCGCCGGGTGCGCCGGGTGGGCCGGTGGACATCCTGACCGGGGACCGGGATCTGTTCCAGCTGGTGGATGACGGGGCCGGGGTGGCGGTGCGGTACGCGGTGGAGAAGTTCGTGCGGGTGGACGAGGCGTCGATCACCGCCCGCTACGGGGTTCCGGGCCGGGCGTACGCGGATTTCGCGGTGCTGCGGGGGGATCCCAGCGACGGGCTGCCGGGGGTGGCGGGGATCGGGGCGAAGACGGCGGCGGCGTTGCTGGGCAGGTTCGGGTCGTTGGAGGGGATCCTCGCGGCGGTCGACGCGGGGGTGGTGGAGGGGTTCCCGGCGCGGGCGCGGGGCCGGCTGGAGGCGTCCCGGGAGTATCTGGCGGCGGCGGTCGGGGTGGTGGCGGTGGTGCGGGATGTGCCGCTGGGCCCGGTGGCCGATGTGCTGCCGGCGGGAGCGGTGGATGCGGGGGCGGTGGAGGAGCTGGCGCGGCGCTACGGGCTGGACGGTCCGGTGGGCCGGCTGGCCGCGGCCCTGGCCGCGGTGGCGGTGCAGGGAGCGGTGCAGGGGGCCGGGTCGGGTGGTGCGGGCGGCGGGTGAGGATGCCCTGGTCCGGGGTGGGTGTGACCGGGCGGGGGTGGTACGGAGGGTCACCGTGGCCGGCGCGCCGGGCGGGTCGGTGTGGGCCGGCGGCGCGRCCGAACCGGCCGTGACGGTAGGTTGCCCCTCATCTGGCAGCGTGCGTGTACACGCAGGTGACCGACGGGTTCGTTCGCGGACGGGCCGGGGTCGCCTACTGTTGCGCACCGGGCGTCCGACGGGGGCGCCGGTGGGGCTGCGGTGAGGTGGAGGTGACCGGGTGGGGCTGCGTGAGCGGCTCGCGGGCAGGCGCGTGTTCGTGACCGGGGTGACCGGGTTCGTCGGGGAGGCGCTGCTGGAGCGGCTGCTGTCGGACTTCCCGGATACCCGGGTGGTGGCGTTGGTGCGGCCGCGGGGCAGCCATTCGGGGGCGGCTCGCCTGGAACGGATGATGCGCAAGCCGGCGTTTCGCGCGCTGCGGGAGCGGCTGGGCCGGGAGGGCCTGGTGGCGCTGCTCGCGGAGCGGGTGACGGTCATCGAGGGTGATCTGGCGGACATGGGTGGTCTGCCCGCCGACCTGGATGTGGTGATCCACTGCGCGGGAGAGGTGTCGTTCGACCCGTCGATCGACGAGGGGTTCGCGACGAACGTGGGTGGGGTGCAGGAGCTGTTGCGGGCGGTGCACGCGACGGGGGCCCGTCCGCATGTGGTGCACGTGTCGACGGCGTATGTGGCCGGGTTGCGGTCGGGGCATGTGGCCGAGGGCCGGCTGGTGCACGACGTGGACTGGCGGGTCGAGCAGGCGTGGGCGGAGCGGGCGCGGGTGGCGGCGGAGGATGCGTCGCGGTCGCCGGAGACGCTGTCCGGGTTGCGGGTGCAGGCGGCGGGTGAGCATCTGCGGGCCGGGGCGCAGACGGTGGCGGCGCAGGCGGAGGCGGCGCGGCGGGCGTGGGTGGCCCGCCGGCTGGTGTCGGCGGGTGCGGAGCGGGCGCAGGTGCTGGGGTGGACGGATGCGTACACGTTCACGAAGGCGATGGCGGAGCGGTATCTGGAGGAGTCGCACGGCGACCTGCCGTTGACGATCGTGCGTCCGTCGATCATCGAGAGCGCGCTGGCGAAGCCGTTCCCGGGGTGGATCGAGGGGTTCAAGATGGCCGAGCCGCTGATCTTGGCGTACGGCCGCGGTGAGCTGCCGGACTTCCCGGCGTCGCCGGACGCGGTGGTGGACATCATCCCGGTGGATCTGGTCGTGAACGCGCTGCTGGCGGCGGCGGGGTCCCCACCGCCGCCGGTGGACGTACCGGCGTACTACACGGTGTGTTCGGGGTTCCGGAACCCGTTGCTGTTCCGTGATCTGTACGACTATGTGCGGGGGTACTTCCTGGCGCATCCGCTGCCGCAGCGGGGCCGGGGGTCGGCGGCGGTGCCGGARTGGCCGTTCGCCGGGTCGGTGGCGGTGGAGGCGCAGCTGCGCCGCGGGGAGAAGGCGGTGGAGTGGGCGAACCGGGCGTTGTCGCATGCGCCGCGGTCGGAGCGGGTGCGCCGGTGGGCGGTGGACCTGGAGCGTTCCGAGGGTCGGGTGGCGTTCCTGCGCCGCTATTCGGACGTGTATCGGGCGTACACGAGTGCGGAGCTGGTCTACGTCGATGACGCGACGGCGGCGCTGCATGCGGCGATGGATCCGTCCGACCAGGCGGATTTCGGGTTCGACCCGTCGTGTTTCGACTGGCGGCACTATCTGCAGGAGGTGCACTGCCCGGCGGTGACGGCGGTGCTGCGCCGGCCGCGGGACGCGGCGGGGCCGCGGCGGCTGGCGCGTAACCTTCCGGCCGGGGAGGGGGTGCTGGCGGTGTTCGACCTGGACGGGACGTTGGTGTCCTCGACGGTGGTCGAGTCGTATCTGTGGCTGCGGCTGGCGGATGCGTCGGCGGCGGGTCGGGCGCGGGAGGTGGTGTCGCTGGCGCGGGCGCTGCCGGGGTATCTGCGAGCGGAGCGGCGGGACCGGGGGCATCTGATCCGGTCGGTGTACGGCCGGTACGCGGGGGTGGATCCGGCGGAGCTGGCGGCGGTGGTGGCGCAGGCCGGGGCGGATGTGGTGCTGCGGCGGGTGAAACCGGCGGCGGTGCGCCGGGTGCGGGAGCACCGGGCGGCGGGGCATCGCACGGTGYTGCTGACGGGGGCGGTGTCGGCGTTGACGGCGCCGCTGGCCCCGCTGTTCGACGAGATCGTCGCGACCGAGCTGGAGGTCGGGGCGGACGGTCGGTACACCGGCCGGTTGGAGTCCTCGCCGCTGGTCGGGGATTCCCGGGCGGCGTTTGTGGATCATTACGCGCGGGGGCGGGGGGCGGATCTCGCCGCGTCGTGGGCGTATGCGGACAGCCTGTCGGATCTGCCGATGTTGCGGGCGGTCGGTAATCCGGTGGCGGTGAACCCGGATGTGGCGCTGCACCGGTTCGCCCGGTCGGCGGGCTGGCCGATCGAGGAGTGGCCGTCGACGCCGGGTGAGCCGCGGCTGCTGGTGGGCAGCCGGGTGGAACGCGGGTTGTTCGCGGCGGCGGCGGTGGCGCAGGGCCGGGGTCGTGCCGCGGGTGGGGGCGGGCCGGGGCTGCCGGTGCCGCCGGGTCGTGCGGGGGGTCAGGATCGTTCGGTGGGTCAGGGGGATGCGGTGCGAGCGGGTGAGGTGCGGTGACGCGCGGTCTGGAGGTGTACCGGTCGTTGCCGCGGTATGCGGCGGCGCGGGTGGTGTCGGGCCGGTTGCCGTGGCTGGCGGGGGCGGCGGCGACGACCGCGGCGCCGCTGCGGCTGGTGGACCGGGGGGATCCGGCGCTGCCGGGGCCGGGGTGGGTGACGGTGCGGCCCCGGCTGGCGGGGATCTGCGGGTCGGATCTGGCGACGGTGACGGGGCAGAGCTCGTTCTACTTCTCTCCGCTGGTGTCGATGCCGTTCACACCCGGCCACGAGATCGTCGGTGATCTTCAGGAGTCGGTGACTCTGGGGGATGGCCGGCGGTTGGAGGCGGGGTCACGGGTGGTGATCGATCCGGTGCTGGGCTGTGCGGCGCGGGGCCTGGAGCTGTGCGGGGCGTGTGCGGGGGGGCGTACGTCGCGCTGTGACCGGGTGACGGTGGGGCATCTGTCGCCGGGGTTGCAGACGGGGTACTGCGCGGACACCGGCGGGGGGTGGAGCCGGGCGTTGGTGGCGCATCACAGCCAGGTGCATCCGGTGCCCGACGGGCTTGCCGACGAGCGTGCGGTGCTGGTCGAGCCGTTGGCGACGGCGGTGCACACCGCGGGTCGGGCGGGGGTGGTGGCCGGGGACCGGGTGCTGATCGTCGGGTCGGGGGCGGTGGGGCTGCTGACGCTGCTGGCGGTGCGGGCGTTCACGAAGGCCGAGCATGTGACGATGGTGGCCAAGCATCGCCGGCAGGTGGAGCTCGCCGTGCGGTTCGGCGCCGACGAGGTGCTGGCGCCGGATGACACGATCGGTGGGGTGCGGCGGGCGAGCCGGGCGGTGCGGCTGACCCCGCAGCTCGGGGGTGATTTCCTGCTCGGCGGGGTGGATGTGGCGATGGACTGCGTGGGCAGTGCGTCGTCGTTGTCGACGGCGCTGCGGGTGACCCGGGCGGGGGGCCGGGTGGTGCTGTCGGGGGTRCCGTCGGGGTCGGTGGATCTGACGCCGCTGTGGTTCCGGGAACTGGAACTGGTCGGGACGTACGCGTCGTCGGGGGGCCGGCGCCGCGGCACCGGCACCGGCGACGACACCGGAGCCGGTGGGCCGGGCCCGTCGGGGGATCCGGGTGAGCCGGGGGACGGGTCGGATTTCGGTCGGGCGTTGGCTCTGGCCGCGACCGCCCCGCTGGACGGGGTGGTGTCGGCGGTGTATCCGCTGGCACGGTGGCGGGAGGCGTTGGATCATGCGCTGTCGGCGGGTCGGCTCGGCGCGGTGAAGATCGTGTTCGATCCGGCGGCGTCGGCGTGAGGCGCGTCGGTGCGTGGAGCGCCGCCGGTGGCGTGCCGGGATGGCGGGCCGGGGGCTGGGGTGCCGCGGGAGGCGGCACGGTCGGGGTATACGGGACTGTCTGCCCAGGTGGTGGCGGCTGCTGCCGCCGAGGGCGCGGCGGGCGCGGGGGCGCCGGGTCGGGCCGGGGCGACTCACAGACGAGGGGAACGTGTAGGTGAGACCGGGGTTCGTGCTCGAGGTCGACGAGCGCACTCCTCCGCTGCTGGTGCACCAGGGTGAGGGGCTGACGCTGGAGCGGTTCCCGCTGGGCACCCGGGTGGTGTATCCGCCGGAGTCGCTTCCGGGGGTGGGCGATGTGGACGCGGCGATCGCGGACGCGTTGGAGCATCCGTACAACTGTGAGCCGCTGCGGGTGCTGCTGCGGCCGGGGATGCGGCTGACGATCGCGTTCGACGATCTGTCGATTCCGCTGCCGCGGATGCGCCGGCCGGATGTGCGGCAGCGGATCATCGAGCAGGTGCTGACGCTGGCGGCGGAGRCCGGGGTCGACGACGTGCAGCTGATCGCGGCGAACGCGCTGCACCGGCGGATGACGGCGGCGGAGATCGAGCACATTGTCGGGGAGCGGGTGTTCCGGTCGTTCTGGCCGGACAACCTGTACAACCACGACGCCGAGGACCGGGACAACCTCCTGCATGTGGGGGTGACCGACCACGGTGAGGATGTGGAGATCAACCGGCGGGCCGCGGAAAGCGACCTGCTGGTGTATGTGAACGTGAACCTGGTCGCGATGGACGGCGGGCACAAGTCGGTGCCGATCGGGTTGGCGTCGTACAACAGCCTGCGCCACCACCACAACAGTCACACGATGCTGCGGTCGCGGTCGTTCATGGACCACACCCGGTCGGAGATGCATTCCTCGGCGTGGCGGATGGGTCGGCTCCTCGCCGACCATCTGAAGATCTTCCATGTGGAGACGACGCTGAACAACGACTGTTTCCCGGACCGGTACAGCTTCCTGACCCGCCGTGAGTGGGAGTGGTCGGTGCGGGACCAGGCGATGGCGTACGGGATGAGCCGGGGCCTGTCGGTGATGCCGACCCGGCCGCGTCGCAAGCTGTTCCACGACCTGCTGGCCGACTATCAGGTGACGGGGGTGTTCGCCGGGGAGACGGAGGCCACCCACGACCAGACGATCGCCAGCGTGCATCGCCAGCAGCTGGTCGAGGTCCAGGGCCAGTCCGACGTGCTGGTGGTGGGCGTGCCCTACGTCGGCCCGTACAACGTGAACTCGGTGATGAACCCGATCCTCGCGACCTGCGTGGGGCTGGGGTATTTCTTCAACATGTACCGGGGGAAGCCGCTGGTGCGTCACCAGGGGGCGATGATCCTCTACCACCCGGTGACGCCGGAGTTCTCCCAGCTGCACCATCCGTCGTATGTGGACTTCTTCTCCGAGGTGCTGGCGGAGTCGACGGACCCGGCGACGATCGAGGCGAAGTTCGAGAAGCAGTACGCGACCGATCCGTGGTACACGCATCTGTACCGGACGTCGCACGCCTATCACGGTGTCCACCCGTTCTACATGTGGTACTGGGCCGCGCACGGCATGGACCACCTGGGTGATGTGGTGTGGGTGGGCGGTGACCGGGCGGCGTGCGCGCGGATGGGTTTCCGGGCGGCGTCGACGTTCGCGGACGCGTTGGAGATGGTGTCGGGCACGGTGGGCCGCGACCCGTCGATCACCTACCTGCATTCCCCGCCGCACGCGCTGGCGGACGTGCGATGAGCGCGGCGGGCCGGTTCGGAGGTCCGCCGCGTCCCGGGGTGGGGGCGCGGGAGCTGGCGCGCGGGTTCCGCTGGGGTGGGCGGCGGCTGGTCCCGGCGTCGGCGCAGGAGTACCGCCGGGCGGTGCCGGCGCGGGAGTTCCCGACGGCGTGGGCGCGCAGCGGCCCGGCGCGGGCGGCGCGCACCGTGTTCCTGGAGTCGGCGATGGGTCCGCTGCTGCATGCGGCGTTGACGCCGACGGTGACCGGGGCGGAGGTGTTCGACGCGGTCGAGGGCGGCCCGGTGCTGGTGGTGTCGAACCATTCCAGCCATCTGGACGCGCCGATGCTGCTGTGTGCGCTGCCGCGGCGGGTGCGGGAACGTACCGCGGTGACGGCGGCGGCGGACTACTTCTTCGAAAGCACCTGGCGGGGTCTGTCCTCGGCGCTGGCGTTCGGGACGGTRCCGATCGAGCGCCGCGGCGGGGCGCCGTCGTCGACGCCGGTGGATCTGCTGCGTGACGGCTGGAACCTGGTGGTGTTTCCCGAAGGCACCCGGTCGGCGGACGGGGCGCGGGGCCGGTTCCGGCTCGGTGCGGCGTATCTGGCGGTGACGGCGGGGGTACCGGTCGTCCCGGCGGCGGTGCGGGGGGCGTACGCGGCGATGCCGCGGGGCCGGGCGTGGCCGGCGGCGGGCCGTCCGCGGGTGTCGGTGCGGTTCGGCCAGCCGATGCGTCCGGGTGACGGGGAGGATGTGCGGGCGTTCACCGCCCGGTTGTCGGCGGAGGTGGACCGGCTCGGGGTGGAGGACGCGACGAGCTGGTGGGCGTCGCTGCGCCCCGGCGCGGCGGCCGACGGTACAGCTGCCGACGGTGCGGTGCCCTCCCCCCGGGTGGGTGCGGCCGGCGGGCGTGGGGCGGTGCCGGTGGCGCGGTGGCGGCGGGTGTGGGAGGCCACCGAGCCTCCGGCGCCGGCGCGGTCACGGTCGCCGTGGGAGCACTGACCCGGCCCTCCCCGACAGTGTGACACTCCTCACACGTAGATCGTTTTGTGGATAACCCTGTTCACGGAAGGGTGGGTGGCGGGGGACGACCTGGGGATGACCTGTGGGTCGCGGCCGACCCCGGCGGGGGCAGGAAGTCAAGGCGTCACTTCGCCGGGTGTCACAGGTATCACTGTGTGCATGGCTTTGCTGCACCGGTTCCCGCGCCCCGACGGCCGTCCCACCGAGCGGCCCGCCCCGTCCACCCGCGCCCCGTCCACCCTGCCGCCGAGTGTGGCGCGGGTCGCGGCCCGCACCCGGCTGTCCGCCGAGCTGCTCGCCGCGATGCTGGAGATCGAGGGCCGCACCCGCGCGACGCTGGACGACATGGAACGCGCCGACAGGCTCGCCGCACGGCTGCTGGCCCGCCGCCGTGACCGTCTCACCGCGGCGGAGCCGCCGCGGCAGCTGTCCGCCTGAGCCCGCCCGTCCGGCGGCCGTGGGTGGTCAGGCGGTGGTCAGGCGGTGGTGTCGGCGCCGTCCGGGTGGGTGGTCAGGGGGAGCAGGCCCAGCCCGGCGATGGACACGATCTCGTTGACGCGGCGGCTGAGCAGCCGGGACGGGTGCACGTCGAGGATGTCGACGATCTCGCCGAGCATCCGTGAGGCTTCCGGTGGGTCGTCGGGGGCGAGCGCCCCGGCCAGCGACGCCAGCGCCCAGCCGCGTTCCACCGTCCCCGAGCTGGTCATGTCGACCGCGATGCGGCCGAGGTCCGCCGCTCCGTCGCCGCCCATGCGGCTGACGACGTCGGCGACGACGCACGCTTCGCGAACCTCGTCGAACGCCGGCCAGCCGGGGTGGCGCAGCCCCTGGACGTTGGGGCGTTGGGTCAGCCGGTCCAGGGCGATCAGCGCGGTGTCGGTGTCACCGAGGGTCGCGGCGGCGCCGGCTTCGAGCGCGGCCGCCCAGCCGTGCAGGTAGGGATGCCCGGCGGCGTCGGCGCGGCGCGCCGCACCCGCCGCCGCGTCGTAGCGGCCGGTGACGAACGCGACGAGCGAGTCGAGGGTCGCGGCGGTGCCGGTGAGCAGCGGGTCGTCGAGCTGGGCGGCGAACTGGTCGGTGAGGGTGGCGAACCGGCGCGCGGACGGGTCGTCGCCGGCTTCGACGGCGAGCACCCCCAGGTAGAACGACAGGAACCCGGCGACGCCGGTGAGTTCGCGGTGTACGGCCGGGGACAGCCGGCGGCCCAGCGCGGCCTGCGCGCGGCGCCAGTCGGCGATCACCGGCCGGACCAGCAGGGTGTGCGGCAGGGTGAGCAGGGTGGTGGCGTAGCGGTGCAGCCGGTCGTCGAACTCGGCCATGGTCAGCGGGTCCGGGTCGGCGTAGGCGATCTCGCGGGACAGCATGGCGGCGGCGCGGGACGCCGCCGCCATCCCCAGCCGGTCGGGACGGGCGGAGTCGGGTAGCTCCACGTGGCTCATCCCCCTCCTTCCCGCCCCGGGCCCGCCTGGTGTGGGCGGTGGGGCCGTGATGCGTTCCCGGCGTGGGCCGGGGACACGGTCCGTGGCGCGACCCCGGGCCGAGGTGGCCTGGGGTCGGAGGTGAACCGGACTGTGCGCTGCGGTGCGTCACCCACTCCGTCGGATCAGTGACTCTCGCACGCTACCGTGTTCGCCGTCACGGCGGGAAATGGAGGTGTGATGTCGTGGTGGCCTGGCACCATCGCGCCGCAGCTGCCAGGCCGGATTCCCCCCGCACGCCGATTGTTGTCCACGTCCTGGTGCGGAGTACAGGTTTCAGCGGGATTGTGGTGTGTTACGGGCAGCTGATTGCCCGCCCTCCCCCCGTCTGAGGGCATCGCCTGCGGCGGGGGTGGCCGGCCTCGGGGCCCGACCCGGTCCCGGCCGGGTCAGGGTGAGGAACCGTGGCCCGCCCCGGTGGTGCGCCCCACATGGTGTGCGTACCTGTTCACGAGGAGTTGCTGTGCCGCCGATTCAGAGCAGCCCGGGGGAACCCGCGGGACTTCCGCGTTATGCGGGCCTGGGGACGTTCGCCAAACTGCCCCGGCTCGACGAGGTCAGCCAGACAGACGTCGCGATTCTGGGAGTTCCCTTCGACTCGGGTGTGAGCTATCGGCCGGGCGCCCGGTTCGGGCCGAATCACATTCGGGAGAGTTCACGGCTGCTCCGGCCGTACAACCCGGAGCTGGCCGTCGCGCCGTTTCAGCGGCTGCAGGTCGCCGACGCCGGAGACGTCGCGGCGGGGCCGTACGACCTGCCCGCCGCGCTCGCCGTGGTCGAGAGGCAGGCGCGGGACCTGCTCGACGGCGGCGCCCGGCTGCTCACCATCGGTGGCGACCACACGATCTCGCTGCCCCTGCTGCGGGCGGTCGCGGCGGTGCACGGACCTGTCGCCGTCGCTCACTTCGACGCCCACCTGGACACCTGGGAGGGCTCCTACGGCACCGTGTTCAACCACGCGACGCCGTTCCGCCGCGCGGTCGAAGAAGGTCTGATCGACATGGAGGCGAGCATCCATGTGGGGGTGCGCGGTCCTCTTCCCGCCGACACGGATCTCGAGGAC
Organism: Parafrankia colletiae; assembly: GCF_001854655.1. Classification (GTDB taxonomy): domain Bacteria; phylum Actinomycetota; class Actinomycetes; order Frankiales; family Frankiaceae; genus Parafrankia; species Parafrankia colletiae. The sequence continues at coordinate 43,773 of NZ_MBLM01000047.1, read as the reverse complement.
GAYAGGCGRCTCGGTTTCACCGTCATCACGGCCACGGACCTCGAGATGGAGGGTGTCCGGACCGCCGGTGAGCGTCTCCGGGCGCGGATCGGGGACCGTCCGGTGTACGTGTCCGTCGACATCGACGTCCTCGACCCGGCGTTTGCGCCGGGTACCGGCACCCCCGAGGCGGGTGGTCTGACCAGCCGCGAGCTGCTGGTCCTGCTCCGCGAGTTCCGCTCGATGAACGTCGTGTCCGGTGACATCGTCGAGGTGGCGCCCGCCTACGACCACGCTCAGATCACCGGGATCGCCGCAGCGCACACCGGTTATGAGATCTTGTCGACGATGGCGGTCTCCCCGTACGGGGCGGAGCGCCTGCCCGGGGCGGCTGTGCCGGTGCCGGCTCCCGTCGCGACGCCCTAGGCGTCCGCCAGGTCCACGGTCGGATAACTATACCGAACTTCGGTATTTGTATACCGGAGTTAGTGTGATGGGTATGGTACGCACCGCGCTGACCCCGGCTGAACGTGCCCGCGGCTGCCGTCTTGGTGCTCTGCTGCGGGAGGCCCGTGGGGCCCGCGCCGTCGCCGAGATCGCCCTGGCCGCCGGCCTGTCCGTCGAAACCCTCCGCAAGATCGAGAGTGGACGGATTCCCACCCCGACGTTCTTCACCGTCGCCGCGCTCGCGCGGGCCCTCGACCTGTCCCTGGACACACTGGCGCACACCTGCGACGCCCCGTCGTACGACACGTCCACCGCCCGCCCGGCGGCCGCGGCCGGTCTGCCCACCGTCACCGCCGGCGCTGGCGCCGGCGGCTGACACCAGTCCGCACCCGGCGGACGTGTCCGGGCCGGCGGATGGTCAGTCGCCTCCGCGGGCGAGGCCCCCCGCCGAGGCGACGCCGACCACCCGGCCCCCGTCGTCGTGAGCATGCTGCCCGTGCCCGTGGGAGTGGTCGTGCCCGTGGGGGCTGGTGGGGTCGTCGGGATGGTCGTGCGGGGTCTGCACCTGCCCGACCCGGTGCGCATGCCCGGGCAGCGCGATCCGGTACAGGCAGGTGTCACAGTTCATCCGGATGTCCCCGCCGAGGGCCTCCCGGTAGCGTTCCAGCACCAGGTCGACGAGCGCCGGCCCGTCCCCGAGCAGCCCCGCGCACGCCACCGCCACCTGCGGATGCGCCGCCGCCCACTCCTGTGCCTGCGCCACGGTGCGCCGCGGCAGCACCCCGGTGAACAGGAAGTACGGGGCGACCACGACCCGGGTCCCGCCCAGGCGGCGGATCCGCTCCAGCCCGGCGGGCACCGACGGCTCGGCCAGGCTGATGAACGCCACCTCCACCCCGGCGAACCCGCGGCCCTCCCACAGCAGCCGGGCGACCTTGACCACCTCGGCGTTGGYGTCCGGGTCGGTCGACCCGCGCCCGACCAGCAGCACCGTCGTCGCCGACCGCTGTCCGGGCGGGCACACCGCGTCGATGCGCTCCTCCAGCAGGGCCAGCAGCGACGGATGCGGGCCGAGGGGACGCCCATAGGCGTAGGTCAGCTGCGGATGACGGTCCCGCTCCCGGGCCATCGACCCGGGAATGTCCCCCTTGGCATGGCCGGCGGAGACCAGCGTGAGCGGGACGACACCGAGCCGGTGATGCCCGGCGTCGACCAGGCGGGTCACCGCGTCGGCGACCGGCGGCGCGGACAGCTCGATGAACCCGCCGTCGACCGCCAGCCCGCCGGCCCGCTCCCGCACCCGGATGACGAACCGGCGGAACTGCTCGGCGCCGTCCCGGTCCCGGGTGCCATGCCCGACGATCAGCAGCGCCGGTGCGGGCGCGGGACGGCTGGCGGCGGTGGGGATGGGGGTGGGGGTGTGCTCGACGGTCACCTCGACGGTCCTCCTGCGGCTCGGCCGGCACGGCGGCGGGAACGGATCAGCTCCATGCGTAGTCCCGGGGGGTGACCACCAGCCCGGCGCGCAGCCGGGTCCGCGACGAGCCGACCACCACCGTCGTGGTCATCCCGACCAGGTCCAGCAGCCGCTCCCGCTCCGCCGCGCCGCCGCCGTCCCCGCCGGTCAGCGCACCGAGGGTGGTGACGGTGACCCGCTGCCCGGGCCGGAACGCGTCGGTGACCAGACCCACCGGGGTGCCCGGCGGGCGGGCGGCGGCGAGCGCGGCCAGCGCGTCGGGCAGCTGGTGGCGGCGGGTACGGCTGCGCGGGTTGTAGAACGCGACGGCCAGGTCGGCGTCGGCGACGGCGCGCACCCGGTGCACGATCCGCTCCCACGGGGTGTGCAGGTCCGACAGGCTGATCAGCGCATGGTCATGGCCCAGCGGGGCGCCCAGCAGCGCCGCGGCGGCCAGCGCCGCGGTCACCCCCGGCACGGCGACGACGTCGAACGACCCGTCGGCCAGGTCCAGCGCCGGGCTGCCCATCGCGTAGATCCCGGCGTCCCCGCTGCCGATCAGCGCCACCGCATGACCGGCGCGGGCCTGGTCCACCGCAGCCTGGGCGCGGGCCTGCTCGTCGCCGAGCCCGCTGGCCAGCACCCGCACCCCGGCCGGCAGCAGATCCGCCACCGAGGCGACGTACTGGTCGAGGCCGACGACGACGCCGGCGCGGCGCAGCTCGGCGCGGGCCCGCCCGGTCAGCAGCCCCCGGTCACCCGGGCCGAGCCCGACGACGGCGAGCCGCCCCCGGGGCCGGTGCCGCGCGACGGCGACCGTCGCATGGGCACTGACCTGCTTGGCGACGACCAGCTGCGCCCCCGCCACCCCCACGGTTCCTGCGGCTCCCGCGGCGTGCCCCTCCGCGACGGTGCCCGCACCGGCGGATGCGACCTGGCCGGGTGGGCCGTCGGCGCGGCGCGCCGGGGCGGACAGCAGGCAGGCGGCCTCGGCGACACTCGGGGTGCCGACCGCGGCGCGGACGACCTCCGAGGGATGGGGCACCGTCACCCCGGCCAGCTCCTCGGCGGTGTGCACGACCAGCGGCCAGCCGCGGCGCGCGGCGACCTGTAGCAGCCCGGCCTCGTCGGCCTTCGCCGTCACCGTCGCCAGATGGGACACCGCGGCGGGAGACAGACCGGCACCGGCCAGCGCGGCGTCGATCAGCGTGTCGATCTCCGCGGCGGGTGCCCCGCGGCTCGCCCCGACCCCGACGACCAGGCTCGGTGGCCGGTAGACGACCCGCGGCACGGCACCGGCCGGCGGGTCGGGCAGCAGCCGGTCAGTGATGTGGATCTCCCCGGCGACGGTCCCGTCCGCCGGGCCGTCCGAGGCCGCCGGGTCGGTGCCGGGTGGGACAGTGTCGGGTGGGTCGGCGGCGCGCACCGACGGGGGCAGCGCCGGCAACGGCCACACCGCGTCGGTGTGCAGGGTCACCGGCTGCCCGGACAGCATCGCCGCGCCGACCGCGGCCAGCTGCGCACCGGCGTCYACCGTGAACCCGGCCTCGGCGCCGAGGCCGTCGAGGGCGGCGACGCCGGTCACGTCACTGGCCGTGGTGATCACCGGGGTGGCGTCGAAGACGTCGGCGACCTGTTCGGCGAGCCGGTTCGCGCCCCCGGCGTGCCCGCCGCACAACGCGACGGCGAACCGGCGTGCCTCGTCCACACACACCACACCCGGGTCGTGGTCCTTGCCGCGCAGCAGCCCGTCGAGGAGCCGCACCGTCGCGCCGGTCGCCAGGAAACAGACGACTCCGTCGACACCGTCGGTGACGGCGGCGGCGAGCGCGTCACGTGCCCGGCCCGGGTACAGGCGGGCGGTGGGCCAGCGGGCGGCGAGCTCGGCGGCGGCGGCCCGCCCGGCGGCGGTCACCGCCACCAGCGCCACCCGTCCCGCCGACCCACCCGTCCCGCCGAGCTCCGTCGCCTCGACCCCGGCCGACGACGCGGCCAGCGACGACACAGCCACAGGCGGGGGCGGGGCGGTCCGCGTGGTGGTGGACGCGGGTCCGGCCGGGGTCTGGGTGCCGCCGGCTGCGACCAGCGCCCGGTCCTGATCACGCAGGGCGCTGCGTGCCGCCGGCTGCGCCCGCCGGTAGGTGTGGAAGTGCCCCGGATGGTAGAGGTGGGAGCGGCGGCCGCCGGCATCCAACGCCGGTCCGACGAGGATCAGCGTGTGCTTCCACAGCCGGTGCTCGCGGACGGTGTCGGCCAGCGTGTCCACGGTGGCGCGCACGATCAGCTCATCCGGCCAGCTGACCTGGTAGGCGATCACACACGGGGTGTCCGGCGGGTAGCCGCCGGCGAGCAGCTCCTCGCGTAGCTGCGTGGACCGGGCGGCGGACAGGAACAGCGCCATCGTCGTGCCGTGCCGGGCCAGGTCACGGACCTCCTCCCCGGGAGGCATCGGCGTCTTCCCGCCACCGAGACGGGTCAGGATCACCGTCTGGGCGATCTCCGGCACGGTCAGCTCCCGGCCGATCGCCGCGGCCAGCGCGGTGAAACTACTGACCCCGGGGACGATGTCGCAGCTCATCCCGAGCCGGTCGCAGATCTCCACCTGCTCCTGCACCGCACCCCACAGCGCCGGGTCCCCGGAGTGCACCCGGGCGACGTGCAGCCCGTCGGCGGCGGCCCGCCGGTAGATCGCCTCCACCCCTTCCAGCGGCAGCGCCGCCGAGTCGACGAGTTCCGCCCCGGCGCGGGCGTACTGCAACATGTCCGGATGGACCAGCGACGACGCCCAGATCACGATGTCGGCGGCGCCGATCACCGCCGCGCCGCGGACCGTGATCAGATCCGCGGCGCCGGGCCCGGCGCCGACGAAACTGACCCGCCCGGTCACCGGGCCCGCCCGGGCCAGCGCGGCCGGCGGGTCGCCAGCACCGTGGACAGGTAGGGGCCGGTCGCGTCGACGTCAAGGTCGCCGGCCGGGCGGATGTCCTGCTCGGGCAGGCCGAGTGCCGCCCCGTAGACGGCATGCCCGGCCGGGCCGTCGAGGCGTCCCGCGGCCGCGAGGACCGCGCGCAGCGCCGGCAACGCCCGCCCGCCCTTGTACGCGACGACCGTGTCGAACGTGTCGACGGCCGCCTGGTAGGCCGGCACCCCGGCGGTCAGCGGCAGCAACGCGACCGTCTCCGTGCCGTGCGCGAGGACCGTCCCGGAGCGGGCGGCCAGGTCCTGCATCGCGGTGATCCCCGGCACCGTGTCCAGGACCAGGTCGGGGACGAGCGCGGTCACGGCCGCGGCGAGCGCGGTGAACGTCGAGTACAGGTTCGGGTCGCCGATGGTCGCGAACGCCGCCGTCACCGCGGCACCGGCCCGGTGACCACCGGTGTGGTGGCCGTGGTGTAGCGCGTCGGCGACGGTGCGGGCGGGGCCCGCGTAGTCGGCGTCGCCGGTCATCCGGAACGGCAACCGCACCACCCGGTCATGATCGACATGGCTGCGGACGGTCATCTCCGCCCGGCCCGGCACCGCCGTCCCGTCCCCACCGGCGCCCGGCCCGTACGGCCCATGACCGTCACTGACGGGGACGAACACCACATCGGCGTCCCGTAGGACCCGCACCGCGCGGAAGGTCACCAGGTCCGGGTCTCCCGGCCCGACCCCGACCCCGACCAGCCGCGGACTCGCTGTGCCACTCACCGCGACGCCACCTCCCGTTCTCCGTTCGCGCCAGGTGTCTGCAGGCCCGCCCCCGACGGGCGGGCGGTGTGGGCGGCGGCGACCAGCCGGGCCGCCAGCCCCGGTACTCCCGCCCAGTGCAGGTGCAGGTAGGAGGCGTGCACCCCGCCCCGGACGAAGCCCTCCACCTGCCCGTCGTGTGTGCCGTCGTCGCGGTCCGCGCCGGGCGGGGGGTCGATCCGCCAGGCCGGCGGGTCCCCCAGCGCCGCGCGGGGCACGGTCAGCCGGGTGCGGTGGAACTCGTGGGCGTGCACCACCGTGCCCGCCGCGGCCAGCGCACTGTCCGTGGCGGCGACCGCCCGCCGGTACCCCAGGGTGAGCCGCGGGCCCATCACCGCGTCGGTGTCGAGGACACCGCACATCCGCGTGCCGTCCAGGGACCGGCCCAGGTACAGCAGCCCGGCGCATTCCCCGATCACCGGTGCGCCGCGGGCGGCGAGGGCGGCGACGGCGTCGCGCAGCCGGGTGTTGGCGCCGAGGGCGGCGGCGTGCTCCTCGGGGAAACCGCCGCCGACGACGAGGGCGTCGGTACCCGGCGGCAGGGTCTCGTCACGCAGCGGATCCACCGTGAGGACGTCGGCGCCGGCGGCGGTGAGCAGTTCGGCGTGCTCGGCGTAGCCGAACGTGAACGCCGGCCCGCCGGCCACCACGACCCGCACCGGCCGCCCCCGCCCCCGTGTCCCGGCGTGGCCCGCGGCCGCGGTGGGATCCCACGGGTCGGTGGGCAGCGGTGGGGCGGTGGCGGCCAGGCGCAGCAGCCCGTCCAGGTCGACCGCGGCGGCGGCGAGCGCRCCGAGGCGGTCCACCGCGGCCCGGGCCGGGGCCGACCGTTCCGCCGCCGGGACCAGGCCCAGGTGCCGTGACGGGGTGTGTATCGCGTCGTCGCGGGGCAGCGACCCGAACACCGCCACGCCGACGTCGGCCAGCGCCTCGGTGAGGATCCGCCGGTGCCGCGGTGACCCGACCCGGTTGAGGATCACCCCCGCCAGCCGCACCCGCGGGTCGAACCGGGCGAACCCGGCGGCGAGGGCGGCCACGGACCGGCCCAGGCCCGACCCGTCGACGACGAGCAGCACCGGTGCGTCGAGCAGCCGCGCCACCGCCGCCGTCGACCCGTGGTCGGCCTCCTCGCCCGGGCGGGGGGTGGCGACCCCGTCGAACAGGCCCATCACCCCTTCGATGACCGCGACCTGCGCACCGGCGGCGCCGTGCGCGAACAGCGGCGCGATGCGCGCCGCCCCGCACAGCACCATGTCCAGGTTGCGGCCGGGACGCCCGGTGGCCAGCGCATGGTAGGTCGGGTCGATGTAGTCCGGGCCGACCTTGTGCGCCGAGACCGCCAGCCCCCGCGCCGCCAGCGCCGCCATCACCCCGGTCGCCACCGTCGTCTTCCCCGACCCGCTGCCCGGCGCGGCGATCACCAGCCGGGGGATGTCCAGCGGGCTCACCGGGTCACCATTCGATACCCCGCTGGCCCTTCTGCCCGACGTCCATCGGATGTTTCACCTTCGTCATCTCGGTGACGAGGTCGGCGGCGTCGAGGAGCGCCGCCGGCGCGTCGCGGCCGGTGATCACCACATGCTGGTGGCCGGGGCGGGCGGCGAGAACGGCGAGGACCTCGTCGAGGTCGATCCACCCCCAGCGCAGCGGGTAGGTCAGCTCGTCGAGGACGTACAGCTGGTAGGTCTGCGCGGCCAGGTCACGGGCGATCTGCGCCCAGCCTTCCGCCGCCGCACCCGCCGGGTCCTCCGCCAGCTCCAGGCGGCGCTGCACCCAGCTCCACCCCGACCCCATCTTGTGCCAGGTGACCGTTCCGCCCTGCCCGGTGTCGGCCAGTGCCCGCAGCGCCTTCTCCTCCCCGATGCGCCACTTCGCCGACTTGACGAACTGGAACACCCCGACCGGCCAGCCCTGCGCCCAGCCGCGCAACGCCAGCCCGAACGCGGCGGTCGACTTCCCCTTCCCCGTCCCGGTGTGCACGATCAGCAGCGGCCGGTCGCGGCGCTGCCGGGTCGTCAGCCCGTCGTCGGGGACCTGCTCCGGCTGCCCCTGCGGCGCCATCAGGCCACCCACCCGGTCGCCGCACCCGCAGCGCCGGGTACGTGCAGCGCGTCCAGACCGACGACGGACGCGCCGAGAGCGACGGCGAGGCGGCCCGCGAGGCCCAGGCGCACCGGGCCGGTCTCGCAGTCGACCACCACACTGGTCAGCCCCGCCCGCCGCGGCGCCGCGGCGGGCGCCCGCCCCGTCCGGGTGGCGACCCCGCCGGCACCGCGGACCAGCGCCCGCGCCGCCACCTGCGGATCCGGCCCGGCGGTGGCCCGCCCGTCGGTGACGAGTACCAGCAGGGGACGTCGCTGCGGATCACGGCGGGCCTCGGCGCGCAGCACCCCCGCCGCGGCGTCCAACCCGGCCGCGATCGGGGTCCGCCCGCCGGTCGCCAGCCCCGCCAGGTGCCGGGCCCCCACCTCCACACTGGACGTCGGTGCCAGCACCACCTGTGCCCCCACCCCCCGAAACGTGATCATGCCGATGCGGTCGCGGCGCTGGTAGGCGTCGACGAGCAGGGACATCACCGCGGTCGCGACGTGCCGCAGCCGGGTGCGGGCCGCCATCGACCCGCTGGCATCGACGACGAACAGCACCAGGTTCCCCTCCCGGCCGCGGCGGTGCGGCCCCCGGCGGTCCGCCGGTGTCAGGACCAGGCCCGGGCCGGTGCGGCCGCGGAGCTGCTGATGCGGCGCGGCGGCACGCAGCGTCGCCGGCAGGTGCAGCCCGGGGGCGTCGGCCCCGGCGCCGGTCACCGCGCCGCGAGGACCGCGGGCCGCCGAGCGGCGGCCCGCCGCCCCGGCACCGACGCCGGCGACCTGCAGCAGCCGCGGCCGAAACGGCGCCCCGGGGGCTCCGACCGTGCCCGCGGCAGACCCCTGCCCGGATCCGGGTTCCTGCCCCGACCGGGCGACCTGCGGTCCCGCCGCACCCGCCCCGGCCGGGGCGGACCCGTCCTCGGCGCCGTCGCCCGTGGGGCCACGGTCCGGGTGCGTGCCGGGGGGCGGGTCACCGGCCGCGCGGGACCCGCCGCCCGGCGGGGACGCCGCACCAGCAGCCGAGGCCTGCCCGCCACCGGCACCCGCACCCGCCGAGCCCGCTCCCGCCGGCTTGGCGGAGGAAGGCAGGTCCGTGTGGGGGGTCTGGGTGGGCCAGTGCTGCCCGCCGCCCGGCCCCGGCCCCCCTCCGCCCGGACCGTCATCGTCCCCGTCGGGCGGGCTGATCCGGTCCCGCAACGCGTCGTCGACGGTCTGCGTCAGACCGGTGTCGTCCGCGGCGCCGGGGGCGTCGAACGGGCCGCGGCGGCGCCGGTGCGGCAGCACGAACCGGGCCGCGACCCGAATGTCGTCCGCCAGCACCTCCTCGCGGCCCTCCCACGCCGCCACCGCCATCGCGGTGCGGGCCAGCACCACGTCGGCGCGCATCCCGTCCACATCACACGCCGCGCACACCGCCGCCACCGCGTCCACCGCCGCGTCGGCGAGGACCATGCCGGCGAGCCGGTCGCGGGCGTCGGCGATCCGGGCGGCCAGCTGCGCCTCGTGGCCCTCCCAGGCGGCGGTGAAGCCGGCCGGGTCGGCGTCGAACGCCAACCGGCGGCGGATCACCTCCGCGCGCACCGCCGGATCCCGGCTGGCGGCGACCGTCACCGTCAACCCGAACCGGTCCACCAGCTGCGGACGCAGCTCCCCCTCCTCCGGGTTCATCGTCCCCACCAGCCAGAACCGGGCCGGGTGACGCACCGACACCCCGTCCCGTTCCACCTGCGCCACCCCGAGAGCGGCCGCGTCGAGCAGGACGTCCACGAGATGGTCGGCGAGCAGGTTCACCTCGTCGACGTAGAGCACCCCCCGGTGGGCGGCGGCGAGCAGCCCCGGGCGCAGCGCGGTCACCCCTTCGGCCAGCGCCCGGTCCAGGTCCAGCGCGCCGGTCACCCGGTCCTCGGACGCCCCCACCGGCAGCTCGACGAGGCGCGCCGGGCGGGTCAGCGCGGTCGGGGACGGATGCGGCCCGTCCGGGCACTGCGGCGCCGGTGCCTGCGGGTCGCAGGAGAACCGGCAGCCCGCCACCACCGTCACCGTCGGCAGCAGCGACGCCAGCGCCCGCACCGCCGTCGACTTCGCGGTGCCCTTCTCCCCACGGACCAGCACCCCGCCGACCGCCGGGGACACCGCGTTGAGCAGCAACGCCAGCCGCAGCTCGTCCAACCCGACCAGGGCGCTGAACGGAAACGTCACCACCGGCCCGCACACCCCCGCCCGCACCCCGGCCCCGCGGGTTGCTCCGCGGGTTGTTCTGCGGGTGGCTGGGGTCTCGCCGGCATCGCCGGCCTCGCCGTCACARCGGCACGCACAGTGGTGGGCATGGCGAAACGTCCTCCCCGGGGTGTCCTCGCCCTCGAAGCCAGCACGGACGGCGGCAGTATCCTGGCTCCCGGATCAACGCCTGCCCTCGGTCTTCCAACGGCCATCCTCGCCGCCGTGACCGTGTGCTGAGGTCGACTCCCCGGTGACAGTGGCGGGACCGCGCCGGATTCGCACCGGCTTCCTGCCCGACCGTCCGGCGCTCAGCATGGCACATCGGGCATCGCGCCGGGGCCCGCCTGAGACCCACGCCCCGTTCCGCCCACCGCCCCCCAGCAGCACCATCGGGGGATACCAGGGGTTCGCGCACCCCCCACGGTGGGGGCTACAGACCGACGCGACCCGACGGGTTGTCGGCGTCGAACAGCCGCCCGGCGCGCACATACGACTCCAACGACGCCGCCGACCGCCACCGGCCCTGCCGCATGATCGACCGGTCGGTCACCCCGGCGCGCGCCGCCGCCGTCGCGAACCCCGACCGCAGCGAATGCCCGGCGAAATCCGCCGGGTCGAGCCCCGCGGCCGCCACCCGGCGCTGCACGATCCGCGCCACCGACCCGGAGTAGAGCCGCACCGCGCCGACCTGCCCATGCCGGTTGATGCCCCGAAACGCCGGCCCGCCGGCCAACGGCACCCCCGCCCCGGCCGCCGCCGCCACCCAGCCGCGCCACGCCCGCACCGGGCACGTCGGCCGGTACGACCCGTACGCCAGACCCACCTGCGCGCCGGCCGCCTCCTGGTCGGTCTTCGATCGGCGCACCGTCACCACCAGCCCGTCGTCGGTCTCCACCAGATCCGCGGTGTTCAACCCGACCAGCTCGCTGCGACGCAGACAGCCGGCGAACCCGACCAGCAGCAGCGCCCGGTCCCGCACATCGGCCAGCACCGCGTCGTCCAGACCGGCGACGACCCGGGACAGCAGCGAGGTGTCCAGCGCCGCCTTACGGGACGGGGCGACGCCGCGGGAACGGCGGATCCCGTTCCACACCGCCGACACCTCCGCCGCGCCCGTCGGGTTGACCGCGTGGGCGAGCTGGTGGGCCACCGAGATCGCCGCCAGCCGGCGGCGGATCGTCGACGGGGCGTACCCGGCGTCGGCCAGCGCGGCGATGTACCCGGCGACGGTCACCGCGGACGCCGGCAGGTCACCCAGCCCCTCCTGCGCGCACCAGCCGCGGAAGTGGCGCAGGTCCGCGTCGTAGGCCCGCCACGTCGCCGCCGACCGGGACGCCCGCGCATAGTCCCCGACCCGGCCGGCGAGCGGACCGCCGAGCCCTGCCAGCGGCCCGGCCCCACCGGTCGCCGGTCCCACCACCTCCCCGGCGACCACCGCACCCGCCGGCACCACCCCACCGCCCGCGCCGTCACCCGTCACGTCACCTGTCACGGTCGGCGCGACCGGGCCGGTGGACGCAGCAGCGGCGGCGGGGGGCGACGCGACCGCGTCCCCCCGCCCACCCTCAGCCTGCCCGTTCACCCTCGGTCACCTCCCTACCCGCGCCCACCCACCCCCGGGGGCTGGGCGACGTTCACCCGCACCTCGGTGATCGTAATCGCCGGGCGGGGGTGGGCCGGGCAGCACACCGGCCCCTACCGGCCGGTAGGGGCGGGCACCGTCCGGTGCCGGTGCGGTGTCCTCAGGCTGACAGCCCTACCCGCAGCTCACAGCGGTGATCGTAGGGTCCCGGGGGCATGAGGACACGTCCTGATCGTGCGCTGGCAGCCCGGCTGACCCTGGCCGCCGCGCTGGTGGTGGGACTGGCCAGCGGCTGTGGCCCCGGCGACGCGCCGGCGGCGGCACCCCCCGGTCCCGCACCGTCCACCACCGCACCCACCAGCGTCACCCCGACACCCACCTCCACCACGCCGCGCTCCCAGGAGGAGGCACTCGCCGGGCGGCCCACCACCCCGGCCGGTGCGGCGACCACCGCACCCGCCGACATCGGGTTCGTCGACACCGAGCTGTACGAACTGCCCGGCGGGGAACGCATCGCCCGCAGCCCGTCCGCCGGACCGTCACGCCTGGACAACAACCTGGCCACCGGGTTCGCGCGCACCCCGCTCGGCGCGGTCGTCGCCGGGATCAACATCGCCGGGCGGGCCGACGGCAGCCTGGGGGAGCCGATCTACCGGCCGACCATCGAACGTCAGGTGATCGGCGACGGCCAGGCCGACCTGCTGCGCCGGGTGCACCGCGACGGACGTCCCGACGTCCCCGCCACCGGTGAGCAGACCGACGGCACCGGCGTCGGCTCCCACGGGTTCACCCTCCACTCCTACACCGACGACGAGGCGACCATCAGCTACCTGCTGGTCGCCACCCGAGGCAGCCAGCACAAGTACGCCGTGTACCGCCTCACGGTCCGCTGGGTCGACGGCGACTGGAAACTCCTCGCGCCACCGAACGGTGACTTCGGCGCCGTCATCAGCACCCCCACCAGCATCGACGGCTTCCAGCCGTTCGAACGCCGCGGCATCCCCGCGTAGCGGCAGCCACCGGGCGGCGGCGCACCGGCCGCTACGGCACCGGTCGCTCCCCGCCGGCGCGGCGCAGCCGTTCCAGCCCGACGTCCAACGCGGCCTGCAGATAGGTCAGCCGGCCGGTGGTGATCAGCATCAGCACCCCGCCCTGCAGCCCGGCCAGCAACGCCGCCGCCTCCCGCGCCGCATCCAGCCCGGTGTCGACGAACCCGCCGCGCTGCATCGCCACCACCCCGGCGGCCAGCTCCGCCTCCCAGCGGGCCATCAGCTCCGCGACCACCGCCTGCGCGCCCGGGGTGGCCCTCCCGACCTGGGTGAGCAGCCCCCCGAGCGGGCAGGCGCGGCCCTGCGCCCGGTAGCGGGCCAGCACCTTCTCCCGCCAGCCCTCCCACGCCTCCCACGACGTCAACGCGCCCAGCTGCGGCTGCTGGTCGGCGAGCACCCGGTCGGCTTCGAACCGGGCCACCGCCAGCAGCAGCTCCTCCCGGCCGCCGGGGAAGTAGTGGAACAGCTGACTCTTGCTCGTCGCGGTCCGTTCCCGGATGTCGTCCAGTGTCGTCGCGGCCACCCCGTGCTCGCGGATCCGCGCCGCCGCCCCGGCGACGATCCGCTCCCGGGTCGCCGTCCCCTTCGCCGTCAACGTTCGCTCCACAGCCCCACCGTGGCACGGACTGGACCCACAGGTCCATTCCCCGGTGTCTTGCCCGGTGGCTCCTCACCTCGACTCTGCTGGTCTGCCGACCCGCCGACCCGCCGACCCGCCGGTCCGGGGCCTTACCCGCCGCGGACGACGAGACCCGCGGCGGCGGCCCCGTCGACGTCGTCGTCGAGATGCACCACCGTGCGACCGGCCCGCGCCAGCAGCCCCGCCGCGATCGCCGCCCGGTACCCCGACCCGCAGTACACCCACACCACCCCCGCCGGCAGCTCCCCGACCCGGCCCGCAACCTCCGGCAACGGCACATGTACCGCCCCGTCGACATGCCCCGCCTCCCACTCCCCGCCCAGGCGTACATCGAGGACCACCTGCGCCGGGGGCAGCCCGCGTGGCGGCGTCCCCGCCCGGGCCGCGGCCAGGTCCGCGAAGGTCGCCGTCGGCAGCGCCGCGAGCCGCCGCGCCTCCCCGTCCGCCCACCGCGCCGGGCTGCCCGTCGCCGCTCCCGCCGGCCGGTCGATCCCGATCCGGGCCAGCTCCCACTGCGCCTGCGCCAGATCGGCCTCCGTGTCGGCGAGCAGCGTGATCGGCGCCTCCCACGGCACCAGCCAGCCCAGCCACGTCGCCATCGGACCATCCAGACCCAGGCTGATCGTGCCCGCCAGATGGCACTGCGTGTACGCGGTCCGCGACCGCAGGTCCACCACCCACTCGCCGGCCGCCAGCCGCGCCCCCAGCTCCGCCGGCGCCGCGCGGCGCACCGGCGTCAGATCCACCGGCGCCGCACCGGCGGCGTTACGGGCACCCATGTGCGCGTAGTACGCCGGGTAGGCGTCCAACCCGGCCAGCACCTCGGCGACGAAGTCGTCGCGTTCCAGGCGCAGCGCCGGGTTCACCGTCCGTTCCCGCCCGATCGTCGACGCCGCCGCGTCCGCCTGCGTCGCCGAGCAGAAACTGCCGAAGCCGTGCGTCGGCCACACCCACGCCCCGCCCGGCAGCGCATCGGCCAGCCGCCGCACCGACGCATGCTGGCGGTCGGCGAGGGTGTGCGCATGATCCGGACCGAGCAGGTCGGTGCGTCCCGTCGTCCCGAACAGCAGCGACCCGCCGGTGAACACCCCCACCGGCCCGTCCGGACCGGCCAGCACGAACGACAGGTGGGTGAACGTGTGCCCCGGCGTGCCCACCACCACCAGCCGCAGCGACGGCGACACCACCACCTCGTCGCCGTCGGCGACCGCCACCCGGTCGAAACCCACCGGGTCCGCGGCCGCGACGAGATACCGCGCCCCGGTCAGCCGGGCCAGCGCCAACCCCCCGGAGACATAGTCGTTGTGCAGATGTGTCTCGGCGACATGACTGATCCGCACCCCGAGCCGGCCCGCCAGCGCCAGCATCCGGTCGATGTCGCGCTGCGGGTCGATGACCACCGCCACCTGCCCGTCATGGGCCAGATAGCTGCGGTCGCCCAACGTCGAGGTCTCCACGACCTCCACCTGCACCTGACCCGTCGTCATCCCCACCCCTGCCCGCCCGCCGACGCCCCCCGGGCGGGGTGGCGTCGGCGGTCCTGTCGGTCGACGTCGCCCTGCCCGTTCCCGGCCCACCCCGCGGCCACGCACCGGCGCCGGTCACAGGACGACCACCTCCAGCCAATACGCCCACCGGCCCGCGCGGCGACCGCCCCCCGCCGGCCCGGGCCACCCCCACCCCCCGCGCCATCACCCATCGGGGCTGGTCACAGGCCACACCGGCCCCTGCGCGGCACCACCCCCGCCGCCACCGGGGTGACGACCCTCACCCACCGCGGTCCGTCCCACCCCCCATCCAGGCCTCCCGCGCCGCCACCCGCCGCCCCCTGGCTATCCTCGGGCTCCGTGCACAGCAGACAGATCCGGTCGCAGCGGGGCAGACGCGGCACCCGGGGTGCCCTGATCGTCGGCGCGCTCACCGTCACCGCTGTGACCAGCGGCTGCTCCGTGATCGAGGCACGTTCCGTCCTGCGGGACGACTGCACAGGCCGGGACCGGCGCATCGCCGCGACACTGAACACCCTCGCCGCGCTCGACCTGCACCCCCCGGGCGCGACCCTGGTCACCGACGGCGCCGGCCACGGCTGYACCGACAGCACCTTCATGCCCTACGCCTCACGCTGGTACCACACGACCAGCCCCCTCACCGAGGTCACGGCGTACTACCGGCACGCCCTGCCCGCCGCCGGCTGGACCCTCGTCCACAAGGGCGACATCCACCCCGGCCAACGTGCCTTCCGCGGCGAGAGAATGTGCTACTCGCGGCCCGTCGACGGTGTCACGGCGTACCTGTCGGTCGGGTTCCCCGGCGAGGTCGGCGAGGGACCCGACGACGTCCTCGGACCGGGCCCTCGTGACGTCGACGTGTTCGTGAGCGCGGACCCCGACGACCCCGACGGCTACCGAAACTGCTGAGGCTGCCAGACAGCGGTGGGAACGGCCAGTCAGCCGGTGCGCGCCCTCGATCGCGACAGGCCCACTGTCTTTCGTGAAGCAAATTTTTCGCTTTCCTGGCCTTTCCCCGCCCCGTCCATGCCGCTGGCCAGGTAGGTTCTCCTCGCAGGAGGGTCATTTCCTGAAGTGACTCCACCGCAACGCGAGACCAGTCAGACGGACCGGCGGTCGCCGACAACTGGCACGACCCGACCGGGGGAGATCATGCGAACCCGAGGCCCGACATCCTCCGACAGGAGCGGAAGCCTCACAGGCGCCCCCAGCGGAGCCGCCGTAGGGGTCTCGCTGGCAACACTTGTCTTTCTTATCTCTTTTGCAACGTGGGCGACGATGCTCGCGTCGAGCAGCTGGCGATGGCCCGCCTGTGCCATGCTGACGGTCATTGGATTTCCGGTGGCATTCGGCCTCTTGACGGTGGCTTTGAAACGGTGGGCGGACTGGTGGAATGAATTCTTCGAGCTGATTCTTCTGTTGGCGGTTCTCGCGGCCATGATGGGATTTCTCTCGCTGGCGTCCCTTGTAAGGGCGGGAGGCAGGGACGTGGACCCGTCCCGGGTCCACGTCAAACCACCCCGGGTTCACATCGAGCATTATTTGTAAATCCTGTGAGACGCCCAGGTGGCGGTGTTGTACTCGGCCAGTACCAGCCGGTCACCGTCGCGCACGAAACGGGTCACGGCAGCGTTGATCACCGGGCCGGCGGCGACGATCGCGGCGACGTCGTCCACGGTCAGCTTCTCCAGGACGTACCGCAGCAGCAACACCACGGCGTCGTGGGCGACGAGGAACACCCGGCCGCCCGCGGCGCGGCGGCCCCAGTCGTCGAGGAACGCGGCGAGCCGAACCGCGACATCCGCGAACGACTCGCCGCCGGGCGGCCGGTAGTGAAACTCCCCGGCGCGGCGGCGCCGACCCGCCTCGTCGGGGAAACGCCGCGCGACCGCCGCGGACGTCAGCAGCTGCAGCCGGCCCATCGCCCGGTCACCCAGCCGCGCGTCGACCACCGGCTCCGGGAGCACCAGGCCGCCATCACGCGCGGCTGCGGCGGCGACCTGCCACGTCTGGCGGGCTCGTAGAAACGGCGAGCAGATCACCACCTGTGGCGGCTGCCCCCGCCCCGGGTCCAGGGCAGGGCCCGGCGTCGGCCCGCGGCGCTCCGTCCGATGCCGCTCCTCGAGGTACCGGCCTGCCAGATGCCCGCCCAGGGCGGCGGCCCGCACCCGGCCGAGCTCCGACAGGGGGACGTCCACATCGAGGCCGGTGATGGCCGTGTCCATCGCCCCCGCCGCCTCGGCTGCCGCCAGCGCCGCGTTGGCTGTGCTCCGCCCATGTCGAACCACGGTCAGCTCACCCAGTCCGTGCCGCACAGACCCCATGTCGATCACGCCGGGGGCGTCGCCGCGTCTGCGCGGGTCGCGAGGAACACGAACTCGCGGCCCGGGCGATCCGGCGCGTCCCGCACATCCCGGACCAGATAACCGTGTGCGGCCAGGCCCGCGGCGATCTCGTCGCGGCCACGGAACCGCAACGTCGAGTCCGACGTGACGATCATCCCGTCGGACAGGAACCGGTAGACGTACCGGAACGAGACGAGGGGGAGGCTGACATCGGTGACCGTCAGACGTCGCTGCACCCGTCCGACACCGGCGATGTCGAGGACGACCGGCTCGACGTCACGTGCCCACTCCTCCCAGGCGCGGCGCTCGGGACGTCGGGTCTCGAACACCAGCCAGCCGTGCGGGCGCAGCGCGGCCCGGATGCCCCGCAGCGCCCGCCCCCACCCGTCGTCGGTGAGGAAGACCTGGGCCACGTTCCCGGTCATCGTGACCAGATCCGCCTCCCACACCGGCAACGCGGCGGCATCGCCATGGATCCAGCGGACCCGGCCCGCGCCGTCCTTCGCCTGGGCGACCGCAAGCGACTCCTCGGCCGGGTCGACGCCCACCACCGCGCGAGCGCCGTCGGCAAGCCGGACCGCGAACGATCCCGTCCCGCACCCCACGTCAAGCACCCGGCGTGCGGACACCTCGTCCGCGATCGTGAGATAGGCCGCCAGATCGCTGCGGTCCGCGTCGAACGCGTCGTACACACGGGCAAGACGTGGATGGGCGAAGATCGCATCCGGCATGCAGGGTTCCCCTTCACCAACCGCGGCCAGCGCCCGGCGACGCCCGCACCCTCGACTTCGCCAGCATCAGCGAGCCGGTCACCCCGCAGCACTATGCCTTCCTGGTGTCGGAGGACGAGTTCGACCAGGCCTTCGACCGCATCACCCGGGCGGGAGTCACCTACTACGCCGACCCACACCGCAGAAAGCCCGGGGAGATCAACCACCATCACGGCGGCCGCGGACTGTACTTCCTCGACCCGTCCGGGCACGTCCTGGAGATCCTCACCCGGCCCTAACCCGGCCCGACGGAGGGCGAACGCAGGCGGGCACTGCGTGACACCGTTCGCTAGCTGGCGCCGGCCGCGCCGACCGCGGACTGGTCGGGCACGCTGAGCGGTGTCTGCCAGGCGATGTGGGCGGCGACGCGGGTCGCGACGGGGGTGAGGGCCGCCGCGCAGCGGTCGACGGCGTCCGCGCCGAGGGCGTCCCAGACCGGGCTGGCCAGCTGGTCCGTGGTTGCCTCGATCCGGTCGAGGGCGTCACGGGCGGTCACGGTCGGCTGGTCGGTGTCATCGAGCCAGCCACGGGCACGCAGCCGACAGGAGGCAGCGGCCCACTCGTCATCGGACCAGCCTCGGATGCTCTGGAAGTCCGCCCGGCTGACACCGCCCAGGCTGGACCGCCACACACAGGTCTCGGCGCCGTCGAGACCGGCGGTTACCAGCGCTGCCACATGGCCGTCGCCGCGGTRCTCCCGCAGAATGTTCGCCGCCTGCCACAGGACACCAGCCGGGTCGTCCGGCCACGGCAGGGCCGCGTTCGCGGCGGCGAGGACACGGCCGGCGACCGTCACCTGCTCGGCGGCGGCCCGCATCAGCGCGGTGAGGTCAGCGAGCTCGTCGCGGTCCGTCGGTGCCAGCAGCGGGGTGAGGACGGTGCGGGCACCGGCGAGACGGGCGGCCAGGGCGGCATCGGGGGAGATCCGTGTCCACACGTCCGGCAGGGCACGGGCGACCATCGTCGGCGCGAAACCGAAGAAGGCACCGATGACCGGTGCCGCGCCGACCGGGCCGAGGGGGGCTGCGCGGCCTGCGAAGTAGGCACGCCAGAAGCCACGCAGCCCGGCGTCCTGGAACGCGGCGAGGCTGGCCGGTGCGACGGAGGTGAGGGCATACACCGGCTCGAACAGCCGCCACATCCGCCGGGCCACGGTTTCCTCAGACATGGTCCTTCAGGTAAGCCGCCGGCCCCGGCCCGGTCAAGGGATGCGGGGACGTCCCTGGCCGAGCGGAACGCAGCCTGCCACCGACGCCCACGGTTCCGGCCGTGGCGGGAAAATAGAGGTGTGGACGATCCGCATGTGCACGTCGAGTGGACCGCGCCGAACACCACCGCCGCCACCCGGGCGGTGACCGCCTCGGTGTTCGGGCTCGTCGGCGACACCCCCCGCACGGTGCGGGCCGGCTGCGACGCGCAGGTCCCCTACGCGGCGACGTCCGCCCGCCCCGAACACGTCACCTGCCTGCCCTGCCGGCGGCACGCCCGCGAACGGCACCTGCGCTACGCCACCCGGATCGAACAGTCCGCGGGTCTGCTCGGCGGCGACCAGGCCCACGACGTCCGCGCCGCCGCCCGCCGGCTCCGCGACCTCGCCGACCGCTTCACCTGACCCGCACGCCCCGCTGAGTATGTCCCGGCCGCGCAGTGGGTCAGGTGGGCCAGCGCAGAACCTGCGGGGTGTGCGGCCGCTCGTGGTCGATCAGCACGTCGGCGTGGTCAGCCGGGGCTGCGGCCGCCCGGTACAGCTCCTGGCCAGGCAGGTACCGCGTCTGGTAGCGCTCGCGGACCGCGGCAGGCGAGCCGAACAGGGCGACGTCGCGATCCAACGCCCGGCGCAGCGATGCGGCCGGACTGATCTGCAGGAACACGGTGAGGTCCCAGCAGCCGCGCAGCTCGTCGCGGAGGAGGAAGACCCCGTCAACGAGGAGCACCGCGTCCGCCGGCGCCTCGCGGGTCGGGCCGTCGAGCGGGCAGTCGTGGTGGTGGTCGAACGCGGCGGTGCGGTAGCGCCGATTCCCGCCGGGGCTCAGCGGGTCGAGCAGAAGCCGGCGCAGCGCGATCGGGGACGAGGTGACGGGCAGCGTTGCGGAAGCAGGCGACCTGCTCGGGTTGCGTGAGCAGGTCGGAGATCGTGTTGTAGACGAGGTACACCAGCGTGTACGAACCCGGGGCGAGCGCCGTCGCCATGTCCCCGATGACGACCGGGATCGTCGCCTCGTCCACCTTTGCGCGTAGCCGGTCGATCATTGGACGGGACAGTTCGATCCCGGTGACAGGCACGCCTCGCTCGGCGAGGGGGACGGCCACCCGGCCGGTTCCGATGGCGAACTCCAACGCCCGTCCCTCGCCGGCAAGCTCCGCCAGGCGGTCCACGGTCGGCTCCACCACCTCGGCGGCGAACATGCCGGCGCCCGGCGTGTCATAGCGCCGGGCGGTATCAACGTCCCAGATCTCCTCCTGCCGCACGGTGCCAACGATCGCCCGAGGCACAGCCGCGGTCCATCGGTTTTCCTCTGCCGCGGTCAGCGATGGGGGTGCTGGCCGGTGGGGCGAAGGACCAGCTCGCTGACGTCGACGCTGTCAGGCTGGCTGAGGGCGAACAGGACCGCGCGGGCGACGTCGTCGGGGTCGAGCGCCGGGTCGGCGCCGCGTTCGGGTGCCCGCTCGCCGCTGTTGACGAGACCGGGCTGCAGGAGGGTGACCCGGATGCCGGTGTCGACAGCCTCGGCGCGGATCGACTGGGCCATCGCGGTGACCGCCCACTTCGTTGCCGAGTACAGCTGGCCGGGGACGGTGACACGGCCGGCGACCGAACCGGTGAGGACCAGATGCCCCCGGGAACGCGCGAGGGCTGGCAGGGTCGCGCGTGCGACGAGGGCGGTGCCGTAGACGTTGGTCAGCACCATCTCGCGCCACTGCTCGGGGGAACCGGTGCCGTGCAGGAACGAGGTCGGAGCGAACACACCGGCGTTGGCGAACACGGCGTCGAGCCGACCGAAGGCCTTCTCCGCGTGGGCGGGCAGCGCCGCGACCTGCTCCCAGTCCTGCACGTCGCAGGCCACGGTGAGGGGCGTGGCCGCGGTGCCACCGAGGCTGTCGGCGAGGGCGTGCAGCCGGTGACGGGACCGCGCTGCGAGCACGAGCGAGAAGCCCTCGCGTGCTGCCAGGCGTGCGGTCGCGGCACCGATCCCGGACGAGGCGCCGGTGATCAGGAGTACAGGTGCGGTCATGCCCCACATCGTGCTGATCCGACGACTCCGCCCACCCCGCTGGCCACCCCGCTGGTACGGCGTACTCAGGACATCAGCGCATCAGCTCAGTGCGGCTGTCCAGGTGCTGGTGTTGGCCTGAAGGTAGTGGGAGGCCGCGAGCCAGTAGGGGCCGTCTTCGGTCCAGATTCTGGCCCAGGGCTGGTGGTTACGGCTGGCGCCGTCGCGCAGCAGGTCGTACATCGCCCTGGCCCGGCGGCCCAGCATGCTCGCCAACGCCGGCCGGGACGGCCCATCCAGACCGTAGCCGTCGACGAAGACGCGCAGCCGCGCCGCCGACTGCGCCACCGGACGATCGGCCCGCAGCCCTGCCATGCTCTGCGCGGCGTAGGCGAGATCCCACAGCCGGGAGCTGGGCGCGGCGCCATCCCAGTCGATCAGGGCCCAGCCGCGCGGGGACCGGACGAGGTTCCACGGTGCGACGTCGTTCTGGCAGACGAGATCCTCCCGGTCCGGCGGGATGATCCTGTTCCACACCGCCCCGGTCGGGGGCACGAAGCTGGCGAGAGCCTGATGCAGGTCGGCCAGCATCCGGCCGATGGAGAACAGCTCGGCCGCCGAGTAGGTGCCGGCCGGCGCGCCGAGCTCCCCTGGTAGGTACTCGAGCACCTGGCGTCCCTGCGCGTCCCGGCCCAGCGGGCGGGGAGCACCGGCGAAACCCACCCTGTGTAGATGTTCGAGCAGCGTATCGACCGCGTCGGTCCACGGCCCGACCGGACGGCGCACAGTCTGGCCGACGCGGACCACGCCGGTCGTGACACGTCCCGCCAACGGCTCTTCCTCACTTGCCACCCCTGGACCCTGGCATGGCGAGACCCTGGACCCGGAGTTGCCTGCCTGAGGAGGACTGAGACTGACCGTGAGCGACTACCAGCACCTCGGCGTCTACAGCGACCTTGTCCGTGTCGCCCGCGCGCGGCACGGCGGCCCCGTCCCTGCGGCGCTTCCCGGGCCGGCCACGAGAGCTCTGGTGTTCGACACGCTGGGTTTCGGCGGCGGCGAGGAGGCTCCTGGTGACGTCCGCGTCGAACAGCGGTGGAGGTCAGGCGACCTGCTCGGTGAGGAGCTGTCCTGGTCGGTCGGTTTCGGGCCGCGCACCCACGCCTACCTGCTGAAACCGGCGGACGCCGAGGGGCCACTGCCCGGGGTCCTGGCCCTGCACAGCCACGACGGCCTCACCTACTACGGCAAGGAGAAAGTCGCCGACGGGCCCGCGGAGGCTCCCCCGGTTGCCACGGCGTTGCGTGCACGTCAGTACGGCGGACGGGCATTCGCCGACGACCTGGTCTCCCGTCCCGACGTCGCGCCCAGGGGCATCGGCTGTGTCGGTCTGTCGGGTGGCGGTGCCCGCGCGGCGCTTCTGCAGGCCACCTGCGAGAAGATCACCGCCGCGGTCGTCGTCGGGATGATGAGCACCTACGACGGTCTGCTCGACCGGCACGTCGCCGGGCATGGCTGGCTGTTCTTTCCCGCGACCTGGCCCCGTCACGGCGACTGGCCCGACCTTGCCGCCTGCCGCGCACCCTCTCCGCTGCTGGTGCAGTACAACCGGAACGATCAGCTGTTCTCCCCGGCCGGCATGCGCGCCGCCCACGACCGTCTCACCGCCCACTATCGCCATGCAGCTGCCCCCGGCGGCTACACCGGCCAGTTCTTCGACGGGTCCCACAAGTTCGACATGACGATGCAGCAGGCCGCGTTCGCCTGGCTACGCCAGTACCTCGCGGGCGTAATCCGCCCCGCCTGATCACCCCTGTTCGGCGGTCATACCGAAGGCTGCGTGGAGGGACACGGATGCGCCTGATGGCTGACGTTCGCCCGTTGCGGGTCCGACCGTTCCGGCGGCTGTGGGCTTCCGGGTTCGTCACGACGGTGGGCGCTGCGCTGACCGCGGTGGCGGTGCCGCTGCAGATCTACGAGATCACCGGGTCGTCGGCATGGATCGGGCTGTCCGGGCTGGTGGGGTTCGGCCCGCTGGTGTGCGGCGGGCTGTGGGGCGGTGCGGTGGCGGATGCCGTCGACCGGCGGCGGATGCTGCTGGTCACCAGCAGCGGGATCGCGGCCGCCTCGGCCGCGCTCGGTGTTCACGCTCTGCTCGGCGGGCGGTCGGTGGCGTTCCTGCTGGGAATGGTCGCGGTGACACAGGGCCTGTTCGGGGCCAACACGGCGGCGCGCGGTGTGGTCGTGGCCCGGCTGGTGGCGCCCGCGCTGCGTCCCGCCGCGAACATGCTGCAGTCCTCGGTCTTCTACCTCGGCGCGGTGGTCGGACCGCTGCTCGCCGGCGTTCTGCTCCTCGCGATCGGCGTCGGCTGGCTGTACCTGCTCGATGCGGTGACGCTGGTCGCGGCCCTGTGGGCGGTGTGGACGTTGCCGCCGCTCCCCCCGGTGCAGGGTGGGGCCCGCCGTGCCGGGGCCCGGGAGATCGCGGCTGGTGTGGGCTACCTGCGGACACGTCCGATCCTGGTCGTCTGCTACCTGGCGGATCTCATCGCGATGCTGTTCGCCAACCCGGTGGCACTGTTCCCGCAGGTGGCGCAGGAGACGTTCGCGGACCCGGCCGGTGGGGGGCTGGCGCTGGGCGTGCTCTACGCCGCGCCCTCCGCCGGGGCGCTGGGCGCCGCCGCCCTGTCCGGGACGTTCACCGGGCTGCGCCGTCACGGCGCGGCGATCACCGTGGCGGTGTGCGTGTGGGGGCTGGGGATCGCCGCGTTCGGCCTGTGCCGTTCGCTGCTGCTGGCCGCGATGTTCCTGGCACTCGCCGGCGCCGCGCTGATCATGCTGAGTGTGTTCCGCAAGACCGTGCTGCAGGACGCGGTGTCCGACGAGCTGCGTGGTCGGATGCAGGGGATCGACGTCACCGTCTCCGCTGGGGGCCCGCAGCTGGCCGCTCTGGCACATGGCACGGTCGGCGCGACGCTCGGTACCAGCTGGGCGATCAGCGGCGGTGGGCTGCTCACCGTGGGGGCGATGATCGCCGTGGTGACGGCCTTCCCCGCCTTCTGGCGGTACCGGGCCCCCGTCCATCCCGACGAGCCCGTGGACGCAGTGCATCTCACCGGCGCGCCTTCGCCCGCCACCCAGCCCCAGGTCTGACCCGGCGGACGTCGGTCATCGTCCCGTCAGGTGCCGCCGCCCCGCCGCCCTTCACGGGGATCTTGTGTGGGAGGGTTCTGCAGGCTTGTTCCCCTTTGTTCCCAGAGGGTTGACGGTGAGTGGGACCGGTACGGGTGGGGCGGAGGACGAGATGCGGGTCCGGTGTGGTCCTGGTCGACGGCGCACGGCGGCGCTGACGGTCGGCGGGGTGGTGGTGCTGGTCAGCACGGCGCTGACCGGATGCCAGGCGGAAAAGGCTGAACCCGCGCGCTCCGGCCGAGTCACGTGGGCTACCCCGCCGCCAGGGTCGCCATCGCCCACCGCGCCGGCGGTGTCGGCGGGCAGCCAGGCGGGGGCAGTGCCTACGGCGGGAAGCCTGCAGTTCGGCGGGTCCGCCTCCGGTGCCGGTCCCCGGCCCGCGGCGAGCACGACGACCGGGCCGGCGGGCCGGGCGGCGGCAGGTCAGCCGGCCACCACCCCCACCCGGTCCGTGGCGGCGAGGATGACGCAGGCGGGAGCCGGCGGTGCGACCGCTCCTGCGCCGCCGCCCCGGGCGGGCACGCCGACTCCCCGGCAGGCCCCGGCACCGCCACCCCCGGTTCCCGGGCCACCGGACCCTGCACCGCCGCCTCCTACGACGCCGTACATCCCGCCGATGACCCAGCCGCCGCTGCCTGTGCTGACGATGCGGCTGGTGCAGGCGTCGGGACAGTCCGATCCGGATCCGTCCTGTGTCCGCTTCTCGATCGCGTACGCGAACAGCGGCGCGGCGGCGACGACCACAGGCACCGTCGCGGTCTACATCCTGTGGTGGGTCGGCGTCCACCATGCGACGACCAGCCCGAACTTCGTCAACGCGGCCATCCCGGGAGGTCTGCGGCCCGGGCAGAGCATCACCGAGAGCTACCGCCGCTGCGCGTCCGGGCCGGTACCCGCCGGGGGATATCTGGTGGTGCACGGCCTGGGTAGCGCCATCTACAACTGAGCCACCTGCGGGCGGCTGGCCGCGGTCAGGCCGGCGACCGAAGGTCCCGAAACCGCCGGCCTGACCGCGGCGACCGGCGAGACCGCCACCGCGCTGGCCTTCGACGTCAGTCGAAGACGAGGAGGTCCATGGTGTCGACAACCGGGCCGTGCTCTGTCTCGGCAGCGGCGCGCAGGCGGGCGAGGCCCGCCTCGTAGGCGGTGTCACTGATCGTCCGCAGGGGCGAATACGCGTCACGACTGAACCGGTCGAGGATTGCTGCCAGGGAGTCCGCGGTCACCTGGGGGATGGGTTTCCAGGGTCCGGTAACGGAAACCGGCGGCGGTGAACACCTGGCGGACCCTCTCGACGGTGGGGTAGTCGTCCAGGGCCCGGGTCGCCTCCGGGAAGAACCGGAACAGGCCTGTCTGCCCGTGCCGGCCAGGGAACGGCGAGCGGATGAGCACCGGCGCGGACGGGGCCAGCACCCGCCGCAGCTCCGCGGCCGCCGCCGGCAGATCGGCGATCAGGTGACGATGAGGACCGACGAGCACACGCTCACCGCGCTGTGGAAGACGGTGAGCTGCGTGGCGATCAGCAGGTTCGTGTGCCAGACCTCGGCGTAACCGCCGATACCGGTGTCGTGGGCGTACTCGGGGTCGAACCAGAACCGGTCGACCAGCGCCTCCTCGTAGACACCGTAGGCCGCGCCGAGCAGCGCAAGCCCGGGCAGGCCGAGCCCCCAACGCTGGGCCAGCTCGCGACACAGCAACGCCCCGCAGCCATACAGCGCGACGACGAACGCGAGGTTCCACGGCAGTAACAGCTCGATGGCAGTAACAGCTCGATCGGAGGCGTCGCGGTCGACAGCACCTCACCCAGATACGGGGCCACCAGAAGCAGCGTGAGGACAGGACGCCACGACATGTGACCATCGTTCCCCATGACCAGGCGGCCACTCCCCATGAGCGTGAGGAAGGACTTCTCAGAGAAGCCAGCCCGCGGGTGCGCCGGACCGCCGCCTCGTCAGCAGGTCACGGACCCGGTCCGCGGTGATGTCGATATCGCCGCAACGCGCGGACATTGCCGGGAACGGCATCAGTACATCAGCCACGCGTATCTCCAGGCGTCGCTGTACTCGTCGCAATGCGTCCCGCCACCCGGCCAGCTTGTCGAGCTTGTCGACAGGCACTGGTGCAGGTAGGAGTACCGGCTGGAGAGAATCACGACGGCGGCGATCAGCCCGACGACGGACGCGACCGTCCATCGCTGGACAGCACCTCGGTTGTGGACCAACCAGGCCAGCAGGAGCGCGGCCAGAGGCGCGCCGGCCGCTATGACGGCGGCGAGGATCAGGGCCCGATCGCCGRCAAGGATCTGGGATCGGGTCGTCGGGTCGCCGGTCATGTTGGTGGCCATGAGCATCGCGCCAAACAGGCTTACCGCCGTCCCGAAGATTCCCCCGACGCCCAGCAGCAGCCGTAGGAGAAAGGTCGCGTCGAAGCCGGCCCAGCCCGAAGTCCGATCGGTCATGGGGTTCATTCTTGCTCAGCGCCGCGTCATACGCGATCACACCCCTCCGTCTCCTCCGTATGTGTAGTCTGCGTTGAAACCCGCCGCGGACCGGCAAACCGCCGGGCGTCGGCGGAAGCTGGCGCTCCTACCCCTGATGATGGGATGACCGGATGCGCAGAGCCGTCCTTCTGCTGCCGGCCCTCGCCGCATTTCTGCTGGTCACGGCATGCGGATTCGTATCCGGGGACCCGACCATAGTCCAGACCTCCGTCACCGTCCCACCTGTGGACGATGTCCGGATCACCTCGATGACCGTCTTCTCCGGCAGGCACCCCCCGTGCCCGGACCCCGCCGAAGCCGACCCCGATCCCCTTCCCAGCGGTGATCCCGGGATTTTCGCCACCTACGAGGTCGCCAACTCCGGCGTTGAGGCGTTCACGTACACGATCCGGTTCGCCTTCACCACGGACGTCCGCAGGGGCGTGACCAGCCGATACGAGACCGTGCCCGCGGTGGGCCCCGGCGCGACCGTGCGCGGCACGGTCCGGCTGGGAGTGCTGGAGCTCGGCACGTGCCCGGTGACCGGCATCAGGATCGCCGAGGTGACCAGGGTGCCTGCCGCCGAGGCGCCACCCGCGCCCGGCGAGTGCTCACCGTCGGGTATCCGTCTCACTGCCGGTGACGTCTCAGCCGCGACGGGGCTGCGTTCGGCGGGTCTGCACCTGGAGAACTGTGGGACGCGCGACTACGCAGTCGACGGCTACCCGCTCCTGGAACTGCTGGACAAGGACCGGTCACCCGTCGAAGGTGTCCAGATCCTGCAGGACAGCGGCAGCATCAGCGGCTCGGAACCAGGATCCGACGAGCCGGCACGTCCACTGGTCCTGAAACCGGGCGAGAGCGCCCTTTCCAGCATCACCTGGCGCAACACCACCGAAATAGGCCCCGCCCCGGTCAACGTCCCCTACGTCAGGGCGCGGGCCCAGCGGGGCGACGATCCGGTGACCCTGACCCTGCACCTCGACCTCGGCACCACCGGGAAGCTGACCGTCCGCCCCTGGACGCGCCCGCCGGCGTAAGGCCCCGGTTTCGGCGCCGACCATCGCCAGGTCGAGGCTGGCCGTCAATGGGGGAGGGTCATCGAGTGCAGCACCTGGCCGGTGCTGTCGCGGGCGAACAGTGACAGCGGCGGCCGCAGCGGCACCTGCTCGGACGTGTCGACCTCCCTGTTCCAGTAGAGGGCGAACGCGCCCGTGGCAGCGACGGGGAGGTTGATCGCCTCTCCGTTCGGGATCACGGCGAGCAGTTCCTTCACCTGCGGGGACACCCGCCCGAAGGCGTGCCAGAACCAGGTCGGGTGGACCCATTCGACGGTGCCGCCGTCCCCGGTGCTCGTGTTGAACACCTCGATCGGCGTTTGCGGTGGCTGGGAGAAGTCGGGGCTGCGGTCCGACTGCCACCACTGGAGCATGGGCTTGTCAGACCAGGAGAAGTCCGGCGGGCCGTCACGGCCGACCAGTTCGACC
Source organism: Parafrankia colletiae (assembly GCF_001854655.1). Classification (GTDB taxonomy): domain Bacteria; phylum Actinomycetota; class Actinomycetes; order Frankiales; family Frankiaceae; genus Parafrankia; species Parafrankia colletiae. The sequence continues at coordinate 15,591 of NZ_MBLM01000047.1, read as the reverse complement.
AGGCAGGCGGCCAGGCCCTGGCTGTTCTGGACGAGCACGAGGGGGCCGTCGCCCGCGAAGAGCAGCCGGCCGCCGCCCTCCGCCGGCCCCGGGCGGCGGTTGTTCCCCGGGACGCAGCGGTGGACAACCGCCGCCTCGGCGTCGGCGTCGAGGTCGAGGAGCCGCCGGGTCTCGACGAAGCGGAGCGTGACCGGCTCGCCTCCCGGGCCGGCGGGGAGCACCACAGGTGGGGGTCCGGCCGGACGGGGCGACCCGGCCGGTGCCGCCGCCGTGCCTTCGTCGCGGGGGTCGCCGCATGCGGCCAGGGCGATGACCGCCGCGGCGGCGATGCCGGCGGACCGCCAGCGCCTGCGGCGGATGGCGCGTGTGACCCGCGACCGGTGGCAGTCCGCGACCCCGCCGTCGCCTTCGATGCGCATCCGACCTCCATGAATGCCCGAACGCCACCGACGATTGCCGGTGGGCGTGCGACCGTCGTGTTGATCTTGCCGGGCGCGCGCGGCACTGGCAACTCCGCGACGTGCCGACCAGGCCCACCGCGTGGCGCCGGCGTAGCTGAGATGGCCACCGGCCGATCCGCCTGATGGCGGTGGACGCACAGTGATCGAAACCTCCGGGCTCCTGGCGGGCGGACCAGACCTCCTCGGCGGGCCAGCGTCGGACCCACCCGTGCGAGAACTCCGGAAAGGGATCACCTTGGCTACGGAGGGCTGTGTAGCGGTGTTGACGAGAGGGAAAGTTTGCACCGCGTTAGGGGACTCTTCCGCCGTCTGAGCACCCGCCGGACTTTCGGTGTCGAGAACCGGACCCCGCAGGACCTCCGCGGTCCTGACCGGTCCCGTGAGGCGCACCGCCGCCTGGCACGATCGTGACCATGACCGCATGGCGTTTCCCTCGGCTGGAAGCTCTCCTCGGAGCGCGCTGGGACCGGGTCACCTACCGGCAGGTGGCGGGAATGGTCGACGTGCCGGCGCCTGCGGCGTCCGACCTGCAGCTGCGGGGCGAGCCCTACCAGGTTGCGGACACCGCGGGCGGGCCGGCGGCCGACGCGGAGATCGCGGACAACGCGGGCGCTGCCCGGGAACGCGCGCGGCGCGGTGAGGCGCGGGAGCGTGGCCGCGACGCCCTGGCGCGGGACGTCGCGGCGCTGGCGAATGGTGCCGGTGGGCTCCTCGTCGTCGGTATCGCCGCGGACAGTCAGGGCCGGGCGGCGACGGTCGTGCCGGTGCCTGTCTCCGCCGGTGACCTGCGCTGGATGGACACCGTTCTCGCGACCCGGGTGTGTCCCCGCCCGCTCACCCAGGCCCGCGTCGTCGCGGATCCGGACGACCGCGGCCGTGGTTTTCTGCTCATCGCCGTCGCGGCGAGCGTGTCCGGGCCGCATGCGGTGTCCGGCGCCGGTGGGACGCTGACGTACCCGCGCCGCAGTGGCGCCACCACCGTCAACCTGTCGGAGGAGGAGGTGGCGCAGGCCTACCGGCGACGTTTCGCCGACCTGGACGCCCGGGAGAGCGACCTGGGCGACCTGGACGACGTTCACGGCCAGATCCGCAGGCTGCTCCACCGGTCCGCTCCCGACGGGGCGCGGGTGACGGTGTCCCTTCTCCCGGACATCCCCGGCGACCATTCGGTCACCGCGGCGTCCCATCACGCCTTCACCGCCGAGGTGACCGGGCAGGTGCCGTTCATCGGTGCACGGGACCGGAACACGTGGACGGCGCACACCCTGCGGCCGGGGCGTTTCATCGCCCACGGCGGCGCCGGCGGTGAACCCCGGGAACCGGTGTGCGTCCTGCATTCCACCGGCGCGGGCAGTATCGCCGTGCGGGTCAGGGCCACCCCGGCGCTGACCGACGCCAGCCGTCAGATCAGCGACGAGGACGTCGTCGACGCCGTCCTGAGCGGCCTGCGGTTCCTCGCCCGCCACGCCCGGGACCGCACGGGCACCGGCGGGACGGCGACCATCCGCGCGCAGATCGAGACGGCGTCCGGTGATCTGCGGCTGGCGCACTTCAGCCCCTGGGTGGACCAGCTCGGCGACGCCGTCCTGTCCCACTCCCCGTCCTCGACCGGCCGGGCGGACCTCGATGATCTCGCCGAGGACGGATCACGACTGGTCGCGGCCACGCACCATCTCACCACCCTGCTCTTCCAGGAGTTCGGCTACGCCGAACCCGCCCAGACCAGTGGCGACGGCCGGATCCGGCTCGCCGGCTGGGCGACCTGGCGCACCGAGTACCTGGTCTGGGCCAAGGAGAGCGGGATCCCCGTCGACGCCCCCGACCGGGACTGACACCCCCGCCGTCCCGGCGCGTGACGGGCCTGATGCCCGTCCGAGAGCGTGTTCGACGAAGGTCGTTTTGCCGTCGGTGTAGGCGTCCCGATCGGTGCCGAGGTCGCCCTTGTGCCGGGAGCCGAGGGAGCCGAGCCGGGCAGCTAGCTCGGCGAGCTACGACACGACTGGTCAGCGTGACTTGGAAGCACGCAGTGAATACATGAGCGGCACTCGCTGGTGCCCTGCGGGCAGTCGGAATCCATCCGGTCCACGGACCAGCGAAGCGAACTGTTGGAACAGTGTGATCTCGTGCTCGTGGAGGAACTCGATCCGCAGCCCAGCACCAGCGATTGCCGAGATCACGCTGCCCAGCCGGTGCTCGTACTGCACGGTGGTGTTTTGTCGCGTGGCGGCAGCCCGATCGGCATAGCTACCCGAATCGGTCGATACGAGCGGGCCTTCATCGAAGTAGTCGAAGGCCACCGTGCGGCCCGTGGCCTCGTCCAGGGTGTGGGCGAACGGATGGAACTCGACGAGGTACAAGAACCCGCCGGACGCGAGCAATCGTTCCACTACCTGGGCCCATCGAGTCAGAACCCGCTCGTCCCAGTGAACCTGATTCAGCCTCAGCCAATCCAGTTCTTGATCATCCACGGTCTGACTCTACTGGTCGATGCCACATACCCGTATCCACTCACTCAGAGAACTCATGCCCACCACCCTGCGGTCCACCTGCCCCCATCAGCGGCTGATCTGGCCGAGGATTCACAGCAGTCGCGCCGGCGGGCACCCGGCCCCGAGTAGCCGTGGGTGGCCAGGTCTGCGGCGATCTCGTCCCGCCCACGGAACCGCAGCGTCGAGTCCGACGTGACGATCACACCGTCGCTCAGGAACCGGTAGGTGTACCGGAAGGAGACGAGGGGGAGGCGGACGTCGGTGACCTCCAGACGCCGCTCCACCCGTCCGACGCCCGCGACGGTGAGGACTACCGGTTCGACGTCGCGCGCCCACTCCTGCCAGGCACGACGCTGCGGACGTCGAGAACATGGCCCGCGGACACCTCGTCGGCGATCGCGAGGTAGGCGGCCAGGTCGCCGCGGTCCGCGTCGAACGCGTCGTACACGCCCGCGAGACGCGGATGGGCGAAGATCGCATCCGGCATCCGGGAACCGTCCCCGCCCGCCTCTCGCGTCTGGGAGCGCCGCGGGTTAGAAACGGCTCATGGCGCAGCAGTACCACTTCGACCCGGCGACCTACCGGGACATGGTCATCGCCGAGGTACCCGCCTACGCGGACCTGCAGGACCAGGTGGCCCGGGCCGGTGCCGACACCCCGACGACACGGCTGCTCGATCTCGGCGCCGGCACCGGCGAGACCAGCCTGCGTGTCCTCGCCCGCCATCCCCACGCCACCCTGGTCGCCCTCGACGAGAGCGCGGCGATGCTCGACCGGGCCCAGGCGCAGCTGCCCACCGCCCATCTGCACGTCGGCCGGCTGCAGGACCCGCTGCCCGCCGGCCCGTTCGACCTGGTGGTGTCCGCGCTGGCCGTGCACCACCTCGACGGCCCCGGGAAAGCGGACCTGTTCACCCGGGTCGCGGCCGTTCTGCGCCCCGGCGGCCGGTTCGTCCTCGGTGACGTGGTGGTCCCCGACGATCCCCGCGACGCCGTCACCCCGACCAACGCCGAGCATGACCGGCCGAGCGGTGTGCGCGAGCAGATCGGCTGGCTGCATGCGGCCGGTTTCCGAGCCGCCGTCGTCTGGCAGAGCCGTGACCTGGTGGTCATCGCCGCGGACCTCACCGGCACGTGACCGGCCCACCCGGACCTGCCCGCAGCCCGGGTGCGCAGGCAGAGCGTCAGGCGGCGTCGAACAGCAGGGGAGCGAGTTGTTCGAGCTGGTCGACGGCCGCGGGAAGGTCCGCCGCGAACGGGTGCACCAGCACATGATCGGCGCCGGCGTCGAGCTGGGCGGTCAGCCGGGCCGCGACGTCGGCCTCATCGCCCCAGGCCAGTAGGTCGTCGACCAGCCGGTCGCTGCGCTGCCCGGTCACGTCGGACTCGCCGTAGCCGAGCCGCCGGTAGTGCACCGTGTAGGGCGACAGCGGAGCGCCCGCGCCCATGGCGAGCACGGCCCGCAGCCGCGACCGGGCGGTGTCCGCGTCGGTGTCGAGCAGGACGGCCTGATGGGCGATGACCAGACGGTCCGGCCCGACGGCCGCGCGGGCCGCCGCCGTGTGCGCCACCGGTTGCAGGAACGGGTGGACACCGTCGGCGCGATCGACGGCGAGGCGGTGGGCGCGGGGTCCGAGCGCGGCGAGAACACGCGGGTAGGCGGGAGCCGGCAGCTGGGTCAGGCGCTGCGCGGCCTGGTCCATCGCGTCGAGGTACTCCCGCAGACGGGTCAGGGGCCGTTCGCCCGCATGGCCACCGAGGCCGAGCACGAACCGGCCGGGGTACGCCTCGGCCAGTGTCGCGGCGCCGGTGTGCATCGCGACCGCCGCGCGGCTACTGATGTTGGCGATACCCGTGCCGACGACGATGTGTTCGGTCGCAGCGAGCATCAGCCCGTGCTGGGTGAACACCTCCCGGCCGCCGACGGACGTACCGGGTGGAGTCTCCCCGCTCCACAGCGAGCCGTAGCCGAGCCGTTCGATCCGGGCGAACTGGCTGCGCTGCACCGCCACCGGTGTCTCCAGCAACGTGAACGGGGCCACCCACACCCCGAACCTGCCCAGCCGGCGCCGTGTCTCCGATACCGTCCCCACCGCTCGCTCCCTCCTCGCCGTCGGCATCGCCCCGCCAGAAGCGGAGGCTGCCTCCTGTAAGGGGGCACAGCCTAACCGGAGGAAGCCTCCGCATGTGTGTGCGGGGTGCAGGTAGCCTCCCGATCGTCAGGCAGGGGAGGGAACAGCGATGGACGGTGCGACCAGGGCGCGGCCCCTGCGTGCTGACGCCCGCGCGAACTACGAACGGCTGYTCGCCCAGGCACGCCTCGCCTTCGCCGAACACGGCACCGGCGCGTCCCTGGAGGACATCGCCCGGCGGGCCGGGGTGGGAACCGGCACCTTCTACCGGCACTTCCCCTCACGGGACGCCCTGCTGGAAGCCGTTCTGCATGACCGGTTCGAGCGTCTCAGCGCGCGCGCCGACGCACTGGCGGCCACCACGGAGCCCGGCGTCGCGCTCACCGTCTGGCTCCGCGAGTTCGTCGAGTTCGCCGGGGCCTACCGGGGACTCACCGCCGCACTCCTGCAGACCCTGCGCGACCCCTCCACCGAGCTGTACGCCGCCTGCGCGGCCGTGCGCGCGGCGGGAGCGACCCTGCTCGCCGGTGCACAGCAGGCCGGCGTGATCCGCGCCGACCTGGCCGCCCCCGAGCTGTTCGCCCTGGTCAGCGGCCTGTCGTGGGCCTGCGAGCAGAGCACGGGCACCGTCGATGTCGACCTCCACGTCGACCGGCTCCTCACGCTCACCCTCGACGGTCTACGGGCAGGCGGCACCGTTCGCTAGCGTCACGCCTACGAGTGGTCGGTAGATCGTGGCGTCTTATCCTGTTCGCATGCGGGAATCCACGGCGGGTCACGGACATCCAGCACGCGACTTCGAGCTGATCTGCGAGATCGAGCCGCCGACCCGGCCGGACCTGACCCATGCCCGTCATCAGATCGGCGTCCTGAGCCCCGTCACCGACGCGTTCCTGATCCCCGACAACCACATCGGACGAGCGACCGTGTCGAGCATCGCCGTCGCCCACGAGGTGCAGACCATGGGAGGACGCAGCATCGCCTGYGTGAACTCCCGTGACCGTAACCTGCTCGGCTTCCGCCGCGACCTGCTCACCGCAGCGGCCTACGGCGTCGAGGAGTTCCTGTTCGTCCACGGGGACAAACCCACCGCCGGGAACCGGACCAGCGACCTGACGGTGCGCGCGATGATGGACGAGGCCCGCGCGGCCGGCGAGGATCCGGTCTTCGCGGACATGCCGGCGTTCCGGGTCGGCGCCGCGGCCGGTCTGCGGCCACTGCCCGCGTGGAAACGAGCGGCCGACTTTCTGTTCGTGCAGGTCAGCTACTCGGTGGACGCCCTGCTGCGCTGGCGCGACGCCCACCCGGTCGAACTGCCGGTCTACGCCGGCGTGATGGTCCTCGCGAGCGCCGGGATGGCCCGCCGCCTCGCCGCGACCATCCCCGACATCGACATCCCCGACGACCTCGTCCAAGCGGTCGAACGGGACCGGGCCGCCGGCGTCGACGCGGCCTGCGACCAGGTACTACAGCTGCGCGAGAGCGGCGCCTTCGCCGGTGTGCACCTCGTCCCAGTCAGCCGCTACCGCCAGGTCGCCGCCCGCCTCGAGGATCTTCTCTGACCCGGGGGCCGTTTCTCGCAGGTCTCCTGAGACACGCTGCCGGACAGCACGACCGTAACCCCCAGTGCAGGCAGTCAGCGTGCGGTAGCGGGCGATACTTGGCTATGGAACCTGTACCGGACCCGGACCCGGACCCGGTGCCGGTGGTGATTCGTCGTGCGCGCGGCGACGATCTTCCAGCCGCCCTGGGCGTCTGGCAGGAAGCCAATACCTCCCGCCGGGGACTTCCTGACGCACAGCGTGTTCGCCCCGACAATGTCCGGATGCAGAAAGTTGCTGGCGACCCGGCTCGCACCGAGGAAGCGGCGGTGGCGGACGCCTCGCTGGCCTGCTGCGAACTCGACGATGCCCGGCGCTGGCTGACGGATGCCCGGCGGGGGCCGAACGCCGCCCCTGGGCGCCGAGGCCAAGAGGACCAGCTCGGCGCGCTTGGCCTCGTGCTGAACGCCGCGGTGCTGTGGACCACCCGCTACCTGGACGCGGCCGTCGAGCAGCTACGGACACTGCCCGCCGAGCGGCGCGAATACGAGGTCTTGGACGAGGACGTTACCCGGCTGTCCCCGCTCAAGCATGCCAACCTCAACGTGCTCGGCCGCTACAGCTTCCGCGCCTCCGGTCCGGCCGGCGGGGCGCTTCGACCCCTGCGCGACCCGAAAGAGTCGGATGACGACGATGAGGCCGAGGACTGACCGCGCCGATCCGGGGCTAGTACTACAGTTCAGTGATCTTTGTGGCGGCTCGATCGCCGTGTCGAGGTTCTCCGCTGCACGGTCGCGGGACCGGTGGTGGTGGCGATCGGGAGTCGGACGAGGCCGTGGTGTTGTTCGACCAGGCCGTCTCGGCGCGGGAAAGCAAGGCCGCGTGGTTCTATCCGTCACTTGTGACCGCGTTTCTCCGTGCGAGCCGACCGCACGCCGTTTCGCAGGAGGCTTGTGTTCGCGAGAGCTGAACGCACTCGGTCGCCCGGCTCCCGTAGCGAGTTCTGATCGGGCTACGTAGCGGTATCTCGATCTCGAAGGAACTGCCTCAATGCCGTTGAGACAGTTCCTTATCACTGGTCGCGGATCCGAAGTGCGGGTGCCGGACGTGGACGGCATCCGGCCTCACAGGGGTCGGAATCTCGGACGTTGGTGAAATTCGCTGGCCGCAGTGACGTGCTGGTGCGGGTTGGCTGATCAAGGGGGTGGTCGGTGTGGTGCGCACGACCGTGGACGGCCGCGCGCACCTGGGTGTCATTGTTGTGGGGTTGGGGTGTTGGAGACGGTGATGGTCCAGCTGATTCCGTGTGGGGCGAGGAAGGTGAGGAAGCTGGTCGGGTCGTATGCCTGTGCCGGAGCGAGCACGCCTGGTTTGGCGCCGTCGGTGACCAGTCGGCGGGCGGCTTCGACGGCGATCACGGCGGTGATGCCGTAGGTGTCGTGGCCCCGTATGATCCCGCGGGCCGATTGGTCGTCGTGGCTGACGACGTCGATGAGGTAGGTGAACCGTTGGGTGCGGCGGTCCTCTTCGGTGGGTCCTTCGGGCAGGCTGTCGATGATCTGTGGAGTGAGCGGGGTGCCCAGTTGGGCGCCGACCGTGGCGTCGACGAGGCTCTCGACGTGCCGGACCTCTATGTGGCGGGGGATGGTGACCACCTCTGACAAGGGGCATTTCACCACGTCGGTCGGTTGCGGGGCGTCGGGCAGGGTGACCGTGGCGTGCCGGGCGGGAGTGCCGGTACGCCAGTCGTCGCCGTCGTAGCTGAGGCCGCCCGCCTTGATCGCGTCGATCGTCTCGACGGCCGAGCGGAGCGAGCCGCGGGAGAACCCGCCCCCGCCGACGATGAAGTGGCTGACGGTGATCTCCTCGATCGGTTGGACGCGCTCGGCGAGCAGGTGCGCAATGAGGTCCCCGGGGACGCAGCCGTCGTTCGTGGCGGGGACGACGGTGACCCCGGCGCGCTCCGCCTCGCCGGCGAAGGTGTCGAAGACCGCTTTGGTGTAGAGCTGCTCGCCGGCGGTGTCGACGTAGTGGCAGCCGGCGGCGATAGCCGCCCGGACCACGGCGGGGCCGGAGCTGGTGAACGGTCCGGCGCAGTTGATGACCGCGTCACATCCGCGGAAGGCTGCCGCGAGGCGGTCGTGGTCGTCGGTGTCGGCTACCCGCTGCCCGGCGTCGACTGTTCCCACAGCCGTTCCCACAGTCGTCGCGGCCTCGCGCAGGCGTGCGGCGTTGCGGCCGACGAGCAGCATGTCGATGTCACGGTGGGCCAGTTCCGCGAGGACGAGCTTTCCCTGGTAGCCGCTTGCGCCGTAGACGGCGATCTTCACGTGGATCTCCTGGTTCGAGCAATGAGTGTTGATGAGTGTTGATGAGTGATGTCGTGCGAGCCGGCTGACCAGCTCGCCCGTGACTCACCGTATGGCGGCATGGCGAGACGCCCAATACGTGAGTGTCTCCGTCCCATGCGCGACCGTCTTCGCATTAGACCGGGGATATACGCTGGCTGAATGGACGTGCTCTCCGATGCGGTCACCGCCATGCGCACCGGCGAACCGCACTCCGGCCGGGTACGGCGGCCGGCGCCGTTCGGCATACGGAACCCGCCGGTCGCGGGGGCTGGCTTCCACATCGTCTTGCAGGGATCGTGCTGGCTGTTCCCACCAGACGGCGCACCGATCGCCCTCGGCGTGGGGGATGTGGCATTTCTGCCCCACGGGGCCGCCCACGGCCTCGCCGACAGCCTGTCGACCCCGCTGGTGGACGCCGCCGCGTCACTGGCCGAGATTCCACCCGGCCAAGACGACGACGGGGTACCAGCTGACCAGCACCCGGACGGTTCGGCCGCTGCGACGGTCATGCTCTGCGGCGCGTACCTGCTGGACCAGTCCCGGRCACATCCGCTGCTCGGCGACCTGCCGGAGGTCATCCATCTCCCGGCCCGGGTCGGACACCACCCGGAGCTCCGGGCCGCCGTTGACCTGCTCGGCGGTGAACTGGAGCAGCCACGGCCGGGTGGCGACGCCATGCTGCCCGCCCTGTTGGACGTGCTGCTGCTGCACATCCTGCGCGCCTGGTTCGACGAACAACCCGCCCACGGTGTCGCTACCGRCTGGGCAGCAGCGCTGCGCGATCCCGCCGTCGCCGCTGGGCTTCGGGCCATCCACAGCGACCCTGGCCGGCCATGGACCGTCGGGGAACTGGCTTCCCAGGCCGGGCTGTCCCGCGCGGCCTTCGCCCGACGGTTCGCCGCGTTGGTCGGTCAGCCGCCGCAGGCGTACCTGACCTGGTGGCGGATGACACTCGCAGCCCGGCTACTGCGCGACGGTGACGCACCGTTGGCCACAGTGGCCAGGAAGGTGGGCTACACCTCAGAGTTCGCCTTTGCCCACGCGTTCAAACGGGAACACGGGTCGGCTCCCGGCGGATTCCGGAGATCCGCCCGGCAAACGTAGTCTGAGCCGCTGACAGGCGACCCACTTCGCCGAGGCTCCGGACGCAGTCATCTCCCGGCTCCCAAGTGAGGGCTCGGCCTCCGACACCGATGCGAGACCCGCTCGCCGCTTCCACCGGGCGCGGTCACTTCTCACCGACATTGATCATGCAACTGATCGGCAAGTGCGGTCAAAATTCGAGAACATCCGCGGTCAGTTCTCTGGATCTGTCCCTGATCTTGTGAACAGACTGACCCCGGGGTGGCGCGCTGACCACGAGGGACCCTCTGTGATCATGTGTCGGGTGCCTCTCTGACCTTGGGGTTCTCCTTCCGCACCTGGCGGGTCTCGTTGTCGATCGGGTTGACCGGTCTGGTGATCGGCTGCGGTTGCGGGCCCGTGTTCGAGGAGCCGCTGGTGCGTGCCCCGGCTGCGGGGTGGTCTCGGAGCGGGTCCACGGGCGGTATCGCCGGCGGTTGGTCGATGCGGCGATCGCGGGTGCTCAGGTCGAGATCGATCTGCTGGTCCGGCGGTTCCGCTGCCTGACAGCCGGCTGTCCGCGGGTGACGTTTGCGGAGCAGGTCGCGGGTCTGACGAGTCCGCATGCCCGGTACACCCCGCTCGCCGGTCGGATGATCGAGGCGATCGGGTTGGCGTTGGCGGGCAGAGCCGGAGCACGCCTCGCCGGCAGGATCGGCCTTCCCGCGGGTCGGAACACGCTGCTACGCCGGGTCCGGGCCCTATCCGACCCGCAGATCGGGGCGGTGACGGTCCTCGGGGTGGATGACTTCGCGCTGCGCCGGGGCCGGGTCTACGGAACGGTCCTGATCGATCTCGACAGCCACCGGCCGGTAGACCTGCTGCCCGACCGGGAAGCGGCGACGTTCGCCGGCTGGCTGGCCGAGCATCCCGGCGCGCAGGTGATCTGCCGGGACCGCGCCGGTGCCTACGCCGAGGGCGCCCGCACCGGCGCCCCCGACGCGGTGCAGGTAGCGGACCGCTTCCATCTATGGAGCAACCTCGCCGGATACGTCGAGACAACGGTCGCCCGGCACCGTTCCTGCCTGGCGCAACCACCAGTCACCCACGAGGCTGCGGACGAGCCGCGGGCGGACCTTGACAACGCGGTGGCCGCAGCGCGGGACGCGTCCTTCGAGCAGCGGGCGTTCGTGCGACATGCCCGCGAGCGGTACACCGCCGTCCAGGAACTCAAAGCCGCAGGCGTGGGCATCAAACCGATCGCCGCCCGACTCGGCCTGGCCCGAGGAACGGTCCGCAAGTACTACCGCGCCGCCAGCGTCGACGACGTCCTGGCCAAGGCCCGCGACGGCCGCGGTTCGATCCTGCGGCCGTGGGAGCCCTACCTCACCGAGCGGGTCAACGCCGGGATCACCAACGGCAGCCAGCTGTTTCAGGAGATCCGAGACCAGGGCTACACCGGGAGCAAGGCCGTCGTCCTGACCTACCTGCGCCCCCTACGCGCCGGCGGCAGCACCGCCGCACCCGCCCCACAGCCGGCACCGAAGGTCCGCACCGTCACCCGCTGGATCCTCACGCACCCCGAACACCTGGATGAGCAGGACACCCTCGCGTTACAGCAGGTCCTCACCCGCTGCCAGGACCTCCGGAAGACTGCCGGCCATGTCACCGCGTTCGCGCAGATGCTCACCGGCCGCCACGGCGACCGGCTCAACGGCTGGATCGCCGCCGTCGACGCCGACGACCTGCCCGAACTGCACCGCTTCACCCGCGGCCTCCTGCGCGACCACGACGCCGTCCTCAACGGCCTGACCCTGCCGCACAGCTCCGGACAGGTCGAAGGCACCGTGAACCGCATCAAAATGATCAAACGGCAGATGTATGGCAGGGCGAACTTCGACCTGCTCCGCAAACGAGTTCTCCTCGCGACCTGACGGCGCCCGGGTCCACTTCGATCACAAGATCAGGGACAGATCCAGTTCTCGCAGACAAAACCAGCCGCGCACCAGATGCGCGACGAGCTGGCCGAGCGCGGCAAGGCCGGCGATGGCCCGGGTGAAAGACGAGCTGCACGCCGCCCTGGGCGRGCTGGAACAGACCCTCGGCGAAGGCGATGGTCCGGTCCGGATGGACGGTGATGGGGACCTGGTGATCTCTCCGCTGTCGGCGGAGGATGTGCCGTCCGAGGTGATGGCATCGGTGAGGGCGGGCTGAGGCCGCCCTCACACCAGCTTCGAAACTCCGGAGCCGTGTACTTCAAGGCTCTGGTTTCCGGGCTGGAGCCTCAGCTGTTGGCCAGGCCGCGGTCCAGGCGAGGGAGCAGGCGGTCCCAGTGGTGTTTCAGCCCTGGGGCGCTGAAAGCGTCGGTGTCGGACATGGTGAAGCCGTGGATGGTGCCGGGGTAGATCTCGGAGGTGTAGCCGACACCTGCGGCATCCAGGGCCTGGTTGAGCTCGGTGAGGGCCTCGGGTGTGATGTCGCTTTCGGCATGGCCGAGGTGGACCTGGGCGGTGAGCTTGGAGAAGAGGTCGGGCCCGTCGGCGTGCACGGGGCCGTGGAATCCGGCGGCGGCGGCCACCTGGCCGGGGTGGGCCGCGGCGGTGCGCATCGCCAGGAGGCCGCCTATGCAGTAGCCGGTCACCGCGACCGGACCCGCTCCGACCTCGGGCTGGGCGGTGAGGAACCTGAGGTAGGCGTCGGCGTCGCTCAGGACACGTTCGGCGGTCCTGCCCGGCCAGCGATGCCGCTGGGTCCACAGCGCGGCTGGCCGAGCCCGGCAACCCGGGCGATCAACCCGGCGATCTTCGTCTGCGTGGTGCCGGTCATCCCGAGTGTGGACCCCGGCACCGTCGACGCGCCCGCGGCGAGCGCACCTTCCACCAACCCACCCAGTTCCGTTTCGTCGTTACGTATCAAACCTACGTAACGACGAAACGGAATCGAGGATGCCAGCGCTGCGTAGTCGCCACTCCCCTGATTTCTAACGCCCGAGAAGGGAGGCTTATCGGGCGTTAGGACGGGAGGGCTCGGGGGGAGTCCCGCAGACTGAGCGGGTCTCGACGACGCCGCACGGGCGCGTTTCGTTCCATGGCCGATACGGAACGTATGGACGTAACGCAACGGCCCGGCGGATGCCGGGTCGCCCGTCGTGGCATYGGGCCCGAGCAGGATCGGGGTTCCCCGTAGCACTCAGGAAAAATCGGGCGGATATGGCTGACCAGCGGTGCCCCTGCTCAGGACGGTTGCGTTGGGCAGGGGCTCGCCGGGCTGGAGGCGAAGTCAGCGCGGGCCTGGTCGATCGCCTCCGGGTACGCCTCGCGCTTGGCGTGTTCGGGGTGGGAACCGAATACACCAGAAAGGGGCGGTAGTACGCCCTACCTCGGTGTCTGGAAGCCGCCGATCTTCTGCTCGAGCAGTTCGGCCAGCCGCAGCGGGGTGCGGTCCTCGAACATCGGACCGATGAGCTGCACTCCCACCGGCAGGCCCTCGGCGGGCCGGCCCGCTGGTATGGCGGTGGCGGGCAGGCCGGGCATGGTGGCCAGGCCGGCCCAGACGAGCTGGTCGAAGTACGGGTACTCGACGCCGTCGATGTCGATCCGGCGTTCCAGCGGATGGGGGTTGTGGTCGTGACCGAACGCGGGAGTGGGTGTGATCGGACACACCACGGCGTCGAACTCGGCGAACAGCTGCCGCCAGCCGTGACGGTGGAGCTCGCGACGGTTGTTCGCCTCGATCCAGTCGCGGTGACTGAACACCATCCCGCGCAGCCGCGCCGCGTCGAGACTCCGGTCGTCCGCGCTCAGCCCCGCGGCGCGGGTCCGCAGCTGCTCGTACGCCTCGACGGGAAAACGCGCGACAGAGCCCGAGAACAGCAACTGCGTGTAGAGCGCCGCGGCTTCGGCCAGATCGGGCAGCAGCACAGTGTGCCGTTCGACGCGGGCGCCACCGTCGGCAAGCGCGTCGGCCACCCGGTTCACGCCCGCCCGCACAGCGGACCCGGTCGCAAGGAGCGGATGCTCGTCGACGACCAGGACCCGGAAGTCGCCGAGGCGCTCGTGGCGCGCGGGCGGCAGCACCACGTGGTGCGCCACGCCGAGCGTCAACGGGTCCGGTCCGGCCATGACGTCGAGCAGGAGCGTGAGGTCGCGGGCAGTACGCGCCATCGGACCGACGACGGCGAGGTCGAGATCGACCGGCAAGGCCGGCGCCGGCGGCGCGACCATGCCGCGGGTTGCCGCCAGTCCGACTGTCGGCTTGTGCGCATAGACGCCGCAGAAATGCGCGGGGGTGCGCAGCGAACCGGCGAGGTCGGAGCCGATGGACAGCGCGCCGAACCCGGACGCCAGGGCCGCCGCCGACCCACCGGAGGATCCACCCGAAGTGCGACCGTGATCCCACGGATTGTTGGTGGTGCCGTAGATCTCGTTGAAGCTCTGGATATCCTGCAGCCCCAACGGCACGTTGGTCTTACCCAGCACCACCGCGCCCGCGACCCTGAGCCGCGACACCTGTACCGCGTCCTCGGCCGGCACATAGTCTCGGTGCTGCGGCATGCCCCAGGTCGTGGGCAGCCCCACCATGTTGTAGGACTCCTTGACCGTCACCGGAATACCGAGCAGCGGCCGGACCTCACCGCGGGCACGCGCCTGGTCGGCACCACGCGCCGCGGCCCGCGCACGGTCGAAGTCCGGCACACAGATCGCGTTGATCACCTTGTCGTCCCGCTCGATACGGGCGATCGCCTCATCGGTCAGCTCCACCGAGGTCACCTCACCGGCACGCAACGCGGCCACCAACTCTTCGGCCGACCGAAAACTCCACTCCATGAATCCGACGCTACCGACCCCTGAAACAGGCCATGAAATTCCGCTTCGCGCAACGGGAGAGACGTCTCCAACCCATCATGTTGCTCTCCGGCCACAGAAATTCGCCCGACCGCTGGCCACGGCGACGCACGGCGGCCTGGCACACCTACGGAGACGGTCACGACGGAGGCGCCCCAGCGCCCCGATCGATCGCGATATGACACGGGCACCCGCCCCAACCAACGCTTGCCGCGCACCGTGATTCTCATAAATGACCGTTTGCGAGAAATTCCTTAACGCCTTGCATCAAGCGGTGCGCTGGCGGGTGGCTTACAGCAGCCGTCTTTGCATGCATCGGCGATGACCATGGTTTACAAACCTTGTCGACAGCTCCAGGTCCCGGTTGGGGCGCCCTGTCGGCCCGCGAACAGCAGGTGTCCGGCCCCGATCAGCGAGAGCGCGAGCGAGTCAGCGTCGACGTCGGCCGCGATGCGGCCCAGTTCACACTCGTCAGCGAGAGTGGAATGCGCGAGCAGTACCGCGAGCAGGTTCCGCTTCAGCTCCGGAGTCCGGGACTGTTTGCCGCCCGCGTGGGTGAAGCAGTCCAGGAACCCGGTCGTTTGTCCATCTCGATCAGCAGCGACACGATCGGCGATCTAGCCTCGATCTTTCGCCGGGTGGCTGGGTCGGCTTGTCGGGTCACCCTGCCCCGTTTTTGATGTTGAGTTGTGCCGTCGGGGTGTGACGGGGT
>NZ_MBLM01000046.1 GCF_001854655.1 Parafrankia colletiae | reverse complement strand
TCCTCTTTGTATGTGCAAAGGCGCAGATCTTGGCGGAGCATCTCTGTGCTTGCGCGCCGCGGGCTCGCCTTAAACGCGTGTGCATAAACTCGGCACTATGCATCTCCTCCTCGGGGCCGGACGACGCGGAGCCGACGCGCAGGCGTAGGGACGGTCAACTGTTTTCATGCTTTTCAGAGTGCGACGAGAACGGCTCCGCTGCAAGTGCGATGGAAACTAGATGTAGGTATGTCCCGATTACCTTCGTCCTGGTGTGCATCACACCCGGGTGTATTTTTGTGCACCGTCAGGAAGTTCTCCGGGCTTTATACACATAGCTCCCTCTCGTTGGGGAAGGAACCTGGATCGTCATTGGCGCCAACTATCTCCCGGCGTGCCGCGTGACTGGCAATTTGTGGCCGAGGCGTGTAGCCGCTGAAGTTGAGGTCTCAGCCAGGCTGACGGTGGCGCGTCGGTCGGGAAGGCACACCTGTGCTGACAGGTAGTCCCAGAGGACAACGGATCCGAGAGCAGTTCGATGGTCGGGCCTTCGCCGGACCGATGAGATCGTCCGGGAAGGTGCGCGGTGGATGCTCGCGGCCGCGTTAAAAGCCGAGGTTGACGCCTATATTGCCGAACTCGCCGACGAGTGTGACGACCGCGGCCGCCGGCTGGTGGTCCGCAACGGCCACGCCCGGCCCAGGGAGGTGATGACCGCCGTCGGTGCGGTCGGGGTGACCGCACCGCGGCTCAACAACCGCACGGCACGGTCGATCCGGTCAGCGGTGAACGGTACCGGTGGGGCGACCCGAGATGCCAGCTGCTCGCCGGGCCGGCGTGGGAGGCGGTCCGCGACGATGTCCTGGCCGGTCTGGGGCGGTTTGGAGTGTTCGACCCCGCAACCCGTTCTTCGCCGGCCGAGGCGGGCTTCTGCGAGGGTGACTCGGCCGCTACACGGCT
Source organism: Parafrankia colletiae (assembly GCF_001854655.1). GTDB lineage: Bacteria > Actinomycetota > Actinomycetes > Frankiales > Frankiaceae > Parafrankia > Parafrankia colletiae. Next base: position 5,741 of record NZ_MBLM01000046.1, on the reverse strand, counting down.
CAGCGCTCATGCCTTCCAGCGAAACATCCGCGCTAACTGCATCGGAGAACGTCGCTCACATAGGTATTCGGTGGCTGTGCTCGCCAAACGTTTCCGGAGCTGTCCCATTGCCAGTATCTTCCGCCGTTATAGCGTTGGAGCGTTTCTCGCTGGAGGACCTCGGCGTCGGTCAGGTGGCCGTCGTTGGGATAGTTGCCGCCTGGTGCGTGGCGATTCAGATAGACGGTCGCTTCGGCTCGTTTGGTCTGAAGGAGTGCGACTCCTCGCGTGACGTTCGCGCTCCAGTTCCAGCGCTGCTCGCAGGTGGCCGCCGGGTTGCAGAGCTGCATGATGCCGACGTCACCGCCACTGCCTCTGAGGGGAAGGCCGTCAGTCCAGAATTGTCGTCGGCTGCTCTCGTGGCAAGCGACCTGGTCGGCGTCGCTGCCAGGACCTCCGCAGGCGGCCGTGATGGTTGCGGGGGTTGGGTTGGTGCCGCGGACATGTACTGACACCTCAGCGGCCAGTCTTCGCCCGTTGACCGTGACGGAGACCTTTATTCGAGCCTCGCCTCCCTGTATAAAGCCCAGGGCCGGTGTCCAGCTTCCTCCCGTGCTGTTTCCGGTCTCCTGATTCGAGCAGACAACTTGCGCGCTGAGGCAAGAGCCCTGCCGCGGGGTCTCGGAAATGACGATGTCCCAGCTGAAATCCGTCAGGGCCGTCGGGTCTGGGTTGACGCCGCTGATCCGTGCTCGACAATTGATCACCGGCATAGCTGGCGTCGCGTCGATAAGAAGAGTCGATCCAGCTGTCGGCTGGTCGATAACGAGTGCGGGAGGCTGGGTACCGAGCGCTCCTGCGTCGGCAGCGAGCGCGGTTGACAGCAGTACCTTCGTGTTGTTAGCGAGGGCGGTTTGCTGAAGGAGCAGGACGCTCGGGGCAAGGGGATCACTCATCGGAGACCTCGGTTGAGACCACTATGTCGTCGCCAGTCGCCGAAACCGTGATTTTCCCAGGCAGTTCCACTGCGGTTGGGAAGACCTGAGCGTATATCGCCGCCTTGTCGGCATCGGTATCAGTGATGATGCCGCGGCCCAGGATCTCCCTGTCGATTCGGTTCTCCCGCACCTTGTTCTCAAGTTCGCGTTGCTTGACCGCGCTCAGCTGCAGTCCTGCCGAGTAGTCGTCGAGGGCGTTGCCTTGACCGAGGATGGCGTCGACGATAACCCCTTCGGTGCGCATGACGATCTTGTTGGCCGACAGGATGACTCCGGGAACGGTGATCTGGTTGCCGGTCTCATCGGTGTAGGTCGATTTGTGGCTCTTGCGAAAGCGCCAGTACGAGTCGCCAACCGCAACGTTCTTTTTCTCGATAATTGGCGGGTCGACGAGTTGATCGTCGTAGTCGTACACGGTATTGAGTTGGTCGAGGATGAGTTCGCGGATCTCCTCCCGCCGATCCGGCTGGATGTACTTCTCGATAAGGCCATCGAGCTTGGGCAGGGGTACCTCTTCGACGGACTCGGAGTAGCCGTTCCAGAAGGCTACTCGTGTGTCGACCAGGTGCAGAAGGGTGATGTGCTCCTGGTTGAGCTGCCGGAAGATGAAGTTCAGGGTGCGTCCGACGTTGATGTTCTCCAACTGCCGGGTGATCGAGGTCTCTTCGCCCGATTCCTCCTTCACCTCGCTGGAGGTGTTGACCTGGACGTCACGTTTGCTGGACGCCTTGGATGCGTGTTTATTGACCGCATTGCTGATGTTCTTGGAGAACTCTTCGCGTTGCGAGGCGGTGCCGCCCTTCACGCCGCCGCTGACCTTGGCGCTCCCAAACCCCCACGACACATTCGCCTCGGCCTCGGCGTGGTACTCGAAGCTTCCTTGGCTCGCCTTCTTGTCGGACTGCTCGTTCTGCACGGAGTTTTCGAAGTCGTCGGCGCTCTCCCTAGTAAAGGAGTCCAGGACGCTGGAGGCCGATTTGCTGTCGCTTGCGCTCTTGCGGAAGGTCTTGACGCTGATGGTCGTCTTCTCGCCGGGGAGCAAACTGAAGGTGTTGAGCGTTCGGCCCGCTCCGTATTGTCCGAGGAAGGACGAGAGTCGATAGGTCTCTATGATCACGATCTGCGGATGGGCTTTGGCCGGTTCCGGTAGGAAGGAATGGGCGTACTCACCCCACAGGGTGCGGAACACGTTCAAGCGCTTACCGGCCTTGAGCTGGTCGGTGATGTGCTCGATATCGAGGTCGGTCAGATGTGGACGCTCGGCCTGGTCAGCGAGGGACGGACCCGCCAGGACCGAGCCGCGCACCGCCTGCGGCAGTTTCGTCTGCGCTCTCCCTGCCGGTTCCCCTGCCGGATCGGTAAGCGCCGACAGGTCGGCCTGCACGGCTCTGGCGCGCAGGCCGCGAGCTAGAACACTGATGGTGGCGATATCCAGTGTGCCGTCGCTGGCATGCACAGCGAGCTGACCGGAGAACAGGCCCGCGTGTGTCGCCGCAGGTGCCTTGATGTTCGGGAAGAACTGTTCGTTACCGAGCCGCAGAGCGTCGGCGACTCGACCGGCGGAGACGTCCCTCATCTGTGCGATGGAGGCTCGGTCCGGGACCACGAAGGCAGCCTCGGTGAAGACGACGTTGCTGCCGTCTTCCTCGCCCAGGTCTAGGACGATGCCGTTACGTCCGCTGTACGACGTCGGCTCCGGCACGTTGTAACTAAGAATCGGTGCCTTGCCTTCCGGGTCAAGCTCCATCATCGGCGCAGCCACAGCCTTACCCCCTCAATTCGCAGGAAGTCCTGTCGCGACGAGCCCCCGTCATCGTACGCTCGCTCTGTGTATATCCCCTCAGGTGATGCCGCGTCGATAGCAACAGCCGATAGATACCGAAGCGATGGTGACTATTACAGATAACAACCAATTTTCTGCGGCAAGGTCACCGGCGACCTGGCAGGGTGGGGGGAGTGTCCGATCAACGGCTCTGGTGCACTTTCGGTGGTGACAGGGCGTTAGCCGAGCAGGATGCGGTGGCGGAGCAGGGTGAATCCTGCTCGGCCGTGCATCTGGCGCATGATCTTTTTGGTTGTGGTGTTCACGCCTTCGGTTCCGCCGTTGTGGTGGGGCAGGGTGAGGGCGGCGTCGACAGCCGCGCGGTCGAGGTCGAGACCGCGGGTGAAGGAATGCAGGTGGGGCAGGTCAGCGGCCCGGGCGGTGGTGATCCACTCGTCGAGTCTGTGGGCGTTGCCGTCAGCGGGGCGGAGAAGGTCCGCGAAGCCGCGGACGAGTCCGGCGAGGGCGGTCATTTCGGGGCAGGCGGTGGTRAGTTCGGCGAGCCGGTCGCGTTGGCTGTCGGTGAGGGTGTCGGGTCGGGTGAGCAGGAGCCGGGTCGGGTGAGCAGGAGCCGGGTAACGCGCCGGGGTGAGATCGCGGGCCGGTCACTGTCGGCGCGGCCCTAGTTGATGTAGCGGACGAACAGGTTGTGGCTGCCTGTATAGCCCTGCTGTGTGATCTCGTGGAACAGGTGGAGCACGGGCACGGCGGGGGGTTCGGCGCGGCGGCGTTTCAGATGGTCGCGGTAGGGATCGACCAGGGTCGGCCGGTAGAGGGGAGCGCGCACCAGCCGCTCAGGCTTGCTGGCCCGCGCGTAGCGTTTGACCGTGTTCAGGCCTAGGTTGAGCCGTCGGGCGCAGTCGAGCAGGCCGACACCCTGGTCGAGTAGGTCATGGACCTGCTGCCAGCGTTGCCGGGTCGTCTGTGCGCGGGGGCCGTCGTTCGGTGGTGGGCCGGCTTTCGCCCAGCAGCCGCTGTGCGCGGCGACCTCGGTGAGCGCTACCTGGGCGAGGTCGTGCCACAGATGCCACCGGTCGCTGGCTCGGACCGCGTTGGGCAGGGCGCGGCGGACCGCTTCGGCGTAGGTACCGGAGCCGTCCCGGCAGACCACCTGCACGCCGGGGTGGGCGCGCAGCCAGGCCTCCAGTCCGTCGGCGCCGCGGTCGGGCAGGACATCGACGCGGCGCCGGGTCTGCGCGTCGATCAGGATCGTGGCGTAGCGGCGCCGGCGGCGCAGCGCGAAGCCGTCCACGCCCAGCACCCGGGGCACCTCGAACGGCGGGAGCGGGAGACGCAGCAGGCTGCGCAGCGCGCTGTGCCGGGACAACCGGATCGCCAGCGCGGACAGGACCCGAACACCGGCCCGGCCGGCTAACTCCCGCACAACCGCGCCGGTCTGAGCTGCCAGCCTGTCCGTGCGCCGCTGGTAGCGCTCCAGTACCCCCGGGAGCTGTTCACGGAATGTCTGCCGGCACCCGCGGGTCGGGCAGACCAGCCGGCGGACCCGCACGATCATCAGGACCCGGCGGGCATCGATCGCGACATCCGCCAGCGTCCGCTCGTGATAGCTGTGCACCCGCGACGTCACGACCCCACAACCCGGGCAGGCCACCGGCCTCTCAGGCGTCCGTGCCCGCAACCGGACCAGCTCGCCCTCGTCGGCCACATCCTCGACGACCAGCGGTGACAGACCCGAAAACACCAGCTCAATGAGATGATCCGCTCCGTCCATGACACATCGTGTCGCCACACGCCGGGCGGATTGGCCGCCTTCCACCGTCAAGCCTCACCGGGGACCACACTCCGTCACCACCGAAAGTGAGYCAGAGCCGTTGATCAGACACTCCCCCTAACGGGGCCTCCGCGCCCGACCCCGCCATGTGAGGGTTTGCTACTCGCAAGGAGTATCTAGATCACGGCTCTGTCTCACTCGCGACAGAGCCGCTGCCAAGCTAAGGCCGCGACGCCGGTGRCACAGGCAGGGTCGAAGTTGCGATGCGGGTGCGGCCGTCGGTTGGCGTTGCGAGCTTCGATACATTGTCGCTCTGGAGTCGAGCAGATCCTGACCTCCTGGTCACCGATAGAATACAGGCTAATCTTCGCATGATATCTCTAGTACGAGGCACCAATGACAAGCCGGCCGCAAGTCAATCCCTAGTCGAAGCATTCAATGAGATAGAAAACATCGAGGGCCATCTCTTCATTGGCTACCCAGTCATCGGTTCCGTCGGGGGTCGGTATCCGATTGATGCCGTCTACATCTCCGAGAGTAAAGGCGTAGTCGTCTTCGATCTCGTCGAGGGTCTAAATCTCGGCGACTDTCAAGAGCGCCAGGACGACTCTGCCACTAGGTTGCAACAAAGGCTTCTTGGATACAAGGAGCTGGTGAGTCGTCGCAAACTCGTAGTTCCGATTAGTACGATCACTTATGCTCCCGCTGTTGCAGCTCGACATCTGAACGATATTGAGCCCGGATACTCTGTGGTGAATTCAGAGAACCTGGGTCGTACCCTGTCGGAGATTGATTGGCTAGAGTCAAGCCGCGAGATCTTCGAACGAACTCTGTCGGCGATACAAATGATTTCAACGATACGCCGTAATCAGTCGGCAAGGGTGGTCGAAAAAGAATCTTCGCGGGGTGCGAAACTCAAAAGTCTCGAGAACTCCATTGCAACACTCGACAACCTTCAGAGTAAAGCAGTAATTGAGACTGTAGACGGCGTCCAGAGGATACGTGGACTTGCCGGATCAGGCAAGACAATCGTCCTTGCACTAAAAGCCGCCTACCTTCATGCTCAACATCCAAATTGGYGCATTGCTGTTACGTTCAACACCAGATCACTAAAGGGGCAGTTTAGGCGTCTCATAAACAGTTTTTCCATCGAAACAACAAACGAAGAGCCAAACTGGGCAAATGTTCGTGTAATAAACTCGTGGGGAGC
>NZ_MBLM01000045.1 GCF_001854655.1 Parafrankia colletiae | reverse complement strand
TTGGAGATGAGGGGGGTGTGGGGGTCGTGGTAGTCGACGGTGGCGGCGATGTCGCGGAAGTGGGTGAGGATGTCGTCCATGTGCGGGGAGTGGAACGCATGGCTGACGGTGAGCTGCCGGGTCTTGTACCCGTCGGCGCTCCACTGGTCGGCCAGGCGCAGGCAGACGTCGCTGTCGCCGGCGACGACGGTGGCGGCGGGGCCGTTGACCGCGGCGACCGAGACACGGTCCTCCAGCCCCGCCAGGGCAGCCGAGACATCCGCCACCGGCGCGCCGACGGCGATCATCACCCCGCCCGCGGGCGCGGCCTGCATCAGCTCGCCCCGGGCGGCCACCAGCCGGCTGGCGTCGGCGAGCGACAGCACACCGGCGACGTGCGCCGCCGCCAGCTCGCCGACGGAGTGGCCGATGAGATGGTCGGCGACGATGCCCCAGTGGGTGACCAGTCGGAACAGCGCCACCTCCACGGCGAACAGGGCGGCCTGCGTGTACCGGGTCTGGTCCAGCAGCGCGCCGCGCGGGTCGCCCTGGGCGGCGAAGAGGATCTCGCGCAGCGGCACCGGCAGGTGCCTGTCGAGGTGGTCGCACACCTCGTCCAGTGCCCCGGCGAACACGGGGTGGGCCTCGTACAGCTCGCGCCCCATCCCGGGGCGCTGGCTGCCCTGCCCGGTGAACAGGAACGCGGTCGAGCCGGGAGCACCCGGCTCCCCCCGCGCGGCTCCGGGGGCCGTCGCGCCGTCGGCCAGGGCTGCGAGCCCGTCCAGCAGCTGCTCCCGGCCGGTGCCGGTCACCGCCGCGCGGTACCCGAAGAAGGCCCGGGTGGTGGCCAGTTCGGCGGCCACCTCGCGCGCGGTCAGGTCGGGGTTGTCGGTGAGGTGCGCGCGCAGCCGTGCCGCCACTGCGCGCAGCGCCTGCGGGCTGTGCGCCGAGAGCAACCAGGGCGACGTGAGCGCGTCGTGCGCCGGCGGCCGCGCGGGAGCCGGGGGCTGGGCCGGGACCGGTGGGGCCTCTTCGAGGATCACGTGGGCGTTGGTGCCGCTCATCCCGAACGCGGACACGGCGCCGCGGCGCGGGCGGCCGGCGGCGGCCCAGGGCCTGGCCTCGGTGAGCAGCCGGACGGCGCCCTCGTCCCAGGCGACATGGGGGGACGGCTCGTCCACGTGCAGCGTGCGGGGGAGCAGGCCGTGGCACAGCGCCAGCACCATCTTGATGACGCCGCCGACGCCCGCGGCGGCGTTGGTGTGACCGATGTTGGACTTCAGCGAGCCGAGCCACAGCGGCCGGTCGGCGGGTCGGTCCTGGCCGTACGTGGCGAGGATGGCCTGGGCCTCGATCGGGTCGCCGAGGCTCGTGCCGGTGCCGTGGGCCTCCATCACGTCCACGTCGGCGGTTGTCAGGGCAGCGTCGGCGAGCGCCTGGCGGATCACCTGCTCCTGGGCGGGGCCGCTGGGCGCGGTCAGCCCGTTGCTGGCGCCGTCGGAGTTCACCGCGCTGCCGCGGAGGACGGCGAGTACGGGGTGGTTGTTGCGCCGGGCGTCGGAAAGCCGCTCCAGCAGCAGCAGGCCGACGCCCTCCGCGAACGCCGTCCCGTCGGCTCCCGCGGCGAAGGCGCGGCAGCGCCCGGTGGGGGACAGCCCCCGCTGCCGGCTGAACCAGACGAACAGGTCGGGCGTGGCGAGCACGGTCGCGCCCCCGGCAAGCGCCAGGTCGCACTCCCCGCTGCGCAGCGACCGCATCCCCAGGTGCAGCGCGACCAGCGACGATGAGCAGGCCGTCTCCACGCTGACGGCCGGGCCGCGCAGCCCGAAGGCGTAGGCGAGGCGCCCGGAGGCGACACTGCTGGCGCTGCCGATCCCCAGGTACCCCTCCAGGTCGTCGGGGACGGAGCGCAGCCGGGAGCTGTAGTCCGTGCCCACCGTCCCGACGTAGGCGCCCGTCCGGGTGTCCCGCAGCGCGTCGGGTGGGATGCCGGCCCGCTCGAACGCCTCCCAGGCGGTCTCCAACAGCAGCCGGTGCTGGGGATCGGTGGCCAGCGCCTCGCGCGGGCTGATGCCGAAGAACTCGGCGTCGAAGCCGTCCGCGTCGTGCAGGAAGCCGCCCTGCCGGGCGTAGGTCGTGCCCGGTCGGTCCGGGTCGGGGTCGAACAGCCGGTCGAGATCCCAGCCGCGGTTGGTGGGGAAGTCGGAGACGGCGTCAGTCCCCTCGGTCAGGATCCGCCACAGCTTCTCCGGGGAGTCGGCCCCGCCGGGGTAACGGCAGCTCATCGCCACGATCGCGATCGGGTCGTCGTGCGCGCCGGACCGGCTCGCCGGTGCCTGGTCGCGTACCCGGGCCTCGTCGGGCTGGATGCGGGCCAGCAGGAAGCGGGCCAGCGCCAGCGGCGTCGGGTGGTCGAAGGCGAGCGTGGTGGGCAGGCGCAGCCCGGTGGCCGCGGCCAGCCGGTTGCGCAGTTCCACCGCGGTCAGGGAGTCGAAGCCGATGTCGGTGAACGCGCGGTCTGCGCGGACCGTCTCCGGCGCGGGGTGGCGCAGCACCGCGGCCACCTGCGTGCGCACCAGGTCCACCACCGCGCTCTCTCGGCGGCCGGCGGGGATGCCGGCGAGCTGGCGGCGCAGCGCGGTCGCGGTGGTGGCGGCTGGAGCCGCGGAGCCTGCGAGCGCGGTGAACAGGGGGGATGGAGTACCTGCCCCGAGGGTCGATCGCAGGGCGGTGGGGGTGATCGGCGCAGGCAGGACCAGCGCGCGGTCCCGAGCGCCCTGCCCGCCGCCGGCAGGCGCGCGGCGGGCCCGCCCGGCGGCCGTGAACAGCGCCCGAATCACATCCGCAGGCAGCGGAGTGAAGCCCGCGGTGGCCGCGCGCCGCGGGTCCGGTCCGCCGGCGCGTTGCCAGGGGCCCCAGCCCAGCGACGTCGCGGGCAGCCCGGCGGCCCGGCGATGCTCCGCCAGCGCGTCGAGGAAGGCCCCCGCCGCCGCGTGGCCGGCCCGCCCGGCCGCGCCGGCCGTGGCCGCGGCGGTGGAGAAGAGGACGAACTCCACCAGTGGCGCCCCCGCGGTCAGCTCGTGCAGGTTCCACGCGGCCCGCGCGCCGCCGCCGAGGACGGCGTCGAGCTGGCCCGGGTCCAACGAGCTGATCATCCCGCGGATGTCGAGATCGGGGACGTGCACGACGCCGGTGAGCGGGTGGTCGGACGGGACGCCGGCGAGCAGCGCGGACAGCGCGGCCCGGTCACTGGTGTCACAGACAGCGAGCTCGACCTGGGCGCCCTGTTCCCGCGCGGCCGCCGCGGCGGCCAGCACCGCCTCGCCGACGCCGGCAGGTACGGCTCCGTCGGGACCGGTCGGCGCGGTCCCGTCGGGGCCGTCCGGTTCCGGCCCCGCTGTCGGCCGATCAGCCGGACCGGGGAGGACGACGAGCAGGTGGCGTGCCCCGTGCGTGGCTACGAGGTCGTCCACGGCGAGGGCGACGTCCACCTCCTCGCCGCCTGCGACCAGAACGGTCGCCGCGCCACCGAAGCGCCAGGACACCGCCACCGCATCGTCGGGCTGGCGGGTGTCCGCCGCGGGCAGCACGCCGAGCCGTGGCGCGAGTGCCTGCCCGGCCCGCACCGCCACCTGCCACTCGCCGGTGACGAGGGCATCGGCGACGGCCTGGAGGAGCGGGCGTGCGGCCACGGCGGGCGGCTGGCCGGTGGCGCCGGGGTCGGCGTCCACCAGCACGAATCTGCCCGGTTCCTCCAGCTGGGCCGAGCGCAGCAGGCCCCAGACCGCGGCGGCCGCCGGGTCGGGATCGTCCCCCGCGACGGCGGCGACGGCGCCCCTGGTCACCACCACCAGGCGGCTGGCGCCGAACCGTGTCTCGGCCAGCCACTGGCGGGCCAGCGCGAGGACGTGGCCCACCGCGGCCCGCGCGGCGTCCGGCAGGTCCCGCGCGGCTCCACCGGCCCCACCGCCCGCACCGGCCATGTCGGTCGAGTCGAACAGATCGCCGGAATCGGACGGGTCGATGGAGACGAGCACGGCGTCGGGCAGGGGCAGCCCTCCCGCGACGGCGTCCGCCAGGGCGGCCAGCGTCGCGTGGGTCGTCACGTCCGGCAGCTCCGGGAAACCGTCGGCGCCGTCGGGGGCGTCCGGGGCAGGCCGGGCGCCGGCGTCCAGACCGAGGAGATCCCGTCCCGCGGGAGCGCCGACGGCCGCCAGCCGCGGGGCATCCCGGCGGGGTGCGTCGGCCGGGAGCGGCACCCAGTCCAGGACGAGGAGGGCGTCGCGGGGCAGTGCTCCCGGTGCCGTGTCCGGACGGCGGACCTGTACCGGGCCGAGCGTCAGCTCCGCCACTGTGGCGATCGGTTCCCCGTCGCCGTCGGTGAGAAGCACGGCGGCGCTGCCCGGGGAGTGACCGTCGGCGACCGGCGTGAGGCGTGCCCGGACTGCGGAGACGGGCGTGGTCGCGCCGCTCAGGGACACGTCCTGCCAGGCCCGGGGCAGCAGCGGCTGCCCGGGCTGCCCGGCTTCGCGGTGCCGGTCGGCCGGGTCGGCCCGGTGGACCGGGTCGGGCTGGTCGACGAAAGACGGGGCGGACAGGGGACGCAGCGCGGCGTCCAGCAGCGCGGGGTGCAGGGTGTGGCCTGCCGGGGCCGGGTGCCCGGAGGGCAGCTCGGCCTCCGTGTACAGGTGCCCACCGCCGCGCCAGACCCGGACGGGCAGATCGAAGGCGGGCCCGTGCTCGAGCCCGACGCCGGCCAGCGCCGCGGCCAGGTCGGCGGGATCAACCTCGACCGCCCCGGGCGGCGGCCAGACCCGCAGGTCTGTGCGGTCCGACCAGGAGCGCGGCGTCGTCGCGGGGAGCGAGTCGGGGGCCGTGGGGGCCGTGGGGTCTGCGCTGCCGGTCGTTTCCGCGGGACCGGGCAGGATCCCGGTGGCGTGCCTCGTCCATCCGCCGGGCCGGGCCTGCGCGTCCCGGCTGTGCACGGACACCTCACGCCGGCCGGCGCCGTCCGGACCGCCGACCACGACCTGCAGGTCGATCGGCTCCTCCGGCGGGATCACCAGCGGGGCCTCCTGCTGCAGGCGCTCCACTCCGCTCACCCCGACCTGGGTCGCCGCGTGCAGGACCAGGTCGAGGACGGCGCTGCCGGCCAGCACCGCGACGCCGTCGACGGTGTGGTCGGCCACCCATGGGTGCGTGCCGACGGCGATGCGTCCGGTGAGCAGGTGCTCGGAGCCTCCCGCGCGGTCGAGGGCCGCCCCCAGCAGCGGGTGGCCGGGTGAGCCCAGCCCCGCCGAGCCGACGTCCCCGGCGTGGGCGGGGTTGTCCAACCAGTAGCTCTCGTGCTGGAACGCGTAGGTGGGAAGGGTGACGCGCCGGCCACCGGAGCCGGCGAAGACCGCCGGCCAGTCCACTCGCAGACCGCGGGCATGGACCTCCGCCACCGCTCGCAGGAAGCTCTCCGGGCCCGCGGCGTGGCGGCGCAGGGAGCCCGTGACGACGGGCTCCGCCACGTCTTCGGCCTCGGCCGTCTCCTCGACGGCGACGGTGAGGACCGGATGCGGGCTCATCTCCAGGAAGGCCCGGTGCCCGGAGGCCAGCAGGGCGCGGACGGTGTCGGAGAACCGCACAGTCTGTCGCAGGTTGCGGTACCAGTACCCGGGGGTCAGCTCCCGGGTGTCGAGGCGGTCGCCGGTCACGGTCGAGTAGAACGCGACGCCGCCCGCCGCGGCCTGCGCCCCGGCCAGGTCCGCGATCAGCGGGTCGCGGACGGCTTCCACCTGCGGGGAGTGCGAGGCGTAGTCGACCGGGAGGGCCCGCGTCCGCACACCTCCCGCGGCGCACTCCGCGGTGAACTCCGCCAGCGCGCCCGCGTCGCCGGAGACCACGACCGCCGTCCGGCCGTTGACGGCTGCCAGGGCCAGCCGGTCCCCCCACCGGGCGATCCGGGTACCGGCCTCCTGCGCCGGAAGTGCCACCGCGGCCATGGCGCCACCGGCGGGGAGCCGGGTCAGCGCCCGCGAGCGCAGCGCCACGATGCGCGCCGCATCCGCCAGCGGGAGCGCGCCCGCGACGTGCGCCGCCGCGATCTCGCCCTGGGAGTGCCCGACCACCGCGTCCGGCTCCACGCCGAGGCGTCGCCACAGGGCGGCCAGCGACACCATGACCGCGAACAGCGCCGGTTGCACGACGTCGACCCGGTCGAGGGACGGTGCCCCCGGCGTGCCGCGCAGGACGTCCCACAGCGACCAGTCGACATGCGGGGCGAGCGCCTCGGCGCAGGAGTCCAGCGTTTCCCGGAAGGCCGGGCTGGAGTCCGCCAGGTCGACGGCCATGCCGGTCCACTGCGAACCCTGGCCCGGGAAGACGAAGACGATCCCGCCCGCCGCCGTCGCGCGCCCCCCGACGGCGCCTGCCGGCACGGTGGCCGCTCCCGCCGGCGCGGTGCCTGCCTCCGAGGATGCGGTCACCGCTGGTGGCGGGCCCACCGGCTCGGTGCCGTGGGCCAGTGCGTCCAGGTCGGCCAGCATCGCGTCGCGGTCGGTGCCCACGACGACGGCCCGGTGCTCATGGTGCGCGCGGGTCGTCGCCAGGGAGTAACCGATGTCGGCGACGCTCTGGTCGGGATGCGCGGCGGCGTGCTCGCGCAGGCGCGCGGCCTGCGCCCGCAGTGCGTCCCCGGTGCGTGCCGAGATCGTCCATGCCAGGGGCGGCGTCGTCCCGGCCCGTCCCGCCCAGGGCCCCTCGAAGTGGCTGTCGCCGGTGGCGCCGTCCGGGCCCGGGGCTGTCTTCCCGCTGTGGCCCGGCGACAGGTCGGCGGGATCGGCTTCTTCGAGGATGACGTGGGCGTTGGTGCCGCTGATGCCGAAGGAGGAGATGGCGGCGCGGCGGGGTCGGGTGGGGGTGGGGTTCCAGGG
>NZ_MBLM01000044.1 GCF_001854655.1 Parafrankia colletiae | reverse complement strand
CTGACCAACGTCGCCAACCAGCAACGCCGCGCCCGTTACGTCGCGTCCCGTTCCACCCGCCCCGTCTGGCTACAACCCGTCACCACCTATGCAACGGCCGCGTGATCGACTGATCACACATTCCAGCTCAGTGCGGAGAGCCGGATATCTCGCCATATTCCGCATTGCAGACGCCCTCCACCTCGGCGCCCATCAACGCCTCCGCGAACGCCTTCACCATCGAGCGCAACAGGTCCGGTCTCGCTGCCATCAGTTCCTTGCCGAAACCCTCGGCATCGGTCACAGTCGGGCGCACGGCCATCGCGTATCTCCTCCTCGAGTTCTTGGCGGTTCTCGAAAAGATCACACGTTGGTCGCTCTACGTCACGGACCGCCATTCCGGCGAGTCGTTGAGCGATCACAATCCGTACACCATGTCTCTAGACTCCACTCCGCCCGGCTGGGAATGCGGCGAGCTGAGCCAGCGTCCAACCCTCCTTGCGACTCACTTCCGACCGGGTCTAGGTGAGGTCCAGGGTCAGGCGGTCGTGCCGTGTTGGAGCCAACTGCAGGTCGCCAGTCGCGTAGCCGTGGCATTGGTGCGGGGCCGAGCGTGCGACCCCCCTTGCGTGAAAACGTGATCTCGATTACGCTGCCGCGAACAAGTATGACCGGTTAGTAAAGATTCAGTTTCAGGAGGAGGAGGATCGTGATGACGGCACCCCGGCTCGACCTTAGGTCGGTCTCGAAGACATTCGGCGGTGCACGTGTCCTCCACGACGTCTCCTTAGACATCGCACCCGGTGAGGTGCATGCGCTGGTAGGTCAGAACGGATCCGGAAAGTCCACGTTGATCAAAATCCTCGCGGGATTCCACAGAGCGGACCCCGGGGCGACCGCGTTTGTTGATGGGCAGGCTCGGGAACTCGGCGACCCCGACGACATCCACAACGCGGGGGTGGAGTTCGTGCATCAAGACCTCGGCCTAGTCCCCGCGCTTTCCGTCGTCGACAACCTTGCACTCGGACACGGGTATGCCACGGRCTTCGGCGGGCGGATCAGTTGGCGTCGCCAGAAGAAGGCGGCGCAGACCGCTATCCAGGCGGTCGGCTACGAAGTCGACGTCCGTAAGACCGTGGACGAGCTCCAGCCGGTCGAGAAGACAGCCGTTGCCATCGCCCGGGCGCTGCAGAGCGCCGGCGGCAACATGTCGGTTTTGATCCTCGATGAACCAACGGCCACAATGCCGAAGGTGGAGGTTCAACGGCTCCACGCAATCGTGAAGCGCGTCCGTCAGCAGGGCGTGGGCATTCTCTATGTGTCGCACCACCTCGAGGAAGTCTTCGGGCTCGCGGACCGAGTGACTGTCCTGGTCGACGGGCACCGGGTAGCGACGAAGCCTTGTTCTGAGCTTGACCAGCGGTCGCTGGTCAACCTGATGACGGGCGGTGTCGTTGACGAGGCGCGCCGGCGCTCGACGGCCGACCTCGGTGAGCCGGTGCTCGAGCTCGCGAGYGTCGGAGGCTCCGAGCTGAAAGGGCTGAACCTGACTGTCCATGCCGGTGAGGTGGTGGGCGTTGCAGGCATCACGGGTTCAGGCCGCGAAGAGCTCTGCTCACTGATCTTCGGGGCCAAGTCCCGCGAGGGGCGCGTCTCGGTCCGTGGTCGTGCGCTTCCCGCGTCGAACCCGCACGCCGCAGCTGGCCTTGGAGTCGCATTAGTTCCGGCCAACAGACTGCGCGACGGTGTCGTCATTGGGCTGAACGTTCGAGAGAACCTTAACCTGACCACGCTTCGACAACTCTTTCGACGTGGTCGGATCCCCGTCGGTGACGACCGTCGCCAGGCAGCCGGCGTCAGCCGGAAGATGTCGGTCAAGGCTCCCTCTCTGGAGGCCCCGATCGAGGCCCTGTCCGGCGGCAATCAGCAGAAAGTCGTCCTGGGCAAGTGGCTCCAAACCGATCCTGCTGTTCTTCTGCTCGACGAGCCCACACAGGGCGTCGACGTCGCGGCGAAGGCCGAGATCCACCACCTGATCGACGACGTAGCGAGCCGAGGCGTTGCGGTCCTGGTCTGCTCGTCGGACGAGGCAGAGCTCGAGCGTCTCTCCGATCGCGCGGTCGTTCTCAGACACGGGCGAATTATGTCCGAGTTCAGTGGTGACGACATCCAGACCAGGCGTCTGGTCCACACGAGCCTGGGGCTCACTGATGAAGCGGACGACGATGGAGCAAACGGCTATGCCCTCTAGAAGCACCCCTGAGACCCCCGCGGACAGCGCGACTGGTGAGGATTCACCGTACGTGACAGATCCGGGGGGCACCGCGGGACGCCGCCCGGCCATGTTCCTCGGCGTCCTGCGCCTGGATAGGTACTCCGGTCTCTATCTCGCCGTGATTCTGATCGTCGTGTTCTCGGTGATGTTGCCTGACACTTTCGGCACAACGAGCAACGCGAGAGTCATCGCGAGCAGTGCGGCAATCGCCGGGATCCTGACCCTCGGTGTGACGGTGTCGCTGGCTGCCGGCACGTTCGACATCTCGATTGCCGCCAACATGACGTTCTCGATCTGCTTCATGGGGGCGCTGTTGAACGATGGAGGGGTCCCGTGGGTACTCGCGGTGATCCTGACCCTTGCCGCCGGTGCGTTGGTGGGTGCAGTCAACGCCCTACTCATCTCCACGATCGGGGTCGAATCGATCATCGCGACGCTCGGCATGTCGTCGGTCCTCGCCGCCCTGTCATTCTGGGCCGCAGACGGCCAAACGGCCCTTCTCGCCGACGCCGGCGAAACCTTCACAAACCTGGGAACGATGTCGATCGCCACCGTGCCGATCACAGTATACTACCTCGCCGCCGTGGCTGTTGCCCTGTGGTACATGATGGAACACACTCCCATCGGTCGCTATCTCTACGCCATCGGCTCCAACCCTCAGGCCGCAAAACTCGCCGGCATCAGGGTGGGACGTCTGAGGTGGCTCTCACTGATCATGACAGGCGCGCTAGCAGCCCTCGCAGGCGTCATCCTCACCATGCAGCTGGGCGCGGCGTCCTTCGGCGCAGGAACCCCCTATCTGCTGCCCGCCTTCGCTGCGACATTTCTCGGGTCCACCCAGATCCTTCCTGGCCGCTTCAACGTCCGCGGCACGATCACCGCGCTGTACCTGCTGACTATCGCAGTCAAGGGCCTCCAACTTCAGTATCCGTCGCTGCCGTGGATGAAGGACATGGTCGAAGGCCTGGTCCTCCTCGTCGCGGTAAGCATCACCGCTCGCGCAGTCCGAGGCCGCAAGGCGTAGTTCTAGCAACTCATATCCCGAACAGGTGCCCGTTGAGGGCGCCTGACCTGATGGAAGCAGGTAAGTGATGCCCTCTCTTCTCCCGATCCTCACCAGACAGCGGAATCGCCTTCTCGTCGCCGTCGCCGGCGGTTCGCTGGTCCTCTCGGCGGCCGCTTGCTCGACTGGGGATTCCGGCGGCAACAACGCCGAAGGCGGCGACCTGTCGGCGCCACAGCAGGAATGCGTGGACAACGCGACGGCGTACCTCGACGAACGCGGACTGCTGCCGGAGACACTTCCCGAGGGCCTCACGCCTCTCAGTAAGGCCCCGACCGAAGGACTGACGATCACCCGGCTCGCCCCGGCGCAGGTCCCGACGGCCCTCTTACTGTCAGAAGAGCTCGTCAAGATCGCGCCCGAGATCGGCTGGACCGCCAAGGCCGTGTCCTTCGACGGGTCGGTGGAGGACCTCAACCGCAAGGCGATGGACGCAGTCGCCTCCTCCGACATCGTCCAGGTCGACGGGATCGATACCGCTGCGCTAAAGGCCCCCATCGAGGCTGCGAAGGAAAGGGGAGTCCTGTTCGAGRTCGCCTCAACCGCGCAGGAGCCGGAGTCGGTTCCTGGATTCGGGGCTACCCCGTACGGTGGCGACACCTTTGCCCAGGTGGGGGAGCTCGGCGCCTACAACGTTATGCAGGCCATCGGCTGCAAGGGCAAGGTGGCGGTGTTCTCCCTCCCAACCCCCGCACTGCGGGCTTCGGCTGACTCKCTGGAAGCGGTCCTGAAGGATCAGTGCAAGGAATGCGACTACTCCTACACCGAAATTCCGTTCGCTGACATCGGGTCCCCTGCGGCCACCAACACCGTGGTCTCCGCGTTGCAGGCTGACCCTTCTATCGAGTTCGCCTATTTCACCCTCGGCGACCTCGCGGTGGGGATCGGTCCGGCGCTTACTCAAGCAGCCGTCGATGTGCAGGTTGGCGGCGCAATTCCGAATACGCAAAACCTCGAAACGTTGAAGCAGGATGAGAACGCGTTCTGGCTCGGCTTCCCGCAAGAGACCTCCGCCTGGACGATCCTCGACACGGCCGCCCGGGCGCTCGACGCCGGGGAGCCCACTGTTGGGAACCGTTACCCGGTGCCGGTGTATACCCCGGACAACATCGAGACCACTGACGAGATCCCGGCCTACCCGACCGACATCGGGGAGCAGTTCAAGGAGCTGTGGCAGGTCAACTAACGAGCCTTAGGCCGGCCGCCCGCCCAGGCGGCCGGTCTCAGACGGAGCGGCTGTGCTTTCGCTGGCGCCCCACAGAGGTGGAGGACGGAGGTGATGTCGCTGCCCGACGTTCCGTTCCCGGTTGCCAGGCTCAAGCGAATCGCCGAAATCGGGGATGCTGATGAGCTCGGTGCGTCTCTAGGCGCCGACCTCGGCGGTACCGGACTTGCCCGTGCAATCGCTCGAAGTCGTGTTCCTGACCGTCGCGCGGAAGCGGATGGGACACGTTAGTGAGTCGCTCGGGCCGCCCCGCAGGACGTCAACGGGCAGCCGCGTCCAACGCTTCGGGAGTGTGGATGCTCACTATGACTGGGACGGTCCGCGGGGAGAGAATGTGCTGGACGTCGCCGCGCCCGCGCTTTGGTCGACATGCGGTCCGCTCCGTCGCCGTGCTCGCCGTCAGCACATCGCTGGCCTACATCAAAGGAGAAGTACGGCATGGAGATCTGGACCAGCCTCGTTTCGCCAGCAGAGAGCAAGGATCCCCGGAGAATCGTCGAGCGTGCGCGGGAGATCGAGGCGGACGGGTGGATCGGCGCGTTCTACCCCGACTCGCAGATGATGTCCCCGGACGCCCTCGCGTTGCTTGCATTGTGTGCGTCCGCCACCACGAACCTCAAACTGGGCACCGGGACCAGCAACCCCGCAACGCGCCATCCTTCGATCATCGCGAGTGCCGTCGCGGCGATCCAGGTCCTCTCTGGCGGGCGCATGACTCTGAGCATTGGGCGTGGAGATTCGTCGTTGGCCTACATCGGCGTTCCGCCTGTGCCGCTCGCGTACTACGAGAAGTCAGTGTCCGCCATTCAGGAATACCTTCGAGGGGAACCGGTCTCGACGGATACGGCCGCGAGTTTCCTCRGCGAACTCAATCGTGGATTCGACCAACTTTCAGTCGCTGAAGCCCCGGAGACATCACAAATTCAGTGGTTTCCGGACGACTATGCCAAGCCCGAACTCGAGGCCGCGGCCAGCGGGCCGAAGGTCATCGCCATCGCTGCGCGTCACGCCGACCGGATCAGTTTCGCCCTGGGAGCGGACGTCTCCCGCTTGAAGTGGGCCATTGACATCGCCCGCACGGAACTCGAGAGGATCGGGCGGGACCCGGGCAGCTTGACGTTCGGCGCGTACATTCCGTGCTTCCCGCACAAGGACGTCGAACTTGCGCGTGAGCTCGCCAGCGGGCTGGTCRCCTCCATGAGCCGCTTCTCAGCGATGCACAAGAAGGTAGCCGGCACCATCACTGGTAGCGATCGAGAGAATCTGGAACGCATCGCCGCGACGTACAACATGAAAGAGCACGGGGGCAGTGCCAGTGAACAGGCCCGCACATTGGATGCTGATTTCATTGACAAGTTCGCGCTGGTGGGTGATCCATCGAAATGTGTCGACAGGGTAGGTGAAATCAGGGACCTCGGTATCGACCGTTTGATGCTGTGGACAGGAGGAAACCAGGGCCGGGCCGGAGAGAGCTACCGCACGGCCGTCGAAGAACTTCTACCACCCGTCCTCGCGCTGGGGTGAGTCAACGGCACGCTGATCGGATCGCACGAACAATGGGAACTCAGCCGACCGACGATGAGCAAGGAGTCAACGTCATGCCGAGAGAATCAGAGCCTCGCCAGATTGCGCCGGGCCATTACCGCGCCGTGCTGGGAAACTACCCAACGGGGGTTGCAGTCGTCACCTCCATGGGCAGTGGCGGTGAACCAGTAGGCATGGTGGTGGGATCTTTCACCTCGGTCTCGCTGGATCCTCCGCTCGTGGCCTTTCTGCCTGACCGGGGTTCGTCGACATTTCCTGCGATTTGGGAGGCGGGGGCGTTTTGTGTGAACGTGCTTGCGGGAGGCCAGGAAGAGTTGTGCCGCCTCTTCRCCACCAAGGGCGCTGACCGCTTTGCCGAGACCAAGTGGGACCCCGCGCAGGACACAGGGTCCCCAGTCCTGAAGGATGCCGTCGCGTGGATTGACTGCGAAATCAGCGACATCCATGAGGCCGGAGATCATCTGATCGTGGTTGGACGGGTGCTCGACCTTCAGGTACAGACGCCGACGTTGCCCCTCCTATTCTTTCAAGGGGGATACGGGACGTTCGCGCCTCCCTCCCTTGTCCTAGCGACTCGCGGTCAACTCACAGAGTCCGTGCGGATGGCAGATGCGGCTCGCCAAGATTTCGAGGCGCTCGCTAGGGACGTAGGTCTGGAGTGCCGAGTCTTCGCCAAGGAAGAAGATCATGTCCTCATCGTTGCCACCGCGGGTTACGCCAACGCAGTCGATCCGGTGGGTGCGGTGCTGCCCTTCTTCCCTCCCTTTGGATACACGATTGCGGCTTGGGGGTCGACTGAGACGCGACGAGCCTGGTATGACGGGTTTCCCGCGACGCTTTCTGAGCATGACC
>NZ_MBLM01000043.1 GCF_001854655.1 Parafrankia colletiae | reverse complement strand
TGGTACATCCGGACCTGAAAATGGTCGAGGCCGATCTCGTTCTTCGCCGCCTGGAAACACTCCTCTATTCCCCAACGGCGTCCCGCGACCGTGACCAGAACGGCGAGCGGAACCGGCCACTGGCTGTGCGTGACATAGAACGCCAGCTCCTTCTTCTCCCCACGGGAACGGCGGACCAGAACCTGCAGGRCACGGTTCTCCGGCCCGGCGAGCTCCGTGGTGTCGACCAGCGCCCAGTCATACAACCGAGGGCCTTTCGCGCCATCCGCACTGGAATACGCCTCCCACGCTCCGGCGGGAACCAGCCCGGCGAGGGTATCGACCCGCCGCCGGCCGACCGCGGTGGTCACCATGGTGTCGCACGCGACCGCCAGCACATAGCTGACCCGATGCTCCTCCAGCCAGTCCCGCAGCTCCGCGTCCGCGCCGTACACCTCGTCACCGGCGACCCAGCTCAACTCCCGGTGCGACACCCAGAACCGGCGGATCATGTCCAGGGCCAGCAGCGGYTTCGTCGCGAACCCCCGCCGCCGGGGCACCCCCGCCTCGGCGCACCGGTCCCGGTCCTCGGTCCAGCTCGCGGGAAGGTAGAGCTCCCGGTCGACCAGCGCACGCCCCCGCCCGGAGACATAGGCGGCAAACACACCGATCTGGCAGTTCTCGATCCGACCCGCCGTGCCCGAGTACTGCCGCTGCACCCCCGCCGAGAGAGTTCCCTTCTTCACGAACCCCGTCTCGTCGACCACGAGGACACCACCCGGCTCGGCCAGGTTCTCGATCACATACGACGCGACGACGTCCCGCACCCGATCAGCGTTCCACACGTACCCGTTCAGCAGCCGCTGCATCTTCTGCGGACCCGCCTGACCGGTGAACTCCGCAAGGGTCCATCCGTTCTTCCGTTCCGTCCGAGACAACAACCCGGCSACATACGCCCGCGCCTGCACCCGCGGCTGCTCCGACCCGAAACACGGATCGATCCGCGCCAGCAACTCCTCCAAACCCGCCTCCCACACCACCACGTCCAACCCGGATACACTCGCCTTCGCGGCCACCGCGGATTCTTTGTTGGTTCTCACAAACTACGAAGAATCACACGGTGGCCGCACCCATTCGGACGCCACGCCGTCGCCCACTCCAGAGACCACACGCCGGCCACTGTCACTGGAGTACTAGAGGCAGCCGGTGGCCGCGAGCAGGTCGAGCGGCACGGTGTCCGCCATCTTCTGGTAGCCGGTGAGGCTGGGGTGGAGATTGTCCGGAGAGGCGTAGACGGGCAGAAGCTGAGAAGGATGGGCTGGGTCACGCAGCGCCGTGTCGAAGTCGACGATACCGTCGGCGAGTGTCTGGTTTCGAATCCAGGTGTTGATCTGCTGCCGGTAGTTCTCACTGTTCGGCGCGAGGAAGCTTCCGTCGACGATCGCGTTCGCCGCGGGCGTGATCGTTCCGAGCCAGATCCTCAGGCCGGCCTGGTGAGTCTGGTTGATCAGCTGGGTGTATCCGTTCTGGATCTGCTGCGGTGTGACGCCGTTACCCAGCCCGAGGTCGTTGATGCCTTCCAGGACGAGGACACCGGAGATGCCGGCGGTGGCCAGGGCGTCGGTCTGGAAGCGGGACAGCCCGCTGGGTCCGGTGATGAGGCCCAGGCTGCCGGTCAGCTGGTTGGAGCCGATGCCGGCGTTGACCACCGAGACGGCCAGGCCGGCGGCGGTCACCCTGCGCTGCAGGTAGTCGGGGTAGCGGCCGTTCTTGTCCGCGACGCTTCTGTCCGCCGGGATGCTGACGGGGCTTCCGCCGACGAACCCGTCGGTGATGGAGTCGCCGAACGCGACCACCGAACGCGCCTGGGCCAGGACGTCGAGGCCGTTGACGTAGAACCAGCTGAGGGTCTTGTTGAAGAAGGGGAAGCCGCTGGTCAGCGTCGTGAGGTCGCCGGCGCCGGGCAGCGTGTAGTAGGAGGTCGCGTTCGCGTTCCAGTGCCTGGTCGGCGGGCTGGTGGTGGCCGGCAGGTACATGCTGATCGCCAGTGGTGTGAACGCCTGGACGGTCAACGGCACCGGGTCGCTGACGACATCCTGGCCGGGCGRCGCGGTGACGGACGCCGTGCCGTTGAACGTCACCGGTACCGGCGTTCCGATCGCGGCCCCGTCCCGCTGGGGCGCGGCGGTGACATGGGCGAAGGTAAGTGGGCTGGTGCCGAAGCGGTTACTCAGATGAACCCGGGCGGACGTTCCACTCAGATGGGGTGTGATCACCATCCGGAGCGTCTGTTTCGTCAGTCGTTCCGGTATGAGCCCGAGGGACGGGTCGACGAACGAGGACCCGTCGGTGGGGCTGGCCGTCCAACTGGCAACCCACCGCTCTGTCGGGCATGTAGACGTGGCGGCGGTAACGGCAGCGGCGGCGGGTGCGGCGGCCGTAACCGAGGAAAGCGCGGCCAGCCCGGTGCCCGCTGCCGATAATACGACGACGGCAATACCGGTAGCCACCTTTCGTGCCATCATGCGGATGCTCCTGTCTCCTTGTCGACCCCTGCGCATTCTTTGCGTGGGCCCGGAGTGTAGGGAAACGATCCGAGATTAGATAGGGGATGCGGATCTCGGTTAGTACGGCAGCCGTCGTTTTGCGATCACTCGATCTGGGTGGGTTGATGGTGGGTGGCCGAGTCGGCATGGCCGTGTGTCGATGCCAGGACGCGGAACGGCCACCGGTGATCATCGCGGGTTTGTGGGGACTCATGCGACCGCACCCGCCGCCGCGGCGACACGGCGGCGGGTGCGGTCGGGCTCGCCCACGCGTTCCTGACCATCACCGCCCCTGACCAGCGCGACCAGCCCACCGATGACGACAGCCTGCTACCGATCACCGTCAACGAGACCCGGAGACTGTTCAACGCGATCATCAGCCGGCCAGCCACCGCACTCGACCACGTCCTGCGATGGTCCCGATGGCGACACTGCCACCAAGCCAATGCCTGCACCAGCCACTACCGACGCCACCAGCTCAACTGATCACAAACGACGGCTGGAGTAGATGAGTACTGTGAACGTGTGTTACCGCAGCGAGGACGCCGGTGCTGACGCCGCGGCGTCACGACGCCCGCCGGAACAGAGAGACGATCCTCCGGGTGGCCGAAGGAGCGTTCACGGACGGCTCCGACGTCGTGCCACTGGACGAGATCGCGCGCCGCGCGGGGCTGGGGCGAGCTACCGTCTACCGCCACTTCGCGGACAGATATGCGCTCGCCGTCGCCGTCGCGGCGCAGAACCTCACGGCGCTGCAAGAGGTTGTCTGCCTGGAAGGGGACGATCGTTGGTCCTTCCGGGATATTCTCATGTGGGTGCTGTCGACTCAGGTGTCCATGCGCCCGCTGGTTGCGCTCATGCTGGAGCTGCCGCTTCGGGAGCAGCAGCAGCATRCCGAAACGTTGATCGAGATCCTTGATCCGGCGTTCCGCCGTGCGCAGGAGGAGGGCGAGCTGCGTCCCGACCTCGAGCCGGCCGATCTTGCGCTGATCATGGCCATGCTCAATACCCGCGCTGATGCTGTGCCGACCGGCGCCGACCACGGTACGGCGTTACAACGGATCGTCAGTGTCCTCCTCGACGGCCTTTTCGTGCGTCGAGCCCATGGCGAGGGCTGAATGGACAAACTTCACCAGAGCCGGGTAGCCGGTGTCATCACCCAGATGCCGGAGCGGCCGGACCCGCCGGCCGACAGCGCGGAGCGGGGAACGGCAGAGGGCACTGACGCCCCTGTGTTGTCAAGTAGCCGCGGTCACTGAACAGATCGCCGCTTGACATCAAAGAACATGGGATGTCTGACCCGAGGCCCCAGCCGAGACGGTCATCTCGCCGTGGTCGACAGCCGATCCGTGCCGCCGCCAGCCGTCGCGGCGAACGGCCGGGGCGCCGCCTCGAACGGCCGCTTTACCAGCTCGAACGGCCGCTCTGTCAGCTCGAACGGCCCGCCTGTCGCCTCGAACGGTCGAGGTGTCGCCCCGAACGGGCGGCCGGTCACGCGCGACGGCCCGCCGTCCGCGCACGGTGGCCGTCCCGCCGCGGCGATCGGTCTGGCGGCGGTGCCGGCCAAGGGGAGGGCGGAGCCCGCGGACCGCCCCGTCGACGCCCACGCCCGGCCCGCCGGACCGGCCCAGCTGGGGGATGCCGGTTCTCCGGCCCACCAGACCGACGCCACGGTGGAGGAGACGGAGTCGGAGGACACGCGCTGGATCACCGATCGCTGGGCGGCCAGCGGGCTGCGGGCGCCCGTGCCTCCGGGCGAGGACGCCCGCCTGGCCGAGCTACGTGGCTACCGCCTGCTCGACACTGACCCGGAGCCCGAGTTCAACGAGATCGTGGCGCTCGCGGCCCAGGTCACCGACTGCTCCTACGCCCACCTCGCGCTCGTCGACCACGATCGGGAATGGTTCAAGGCCTCCCACGGCCTGAAGATCACCGAGTTGGCCGCCCGGGTCGGTGTGGCGTCCTACACGGTCTCCGCCGGGGAGGATCTGGAGATCTTCGACGCCACCCGTGATGTGCGCTTCGCCCATGTGGGCCTGGCCGGCGTGGAGCCCGCGGCGCGGTTCTTCCACGCGGTGCCGCTCCAGACATCCGAAGGGCATGTGCTCGGCGCGCTGATCGTCAGCGACCGGACACCCCGCCGGCTCGGCCCGAGCCAGCGTCGCGGGCTGCGCCAGCTCGCCGCCCAGACGATGCGGCTGTGCGGGGCCCGCCGCGACCGCGTGTTGGGCGAGGAGGTCACCAGCGGTCTCACCCGCCTTGACCAGTACTGGCGTCCCGACGACCTGCCTGCCGCGGCGACCCTGGCAGCGGACGTGGTCCGCTCCCTCACCCGGGCGGACGCCGTCGCGGTGATGCTGGCGCCACTGCCGGGCGCGGCGGTGTTCCGAGCCGCCGGATCGTCGGTGGCCCCCGGCGTCGAACCGCTGATGCAGATCGGCGCGCGGGCCAACGCCGACGACAACGCCGCGCTCCAGGCGTTGTCCCGCCTGCGGACCCCGACCTTCGTCCCGGATCCTGCCGGCACGCCGCTGATCCCGAGTGAGCGGGTGCGTTCCCTGAAGATCGGGTCGGCGCTGGTGCTGCCGATGCCGGACGAAGGAGCCCTGCTCGGCTTCTTCGCCGTCCGGTGGACGTATTCCCTCAAACGGGTCGATCCGGCCGTCATGCGGGCGGTGACTCTGTTCAGTGCGGCCGCCCGCTACACCTTCCGCCGCCTGCGGCCAGCCCCTGACCGCCCGGCCGAACCAGGCGTTCCCGCCGGTTCGGACGGTTCGGCTGCTTCGGACGGTTCGGCTGAACGAGACCGTTCGGCCGAACCGGGCGGTGGGTCGAGTCAGGCGGGTGGGGTCGGTTCGGGCGGTCCTGTCACTGACGGTTGACTGTGATCTTGAAGGCCGGCGTCCGCGGCGGGGTCCGGGAGTCGTGCCGGGGCGCGGTTCCTGGCCAGGGTGATCAGGGTGCCGGCGGCGATCAGAACGGCGAGGGCCGCGTAGCCGAAGGCCAGGGTCGCGAGTGCCGCCACCGCGCCGACGATCAGGGGGCCGCCGGCGTCACCGAGCTCGCGTCCCAGCTCCGCCGTCCCCATCGTCTGGCCGAGGCGGTCGGCGGGGGTGGACTTCGCGAGCGCGGCGAAGCCGAGCGGGGTGATCAGGCCGGTTCCGACGCCGATCAGCGTCGCCGCGGTGAGCAGGCCGACGAGGCCGGGAAGCGTGGCGCAGCCCAGGCCGGCCGCGGTGACCAGCAGGCCGGCGGTCAGACCGGTGCGGCTGGTGAGACGTCCGGCGTCCAACGCCCGGCCGGTTCGGGGCTGGACGAACGCGGCGCAGGCGGCGAGGACGGAGACCGCGGCCCCGGTGGCGACGGTGCCGAGCCCGGCGTCGGCACCGGTGACGGGGAGGAAACCGACACCGACCGACAACGCGGCCGTCGCCGCGGCGAGGGCCGCGGTCGGCCCGAGGAAGACCGGGTCCGAGACCCGCCGGGCCAGATCGACGACGGTCTGGCGGGCCCGGGGCAGCGGCGGGACCGCCGGGACGGTGATCGCGGCCCAGACCGCGACCGCGGCCGCGAGCACGGCCAGCACGACGAACAGCAGCCGCAGGCCGCCCGCCCACACCAGCACGCCGCCGAGCAGCGGGCCGAGGGTGTAGCCG
The DNA here is from genome assembly GCF_001854655.1 of Parafrankia colletiae. Lineage (GTDB taxonomy): Bacteria > Actinomycetota > Actinomycetes > Frankiales > Frankiaceae > Parafrankia > Parafrankia colletiae. The sequence continues at coordinate 802 of NZ_MBLM01000043.1, read as the reverse complement.
ATGGACTTGTAGAAGCCGTAGCCGCCGAACGCCCGGCCGTGCCGGGCCGCCGGGTTGAGCCGGGCGACCAGCGCCGACGGTGAGAAGGCCGACGCGGCGGCGCCCTGACCGAGGCGCGCCGCCCACAGCCAGCCCGGGCTGCCGGCGATCGCGTAGAGAGCGGACGCGAGCGCGAAGGCGAGCGCGAAGGCGACCAGACCGCCCAGTAGCACCGGTCGGGCACCGATGCGGTCGGCGAGGGTGCCGAACAGCGGTTTGAGGACGACCTCCGCGCCGTCGTAGAGCGCGAGCAGCGCCCCCAGCACCAGCAGGGAGGTCACCGCGTCGTCGGTGAAGCCGCCGAGGTTGGCCGCGATGCCGTGCGCGCCGAACGCGGTCGTGAAGCCGGCCGCGTACAACGGCCACATCTGCCGGCCGGGGGCCGGCGGCGGGGCACTGACCGAGCCCGGCGGTGGTGGCTTGCTCATCGGATCATCGGACGTCCTCCGGACAGTCGCGAGGTACGGACCGCGCGTTCCGCCTGATTCTTATGACAGTGGCCCGTTCGCGCTCCGCGGCCACGGCCGCGATCCTCAGATCAGGCGACCTTTTCTCGAACTCGTCGGGGCCGCGGCGGTCGGCGGTGCGCACGGTGCGGGCTCCTCCGTCCTCGGATGTCTTCGTCTCCTCCCCGCGATCTGGCTTTTGTTGCCGGCCGCTTCAAGTGGCCCCGAGGCTGCTATGTCTTGTCAAGCCGCGTGGGGTTCCCGGGACGCCGTGGCAGCTGATCCTTCCTTCCGTTCCAGGAGCTTGAAGACCTGGC
>NZ_MBLM01000042.1 GCF_001854655.1 Parafrankia colletiae | reverse complement strand
CCAACAACGCTGGGGACGCCCCCGAACACACGCCGCCTGACCAAACCGAAAAGGATCGCGGTCAACGCACTAGCGTCGGTGTTCCGCCGTAGTCACGGAGCCCTCTATGACGCGCTCGCGCAGGGAGCGGTCGATGAGGAACGGCTGCGGGACCCGCTCGCTGACCAGCTCCCACCCGACAGTCCGCTGATCTTCGGTGTGGACGTGACGACCTTCCCACGGCCGAACGCCGAGTGCTCACCTGACCGGGGCCTGCACTAAGCGCCGTGCCGCTGCGACGGCGACCGCAAGGTCGTGCCGGGCTGGGAGTTCCAATGGGTGACCGCCCTGGAATGGGGCCGCTCCTCGTGGACGCTGCCGGTCGACGCCCGCCGCCTGCCGCAGGACTCTTGTCCGGTGACCTCGACCGCCGAGCAGATCCGCGACCTCACCCGACGCCTGGACAGCCGGCCATCCCCGGACCAGGCCGCGCCGATGTTCGTGCTGGACCAGGGATACGCGGCCGCCGCGCTGACCCACGCCCTGGGCGACCTGCCGGTGCAGACACTTGTGCGGATCGCCGGCGACCGTGTCTTCTACGACGGCCGGCCCGCCCCCCCGCAAACCCGGCCCCGGCCGCAACGGCATCCACGGCCAGCGGTTCGCCCTCGCCACCGCGATGAACCTGCGCCGCCCCGACCAGCTGCTGATCGTGCCCGACACGACCAACTACGGACGGGTCGAGGTCCGAGCCTGGCACCGCATGCACCAGAGGGTCGCACGCTCGGGCTACTTCGCCCGCCTGGGAGACGAGCTGTTCACCCACCTCCCGATCATCGAGGGCACCGTCCTCGAAGTGCGGGTGGAACGGCTCCCCGACGGCCGCAGCCCGCACCGCGCCATGTGGCTGTGGCACTCCGGCCCTCATGCCCCCGACCTGGACGTGTGCTGGCGGGCCTACCTGCGCCGCTTCGACATGGAACACACCTTCAAGCTGATGAAATCCCAGCTCGGATGGACCGCGGCACGGCTGCGTCATCCCGAGCAGGCCATCCGCTGGACCTGGCTGCTCATCGCCGCCTACGCCCAGCTCCGCCTCGCCCGCGACCTGGCCACCGACCTGCGCCGGCCCTGGGAACGACCCCGCCCAGGCAAGCCCCTCACGCCCTACCGGGTCCGCCGCGCATTTCGACACCTGCGTGATCGCCTGGGCACCCCGGCACGTTTACCGAAAACCAGCCACCCCGGCCCCGGACGCCCTCCCGGGGGCAGGAACACCCCAGCCCCACGCCACCGCCTCGGGTCAGAACTCCGCAAATCAGGCATACCCGCGAAGCCGAGCCGCAAGAAAAAATGTTAAATCTCAAGTCAAGAGTACGCGCGCTTTTCCCATGATATCCAGCACAGTCTCCGTCGTCGCGATCTTCGCTTTCAACCGCTCGTTCTCCCGACGCAGCTTCTCCAACTCGATCTGCTCCGCCGACTTCACCGGCTTTCTCTCCCAGCCCTGCGCCACCGCACGTGCTCCTCCTCCCAACGCGCCCGCGTCACGGGCCCGGGTCCGCTCCACCACATGCGAGGAGAACAACCCTTCCCTGCGCAGAACCGCGCTCCTCTCTCCGTGCGGGGCGTTCTCGTACTYGGTGACGGTCCGCAGCTTGTACGCCGTGYTGAACACCCGCCACGACGGGCGCGGCGCAGGGTCAGGCCGCGGTGCCGACGTGCTCGCCTGCTCCTGCTCCTGCGGCTCCGGCTCCATGAACACGAAGGTCTCCGATCATGCCCTCTGTAGCCAACCCGCACCGAGCGAGCGTCTCACCCGAGGCCGACAGAGAGGGATGCGTACCCGTCGCGACCGGATCGCCCCGGGGCGTATACGCGAAAACTCCTCAGCGGCAGCGCGAGATCGTCGAGGCGGCCGCGGCCGTGTTCGCAGCACGCGGTTACTCCGGCGGGTCGCTTCGCCGAATCGCCAAGGACATTGGTGTGAGCGTCACAAGCGTGATGCGCCACTTCTCGTCCAAGGAGCTTTTGTTGGAGGCGGTCCTGGAGCATGCCGACTCGGAAGCAGTCAGGGCGATCGATCTCGATCCAGCGCGCGACGGGCTGCGGGTGACGATCGTGCGGCTCGCGGAGACTGGGCAGAAGCATCCTCACCTGGTGCGGCTGCTCGCGGTGCTGAGCTCCGAGGCGTCGGCCGTCGAGCATCCGGCGCACGGGTGGTTCGTCGAGCGATACCAGCGCGTTGTCACGGGCGTGGCCGGCTGGATCGCCGCCGACGGGAGTCCGCCTGTCCCTAGTACTAGCCGCCCGCGCGGCCGGTTGTTGTGCACCCTGGCCGACCTCGGGGACGCCGGCCGTCAGCTCAGCGCCGCCTGGCGGGCCAAGGAACACCTCCGCGACGTTTCTGCGCTTGTCTCCCCGCCGCATCGGCCGTCCGGCCCACCGTAGTGCGATAGCCGACGCTTTGAGCAGGTTCTTCTCCTACTGCGCGACCGTCGGGGAGACCGTCCCCGAGATCGTCACCCTCACCGAGACCATCTCCACCTGGCGCGTCGAGATCATCAACGCTGTTCAGCACAGCCTGTCAAACGCCAGCACCGACGRCATCAAATGGCTGATCAAACTTGTYTACCGGGTCGCGTTCGGCCTGCGCAATGTCACCCACCAGCAACGCCGAGCCCGCTACGCCGCCTCCCGATCCACCCAGCCGTCCTGGCTACGCAGTGTCATCACCGCCAGCCCGACACCGTGATTACTGTAGTTGATTACAGATTCCAGCCAACCGCGTAGCCTGTAAGACTCGCCACCACCCGCCTGTGCGGATTCTTCGCGAGGGGAAGCGGCGAATCTCCCGCGAACGCGACCGCCTTGATTTACTCCGGGAGCGGACCGGTACGTCCCACGAAGAAAAACCGCCATGGGACGTACCGGGAATGCACCAGCAAGCGACTCAGCCCAGAAGCCGCTGTCCGGTCTTCGTGGAGAACACGTGAAGCGCTCCTTCGCGTAGGCGCAGCCGGACTTTCTCACCTCTCCGGGGCACGTTTCGAGGAGCGACCCGTGCGATGACGGACGTGTTCCGCATGCCTTCGTTCCGCTGGTCCTCCTCGCTTACGATCATCGTCCCGTAGAGATACGCGTCGGCGCCGAGTTCCTCGACGAGGTCGACCGTCACGGCGAACCCCTCGCCGTCACCGCAGACGTCCAGTCCTTCGGGACGGAAGCCCAGCGTCACCGTAGTGGAGCCCTCGTCCGCTGCGGCCTGCACGGTCTTCCGCGGAAGCGGGACCACCGCCTCGCCAATCTGCGCACCGCCGTCCCGCAGCGGCACCTCGGTGACAGTCATCGCGGGCGAGCCGATGAAGCCGGCGACGAAGACGTTGGCGGGCCGCTCGTACAGGGCGAGCGGGGTATCGACCTGACACAGGCGGCCATCCTTCAGGACGRCCACCCGGTCGCCCATGGTCATGGCCTCGACCTGGTCATGGGTGACGTAGACCGTGGTGATCCCGAGACGCCGCTGCAGGGAGGCGATCTGGGTCCGGGTGGACACCCGCAGCTGGGCGTCGAGGTTGGACAGCGGCTCGTCCATGAGAAACACCTGCGGCTCCCGGACGATGGCCCGCCCCATAGCGACGCGCTGACGCTGCCCGCCGGAGAGCGCCTTCGGCTTCCGGTCGAGGTAGGGCTCGAGGTCCAACAGCTTCGCGGCCTCGGCGATCCGCCGCCGGCGCTCCTCCTTGGAGACACCGGCGATCTTCAGCCCGAAGCCCATGTTCTCGGCCACGTCCATGTGCGGATACAGCGCGTAGTTCTGGAACACCATGGCGATGTCCCGGCTCTTCGGCGGGAGATCGGTGACGTCACGATCACCGATCCAGATCCGGCCGGAGTCCACCGGCTCCAGCCCGGCGAGCATTCTCAGCGAGGTGGACTTCCCGCACCCGGACGGGCCCACGAGGACGAGGAACTCCCCGTCGGCGATCTGGAGATCCAGCGTGTCCACGGCAGGTAACGACCCGCCGGGATAGTTCCTCGTCGCCTTGGCGAATTCGACAGTTGGCATTGTGGCACACCTTTCACCGGCAGGAACGTGCCGGACGATCCGAGTGAACGGAGCCGCCAGGAATGGGGACCTCGGCGATTCAAGTTAAGGTAAAACACCGGTGGCTTTATGTCAACGGGTCATCACCGGCGACGATTCGTCACGCTCCGTACCCAAGACGAAGTGTGAGCGCCGCTTGGGGTGTGACGACGAAGGGACGGAGCTCCGCTGGCCCTGTGTGTCGAGGTGCGCGCAGGTGGATCACGTCGCGGACCCGGTCCTCGGGACGCGCATGTCACCTCGGCGATCTTCGCTGGGGTCATGCCGTGCGCCGAGAGCAGGACCATCCGCGTCCGGCGCCAGGTCACCACCGACCCCGAGGATCGTTGACACCCAGGCGGCGCGCTGACGAATGTGGTTGCGGCTGTCGTTCCGAGGCGAGACACCGACCCGTCGGCACCCGTCGGCAGGTCGACAGACAGCCGCCGCGCGGGACCGCTCAGACTTCCGAGGAGAGAGAGCGAGTGACGTCCAGTTTCGTGAGCCACCTGTCGGGCCACCCGTCCTCGACCCACGTGGCTTGGGGCTCGTACCCCGCCGCCCCGAGGTGCATCACTTCGTCGATTGCCTGCTGCTGCCGGGTGAGCACGGCGGCAATGACATCGAAGGGTTCGTCCCATCCATATCCGTCAAGGAACGCGGTGATGCGAGCCCTTCGGTCGGGCGCCGTTTCGAAACCGCGCCGCGCCAGCTCAACAGGATCTCTCTCGAAGGGGGCGAGCCATTCCAGCGCGTACACCACATCAGAAATCCGTGGCGCCGGGCGAGCGGCATCCCAGTCGAACAGACCGACCGCCGCACCGTTCACCCACGCCATGTTCGCCGGCTGAGGGTCGCCGTGACAGATGACCTCGCTCGGCTCGAACGGCACCGACCAGACCGCGTCGGGCGGCGGCGTCCATGCTGCCGCGACGTCATGCACCCGGCGCAACAGCCGACCAGCGGAGCGAACTCCATCCACATGCACTTGATGCGGCCAGGCCCGCTGCCCCGCGTCCCCCGGAACGATCTGCACACGCTCGGTCCGGTCATCCAACCCGACAGGGTTCGGTACAGGTAAACCCTYCGCTACCAGGAAGCGCAGAAGATCGTGCACCGTGGAGGTCCACGGCATCCTCGGACGAACAACCACATCGCCGAGGATCTCGACCCGCCGCAGGTCACCCACCACACGACCCTACAAGACCCTAGGCTCACCCCGGCATGCCCGAGAGTGGATTGCTGGGGTCAGCCGGCGTGCTCGGCCGGTCATGGCCATCCACACCGCGACCAGGCTCGCTGTCGTCGGGCATTCGAGTCCGTCCCGCGAGCCGTCGGCGACGGCACGACTCCCTCGCTACCAGCTAAGGCGCACTCGAGTGCGCGACCAATCGCGCGATGGCGATATCCAAGGCCGAGAGACCATCGATGGCTGAGTCAAGGTCCAGCCAGGTGAGGCGAACGAGTTCATCCGAAGCGGCGATGATCGGCCGAATCCCTGGATGCACGGAGTAGACCGCGGCATGCTCGACCCGCCTCGGATCGAGCAGTTCGAACATGGCGGATCCGCACCAGACGAGCTCTTGTTCTGGAATCGTGAGGCCAGTTTCTTCCCACAGCTCGCGGAGGRCAGCCTGTCGTGGTGTCTCGGCAGGTTCAATCATGCCGCCGGGAAGCTCCCATTGCTGGCGCCATCGGTTCAGTCCGAACAGCACTTCGTTGTCGAACTGGACTACGACGAGCGATAGCGTGCAAGGGGCCCGACCGATGAGACGTTCCCGCGGCTCGGTGCCTGGGCGGTAGTCGATGAGCCGCTGACCAGACGTGTCCTCCGCGATGATCCTTCCCACGGCGAAGAGCATCGCACAGCATGCGGATGAAATCCAACGGATCAGTTCCGTTGGCACTGTTGCACCGGCGGAGTCCGTCGTCCTGCGGCTACCGATCGGTCATGATCGAGTGATGCGTCGACGTCGTGGCTGTCCACCGGTTCCGGTGTCGGAGTTCGCGGGGTTCCGGTTCCCACCGGAGGTGATCGTCCTGGCGGTGCGGTGGTATCTGCGGTTCGCGCTGTCGTATCGGGACGTCGAGGAGCTACTCACCGAACGCGGCCTCGATGTGGATCATGTCACGATCTATCGGTGGGTGCAGCGCTTCACGCCCCTGCTGGTCGAGGCAGCTCGGCCGTGTCGGCACCGGCCGGGTGACAGGTGGTTCGTGGATGAAACGTATGTGAAGGTCGCGGGCCGATGGACGTATCTGTACCGGGCGGTCGACCAGTACGGCCAGGTCATCGACGTCCTGGCGAGCACCCGCCGTGACCAGGCCGCCGCCCGGCGATTCTTCGTTCGGGCGCTGACGCAGGGGCGTCGGCCGGTGGAGGTCACGACCGACAAGGCGCCTGTCTACCCGAGGATCCTCGACGAGCTGTTGCCCGAGGCCTGCCATGTCAACGCTGTCCGGGAGAACAACCGGATCGAGGCCGATCACGGCCGGTTGAAAGCACGGCTGCGGCCGATGCGCGGACTGAAACGCCTGCGGTCCGTCCAGACGATCAGCGCCGGCCACGCCCTGATCCAGAACATTCGCCGAGGCCACTACGAACTCGGGATCGACACCAACCCACAGTTGAGGCTGGCAGCCGCGTTCACCGAACTCGCCGTCGCAGTCTGACCGTCAGCCGTCCCGGCCGCTGGCATGCCCAGCTTCCCCGTAACGCAACTGTGAGTGGGTGTTCGATTTGTCTTGATTGCCGCTTATGTTCTATCGGGGGTCTCGCCAGGTGGGTGTGGTCTCGCCCGTTATGCGCTTGGCCGTGTTGTCGATCATGGCGATGTGGATCATTGCTTCGGAGCTGGCGGGGAGGGTCTCGTAGTCACGGGCCAGGCGGCGGTGCAGCATGAGCCAGCCCAGGCTGCGTTCGATGACCCAGCGTCGTTTGATGACGTGGAAGCCGCGGGTCCCGGTTTTTCTGGGAACGACCTCGACGTCGATGCCGAGGGCGGCGCCGTGCTCGACCACGGTGTTYTTGAAACCTTTGTCGACCCAGGTCTTGGATATCGTGTTCCAGGTTTCCTTCGTCTGGTTGAGCAGGCGTGTTCCCAGGGTGTTGTCCGAAAGATGAGCGGCGGTCACGGTCACGGCGAGCAGCAGGCCGAGGGTGTCGGTGACCAC
>NZ_MBLM01000041.1 GCF_001854655.1 Parafrankia colletiae | reverse complement strand
CTCCAGAAGATCCCTGTCTATCTCAAGATCAGAGTCTCCCTTCACGCTCGTGGCGCAAGATCAACGAATACGAACGAGCCGCCTAAAACCCCAGGTCAACACCGGTGGCCGAGTTCTGGCACCCCACAGGGGGTAGTGATGGTGCGATATGGATGTTTATGACCGTTTCGGGGCCCATTATGGGTTCGCGGTTCGCTGTCGTCGGCGTGCGACTGTAAAGCCCGACTTCGGCACTCCGCCTGTTGCCGTCATCATGATCTGGGCAGGCTGAGAGTGAGCTGCGTGTTGCTCGGTGTGGGGGTTGGCGGATGAGATCTCAGCGAACGCCACCGAGCCGGGATCCGCCGGCGGTGGTGCGGACGGAGCTGCTGCATGAGACGGAGCAGACCCGGGTGACTCGGCTGGTGTTCCCGGCTGGGAGTGTGATCCGGAAGGAGCCGCTGGGACCTGGCTCGCAGCGGCGGTTGCGTCATGAGGTTGAGGTCCTCGAGCGTCTGGTCGGGGTCGGGGGGGTCGTGCAACTGGCGGACGGTGTGTCGACCTGCCCGGGGTCGATCCTGCTGGCCGACGTCGGCGGTGCGGCGCTGTCCGGGCGGACCATGCCACTGGAGCCGGCCGAGCTGGTCGATCTGGCCGGATCGCTCGCGCGCACCGTGGCGGCGATGCACCGGCGGGGTGTGGTGCATCGGGACATCAGCCCGGCGAACATCGTATTGGGTGGGGATCGCGGCGTGCCACACCTGATCGACTTCGCGTTGGCTACGAACTGCGCGGAGGTCGAGCCGGGGTTCCTCCACCACAACGAGATCGTCGGGACGGTGCCGTACCTGGCGCCGGAGCAGACCGGCCGGACGGGCAGCCCCATCGACCAGCGGGCCGACCTGTACGCGCTCGGGGCCACCCTCTATGAGCTGGCGACCGGCACACCACCGTTCGGCGCGGGCGACCCCCTGCGGACAGTTCACGACCATCTCACGCGAGTGCCGGCACCGCCGGCGGCGGTGAACCCGTCGCTGCCGGTCGACATGTCGCGGATCATCCTGCATCTGCTGGAGAAGGAGCCGGACGATCGCTACCAGAGCGCGGACGGGCTGGCGCACGATCTCGCGCTGGTCCACCGCGGCGCCGCGGTGGTGCGTCCCGGCGAGCACGATCTTCCGGCGCGGCCGCTGACGCCGTCCCGGCTGGCCGGCCGCGACGAGGAGATCGCCGAGCTGGGCTCGGCGTTCGCCGACGCGCTGGCGGGCCGCTGCCATGGAGTCCTCGTCAGCGGCCCGCCGGGGGTGGGCAAGACGTCCCTGGTCAACGCGCTGCGGCCGATCGTGGCCGGTGACGACGGCTGGTTCGTGGCGGGCAAGTTCGACCAGTACCGCCGGGACCAGGAGTACGACGCAGTCCGCCAGGCGCTGCGGGCGCTGGGTCGGCTGCTGCTGGCCGAACCGGAGGCCTGTCTGGTCGAGGTGCGGGAGCGGCTCCTGCGGGCGTTGGGACCCAACGCCGGCCTGGCCGCCGCCGTCGTGCCGGAGCTGGCGGCGCTGCTAAGGGTTCCCCCGGCGCTGGGGGACCCGATGACTGCACAGGTGCGAGCACAGCGCGTCGCAGTGGAGACACTACGCGCCGTTGCCTCCCGGGAACGCGCGGTGGTGTTCTTCGTCGACGACCTGCAGTGGGCCGGGCGGACGCCGCTGGGCTTCCTCGACCTGATCCTCGGTGGCGAGGAACAGATCGAGGGACTGTTGCTGGTCGGCGCGTACCGGGAGAGGGAGGTGGACGCCACCCACCCGCTGGCGCCGATGCTCGCCCGCTGGAGCCGCCAACCGGCCGGGCCGCAGCACCTGCGGTTGGGTAATCTGCCGCCAGCAGACCAGACGGCCATGGTCGCCGACCTACTGCGCCTGTCCCCAGAGCGCGGCGCGGAGCTCGCACGGCTGATCGCGCCGTCGACCGCGGGCAATCCGTACGACACGGTGGAGCTACTCAACTCGCTGCGCCATGACGGCGTATTGGCCCTCGGAGACGATGGTTGGCGATGGGAGCAGGCCATGCTGCGCCGCCGACTGGACTGCGTGGACGTGACCGGGCTGCTGCGTGCCCGCGTGGCCGTGTTGTCGCCGGCCGCCAGAGAGATGCTGGCCATGATGGCGTGCCTGGCCGGCCGAGTGGAACTCGACCTCTTGGAGGTCGCCGCCGGGCTTGCGGCGGATGAGATCGAGCGGCGGCTCGCCCCCGCGTTCACCGACGGGCTTCTCGTGCTGGAATCCGACGGCCGGCAGAGCGTGCGCTTTCGTCACGACAAGGCCCAGGAGTCCGTCCTGAGCGGCCTCACCCCGCAGGCCGAACGCGCCATGCGACTGTGCCTGGCCCGGGCTCTGGCCGACCGACCTGAGCTGTTCGCCGTGGCGGCGGCGCAGTACCTGCTCGTGGTCGACGCCGTGCACACCCCCGAGGAACGGCGACTGGTGGCCGGTCTCTTCCGGCGCTCTGCCGACGAGGCGAAGCTGCTGAGTAACCACCCCTTGGTGGAGAGGTTCCTGACCGCGGCGTTGAGGCTCGTCGACCCGGCGGACACCGACCAGTTGATCGACGTCCACACCGGCCGGCACGCGGCCCTGTACATGCTCGGGCGGCTTGAGGAGACCGACGAGGAGTACCAGACCATCGGCCGGCTGTGCACCGATCCGGCGCAGCGCACGGCGGCGACCCTGGTGCAGGTCAGCAGCCTCACCAGCCAGGGCCGCACCGCCGAGGCGATGCGGCTTGGCCTCGACCAGCTGCGACAGCTCGGCCTCGCCGTCCCGGATCAGGACCACCTCGACGCGGAGATCGACCGCAGACTCGACGCGCTCTACCAGTGGATCGACCAGACCAGCGAATCCGACGATCTACGGCGACCGCGAATCACCGACCGTTCGCAACTCGACACCGCCAGGATCATCAACCGGCTCATGCCCCCGGCATACTTCTCCGACCAGAAGATGCTGGCCTGGCTGACCGTGACGACGCTGGAGATATGGGCACGGCACGGCCCGGATCCCACCCTGCTCGGCCCGGCCGGCCACATCACCTTTGTGACGGTCGTCCGCAGACGGGACTACCGAACCGGGTGGCGCGTGATGCGGCGGATCCTCGCGGTCTGTCAGGCGCGCGGCTATGAGCCTGACGTGTGGCAGGTGTGGTTCCTGTATGCAGCCGGTACCTGCCACTGGTTCGACCCGCTCGAGGACAACCTGGCTGCGGCGCGCCGCGCGCTGGAGGGCCTGCTCCAGGGAGGTGACCTACAGAACGCGTGCTGGACCCACTACGTACTGATGTCCACCATCCTGGACTGCGCACCACTGCTTGATGCGTTCGTTGCTGAGATCGACGAGGCCCTGGCGTTCACCAGACGCACCAGCAACGGTAACGCCGAGGAGACGTTCCGGGCCTATGGCCAGCTGGCGAGAGTGCTGCGAGGCGAGGTCGTCACCTCGGCGGCCGGTGAGGAGGCCCAGCTCGGCAGGCTGGCCGCCAACCCGTTCGCCGCTGCCCACCTGCACATTACCCGGGCGCTCGCTGCAGCCATCCTCGATCAGCCGGGCGAGCTGGTCCGACGCACGGCGGCCGCAATGCCGTTGCTGCCGTCTATCCAGGCGCTCTATCCGATGGCGGTGGCGTACCTGCTGCGAGCCATGGCGTTGGCGGGCCAGGCCCGCACGGCGGAAGCGGGCCAGCGTGGCGCGGTGCTGGCCGAGCTGGACGAGGCGATCGAATGGCTGACCGTGCGCGCAGCCGACGCGCCGGCCAACTTCCTGCACCTACTGCGCCTGGTGGAGGCGGAGCGGGCCTGGACCACCAGCGACTTCCGCGAGGCGGCGTACACGTTTGATGTGGCACAGCGAGAGGCATCCATACGGGCGCGACCGTGGCACCGGGCGCTGATCCTGGAACGCGCCGCACGGTTCTACCTGGCCCACGGCATGGAGGAAACCGGCCATCTGCTGCTGGCCGCGGCCCGCCGCCAGTACCTGGCCTGGGGCGCGACGGCGAAGGTCAGCCAGCTCGACTGGGCCCACCCGAAGCTACGAGTTGAGCCCACGGCTGCGGAGCCGGCCGACCAGCCATCAGCAGAGCCTTCTGCCCGCCGCTCCACCGTCACAACCGGCACCATCGACCTGCTCGGCATCATCGCGGCCTCCCAGACGCTCAGCTCCGAGACCACCCTCGACGGCCTCCGGACCAGGGTCGCGGGAATCCTGTCAGCCATGACCGGAGCCACGGACGTTCACTTCCTGCTACGTGACCAGCAGGACCGCGGCTGGCTGGTATCCGGCGGCGGCGGCACGGTCTCGCTGCCGGAGGCCGGCCGGCGGCGGATGCTGCCGGCCTCGGTCGTCCGGTACGCCGAACGCACCCGCGAGCCTGTCGTCGTCGCCGACCCCACCCGCGACGACCGGTTCCGCCACGACCCGTACTTCACCGACCTGAACCGCTGCTCGCTACTGGCTGTACCCATCATGATCCGAGGCGAGCTGCGGGCGATGCTGCTGCTGGAGAACCGGATAATCTGCGGCGCGTTCTCCACCGAACGCCTCGAAGGGATCATGCTCATCGCCGGGCAACTGGCGGCCTCGCTCGATAACGCCCTGGTGTACGCGTCGCTGGAACGCAAGGTCGCCGAGCGGACCCAGCAACTCGCCGCCGCCAACCGGCGGCTGGAACAGCTCTCGCGCACCGATTCGCTCACCGGACTACCCAACCGGCGACGCCTCGACGAAGTCCTCGACGCCGAATGGCACGAAGCCCAATGCAACGCCGCACCCATCGCGCTGGCAATCATCGACATCGACCACTTCAAGCTCTACAACGACCACTTCGGACACACCGCCGGCGACCGGTGCCTCCAGCGGGTCGCCGCCTGCCTGGCCGAGAACGTCCGTAGCACCGACACGGCGGCCCGCTACGGGGGCGAGGAGTTCGCTGTGGTCATGCCGGACACCAACTCCGACACCGCCGTCCGCCTGGCCCGACATCTCTGTTCCGCTGTCGCGGCGCTGACCGAACCACATCCGCTGGTCACCGACCGCATCGTCACCGTGAGCATCGGGGTCGCGGGGATCACTCCCACTCCCGGTGACACCATGGCGGTGTTTGTCGAGCTCGCCGACGTCGAGCTCTACCAGGCCAAACGCGGCGGACGCAACCGGGTAGAAATGCACTCCCACACCCCGCATCGCGATAAGTACTCGGTCCGGACTGTGCGGACGAACCGTTCGGCGTAGGCGTTCGCCCGTGGGGTTCGGGGTGGGCGCGGCCGTCATCGACGCCCTGCCCGGCCTGGGCAAGACGACGATCGCGAACGTGTTCGCCCGCGGCTTCGACCGCGCCCAGATCCGCCGGCACGGGCCCGTCACCGACGAGGGCCACGAACGCCTCCCGGTGTTCCGGGTCGGGCTGACGTCCAACACCACGCTGCGGACACTGAACCGGATGATCTGCGAGTTCTACGGCCACCCCGCGACCAACCCGGGCCACCGCCGCCGAGCTCGCCAGCCGCCAGCCGCCAGTCAAAAGGGATGTCGTCGATCTGTCCCCTACTGGACGCTGACGGTGGCGCGGTGGTGGCGCGGTTCCTCGATCTCGTCGAGCAGCGCGATCGCGAAGTCCGCGTGTCCGATCCGGCTGGCCGGGTCGCCATGCTCGGCGATCCGGTACCGGCCGGTGCGCGTCCCGTCATGGTCGAAGTCCCCGGCGGGAGCGACGTACGCCCAGTCGAGTTCGCTGGCTCGAAGCTCGTCGAGGCCCGCCAGGTGGCCGAGGGAGAAGGAACGGTACTCGTTTGGGTAGCCGGGCTCGTCCATCAACGCGGCGCCGGATGCCCCGGGCAGGACCGAGGAGAGGCCGACGACCACCAGGCGGCGGACCCCTGCCGTCGCCAGACCGGTGGCCAGCGCGCGAGACGATGCGGTGAAGAAGTCGTGTGCTGGCACGGACAGGTCAGCCGCGGCGCTGACGGCCGCGTCTTGTCCGGCCGCTGCACGCTCGACGCTCACCGCGTCCGTGACGTCACCGGCCACCACCCGGATGTCGGATGGCAGGTCGCGGTGGCGTGCGGGGTCGCGCACCACGGCGGTGACCCGGTGGCCGCGCCGACGTGCCTCGGCGACGGCCTGCCGCCCTGCACGCCCGCCCGCGCCGAACACCACAATGTTTGTGCCAACCGCGTTCACGGCAACCGCCTCTCCTCGGGCCGGTGCTGCCGCGCCGGCCGGTGCGCGGACGCTATCGGGGACGGCGGTTACCACGGGGATACCGGTTGTCTGGCTATCGTGAGGCCATGAGGGAGCCCCTGCGCGCCGACATGTTCGACGAGCTGTGCCCGTCCTCGCTCAACCCGGTCCGCTTCGGCGACAAGTGGGCGGCGCTCATCATCCGTTGCCTCGAAGACGGGCCGCGCCGGTTCTCCGAGCTGCGCGTGCCGCTGAGCCGGGTCACTCCCAAGGTGCTCACCCAGTCGCTGCGAGCCCTCGAACGGGACGGCCTGATCACCCGCAGTGTCCTGGATGCCAGGGCCACTCTCCATGTCGAGTACGAGCTGACCGCGCTTGGCCGCAGCATGCTGGAGCCGATGGCGGTCGCCTGTGCCTGGGTGGAGCAGCACTGGGACCAGCTCCTCAACGCCCGCGAGGCATACGACCGCGCCATCCGTTTCGACCACGCCGGATGATGCGGCGACCTGTGGGTGCCCGAAACTCGTCCGCAGGACCGGACCAGGGCTTCTGTCTCATCCGATGATCGATAGTCCTTCCCCGGAGGGGATCGGACACCTGTACCTCTACCGGCTACAAGCGCTCTTGACCGGGACACCACCACGTGGATGATCGTGGCCATGGCGGTCCGGCTGATCTACCTCGTCTTCTGTCGACTGGTCGGCTGGCTGGGGCTGGTGGCACGAGGATCTCGGCGGCAGAAGACGCCGAGATCCTCGTGCTCCGCCACGAACTCGCCGTGCTACGCCGCCAAGTCGCCCGGCACCGTTCTGCTGGGGCTACCGCCGCATCCACGGCGAACTCGTCCGACTCGGCTACTCGGTCGGGGCCAGTACCGTCTGGACGATCCTGCGCTCCGCCCAGGTCGATCCCGCACCCCGCCGCGCAGGCCCCACCTGGCGACAGTTCCTGCACGCCCAAGCCCACGCCATCCTCGCGTGTGACTTCTTCACCGTCGACACCATCCTGCTGAGCAAGCTGCACGTCCTGTTCTTCATCGAACTGGACTCCCGCCGGGTGCACCTCGCCGGGGTCACCCGCCACCC
>NZ_MBLM01000040.1 GCF_001854655.1 Parafrankia colletiae | reverse complement strand
AACAACGTGCAGCTCTGCCTGACCCCGACGAACGCGTCGTGGGCGAACCCGATCGAAGCCCAGTTCGGACCGTTGCGGACCTTCGCGATGGGGAACTCKGATCATCCYAACCATCCCGCGCTCGCCCGGAACCTGCAGGCCTACCTGCGTTGGCGCAACACCCACGCCCGCCACCCCGCCGTCCTGGCAGYCCAACGCCGCGAACGCGCCCGCGTCCGTTCCGAACGCCAACAACGCTGGGGACGCCCCCGAACACACGCCGCCTGACCAAACCGAAAAGGATCGCGGTCAACGCACTAGCTGTGAGGCTGGGAGGCAGCGCCCGTTCGTCGCTGTCTACGGGCGCGACCGGCCAAGAGGCGGGCACAGCCCGTCGAGCATCCCGTACCGCCACGCCTGAGGAACGTCGTGAGCTCCGGGGATTCCCGCGTTCCGACCAACGTCGATGCCCCCCGTGAGGCGGCGTACTGCGCTGAAAGGTCACGTCACGTGAAGATCGGTCTGACAGGACGACCGGCAACGGTCGAGAAACTCGTCGAGCAGGCCAAGGCCGCCGAGCGGGACGGCTTCAGCTCCGTCTGGTACGACAGCACGGCCCTGGGCGACCCACTTGCCGCGATGGCGGTCGCGGGGCGGGAGACCTCCACGATCGAGTTGGGGACCGCGGTTCTGCAGACATATCCCTGCCATCCCGTCCTCCAGGCGAACCGCGCCGCTGCGGCCGCGGCGGCGATGGGACGGCCCGGCTTCACCCTGGGCATCGGACCCTCGCACGAACCACTGGTCAGGGGCATGTACGGCTTGTCCTACGACCACCCCGGCCGCAACACGGAGGAGTACCTCCGCATCCTCGGGGGACTGCTGCGCGGGGAAACAGTGACCTTCGAAGGATCGGACTGGACCGCACGAGGCGCACGGGTGCCGATGGAGCAACCAGTGCCGGTCCTCCTCGCCGCGCTCGGGCCGCGGCTGCTGCGGGTCGCCGGCGAGCAGGCCGACGGGGTGGTCCTCTTCATGGCGCCGGCGCGGGCGATCGAGACCCATGTCGCGCCCCGGCTTCGGGCCGCGGCCTCAGCCGCAGGGCGACCCGAGCCACGGATCGTCACCGGCCTGCCGGTGGCGGTCCACGACGACATCGCCGAGGCCCGCGCCGCGACCGCCGCGACATCGGGTGTTTACGAGAGCCTGCCGAACTATCGCCGGATCATGGAGATCGGCGGCGCCCAGAGCCCGGCCGACGCAGCCATCCTCGGTGACGAGAAGAGCGTGACCCGTCAGTTGCAGGGTCTGCTTGATGCAGGCGCCACCGACATCCAGGTGTTCGTCGTCCCGGTCGGCACGGATCGCCGAGCGTCCCGGCAGCGCACGATGGACCTGCTCGCCTCCCTCACAGGCTGACGATGCCCGGGTGGGAAGCACCGGTACGACCAAGGGACCTCGGACACTCGGCCACCGAACGATCGAAGTCAGACGCACAGGGACATAACCCGGAGCAGCGGGGTTTGACCGACCTTCACCAAGGCGTTATACAGACGTACAGCAGAGTTGTTGCCTCGTCTGGCTCCAGAGCCGGAGACGGTGAATCCGAGGCTGCACYGGCCGATGAGGCGTGACTGCTACGACGAGGGAGGACCATCATGTCCGTCGAGGATGAGCTCACAGAACTTCGCCATGAGCTCCGCTACGTCACGGACCGCATCGCGATTCTCGACTGCGTCATGAAGCAGTCCCGCGGCCACGACCGCCACGACATCGAGCTGATGACGAGCGTTTACCACGACGATGGAGTCGACGAGCACGGACCCGTCGTGAAACGTGGYCCCGACTACGGAGAGTACGCCAATCGGGCGCACTCCTCAGTCTTCATTGATCACCTGCACAACATCACCACACATACCTGTGAGATCGACGGTGACCAGGCGCACTGCGAAAGCTACGTCATCGGTGCCATGCGATCCCGTGACGGCAGAAGCGTGCACCTCTTCGGAGGCCGATACCTCGATCGAGTCGAGCGGCGCGACGGCGAATGGAAGATCGCGCTGCGACGATGCACCCTCGAATGGACGATGAACGGCGATACATCACTCCTCTCTTCCGGCGCGTTCGCCGGCTTCATCAAGGGCACGTGGGACAAGAATGATCCGTCATACGCGCGGCCCCTGGACCTGGAGAAGACCCCGGTCGAGAAGTGGTGAGGATGCTGGGCTCCGCGCATTATCGACGGAAGGACCGATGAACATGGCTCGGATCGAGCCCCTCCCTGCGAAGAAATGGCCGGCCGAGATGCGGGAGGCGTTAGCCGCCCTCGTGCCACCCGCGCCCCGGCACACCCGGTCCGTCCAGGAGGGCGCGCCGAAGGCCCGCAACGCCCTCGGAACGTTCGCGCACCACCCAGACCTGGCGCGGGCGTTCTTCACCCTCAACGGTCATGTGCTGCTGGCGACCACCCTCGCCCAGCGGCAGACGGAGCTGCTGGTCCTGCGAGTCGCGGCGCGCCGCACCTGCGACTACGTGTGGGCGCAGCACGTCCTCGTCGGTCGCGACGCCGGGCTGACCGACGAGGAGATCGAAAGGATCACCCAGGGACCGGCCGATCCGTCGTGGAGCCCGTTCGAGGCTGCGCTGCTGCGCGCCGTGGACGAGCTGCTCGACGCCGGCGCGATCGGTGACGAGACGTGGACCGCGCTGACCGCCGAACTCGACACCCAGCAGCTTATGGACCTCATCTTCACAGTCGGAGCCTTCGAGGCGTCCGCCTTCCTGATGAACTCCTTCGCCTTTGACCTCGACGACGACCTACGACCCACCTGATCAAGCAACAGCTGCGTCTGTCGCGTCGAAGAAGGCCGTGCTCCCCGCTGGCGCTGTGCAGACAGTCAAAGCCTGCCTGGGCCTGTGACCTGGCGCGAGGTGGCGAGGCGGGGCTGGCGCCATCATGGCCAGCTGTGTCCGACGTGTGCCTTATCCGATCTTCCCATCAGAGGGGTATGGCTGGCTGATCCTGCCCGGCCGTTCGTCAGCGTCCCAGGACCTCCAGGTGCGGGTCTTGGGCACGCGGTCGCCGTACGGCGACCGCGTGCCAACCGAAGGGGCTGTACCAGCGTCGGATTCGACCGACAGAGGTCCGGCTACCGCTCGGGCGCGGAGACTGCCATCGCCTGGTAGGCCGCGAGCTTCTCGCCGCGCTCGTAGGTGCGGTGGCTCAGCGCGCGGATCGTGACGTCGTGGCCCTCGGCCCGGGCCCGYAACGCGCCGACCGTGGCCTGTTCGCGCGGGAGGTGGGAGAACGGGTCGAAGGAGTACCAGCGCAGGGCGTTCTCGTAGGTCATCTTGTTGATCTCCGGGTCCGGGACGGCGAACCGGTCCATCACCGAGCCGAGTTCCTCCGGGGCGCCCGGCCACATCGAGTCGCTGTGCGGGTAGTCGCATTCCCAGGCGATGTTGTCGATGCCGATGTGGTGGCGCAGCTCGACTCCGAGYGGGTCACTGATGAAGCAGGTCAGGAAATGCTCGCGGAACACCTCGGACGGGAGCCGTCCGCCGAAGTCCTGCAGTGTCCAGGTGGAGTGCATGTCGAAGGTGCGGTCGACCCGCTCCAGGAAGTAGGGGATCCACCCGGTCCCGCCTTCGGACAGCGCGATCCTGATGTCCGGGAATTTCTTGATGACCGGTGACCACAGCAGGTCGGCCGCAGCCGAGACGATGTTCATCGGCTGCAGGGTGATCAGGACGTCGGGCGGCGAGTCGGGGGCGGGGATGGTCAGCTGGCCGGACGAGCCGATGTGGATTGACAGCACGGTGTTCGTGTCGCTCACCGCCTGCCACAGCGGGTCCCAGTAGGCATCGTGGAAGCTGGGGTAGCCCAGCGCCGCCGGGTTCTCGGTGAACGTCRGCGAGTGGCAGCCCTTCGCCGCGACGCGGCGCACCTCGGCGGCGCAGAGCTCGGGGTCCCAGATGATCGGCAGGGCCATCGGGATGAACCGGCCCGGGTGCGCGCCGCACCACTCATCGAGATGCCAGTCGTTGTACGCCCGTACCAGCGCGAGGGAGAAGTCCGGGTCCTCGGTGGCGAACAGCCGGGCCGCGAACCCCGGGAACGACGGGAAGTTCATCGAGGCGAGGATGCCGCCCGCGTTCATGTCCTTGACCCGCTCGTCCACCTGGTAGCACCCCGGACGGATCTCGTCTAAGCCCTGTGGCTCGAGTCCGTACTCCTCCTTGGGCCGGCCTGCCACCGCGTTGAGAGCGACGTTGGGGATCACCGTGTCCCGGAACCTCCAGGCGTCGGCACCGCCGGGCAGGGTCACCAGGCGGGGGGCGTCCGCCCGGTACCGCTCCGGCAGGTGGTTCGCGAACATGTCGGGCGGTTCGATGATGTGGTCGTCGACGCTGACGAGAATAATGTCGTCGTGACGCATGGGTGCCCTTTCGATGGTCCTGGAAGTCGACGGGGCAGCGGACCGCGGGGCCGAGACACCCGTCGCGGTGTGGGAGCTTGTGGGTCAGCCGTGCCAGGTCAGCCGACGATTGCCGGCATGGAGTCCCAGCCGCGCACCGTCGTGGTGGGTTTCCGGCGGGCCTGGGCCATGTCGAGGTCCCATTCGGGGAAGCGGTTGAGTACCTCGTCGAGGGCGATGCGTCCCTCAAGACGGGCGAGCGCGGCACCGAGGCAGAAGTGCGCGCCGACGCCGAAGGTCACGTGTTGGCTGATGGAGCGGTGGATGTCGAAGCGGTCAGGGTCGGTGAACTGACGCTCGTCGCGGTTGGCCGACGACAGCATGAGCAGCAGCGTGCTTCCGGCCGGGACCGTCTGTCCGTGGTACTCGACGCCCTCGGTGACATAGCGTGCGACGTGCGGGCCGGGTGGCTCGAAGCGCAGCAGCTCCTCGATCGCGTTCGGGATGAGTGAACGGTCGGAGACGATCTGCTGGCGCTGGTCGGGATGTTCGGCGAGGACCTTGCCAAGCCAGCCGAACAGGTTGCCCGTGGTCTCGACCCCGGCACCCGCGATCACGGCAAGGAAGATCAGTATTTCTTCCTTGGTCAGCCGTCGGGTGGTACCCGAGACGTCCTCGAACTCGACGTTGAGCAGGTCGGTGATGAGGTCGTCAGAAGGATTCTTCTCCCGCCAGGAGACGTAGTCGGCGTAGAAATCGCCGTCGAAGTACTTGTCCTTGGTGACCGTCAGCGGCTTGCCCCGCTCGTTGCGCAGCCCGCGCTGCGCGTGGTCGCGCACAGTCGGCTGTTCCGCGTCGGGGATGCCGACAAGCATGCCGATCGCGCGCATCGGCAGTTCATCACCGAGGTCGGCCACGAAGTCGAACCGATCGGATCCCACGAGGGGCTCCAGACAGGCGACGCAGAAGGCTCGGATCTTGTCCTCGAGCGCCTTCATCTTTCGCGGAGTGAAGGCGCGGGACACCAGGACGCGGTGCACCGTGTGCAGCGGTGGATCCTCGTTGATGAAAACTCCGGGTGGCATGACGGGGTCGGCCTTGATGACCTCGAGGATGTCTCCCTTCGCAGAGCTGAGGTGCTTCAGATCCTTCAGGGCGGCCCCGACGTCAGCGAAGCGGCTCAGGCCCCAGAAGTCGAGGCGGTCGTTGTAGTAGAGCGGCTCCTCGTCCCGCAGCCGCTGGTAGGTGGGGTACGGGTCTACATCAATGTCGACGTCGTACGGATCGTAGTAAAGATCACCGTTGGTCATCGCCCCTCCTTGCGCAGTCTGTACGGATGTATAACACTGTGCCGTACATCCGTACAGGGGTTGAGGGATGACCCAGCTGTTATCCGACGGCCAGCGGTCGTGCCGCGCGAACGGAGGAGCAGTCGAATCGGGCGAGGGTCATGGCCGGGAGCGGGTCCGCGCTTGCCTGCCGATCGGCCAGCACCGGACAGGCCAGGTGCGACAGACGATGCGCTACTTGACCTGGACGGCCCGCGAGGCGAGGAGCCGCGGTCATATCCCAGGCCGCTGCGAGAGCACAACAAAGACGACAGCGCCCGGCAGGCATCACCCTGCCGGGCTGACGACTCTGGGGGCAGAACAGCATGCGGAAGTCACTGCACTCGATCGACCGATCGCCACGAGATCGGAGACGACGCCGCTCGGCAGGCGCACTCTTAGCCGCACCCATAGCCATGCTCATGTTCGCCACCGCATGTGGGTCCGACGACCCCGGAACCTCCCCGTCGGTGGACCCCGCGGCAAACCCCGACGCGCTCGGACCGGTAGCACAGGCCACGGGCGCTCCCGTCAAGATTGGAGTGATCTCCGACGGGCGGTCCGCCGCGATCGACAACTCCATCCAGTTCGACGTTGCCGAAGCCACTGCCAGCTACCTCAACGAGCGCCGCTCGGGCATCGGCGGTCGCCCCATCGAACTGGTGAAGTGCGAGACGCTGGCGGATCCGGCCAAGGGCGCCGACTGCGCAAACCGGATGATCGAAGAAGACGTGGTGGCCGTGACCGTCGCCGAGTCAGGCGTCGCCGAGAGCGTGTGGCAACCGCTGGCGGACGCGCACACACCGGTGATGTTCTTCGCCGCAGGAAGCCCAGCGCTCCTGGCTGACACGGGATCGACCTTCGCCCTGAGCGATCCGACGTTCGCGGTGCTTCAGCTACCGATCGATCTCGCGAAGGACGCGGGCGCCAGGAAGGTCACCGCCGTCGTGATCGACGTGCCCGCGGCGCTCGACATCCAGCAGAACGTCGCACCCAAGGTGTTCGAGGAGGCAGGTCTCGACTACGAACTCGTACGAGTGCCACCTGGCACCGCCGACATGACGCCGCAGCTGCAGCGTGCCGTCGACGGAGACCCCGGGCTCGTGTTCGTCGTGGGGAACGACTCCTTCTGCATCAGCGCGCTCAACGGGCTGAAGGCGGTCGGGTACGACGGCCAGATCAGCGCCATCTCGCAGTGCATCACAGACGCGACCCGCAAAGCCGTCCCCGCGGACGTTCTCGCTGAGATGGTTGTCGCCGCCCTCRCACCGGCCGGCGGAACCGATCCGTCCGCCGTCCTCTACCAGGCCGCGATGGAGACCTACGGAGGGAACATCGACATCGGCTCGACGACCGGCAGGAGCATGTTCATGACCCTCGCCGGTCTCCAGGCGGCGCTGCAGGGCATCTCAGGCGACATCACCCCGGACACGGTGATCTCCACCATCAAAGCGATGCCGGAGACGGAGCTGCCGGGCGCGGCAGGGTTGCGGTTTCGGTGCAACGGAAAGGCCAGCCCTCAGTCTCCAGCGGTCTGCGTGCGGGGTGGGCTGTCCACCACATTGGATGACCAGGGTCAGCCCACCGTTTTCGAGGTACGCGGTGAGGTGCTGCCCGTTTCTCGGACACCGACGTAGCGGGACTATACCAGCTTTATGCT
>NZ_MBLM01000039.1 GCF_001854655.1 Parafrankia colletiae | reverse complement strand
CCGAGTCCTTGGACTGCGCCGGCCTTCGACGAGACGTTTTACATGCTCAACTACCTCACGCATCCCGAGGCGTTGCGTGCGGCGCTGCCCTATCCGCTAGAGCCGATCCCGGACGCAGAACCCATAGCGACAGTTGCACTTGGGCACAACCGCAACATGCGCATGTTCGATGGGAAGTACAGCAACTACGTCGAGATCGGGTTCTTCTTGCCGTGCCAGTACACGAGCAACGAGGGGAAGACGTACCGGGGCGCTACCCCTATCTGGTTCATGATGGACACGATGAATGGCGACAAGACAGAGGGTGCCGAGGGCTCTGTGGTCGGATTCAGGGAGACCTCGGGCTGGATGAAGCACATTGGCAACGTCAGGCTTGGTGGCACGGGTGATCAGCTTCATGCCACCTGCGAGGTGCGAGGTGTGCGTGTCGTGACCATGGACATGCACACGACGGAGTCAATTGAGGCGTCGGATCTACCTTCGCCGGCGGCGACGGACTACTGGTTGTTTGTAAAGGAGATCCCGAACTGCAATTTCTCCGGGTATGACGTCAGGAAGGTGATCGGTCGCGCCGCAGGCGGCTTCAGCAACCCCGACGTGGTGTCGAATCTGAAGCGGGGCACGGGCACCGTTCATCTGGAGTACCTGGAGACGCACCCGGTCGCCCGTCTGGAGTGTCTGGAGCCGCGAGATGCCTTCCAGTTCACCTTCGGCGGAACCATCGACGGCAGTCTGGGTGCTTACTTCGAGATCGACGATCTACTGAAGTGACCGTGACTCATGGAAGTCGCGCCGAAGAGTGGTGGCAGAGCCGTCGCTGCTCGCGTGGACCGGTCGGTCTCCGGGTCGCGAAGCGCCGGGACGCTGATACTCTGAAAGGTGGACCAAGAATGCGATGCCACATGGCGCCGAGACGGTGGGTCTGATGCTAGTCGACCTCGCCGACGAACGGCCTGTTCCGGGGTCTACGTATGTTGGCTATTGCCTCCAGGGTCTTCGCCGGTGCGGCGATCGCGTTGCGTTCTCGCATGGCGACACGCGTATTACCGGCTACGACGCCCTGGCGCTCGTTTACCGCATGTCATCTGTGCTTCGCGATCGCGGGTTGCTTCCCGGCACGGGCGTCGCCGTTCTCTCGGGAAACAGACCGGAGGCCTTCCTGTTGYAGGTGGCGGCGCAACTCGCGGGCGCCCGGCATACAGGTCTGCACGGAATGGCGTCCCTCGACGATCAGACGTTCGTGCTGGGGGATAGCCAGGCTCACACGTTTGTGTACGATCCGCGGGGCTATGCGCAACACGGTGAGAAACTGGCCATCGCGGCCTCGCCCCAGCAAGTATTCTCGCTCGGTCCCGGGCCAGTAGGCGAAGATCTGCTCGAACTGGCGTCCCGCGCGGCTGAGACTGACGAGTCGCTGGCGAGTCCGGAAATGATCTCGTCAATCTTCTATACCGGCGGCACAACTGGCCGAAGCAAGGGTGTTGTCCAGACCCAAGCATCATCGCTGTTCGTGGCGCTTCTGGCACAAGCCAACTGGGAATGGCCGCCCACGCCGACTCTGCTGCTGGCTTCAGCGATCACGCACGCCGCTGGGCAACTGATCGGTCCCACGTTAGCTCTGGGTGGTCGAGTCGTACTGCTCGACAAATTCGACGCCGGCGAGTTCCTACAGGTCATCGAGCGAGAGCGCGTCAGCGTCACTTTCGTCGTGCCGACGATGATCTACACGCTCTTGGACCACCCGGCCATCGCGGAGCGTGATATCTCCAGCTTGTCCACGGTGGTGTACGGCGCAGCGCCGATCGACCCTGAGCGCCTTCGTGAAGCTCAAGCGCGATTCGGGAACGTGCTGACGCAGGGTTATGGGCAGACGGAGAGTGGTGTCGGTTCGCTCGTGCTGTCGAAGGCAGACCACGTGGCGGCCGGCGAGAGTGGGCAGATTCCCACTGGGCGACCTCCGGCAGGGATCGAGGTATCCGTCCGCGACCCGCAGGACGAACCCGTCGGTGTCGGCGTCACAGGAGAGATCTGCCTTCGTGGATCGACCATCATGCTCGGCTATTGGAACCAGCCAGAGCTCACCGCGGAGGTGCTGCATGACGGATGGCTGCACACCGGAGATGTGGGGTATCAGGATGAGCACGGCTACGTGACACTCGTGGACCGCGCGAAGGAGATGATCGTCTCCGGGGGTTACAACGTCTATCCGAGAGAGGTCGAGAACGCGCTCGTGTCCCATCCTGCGGTTCGGCAGGCAGCGGTCGTCGGGATCCCGGACAGCAAGTGGGGCGAAGCAGTGCATGCTCTCGTCGTTCGCGATCCCGGCCATGAGATTGATGAGGCCGCACTCATCAAGTTCATCCGCAACAAGAAGGGGCCTATCAACACACCGAAATCGGTGGAGTGGGTGGAAGCCTTACCGCTCACTGCGCTCGGCAAGGTCGACAAGCCAGCGATCCGGAAACGCTTCTGGCCAGATCTAAGGACGGGGCATCAACTGATGGGGAATTCTGCCGACCAGACAGGTTCATCTCGTGCCTGAAGCAGACTTCGAGACTCTCAGGGTCGAACGACGCGACAGCGGGGTAGCGCTCCTGACGCTTAACCGGCCCAGTGTTGCCAACACGATCAGCGCGCAGCTCAGCCGCGAGCTCTTCGACTGTCTCCAACTTCTCCGGCGTGACCCGGAGGTGCGCGCGCTGGTGGTGACAGGGACGGGACGGCACTTCTGTGCCGGAGCAGATCTGCGCGACCCTGAACGAGACATCCCCGGCTGGCAAGATCTCGGCAGACGGGCGGTGGATGGTCTCGCTGCGATGAAGGTCCCAGTGATCGCTGCCATCAATGGCACCGCCCTCGGCGGTGGTCTCGAACTGGCACTGGCGTGCGACATTCGCATCGCTGAGACCGGAGCCAAGCTGGGGCTACCCGAGATCAAGTTCGGTGCGCTGCCCGGCGCCGGGGGGCTGAGCCGGCTACAGGCAGTGATTGGCGCGTCCGCAGCCATGACGCTGGTGCTGAGCGGTCGCTCCATCTCCGCCACCGAAGGTGAGCGGTTGGGGCTGGTCACTCTCGCGTCAGCGCAGGCGAGTGCGGTCGAGACGGCCGTGGTGCTCGCCGAGGAGGTTTCTCAGATGCCCTCGTACGCGACGCGGACGGCCAAGCTGGTGTTCCGCCATACCCTCGGTCAGGCACCGGACGCGGTCATGGCTGTCGAGTACGGCCTGATCGATCGCATGGCCACGCCTGAGGAGAAGCGCGCCGAGGAACTGCGGGCGGCTAGGCGAGACCCGGTGTATAAGCGCATCTTCGCCGAGTCGCCAGCGGCTGCCGTGACCGAGTCTAGATAGGGCTTGATGGCGAATGAGTGCGCACCAACTCGAGAATCGTTGAAGGAGGTTCAACCGATGAGCTTCAAAGACATGCTCGCCGAGGGAGTTGTGGCCCCTGGAGTTTGGGATGCCGGTACAGCGCTTCTCGCGAAGCAGGCTGGATTCGACTGTCTGTACCAGTCGGGGTACGCCTTGGAAGCGATGCAGATCGGTACACCTGATCTGGGGCTGATGACCATTACCGAAGTCGCGTCTCAGGCCTCCAGAATCATTGCCGCCACCGACCTTCCCGTTGTCGTCGATATCGATACCGGCTTCGGAGGGATCAACAACATCTGGCGCACGGTGCGCACGCTGGAGGCGACGGGCGTCTCGGCCGTACACCTGGAGGACCAAACAAGCCCGAAGCGGTGTGCGAGCATCGCCGCCACTCGAAGGGTGGGTCGCGACGAGGCGGTCCTTCGAGTCGAGGCGGCAGTCGACGCCCGGCGAACCAGCGACTTCGTCATCATCGGCCGCACCGACGACGCGGGCGAATCATTCGACGAGATGGTCACCCGCGCCAATCTCTACCTGGCCGCCGGCGCTGACCTCGCCATGCCGGTGATGATCAGGGCTGATGGCGTTCCCCTCGAAACCATGTCGCCGGACGAGCAGATGAAGAAGCACGCGGAACTGGCCGCCTCGATCGAAGGCCCGGTGTGCTGGTCGAACAAGAAGATCCCCCAAGGCTATCGGGCCGAAGACCTGATAGAGGCCGGCTACAGCCTGATCATCCTTGCCGGCGAGGCGCTGGAGGCAGCCGTCACTGCGATCGGTCGCCTGTACCGGAGCATCCTCTCGGAGGGAACGCCCACGCCGTACTTCGACAAGAATCCGAGTGACATCAAGATGGGGCACCAGCTCGCGACCGAGGTGCTCGATCTTGACAGTTTCATCAAGCGCGAAGAGCGGTTCATCCCGCCCGACCTATGACCGAAAGCGTGCCTCACACGAACGCCAGCGAGGTTTCCAGTTTTGTGGACACAGTGGAGACGTCCGACATCGAGTGCACGAGGAGATGTGTGAATGAGTAACGCAGTGGGGCTCGTACAGGTTGCCCCGAGGAAGTGTGAGCTGCAAGATTTCGACCTTCCAGTTCTTGCCGAAGGTGCGGTTTTGGTACGCGTCGAGGCGAACGGGCTGTGCGCATCTGACATCGACGCATACGAAGGGATCGACTCGTACTGGGATGGAAGACAGCGCATCCTCGGGCACGAGATCGTCGGTGTCATTGAGGACATGGGATCGAAGACCAAGCCACGCGACCCGTTCGACGTCGGTGACCGCGTTGCGGTCAACCCGTTTGTTGTCTGCGGGATGTGCACAGCATGCCTGCGCGGCGACCAGCAGGGATGTAACGGCACCCGCGTCCGGCTGCGCTACGGCGCGGTGCCGACCGAAGTCGCGCCGGCCCTTTGGGGTGGATACGCCACACATGTCTACATCCCACCGAACGGCATCCTCTACAAGGTGCCGGACGGGATCAGCGCGCTGGACGCCACGCTCTGGAATCCCATCTCGGGCGGATACGAGTGGGCCGTCGTCCGGGGCGGCATTCAGCCCGGCGACAAGGTTCTCATCCTCGGCCCTGGCCAACGCGGCCTGGCGGCGATCTTCGCGATCCGCCATGCAGGGGCTGACCAAGTTGTTCTCACTGGCCTCGACCGCGACTCGTTCAAACTCGACCTCGCCTTGGAGCTCGGTGCAGACGCGGTAATCAACGTGGAGAGGGAAAATCTCGTCGACCGGGCAAACGAGCTGACGGGCGGTAAGGGCTTCAACGTGGTCATCGACACCACACCAAACGCCACCCAGCCCCTGCTCGACGCCGTCGAAGTTGTTAGTCGGGCCGGCACGATCGTGGCGATCGGTATTAAGAACCGCAACCTCGACGGGTTCCCGATCGATCGCCTGCTGATGAAGCGCATCCGGCTCCAGGGCTGGGTCGGCCAGAGCAACGACTCATTCCAGCGCGCGATAGACCTCATCGCATCCGGAAGATATCCCGTTGAAAAGCTGCGCACTCACGTCTACGGGTTCGACAAGCTCGGGACGGCGATCGATGTGCTCTCCGGCGAGAACACCACGGAAAAGRCAGTCAACGTCGTCATCACGCCTACGGGCGTCTGACCAGGCTTTCGGGCCGTACCTCCCACGAATCAGGCCAAGGAGAACCGTTGGAACTGGAACCAGGAAGCTATCGCATGGTCGCGGCGGGGCTGGACGAAAGTGGTGCGTCTGTGTTCCTCGACGATGTACCACCGGTTACCCGCACTATCCCAGGCATCGGCGGCTCGGCGTACTTCTGGCGCGTCGCGGGCCCTCATTCGGTCCCGTCGTCCGTCGGCGGACCCGCCACGTCGCCAGGCCCAGCCACCGACAGCGGGTCTGCTCTGGCCGTCGTCCGCATCGCCGCAGGAGYGAACACGAGGAAGAATCTCTCGGAGTACTTGGACGTACAGGCGAGTGGCGCGCACGATGACGCGGAGATGCACGCCACCAACTCAATCGACTACGAAGTCATCCTTTCGGGCAGGATTGATTTCGTCCTGCCGGGAAACCAGCGCCGCACCCTGGAAACGGGCGACCTTTTGGTCGTCACCGGGGCCCCGCACGCATGGGACAACCCCTACGACGAGGATTGCGTCTACCTGAGTATCACCATCGCGGCGCCTCCGACGGCCGCCCCCGAGGCCTAGTAGATCGTCGCCTCTTAAGATTCGACGGATACGCGGTGGATCGGTGATGATGGTCCTCCTTCCCGCTGCCGTGAGGATGTGTCGTGTCGACGTCGGGGTTACCACCGGTGGTGCTGAGCGCCGATGAGCGTGAGTGGCTGACGAGGGTCGTGCGGACCGGGGCGCACCCGGCGCAGGAGGTCCGCCGGTCACGGATCCTGCTGGAGCTCGACGAGAGTCAGGGCGAGCCGGYCGGCCGCCGGGAGATCGCCGAACGGGTCGGGGTCGATCCCGACACGATCACCAACGTGGCCAGGGCCTATGCCGAGCGTGGTGGTGACATCGCGGCGACGATCCAGCGCCGGAAGCGGCTGACTCCACCCGTCGAACCGAAGATCACCGGCGAGGTCGAGGCCCGGCTGATCGCACTGGCATGCTCGGCCCCGCCCCAGGGGCATGCCCGCTGGTCGCTTCGGCTGCTGGAACGCCAGGTCTCGCTCGTCGAGGACATCCCGAACATGGATCACTCGACGATCGGGCGGGTCTTAAAAAACGGCGCTTCGTCCTCATCTGAGGAAATGCTGGACCATCCCGCCCCGAGCGAACGGCGAGTTCGTCGCCCGGATGGAAGACGTCCTCGCGGTCTACGCCCGCGCCCACGACCCGGCCGTGCCGGTGGTGTGTATGGACGAGAAGCCCTACCAGCTCCTGGCCCACGCCCGCGACCCGGTCCCGGCCACCCCCGGCCACGACCTCAAGGTGGACTCCGAGTATGTCCGCGGGGGAACCTGCTCGATCTTCGTCTGGGTCGAGCCGCTCGCCGGCCGTCGCTGGGTGAACGCCCGCACGCGGCGGACCCGGGTGGACTGGGCCCACGAGGTCGACCGGCTCCTGACCAGCGAGTATCCCGACGCCGAGAAGGTCATCCTCGTCCTGGACAACCTCAACATCCACTCCCTCGGCTCGCTGTACGAGGCCTTCGAGCCAGCCAAGGCGTTCGCGCTGGCCCAACGACTCGAGATCCACCACACACCCCGGCACGGCTCCTGGCTCAACATCGCGGAGATCGAGCTCTCCGCCCTGACCCGCCAGTGCCTCGACCGCCGCATCGTCGACCTCAACACCCTGAACACCGAACTCACCGCCTGGCAGAACGCGGTCAACACCCACCAGCGGCAGGTCACCTGGCACTTCACCGCCAGCGACGCCCGCACCAAACTCCGCCACCTCTACCCCGAATATTAGAGGCGAYGATCTACTAGTGCCGCATCAGGCTACGTTTGCCCGCTCCACGACCCGCTTGAGTTTCTGATCTTGGGCGTGGTTGTTCCGCCAGATGATGTAGCGGCGGA
>NZ_MBLM01000038.1 GCF_001854655.1 Parafrankia colletiae | reverse complement strand
GTCCAGTTCAACACGGCCGCCCTGCAGAAGGGCCGCGGGCTGACCATCAAGGGCGGCATCCCGATCGACGTCACCGCCACCGACCTCACCCCCGCCGTCACCCGCGGCGCGGACGGTGACGCCGTCGCCCTCGCGATGATGCCCACCCACTTCGCCGCCTGGCTCACCACCACCAAGGCAGGCGACTACGACCAGAAGCTCGCTGCCAGCAGCTCCGTCCTGCGCCCCGAGACCCTCAAGGCGCTCGGCGACAAGGCCGACGGCGTGCTCGTCGCCTCCGGCCTGCCCCTCGTCTCCAGTGACCAGGAAGGCATCGTCCGCTACCGCGACGAGATGGCCAAGTACCAGCCGGGCAAGAAGATCGACCAGGTCAGCCTGCAGGGCTGGCTCGGCACCTGGGCCTTCGCGCAGGTCGCCCGCACCATCGACGGCGACATCACCCGCGAAAGCGTCCTSAAGGCCTTCAGCAACCTCACCGACYTCAACGTCTTCGGCCTGCTCCCCGAGGGCTTCAGCACCACCAAGCCCTTCACCGACCTCCCCCGCATGCCCCGCCTCTTCAACAGCCAGATCATCGAGGGCATCGTCCGGGACGGCAAGGTCGAGCAGACCAGCGACGGCTACATCCCCATCTTCACCAGGCCATGAATCGCCACGCCATGACCAGCCCCCACGAGAACAGTAAACGGGACGCAGAACAATGATCCGATACGCGTTACTCGGGCTCGGTCTGGGGGCGATCTATGCCCTCGCGGGCCAGGGTCTGCTCCTCGTCTACCGAGGCTCCGGTGTCGTCAACTTCGCGCATGGCGCGTTCGCCGCGGCGGGTGCGCTGGCCTTCTACGAGCTGCACATCGAGGCGGGTCTCCCGACCGTGCCGTCGATCGTCCTGGCACTGATCATCGCCGGCGCCATGGGCACCCTGATGCACCTGTTGATCATGAGGCCGCTGCGGAACGCGCCGCCCCTGACCAGGGTCATCGCGACCCTCGGCGTGATGGTCGCCCTGCAGCAGGTCGGCCGCATCATCTTCGGCAGCGAGATCCGGCTGGTGCCGTCGTTCCTGCCGACCGACACGGTCCATCCGTTCGGTGGGCCGGCGGTGGGCGCCGACCGGCTCATCCTGCTCGGCATCGCCGTGGTGGTCTCGGCGGTCCTGTGGGCCATCTACCGGTACAGCACGTTCGGCGCGGTCACCTCGGCCGTCGCCGAGAACGAACGCACCGCCCAGCTCACCGGTCATTCGCCGGACATGATCGCCGCTGTCAACTGGACCGTCGGCGCGGTCCTCGCCGGCGCGGCGGGCATCCTGATCGTCCCGATCTCCGGGCTGGACATCAACACGCTGATCATGCTCATCATCCCGGCACTGGCCACCTGTGTGGTGGCCAACTTCGCGTCGTTCCCGATCGCTCTCGGCGCGTCGCTGGTCATCGGCGTCACCCAGTCCGAGATCACCAACTACGTCGACGCGGCGGGCTGGGGCGAGGCCGTCCCGTTCCTGGTCGTGGTGCTGGTCCTGGTCGTCCGCGGACGAGGCCTGCCGCTGCGCAGCCACGTGAACGAGCTGCTGCCCGAGATCGGCACCGGCGCGCTGCGGCCCGCCGTTCTCACCGCCGTGGTCGCGGTGGCGACGCTGGTGGTCGTCACGACCCCGGACAACTGGACCGACGCCTTCACCACCACGATCATCGGGGCGGTCATCTGCGTGTCGCTGGTGGTCGTCACCGGCTACGGCGGCCAGTTGTCGCTGGCGCAGTTCGCCTTCGCCGGCTGGGGCGGCTATGTGGCCTCCCGGCTGGCCGCCGTGCACGGCCTGCCCTTCCTTCTCGTCCTGGTCATCGGCGTCCTCGCGGCGGTGCCCGTCGGAATCCTGGTGGGCCTGCCAGCCCTGCGGACCAGGGGTATCCACCTGGCCATCGCCACGTTCGGCCTCGCCTACTCGCTGCAGGCGGTGCTCTTCC
This sequence comes from Parafrankia colletiae, assembly GCF_001854655.1. GTDB lineage: Bacteria > Actinomycetota > Actinomycetes > Frankiales > Frankiaceae > Parafrankia > Parafrankia colletiae. The sequence goes on along the minus strand of NZ_MBLM01000038.1, from coordinate 5,473 downwards.
AGAGCGTCCCGCTGACCGGCGGCCTGTCCGGGACGGTGGTCGACCCACCCACGCTGTTCGGGTGGAGTGTCGACCCGGTGAGCCATCCGAAGCGCTACGCCATGGTCTGCCTGGTGGCCCTGCTCGTGGCCGCTCTGGTGGCTGCCAACATCAGGCGCGGCCGCTCCGGCCGGCGGCTGGTCGCGGTTCGCGGCAACGAACGCGCCGCCGCGTCCCTCGGCATCAGCGTCTACGGCGCAAAGCTCTACTCCTTCGCGATCTCCGCGGCCATCGCCGGCCTCGGCGGCGTCCTGCTGGCGTTCAAGTCGGCCTACGTCGACTTCAACCAGTTCAACGTCTTCAACTCGATCGCCGTGGTCATCAACACCGTCATCAGCGGTGTCGGTTTCCTGATCGGCGGCGTGCTGGCCGGTGCGAGCACCGCCGGCGGCCTCACCCCGAAGATCTTCGGTGAGATCTTCCCGAGCAGTGAGATCAGCCAGTACGTCACCCTGGCGCTGGCCGCGTTCCTCGCCCCGACCCTGATCCAGTTCCCGAACGGGCTCGTGGCCCGTGCGGTCACGCTGCGCCCGCCCGCGGCCCTCGTGGCCCGCTTCTCCCGGTCCGGCCGCGGCACGGCGACCGTGACGGCAGATGCGACAACGGACGCGGACGCGCCGGAGACGGCGACCACGACGGCGAGCGCGGACACGACGGCGAGGGCGGCAGCCCGCACCGCTCCGCCCGCGACCCCGCACCGGGTCGCGCCGAAGACGCTGCGGGTACAGGACGCCGCCGTGCGGTTCGGCGGTGTCCACGCGCTGCGCGGAGTGTCCCTGGAGGTCAGGCCCGGCGAGGTCGTCGGCCTCATGGGTCCCAACGGCGCCGGCAAGACCACGTTCATCGACGCCGTGACCGGGTTCTGCCGCGTGCAGGGCGGCGCGATCGAGCTGGACGGCACCCGGATCGACACGCTGAACGCGCGGCGCCGCGCCCGCCTGGGCATCGGCCGGACCTTCCAGTCGCTGGAACTGTTCGACCAGCTCACAGTGTTGGAGAACCTCCGTACCGCAGCTGACCCCCGCGATTCGGCCGCCTACCTCACCGACATCGTGCACCCGCGGCGCACCCAGCTGACCCCTGCCGCCCGGTCCGCCATCGAGATGTTCGAGCTGGTGGACGAGCTCGACCGCATCCCGTCCGAGCTGTCCTACGGCCGGCGCCGCCAGGTCGCCATCGCCCGCGCGATCGCGACCGAGCCGTCGATCCTGCTCCTGGACGAGCCGGCCGCCGGCCTCAACGAGTCCGAGACGCAGGAGCTGTCCGACCTGCTGCGCCGCCTGGTGGACGAGTGGGGCATCGGCATCCTGCTGGTCGAACACGACGTGCCGATGCTGAACCGGGTCTGCGACCGCCTGGTGGTCATGGACTTCGGTGCCGTCATCGCCACCGGCACGCCGGCGGAGATCCGCACCGACCCGCGGGTCATCGCCGCCTACCTCGGTGAGGAGCGTGAGACGGAGAACGACCCGGCCGCCAGYGACCCCGCCGACGGCAGCCCGACCGACAGCAGCACTGCCGACAGCAGCCCGACCGACAGCAGCACTGCCGGCGGCGACCCGACAGACAGTGACCCGGCCGAGGTGGAGGCCGAGGACTGGCGTCCGGGCCTCACCAAACCCGAGATCCCGGATGTCGCGACGCTCGGCGGGGACCGCGCCAAGTAATTAAACTTGGTCTAAATCTAGGGCGAGCATCCAGGACGAGCACAGAGAAGGGTCGGGACACGATGAAGAAAGAGGACATGATCCTCGTCAGCATCGATGACCATTCGATCGAACCACCGGACATGTACGTCAGGCACGTCCCCGCCAAGTACCGCGATCTCGCCCCCAAGGTCATTCGCAACGACCAGGGAATCGATCAGTGGGTCTTCCAGGGCGCCGCCACCTCCACACCGTTCGGCATGGCCGCGACGGTCGGCTGGCCGGCCGAGGAGTGGGGCCGCGACCCGGGCACCTACACCGAGCTGCGGCCGGGCTGCTTCGACCTCGCGGCCCGCGTCGACGACATGAACGCCAACGGCGTCCTCGCGTCGATGTGCTTCCCGAGCATGGCCGGCTACAACGCCCGGACGTTCRCCGAGGCACCGGACAAGAAGCTGTCCGTCATCATGCTCCAGGCGTACAACGACTGGCACATCGACGAGTGGTGTGCCGGGGCGCCGGGGCGTTTCATCCCGATCGGCATGCTGCCGATGTGGGACGTCGAGCTGGCCACGGCCGAGGTGCGCCGGCTCGCGTCGAAGGGCTGCCGGGCCGTCAGCTTCCTGGAGGCCCCGCACGCGCAGGGGTACCCCAGTCTGATGTCCGGCTACTGGGATCCGATGCTCGCCGCTGTCGTCGAGGAGGGCACCGTCCTCTGCCTGCACATCGGCGGCGGCATGAGCCTGCTGAAGCTTCCGCCGGAGGCACCGCCGGACCACTCGATCATCCTGTCGACCCAGATCATGACGCTGGTCGCGMAGGACCTGCTGTTCGGGCACGTGTTCCAGAAGTTCCCGGGCCTGCGGATCGCGTTCTCCGAGGCCGGGATCGGGTGGATCCCATTCTACCTGGAGCGGGTCGACCGCCACGTGAAGAACCAGGTGTGGCTGCACAACGACTTCGGCGGGAAGCTGCCCTCGGAGATCTTCCGTGAGCACGTGCTCGGCTGCTTCATCTCCGATCCGTCCGGTCTGAAGGCCCGGCACGACATCGGGATCGACATCATCGCCTGGGAGTCCGACTACCCGCACACGGACACGACCTGGCCGGAGTCACCGGAGTTGCTCTGGGACGAGCTGGTCGCGGCCGGGGTGACCGAGGAGGAGACCCACAAGATCACCTGGCAGAACGCCTGCCGGTTCTTCGGGTTCGACCCGTTCACCCAGATCCCGCGGGAGGAGGCCACCGTCGGCGCGCTGCGGGAGCGGGCGCGGCTGGCGAACGTCGACACCACGCGTATGTCCAAGGACGAGTGGCGCCGCCGCAACGAGGCGGCGGGGATCGGAGTACTGACATGACCAGCACGGCCAGCGGCGGGCAGCTCGCCGGGAAGATCGTCGCCGTCACCGGGGCGACCAGCGGATCGGGGCTCGCCATCGCCCGCCGCTTCGCGGCCGAGGGCGCGACCATGGTGCTGCTGGCCCGCGGCGCGGACCGCCTGAAGGCGCTCGTGGACGAACTCGGGTCGGACACCGTCGGCCTCACCACCGACGTCGGCGACCCGGACAACGTGCGCGGCGCCTTCGAGGCCATCGGGGCGCAGTTCGGCAAGCTCGACATTCTGATCAACAACGCCGGGCTGCACCGCCCGTGCCCGTTCGAGTCCCTCGCCGACCAGGACATCCTCGCCCAGGTACGGACCAACCTCCTGGGCCCGACCTACACCTGCCGGGCCGCGATTCCGCTGCTGCGGGCGGCCGGCGGCGGCGACATCATCAACACCTCGTCCGAGGTGACCATCGAGATCTTCCCCTACGAGGCCGTCTACCGGATGACCAAGGCGGGGCTCGAGGCGCTCGGCCAGGCCCTGAGCCTGGAGTTCGAGAAGGAGGAGATCCGGGTCACCACCCTGATCCAGGGAGTCGCGCTCGGCGAGGGCGGCGGCTCGACCGACTGGAAGGACAACGGGGAGCACACCCACCTGGTGTGGCCGCGGCTGCAGGCCGAGGGAACCGTCCAGCGGGTGATGGGCAAGCACGGCGGCCAGACCGTCGAGAGTGTGGCCGACGTGCACGTGTTCATCGTGACCCGGCCACGCGGCCAGAAGCTCGACGTCGTCCGCGCCCGTAGCTACTAGAAGGCATCGGTCGCGGGGCCAGCGGCTTCGCGCTCGGGGCACACGGAGAACGCAGTGGCTGATTTCTACGACGCCCTGCCGGTCGACTGGATCGGCCCGGGCGAGACGGTGACCGTCGAGGTCGACGGATTCCCGGTGGCGGTGGCGAACGTGGAGGGCGAGTACTACGCCTTCCAGAACCTCTGCCCGCACCAGGGCAGCAAGCTGGGCGGTCGGGCGCTGGACGAGGGCTGCTACATCGTCTGCCCGACGCACGCGAGCCGGTACGACGTCCGTACCGGCGCGTGTGTGCGCCCGTCGTCGTCGGACGGGTTCAACCAGGATCTGATGGTGTTCCCGGTCCGGGTGGAGGACGAGGTGGTCCAGATCAAGATCTGACCGGCGGAGCAGCAGTTCCCGAGGCGGGCTGTGTGGCGGGGCCAGGTTCCCCCGCCGCACAGCCCGCCTTCTGCTGTCCCCCTTCCCCTCCCCCCTCCCTCTCTCCCTCCCCCGAACAGCGGAAGGCGGGTGCGCGCCCCGCGGAGGGGCACGCACCCGCCTCGTTTCTCCGGTGTTCGCTACCGCCTCCCGTCAGGCGGCGGCCTCGTGGCCGAGGTAGGCGCCCTCGATCTCCTGGAGGTTCGCCCGTGCCTCGTCCGCGGAGCCGGACCAGACCACGCTCCCCCGCCGCAGGATGTAGGCACGGTCGGCGATGGCGAGCGCCTGCCGGGCATGCTGCTCGACGAGAAGCACCCCCGCGCCGCGGTCGGCCGCGCTGCGCAGCGCCTGCATGAGCCGGGTCACGATCTTCGGCGCCAGGCCGAGCGAAAGCTCGTCGGCGAGGAGGACCGAAGGCTCGGCGGCCAGGGCCCGCGCGGTCGAGAGCATCTGCTGCTCGCCGCCGGACAGCAGGCCGGCCCGGCGCCGCAACAGCGGCCGCAGCTCCGGGAACAGGTCGAGCGCACGCTCGACGGGGCCCGGGCCGATCCGGAGGTTGTCACGGACCGAGAGCCGGGAGATGACCGACCGCTCCTCGGGGATGATCCCCAGGCCGCCGCGCACCCGGTGGTGCAGCGCCGCGTCCGTCGGCTCGCCCCGCAGGTGGACCTCCCCGCCGAGGCTGGGCAGCGCCCCGGACAGCGTGAGCAGCGTCGTGGTCTTGCCGGCCCCGTTCGGGCCGAGCACGACGACGATCTCGCCCGGGCGCACGTCCAGGCTCACCTCACGGACGCACGGGACCCGCCGGTACCCGGCCGAGAGGCTCCTCGCCTCCAGCACGGGTGCGACCTCGGTGGTGGTCGTCATGCCGCACCTCCTCGCTCGACGTTCGGCGGCCGGCCGGCCGCGGTCCCGTCGTCGTGTGTGGTGGTCATGGCBYGGYGRKTCATGGCCTGGTGAAGATGGGGATGTAGCCGTCGCTGGTCTGCTCGACCTTGCCGTCCCGGACGATGCCCTCGATGATCTGGCTGTTGAAGAGGCGGGGCATGYGGGGGAGGTCGGTGAAGGGCTTGGTGGTGCTGAAGCCCTCGGGGAGCAGGYCGAAGACGTTGAAGTCGGTGAGGTTGCTGAAGGCCTTBAGGACGCTTTCGCGGGTGATGTCGCCGTCGATGGTGCGGGCGACCTGCGCGAAGGCCCAGGTGCCGAGCCAGCCCTGCAGGCTGACCTGGTCGAT
>NZ_MBLM01000037.1 GCF_001854655.1 Parafrankia colletiae | reverse complement strand
CCTCATGGTCACGAGCAGGACCCCAGAACGGTTCGCCGACGGCACGAGCCAGCAGCGGCGTCTGACGAGCAGGCTCCGGATGAGCACCTACCGCTCCACAGGACCGGCAGCGACCGGGGAGCGGCGATTCCCCAGACGACATCCCGGCAGCTGGCCGACGTGGAGCGCTRCTGGACATCGCCTTGATCGGCGAATACTGCAGGGTTCGAATAACAGCATCCTGCCGGTCAAATGAGACTTATTCGCGCCAGATGCGACATATGGCGGGCACCGAAAATTGGATACCGGGCTCTCGGGGAGTCTCAAATTGGAGTCTATCGCGACACGCCGCTTTCCCGGCAGCTAAACGTGGATGTCGATGTCCGATGCAACGATGATGCATCGGATGCAACAGGAGGCTGCCGTGGCGGAGCGTGTCGATCTGCCCGGTGCTGCGCATCTTGTTCTAGACGCGACGGTAGCGCACTTCGATCCAACGGCGGCGGTGTTCGCCGCGAGGTTGCAAGGCTGGTCACATCAGTAGCAGAGCCGGTTTCTGCGGCCGGCCACGGTCCGGGCGCAGCTCGATCTCGTGCGCAGGTTTGCGCCGTTCACAAAACAGTGCCGGTGGGAGCGGACCCCGGGTAAGAGCGAGGCGTTTACCGCGGATCTGGTCTCGGGGGCGAGTCCGTGAGTGGCGTCGACGGTGCGGGCCCATCGGGAACGTATGCATGGCCCTGGGCGCGGATCGCTGAGGCGGATTTCACGACGAAGGATCGGGTCTGCGACCACTGTGCAAAAATCGTCGCACAGTGGCCGAAACCATTAGAATCCGTTTGGATACAATCAAAAGGGTAAGTATCGGACTTATCAAGCCGTAGCTTACAATGAACGCTATGGTTTGCAGCATGCTTGGCCCCTCCGCGGGCACCGATCCACCCAACGCCATAATGGTGAGGTAAAATAAACAGCAGAACGCATACCAGATAGGTATGCCGAAGCCGAGTCGGGCTGGCAGCGACAAGTTGTAAAATATTACGATTAGAGATTTTGTAAATTTCTTATCGGGTGCTACCGATAGCTGGGCGTTCCACGTGCTACGTCGTGCCGAATTACCGTGCGGGTTGGCGGGCCGCCATGGCGACGTCGGGTAAATGGCAGGCGGCCTGAGTCTCGCTCCAGGTTGCGATGGAAGCTGGGAAATGGGAATGTCTGGAGACATTTCGGGTTTCGCGCGACCGGTGAGACTGTGTCGTACCCGCTCAAGGAGGTACGCTTGGGCTTCGTCTGGTCGTCGGTCGAACAGATCAATGGACACCACGTTGTGGAGAAGGCCCGGACGAGGGCACTCTTCGATCCGCACAGGTACGAGCTTCCGCTCGAATCCGCGCGGGTCCGCAGCCTGAACTGCCATCCACTCTTCCTGCCCGTAGACTGAGTCAAGGTATGCTGCAGACAGCAGTGCGATCGTCCGGGTTGCTCGAGTCACACCCTGGTGCATGCGGAGGCGCCAGTTCGATCCTGGTACGAAGTCCCATGCCTGGATCAGGACCCGATAGCCAGCGTCCTCCAGCTGCCATGCCACCCACTCCGCCCACTTCTCGTCGGCGCGTGTGTAGGACACAAAGAAGTCCCAAGCCTCGGTCTCATCTTGTGTCCCTGACTTCGCCACGGCGGACATCTTCCCACTACGCTCTTAACGGGAAACCACTGCATGGCCTCAGACGTCCGGGCCAGGGCGGTTGGGTGTATCCATCGGTCATGCCGTCGATCGGCTGCGCCGTTCGCGGATGGTCTCCTCCGCTTCCTGCGATGACGCTTACCGCAGGTGAGCTTCGTCAGTGTCGCCTCGTATCAGAAGCTTCCGGTGCTCAATCATCGAGAAGTATTACCGGGACGACCTCCACCCTACTGGTGCGCCCCACCTCTCCAAACCGGGACCGACAGCAGCGGGCTCCGGACGCACCCACCGTCCCGCTGTCCCAACCCGCGCAGCACCGCAGGAACGCCCTGGATGGACGGGACCGGCGGCACTAGAACCGGCGGACAGGTGGGCATAGATTCAGACTGTGCCAATACGCGATCTTGCCTACACCGTGTACGCCCGCCGGCTCCGCGCGTCGCTCAAGGGAGCCGCGCTACCGAGGCACGTTGGCCTGATCATGGACGGCAACCGCCGCTGGGCCCGCCAGATGGGGATGGCCAATCCCAGCCTCGGCCACAAGTTCGGCGCCGACCATGTCGAGGACGTGCTGTCGTGGTGCGAGGCGGCCGGGATCAAGCATGTGACCGTCTTCGTCTGCTCCACCGAGAACCTGGCCCACCGCGAGGATGCCGAGATCGCGTTCCTCATGAAGGTCATCGAGCAGGTTGTCTCCGACAAGATCGCGACTCCCGATCCGGCGTGGCAGATGCACATCGCGGGCCTGCTCGACGCGCTGCCGGACAGCACGGCCCGCGCGCTCAAGAACGCCGAGGAGGTCACCCGATCTTGCTCGACGGGGGCGCATGTCACCCTCGCCGTGGGGTACGGCGGCCGGCAGGAGGTCGTCGACGCGTTCCGGGCCCTCCTGCACGAGCAGGCCGAGACGGGCGCCTCGCTGGCCGACCTGGCCGAGACCCTCACCGCCGAGGACGTCGCCCGCCACCTCTACACGGCCGGCCAGCCCGACCCCGACCTGGTCATCCGCACCAGCGGGGAGCAGCGCATGTCGAACTTCCTGCTCTGGCAGAGCGCGTACTCCGAGCTGTACTTCTGCGAGGCGTACTGGCCCGCGTTCCGCGAGATCGACTTCCTACGGGCACTGCGCAGCTACGCCGCCCGTGGTCGTCGCCACGGCGCCTAACGTGGCGGCTTCCCGACGACCTGCCGGCTCTGCCGCCGGCTCGCCGCCCGGTGCCACCGCTGGCGCGCGAAACCACCAGGTGGGCCACGGCACCCGACGGGGAAGAACAAGGCTCACGCTCGTCAAAGCCCCCCGACGACTCCCTGCGAAGTGGAATCCATGACGGATCATCCCGCCGGCATCCAGCGAGCCTCAAGGTCTCGACGATGAATACCGCAGGGTTCGAATAACAGGTTCGTTCGGATCAAGGGCATGCGCGGCTCTGCGAGGTCYAGCCCTCTGTACAAGCCGCCCTGAATTCCGAGTCATAACACCAAGTGGCGATTTGGAAGGTCGAACTCGGCGCAGGGAGGCATATGTTGCAGAGAAAGGGGCGGTCGCCAAGTTGATGAGAACGGCCTCAACCTGGCTGGCGGCGTGGTCGGGTGGCCCGGGGGTGCGATCCCCCCGGGCCACCCGACCAGGGAGAGCGCCATCGACGTCCTGTTCACCCGCGCCGCCGAGCGGGGCGAGATCAGGCCGGAGCACCTCACCGACCAGGTGAAGTCACTCCCCTTCGACCTCCTGCGCCACGAGTTCCTCATGACCTTCGCCCCCGTGCCCGACGACGTCCTCGAAGAGATCGTCGACACTATTTTTCTCCTCCTCGCGCTCCGCCATTGACCTGTGCCCGGGCCTCATTCCGCGGCGTAGGACAGGACAGGCCGCCCAGTTTTTGTCAGCCCGGCGCGACGGATCCCTGGGTGTCAACGTATTTGGGAGAGCACTTCCTGTTGCCGCGTGCACTCTCATTCCAGATACAGATTTGCACGGAGTACCTATAGTAACCAAAACCGCCAGCAATGGCCGGCCTGGAGTTCTTCGTAGAATAGTTCGACGCCGCGATGCCGGCGGACGCGGGATCAGCGCCATAGGCAAGGTCGATGGTTGTGACCTCGGCGGCGCAGGACGCGGCACCGGCGGAGAGTGTTCCGTAGAGAACACCGGAGAAGCTCAGCCAGCCCGCACAGCCGGAAACGCTGATCTCTGAGCCCGCGCTGTATTTCGGGTCGCTGCTCGGGCCCGCGGGCCCGGCCTGGGCCGGGCCGGATGGCGATCTTGTCGTAGTCGACGCGGCCGGCGGCGTGACGCCCGAGGAGGCAGGAACCTGCGGGCCGACGGACGAGGGGGCAGGAGACTGCGGGCCGGCAGACGAGGCGGAAGGGGCTGGTGTGTCGACCGGGGCAGGCGTGGTGGGCGCGACGGAAGACTGCTCTGGCCCTGATGCGGGCGTGGTCACCGCGCTCCGAGATCTCGCGTTCTCCGCAGGGCCTGCCTCGGCCTTCGGTGCCGCGGGTTTACCGACGAACGGGATTCCGAAGTCGAACAGCCCCAGCGGTATCGCCAGCACGGCCACCACAACGGCGCAGACCGAGGCCAGCCGTGCCGCTCTGCGCTGCGGCCCTGCTGCCGCGCTGCGCCTCCGCCTGCCCCCGCCTCCGCCCTTGCGCCCGACCGCGGCGGCGGCGGGGGGAAACTCCGGTGTGTCGGATGCGGGAGACCGCTGGGGCGGCACCAGCGATTCGATCGTCGATGCATCGACAGGCGGGGGGCCGATGGCGGAAAACGGGGCAGTCAGGCTTTCCGTACGTTCGTCCTGCGTCGCGTTGACCTGCTCGAGCAGGGATCGGCGGGCGGTGTCGGCAGCCTGACCGAAAAGGTCGATGCGAACACTGTCGTCCAGTGGATCGGGACAGGGGCAGTCCTCGACCCGGACCGGAATCAGCTGGCGGGGGAGTCCCAGCGGGTCGGCATCGCGGACGGAGTTCCATTCAGTCCGTCCGAACGCCGGTTCCAGACTGACGGGAGAAACGATCACCAGCGAACGAGTGGCGCATCTGATGCCTTCGAGCATCCCTGCGGTCCAGTAGGAGACCGGCAGGTCAGCCCACGCCTGGAGCAGCACCCGGTAGCCGGCGGCAGTCAGCTGCCCGGCAATCCATTCTGCCCACGGATGATCGGCCCTGGCGTAGGAGATAAAGAAATCCCAGCCCGGTAAGGTCGCCGGCTCATCGGAAGAAACCGCGGTCGTGGTACCGCCGACGGTGACGGGCCTGGGAACAGGGTCGACGGCGGCGCGCCGCACGGCATCAGAAAGGTGCAACGGCAGCCCGGCACGGACGGCCCAGCCAGGTCCGAATGCCTGGGTCGCGGCCTGAGCGAGGTCGAGCGCGAACGCGGCAGCGTCCTGGTGGCGATCGCTGGGATCTTTGGCCAACGCGCGTAGGACGACCGCGGCCAGCGTGGGCTCCACACCGACCATCGGAGGTGGCGCTTCGGCCAGATGCTGGTACCACAACGCCTGCACTGGCTGCTTCGCGTCGAACGGCGGCCGTCCGGCCAGCAGCCGGTAGAGCACCACCCCCAGCGCGTACAGGTCGGTACTCGGACCAAGCCGGCCGTGCTGGAACTGCTCCGGTGCCATGTACAGGGGCGTGCCCGCCATCCCGCTGGCGGTCGCCGCCGATCCCTCGAACACTTTCGACAGCCCGAAATCGCTGACCTTGGGTGTCCCGTCGAGGGCGAACAGGATGTTGTCGGGCTTGATGTCACGGTGCAGCACCCCGTGGCCGTGCGCATGCTCCAACGCCGCCGCGACCGCCAGCCCCACCGCACACGCCTGCTCCGGCCCCATATCGGCCTGGCGGCTGGTCAGTGTGCCCCCGTCCAGCAGTTCCATCACCACCAGGCACAGGCCCTCGGCCTCGACATAGTCGTGCGCGCGCAGCACATGCGGATGATCCAGGCCTGCCAGTACCCGTGCCTCGGCGGCGAAACCGTTTGCGACGTCCTCGGAACCCTCGGCGTCCATCACCTTGATCGCCACCGGGCGACCCATCCGCCGATGTTCGCCGGCCAGCACCAGGCCGAACGACCCCGCCCCCAACCGCCCGGCCACGTGGTAGCCAGGCAGGGCTTTCTGTACCCGCTCTCGGTCAACGATCATCGATGGTCCCGGCCGCCCGTCCTGCCACCCGCAATGGCGGAGCCAGTCTATACATCACGCCACGAATCACTACAGAACGGTCACACCGCGATCGCACGGAACCGAAACGGCGGTGGGCCCGTCCAAGAGGCATGTTGCGACGTGAGTTCATGCAGGGGCGCTGTTGCGTCTGGCGAAGGCGGGGCATGCCAGCGGCCGGGGCGACTGCCGGTCAGACGGCGGCGGTGAGTTCGGTGAGTGCGGCTGCCAGCCTCAGCTGTGGGTTGGTGTTGACGGCGAGTTCGTAGTGGCCGCGGCGGATGTTCTGCACGAGGGCGTGTCCGGCGCTGACGGTCTGGACGGAGCGGAGGCGTTTCAGTCCGCGCATCGGCCGGAGCCGTGCTTTCAACCGACCGCGGTTGGCTTCGATCCGGTTGTTCTCCCGGGCGGCGTCGACGTGGCAGGCCTCGGGGAGCAGTTCGTCGAGGATCCGTGGGTAGACGGGTGCCGTGTCGGTGGTGACCTCGGCCGGCCGGCGTCCATGCGTCAGCGCCCGAACGAAGAACCGCCGGGCGGCCTGGTCGCGGCGGGTGCTGGCCAGGACGTCGATGACCTGGCCGTGCTGGTCAACCGCCCGGTACAAGTAGGTCCACAGGCTGGAGACCTTGACGTAGGTCTCGTCGACGAACCACCTCTCGCCAGGACGGTGCCGACACGGCCGGGCTGCCTCGGCCAAGAGGGGGGTGAAGCGCTGCACCCACCGATAGATGGTCACGTGATCAACGTCGAGGCCGCGTTCGGCGAGCAGCTCCTCGACATCCCGATACGACAGYGCGAACCGCAGATACCAGCGCACCGCCAGGACGATCACCTCGGGCGGGAACCGGAACCCCGCGAACTCCGACGCCAGAACCGGTGGGCAGGCACGACGTCGACGCATCACTCGATCATGACTGATCGGCAGCCGCGATGCCGGACTCCGTCGATGCAACAGTGCCGCCGCATCCACACCGCCTGCGGCGACGTCCCACCCGCCGATCTCGAGACCGCCTACCGCCAGCAACGCATCTTGATCAAGTCCGAGCACTCAAACGCATGAGTCTCCGGACGCGCCGGGGCGGTTCAGCAACGGCGGCACCGAAGGCGTCAACACCAAGACCAAGAAGATCATGCGTCTGATGCACGGCCGCGCTGGGTTCCCGCTTCTCCGCCACCGCGTCCTGCTCGACTAACCTCGATCTTTCGCCAGGTGGCTGGGTCGGTTTGTCGGTCGTCCCGCCCCGTTTTTGATGTTGAGTTGTGCTGTCGGGGTGTGACGGGGTGGCCCGCTGTCGCGCGGGCTGGGGCGCTGGTCCACGGCCGGGGATGGTGCGAGGTCGTCGGGACAGGGGCAGGTCCGGGTGGCTATCCGGGGTCGGGTAGCGCGCGCAGGGTGGTCAGGGCCCCAACGGCCAGTGCTGCCCAGGGATGGTGGGCGGGCAGGTGGAGCACGGTGTGTCGTGCATGGCGGGCGAGCCGTCCAGCGATGGTGAACAGCCTGTGCCGTAGGCGTTTCGGTTCCCACCGCCGGGCGGCGTGACCAGCCAGGGCGAGCATCTGGGTCCAGGCGAGTAGATCGAGTGCGAGGGAGACGACGGCGCACCAGACCCTGTTCTGGGTGAAGTCGTGCAGAGGCAGGTTCGCCAGGCCGGTGTCCTTCGCGGTGCGGATCCGGTCCTCGCAGCGGGCCCGGCGGCGGTGACGCAGTTCCAGGTCCGCGAGCTGGCCGCGGGGGGTGTTGGT
>NZ_MBLM01000036.1 GCF_001854655.1 Parafrankia colletiae | reverse complement strand
GAGCGAGCAGGGCGATGGCCCGGTGGGGACCAGGGGCGTGTCCGAACTCTCCCATTCGCGAGTTCCGACACGAGGAAGGTGCACCAGTGAGCCCGGTCAACCTGACGTCCGCCCTGGTGGTCGGCGCCCTGTACACCGCCGGGACGTATCTACTCCTCCAGCGTTCGCTCATGCGGGTCCTGATCGGACTCGTCCTGCTGGGGCACGRCACGACGCTGCTCCTGCTGCTCGTCGGCGGCGAGAGCGGCCARCCGCCGATGATCGGCTCGATCCCGGTCGAGTCCATGTCGGACCCCCTGCCGCAGGGCATGGCGCTCACCTCGATCGTCATCACCTTCGCGCTGACGACCTTCCTGCTCGCGCTCGCGTACCGGGCCTGGACCCTTCTCGGCGATGACGAGGTAAGGGACGACATCGAGGACGCCCGGATCCGCGGACTGGACCGCGCCGAGCACGCCGAGCACGCCGTCGGGGGAGACGGGGGCGGCGGCGGAGACCGGTCGGCGCCGGCGCAGGTGGCCGAGGAGGACCACCGCGAGCCGGGTGAGCTCGCCATACCCGGCCTGCTGGAGCACCAGGACACCCATGGGCGGCGCCCGTGAGCATCCTCGTTGTGCTCCCTGTCGTGGTCCCCCTGCTCGCGGCCGGCGCGGTGCTGGTGCTGGGCCGGTGGGTGATGGCCCGCCGGGTCCTGGCCCTCACCGTCATCGCCGGGGTGGTGGCGGACGCCGCCGCCGTCGTCGTGATCGCCGACACCGACGGCCCGCTCGTCGCCAACCTCGGTGGCTGGCCCGCTCCGATCGGCATCACGCTGGTGGGGGACCGGTTGTCCGGCCTGCTCCTGCTCACCTCGGCCGTGGTGACCTTCGCCGTGCTCGTCTACGCGATCGGCCAGGGCATCACCGAGCAGGCCCGTCTCGGCCGCAGCTCGGTCTTCGAGGCGGTGTACCTGGTCCTCGTCGCCGGGGTCGCGCTGGCCTATCTGACGGGTGACCTGTTCAACCTGTTCGTCGCGTTCGAGATCATGCTGGTCTCGTCCTACGTGCTGATCACCTTCGCCGTCACCCCGGGACGGATCCGGGCCGGCATGACCTACGTGATCGTCAGCATGACGTCCTCGCTGTTCTTCCTCACGATGCTGGCGCTGGTGTACGCAGCCACCGGCACGGTCAACCTCGCCGACCTCGCCGGGCGGATCGGGACCCTGCCCCCCGGCCTCGCCGAGACTCTCGGGCTGATGGYGCTCGTCGTGTTCGGGATCAAGGCCGCCGCGGTGCCGCTGCACTTCTGGCTGCCGGACAGCTACCCGACCGCACCGGCGCCGATCACGGCCGTGCTCGCGGCGCTGCTGACCAAGGTCGGCGTGTACGCGCTGCTGCGCACCCACACGCTGGTGTTCCGGCACGACAGCGCCTGGATCCTGCTGCTGGCCACCGCCGTGGTGACGCTGCTCGTCGGCGCGCTGGGCGCGATCGCCCAGGACGACCTGAACCGGATGCTGTCCTACCTGCTCGTCAGCCACATCGGCTACATGCTGTTCGGGCTGTCCCTGTTCACGGTGATCGGGCTCGCCGGCGTGATCATCTACATGGTGCACCACATCCTCGCCCAGGCTGCGCTGTTCCTCGTCAGTGGCCTGATCACCCGGTACGCCGGGACGTCCGTGCCCCGCCGCATGGGCGGGCTCGCGGCGGCGGTGCCGGTGACCGCGCTGCTCTTCGGAATCCCGGCGCTCAGCCTCGCGGGCATCCCGCCCTTCTCCGGCTTCGTCGCGAAGCTGGCGCTGATCGAGGCCGGCGCCGAGACCCGGACCTGGCCGGTGGATCTCGCTCTGGCCGCCAGTCTGATCACCAGCCTGCTCTCGCTCTACGTCATGGTGCGGGTGTGGACCCTGGCCTTCTGGGGCCCGCGGCGGGAACCCACCCGCGTGCCGGCGGAGCCCGTGGTGGCGCTGTCGGGGACGGTGCCCGCGGCGGCGGTGTCCACGGCGGCGGAGCCCGGGACGGCAACGGTGAGCCGTCCCATGGTCTGGGCGACAGCCGGGATCGTCGCCGTGGGGCTGCTGGTGGCGCTGTTCGCCGGGCAGCTGGCCGGCCTCAGCGAGCGGGCCGCGGGCGACCTGCTGGAACCGTCGACCTACATCCGGTCAGTGCTGCCCGGCACAGCTGGCCCCGAGGCGGGCCGGTGAACCCCCGGGGTGAAGGCAGTGCGGGCGGGCCCGGCCTGGGCGTGCCGGAGCGCGAGCCGGCGGGCCTCGGCGGGCTGGGGACGCGCGGTGCCGCACGCGAGCTGCTGCGCCGCCCGGGGCGCCTGGTGTGGCTGTGGGTGGTCTGGATGGTCCTCTGGGGCAGCCTGACGCCGCTCGCCGCGATCAGCGGGCTGCTGGTCTCGGCCGTCGCGCTGCTCGCCTTCCCGCTGCGCGGCGGAGACCCGGAGGTACGGTTCCGGCCGCTGCCCGCGCTCTTCCTCACCGGCCGCCTCCTCGCCGACCTCGTGCCGTCGGCGCTGGCGGTGGCCCTGCAGATGATCCGCTATGGCCCGCGGACGCGATCGGCGATCGTCGAGGTTCCGCTGACGGGATCGTCGGAGGTTGTCTCGACACTGACGGCGAACGCGATCTCGCTTGCGCCGGGAGCGTTCGTGCTGGAGATCGACCACGAGGCAGGGGTGATGTATGTCTGCGTCCTCGCCGCCGACGATGACGGCATGACCGACCGGGTGCGTGCCAGCGTGCTCGACGTGCACCGCCGCGTGCAGAACGTGTTCGGCTCCGACGAGGACATCCGCCGCCAGGCCGGCCAGGCCGGACGGCGCGGCGGGGAGGAGCAGACATGACAACCGTCTACACGATCACCTACGTCCTGCTGGCCGCGGCGGGGATGCTGACTGTCGGCCGGCTGCTGGTCGGGCCGACCGATCTCGACCGCATCGTCGCGCTCGACGTCCTGGTGATCCTGATCACCGCAGGGGTGACCGTCGAGATCGGGATGCGCAGGGAGGGCTGGAACATCGCCCTGGTCGCGGTCGTCGCCCTGCTGGGATTCCTCGGTTCGGTGACCGCGGCCCGTCTGGTCGAACGGAAGGGGTCCGAGCAGCAGGCATCCGAACGACACCGGTCCGAGGGTCCTGAACCAGGGGGGCCTGAACGACAGGAGCCTGAACGACGGGGGGCGGGACACTGATGGCCCGGCAGGTGATCTCCGCGGTGCTGCTGCTGACCGGAGCGGTCTTCTGCCTGCTCGGTGCGTGGGGCCTGGTGCGCTTCCCGGACGTCCCGTCCCGGCTGCACGCCGCGACCAAACCGCAGACGGTGGGCCTCATGGCGATCCTGGTCGGCAGCGCCGTCCAGCTCGCACCCCGCCATGCGGCAGGCCTGCTGCTGGTCGTGCTCCTGCAGCTCGTCACCGCGCCGGTGATCGCGCAGCGGGTCGGCCGGGCCGCCTACCGGACGGGGTGCGTGCGCCACGACCTGCTGGTCGTGGACGACCTGGCCCGGCAGCGGGGCCGATCGGCCCGCCGCCCCGAGCCACCGGGGCCGGCGGACGTCGGCGGCGCGGAACCGCCGCCGACGCCGGGCAGGGCCGGATAGCCCTGCCCGGGCGAGCGGGTCAGCTCGGCTGGGGGCCGCCGGGCTCGGTCTGCTCCGCGAGGAAGCGCTCGAGCTCCGCGCCGAGCTCGTCGCCGGTGGGCAGCGGCTCGTCGGGACCCTCCACGACCGGGAGGTGCGTGCCGCCGCGCCCGCGCTGGAACGCGTCGTACTGCTCCTCGATGGCCTTCACGACGTCCGCCGCCTCGCCGCCGTTCTCGATCTGGCTGTCGATCTCGCCGCGGACCTCGAGAGCGGCGGAGCGCAGGCCGTCCAGCGGCAGCAGCAGGCCGGTGGCCTTCGACACCGAGCTGAGCAGCGCCTCGGTCGCCGCCGGGTAGGTCGCCTGGGCCAGGTAGTGCGGGACGTGCGCGGCGAAGCCCATCGCGTCGTCCCCGGCCCGGCCGAGCTCGAACTCGAGCAGGTGCCCGGCGCTGCCGGGGACGGAGACCCGGCGGATCCACGGCTCGTTGTTGACCAGCATCTCCTTGCGGGTCGCGTGCGCGGTGACGCCGCACGGACGGGTGTGCGGCACCGCCATGGGAATCGCGTTCAGGCCGACCGACATCCGCACGCCGAGATCCTTCATGATCGTGCGTACCGCGCTGGTGAAACGCTTCCAGTGCAGGTCGGGCTCGGGCCCGGCGAGGAGCAGGAACGGTGTGCCCGCCTCGTCGCGCAGCAGCTCGATGCTCAGCACCGGGTCCTCGTAGCTTTCCCAGTGGTCCTCGTAGAAGACCATCGGGGGGCGGCGGGAGCGGTAGTCCATGAGCTGGTCGACGTCGAAGGTGACGATCCGCTCGTGTGACAGCGCCGTCGTCAGGTGCTCGCCGGCCAGGCCCACCGCGCCGCCGGCGTCGACGACACCGGTCATCGCCTCGATCAGAACGGGGCGGCCCAGGTCGTCCAGGTCGCTCCTGATGTCGTAGAGCTCTCTGGGGTCACGCATCGGTCGAGCCCTCCCTCACCGATCTGGTCCGCGGGGGATCCGCGGTGGCACCCTGCGACCAGTAAGTCGCCAGCGAGCCTCCGCATTCCGGCCCCATCGGAACGCCCTGTGGAGACGAGCATCGCCCGGGAGCACCCTCGCCTGCTTGACAGGATCTCCGGGAGACATGATCGAGAGTATCAACCGACCTCCGTCGGAGCGATGCGTGTGCTCTACCTGCTCCGTGCGTGCCGGTCGGGACGCCCGACACGTGACCCGCTGGTGATCCGGACGTCGCCGATCAGGCAGACGAGGCGCAGCCGCACCCGGGGCATACCGGGGCGTTCACGGATGCCCGCGAGGTCGACCTGACGGTCCCCGAGCGCGACCAGGCCGGTGGTCTCGACGGTCACACCGTCGGGGACGGTGAGGGTGAGATCGCCGATCAGCGAGACGAAGCGCAGGTCCAGGGCTCTGTCGGCAAGCGCCTGGTCCGCCAGCAGCGCGCCGCGCAGATCGAGGGTCCAGTTCCCGAGGACGTTGACGATCAGAGTGCGCCGGGCCATCCACCAGCGTCCCAGGCGTCGCCCGTCACCGAGCAGACTCACGATGGTCGAGCGGGCCTTCTCCTCGGCGCGGATGCGGTCGACCGTCTCCCCGCCGCCGCCGCCGCCGCCCCCGCCGCCCCCGCCGCCGCCGCCCCCGCCGCCGTCGTTGGCGCCTTCGCCGAGGACACTCGCGCCGGGGCCGGCGTCGCCGCCCGCGAGCGGGACCCGCTCGAGGTCCGCGGCGGTCTGGGCCGCCCAGACCCGTCCCACCCCCTCGCTGAACTCGCCGAAGGTGAGCAGGCCGGCGGCGCAGGCCGCGCGCAGCCGGTCGGTGCAGGCCCGTCGTCCACCGTCGGTGACCGGCTCGGGCAGCGTGGGAAGCATGTCCTGACCGTAACCTCAGTAAATGCAGGACGCGGCCGCGGTCACCGGGGGCTCCGTGGCCCCGGGCGCCGTGGGGGAGGGGCCGACCGGCCACACCGCGGCGGCGTCCGTCGCGCCGGTGGTGGGCGCAGCCGGCGCAGTGACCGTGGCCGACGAGAGGCTCGCCAGCCGCAGCGACAGGCCCGGCGGGGCGGTGGTGGCCGAGGCAGTGGGCTCGGGCCGCGGCCAGCCGCCCGGGTTGTTCACGTCCGCGGGCTGGGTCGTCTCCGGTCGCGACGGCCCTGTCGGCTGGGGCGGGAACAGCGGGTCGGTGGTCGGGCCGGACTCGGTGGGCCCGCCCTGCGGGTCGCCCGGTGCCGTGGCGCTGGGGTCGATCTGCGGCGCGGGTGGTGTCGTGGACGCGACAGTCGGCGGCGCGGTCGGTCGGCCCGCGGTGCCACCCGACGGTGCGGTCGGCGCGGCCGGCGGCAGCGATCCGCTCAGCTCACTCCGATCCGGCGGGAGAAGCGGATCCGCCGGGGCGTCGGACGGCTCGAACGGCACCGTGTTGCCCGTGATGTCCCGAAAGAACTGCCGCACCTCGTCCGGGTCGTAGAGAAAATAGAAGGCGGGCGTGCTGACCTGCCCGGTGATCGGGACCGTCGAGAACGTCACCGCACCGGTCGTCATGGCACGCATCCGCGCGGCGAGCGCGCGCAGTTCGGTGAAGTCGGTGTCGTCGTCCAGAACCGCCGAGTCGGTGACCGCGCTGAGGAACGATGTCAGCCTGGTCGGGCTGAGCAGCACAGATTCGCTGGTCAGCTTGCGGAAGATCGCGGCGAGGAACGTCTGCTGCCGCCTGATCCGGGACAGGTCGCCGTCGGCGAACCCGTGCCGCTGCCGGACGAACGCGAGCGCGTTGTCGCCGATCAGGTGGTTGTCGCCGGTCTGCCCGGTGAAGCCCGCGCTGGGGTCGTCCAGGTTCGTCGAACGGACCAACCGGCCGTTGTCCAGCCGGTGGGTCTCCACGTACGGAGAAGCCCGCAGGCAGACGTCGATGCCCCCGATCGCCGAGGTCATCTGCCGGAAGCCGGTGAAGTCCAGCTCCGCGTAGTGGTTGATGCGCAGTCCCGCGACCTGCTCGAGGGTCGCGACGAGCAGCGCGGGGCCACCGGCGTTGAACGCCGCGTTGACACGGTCGGAACGGGCCCGGTGCCGGACGCCGCTGCCGTCCGTCCAGGCCGGGATGGGCACGCGCAGGTCACGGGGAATCGACACGATGTCCGTCGCGCCGTCGGAGGCCAGGTGGGCGATCATCATCGTGTCGGATCGGGCCCCGCCCACCTTCGCGGCGTCCGAGCCGGTGCGGACATCCGAGCCGACCAGCAGCCACGTCTCGGCGCCGACCGGTGCCGGCGGCGGGCGGGTGACCGTGATGTCGGTGGGCGGCGCGATCGTCTCGCGGTCGATACGGCGGTCGTAGAAGGTCACGATGAGCCAGCCGGTGGCGGTCACGGCGACGACGCCGAGGGAGACGAGCGAGGTCAGGACGAGCAGCACCCGGCGCAGCGGGCCACGTCGGGCCGGCTCGGCCGCCGCACCGGCCCGGGTCCGCCCGCCGTCGTCCCAGAGGTCGCCGTCGTCCGCGCCGCCCTCATCGCCGTCAGCGGCGCGATCCTCGTCGTGGTCGTGGTCGTGGTCGTGGTCGTGGTCGTGGTCGTGGTCGTGGTCGTGGTCGTGGTCGATCTCGGCGTCGAGGCCGTCATCGTCGACGCCGTCAAACTCGTCGTCGCGGTAGACGGCGCTCTCGTAGCGGTCACTCTCGGTGATCGGATCGGAGGGGGTGGGGGTGGGGATCCCGCGCGGTCGCCGTGCCCGCGCATTCGCCATACCGCCGCCTCCCCCCGCACCCCGAACCGGCGCGTGGCAGCCGGTGAATGTCGACGATAAGTCAACGAATAGTAATGTTCCTGGGCCGCAGAATCGATGTGACCGCCGACGTGGTGTGAACCGGGGCAGGAATGCCGCGCGGCTGGCGTAACGGACTGTGCTGACCGTCCGGCGCCCGCGACGGAACGTCTCCGGCGAATCGGTTCTCCGCTGGCCGGTGGATGCATCCGCCTGGTCAGGCGCGCACGGCCACCAGGTGCAGTGAGACGGGGTCGCGCGCGACCAGGCCGGCGCTGGGGGTGGCGGCCGCGGCGCCGGGGGCCGGTGCGAATCCGGCGCCGGCGAGGCGGCGCAGCGCGGTGTGCTCGTCGTAGAGCCACCCGTTCGGTGGCCCCACCACCCGATCGGGCCGGTGCCGCCACCGGGTGCCCCGCCCGTCCGCTCCCGCCCCCGGGCCGCCGGCCACCCGCTGCCAGGCCATCAGCTCGTCGGCGTCGATGTCCCCGCGCACATAGCGGTCGACCGCCCGGCGCAGGTCGGGCAGGACGACGTGCAGCGTCCCGCCCGGCCGCAGCACCCGGGCGTACTCGTCCAGCACGGGGCCGACCAGGTGCGGGGGCAGTTCCTGCAGGACGTGCGCGCAGAGAATGTGGTCGACCGACCCGTCGTCCAGGGCCAGCCGCCGGCGCGGGCGGTACCGCATGATCACCGCCGCGCGCCTCGCCTCCCACTGCCCGAGTACTGCCCAGGGGCGGCTTTGATCCGCCCGCTGCCGGCCCGGAACGGCGGCCGACCGGGGCACGCACCGGGTGACGCCGCGCCGGGCGATGACGACCGCGGCAGCAACGAAGGCAGCGGCGGAGGCGGCAGCGGCTGCCAGTCGAGGCCGGCGGGCCCATTGCCGGCCTGCCGTGGCCCACCCGCGCAGCAGGCGCAGCGTGCGGGAGTTCCGCAGCGTGCGGCGCAGGGCGCGGGCCCAGTCGAGCGCGGGATAGACGCCGGTCAGGGCGGGGGAGAAGGCCGGATCGAGGTTGACGAAGTCCGCCAGCACCAGGTGCGTCGAGGTGATGTTGAGCCAGAGCTGGCCCTGCCGGTTGCGCTGGTGCCGTAGCCGTAGCCGTAGCCGCCGCGGCCGGTGGGCGGACGCGGCCAGTCGCCGCGTGCCGCCGGCCGGCCGGCGGCCTTCGGTCGTCTGTTGCTCGCTCGTCCGCACCGCTGTCACCGGTGGTCGTCACCTCGTGGTCGTCCGCCGTGCCGTCTGCCGCATCGCCCGACCGGGGGCCCGGCGAGACGACCTGGCCTACGCGTGGAGTTTCGATGCGAATGCAGAGAGTAGTTTCATCTCGGCGGGTGTCCGGCATCTCCGCCGGCGCGCCCTGGGCCGGATGTGGTCTCGGGTTGTCCTCGCCGCCCCGGCGCGTCGTTGCGGCCGAGCGCGATCCTTTAACTACGTAGAGTCATACTTGCCTGGCGTTGGCTGGATGGAGGTCATCCCGCCGAACGCCGAGCAGCCGAAATGGTGGCTCAGCGTTGCGCGGCGTAGTGCCCTCTGAGTGGACTCCGGTCCCGAAGGAGAACTGGATGYGCGTACTGGTCCTCGGCGGCGACGGCATGCTCGGTGGTGAGCTGGTGCGCAGGCTCGTGCGCGACCACGACGTCACCGCCACCGTTCGGGCGGTCGCGCCGTCGTCGCCGCTGCCGGCCGACCGGGTCCTGTGCGGGGTGGACATCCGCCACCCGGACGGGCTGGTCGAGGCCTTCGCCGCTGCCCGGCCCGATGCGGTGGTGAACGCCGTGGGCCTCGTCGAGCAACGGGTCGACGAGGACGGCGAGCGATTGGCGATCGAGGTCAACGCCCTGTTCCCACACCGTCTCGTCCGGCAGTGCGGCGCCGCGGGAGCCCGGCTGGTGCACGTGTCCACCGACTGCGTGTTCTCCGGGCGCCTGGGTGAGTACCACGAGGAGGACACGCCCGACCCGGTTGACGCCCACGGCATGACGAAGCTGCTCGGCGAGGTGTGTGAACCCGGCACGCTGACCCTGCGGACGTCGCTGATCGGGCTGGAGACGGCGGCCGTCCCCACCGGCTTCGTCGAGACCTTCCTGGCCGCCGCCGGGCCGGTCATCGGGCAGCGCCGGGTCGTCTCCAGTGGCGTGACCACCACCGAGTTCGCGCGCTTCGTCCACCTCGCCCTCGTCGGGCACCCGGACCTGAGTGGCATCTGGCACCTCGCCGCCGAGCCGATCACCGCGTTCGACCTGCTCACGCTGCTGGCGGAGCGGCTGGGCCGGCGGGACGTCGAGATCGTCCCGAGCGATGACGAGGTGCGCAACCGCGCGCTGTCCGCGCGCCGGCTGTGGTCCACGACGGGCTACCGGCCGCCCGCCTGGTCGGTGATGGTCGACGAGCTGGCGACCGCGATCGAGCGGCGCGAGATCGAGGGCATCCCGCGCCGACGGCCCGCGCCGTCCGGCGCCGCCGTCCGGGAGCCGAGCACCGCCCATGCCGACGCCTGACGGGCCGACCGAGCCAATGGATCTTCTCCGGTAGAAGAGGGAGCGCGACGTGTCGAGAACGACAGGCGGAGCTGGCACTGGCGCCGACGACGAGCCCGGCGCCGGCAGGGGTGACGGACAGGGGGTCGACGGGCGCGCCGGTGACGGGGCCGACCTGGCCCGGACGGGCTTCTTCCGTGGATGGTTCCCCGGCGCCAGGTCCCATCGGCAGCGCGGCGGGGAGCTGCCGCCCCGGATTCCGGCGGCCCGGACGGGACCCCGCGACGGGCGTCCCGTCCCCACCGCCCAGGATGTCGATCCCGGCAGCGCCGGGGAGCAGGCCGACGGCCGCGCAGGCCCGTCGGTGCCCACGGCGCCGTCGACCCCGTATGCCCCCACCGGGCCGTCGGTGCCGACGGTGCCGAGCCGCCGGCTCTCACCGGACCGAACGGGTTCGGCCGGGCCGGTGACGGTGCCCCACCGCGGCCCCCGCACGGAGGTGCTGGGCGAGCCGTCCACCGTGCCGGGCGCCCGGCCGGGCCCGGCCGAGCACCGCCGGCGGGTCATGGTCCTCGTCGGTACCCGTCCCGAGCTGGTCAAGCTCAGCCAGGTGATCGTCGCGCTGGAGCGGGCGGCCGACGTCTGCCTGGTCCATTCGGGCCAGCACTACGACTACGAGCTCAGCCAGGTGTTCTTCGACGAGCTGGGCATCCGCAAACCGGACCACTTCCTGGACGCCGTCGGTGCCAGTGCCGCGGAGACCATCGGCCGGGTGATCGCCCGGGCGGACGCGGTGTTCGCGGACGAGGCCCCCGACGCGCTGCTGCTGTACGGGGACTCGAACACCACCCTGGCGGTGATCGCCGCCCGGCGCCGGCGTATCCCGGTGTTCCACCTGGAGGCGGGGAACCGCTGCTTCGACGACCGGGTGCCCGAGGAGCTCAACCGCCGGGTGGTCGACCACCTCAGCGACATCAACCTCGCGCTGACCGAGCACGCCCGGCGCAACCTGCTGGCCGAGGGGGTGCCCGCTGCGCGGATCTTCGTCGTCGGGTCGCCGATGAACGAGGTCCTGACCTCCTACCTGCCGCTCATCGAGGCCTCTCCCGCGCTGACCACCCTGGGCATCACCCCGGGGCACTACCTGGTGGTCAGCGCGCACCGGGCGGAGAACGTCGACCGGCCCGACCTGCTCGCCGGACTGCTGGAGACGCTGAACGGGCTGGCGGCGCGCTACCGCGTCCCGGTGATCGTCTCCACCCATCCGCGGACCAGGGACCGCATCGAGGCCCTGGAGTCGGCGGGCCGGGCCCCGGTCGTCGACGGGCTGGTCCGGTTCTGCCGGCCGTTCGGGTTCGCGGACTACATAGCCCTGCAGCGGTCGGCGCTCTGCGTGGTCTCCGACAGCGGCACCCTCACGGAGGAGGCGTCCCTGCTCGGCTTCCCCGCGGTGATGATCCGCGAGGCGCACGAGCACCCGGAGGGCATCGACGGCGGCGTCGTCGTCACGTGTCTGCCGCGCCCCGAACGCGTCCTCGCCGCGGTCGACCTGGTCACCGCCGAGGCCCGCGCGAACCGGTCACCGCGGGCGGTGTCCGACTACGCCGCCCCGGACGTCTCCGTGCGGGTGGCGCGGATCGTCGTCGGCTACATCGACTACGTCCGGCGCACGGTCTGGTTCGAGCGCCCGTCCGACGGCGCCGGGGAGTCCGCCCCCGGCGACACCCCGCTGGCCTTCCCCTGACCGGGTCGCCGTCCGGCGCCGGCCGCTACTGGTCGCGGTCGGCCCGGGGGTGCTCGGCGAGCAGCGCGGTGAGCGGGCCGAACAGTGCTGGGGGAGCGGCGACGACCAGGTCCTCGCTCGCCCGGCGACCATCGAGCCCGCCGACGAGCAGGCCGGCCTCGGCGGCGACCAGCGCCCCGGCGGCATGGTCCCAGGGGTGCAGGCCGCGCTCGTAGTAGGCGTCGATCGTCCCCGCCGCGGCGGCGCACAGGTCGAGGGCAGCGGCGCCCATCCGGCGGATGTCGCGCACTCGCGGCACCACCCGGGTGAGCACCGCCACCTGCGCCGTCCGGCGCTCCACGGTGTAGCCGAAGCCGGTCGCGACCAGCGCGCCGCGCAGCTCCGTCACCGCCGACCCGGCCAACGTCTCGGGCTCCGGGCCGGCGCCCCACCGAAAGGCTCCGCCGCCGCGCACGGCCGTGTACGTGAGCCCCAGCGCCGGGGCGTGCACGACCCCGGCCACGACCTCGCCCGCGACCTCGGCGGCGATCGACACCGCCCAGTTGGGCAGGCGGTAGAGGAAGTTCACCGTTCCGTCGAGGGGGTCCACGATCCAGCGGACGCCGCTGCTCCCGGGCGTGTCGGACCCCTCCTCGCCGAGCAGACCATCGTCCGGCCGGGCCTCGCGCAGCCGCCGGGCGACCAGGGCCTCGGACGCCCGGTCCAGAGCGGTGACGATGTCGGTCGGCGAGGACTTCGTCGCCTCGGCCTCGACCGTGCCGGCCCGACCGGCGAGCAGCAGAGCACCGGCCTCGCGGGCGACGTCCAGGCCGAGGTCGAGCAGCGAGGCCGGGGCCGGAGGGGAGAAGGCGGGGGACGGGTCCATGGGCCACATCCTGCCAACACCCGGCCGCGGGCCCGGCCGGAGCCGCCGCCGGGAGGACGATCGCCCGACCCGTAGGATTGGCCGCGTGGTGGCAACGGACAGTACGGAACGGCCGACCCGCGCGGTGCCCGCGAAGCCGAGCCTGGACGGGATCGAGGCYCGCTGGTCGCGCGACTGGCAGGAGCACGGGACCTATTCGTTCGACCGGTCGGTTCCGCGGGAGCGGGTCTACTCGGTCGACACACCTCCGCCGACCGTAAGCGGCTCCCTGCACGTCGGCCACGTGTTCTCGTACACCCACACCGACCTGATCGCCCGTTTCCAGCGGATGCGCGGCCTCGAGGTCTTCTACCCGATGGGTTTCGACGACAACGGGCTGCCCACCGAACGCCGGGTGCAGAACTACTACGGCGTGCGCTGTGACCCGTCGGTTCCCTACGACCCCGCGTTCACCCCGCCGGCGAAGCCGGGCAAGGACCAGATCCCCGTGTCCCGGCGCAACTTCGTCGAGCTGTGCGAGCAGCTGACGATCGAGGACGAGAAGGGCTTCGAGGAGCTCTGGCGCCGCCTCGGCCTGTCGGTGGACTGGTCGTACACCTACGCGACGATCGACAGCCGCTCGCGGGTGGTCGCGCAGCGCGCCTTCCTGCGCAACCTGGCCCGCGGTGAGGCGTACCTGGCCGAGGCGCCGACGCTGTGGGACGTCACGTTCCGCACCGCGGTCGCGCAGGCGGAGCTGGAGGACCGGGAGCGCCCCGGCGCCTACCACACCCTGGCGTTCCCGCGGCCCGGCGGTGAGCCGGTCGTGATCGAGACGACCCGTCCCGAGCTGCTGCCGGCCTGCGTGGCCCTGGTGGCACACCCCGAGGACGAGCGCTACCAGGCGCTGTTCGGGCAGACGGTCCGCACGCCGCTGTTCGAGGTCGAGGTGCCCGTCGTGGCGCACCGGCTGGCCGATCCGGAGAAGGGCTCCGGCATCGCCATGATCTGTACGTTCGGTGACCTGACCGACGTCATCTGGTGGCGGGAGCTGCGGCTGCCCGCCCGCGCGGTGATCGGCCGCGACGGCCGGCTGCTCCCCGACGCACCCGACGCGATCACCGCGCCGGCCGGCCGCGAGCACTACACCCGCGTCGCGGGCAGGACGATCGCCGCCGCGCGGGTGGCCGTCGTCGAGGCCCTGCGGGAGTCCGGCGCGCTGCTCGGCGAGCCGCGGGCGATCACCCACCCGGTCAAGTTCTACGAGAAGGGCGACCGGCCGCTGGAGATCGTCTCCACCCGCCAGTGGTACATCCGCAACGGCGGCCGGGACGAGCAGCTGCGTGAGCAGGTGCGGGGGCGCGGCTCCGAGCTGCGCTGGCACCCGGAGTACATGCGGGTGCGGTACGAGAACTGGGTGGACGGTCTCAACGGCGACTGGCTGATCAGCCGGCAGCGTTTCTTCGGCGTTCCCTTCCCGGTCTGGTACCCGCTGGACGAGGCGGGCGACCCGCGGTACGACGCGCCGATCGTCGCGGACGAGTCCGCGCTCCCGATCGACCCGTCCAGCGACGTCCCGCCGGGGTACACCGCCGAGCAGCGCGGCGTGCCGGGAGGCTTCATGGCGGACCCGGACGTCATGGACACCTGGGCGACGTCCTCGCTGACCCCGCTGATCGTCAGCGGCTGGGAGAGCGACCCGGCGCTGTTCGGCCAGGTTTTCCCGATGAACCTGCGCCCGCAGGCCCACGAGATCATCCGGACCTGGCTGTTCTCGACCGTGTTGCGCAGCCACGCCGAGTTCGGCGCGCTGCCCTGGTCGGACGCCGCGATCTCCGGCTGGATCCTCGACCCGGACCGCAAGAAGATGTCCAAGTCGAAGGGCAACGTCGTCACGCCGCTGGGCCTGCTCGAACAGCACGGCTCGGACGCCGTCCGGTACTGGGCCGCCTCCGGCCGGCCGGGCACCGACACCGCGTTCGACGTGGGCCAGATGAAGACCGGCCGCCGGCTCGCCATCAAGATTCTCAACGCGAGCCGGTTCGTCCTCGGCCTCGCCGAGGCGGGCGAGGGCGCGGATGCCGCCGGCGGCCCCGGCACGGCGGCGGCGTCCTCCGCCGCTGGCCCCGGTTCCGCCAGCGAGCCCGCCCCCGGCCCGGAGGCGATCACGGAGGAGCTGGACCGGGCGCTGCTCGCCGAGCTGGCCCGGGTCGTCGCCACCGCGACCGAGTCGTTCGAGGGCTACGACTACACCCGGGCGCTCGAGGTCACCGAGACCTTCTTCTGGCGGTTCTGCGACGACTACGTCGAGCTGGTCAAGGGCCGGGCCTACGGCGCGCACGGCGCGGCCGGCGCCGCCTCCGCGCAGGCGACCCTGTCAGTGGCGCTGTCGACGCTGCTCACCCTCTTCGCGCCGTTCCTGCCCTTCGTCACCGAGGAGGTCTGGTCCTGGTGGCAGGAGGGCTCGGTGCACCGGGCCTCCTGGCCCGAGGCGGACCGGATCCGTGCGGTGGCCGGCGGTGGGCGCCCCGAGCTGCTGGACGCCGTCGGCGCCGCGCTGTCCGCGGTGCGGCGGGCCAAGTCCGAGGCCAAGGTCTCGATGAAGGCCGAGGTCGCCACTGCCAGGGTCAGCGGCGACGCGGCCACGGTCGCCCTGGTCGAGCAGGCCGCGGCGGACCTGCGCAGCGCCGGCGGTATCTGGGAGCTCACCCTGGCCGGCACCAGCGGCGAGCTGGCCGTGGACGTCGTGCTGGTGCCCGCCGCCGGCTGACCGCACATGCGCGGGGCAGGTGGCGGCGCGATCGGGCAGGATGGGAGCGTGCCCATCTATGCCCTGGGAGATCTCGTCCCGTCGATTGACCCGTCCGCATTCGTCCATCCCGAGGCGACGCTGATCGGCAACGTCCGGATCGGCCCGGAGTCGACGGTCTGGCCGGGTGTCGTGATGCGCGGTGACCACGGGCTGATCAGCATCGGCGCGCGGACGTCCATCCAGGACGGCTCGGTCATCCATGCGACCGCGCTGCTTCCGACGATCGTCGGTGACGACTGCGTGATCGGGCACATCGTGCACCTCGAGGGCTGCGTGATCGAGGACGGCTCCCTGGTGGGCTCGGGGTCGATCGTCCTGCACGAGGCCCGGGTCTGCCGGGGTGGCCTGGTCGGCGCGGGTGCTGTGGTGGGTAACCGGGTGGTGGTTCCCGAACGGGCCATGGCCCTGGGCATCCCGGCGAAGATCCGGGAGGGCGCCGCGCCCCAGGATCTGATCCGGATGGCGGCCGAGTCCTATGTCGAGAACGGGCGGCGTTTCCGCAAGGAGATGCGCCGCATCGACTGACCGGCCCCGACCGGCTGACCGGGCCCCGGCCGAACGGCCGCTGACCGGCCGCGGCTGCTGATCTGGCCGACTGACCGCGCCGCCCTGCGGCGGCGCTGGTCCACGGGCGTTACGTCCGTGGACCAGCGCCGGCGGCCACCCGTTCCGCCGTCAGGGCTGTGTCAGACCTCCTGCGGGGCCTTTTCCGGCCTACGCGCAGGCTTCGGGCCCGCGGAGTTCGGCTGCATGCCGGGCGGCAGGGAGCCTGTTGCCCGGACCCATCCGCGTGCGGCCGTGCGTTCCGCGGCCAACCGGCCCAGGCCCACCGCCAGGCCGGAGACCGCCGCCCACACGATCGCCTCCGACCAGGCGGTGTCCGGGTCGACCGGGTTCTTCGGTGGGTCGGACTTGCGCACCTTCCGATACGCGACGGTCACCCCCCGGTTCGCCGCGGTGCCGGCGAGCGCGGCCGCCGCACCGCCGACGACCTTCCATCCCATTTTCGATCCCGATCCGGACACCCCACAC
Source organism: Parafrankia colletiae (assembly GCF_001854655.1). Classification (GTDB taxonomy): domain Bacteria; phylum Actinomycetota; class Actinomycetes; order Frankiales; family Frankiaceae; genus Parafrankia; species Parafrankia colletiae. Next base: position 206,850 of record NZ_MBLM01000036.1, on the reverse strand, counting down.
CTCTCGTCGCCGCCGCCCCGGTCTGCCCCGGCGCGTGCTGGTGTCGCCGCTCACTGGTTCGGCACCACCGTTCCACCTCTACCCGCCAGCGGGCGGATTCCCCACCCGAGCGGGGGAGCACCGTGACCGCGGGCCGGGACGTGGCCGGGGTGTCGCCGGGCATGCGCTGGCGGTCGCCGCGCAGCGAGTCGTTAGTGTCGCGGACAGCCCACCCGGGTGAGGACGACCCAGGAGAATCATGACCGCGACCGCCCCCACGCCGCACGCCGCCCCGCGCCTCGGAGAGCCGTCGGCCGGCGACCCGCACGCCACCCTGGAGGTGCTGGTCCACCGGGTGGACCCGGATCTGCCGTTGCCCACCTATGCCCAGCCCTCGGACGCCGGCGCGGACCTCGTGACCGCGCAGGACATCACGCTGGGGCCGGGAGAGCGGGCCATCGTCGGGACAGGCCTGGCCATCGCGCTGCCCGCCGGGTACGCGGCCTTCGTGCACCCGCGCAGCGGCCTCGCCGCGCGTCATGGACTCTCCGTCGTCAACGCCCCCGGTACCGTCGATGCCGGTTACCGTGGAGAAATCAAGGTGATTCTCATAAACACAGATCGAAGCGAGCCAATCGCTCTCCGCAGGGGAGACCGGGTGGCCCAGCTTGTGGTCCAACGAGTGGAGCACGCGGTCTTCCGGGAGGTCGCCACCCTGCCCACCTCGGTGCGCGGCACCGGCGGGTTCGGCTCGACAGGTGGGTTCGGTGACGCCTCCGGCGGGCCGGGAAGGGAGGCGCACGGTGTTCCGTCGCGGTCGTAAGGCCTCCGCCGAGGCCAGCCCCGATCCGGACGAGGCGCGGGGCGGTCGGGACGTCGACCGGCCTGGTCCCTACGATGCCGAGGCCGCGCCGCAGGACGACATCCACCGGCTCGACCTCGGCGCCCTGCGGGTGCCGGCGCTGCGCGGGGTCCAGGTCCAGTTCCAGGTGGAGGAGTCCACCGGTCGGCCGCTGACAGTCGTCGTGACCGACGGCCGCAGCGCGATGGAACTGGCGGTGTTCGCCGCGCCCAGGACCGCGCCGCTGTGGGACGAGGTCCGCGCGGAGATTCTCGAGACGCTGCGCGATTCCGGCGGCGTCGAGGGCCAGGGTCCGTTCGGCGCGGAGCTGCGGATGCGGCTGCCCACCAACCGCCCCGGCGAGACGGTGCCCGGCCGGATGATCGGTGTGGACGGCCCCCGCTGGTTCCTGCGGGCCGTGGTGACGGGTGCCGCCGGGCAGGACGTCGCCGCCGGGCCGTTGCTCGACGAGACGCTGCGGCGGATCGTGGTGGTACGCGGCGACGAGGCGATGCCCGTCCGTGACCCGCTTCCGCTGCGGCTGCCGAAGGAGGTCGCCGACGGCCCTGAGGGTTCCGGTGACTCCGGCGGGGCAGGCGGCTCCGACGGCCCGTCGCGGGAGGTCACGCCTGGCACTGCGACCGCGGCGCCGATGCCGGTCCGAGGGACGCGGATCGCGGAGATGGGCTGACCGAGCCCCCGCCGGCCCGCTCGCCGCTTCTCCTCGTCCGCTCGCTGGACCCGGCCCTCCCGCGCCGGGCCTCCAGTGACGGTCTCCGTCGGCGGGAGCCGTTGTCGGCGCTGCCGCGCGGCCGAGGCCGCTGGGTGCTCCCAGGCGGCCGCRCTGCTGGGCGCTGCCGGCGCGAAGCCGGTGGGTGCGGTGAATGGCTCCGGAACGTCCGCGTAACAGCACGGAACGGTCTGTTGCCCCGGTTGTCGGGTCGGCGACTTGTCCAGTCCTGAGTGCGGAACGGTGGTGGCGGGCGGTCCGTCCACTTCATAATCCCGGTGCAGAGCGCCGTCGCGTCGGCCACCGGGGCAGAGCCCCATGTGCGTTGGCCCGGTGACGTCGAAAGGTCGGAATCCGCCGCCCGGCTACGGGAGCGGTTCGATGATCGGAGGAGCCGTGGGCGAAGGGCGCAGCTGGCTGGGGCGGCGTTTCCACCAGCTGACAGCGGACAACCAGGAGCTCGAGGACGAGGACCTGCGGCGCGCGTCGGAGGCCGCGGGGGCCGAGCCGATGCTGGCCTGCCGGGACCGCGCCGAGGCCTGCGTCGCCGGTTCCGTACGTTCGGTCACCGTGCGGGCGCGTTCCGGGGCACCCAGCCTTGAGGTCGACCTCTATGATGGAAGCGGAACCGTGACTCTCGTGTTTCTCGGCCGCAAACACATCGCGGGCATCGAGGCCGGCCGGTCCGTGAAGGCATCTGGCCGCGTGGTCGTGCGCGACGAGCGGACCACGATGTTCAACCCGCGGTACGAGCTGCTGCCGGTCTCCTCGACCAGCGCCTGAGCGGCGCCCGGAGGAACAGGACCCCATCGCCCATGCCACCAGTCCCGCCGCCCGACCCGTCCCGGCCGAAGCCGGCGCCGGGCCCACGCGGCTCCGGCCGTGAGCGTGGCTCGGAGCCCCCGCTGTCTCTGGCGGAGGCGGTGGGCGGCCCGCGCGGGATCATCGACAGTGCCATTCCGACGGTGGCTTTCGTCACCGTCAACGCCGAGGCTGGCCTGACCGCCGCGATCATCGTCGCGATCGCGGCGGCGCTCGGGCTGGTCGTGCTGCGGCTGGTCCGCAGGGAGCCGGTCCAGCAGGCCTTCTCCGGCCTCTTCGCGGTCGGCTTCGCCGCCTTCATCGCCTCCCGCACGGGCAGCGCGGACGGCTTCTTCCTCCCGTCGATCGCCAAGAACGCGGTCTGCTCCGTGGTCGGTCTGTTGTCCGTCGCGGCCGGTCGGCCGATCGGCGGATACGTGATGGCCGGCTTCGACAAGCGCTACGCCGGCTGGCGGGAGGACCCGGCGGTCCGGCGGGCCGCGGTGTGGGCGACCCTGGTCTGGATCGCCGTCTTCGGCGTGCGGTTCGTCGTCCAGGGCCTGCTGTACCTCGCGGGGGAGACCGGCTGGCTCGCCGCCGCGAACATCGCGCTCGGGCTGCCGCTGTTCGGTGTGGCGGTCCTCTCGACCTTCGCGATCGTCCGCCGCCTCGCACCTCTGCCCGCCAAGGGCTCCGACCCGGCCGGTGAACTGGCGGCCGGTGCACCGGCCGCCCTCGCGGAGACCGGCGACCTGGCGGAGCCCGTCGAGCCGCCGCGCCCCTGATTCCAGGGCGCTAGAGCGTGTCCGAGGTCACCGGTCCGCGGGCCGCGCCGGCGGGCACGGCCCCGAGCAGCGCGGCGAGGCTCTCCTCGGCCTCGCTGGTGGTCGCGACGGCCAGCACCTCGTCGCCGGGCTCCAGCGCACAGTCCGCGGAGGGGACGATGGCGTGACCGTCGCGCAGGATGACGACCAGCGCCGAGTCCGGCGGCAGGTCGACATCACCGACGCGCAGGCCGACCACCGGCGCGTTCGCGGTCAGGGTGAGCTCGACGAGCGAGGCGTCGCTCTGCCGGAACTTCATCAGCCGTACCAGGTCGCCGACGCTCACCGCCTCCTCCACGAGGGCRGTCAGCAGGCGGGGGGCGGAGACCGCGACGTCGACACCCCACGAATCGGTGAACAGCCACTCGTTCTTGGGGTGGTTGACCCGCGCCACCACCCGCGGCACGCCGAACTCGGTCTTCGCCAGCAGTGACACGACCAGGTTGACCTTGTCGTCGCCGGTCGCGGCGACCATGACCGCGCAGCGGTCCAGCCCTGCGCCGTCGAGTGAGGAGAGCTCGCAGGCGTCGGCGAGCAGCCACTCGGCGGCGGGCAGTGCGTCCCGGCGGATCTTGTTCGGGTCGCGCTCGATGATCATGACCTCGGAGCCGTTCTCCAGCAGCTCCGCGGCGATCGAGCGCCCGACCTTGCCCGCGCCGGCGATGGCCACCCGGCGCGCCGAGCGCCCGCCGGGCCCGGYCAGCTCTGCGCCCTGCCCCTCGACGGCGGCACGCGCGTCCGGTTCCTGTGCCATCGCTGGTCTCCGTCCCTGGCTCGTGATCAGTCGTGCTGCGGGCCGGTGCGGATCACGGCGTCGGCCTCGGTGGCCCGCATCTTCGCCACCGCGACGTGCAGGACGTCCCCGTCCTGGATCATGGTGCGGGCGTCCGGGAGCAGGCCGTCGCCGAACCTGGTCACGCAGATCACCCGTACCTCGGCCCGCGCCTCCAGCTCGGCGAGGCGCCGCCCGGCCCAGCCGCGGGCCGGGGTGACCGCGGTGAGCAGCACCGATCCGGACGTGTCCGTCCACTCCGGGGCGACGGCGTCCGGGACGAGGCGGCCGAGAATCTGGTCGCGGGTCCAGCGCACGGTCGCGACCGTGGGGATGCCCAGGCGCTCGTACACCTCGGCGCGCCGGGGATCGTAGATGCGGGCGACGACCCGTTCGACCCCGAACATCTCCCGGGCGACCCGGGCGGAGATGATGTTGGAGTTGTCCCCGCTCGACACGGCCGCGAACGCGGCGGCATCAGCGATACCGGCCTCGATCAGGGTGTCGCGGTCAAAGCCCATGCCGGTGACCCGGCGGCCGCCGAAGCCGGCCGACAGGCGGTTGAACGCCCCTGGGTTCTGGTCGATGACGGCCACCGAGTGGCCGAGGCGCTCGACAGCACCGGCGAGGGAGGAGCCGACCCGGCCGCAGCCGAGGATCACGACGTGCACGGGACGTGAGCGTAGTCCGACCGGGGTTGCCCGGTCGATGCCTGTCCCGCACCCCGTTCGTCCAGCTCGCGGGGCTCTCCACCGCCGCATGGGCGCCGGAGTGCGCCACGTCACACAGTGTGGGGAGGTGTGACCGCGCTCGGTAGCATCGCCGCGTGGCGCTCACAGACCGACTGAAGCGCGGATTCGTCGGTCGTCCCATCGGGAGCGATCGGCTTGGGGAGACCCTCCTGCCGAAGCGGGTCGCGTTGCCCGTCTTCGCCAGCGACGCGCTCTCGTCCGTCTCCTACGCGTCCGAGGAAATCCTTCTCGTTCTGGCCCTCGGCGGGCTGACGTTGCTGCACTACACGCCGTGGATCGCCGCGGCGGTGGTCATCCTCATGCTGACCGTGGTCGCCTCCTACCGGCAGAACGTGCACGCCTACCCCAGCGGCGGTGGGGACTACGAGGTGGCCTCGGTCAACCTGGGCCCCCGGGCCGGCCTGATGGTCGGCAGCGCGCTGCTCGTCGACTACGTGCTGACCGTCGCCGTGTCGGTCTCGGCGGGTGTCGCCAATCTGACATCCGCGGCCACCGGCCTGGCCGAGCACAAGGTGCTGCTGGCCTCTGTGCTGGTCGTCCTGCTCACCCTGGTCAACCTGCGCGGGGTGCGGGAGTCCGGCTCGGCGTTCGCCGTCCCGTCCTACGCCTTCATCGTCGGCGTGCTGGTCATGATCGTCACCGGCCTGGTGCAGACCGCCCTCGGGGATGCCCCCCGGGCCGAGAGCGCCGGCTACGAGATCCACGCCGAGCACGACTACACCGGGCTGCTGCTCGTGTTCCTGATCCTGCGCGCGTTCGCGTCCGGCTGCACGGCGCTGACCGGCGTCGAGGCGATCAGCAACGGCGTGCCGGCCTTCCGCCGGCCCAAGAGCCGCAACGCAGCCACCACACTGCTGCTGATGGGAACCATCGCCGTCACGATGTTCGTCGGCGTCACGGCCCTCGCACTCATCTCGGACGTCCACATCACCGAGAACCCGGCCGATCTCGTCGGCGGCGACGGCAGCGACCAGCGGACGGTCATCGCCCAGATCGCCGCGGCGGTGTTCGGCGACGGCTCCCCGGGCTTCGTGTACGTGGCGGCCGTCACCACCCTGATCCTCATCCTCGCCGCGAACACGGCGTTCAACGGCTTCCCGGTGCTCGGCTCGATCCTCGCGCGGGACGGCTACCTGCCGCGCCAGCTCCACACCCGCGGCGACCGGCTCGCCTACTCCAACGGGATCATCGTGCTGGCCGGGTTCGCGATCCTGCTCATCGTCGTGTTCGACGCCCAGGTGACGGCGCTGATCCAGCTCTACATCCTGGGTGTGTTCATCTCCTTCACCCTCAGCCAGACCGGGATGGTCCGGCACTGGGCGCGCCTGCTGCGCGGTTCGGCCACCCCGCCGGAGGAGGCCGACGCAGGCGCGTCGGGCACCGTCGCCGGCAGCGTCGACGACCAGCTGACCGGACGGGTGCCGCTGGAGCCTGCCATGCGGCGCCGGGTCCGGCGGTACCAGGCGGTCAGCTTCCTCGGCGCCTGCCTCACCGGTGCGGTGCTTATCCTGGTGCTGCTCACGAAGTTCACCCGCGGGGCGTGGATCGTCTGCATCGCCATCCCGGTGATCTATCTGGTCATGCAGGCCATCCGGCGCCACTACGACCGGGTCGCCACCGAGCTGACACCGGAGCCCGGCCCGCCGACGCTGCCGTCCCGCGTGCATGCCGTGGTGCTCGTGAGCAAGATGCACGCCCCGACCCTGCGGGCGCTGGCCTACGCGAAGGCCACCCGGCCACACACGCTGGTCGCGTTGACCGTCGCCGTGGACYCGGCGGAGAGCGAACGCCTCCGGCAGGCCTGGGAGGAGCGCGACATCAAGATCGATCTGGTTGTACTCGCCTCGCCGTACCGGGAGGTCACCCGGCCGGTGCTCGAGTATGTCGCCCGCATCCGGCGCGAGAGCCCGCGGGACGTGGTCGCGGTGTTCGTCCCCGAGTACGTCGTCGGGCGCTGGTGGGAGCATCTTCTGCACAACCAGAGCGCGCTGCGGCTCAAGGCCCGGCTGCTGTTCCAGCCCGGAGTGATGATGACCAGCGTGCCCTGGCAGCTCGAGTCCAGCTCGCACGCCAGGGTGCGGCCCGAGCACGCGGGAGCCGGCGCCGTCCGGCGCGGCCGGGCTGCCGTGCCGACCGGTCAGTCCCGGTCGTCCCGGCAGCCGCCGGGGTCGGAGCAGCCGGGTAAGCCGGGTAAGCCGGGTAAGTCGGAGCAGCCAGGTGGGTCCGAGCAGAGCAGGAGCGGGACGTGAGCGGGCGACCGACGCTGCGCGGCGGTCCGGCCCAGCCGGGGCGGGCGGGCCGAGGAACCCAGCCGGGCCGGGCGGCCCAGCCGGCCCGCGCCGAGCGGGTCGCGCGGACCCCGGTGCCGCCGAGCGAGCTGGTGGAGCTGGAGGTCGGGGCGGTCGCGCACCACGGCCTGTGCGTCGCGCGGGCGGACGGCCGGGTGGTGTTCGTCCGGCACGCGCTGCCGGGGGAGCGGGTCAGGGCGAGGATCACCGACGTCTCGCACGACCGCTACTGGCGCGCCGACGCGGTCGAGGTCCTCGTCGCGTCCCCGGACCGCGTCGAGCCACCGTGCCCACATGCCCGGCCAGGCCTGTGCGGGGGTTGTGACTGGCAGCACGCCTCGCTGGACGCGCAGCGGCGCCTCAAGGCGCGGGTGGTGGAGGAGTCACTGCGCCGGATCGCGGGCCTGGACCTCACCGTGCTGGTCGAGGCGCTGACCTCCGCCGCGCCGGACGGGCTGGGCTGGCGGACCAGGATGCGCTTCTCCCGAACCCCCGACGGCGGAGTCGGGCTGCGCGCGCACCGCTCCCACGGGGTTGTCGCCACCCCGGACTGCCGTATCGCCGACCCGCTGCTCGCCAGCGTGATCGCCGATCCGTCCTTCCTCCAGGGCCCGGCCAGTCCGGACCGCACCGGCCAGGCGGTGGAACTCGTCGCGATGCCGGCTTCCCCGCCGGACCGCGAGTCCGGCGCGGTCGCGTACTCGACCAGGTCCGGCAGATGGCAGGTCGTCCAGGTGCCGTCCGGCGAAGGCGGGGCGGAGCCGGACAGCCGGCATCCGGACAGCCGGCATCCGGACGGCCCGCGTTCGGACGGCCCGCCGCCACCCGAGGCCGAGGTCCAGGTTGTCGAGACGGTCGAGGGCCGCCGCTTCCATCTGGAGCCCGGGGTCTTCTGGCAGGTCCATCCGGCGGCCGCGGCGACGCTGGTCGCCGCGGTGCGGGACGCGGCCGGCGCAGCGCCCGGCGACACGGCGCTCGACCTGTACAGCGGCGCCGGGCTGTTCGCCGCGTTCCTCGCGGCAGCGGTCGGCCCGACCGGCCAGGTCATCGCCGTGGAGTCGGACGAGGCCGCGGTCCGTTCCGCCGCCCGCAGCCTGGCGGACCTGCCGTGGGTCTCGTTGCGGGCGCTGCGCGTCACCCCGGCGACCGTCAGCCGCCTGACCGGCGGCTCCGCCCGCCCCGGGGTCGATGTGGCGGTTCTCGACCCGCCGCGCACCGGGGCCGGCCGGGAGGTCATGACCGCGCTGCTCGCGCACCGGCCGCGCCGGGTCGTCTACGTGGCCTGCGACCCTGCGGCACTCGGCCGGGACGTCGCGGTGGCCGCGGGCGAGGGGTACCGGCTCACCGGGCTGCGCGCGTTCGACATCTTCCCGATGACCTCGCACGTCGAGTGCGTCGCGATCCTGGAGCCGACGTCCGCCCACGACCAGACGCAGGCCGCGGGGCGGTGACCGGGGGAGCACCCGGTTGACCGCTGACGGGCGCGCGACCGCCGAGCGGGCCCGTCTCGCCTCGTCGCCTGGCCGGTGTGTCGGGTGGATCGGCGGCCTGGTGAACGGCGCGCGGGAGAAGCCGCCGCATTGTCTGCGGGTTGTCCGTATCCAGCGCCGGCCCGAGTATTGACCGGGGTTCCGCGCGGATCCGGATCGCATTCCGCCGTTGCCCGGGTATCGGGTCGTATATGCCCGATTCGACCGTGCTCCTTTCCGCGGAACCGCTGATGCGGCTCGCTCGCCCGCTGCCGGAGTCGGCGGCGGAGGTCGGGCTTCTGGGCGACCGTGCCGGGACAGCCCGCGCGATGACRGGCGCGACGGCGGGGTGGCGGGCCCCGGTCCTGGCGGACCCGTCCCTTGGTCCCGGGACGCTGGTCGCCCCATCCAGGTCGTTGGTCCGGGTCGGAGGCACCAGGCATCTACCCTGGATACCTGGTATCAGACGGTATGGGCTGTATGTACCACCGGTTGGTGGGCGTGATCGCAGGTCATCAGACCGTGCGCGGCGGCATCGGCCCTGTCCGGAAGGATTGCGGGTTCGCGATGGGACCCGGGATGGCATGGCTGATGACCATGGGAGGCCGCGCCGGGTCCCGCGGTCGGTCCGCCCCGCGGCCGCCCCGCCAGGCACCTGCTGACTCTGGGTAAGGTTGCCGGTGACAATCGGGGGTACCGGCACGGGCCAGTGTGATGTCACGAAAATGTCACGGGTAGATGACATGYGTATGCACGGTCGTCCGAAAGTCCCAAGGGGCGGGGGAGGAAAGCCTGCCGGGCGGTCCCCAGCTCGTCCCTCGCGGGACCACACCGTCCCGGACGGGGCGGCGGCCAACGTGTCACGCCTGGTTCGCGGGCTCTCTTCCGCAGTTACCCGACGCACATTCCCGGCAGCGGGAGGGGGATTCTACCGCGACCTGGTGGAATACCTGACGCTCTCCGGGCAGCTCACATGTCGGGAGCCTGTCTGCGGACCCCGGGGCGTGCTGCGTAGACTTTGCCGGACCCGGACCGATCCCCTTTCGGGGGAGGGAGAGCACGCCGTGTCGCTTCTGTCGACGATCGACAGCCCGCAGGACGTCAAGCGCCTCGACCACGAGGAACTGGTGGCGCTCGCGGCCGAGATCCGTGATTTCCTCATCAACGCGGTGGCCCGTACAGGCGGCCACCTCGGGCCGAATCTGGGGGCTGTCGAACTCACTCTCGCTATTCACAGGGTATTTGATTCGCCTTTCGACCGGGTCCTGTGGGACACCGGGCATCAGTCCTATGTTCACAAGATTCTGACGGGTCGGCGGGAGGCATTTGACCGACTCCGTCAGCGCGGCGGGCTCTCCGGCTACCCATGCCAGGCGGAGTCCGAGCACGACATCATCGAGAACTCGCACGCCTCGACGGCACTGTCCTACGCCGACGGCCTGTCGCGGGCCTACGCGCTGCGTGGGGAGAGCCGTGCGGTCGTGGCGGTCGTCGGTGACGGCGCCCTGACCGGTGGCATGTGCTGGGAGGCGCTGAACAACATCGCCGCCTCCGACCGGCAGGTCGTGATCGTTGTCAACGACAACGGCCGCTCCTACTCGCCGACCATCGGCGGGCTGGCCGATCACCTCGCCTCGCTGCGGCTGGCGCCCGAGTACGAGCAGGTCCTCGACGTCGTCAAGCAGGTGCTGGGTCGCACGCCGCTGGTCGGCGCGCCGCTGTTCGACGCCCTGCACGGCATCAAGCGGGGCATCAAGGACGTCGTGACCCCGCAGGGCATGTTCGAGGACCTGGGGCTGAAGTACGTCGGCCCGATCGACGGCCACGACGTGGCCGCGATGGAGTCGGCGCTGCGTCGGGCCAAGGACTTCGGCGGCCCGGTGATCGTGCACGCGATCACCCGGAAGGGCTTCGGCTACCCGGCGGCCGAGCAGGACGAGGCCGACAACTTCCACGCCGTCGGCGTCATCAACCCGGCCACCGGCAAGCCGGTGTCGGCGTCCAAGGGCACGACCTGGACGTCGGTGTTCTCCGAGGAGATCGTCCGGATCGGCGCCGAGCGGCCGGACGTGGTCACCATGACCGCGGCCATGCTGCAGCCGGTGGGCCTGAAGGCGTTCGCGAAGGCGTTCCCCGACCGGGTGTTCGACGTCGGCATCGCCGAGCAGCACGCGGTCACCTCCGCGGCGGGCCTGGCGATGGGCGGCCTCAAGCCGGTCGTGTGCATCTACGCGACGTTCCTGAACCGGGCGTTCGACCAGGTCCTGATGGACGTGGCGATGCACCGCCAGCCGGTGACCTTCGTGCTCGACCGCGCCGGGATCACCGGCGAGGACGGCGCGTCGCACAACGGCATGTGGGACATGTCGTTCCTGCAGGTCGTGCCCGGTCTGGCGATCGCCGCACCGCGGGACGAGGCCACCCTGCGGGCCGAGCTCGACGAGGCGATCTCGACCACCGACGGCCCGACGGTCGTCCGCTACCCGAAGGGCAAGATCGCCCCGGAGACGCCGGCGATCGACAAGGTCGGCGGGGTCGACATCCTGTACCGGGCGCCGGCGGTGGCACGTCACCGCGAGGTGCTGCTGGTCTCTGTCGGCGCGATGGCCCCGACCTGTCTGGACGTCGCCGCGCGCGTCGCCAGCCAGGGCATCGGTGTCACCGTCGTCGACCCGCGGTGGGTCAAGCCGCTGGACCCGGCGCTGGTCGAGCTGGCCCGTGAGCACGACCTGGTCGTCACGGTCGAGGACAACGGCCGGGTCGGCGGTGTCGGCGCGTCCGTCGCGCAGCTGCTGCGCGACGCCGACGTGGACGTCCCGCTCCGTGAGTTCGGGGTCGCCCAGCGGTTCCTCGACCACGGCAAGCGTGACGAGGTCCTCGCCGAGGTCGGTCTTGCCCCGCAGGACCTCGCCCGCAAGGTGATCGAGGCGGTTGCTCGCCGCCAGAACGCGCTGGCGGAAGAGGTCGAGTCGGCCGGCACGAACAAGTCCAGCCAGGCCTCCGCGACCGGCCAGGTCTGAGTCGCTCCGCGGCGCCCGCTGCCCGGCGCGCGCCGCGGGGCCGACGCCCCGGGCCGGAACTGCCGGTTCCGGGCCGGAGCTGCCGGGTCGCGCCTTCCGCGCGGCCCGGCGCTGGTGGTCGTGCGAGGACGTCCTACGCTGACCTGGTGACAGGCGTCAGCGGGGCGGATCCAGACGGGGACGCCCGGATCGACGGGACCCCGCCACGCCACCGGGGTGCCCGCTGGTGGGCTGTGCGCGGTGCGCTGGTGGTTGCCGCGGCACTGCTGGCCGTCGCACTGGTGCGGCAGTGGAACGACGTCCGCGACTCGATCGGTGACCTGACGGCCCTCGGCCTCGGCGGTTCCGCCGTGGCCACGGTGCTGGCGGTCGGCGCCACCGTCCTGTCCTGGCGGGCGGTGATCGGCGGGCTCGGCGCGCGGCTGCCGCTGCGGGCCACCGTGCGGATCTTCTGCGTCGGCCAGATCGGCAAGTACATCCCGGGCAGCGTGTGGCCCGTCCTCGCGCAGATGGAACTGTCCCGCGACTACGGCGTCTCCCGGCCGACGTCGGCCTCGGCGAGCCTGGTGGTGCTCGCGCTGGCGGTGCCGTGTGGCGGCGTCACCGCGGCAGCCACCCTGCCCTTTGTCTCCCGGGACGCCCTCACCGACTACTGGTGGGCGCTGGCGGTGGTGCCGCTGTTCGCGGTCGTGCTGTTCCCGCCGGTGCTCTCCCGGCTGCTCGCCCTGGCCTTCCGCCTGCTGCGGCGCCCCCCGCTGGGCGAGCCGCTCACCGCCGGCCCCATCCTCGCCGGCGCCGGCTGGCTGATCGCCGGTTTCGTCTGCTACGGCATCGGGACCTGGCTTCTCGTGCGCGACCTCAGCCCACAGGTCGGTGGCGCCCGGCTGGTCGCGCTGTGCGTCGGTGCCTACGCACTGGCCTGGACCGCGGGCTTCCTGGTCCTGGTGCTGCCGGCAGGGGCGGGGGTGCGCGAGGCCGTGCTGGTGCTCGCCCTCGCCCCCGCGCTGTCGAGTGGCCCGTCGACGCTGATCGCCGTCGTCGCCCGGCTGCTCGCCACCATCGCGGACATCTTCTGGGCCCTGATCGGGGTCGCGCTGCGGCCGCGGGGCGAACCGGCCACTGCGGGTGGCCCGCCTGCCTCGCCCGCCTCACCCGTCGTGTTCACCTCGCCCGGCCCACCCGGCTCGTCCGAGAAGCCGGCCGCGTCGCCCCAGGGGCGTGTCGAGGACGGCCTCAGCGTGAGGGAGACGCGCGGAACCGCATCGGGAGGCCCAGGAGCTGCGACCGTGGTTCCGGGCGCGCCTCGCGTCCGCTGAGCCCCACCCCGGCAGCCCAGCTGTGTGCGGGCAGCCCAGCTGTGCGTGGACGGCCGCCGCCCAGCCCGGTCGGTGGGACCGGGCTGGGCGGCGGTGGCAGCCGGAGCCGGCTCAGGCGATCGTCGCCACGCCGGACGGGTTGAAACGCTGCCCGGTTGCCTTCTCGCTGATCCCGGTGCGGTCCAGATAGGGCGTGATGCCGCCGAGGTGGAACGGCCAGCCCGCGCCGAGGATCATGCACAGGTCGACATCCGCCGGCTCGGCGACGATCTTCTCGTCGAGCAGCAGCCGGATCTCCTGGGCGAGCGCCGTCAGCGCGGCCTCGCGGACCTGCTCCTGCGTCAGGGCCGCGGTCGTGCCGGCATCCGCGCTCCCTGAGCCCCCCGCCGCCGGCCCGTCGGCGGGCCCGCGGACGAGCTCCGCGGCCTGCAGGTCGACGATCTGCCGGCCCTGCGCGTCGGTCGTGTAGAAACCGGTCTTCCCAGCGGCGACCAGCCGGGCCAGGCCGGCCGGATCGCGGAACCGGTCCGGCGCCGTGCCGTGCAGGGTCTGCGCCACGTGCAGCGCCACCGGCGGCCCGACCAGCGACAGCAGGACGAGCGGCGACATCGGCAGGCCGAGCGGGTCCAGAGCGGTGTCGGCCTGCTCGATGGAGGTGCCGGACTCGGTGGCGGCGAGCACCTCGCCCAGGAACCGGGTGAGCAGGCGGTTCACCACGAACGCGGGGGCGTCCGCGACCAGCACGGCGTTCTTCTTCAGCTTCCGGGCCACCGCGAGCGTGGTCGCGACCGTGRCGTCGTCGCTGCGCGGGCCGCGGACCACCTCGACGAGGGGCAGGACGGCCACCGGGTTGAAGAAGTGCAGGCCTGCCACACGCTCGGGATGGGTCAGATCGGCGGCCATCTCGGCCACGGACAGCGCCGAGGTGTTCGTGAGCAGCACGGTCTCGGGCTTGACGTACGTCTCCAGCTCGGCGAGCACCGTCTTCTTGATCGCCATGTCCTCGAAGACAGCCTCGATGATCAGGTCGGCGTCCGCGAACGCGTCCTTGGTCAGCGAGCCGGTGACGCCGGCCTTCAACCGGTTGGCCCGGTCGGGCGAGATCCGCCTGCGCTGGAGCAGGTTGTCGAACTCCTGGTGGACGCGGGCGACTCCGGCGTCCAGGCGTTCCTGGTCGAGGTCGGTGATGACCACCGGGACCTCCAGCCGCTGCGCGAACAGGGCGGCGAGCTGGCTGGCCATCAGGCCGGCGCCGACGACCCCGACCTTCGTCACCGGCCGGGCCAGCGAGCGGTCCGGGCCGCCGGCCGGCCGCTTCGCCCGCTTGTTGACCAGATCGAACGCGTAGAGGCCGGCGACAAGCTCCTCGCCGGCACCGAGGTCGGCCAGTGCCGCGGACTCGGCCGCGTAACCCGTGTCGACGTTCGCTGTCTCGGCCAGGGCCATCAGTTCGAGCGCGCGGTAGGCCGCCGGAGCGGCGCCGTGCAGGCGGGCATCGGCGAGGGCACGCCCGCGCTCCAGCGCCGCCGCCCACGCCGCGCCCCGCTCGACCGGCCGCCGGGCGGCGGCCGGGTCCTCCTCACCACGCAGGACCCGGCCGACCCAGCGCAGCGCCTCCTCAAGGAAGTCCGCCGGCTCCAGGAGGACGTCCCCCAGTCCGAGGGCGAAGGCCTGCGGGCCGCGCAGGGTCCGGTTCTGGCTGAGCGCGTTCTCGATCATGATCGTGACCGCGTTCTCGGGGCCCACCAGGTTCGGCAGCAGCTGGGTGCCACCCCAGGCCGGGACGAGCCCGAGGAACACCTCGGGCAGCGCGAGCGCGGCGATGTCCGTCGACAGGGCCCGGTAGTCGCAGTGCAGTGCCAGCTCCAGGCCGCCGCCCAGCGCCGCCCCGTTGACCAGGGCGAAGGTCGGGACCTTCCGGTCGCCGAGCCGCCCCTCGCCGACCCGGCGCAGCGCCGTGTGCCCGAGTTCGCCGAGCGCGGCGAGCTTCGGTCGGACCTCCTCCGGATCGGTCAGCGACGACCGGTAGGACAGGTCCGCGCCGACGCAGAAGATGAACGGCTTGCCCGTCACCGCGACCGCCGCCACCGGCGGGTCGTGCGCCTCGATCTCCTCGACCGCGGCGATCAGGGACCGCAGCCCCGCCGGGCCGAAGGTGTTCGGGCGGGTGTGGTCGTGCCCGTTGTCGAGGGTGATGAGGGCAACCGGGCCGGCCACCCCGGGCAGCTGCGCGTACCGGACATGGGCATGTGTGACCACCTCGTCCGGATGATCAAGAGTCACCGCGGCGCTGCTCATGCTCCGTCTCCCATTCGGCCGAAGATGTGACGATGCGAAGGTTCGAGGTCGAGGGTGCTGGCGGGTCTGTGCGCCGGCGACCGGGTGCCGGCGGGCCGGTCAGGCGGCCTGGTGGTGGGGGTTCTCCCAGATCGTGGTGGCGCCCATGCCGATGCCCACACACATCGCGGTGAGGCCGTAACGCACCTCGGGGTGCTCCTCGAACTCCCGGGCGAGCTGGGTCATCAGCCGCACGCCGCTCGAGGCGAGCGGGTGGCCGTACGCGATCGCGCCGCCGTACGGGTTGACCCGCGGGTCGTCGTCGTCGAGGCCGAAGTGGTCGAGGAAGGCGAGGACCTGCACGGCGAACGCCTCGTTGAGCTCGAACAGCCCGATGTCGTCGATGGTCAGGCCGGTGCGGGCCAGCGCCTTCTCCGTGGACGGGATCGGGCCGACTCCCATGACCTCCGGTTCCACGCCGGCGAACCCGAAGCCGACCAGCGTCATCTTCCGGCTCAGGCCCAGCTCCGCGGCGACGTCGGCGGCAGCCAGGACGCACCCGGTGGCGCCGTCGTTGATGCCCGCGGCGTTGCCCGCGGTGACCCGTCCATGCGGCCGGAACGGCGTCCGCAGGCCGGAGAGCCCCTCCAGCGTGGTGCCGGGGCGGGGCGGCTCGTCCGCGGTGACCAGCTCCCATCCGCTCTCGGCGTGCCGGGCCGCGACCGGGACGAGATCGGGCTGGATCCGGCCGTCCGCGTAGGCCTTCGCCGCCTTCGTCTGCGAGGCGACCGCGTAGGCGTCGGCGCGCGCCCGGGTGATGGCCGGGTAGCGGTCGTGGACGTTCTCCGCGGTCAGGCCCATCACAAGCGCCGACGGGTCGACGAGCTTCTCGGAGACGAACCGGGGGTTGGGGTCGACCCCCTCGCCCATCGGGTGCCGCCCCATGTGCTCGACACCGCCTGCGATCGCCAGATCGTAGGCACCGATACCGATGGCGGACGCGGCCGTGGTCACCGCGGTGACGGCGCCGGCGCACATCCGGTCGATGGAGTAGCCCGGCACCGACCTCGGCAGCCCGGCGAGGATGCCGGCCGTCCGGCCGAGAGTCAGGCCCTGGTCGCCGATCTGGGTCGTCGCCGCGATCGCAACCTCGTCGATCCGCTCCGGCGGCAGGGACGGATTGCGCCGCAGCAGCTCACGGATGACCCGGACGACCAGGTCGTCCGCCCGGGTCTCGGTGTAGACACCCTTGGCCTTGCCGAACGGCGTACGCACCCCGTCGACGAACACCACATCGCGGATCGAACCCCGCGCGTTCACGAACACCACCGGCCTCCTCGACGCACTTGTCCGTCGACGGCGCGTATCCGGCCCGCCGCCACCGGTGCCCGGCCGGGCGCCCCGAAGGTGGTGCCGACCGTGACGGCCACCAGCCTACGGCAGGAGTTACCGGTGGGTAGGTAATGGGCGTCACTCCAGTGGTGGATCATTGCTCTGGATCGGCGGCCTATAATCCGCGCCCGTCTTCCGTGTGGCGGGGTGGCGCAGGTGACGGGCCGATCAGGTCGCGGACGGCTCCCCGCCGGCGTCACCGGCGTCACCGGCGTCACCGGCGGCCTGCACGCGCGGCGCCGAACGCCGGGTCCTGGCCGCCGCCCCGGTCGCGGTGGCGGCGGAGGTCGAGGCGGCTGGCGCTGTGCGGCCTGGCGGCGCGGGGGGCGGGTCCGCCAGCGCGGCCGCCACCGCGGTGGCGGTCAGGGCCACCTGCCACGGCCGGGCCCCACCGGTCGTGAGTGCCGCCGTGACGGCCGCCGCGTCCCTGCCCGGCGGCGGGCTCCAGGTGACACGGCGCGCCAGCGCGGGCTCCAGCAGGTTCTCGACCGGCATGCCCTGGTCGTCGGCGATGGCGCTCAGCGTGGCCCGCACCCGGGCCAGCCGGGCGGCCGCCACCGGGTCGCGCTCGGCCCAGCGGTTCTGGGGCGGCAGCCCGTCCCCACCCGGCCCGGCGCTGCTCGGGAGCTGGCTGTCGGGCAGCTCGGCCGCCGCGCGGAGGGCGTCCATCCACGTCGTGGCCGACCGTCGCAGCCGGTGGCCGGAGAAGACCGGCAGCCGGGTCAGGGCCGCGGCGTCCTCGGGGGCCTTGAGGACGGCGTCCATGATCGYGCTGTCGGGGAGCACCCGCCCGGGCGCGATGTCGCGGGCGCGGGCGACCCTGTCGCGGGCCAGCCACATGGCGCGTACCGCGGCGAGCTGGCGCCGGTTGCGCGCCCGGTGGATGCCACTGGTGCGGCGCCACGGTTCGGCCCGTGGCTCGCGCGGGGGGGCGGCGGCGATCGCGGCGAACTCCTGGCGGGCAAAATCGATCTTGTTCTGATCGGTCAGCTCCGCCTCCAGATGGTCGCGCAGCTCCACGAGCAGCTCCACATCGAGCGCGGCGTAGCGCAGCCATGGCTCGGGCAGCGGCCGGGTCGACCAGTCGGCGGCGGAGTGCCCCTTCTCCAGCCCGTAGCCGAGGACCCGCTCGACCATCGCGCCGAGACCGACCCGCTCGTAGCCCAGCAGCCGCCCGGCGAGCTCCGTGTCGAACAGGGTGGACGGGTGCAGCCCGAGTTCGGCGAGGCACGGCAGGTCCTGGCTGGCTGCGTGCAGGACCCATTCGGCCTCGCCCACCGCGGCCTGCACTCCGCTCAGGTCGGGCAGCGCCACCGGGTCGATGAGCAGCGTTCCGGAGCCGCGGCGGCGGATCTGCACGAGGTAGGCCCGCTGGCTGTACCGGTAGCCGGACGCCCGCTCGGCATCGAAGGCGACCGGGCCGTTGCCTGCGGCCAGGCGCTCGGTGGCAGCCACGAGGTCCTGCGGGTCCTCGAGTACGGGCGGCACGCCGTCAGCCGGTTCCAGCAGGGGGATGGGGACGGTCGCCGACGCGTCGGCGGCAGCATCGGCTGCCGCACCCTCACTGACCAGGTGTGTTGAGTCAGGAACCGTCGACGTCACGATCGGCGATGGTACGTGTGAATGACCGTGCTGGCAGCCCAGACGGCTGAGCATTCGCACTGATTATACGCTTAGTGTTCGTTCTTAGCGTACGAGTAGTCATGATGGCTGCGTTCTGTTGACATACCGGGCGCGCAGTGTCCGCACCGGGCGCGACGTGATGACTCAGGCCCGACGCGCAGGTAGCGGCACGACCCCGGAGAGGCGCGGCGGAAGACCRGCCATCGCCGCGAGGAGATCGGCGAACGAGTGCAGGTGCGCTGCCGCGTCCAGCGGATCCCAGCCGGGGCCCGGATCGGTGCCCCCGCCCGGGCTCGCCGGGCCCGGATCGCTCCCCCCCGGAACGGCCGATGTCGGCGACGCCCAGTCCGGTGACGCCCAGTCCGGTGACCACGAGCAGCGCAGCTCCACGTCGAAGTTGTCGCCGTCCGCGGCGAGGACCCCGAACCGGCGGGACGAGGTGGTGGTCACCGTGCCGCCGAGGGCGCGGACCTGGGCGCCGTGCGACTGCAACGACTCCCGCAGCCAGGACCAGGCGACACCGGGCAGCAGCGGATCGTCCGCCACCTCGGGGTCGACGGACGCCCGGGCGTAGCACACCACCCGGCTGCTCCCCTCCCAGGCGTCCTGGCCGTCCGGGTCGAAGAGCAGGACGAACCGGCCCGAGGCGGCCTCGTCGTCGTCGGTGAGGCCGCCGGCGAGCGCGAACGCGAACGGCGCGATCCGCGACGGCGCGGGAATCTCCCGAATGCTCACGTCGGACCGCAGGTCCGCCAGCGCATCTCGCAGCGCGTCGGTGGCGGCCACGAAGAGCGCAGGCGCACTGAGCTGCGACCGCGTTCCCCCCATGGCGGCAACGTTAGGGGCTGCACCGTGATCACGCTGGTCGGACGCCGGAGACGGGCGCCTGGCACCATCCGGGCGGGCATGGCCCGATCTGGCCCAGGGTGGTGGGGCCTGTTCGGGGGGTGATGATGGCGCGGGCCGGGCGGCGCCGAACGCCGCCGCCGGGCGAACGGGGGGCCGGAACGGGCCAGCCGGGACGTCCGGCTCCGGGACGGGGCTGTGCAGGCTCACGCGGCGGTCCTGGCGTTGGTACCCGCGGGAACCACCGCGGTCGCGGTGACGGGAACGGGCGCGGGGACGAGTCCGACGAACACCGCGTGGCCGCAGGCAACACAGGCCCGCTCCGGGCAGTCGGCGCCGTGGCCGTCCTCGCAGGGGGGTTGCTCGAACCGCTGGTCACGCCCGCATGCCGGGCAGTGCTGGACGTGCTCGTCGGTGCTCACCCGGACCTGGTCCACTCGCGCATCACTCCCCGGGGCACGACCGCCTTGTTCACCTGGCTGCGACCCACGGGCCATCGAGGCGGCGGGGCTGCCGCCGGATCTCGCTCCGGACCGGGCCCGCCATGGCGCGCAAGGACGCGCAATACCTCGACCGCATGGCGCGGACGAGCCCGCGCCGCCGCCCACCTGGGGGATGTGTTCCACCCGGGGGGTTGCGTCGACGAGAAATCCTGCCGCCGTTGGCCGGTCGGAAGTGGGCTGATCGTGGTACATCGCCGACCGTTGCCGCCCATTCCGACTGGACTGACGGTGCCATGGGTGGGGCGGTTCTCCGCGCATTCCCCCCGGCGTGTCGCGTCAGGTCGGCTGTGCGCGGTGCGGGGCCGAAGCGCCATCCGAGCGGGTGGTGGCGATTCGTGCCGGCCCGCTCGCGGACCGCACCCGGTCGCTCAGCCCGCGGGTGCGGACCGCGCGGGGCCGGCGGTACCGGACTGCCCGTCGGTGGCATCCAGGGGCCGCAGCCAGTGGCGCTCGACGAAGAACGGCGCGACCGGGAGAACCGACGCGCCGAGTGCGAGGAGAGTGCGCACGGGGCGCCAGCGCCGCAGCACCGACACGTAGAGCACCAGCAGGCAGTATGCGATGAACAGAGCGCCGTGGACCGGCCCGAGGACCTTGACGCCGATCTCCTCGTCCGCTCCGTGCTTGACCGCGGTCGCCACGAGGAGGAGCAGGAAGGAGGTCGCCTCGGCCAGCGAGACGAGCCGGGCGGCACCCACGGGCCAGAAGCCGCTCTGGGGGGAGGGGTCGGTCATCGGAATCTCCTCGCGTAGCCGCGGCCGCGCGGGATGCGCTGTGGCCTCTCGGGGGTCCGTTGCCGGCGGCACCGGATTCGCCGCTCTGACTTCTACTGCGGGTAGAAGATATCGCACACAGTCGTGTGCCCTACCCGGCATCTGTTCGCCCGGCGTGCAACGATCGGGCCATGTCCCTCGGAACCACCGCTGTCGCGCCGCCTCGTTCCGGGCTCTCGCCCCGACGTCGAGGCCTCACCGCGACCTCGCCTTTTCTGCGTGCCGCGGCCGGGGACCGCCCGGAGCGCGTGCCTGTCTGGTTCATGCGGCAGGCCGGCCGGGTGCTTCCCGAGTACCGCGCACTGCGCGCCACCACCGCCATGCTCGACTCCTGCCGGAACGCCGAGATGGTCACGGAGATCACCCTGCAGCCGGTCCGCCGGTTCCGGCCCGACGCGGCCATCTTCTTCTCCGACATCGTGCTGCCGCTCGCCGCGGTCGGGGTGGACGTCGACATCGTCGCCGGGGTCGGGCCCGTGGTGGCCCACCCGATCCGGGCCCGTGCCGACCTCGACGTCCTGCGTCCGCTCCAGCCCGACGACGTGCAGTACGTCAGCACCGCCGTCGGGATGCTGATCCGTGAGCTCGGTGAGACTCCGCTGATCGGCTTCGCCGGAGCCCCGTTCACCCTGGCGAGTTATCTGATCGAGGGGGGACCCAGCCGCAGTCACACCCGCACCAAGGCGCTGATGTACTCGGACCCGGAGCTGTGGCATGACCTGCTCGGCCGGCTGGCGGAGATCACCACGGGCTTCCTGCGGGTCCAGGTCGACGCCGGCGCCGACGCCGTCCAGCTGTTCGACTCGTGGGCGGGCGCCCTCAACGAGGAGGACTACCTGCGCTACGTGGCCCCGCACAGCGCCCGGGTCCTGGCCGCGTTCGCCGACGACGGTGTCCCGCGGATCCACTTCGGGGTGAACACCGGCCAGCTGCTCGGCGCGATGGGCGCCGCCGGTGCGGATGTCGTCGGGGTCGACTGGCGGGTCCCGCTGGACGAGGCCGCTCTCCGCGTCGGCGGGGACCGCGCCGTGCAGGGCAACCTCGACCCGGCCACGGTCTTCGCCCCGGCCGACGTGCTGGCGGAGAAGGTGCGCGACGTCTGCCGCCGCGGCGCGGCCGCGCCCGGCCACATCTTCAACTTCGGGCACGGGGTGCTCCCGGAGAGCGACCCGGGCGTGCTCGCGCACATCGTGGATCTCGTCCACGAGTTCTGAGCGCCACAGCTCGGAGCGCCACGGCCTCTGAGCGCCACGGCCGCCGTCGGGCCGGGCGCCGAGCCCGTCGGCCCGGTCCGCGGGTCTGTCCGGGCTGGTGCGAGTGGCCCGTCCGGGGGATCATCCATGTGCCGCGGAGGTGACGCGGCCGGGGCGGGTGGCCCAGGTACCGGGCGGGCGCGCCCGGTGAGCGGACGGTCCCGCTCCGACGGTGCGTGTACTGACGGGACCTGCCGTGCCGCCAGCCCGCATCCGGGGGCGAGACTGGACGCCGGCCGCGGAATCCGGCGGGCCCGTCAGCGCGAGGTCGGCGCCGCCGCGCCCGCGGGCGCCGGGTCGGCACCGCCATACCGGGGACGGCGTGAAGAGGGGCTGGGAGACACGTGCGGGTCGTGATCATTGGCGGGGGAATTGCGGGGCTTGCCGCCGCGAACGCGCTGGCGGGCAGCGCCGAGGTCACCGTGATCGAGGCGGGCGACCGGGTCGGGGGCAAGCTGCGGACGACCCCGATCGAGGGCCTGGCCGTGGAGGAGGGCGCGGAGTCCTTCCTGGTCCGGGTACCGGAGGCGCTCCGGTTGGCGCGCCAGGTCGGGCTGGGGCATGCGATCGTGCACCCGACGACGACCGCCGCCTCGCTGTGGGTCGGCGGGCGACGGCGGCCGATCCCGCCGAACACCATGCTGGGCGTGCCGACGGATGTCCTCGGCCTGGTGCGGTCACGGGTCCTCTCGCCGCTGGGGCTGTTGCGTGCCGCGGCCGACGTGGTGCTGCCGCGGACGTCCCTGCCGGACGACCCGACCGTCGGCGGCTACGTGGGCGCGCGGGTCGGGCGGGAGATCGTCGAGCGGCTGGTCGACCCGCTGCTCGGGGGTGTCTACGCCGGCCGGGCCGACGCGCTGTCGYTGCAGGCGACCGTCCCCCAGCTCACCCCGATCGCGACGGAGGACCGGTCGCTGTTGCTGGGCGCCCACCGGGTCCGGGCGCGGACGGGGCCGGCGACCGCCCACACGCCGGTGTTCGCCGCGCTGCGCGGCGGACTCGGCCCGTTCGCCGAGCAGGTGGCGCAGTCCAGCGGCGCGCGGATACGGACCGGGCTGATGGCTCGCGAGCTGCGGCGGACGTCCGACGGCTGGGAGGTGCGCTGCGACCCGGTGGGCGGTGGAGAGACGCCGCCGCCGTTCGCCGCCGATGCGGTGATCGTCGCGGTGCCCGCGGGTGCGGCCCGTGACCTGCTCACCCCGCTCGCGCCGCACGCGGCCGCCCCGCTGGCGGGGGTGCCGTACGCATCGGTGGGCCTGGTGACCCTGCTCTACCGGGGGGTGACGCTGCCGGCCGGCAGTGGTCTTCTCGTGCCGCCCCGGGCCGGGTTGTCGATCAAGGCTGTGACCTACATGTCGGCGAAGTGGCCGCATGTGGCGGCCGGCAGTGATCTCACGGTGATCCGGGCCAGCGTCGGGCGGGCCGGGGCGGAAGGCGACCTGCGGCGCGGTGACACCGAGCTCATCGGTGTGGTGGCCGCAGAGGTCGCGCAGGTCACAGGGATCACGGCCCGGCCGGTCGGCTGCCGGGTCAGCCGCTGGGGCGGCGCCCTCCCGCAGTACCTGCCAGGCCACCTGGGTCGGGTGGCGGCCGTGCGGCGGGCGTTGCCGGCGGGGCTGACGCTCGCCGGCGCGGGCTACGACGGCGTGGGAATCCCGGCGTGCATCCGGTCCGGCGAGGCGGCTGCGGCCGAGGTGCTGCGCGCGCTGCGTGCCGGCGGAGCGCAGGCGGCCGAGTCGGAGCCTGCCGGCGCCTGAGGCCGCGGGGCCGGACGCGGGGCGGGGGCCCGCGCAGCCACCGGCCGTGCGCGCCGCGGCCGCTCGGGAGCGGTCGCCGAGGTGGACAATGGAGGGCATGTCAACAGGCGACGACGTCCAGCACGGCGGCACCCCCTCGGCGTCCGCGCCCACCGCGGGTGCGCCGCACCCCGGCCCTGGCGCCAGGGGTGCCCATTCGCACGACTCCGGCCCGGGCCGGCCGCAGGCCGCTGCCGCCGCCGAGGCCGGCCCCGACGCGGGGAGATCGGCCCGGGAACTCAACGACGAGCTGCTCTACACCGGCTGGTCGGTCTTCGCGGCCCGGCGGCCACTGCCCGCGGACCGCACGGAGATCGTCACGGAGGTGGCCGCGCTCCTCGACGGCGCGCTGGCCAAGGATGTCTACACCCGCGGGATCTACGAGATCTCCGGGTACCGGGCCGATGCCGACGTGATGCTCTGGTGGACCTCTCCGAACCCGGACCTGCTGCAGGAGACCTACCAGCGGTTCCGGCAGACCGAACTGGGCCGGCATCTGGAACCGGTGTGGTCCGCCGTGGGCCTGCACCGCCCGGCAGAGTTCAACCGGAACCACATCCCGGCCTACGTCCGCCGTGAGGACCCGCGGGACTACATCTGCGTCTACCCGTTCAACCGGTCGCTCGAGTGGTACCTGCTGCCCGATTACGAGCGCCGCGGGCTGCTCGCCGAGCACGGCATGATGGGTCGCGAGTACGAGGATGTGCGCGCGAACACCGTCGCCGCCTTCGGGCTGGGCGACTACGAGTGGCTGCTCGCCTTCGAGGCCGACGAGCTGCACCGGATCGTCGACTGCATCCGCCACCTACGGGCCAGCGCGACGCGGCGCCACACCAGGCTGGAGATCCCCTTCTACAGCGGCGCCCGCAAGCCGCTCGCGGACGTCGTGGCGGCGCTGCCCTAGCGGGGGCCTGGAACACGAGGAGAGGTCGGCACCTGCCTGGGCGCCCCCACCCGTCCGGCAGGCGCCGACCGCCCCGTTGCTGCCCCCACAGCCAGGTGGCCTGAGCCGACCCGGGCGGGCAGGAACCACCGGCACCGAGGGCCCGTCGGGCCACGGCGGAACCGGTGGTCGGCGGCCGGTCACTCCCGGACCGGCCATGACTGACAGTAGCATCACGGCTTGTCTCTGTCCGCTTAGCGTCAGCGAACGAAACCAACGGTAGCCGCAAAACGGTCGATCAGGGATGATCGACCGTTTTTCTTACGGAGGGTTACTGGCGTGCGCGTCGCCGTATGTCACTGACGGTGACCGAAATAGTGGTTGGGTTCCGGTGGCCTGCTGTCGGGAAGAAGGCTTCGGTGCCGGGCGGGGCGATGGTCCGGTCTGGCGCGGGTGCCGGTAACGTTGCCGCCTGACCAACGAGCGTCGCATGTCGGGGCCGAGGCGGGCCAGGGCTGGTCCGGCCGGTCTCGGCGCCCTGGTTCGCGTCGGTAGCCCACGCCGCGCGTGAACCCGTGCCATGGGCCGGTGTGGCTGCCCGGGTCGGACGATCGCCGGAGATCGGAGTTCGGTATGCCGCGAGGGGACAGACGGCGGGGGAGCAGGCGACGGGGGAGTGCGCGCACGACAGGCGCCGTGGAGTGCGGGGCCCTGAGTCGCGCGTACCGACTACAGGTCCGCGCGTGTCTGGGCGAACCGCTACACCGGCAGGCTTGTCCTGATCGACAATTGGTCCGGCGGGGGAAGGCCCTGCGGGGGGGCCTCCGGGGGGCGGTCGCCGCGTGCCCGTTCCGTCGACCAGAACTGACATGCCGAAGGCCAGGGGGGGTCCTGTTGTGACGGATACGGTGTCCGGGGGTACAAGATCATTTGGGGGTGGTCCGTGGCCGCCTGACGGGCCGCGGCCCACCGGCAGCCCCTGGCCCGCTGGCGGGACGGGTGTCGTTCCCCAGGCCCGCGGCTTCTTCGAACCTGAGGATGTGGTGCATACGGGTCCGCCGCCGGCCCAGCACGGCTGGCCGGGCCCGCCTGCCCCGCCCACCCCGCGGGTCGGGCCGGGCTGGAACGGCGTGCCGCCGCAGCCCGCGGCCGGCTGGCCCGGGCGGCCTGTCGACCCGAACCAGTACGCCTTCCTTCACGCCCAGACATCCCAGGACCCGCGTGACTACCGCGCCCAGGTCGGCTGGGAGCGGCGCTACGTCCGGCTGTTGGTGCTCTTCGACGCGCTCGCCTGCGTCCTCTCCGTCGGCCTCGCCTACTTCGTGCGCTTCGGTGACGTCGTCGACTTCGAGACCAAGCCGGTCTCGTCGACGCCGTACATCATCATGACGGTCCTGCTGCCGCTGGCCTGGGTTCTCGCGATGTCGCTCAACCGCGCCTACGAGACCAGGTTCCTCGGCGGCGGCTCCGAGGAGTTCCGCCGGGTCGTGAACTCCGCCGCCCGGCTTACCGCGCTGGTGGCGGTCGCCTCGTATGCGACCAAGGCCGAGATCGCCCGAAGCTACGTGCTCATCGCGTTCCCCGTGGCCACCCTGCTGTCGGTGGCCGGCCGGT
The DNA here is from genome assembly GCF_001854655.1 of Parafrankia colletiae. Classification (GTDB taxonomy): domain Bacteria; phylum Actinomycetota; class Actinomycetes; order Frankiales; family Frankiaceae; genus Parafrankia; species Parafrankia colletiae. The sequence continues at coordinate 181,098 of NZ_MBLM01000036.1, read as the reverse complement.
CCGCCGGCCGCGGCATCCTGCACCGGATGCGCCGGCAGGGCCGGTGTCTGCACCGGGTCCTCGTCGTGGGCGCGGGGGAGTCCGCGGCCACGCTGGTACGGCTTGCCCAGCGCGACCCGACCTCAGGCTGGTCGGTGGTCGGTGTCTGCCTGGACCGGCTGCCCGGCCGGCACAGCCACGACCGGCCCGAGCGCAGCGGGTTCGACCTGCTCGGCGTGCCCATCGTCGGCACTTCCGAGAACCTGCACACAGCCATCCAGGCCACCCATGCGACAACGGTCGCCATCGGCCCGCAGATGGACGGAGAGACGCTGCGCCGGGTCCTGTGGGCCCTCGAGGGCAGCGACGTGGACGTCCTGGTCAGCTCGGCGCTGACGGACGTCACCGGCCCGCGCATCTCGATCCGCCCGGTGGCCGGCCTGCCGCTGCTGCACATCGAGGAACCAGAGCTCAGCGGGACGCGGCGGCTGATGAAGATGGCCTTCGACCGGGTCGTCGCCGGTGTCGCGATCCTCCTGTTCTCGCCGCTGCTGATCGGCCTGGGCCTGGCGGTGCGGCTCACCAGCCGCGGCCCGGCGATCTTCAAGCAGACGCGGGTCGGTCGCGGTGGCAGCGAGTTCCGGATGTACAAGTTCCGGTCGATGTACGTCGATGCCGAGGCCCGCAAGGCGGAGCTGGAGTCGCGTAACGAGCGTGCCGAGGGCCTGCTGTTCAAGATGCGGGACGACCCGCGGATCACCAAGGTCGGCAAGTTCCTGCGCAAGTGGTCGCTCGACGAGCTGCCCCAGCTGTTCAACGTGGTCAACGGGAGCATGTCCCTGGTCGGCCCGCGGCCGCCGCTGCCCTCCGAGGTCGCCCGCTACGAGGACGACGTGTACCGCCGGCTGATGGTCAAGCCGGGGCTCACCGGGCTGTGGCAGATCAGCGGCCGCAGCGATCTGGAGTGGGACGAGTCCGTCCGGCTCGACCTGCGGTACGTCGAGAACTGGTCGTTGGCGATGGACTTCGTCATCCTCTGGCGCACCCTGTTCGCCGTGCTCCGGCGCGAAGGCGCCTACTAGAGGCTCCAGCGCGGGGAGCCGCCCACTGGAGGGGGCCCCGGCGCGGGAACGCCTACTGAGGCTCCGCCTCGACCCAGCCGGTGTGGACCAGATGCTCGAGCACCTGGTCCACACCGGCGGAGGCGGACAGGGCGGCGGTGTCCACGACGACGTCGGCGTCATCCGGCTCCTCGTAGGGGTCGGAGACTCCCGTGAAGGTGGGGATCACCCCCGCCCGGGCCTTCGCGTACAGGCCCTTGCGGTCCCGCGACTCGCACACCTCCAACGGGGTCGCCACGTGCACCAGCACGAAGCCCGCGCCCCGGGCGGTCGTCATCGCACGCACCTGCGCGCGGATGTCGGCGTAGGGCGCTATCGGCGCGCAGACAGCCGTCCCACCGGCCCCGGCGACCTCGGCGGCGACGAACCCGATGCGACGCACGTTCGTCTCCCGGTCGGAGCGCGAGAAGCCCAGCCCCTGCGACAGATGCGTCCGGACGACATCGCCGTCCAGCAGGGTGACCCGCCGGCCCCGCTCGAGCAGGCGGCAGACCAGCAGCCCGGCGAGCGTCGACTTCCCTGAGCCGGAGAGGCCGGTGAACAGGATCGTCAGCCCTCGGCGGGAGCGCGGGGGCAGCGCCCGCACCAGCTCGGCGGCTACCCCCGGCGGCGTCAGCTCTGCCGGCAGCGGGGCACCGGCGTCCAGCAGAGCGGCCAGCTCCTCCGCGTCCGGAGCCCCGATGGCGGGCCCGGTCAGGCTGCCGGCGCAGCCGTAGACCTCGGCCAGATGGGCCCGCAGCGCGGTGAGCTCGGCCATCGCGTCGAGGGCGGGCGCGCCGGCGTCGGGCTCGTCGGTGAGCCCGCCGGGGGATGTGGCGCTCATCGCCGGTTCGCGCGGGGCGGCGAGCTGGCCGGCCGGGGCGACAGGCACCAGCACCAGCATGCTGTGGTGACCACCCGGGCCCTCCCCGGGGCCGTGACCCGGCCCCGGGGCCTGCCCAGGGCCGGCGGGCGCCGCCTCTGGCGGGCCGGCGTGCCAGCCGTGCTGCGGGGCCCCCGGCCGCCCTCGGATACCGCTCTTCGACACCGCCTCGGAGGCGAACGGCTCATGGGCCAACGTCGCCTCGGCCGGGCGCGGGRCCGTGTCGATCGCGTTCAGCGCGGCGATCAGACAGCGGATGCGCAGGTGGTGTGAGGCATCCGCCGGATCCGCGCCGCCGACCGGCGCCAGGATCACGCAGTGCTTCCCCCGGCGGGTCAGCGCCCGGATACGGCCGACATCGGCGGTGTGCAACAGCCCGTCGGCCCACACCGCCCACGGCGCGCCGGTGCCGGACGCCGTCCAGCCGCGGTCGGCGAAGTCCGCACGCAGCTGCGCCGGGGTGCGGCGCAGCGCCGGGTAGTCCGGATGGCCGGGCAGCTCCAGCCCCTCCACAGTGCCGACGAGGCGGGCCGCGGGCGGTGCCGGCTCCAGCGCGAGCAGCCGCAGCGCGGCGACCATCACCCCTTCGCGGTCACGCAGCGCCACCTCGGTGCCGATGGTCAGGTCGGCCGCCGCCGCGGCGGGGACGGTCAGCGTCGGCACCGGCGGGCTCTCGGGCGCCGGGATCTGGTCGGCGCCGCCGGGCGCCTGCCCGGCGTAGCTCGGCGCGGGCCCGAAGACCCCGAGCACCATCAGCTCGAGGTCGGAGAGCTGCCGGGCGTCGAGGGTGACCGAAGGCCAGCCGACGGACGCCGCCCGCAGCTGCCGGGCGCGCTCGGGTGCGACGACCGCGTCTGGCCGGTCGGGCGGCCCGGTCCGGCGCCCGTTCTCCTCCGACTGCGCGGTGTGCCCGCGGCGCTGGTCGGACGACCCACGCAGATCGCGCGGATCCCGGACGGACGTGCCGACATCGTTGTCGGAGGTGGCGCTCACACCCGCGACGGTAGCGGGTGGAAGACTCGCACCCGATGAGCACCGACGACATCCGCCGGCCGGCCACGTTCTCCACGGTTCCGGTCGACATCGCCACGGACGAGCTCAGCGATGCCGCGCTGGCCCGCCGCCTGGCCACGGACGCGGGCAAGCTCCTGCTGCGCATCCGGGCCGAACTGGGGTTCGCCGAGACGGCGACCCTGCGCGAGACCGGGGACGCCCGGTCCCACCAGCTGCTCGCCCGGGCCCTCGGCCGGCATCGACCGGACGACGTGGTCCTCTCGGAGGAGGCGGCGGACGACCCGGCGCGGCTCGGCGCCGACCGGGTGTGGATCGTCGACCCGCTCGACGGCACGCGGGAGTTCTCCGAACCGGGCCGCACCGACTGGGCGGTGCATGTGGCGCTGTGGGAACGCGGCGAGCTGACGGTCGGGGTGGTGGCGCTGCCCGCCCTGGACCTGGCGCTCTCCAGCGCGGACCCCCCGCGGGAGCGCCGCGCGGACACCACCGCGCCGCGCCTGGTCGCAAGCCGGACGCGCTCGCCGCGGATCGTCACCGAGGCCGCCGAGGCGCTTTCCGCGACGATCGTCCCGATGGGTTCCGCCGGGGCGAAGGTGGCGGCGGTCATCCGCGGCGAGGCCGACATCTACCTGCACGAGGGCGGCCAGTACGAGTGGGACTCGGCGGCCCCGGTCGCCGTCGCCCGGGCGGCCGGCCTGCACACGAGCCGGCTCGACGGATCGCCGCTGCGCTACAACCAGCCGGATCCGTACCTCCCCGACCTGATCGTGTGCGATCCGGCCTACACGGAGCGGGTGCTGGCCGTCACCCGTGCCCGCTCGGTGGGAGCGGACGGCGCCGCGCCGGCCTAGCGCCGGTCCAGCGCCGGTCCAGCCCGGTTCCGGCGTGGCCGGGGCACGCCGACACGCTCACGGTGTGCCGACCCGATGGGGGAGTATCGGCCGATGGACCTGCCCGTGTCGCCGCCGGTGAAGCCGATGCTCGCCCGGGCCACCGCCAGGATCCCGCCCGGCATGCTGTACGAACCGAAGTGGGACGGGTTCCGCGCCCTGGTGTTCCGTGACGGCCCGGAGCTGGAGATCACCTCCCGCAACACCCGGCCGATGACCCGGTACTTCCCGGAGCTGGTCACGGTTCTGCTGGCCGGTCTGCCGCAGCGGTGCGTGCTGGACGGCGAGATCGTTGTCGTCGGCCCCGACGGGCTCGACTTCGAGGAGCTCGCCCAGCGGGTGCACCCCGCGGCCAGCCGGGTCGACCGGCTCGCCCGCGAGACCCCGGTCTCCTTCGTGGCGTTCGATCTGCTCGCCCTCGGCGACGAGGCACTGGTCGAGGAGCCGTTCGCACGGCGGCGGGCGGCGCTGGAGGAGGTGCTGGCCGGTGGGACCGGCCCGTCGCATCCGTTCCCCCCGGCAGAGCCGACCGGGCCGGAGCCGGGGCCGGCAGCCGACGGCGAGAAGCTCGAGAGCCCGGAGGCCGCGGCGTCTCGGCGCGTTCCGAGCGGGCTCTATCTGACTCCGTTGACCAGCGACCCGGCTGTGGCCGAGGAGTGGTTCCACCGCTTCGAGGGCGCCGGGCTCGACGGACTTGTCGCCAAGCCGCCCGACGGCCACTACGAGCCGGACCGGCGCACGATGATGAAGATCAAGCATGAACGCACCGCGGACTGCGTGATCGCAGGCTACCGGCCGCACAGGAACGACCCGGACGCGGTGGGGTCGCTCCTGCTCGGGCTGTACGGCGAGCCGGCGGAGACCGGCGCGCCTGCCCTGCTGTCCGTCGGGGTGACCTCCGCCTTCCCCATGGCGCGCCGCCGGGAGCTGGTCCAGGAGCTCGCAGATCTCGTCACGCCGATCGCCTCGCACCCCTGGGCCCGGCCAGGTGCGCAGGACGGCGGTTCTGCGGCGGGGGTCGACAGCGCAGCGGCCGTCGTACCGGACGCCACTCCGGCGACCCGGACTCCCTGGGACGCCGGGGAGAGCCGGTGGGCTCGCGGCCGGGACCTGTCGTTCGTGCCGCTGCGGCCCGAACGGGTCGTCGAGGTGCGGTACGACCACATGGAGGGCCCGAGGTTCCGGCACACGACGCAGTTCGTCCGGTTCCGGCCGGACCGTGATCCGCTCAGCTGCACCTACGAGCAGCTCGAGCGGCCGGTCAGCTTCGACATCGCCGAGGTGCTGGGCATCAGGCCGGGCTGACCCGGCGCAGTGGCGGGTCATCCGAGGCCCCGGTCGCCTGGGCTCTGCGCGCGGGCCCAGGCCGGCCCCCAGCCGGGCACCACGTCCGCCGGCGGGGCGCCCAGTACGGACGGCAGCCGATCGTTGTTCGCCACGATGGCGGGGCTCGCCAGCCAGGCTCCGTAGGACGACCGCTGTAGAGGCGTCATGGCCTCGACGGCGATCGGTTCGTTCCCGGGGCCGAGGAAGTCGTCCGCCGGGCCGGTGACGTAGCCGTCGGCGCGGGGGTCGCCGGTGTACACCCGGGTGGTGCCGCCGCCCGCGTCGACGCGGACCGGGCGGAGCGGGCTGCTGCCCCGGTGGCGCCACAGCTGCGTCACCGAGGCCCGGTACTGGTCCTGCCAGGCCGGGAGGATGCGCAGGCCGACCCGCAGGGCGGCGAGGACGGCACGGGAACGTTCCGTCGGCAGGGTCGCCGTGGCACGGCGGACGCGATCCTCGACGATCTCGACGGTCAGCCCCGTGCCGAGGTTGACCAGCGTCCGCACGAGGCTGGTCACGTCGATCGACTTGGCGGTCTCGGCGAGGATGTCGAGCAGGACCGCGGTGCGCCGCTGGTGCTGTTCGAGGGCTGCCGCGTGGTCCCGCAGCTCCGCCTCGGCGGCGTCGATGAGCGCGGTGCCGAAGAAGGTGACGATCTCGTTCGCCTGGTGGTAGGCGAGCGTGCGCGGGCTGGCCGGGTAGTGCCCCGCCTCGGGCCGGTTGTAGCCACCGGTGCCCAGCCAGGCCTGCTCCTCGATGCGGGCGGCGGCGGTGACCGCGTCGGCGGCGAGCAGCGGAGCGCTGGCCCCGCCTCGCAGGCTCTCCCGCAGCAGCGCCGCCCACTGGCCGGCGGCCAGGCCGAGGCCGGGAGCATCGGGCCGTGACCTGTCGGGCGGCAGCGGTGAGGTGATCGCCGCGTGGAGGTCGTCCCGCCAGACGTGCAGGACCTGCCCGTAAGCCGCCCGCAGGTGCGGGGAGATCCTGCCGGGCGGGCCGGCTGCCCCCATCTCGACGAGCCGGACCACGAACTGTCGTGCCGCGGCCGGGCTCGCCTGCTGTGCCGCCGCCCCACCCGCAGCGGCGAGCAGCGCCGCGCGGGCGGGTTCCAGCGCCGCGGACCAGGAGTCACCATGCGGCCGCAGCCCTTGGGGTAGTTCGGTGACCAGCCGGGACGCGTGCAGCAGATGGGGGAGGTACCGGCCCGCGAAGGACGGCGCGAGCCGCGGGTCCGCCGCGATCGCCCGGAGCAGCGCGGCTGCGTACTCCCGGTGGGCGGCGCGGGCGGACCAGGGACCCGAGCGCATGCCGCCGCGCGGCCCGGTGAGCAGACCGACGTCGCGAAGCGAACCGTGGGTGGTGTCGAACATCAGATCGCCGAGGCGCTCCAGCAGCTGCGGCGAGAACCGCCCGTGCCCGAGCAGGGGCCCGAGCAGCGAGGTCTCGACCTGGCCGGCCCGCCCCTGCCGGCTGAACGCGCCCAGCCACGCATCGCTCAGCACACGCACCCGGCTGTAGGTGGCGAGGCCGCGCCCCAGGACCTCCGCGGCCTGCGCCGGCCGGGCCCGCGCCGGGCCGGCCGGGTCGAACAGGTGGTGCAGCAGCACGGCGACGCCGGTGGGCCCGAGACGGTCGTAGAAGCCGGCGACGAAGCCGGGATCGTCGGCTCGGCGGCCCAGGACGGCGACCGTGTCGGTGAGCCGGTCGCGATCCCGGTGGTCGGGGCCGGGGCGGGTCAGCCGCTCGGCCAGCGCCCGGCCCGCGGCCGTGGCCGTGGCCGCGGTCTGGCCGGAGGCCTCGTGCCTGTCGGGCGTTGCCCACCGAACCGCCGGCGCCGGCGCGCCTGGTGCCCCCGATGCCTCGGGGTCGGCCGCCTGCGCGAGAACCAGGCGGCGGCGGAGGGCTGTCACCTCATGTTCCGCCCAGGTGCCAGCGGCCTGTAGCCGCGCCGGCGCGCCGACGGCGAGCGGGACGGCGTCGGCGTGGGCGGCGAGGGCGCGTTCCTGCGTACGCAGCTTCCGGTGGAGCTCCGTCATCGCGGTGACCATTCTTTGCAGTGCTGCCGGATCGACGACGACACGTTCAGGTGGCCCGGGCACGGTGCGCCTCGCGTCAACTACTGCTGGCCGGCCCGTGGCGCGGGCGCCGGACCGGGGTGGCGGGCCCGTGGATCGTCGTGGGTGACCCGCACGGGTTCGCTGAGGAGCAGGTGCCGGCAGGCATCCACCCAGGAGTCAAGGGCGCCGAGGGCGGCCGCCCGCTGACCGGCGGCCCCCCTCCACCAGTCGTCCGCTGCGCGGCCCGCCCAGCCACCTGCGTCGGCTTCGGCGAACAGCGCGCCGAAAGCCTCGGTCAGCTCGTGGCGCTCGGCCACCACCGCGGTGAGCGCGGCCTCGGCTGCCTGCCGGAAGCGGTTCGGTGCGGACCCGGGGAGCGGCGTCACCTGCGTCACGGGAGAGTTCGCAGGAGTGGGGTTCGGGTCGGTGAGGTTCGAGGCGTGGGCATGGGCGGTTCCGTCCCGTCAGGTCCGGAGGCGGGCGTCGCCGGTGCGGGCGGACGTCCGGCCCCTGAGGTCGGAACCGACGCTAGCCGCGTCGACCTGCGGTCAGCCCCGCGCGCACCGGGCTGTGGACAACGCGATGTCGTGCGGACCGGCGGCCAGGCCCGGGAGCCGGATCAGCGACCGAAGCGGAGGAACAGGGAGCCGTCCTCTTCGAGAACGTGCAGGAGCCGCAGGTGCTGCGGCGCCGTCCAGGACGCGCCGGCCATCATCCCGAGGCGTGCCGGTCCGGCCAGGACCGGCGCGAGCGTCACGCACACCTCGTCGAGGAGCCCGGCCCGGGCAAGCTGGGAGTGCAGGGTCGGACCGCCCTCGGTCAGGACGCGCAGCAGCCCGCGCTCGGCGAGCGCGGCGAGCACGGCAGCCGGCTCGACGGTCCGCTCGCCGCAGGACACGACGTCCGCGACGGGCTCCAGCGCGCGGCGCAGTTCGATCGGCGCTGCCTCGCAGGTCAGCAACAGAGGGCGGACCGCACCGCCGAACAGGCGAGCGTCCGGGTCGAGGTCGAGCCGGCCACTGACGACCGCGACCGGTGGGATCGGTGCGAGCCCGGCCGCGACGCGGATCTCCTGGCGCGCTGCCGGGACGGGCACCGGCCCGTAGTCCTCGGTCCGAACCGTGCCGGCGCCGACGAGCACCACATCGGCCAGCCAGCGCAGGGCGCGGAACACGCGGAGATCTGCCGGGCCACCGAGATCGCCCGACCGACCGTCGATCTCGATGGCCCCGTCGACGGAGGCCACGAAGTTGGACCGTATGTGCGGGATCCCCGCCGTCAGCTCGGGCAGCCCGTAGACGATATCGAGATCAACTTCGGTGGAGCCGGGCGCACTGGCGGGATATGCGTGCGCGTTCCTGGACGAGTCAGGAGGAACAGAAACGTCCGTGGACAGAAGAACGCGCATCTCCACGACTCTATCGGCCGCCGGCCGCCGGCCGCCGCGCCGACGCGGCTGACCCGCAACGGCGATCGACTCGGCCGGCCGCGCCGCGCACCTGCCGCGGACGGCAACCGCCGCGGTCGCCCGGGCGCCTGCCAGGATGGCACCGTGAACACGTACGTGGCGCTCCTGATCGGTGTTCTGCTCGTCAGCCTCGCCGGGCTCGCCCTGCTCTACCGCGGCCTGACCCGGGCGGCGGACCGCCGCCGGACCGGCCGCTGATCGGACCGGCGGGGATGGCCGGACCAGCGGGCCTGGCTGGAGCGGCGGGCCTGGTCAGTGCGCTGGCAGCAGCCGGACCACGACGACGGACTCGCCCTCCAGCTCGACCCGGCCCGGCATGTACGTGAACCCGGGGCTGGAGGCCGCCGGGGCGTCGAACGGCACCCCCTCCACGGGAACCGACTGCCGGTGCGCCGCGAGATTGCACACCACGGCGACGTCACCGGCTCCGGAGAGCCGGCGCAGCACGAACCAGCGTGCCTGCTCGTCGTACGAGCAGCTGACCGAGGCCAGCGCCGGGTCGCTGAGCTGGGGCAGCCGGCGGCGCAGGCTGATCAGACGGCGGTGCCAGTCGAACAGCGAGGCGTGGTCGGGCAGGTCCCGCTCGCTCCAGTCCAGCCGGGAGCGCTCGAACGTCGCCGGGTCCTGCGGGTCAGGGACGTCGTCGGGTCCCCAGCCGTGCGCGGCGAACTCCCCGCGCCGCCCGTTGCGCACGGCCTCGGCGAGCCGGGGGTCGGTGTGGTCGGTGAAGTACTGCCAGGGCGTGGTCGCGCCCCACTCCTCGCCCATGAACAGCATCGGCGTGAACGGCGCCGTCAGCAGCAGCGCGGCACCGATCCGCAGCTGGCCGGCGCTCAGCGTCGCCGGAGCGCGGTCCCCGGTCGCCCGGTTGCCGACCTGGTCGTGGTTCTGCAGGAACGTGACGAACCGGTAGGCGGGTGTCCGGGGCGGCACGGGACGTCCGTGGGAGCGGCCGCGAAACGTCGAGTAGCCGCCGTCGTGCACGAACGCCGACGTCAGGGCCTTGCTGAGGGTGTCGAACGAGCCGAAATCGCCGTAGTAGCCCTGCCGTTCCCCGGACAGCGCGGCCCACAGCGCGTGGTGGATGTCGTCGGCCCACTGCCCGTCCAGCCCGTGCCCGCCGGCTTCCGGAGCAGTGATCATCCGTGGATCGTTCATGTCGGACTCGGCCACCGCGAACAGCGGGCGGCGCTGTTGGGTGCCCAGCCGGTGCACCGCGTCGGAGATCTCCTCCAGCAGGTGCCGGGCCCGGTTGTCGACGAAGGCGTGCACGGCGTCGAGCCGCAGGCCGTCGCAGTGGTAGTCCCGCAACCAGGCGAGGGCGCTGTCGATGACGAACGCGCGCACCTCGTCCGACCCGGGGGTGTCCAGGTTCACCGCCGGGCCCCACGGGGTGCTGTACCGGTCGGTGAAGTAGGGCCCGAAGCGGCCGAGGTAGTTTCCGTCCGGGCCGAGGTGGTTGTAGACCACGTCCATGATCACGCCGAGGCCGCGGTGATGGGCGGCGTCCACGAAACGCTTCAGCCCGTCCGGCCCCCCGTACGGCTCGTGCACGGCGAACAGGCCGACCCCGTCGTAGCCCCAGCCGTGCCGTCCCGGGAAGGCGTTCACCGGCAGCAGCTCGACCAGGTCGACCCCCAGGTCCACCAGGTGGTCGAGGCGCTCGATGGCCGCGTCGAAGGTTCCCTGCGGCGTGAACGTACCGACGTGCAGCTCGTAGAGCACGCTGCCGGACAGCGGAACGCCGTGCCAGTGGACGTCCGTCCACGGGAAGCGGGCATGGTCGACGAACCGGGAGCGGCCGTGCACCCCGTGCGGCTGCCAGGCGGAGCGGGGGTCGGGCAGCTCCTCGCCGCCGTCGACGAGGTAGGCGTAGTCGGCTCCGTGCCGGGCCGACGGCACCTCGACGGACCACCAGCCGCCGTCGGTGCCGGTCATCTCGTGCACGGTGTCCTGCCCGGAGCCGGCGCTGGTCTCGCCGTCCGCGATGACCAGGCTGACCGTCTTCGCGGCGGGTGCCCACACCCGGAAGGAAGTCATGTTTCCTGTCTACCGGTAGCAGCTCGTCCCGGAACGTTCTTCGGCCCGGGTCTGGTGCCGGAGTACCCGCCGGCCTGCACACGGCGGGCACCCCCGCGGGGCCGCCGGCGGCACGGCGGCACTCTCAGGGGGTGCGGATCAGCAGGCTGACGGGGAAGTCGCGCAGCAGCCGCAGGACGTAGGCCGTCCCCCCGTCGTGCCGTCGGCCGGTCAGGACGTCGGCCCAGCGGCCCTCGGGAAGGGTCACGGTCGTGTCGCGCCAGCCGCCGCCGCGCCGCAGGCCCAGAACGAGCCGCGGCACCACCGTCACCACCGACTCGGTGCGGCAGAAGGCGACGACGTGCTCGGCGGCCGAACCGGAGGCCCACAGCGGCCGGTAGGTACCCTGCTCCCCGAACCACTCCGGGTGGTCCCGCCGTACCCGCAGCGACCGCGCCACCACGAGCAGCTTCGCCGCGCCGGAGTCGTCGAGCACCGGCGGGCGCCGCGGCGCCGCCAGCTCCGAGCCGGGCTCCACCCCGAGCTCGGTGAGCATCTTCGCCCGCTCGCCGAAGTTGACCGGCCGGCGGTTGTCCGGGTCGACCAGGGAGTGATCCCACAGCTCCTGCCCCTGGTAGACGTCGGGGACGCCGGGCATCGTGAGCTGCAGCAGCTTCTGCGCCAGGCTGTTCTGCCGGCCGAGCTCGACCAGGGTGGCCACGTAGGTGTCCAGCGCGCCGACGAACTCCTCGTCCTCCAGCGCGCTCTCGATGTAGTTGGTCAGCGCCGCCTCGTAGGCGGGATCGGTGTCCGCCCAGGTCGTGAAGAGCTTCGCCTCCCGCACGGCCTTGACCATGTACTGACTGACCCGCTCGGCCGAGATCGGCCAGGCGCCCACCAGGGTCTGCGCCAGCAGGTACATCGTGACCGGGTCGGGCCAGCCCGCCTCCGGGTCGGCGTGCCGCTCACCGAGCCGGGTCAGCCGGCGCAGGATGTCGGCCCAGCCGCGCGGGTCCTCCGACAGCACGGCGAGCCGGGCCCGGACGTCCTCGGAGCGCTTGGTGTCATGCGTGGACAGTGTGGTCATGGTCAGCGGCCATGCCCGCTGGGTGGTGATGTTGGCTTCGTGGAACTCGTTGACGGCGCTGCGGGGATGGCCCGTCGGGTAGGCCGGGAAGTCACCCGGGGCACCGCCGACCTCGTTGAGCGCGACCATCGGCACGTACCGGTAGAAGGCGGTGTCCTCGATGCCCTTGGCCATCACCGGCCCGCAGGTCTGCTGGAAGCGCACCACGAACTCGGACGGACCGGCGAGGGCGAGGTCCTCGATCAGGTCGATCTCGCTGGCCCGGCCCGGCAGCGCGAGCCGGGCCTGCTCGCACGCGCGGACGACGTGGCCGCGGGCCTCCAGGCTGGGTGTCCCGTCCGGCCGGATGTAGGCGCGGTACACCTCGAAGGCGGCGAGCACCTCGCGCAGCGCCTCGCGCAGGCCAGCCCGGGTGAGGTCGGCCCGGTCGCGCCGGGCCTCGGCCAGTGCCAGCCCGGTCAGGCGGTCGACCTCGGGTCGCAGGACGGTGGTGAGGACGTCCATCTTCGCCGCCCGGGCGACCGGCGCGAAGTCGGGCGACCGCCCGCTGACCTCGGTGTAAAGGGCGGCCATCGGGCGGGCGGACACCGGGTCCAGGAAGAGCCGGGTGATCCGGTTCAGCGTCTCGTAGCCGGTGGTGCCGTCGCAGGCCCAGCTGTCGGGCAGGGCCTCCTCGCGTTCGATGATCTTCTCGACGATCGTCCACACGCCCCCGGTGGCGTCCGCGAGCTGGCGCAGGTACTCCTCCGGGTCGGCCAGGCCGTCCGGGTGGTCGATGCGCAGCCCCTCCAGGTTGCCGGAGCGGACCTGCTCGATCAGCAGCCGGTGGGTGGCGGCGAAGACGTCCGGGTCCTCCTGGCGCAGGCCGGCCAGCGACGGGATGTCGAAGAAACGGCGGTAGTTCAGCTCCGTCCCGCCGACGCGCCACCAGCACAGGCGGTAGTACTGCGCGTCCAGGGTGGCCGCGACGTCGGCCGGGTCGGCGGTGCCCGCGGCGACCGGAAGCACGTGGTCGTAGTAGACGATCACCCACTCGCCGTCCTCGTCCTGCTCGACGGTGATCTCGTCGGCGGCGAGGCTGTCCGCGAGGGACTGGCCGAGCAGGGGCAGCAGCACCCGCCCCGGGTTGTCCGGGGAGTCCCAGTCGATGTCGAACCAGGAGGCGTAGGGGGAGTCCGGCCCTTCACGCAGCACGGACCACCAGGCGGTGTTCGTCGTGCCGGGGGCCAGCACGGCCATGTGGTTGGGCACGACGTCCACGACGATGCCGAGCCCGGCGCGCCGGGCCGCGGCCACCAGCCGGCGCAGGCCGCCGAGACCGCCGAGCTCCGGGCTGATCTGGCTGTGGTCGACGACGTCGTAGCCGTGCGTCGACCCGGGCGCCGCCTCCAGGATGGGAGACAGGTACAGGTGGGAGACCCCGAGCCCCGCCAGGTATGGAATGATCACGGCGGCGTCGGTGAACGAGAACTCCAGGTGCAGCTGGAGCCGGTAGGTCCCGCTCGGGACGACCCGGAGCTCGCCGCCGCCCAGCTCCTCCCGGCCCGCGCCCGGGGCGCCCTCCCGGCGGCGGTCGGCAGGCGGGTGGCGGTCGGGGCCGCCGGGCCGGTCAGCTGACACGGCGCAGCACGAGGGTGGCGCGGGCATCGACCTCGAGCGGGTCCTCGGCCTTGATCAACCGCTCGACGTCGATGGCGCCGAGCTCGGTGCCACCGAGCATCGCCGCGATCTCGGCGCTGGACGAGCGCGTGTCCACGATGATCTCCCAGGTGGTGCCGAAGTTGGCCGGTGGTGCCAGGAACCGGATCGGTTCGTGGTGGGCGTTGAAGAACAGCAGGAAGGAGTCGTCGACGATCGCCTCGCCGAGCGTGTTGGGGTCCGGGATGCCGTGCCCGTTGAGATAACAGCCGAGCGAGCGCGCCGTGCCGGACTCCCAGTCGGTGTCGGACATCTCGTTACCGTCAGGACGAAGCCAGACTATGTCCTTGGCGGCCACCTCGACGGCTTCCGCGCCGTCGGTCGACCCACCTGCGTTGTCCTCTCCACCGGCCGAGCCGCGGATCGACTCGCCCTGGAAGAACCGCCGCCGCCGGAACACCGGGTGCGCCCTGCGCAGGTGGGCGACCTGGGCGGTGAACTCGATCAGGTCGGCGTTGCGCTCGGCGTCGGACCAGTCCAGCCAGGAGATCGGGCCGTCCTGGCAGTAGGCGTTGTTGTTGCCGCCCTGGGTGCGGCCCATCTCGTCGCCCGCCACCAACATGGGCACGCCCTGCGAGAGCAGCAGGGTGGCGAGCAGGTTGCGGGCCTGGGCGTTGCGCAGCCGGTTGATCGCCGGGTTGTCGCTGGGACCCTCCACCCCGCAGTTCCAGGAGCGGTTGTCGTCCGAGCCGTCCCGGTTCTCCTCGCCGTTGGCCTCGTTGTGCTTGTCGTTGTAGGAGACGAGGTCGCGCAGGGTGAAGCCGTCGTGGGCGGTGACGAAGTTGATCGACGCGTACGGCCGCCGCCCGTCGTTCTCGTACAGGTCCGAGGAGCCGGTCAGGCGGGAGGCGAACTCGGCGATGCCGTGGTCCTGCCCACGCCAGAAGTCGCGGACGGTGTCGCGGTACTGCCCGTTCCACTCCGTCCACAGGGGTGGGAAGTTACCCACCTGGTAGCCGCCCTCGCCGAGGTCCCACGGCTCGGCGATCAGTTTGACCTGGGAGACGACCGGGTCCTGCTGGACGAGGTCGAAGAACGACGACAGCCGGTCGACGTCGTAGAACTCGCGGGCCAGGGTGGCGGCGAGGTCGAAGCGGAAGCCGTCCACATGCATCTCGGTGACCCAGTACCGCAGCGAGTCCATGATCAGCTGCAGGACGTGCGGGTGCCGCACCCGCATGCTGTTCCCGGTGCCCGTGTAGTCCATGTAGTACTGCGGATCGTCGTCGACCAGCCGGTAGTAGGCAGCGTTGTCGATGCCCCGGAAGGACAGCATCGGACCCATGTGGTTGCCCTCGGCCGTGTGGTTGTAGACAACGTCGAGGATCACCTCGATGCCGGCCTCGTGCAGGTTGCGGACCATGCCCTTGAACTCCTGCACCTGCCGCCCGTCGCCGCCCGCGGACGAGTAGCCGTTGTGCGGGGCGAGGAAGGCGATGGAGTTGTAGCCCCAGTAGTTGCGCAGGTTGCGGCTCACCAGATGCTCGTCGTGGACGAACTGGTGCACGGGCAGCAGCTCGATCGCGGTCACGCCCAGCCGGTGATAGTGATCGATCATCAGCGGGTGCGCCACGCCCGCGTAGGTGCCGCGGTACTCCTCGGGCAGGCCCTCGTGGCGCATGGTCAGGCCCCGCACGTGCGCCTCGTAGATGATCGTCTCGTTGTAGGGGCGGCGCGGGGGGCGGTCGCCGTTCCAGTCGAAGAACGGGCTGATCACCACCGACTTCATCATGTGCGGCGCGGAGTCGGCGGTGTTCACGCTCTCCGGGTCGCCGAAGTTGTAGCCGAAGACAGCCTGGTCCCAGTCGATCTCGCCGTCGACGGCCTTGGCGTACGGGTCGAGAAGAAGCTTGTTGGGGTTGCACCGATGCCCCTGTGCGGGATCATGGGGTCCGTGGACGCGGTAGCCGTACCGCTGTCCGGGCAGCACGGTGGGCAGATAGGCATGCCAGACGAAGGCGTCGCGCTCGCGCATCTCGATCCTGCGCTCGGCTCCCGAGGGGTCGAACAGACAGAGCTCCACGCGCTCGGCGACCTCCGAGAAGATCGCGAAGTTGGTACCCGACCCGTCAAAGGTGGCGCCGAGGGGATAAGGGCTGCCTGGCCAGACCTGGGACATACGCACGAAGCCTACGGCTCGGCACCCCCGCCGGGCCCGGGGGCGCGCGAAGCGCGGGCGGCTGTTGGCTGCAGCCATTGAGTTCTGATAGATCGTTGGAGTTCCGACCGCGGAGAGGTGCCATGGCGGACGAGGTCGTCTGGGTCATCGTGGCGGGTGTGCTCCTGGTCGGGGAACTGTTCACCCTGGACCTGATACTGATCATGTTCGCGCTTGCGGCGCTGGTCAGTGCGGGCCTCGCGGTCGCGGGCGCCGACCTGATCGTGCAGATCGTGGCCTTCGCCGGGGTTTCGGCCGGGCTCACCGCCGGCCTGCGCCCGGTCGCCCGCCGCCATCTGACCCGCGGCCCGCTGCTGCGGACCGGGACGGACGCGCTGGTCGGCGCCCCCGCCGTCGTCGTCGAGCGGGTCGACGGGGCGGACGGCAGGGTCCGGCTGGCCGGCGAGATCTGGTCCGCGAGACCCTTCCCGGAGGCGGAGGTACTGGACGTCGGCACCGCCGTCCGGGTGCTGCGCGTCGACGGCGCGCATGTGATCGTGCACCGTGCGGAGGGGATCCCGCCTCCCAGCGGGTAGGACGCCGCGCCGGGGAGCGGGACCTCGGCCATGACCAAGGAGTGAAGATGGGCGGAGTCATCGCCGCCGGGGTGGCGGCGCTGGTGGTCCTGATCTTCCTGATCCGGTCCGTGCGGATCGTTCCGCAGGCGCGCGCGATGGTGGTCGAGCGCCTCGGCCGCTACCACCGCACGCTGACCCCGGGCCTGGCGATCGTGGTCCCGATCGTCGACCGGATCCGGGAGCGCATCGACCTGCGCGAACAGGTGGTGAGCTTTCCGCCGCAGCCGGTCATCACCGAGGACAACCTCGTCGTGGGCATCGACACCGTCATCTACTTCCAGGTGACCGACCCGCGGGCGGCGACCTACGAGATCGCCGACTTCATCCGGGCGATCGAGCAGCTGACCGTCACCACCCTGCGCAACGTCATCGGCGGGATGAACCTGGAGGGGACCCTCACCTCCCGGGACCAGATCAACGGGCAGCTGCGTGGGGTCCTGGACGACGCGACCGGGCGGTGGGGCATCCGGGTGAACCGGGTCGAGCTCAAGGCGATCGACCCGCCGCGCTCCATCCAGGACTCGATGGAGAAGCAGATGCGCGCCGAGCGTGACCGGCGTGCCGCGATCCTGACGGCGGAGGGCGTGAAGGCCAGCGAGATCCTGCGGGCCGAAGGCGAGAAGCAGGCCGCGATCCTGCGGGCCGAAGGCCACCGGGAGGCCCAGATCCTCGCCGCCGAGGGCGAGGCCAAGGCGATCGGCACCGTGTTCGGCGCCATTCACGAGGGCGACCCGGACCAGAAGCTCCTCGCCTACCAGTACCTGCAGATGCTGCCACGGCTGGCCCAGGGGCAGGCCAGCAAGCTGTGGATCGTGCCCAGCGAACTGACCTCCGCGCTGGGCGGCCTCGCCGGGCCCGGCGGGCTGTTCGACGTCGAAGGCAGGGCCGGCCGCCAGAGCGGGCACGACGGCGACGGCGGCAGCAGCGAGCGCGGTGGTGAGCACGGCGGCGAGGGCGGAGGCGGGGACGGCGGGGGCCGGCCGGGCGGCGGTGACGGGAGCTGGCCCGCCGCTCCCGTCTGAGCCCCACCTGAAAGAACCAGTCCCTCGGTGGGGTGGGGGACACCACATGTGGCACCAGGGGAGGAGAGAGGTCTAGTCCTGGCCCGCTGGTCATGGCACGATCGACTGGTATCTGACGGGTCCGATGTGACGAGCCGCAGGGGAAGGCGTTCCTCGTCGACGGAGGTCCCGCGTGGTGGCAATGTCATCGACAGCTCGTGAGCTGTCATCCGGCTCGTCGTCCTTCGCCGTGCCGGGCAAGCTGGCGGTTCTCGCGTGCCCGCCGGCGCTGTGCCCGCACCTGGAGTTCGCCGTGTCCGGAGCCCTGACCGCCCCGGTCTCCCTGACCTGGACGGCGCAGCCGGGCGATCCCGGCTTCCTGTATGCCGGTCTGGAATGGCGCGCCGTTCCGGGGACGGCGGGCCGGCTGGCCTCCGTCCTGCGCCGGCTGGGGCATGTGACCTTCGAGACCGTCGAGGGTCCTTCCCCGGGCTGTGACGCCGAACGGTACTCGTTCACCCCCGAGCTGGGTCTGCACCGCGCCGCGATCGCCGCCAACGGGGACGTCGTGGTCGGCGAGGTCGCCCTGCTCGCCCTGCTCGAACGCGGTGAGGCGCGGGAGACCCTCTCCCGGGGCCTGCACCGCCTGCTCGGCACCGCCTGGGACGACGTCCTGGAACCGCTGCGGCGAGGGGCTCACGGCGCGCCCGTGACCTGGCTGCGGCGCACCGGGTGACGTCTCCGCACGGCTTGCTGAGCGCCCGCTCAGCTGTCTGTGGTCAAGCCCACACTGTGTTCGCGTGGGTCGGACGGGCACATACCCCCGGGGTCGTGCGTTGTGGGTTGCGCACGACGAGAGCACAACCATTCTGGGAGAACTCAGTGGCCACCGATTACGACACCCCCCGCACCACGGAACTCGAGGACTCCGAGCAGAGCCTGGAGGCCCTCAAGGCCCGGCGGGCGGACGCGGCGGCCGACCTCGGTGACGATGTCGATCCGTTCGAGACCGAGCTCGGCCTGCCCGGCGCCGACCTGTCCGGAGAGGAGCTGACCGTCCGTGTCCTGCCGCGGCAGGCGGACGAGTTCACCTGCACGAGCTGCTACCTCGTCCACCACCGCAGCCAGCTCTACGACGCCCGGCGCATGGTCTGCCGGGACTGCGCCGCCTGAAACCCGGCGCCCAGCACCACCGCGGTGCGAACCAGGCGGTACCGCGGTCTCCTGCTCCCCACCCCGGGGAGGTCAGGACGGTGTCCGCACGCCTGCCTCACGCATCCGGGCGACCGCGCGTTCGCGGTCGCCCTCGGTCAGTTCGACGAAGCGGGTGAGCGCCAGGGGGACGACGACGTCCAGCCCCTGCGCCCGCGCGTCGAGCGCGGTCTCGAGCACGCAGTAGTCACCCGCGAGGCCGACCACGACCACGCTGGCCACCGAGCCCGCGGCCAGCCGCTCGCCGAGCACCGTCGAGGACCGTGCACCCGACTGCGGGTCCCGCACGGAGAAGCCCGAGTAGCCGTCCGCGCCGTCGACGCCCTTGCGGATGACCTCCCCGGCGATCGTCACGCCGGGGTGGAAGGCTGCGCCGGGCGTGTCGCGCACGCAGTGGGGCGGCCACGGCCCGCCCTCGGTCACGAAGTGCGGCGTCGACGGGGGATGCCAGTCCTGGGTGTAGTAGACCGGGGATCCGGCCTCCGTCGCGGCCGCGATCTCGGCGTTCACCCCGTCGACGATCTCCTCTCCGCCGTCGACGTAGAGGCTGCCGCCCGCTGCCGCGAAGTCGTTCTGCATGTCGATCACCAGCAGCGCCACGCCGGGGCCGTACCGGGCATGGGCATGGGCGTCCGTGACCGTGGCGGCCCGGTCTCCAGGCCGACGCGCTCCGTGCGCGTTGGTCCGTTCCGCCGCGCCCTCCGCCGAGCTGCTTCCCACGGTGCCTCCCGACATCCACGGTGGTCACTTCGGGCCGCATGGCCACCCGGCCTGCACGGCCCGCGCCGCGGCGTGTCGTCGGGAATGCCCGCCCCTGTCCCACTGTAGGTTGCGGGCGTGCGCAGCCGCGACTACGGACCCGACATCCTGGCCCAGGCCAGGGCACGGGTACCCAGACAGCCACGGGTGGTCGAGATCGAGCCGGACCTGGTCGTCGAGGACGCTGACTCCGGGTACTGCGGGGCGGTCGTCGGCGTCGAGGCCGGCGGGGTGATGCTCGAGGACCGGAAGGGGCGCCGCCGGGTCTTTCCTCTYGCCCAGGGCGCCTTCCTGCTGGACGGCGAACGGGTCACACTCACCCGCCCCCGGCCCGCTGCCCCGTCCGCACCCCGGCGCACCGCCTCGGGCTCCCTCGCCGTGCCGGGCGCGCCCGCCCGCGTCGCGCGTGCCAGCCGCATCTACGTCGAGGGCCTGCACGATGCCGCCCTCGTCGAACGGGTCTGGGGCGACGACCTGCGGATCGAGGGTGTCGTCGTGGAGCCGCTGAACGGCGTCGACGACCTGCCCGAGATCGTCCGCGGTTTCCGGCCGCAGCCGGGGCGTCGGCTCGGCGTCCTCGTCGACCACCTCGTCCCCGGGTCCAAGGAGAGCCGGATCGCGGCCGCTGCCGCCGGGGAGCACGTCCTCGTGACCGGTCATCCCTACATCGACATCTGGCAGGCGGTGAAGCCGACCTCGGTCGGGATCCGGGCCTGGCCGCAGGTGCCGCGGGGCCAGGCCTGGAAGGAAGGCGTCTGCGCGGCCCTGGGCGTCAGCGAGCCGGCCGAGATGTGGCGCCGGGTGCTCGCGGCGGTCGACTCGTACTCCGACCTCGAACCCGGCCTGCTGAGGGCCGTCGAGGAGCTGATCGACTTCGTGACCGCAACCTGACGGAGCGTGGTGCCGGCGATCCGGGCCGGCCTGGCCGGACGTATATGGTTACGTACGGCCATTCCAGGCTCTTCGGCGCGAAGGTCGCTTCGGTCGCTGGTCGCCCCGGTCCGCTGGTCGCGTGGATCATGCGCGTGGATCCTGCGGTGCTGTGGTCTCTGGTTCGCCGAGGTCCCGACCGACGCTCCGAGACGCGGGGTCCGGTGCCTGACCGCATCCCGGCCGCCGGTGCCTGACCCGCGTCCGGGCCCGCCGGCGCCTGGACCGGCCAGGCCCGGAGGGGGGCGGAGGAGAAGCGGGGGCGCCATGCCCAGGAGCACGCCCAGGAGGGTGTCGCCCTACGCGCTGCTCGCGGCCGCGGCGGTCCTGGCCATTGCCGTGGCCGTGACCGGCATGGTGATCTGGCCCGGGGGGACCGAGTCCGACGGCGCTCGGCGGCCTGCTGCCGGGGTCACCGCGGAGGCGGACCCCCGCGCCCTGGCCGGGCGAACCGTGGTCATCGACCCCGGTCACAACGGCGGGAACAGCGCCGATCCCAGGGCCATCAACCGGCTCGTCGACGCCGGCGGTTTCCGCAAGGAATGCGACACCGTGGGTGCTGAAACCACGGACGGGTACGCGGAGCACGCCTTCACCTTCGACGTGGCGGTCCGCGCTGCCGAGGAACTGCGCGCGCGGGGCGCAACGGTGATCCTCACCCGCAACGACGACCAGGGTGTCGGGCCGTGCGTCGACGAACGGGCCCGCATCGGCAACGAGGCCGGCGCCGACGCCGTGGTGTCCCTGCATGCCGACGGTGGGCCGCCGCAGGGCAGCGGCTTCCACGTCATCGCGCCGGCGGCAAGCCCCGACGGAGGCAACGACGGCATCCTGCCGGCTTCGGGGCGGCTCGCCAACCTGCTCCGGGAGGCCTTCGGGTCGGCGACCGGTCAGCCGCCGGCCGACTACCTCGGCGAGGACGGGATCACGGTGCGGGCCGACCTGGGCGGCCTGAACCTTTCCCGCGTGCCGAAGGTCTTCCTCGAATGCGGCAACATGCGCAATCCCGGTGACGCCGCGCGGATCAGTGACCCCGCCTGGCGTCAGCAGGCGGCGGCGGGCCTCGTCCAGGGACTTGTCGCCTTTCTGACCGACGGCGGACCCCGTGACGGAGGCACCGCGCGTGCCGGCGGTGGCGGGGGCAGTTCAGGGGCCTCCGCCTCGCCCGGCAGCTGACCTGCCCGGCGGAACCCCTGCCCTCATCCGGCGCCAACTACGACAAAAGGCCGTTCCTCCATGAGGACGGCCTTCTGCGCTTTTCGCTACGGGTGGGCGATACTGGGATTGAACCAGTGACCTCTACCGTGTCAAGGTAGCGCTCTCCCACTGAGCTAATCGCCCGTAACTGGATCAGAGGCGGAGGCGGGAATCGAACCCGCGTACAGGGCTTTGCAGGCCCTTGCCTAAACCACTCGGCCACTCCGCCGTGAAAGGCCGTGATGGCTTCATCTCTGACCACACCGCTTCCGAGCGGACGACGGGATTCGAACCCGCGACCCTCACCTTGGCAAGGTGATGCTCTACCACTGAGYCACGTCCGCACGCTCCGCTGCCGCGCTCCTTGAAAGGAGTGCTCGGRCTGCCGATCGGATCGGCTTCCCGCTTGGCGGTGCAGGTAGYACTCTAGCGGACGATCGGGGCGGTCGTCGAATCTGCGCRCCGACGTGCCGGGATGTCGCCCGGATGTCGACCCTGTGTCGCTGACGCGTTGATCTGCCGGTCGCACACGGTGTCAGGCGTGTGTTTGCGCCCGGTGYGCCGGCACGGGGGGTGGCACCGGGTGCTGTCCGGCCGCCGGAGAGGGACGGGGGTCACGCCCGCGGGCGACAGGGGGTACCCGTGCGGGCGGCGTAGTCCCGTAGACGGCGGCGCGGGGGAGTCCCGCTCCGCTCCGGGTGCGCGGCGCGGCGACCTCGGGCCTCAGGCACGGTCGACGACGGCGGTACGGTGATCGGGATGATGGGCGCGAGCAGGGGCATCACGAGCGGGGGAACCACGGGCGGGGGCAGGACTGTCAGGAGCGGCGCGCATGTGTCGTCACAGCCGCGGGCGGTCGCGGTGACCGCCCCACGGAGGTTCCGGGGCCGGGAGTCCTACCTTCTGGCCGGTGGTCTGCTGGCCACCGGCGTCGTGGATGTGTCGGACGACCTCCGGGTGCTCGACCGCGGTGGCTTCTGGGGTGTTGTCCTCGACTTCGAGGGCGCGGCCCGCTGTGTCCGCTTCCGCGACGTGCGCCGCGCGCCCGACATCGCCAGCCTGGCGGCGGCTCCCTGGCAGGGCCCGCCGCACGACACCTGGGTGACGAGCCTCGACGCTGCCTCCTACATCGACGGAGTGCAGGCCGTGCGCGCGGAGATCGCCGCAGGTGAGGTCTACCAGGTGAACCTGTGTCGGCTGCTCTCGGCGCCGACAGCCACCGGAACGGGCGGAACGGACCTCGCGGGCCTGGCGGCCGTTCTGGCCGCGGGCAACCCCGCTCCCTATTCGGTGGTGTTCGACGCCCCGGAGGCCGGCCTGCGCATCGCCGGAGCCTCTCCGGAGCTGTTCCTCTCCCGGCATGGCGACCTCGTCCGCTCGGGCCCGATCAAGGGCACCGGCCGGACGGTGGCCGACCTGAGGGACAAGGACATCGCCGAGAACGTGATGATCGTCGACCTCGTCCGCAACGACCTGGGACGAGTGGCCCGGCCCGGGAGTGTCACGGTTCCGGCGCTGTGCGCGGTCGAGCGGCATCCCGGTCTGGTGCACCTGGTCTCGACGGTGCAGGCCCGGCTCGCGGCGGACGTCGGCTGGCCGGAGCTGATCGCGGCGACGTCCCCGCCGGGCTCCGTCTCGGGTGCGCCGAAGTCGAGCGCGCTGCGGATCATCAGGCGGCTGGAGCCGGTACCCCGCGGTCCGTACTGCGGCGGCATCGGCTGGGTGGACGCCGACACCGGCCGGGGCTGGCTGTCGGTGGGCATCCGGACGTTCTGGCTGGCCGACGAACGGATCTGGTTCGGGACCGGCGCCGGAATCACCTGGGGGAGCGACCCACAGGCGGAGTGGCAGGAGACGGAACTGAAGGCCAGCCGGCTGCTGTCACTGGCCTCGTCCACCCGGGACGGCCGGATCGCGCCGACGACGGCGCCGACGACCCACGGCCCCGCACGCGGCGAGGGGCGACTACGTCGTGGCAGTCCGCTGACGGCCCCGCGCCGGTGACAGCCTCTCCGCCAGCCGCCGGCAACGCGCCACTGTGACGAACGCGCGCCACTGGCGGCCGACAGCAAAGCGCCTGGTGGGGGAATCCCCACCAGGCGCCCGGGTGGACAGGAGCTGTCACGTGCCGGAAGTGCCCGCACCGGCCTGCCGGGGTCGGAGCGGTGCCGACCCCGGTGGTGTCACCGCTCGGGGCCGCCCCAGATCAACAGGGCCAGCTCGGCATCCAGGTCGATGACGTCGCTCTCCCCGCCGAGGGGTACAGCTGTGTAGGTCCGGCGAAGAAAAGCCAGTACCTCGGCCCGGGGCATTTCGAACAACGCATGGCCGGAAGGACTGGACAAGGACAGGCAGACGATCCGCCCCCCTGACTGCGCAGCGGGCCAGACCTGCACATCGCCGTCGCCGGCTGGACGTCGCACGCCGTCGCTCAGCAACTRCCGGGCGAACGTCCATTCGACGACCTCGTCGGCTCCGGTACGGAAGCCGATGCTGACCGCATAGGGGTCAGCGGGTTCGTAACGGACCGTGGCGGCGACCGGAACCGGAGCGCCACCGGGAACGACGAGCCGAAGGGCGAGTTCTGCGGTGATCGAATCGTGACGAATAGTCATCGGGCGGCCTCTCATGGTGCGTGGTGCGGGCGAGCACCCGTGTAACGAGATAGTTCCCTCTCTGAGTCCCGTTTGAAACAAGGTTATGTCAAGACAACATCCGTTACGGCGATTCGGGCGAGTTGCCCTACCCAGGAAGCCCGGCCGAAGTCCCCGAGAAGACCCGGTCGGTGTGGCCGTCGACCTTCGACCGAAGGTGGTCGAATGGTCGCCGTCCGCGTCCGACTGAGGGTTCCCCCGAGCACAATGGCCGTTCTGCCGAGGCCGTGCCACTCATAGCCTTCCCTGTCCGGACCCGTCTCAACCGCGGCGAGTCCCGGCCAACCCGCCGGTGTCCCGAGGTTCGGTCGGGGGTCAGACATGCCCGCATCCGTCCGGTGGCCACCCCCTGTCCGTTACCCGGTCGCGTCCGTGTAAGCTGAGACCAACCTCGGTGAGGACGCAACACGTCCGGTCGCTGGGGCTGGTCTGAGAGGCTTCGGGTGGCCCCGGGGTCTGGCACTGATAGGGTTCCGGTGCCAGGTCCGCAGGTCACGGGCCTGAAAGATCGCGCGGGCGTATAGCTCAGGGGTAGAGCGCTGCCTTCACACGGCAGAGGTCCGTGGTTCGAAACCACGTACGCCCACACTCGCGCATCTGCACTCTCTTCCCGTCGGGCCCACGGCCCGACGTTGTGCTTTTTTCTCGCATCTGGCGACGAATGTCGCGATTGTTCCGGTCGGGGCTTCGGCGTGATCGCGCTGTCCTTTTGTCCTGATCTGTTCTTGGCGCGGCTGTGGCGCCCATGGGGGATCGGCCGCCGCCCAATCTGTGGGTCGGTGGCACTTTGGTGGGGGTCGAGGGTCGTTGGTGATGCGGCGGGGCTGTGATCCCGGCCGCATCGAAGACCGTCGGCCGCGGTCGGGGACTGCCGATCGTGCGCCGGGCCCGCCCCGTGGTGATGCCGCCGGCCGCGGCGGGCCACCCTGGTGTGGCGTGCTGGTGGGTACCGTGGTGCCGGGACGGGAACGGCTGGTCGGTCGGTGCACCGGCGGCCGAAGATGACGGGCTCGCGGGCGCGGGAGGCGACAGCGTGGTGAGGGTGACGCACGTCGGATCAGCCCGCCGGCAGCCGGGCCGGGCACGTCCAGCGGACCCGGCCCGGTGAGCGCCACCGCCGCGCCGGACGGAACACCCCTCGACGAGCAGGCGGGTGTCGGCCATCCGGATGCGTTCCAACGGCTCTACACCCCGCACCGCATGGCCTACATCAAGGGTGAGGGGCGCTCGCCGGGCGACGAGTGTCCATTCTGTGCCATTGTCGCGCTGACCGACGAGGAAGGCCTCATCGTCGCCCGCGGAAACGCGGTCTACACAGTGCTGAATCTCTATCCCTACAATGCCGGCCACCTGATGGTCGTGCCTTACCGGCACGTCGCCGACTATGCCGAGATGACCTATGACGAGGCCGTTGAGATGGCGCTCTTCGTGCAGCATGCGTTGCGCGCGCTGCGGCTCGCCAGCGGTGCGCACGGATTCAACACCGGAATGAATCTGGGCACGGTGGCCGGCGCGGGTATCGCCGCACACGTGCACCAGCACGTGGTGCCCCGGTGGGGCGGTGACACCAACTTCATGCCCGTCATCGGGGCCACGCGGGTTCTGCCGGCGCTGCTCGGCCCCACCAGGGACCTGCTTGCCCAGGCCTGGCGCCGTACCGGAACCGACTGACAGCCGGGCGCCGCGCGCTCCGACGGTCCGGCGATCGGTCCCGGCACGGCGGGCGTCACACCGGCTCTTCGGCGACCCGGGCCACGAGGTGGTCGGGCAGCGGTTCGTAGCGGTGGTGCCGCCGGGTGAAGATCCCGGTGCCGCGGCTGACGGAACGCAGCTCCACTGCGTAACGGGTCATCTCCGCGGCGGGCACCTCGGCGTGGATCGCGGTGCGCCCCGGCCCTGACCCGGGCGGCGGCGCTTCGCCGGCCGCGCCGCCGGTACCGCCCGTCCGGCCGCCGGCGCCGTCGCTGCCCTCTCCGCCCGCGGGGGCCATTCCCACCACTCGGCCGCGGCGGGTGGAGATGTCGTTCATCACGGCTCCGACGAACTCGTCGGGAACGCTGACGTCGATCGCCAGGACCGGTTCGAGCAGGACCACCCCGGCGGCCCGCGCGGCGTCCCGAACCGCGAGCCCGCCGGCCGTCTGGAAGGCCATGTCCGAGGAATCGACGCTGTGGGACTTCCCATCGACCAGTCGCACGCGCAGATCGGTGGCCGGGAATCCGGCGGTCAGCCCCCGCTCGAGCTGAGCTCGCACGCCTTTCTCCACCGAAGGGATGAACGCCCGGGGAACTGCACCGCCGACCACCTCGTCGACGAACTCGATGCCGCTTCCGGCGGGCAGTGGTTCCACCACGATCCGGCAGACCGCGTACTGCCCGTGTCCACCGGACTGTTTCACCAGCCGCCCCAGGCCCTCGGCCGGGCCGCGCAGTGTCTCGCGCATCGGCAGCCGCAGCGGAATCTTCTCCAGGGTGACGCCGAACCGGTCGCGCAGGCGCTCGAGGACGACGTCGCCGTGGGCCTCGCCCATGCACCACAGGACGACCTGGCCGGTGTCGGGGTCCTGGACGACGGTCAGCGTCGGGTCCTCCGCGGCGAGGCGCCCGAGCGCGGCGGAGAGCTTGCTCTCGTCCGACCTGGCCTGGGTGTGCACGGCGATCGGGAGCAGCGGCTCGGGCATCGTCCAGGCGGGCAGGTACCGGGGGTCGGCCGGGTCGGAGAGTGTGTCTCCGGTCTCGGCGGTCGACAGCCGCGTGATCACACAGACGCCGCCTGCGGGGCACTCGTCGACCGAGTGCAGCGAGATCCCGACCGCCTGGGAGAGGGCACCGACCCGCTCGTCGTCATCATGGTCGGGATGGCCCGCGGCGCTCCGGCCGTGCCCGCTGACATGGACGGCCGCGTCGGGGCGCAGGGTCCCGGAGAAGACGCGGACCAGGGACATCCGGCCGATGTACGGGTCGGTGGTGGTGCGCACGATCTCGGCGACGAGCGGGCCGGACGGATCACCGACCGCAGGTGGGCAGGGGGATCCGTCCGGCCGGGTGAGGCGGGGCAGCGGGTGCTCGCTCGGCGAGGGGAATCCATGGACGAACAGGTCGAGCAACTCCGCGGTGCCCAGCCCGGGGGCCGTGGGGCGGGTGCCCCGCTCGGGCCCCGGCGGGGTGATGAGGGGGAGCACCGGGAAGAACGAACCGCCCGCGACGGCCGTCTCCAGGTCGTCCAGGAGGACCTTGGGGTCGAGTTCCGCGCCGTCGACGTAGCGTTCCAGCAGGTCCTCGTCCTCGCTTTCGGCGATCACCGTCTCCAGCAGCGCGCCGCGTGCAGCCGCGGCCGGTCCGGTGAGCTCGACCGGGCGGTCGTGCTCGTGGCGGCCGTCGGCCGAGTAGTCGATCAGGCGGCCGGTCACCAGGCCGACGAGCCGGTGGCCCGCGCCGGGTGCCTCGCCCGCGGCAAGGAGGTAGACGGGCAGGACGCCGGTCCCGAACGCCTCCTGGCACGCCAGCACCGTCGCCTCGAAGTCGGCGCGGGGATGGTCCAGCCGGGTGATGGCGATGGCCCGAGGCATGCCCACCGAGGCGCACTCGTCCCACAGCATCCGGGTCGAGCCGTCGATCCCTTCCAGCGCGCTGATGACGAACAGGGCGGCGTCCGCCGCCCGCAGGCCGGCGCGCAGTTCACCTACGAAGTCGGGATAGCCCGGCGTGTCCAGCAGGTTCACGGTCACACCACGGTGCCGCAGCGACGCGAGGATCAGGGAGACGCTTCGCTCGACGGTTTCTCCGCCGGAGGCGCTGCCCGCGCCGCCTCCGGCGGCACCGACCCCGGGCCAGGCCCCGCCGGCGGATGAGGTGTCCGCGTGCGGCCGGCCGCTGCCGCCCTTCGGGTGGTTGGTGCCCTTCGGGTGGTTGGTGCCCTTCGAGTGGTCCACCGGCGAGGGTTCCGGGGTGGGCAACGGGTCGAGACTGTCCGCTGTCCGGAGCAGGTGCTGCATCAGAGTCGTCTTGCCGGCACCGGTGTGACCGACGAGGACCACGTTGCGCACATCGCGTGACGTTGCTGACATGCCGCCTCCCAGGCAGGGGCTCTGCGGCGCCCGTGTGCATTCCGGCTCCGTTCCGGCCGGCGCGGGTCCGCCTGGCGGCCAGCACCGTCGCCGGCCGGCACCCGTGGCCCAGGGGGCGCGGGTGCCGGCCGAGGCGCTGGCACGTACCAGGAAGAGTCCCCCGATGTGACGGGGGGCACAACTCCTGCCTCGATCGTGACGAAAAATGAACGGATCGTGACGGCGGTACTGTGAGACCGCCCAACCCGGGCGGTACGCCACAGACGACGGGACGGACATGCTCGCAAGCAAGGCGCGACCCCAGCTCCAGAAGGTGCTCGATCCGTTGAGCCAGTGGGCCGCGCGGTCGTCGGTGTCGCCCGACCTGGTCACGGTGATCGGCACGATCGGTGTCGCCGGCGCCGCGCTCGGGTTCTTCACCCGCGGGGTCTTCTTCCTCGGCACCGTGGTCATCACGCTGTTCGTCTTCTCGGACCTGATGGACGGTGTGATCGCCCGCGCGCGTGGGATCTCGTCCAAGTGGGGCGCGTTCCTGGACTCGACCTCCGACCGGGTCGGTGACGGCGCGATCTTCGGCTCGCTGGTGATCTGGTACGCCGGCGACGGCGACTCGCTGCCGCTGGCCGGGGCCTCGCTGCTGTGCCTCGTCGCCGGCTCGGTGACCTCGTACGTCAAGGCCCGTGCGGAGGGGCTGGGTTTCAGCTGCAACGTCGGTTTCGCCGAGCGCGGGGAGCGGCTGCTGATCCTGCTCGTCGCGGCGGGCCTGTACGGCCTCGGGGTGCCCTACCTCCTTCCGGTGGCCCTGTGGTTCCTCGTCGGTGCCACGGTGCTCACGGTGGCCCAGCGGATCGTGCACGTACACCGCCAGTTCGTCCGCTCGGGCCGGCCGACCCTCGCGCCGCCGGCCGGCGCGCCGAGTACCGGGGCCGACGGGGAGCCGGCCGGTGGCGTGCCGTCCGACGCCGACCCGTCCGGAGCCTCGTCCGTCATGGCGTCGGCCGGTGTCGACGGCACCCACCTCGACCCGCCGTCCGTGACACCCACACCGGCCGCGTCGCCGCTGGTGTCGCCGGTGCCACGGGTCGCGCCCGGCCGCTGAGCGAGCGAGGGAACCGGCCGCCGATGGCGCTCGCTGGTCGGGTGACGCTGGTCGCCTACATCCTGGGGTGGCGGCTCGTCCGGCTGCTGCCGGAGTGGCTGGCGGCCTGGTGCTTCCGGCGCGCCGCGGACCTCGCCTGGCGCCGCCAGGGCCGCGGGGCGGTCCGGCTGCGTGCCAACCTGGCCCGGGTCGTCCCACCCGGCACCGACCTCGACGCGCTGACCCGCTCCGCGCTGCGTTCCTACGCCCGGTACTGGCTGGAGGTGTTCCGCCTCCAGGATCTGCCGGCCAGCCGCATCGTCGGCCGTATGCGAGTCCTGGACGAGGCCCGTCTGCGAGCCGCGCACGCGACCGGCCGCGGCACCGTCCTCGCACTGCCCCACATGGGGAACTGGGAGCAGGCCGGTGCCTGGTTGGTGGCGACGGGCGTTCCGTTCACCACCGTCGCCGAGCGGCTGCGGCCGGAGCAGCTGTTCGAGCGGTTCGTCCGGTTCCGCACCGCGCTCGGCATGGAGGTCATCCCACTGACCGGTGGAGAACGGCCTCCGTCCGGCCTGCTGGCCGAGCGGCTGCGCGCCGGTGGGGCGCTCTGCCTGTTGGCCGACCGCGACCTGTCCGCCGACGGCGTCACCGTCTCCTTCTTCGGCGCACCGGCGACCATGCCGCCGGGCCCGGCCGCCCTCGCACTGCGCACCGGCGCGACCCTGCTGCCGGTGACACTGTGGTTCGACGACGACGGATGGAGCGCGCGGATCCATCCCGAGGTGCCGCACACCGACATCCGGACGATGACCCAGGCGCTCGCCGACGAGTTCGCCGCGGGTATCGCGGCGCATCCGGCCGACTGGCACATGCTCCAGCGCATCTGGCGCGACTCCGGGACCGTGGGGGAGAGCCGGCTGTGAAGATCGGGCTTGCCTGCCCCTACACCTGGGACGTCCCCGGCGGGGTCCAGGCGCACGTGCGTGACCTCGCGGAGACGCTGCTGGACGCCGGGCACGACGTCTCGGTGATCACTCCGGTGGACGATGAGTCCACCCTGCCGCCCTACGCGGTGGACGCCGGGCGGGCAGTGCCGGTGCCGTACAACGGTTCGGTCGCGCGCCTGCTCATGGGCCCGGTGTCGGCCGCGCGGGTCCGGCGCTGGCTACGCGAGCACGACTTCGACGTGCTCCACGCCCACGAGCCGACAGCCCCCAGCGTCAGCCTGCTGGCCTGCATGCTCGCTGACGGCCCCCTGGTCGCCACCTTTCACACCGCCAACCCCCGCTCCCGGTTCCTCACCGCCGCCCAGAGCGCGCTGCAGCCCTCGCTGGAGAAGCTGCGCGCGCGGATCGCGGTGTCCGAGGCCGCCCGCCGCACGCTGGTGGAACATCTGGGCGCCGGCGCGATCCTGATCCCGAACGGGGTGGCGGTACGTGCCTTCGAAGGGGCCCGCGCGCTGCCCCGCTACCGGGCCGTGGTCGGCGTCGGTGACAGCGACGGCGGTGCCGAGGGCCACGGCTCCGAGGACGGAGACTCCCCGGGAGGGGACGGGCCCGTGGTCGTGTTCCTCGGCCGGATCGATGAACCCCGCAAGGGCCTTGACGTGCTGATGGCCGCCTTCCCGCTGCTGGTCGAGCAGGTGCCGGACGCGCGACTGCTGGTCGCGGGCCCCGGGGACACCGAGGCGGTGCGGTCGAGGATCGACCCGTCCCTGCTCGGGCGGGTCGACCTGATCGGCCTCGTTCCCGAGGCGGACAAGGCGGCGGTGTTCGCCTCCGGCAGCGTGTACTGCGCGCCGAACACGGGCCAGGAGAGCTTCGGCATCGTGCTGCTGGAAGCGATGGCGGCCGGCACCCCCGTGGTCGCCAGCGACATCGACGCCTTCCGGCGGGTACTGGACGACGGCCGCGCCGGTCGGCTGTTCGGGGTCGGTGAGCCGGCAGAGCTGGCAGCCAGGCTGGCCGAGCTGCTCCGCGACCCGGCGGAGCGGGCACGACTGGTCGAGCGCGGCCGTGCGGTGGTGGCGCGGTACGACTGGCGGGTCGTCGCGCAGCGCATCGTGGGCGTGTACGAGATGGTCTCCGGGGACTCCCCGGTGTCGGTCGCAGCGGACGACACCTGACCGCTGCACCGTGTCCTTCGCGTGGTAGGTCCCGGAGACGATCCGTCCACCGGGGTTGACTACGCTGCGCGAGATGACAGTCGTCGTGGTCGTGGTCGTCCTCGTGGTGGCGATAGCGACCTATCTGACCTGGCTCGCCAGCCGGCTGGACCGGTTGGCGAACCGGGTCGACGCGACGCGGGCCGGGCTGGTCGCGCAGCTCACGGCCCGGGCGGACGCCGCGCGGAGCCTTGCCCGCAGCTGCGGCCTGGATGATCTCGCCATCGCCGCGGAGCGGGCCAGAGCCGGTCACGCCACGCTGCTCGCCGAGGCGACGCTGGACGCCACCGCCGAGGATGCCGAGAACGCGCTGAGCCGGGCGCTGCGCTCGCCGGCTGTCGCCCTGGCAGTGGGACGGGCGGCCCCGGGTGACGTCCACGCCGTGGACGCGGCGGCGGCCCGGGTGGCCCTGGCCCGCCAGTTCCACAACGATGCCGTGGGCGACGTCCGCTCGCTGGCCGGGCGGCGCCTGGTGCGGCTGGTGCACCTGTCGGGACGGCGTCCGCTGCCGGCCTACTTCGAGATCGACGACGCGCCGCCGGTGCGCGAGGACGGCCCGCCCCGGCCCGAGAGCTCCGCGGAGATGCCCGGCGCCTGACCGCCGCACGCACGCCCACGCTCAGCCGCCCAGCCGGCCGACCGGGAGGGAGCTGCCCAGGTCAGGATCGGTGGTCAGGGGCGAGGGGTCAGGGCTCAGCGGTGATGCTGGCGTTGCGGGTGACGCCGCCACCGGGCCGGCCTCCGTCGTCGCCGGGCGGTCCGTCCTGGCCGGGGCCCGCGGGCACCTCCCCACGGGTGCCTGGCACCGGGCCGAGGCACAGGACGAAGTCCGTTCCGGGGCCGGTCTGCGTGTAACTGGCGGTGGTCCGCGCCCAGAGGTCACACAGAGCGTCGGACCTGCCGTCAATCCGGGTCAGGACGACGTACTGGGCGTCCGGTGACGCACACTCGACGACCGCGATGTCGTCCCCGTCCCGCCGGACGCAGTCTCCGGATCCGGCCTGGCCGGCGCCCGGCTGGCTCACCGCGACCGCCGCGATGAGGACCCCCACGACGGCGAGCGGGACGAGCAGGCCGAGCACTTCCGGCCGACGCGTCAGCGGGCGCTGCTCCGGCGGCCGCGGGGCCCGGGGCGGGCCGGGCGGCGGCAGCTTGGCGATCTTCGACCGCGAGGTGAGGTTCAGGCCGAGGACCACCGGCGTGATGAGCAGGGAGCCGATGCCCCACCAGCCCTGCCAGAGCGTCCGCGAGGTCATGGCACGCAGCAGTGCCGTGCCGCAGGTACGGCAGAACGGGCCGCGCTCCGCCAGGAACCGCATGAAGACGAGGAAGGACTGGTGGCCGCGGATCGTGACCTGAGCGGCCGGGCCGGCGCCACAGATGCGGCAGGGGGGTGCCCACCCGCCCGGCGCCGGCCCCCCGCCCGCGCCCGCCCAGCTGCCGGGGTGTGGCGATCCGGCGGAGGGGGCGGGCCAGCCAGGAGCGCCGGGACTGCCGACGTGCCCGGGCCGGCCGCCGTTCCCCGGCCACCCACCGGGGCCGTTGGACGGCGGTGGAGGCCCCGGCGGCGGCCAGCCCGGCATCGGGCCGGGGGGCGGTCCTGCCGGCTGCCTGGCGCCCGGCGGGGGCGCGGGCCAGCCGGGCCCCCCGCTTCCGCCGGGCGGGGGTCCGAAGTGACCCGGGCCGCCGGCCCCGCCCGACGCCCCGCCCGCACCTGCCCCGGTGGGACCTGGTGCACCGCCGCCCCATGGCGCGTGACCTGGACCGGGCTGGGCTCCGGGCGGCGGTGGGCCGTAGGGGCTTGTCATGATTCTCCTGGAGTGCTCCGGGTCGCGGCACGGCAGGATACTGCGCCGGCCGCCGGTTGCCTGGTCTCCAGGACGCACACGGATGCCCGGTATTCCCGCTCTGCCCTGCGGGTGTGCGGATTGCCACTGTCGGCAGCGATCGCAGTGATGCTGATGATGGGGTAGGACAGGCCCGTTCCGGCCGTACCATGGACCGGCATCCATGTCCGTCCGGGTCCGTCCGGCCCGGAACGACCGCCGGAGAGCCTGCTCCCCGCGCGGCCCGGCGCCAGACCGGTCGATCCCCGGCCACCCGGTCGATCCCCGGCCACAGGGTCCCGCCGCCACCGCGCGCGGGTCCGGTTCCGGGCACGGGCCGACGTCGTCGGTGGTCCGTCGGAACGCCGGCCGGCACCATCGCGGACCTTGTCCGGAGAACCTGTCCGTACTACCCGAAAGAGACACCACATGATGTCCGACGGCCCGACCGCTCCCGCCCCTGCCACGGGCGCTTCGCCATCCGGCCCCGTCGCACCGGGCGGCGGGGCGGAACGGCAGGCCGGCACCGGCAGGGTGAAGCGCGGCATGGCGGAGATGCTCAAGGGCGGCGTGATCATGGACGTCGTCACCGCCGAGCAGGCGCGCATCGCCGAGGACGCGGGCGCCGTCGCGGTCATGGCGCTGGAGCGGGTTCCCGCCGACATCCGCGCGCAGGGCGGCGTGTCGCGGATGAGCGATCCCGAGATGATCGCGGGGATCATCGAGGCGGTCTCGATCCCGGTCATGGCCAAGGCCAGGATCGGGCATTTCGTCGAGGCGCAGATCATCCAGGAGCTCGGCGTCGACTACATCGACGAGTCCGAGGTGCTCACCCCGGCGGATCCGCACCACCACATCGACAAGTGGGCCTTCACGGTTCCCTTCGTCTGTGGTGCCACCAACCTCGGAGAGGCGCTGCGGCGCCTCTCCGAGGGCGCGGCGATGATCCGTTCGAAGGGGGAGGCGGGCACCGGCGAGGTCTCCAACGCCGTGGTGCACATGCGCACCATCCGGGCGGAGATCGGCCGGCTGTCGGCGCTGCCGTCCGAGGAGCTGTACGCCGCCGCCAAGGAGCTGCGGGCACCGGTGGAGCTGGTCACCGAGGTCGCGCGGCTGGGTCGCCTGCCGGTCGTGCTGTTCACCGCCGGCGGCATCGCCACCCCGGCGGACGCGGCACTGATGATGCAGCTCGGCGCGGACGGCGTCTTCGTCGGCTCGGGCATCTTCAAGTCCGGGGACCCGGCGCGGCGGGCCCGGGCCATCGTCGAGGCCACGACGATGTACAACGACCCGGCGGTACTGGCCAAGGTCTCCCGCGGCCTGGGGGAGGCGATGGTCGGCATCAACGTCGGTGAGCTCCCGCCGCAGGCGCGCTTCGCCGACCGCGGCTGGTGAGCTCTCCTCGGATCGGCGTCCTGGCGCTGCAGGGCGATGTGCGTGAGCACGTGCGCGCGCTCACCGGGTCCGGCGCCGAGGCATGCGAGGTCCGCCGGGCGGCGGAGCTGGGATCATTGGACGGCCTGGTTCTGCCCGGGGGCGAGTCCACTACGATCGGTCGCCTGCTGCGTGTGTTCGACCTGCTGGATCCGCTGCGGGCGGTGGTCGCGGGTGGTCTGCCGGTGTTCGGTTCCTGCGCCGGCATGATCCTGCTCGCGCGGGACGTGATCGACGGTCGTCCTGACCAGCCGCTGATCGGTGGGCTCGATGTGGTCGTTCGCCGCAACGCGTTCGGCCGCCAGGTCGAGTCCTTCGAGACGGACCTGGCGGTGGCTGGCGTCGAGGGGCCGGCGGTGCACGCTGTCTTCATCCGGGCGCCCTGGGTAGAAAAGGCGGGGGACGGAGTGGATGTACTGGCGCGGGTCGGCGACCGTCCGGTCGCGATCCGGCAGGGCCCGCTGCTCGCCACGTCGTTCCACCCTGAACTGACGGGAGACATCCGGGTGCACCGGCTGTTCGTCCAGATCGTGCGATCCGAGCTCGGGCTCAAGAGGGGCAGGTCATGAGCGGTCACTCCAAGTGGGCGACCACCAAGCACAAGAAGGCGGTCGTTGACGCCCGCCGCGGCAAGCTGTTCGCCAAGCTGGTCAAGACCGTCGAGGTGGCGGCGAAGACCGGCGGCGGCGACCCGGCCGGTAACCCGACCCTGGCCGACGCGATCGCCAAGGCCAAGTCCCAGTCGGTGCCGAACGACAACATCGACCGGGCGATCAAGCGGGGCTCCGGCGAGCTCGCCGGCGGCGCGAACTACGAGGAGGTGACCTACGAGGCGTACGGGCCGAACGGTGTCGCGGTCCTCGTCGAGTGCCTCACCGACAACCGCAACCGGGCCGCGTCCGACGTCCGGGTGGCGATCACCCGCAACGGTGGCACCCCCGCCGACCCGGGCTCGGTGTCGTACCTGTTCAACCGCAAGGGCGTCATCCTGATCGACAAGACGCCGGAGCTGGGTGAGGACGACGTGCTGCTGGCCGTCCTCGACGCCGGTGCCGAGGAGGTGAACGACGTCGGCGAGGCCTTCGAGGTGGTCTCCGAGGCCACGGACCTGCATGCGGTCCGGGTGGCCGCGGGTGACGCCGGGCTTGCCGTCGCCTCCGCCGACCTGTCGTGGCTGCCCTCGGTGAGCGTCCCGCTGGACGCGGAGCCGGCCCGCAAGGTGCTCAAGCTCGTCGAGGCGCTGGAGGATCTGGACGACGTCCAGAACGTCTGGTTCAACGCCGACATCTCCGACGACGTCATGGAGCTCGTCTCGAGCTGAGCCCATGTCGCCGCACCCCCTCCGGGCAGGGCGCTTCGGTTCGGTGCTGCCCCGTACGGGTGCTTTGGGCGTCCGGTCGGCCGCCGCGGGCGTCCGGTCGGCGTGTCGTGGATGTCGGTGTTGCCCCGGCCACTAGGATCGAACGAATGTTCGTGACCGTGGCCGGGAGGCATCGTTGCGTGTTCTCGGGGTGGACCCGGGCCTGACCCGCTGCGGTATCGGCGTGGTTGACGGTGGCCCGGGTCGTCGGGCTGATCTGGTTGATGTCGGTGTTGTGCGCACTCCGGCGTCCGACGAGGTGGCGCAGCGGCTGCGCGCCGTCTCCGAGGGCGTGGAGGAGTGGCTGGACCGGCTGCGCCCGGATGCCGTGGCGGTGGAGAAGGTGTTCAGCCAGGCGAACGTCCGTACGGTGATGGGTACGGCCCAGGCCGGTGCCGTGGCGATTGTGGCGGCGGCCCGCCGCGGGCTGCCGATCGGCCTGTACACGCCCAGCGAGGTGAAGGCCGCCGTCACCGGCAGCGGGCGGGCGGACAAGGCACAGGTGGGCTTCATGGTGACGAGGCTTCTTGATCTTCCRGAGGCGCCGCGCCCGGCCGACGCCGCGGATGCGCTCGCGCTCGCCCTGTGCCACCTGTGGCGCGGGCCGGCACTCGCCCGGCTGCGCTCCGCGGACCCACGGCGAGCACGGGCATGACTCCGCGGAGCGTACGGGTATGACAGAGTCATGATCGCCTCGGTCAGCGGGACGGTGCAGGCGCTGTCGCCGGCGTCCGCCGTCGTCGAGGTGGGCGGGATCGGTGTGCTGGTCTGGTGCACGCCCTCGACGCTGGGTCGGCTGCGGGTCGGGGAGCGGGCACGGCTGGCTACGACCCTCGTCGTGCGCGAGACGGAGCTGACGCTCTACGGCTTCGCCGACGCGGACGAGCGGGACGTCTTCGAGATCCTGCAGGGCGCGGCGGGTGTCGGGCCGCGGCTCGCGCAGGCCGTGCTGGGTGTGCACAGTCCGGACACGGTGCGCCGGGCGGTCGCGGAGGAGGACCTGGCCACGCTGACCAAGGTCCCCGGCATCGGCCGCAAGGGCGCCCAGCGCATCGTGCTCGACCTGCGGGACCGGCTCGGCCCGCCGGCATTCCCGGTTCCGTCGGCGCGTGGCGCGGTGCCGCCCGGGGGCGGCCAGGCGCCGGCGTCCGACGCCCGGCTCGGCGGTCCGGGCGGTGAGCAGGTGCGCGATGCGCTGGTCGGCCTCGGTTACACCGCTCGTGAGGCGCAGGAGGCGGTCATCGCCGCCCGGGCCGACCTCGCCGTGGCCGGCGAGGCCGACAGCGACTCCGCGGGCGGACGGACGGCTGCCGCCGATGAGGCGACCGGCTCCGCCGGTACCGCCGCTGGTGCGGGGGCGGCGGTTGACGACCCGGCCGCCCTGCTGCGCGCGAGCCTGGCGATCCTGCGGCCGCGATGAGCGCGGTGAGCGCCGTGAGCGCGGCGGCCGGGGGCGAGAGCGACGGCAGGAGAACGAGCGCGGTGTCGCGGGAGGTGGCGTGAGCGAGGACGGCCTGATCTCGGCCACGGCCGCGCCGGAGGAGCGGGCCTTCGAAGCAGGCCTGCGCCCGCGGACGCTGGACGAGTTCGTCGGCCAGCGCAAGGTGCGCGAACAGCTCTCGATCATGCTGGAGGGCGCGCAGGGCCGCGGCCGGCCGCCGGACCACGTCCTGCTGTCCGGTCCGCCGGGACTCGGCAAGACGAGCCTGGCCATGATCGTGGCGGAGGAGCTCGGCGTCCCCCTGCGGATGACCAGCGGCCCGGCGATCGAGCGGGCGGGTGACCTGGTCGCGATCCTGACCGCGCTGACGCCCGGGGAGGTGCTCTTCCTCGACGAGATCCACCGCATCGCGCGGCCGGCGGAGGAGCTCCTCTACGCGGCGATGGAGGACTTCCGGGTGGACGTCGTCCTCGGCAAGGGCCCGGGCGCGACGGCGATCCCGCTGGACCTGGCCCCGTTCACGCTGGTCGGTGCCACCACCCGGTCAGGCCTTCTCACCGGCCCGCTGCGGGACCGCTTCGGCTTCACCGGGCACATGGACTTCTACGACGCCGACGAGCTGGCCCTGGTGCTGGCGCGCTCGGCACGGCTGCTCGGCGTGCGGCTCACCGACGACGGCGCCGTCGAGGTGGCGGGCCGTTCGCGTGGCACGCCCCGGATCGCCAACCGGCTCCTGCGCCGGGTCCGCGACTACGCCGAGGTCCGGGCCGACGGCGTCGTGTCGCGGGACGTCGCCCAGGCCGCGCTGCGCGTCTACGACGTCGATGCGCTCGGCCTGGACCGGCTCGACCGCGCGGTCCTCGACGCGCTCGTGCGCCGGTTCGGCGGTGGTCCGGTCGGTCTCGGCACCCTGGCCGTGGCGGTCGGGGAGGAGGTGGAGACCGTCGAGGACGTGTCCGAGCCGTTCCTGCTGCGCGCGGGGCTGCTGGTGCGTACCGCTCGTGGGCGGGTGRCCACCCCGGCGGCGTTCACCCATCTGGGAATGGAGCCGGTGTCGGACGCACTCGGCAGGTCACAGGCTCAGGTCGTGCTGTTCGCCGAGGAGCCGCCGCCGGTGTGAGCCGGCCCGTCGACGCGCTGGCGCACGGGCCGGCGCGACCTGAACCCACCCAGCGCGGGAACACACCGGCAGGCTGCCCGCGGTGGCTGTGACGCGGATACGTACGATCAGCCGCGACACCCAGGAGGGCAGGACGTGCAGGAACTCGCGATCTTGACGAGCGCGGCGGACAACGACGGCGGCAGCTCCATCAGTGGGCTGATCTTTCCGCTCCTCATTGTGCTGTTGATCGTTTATTTCTTCTCGACGCAGCGCCGCCGCGCGAAGGCACAGCAGCAGCAGCTCTCCCAGATCGTGCCCGGCACGCTCGTCGTGACCACTGCCGGTCTGTACGCGACCGTGGTCGAGCAGGACGGCTCCGACGTCCTCCTGGAGATCGCGCCGGATGTGGTCTGCCGGTTCGGCCGCAACGCCATCGCCCGGGTGATCAGTACTCCGGATTCCGAGAGTGAGAGCGACACCGCGGACGGCGACCATGCCGCGCCGGCCGGAACCACCCACGGCGACGCGAGCAGGGCGGCGGACGGGTCTGACGCGACTGACGAGACCGGGACGACGGGCACAGCGGGCTCTACGGGTCCGGCGAGTGACGGCGGTACCACCGGGTCCGCCGGTGACGATCCGCGCCCCGACGGTGACACCGAAGGCACGGGCGGGAATTCGAGCCCGCCGCGCAAGGAGCTCTAGACCGCCGTCCGGGCGCTGGGCGCTCGCCGTGCTCGTAACTCTCTGTGGTCCGGATCGAGGTCCGGCGCCGAGCATCCGGCGGGCGTCGGACCGCCTCTCCTCCCGCCTCGGGGCGCTGGCGGTCGGGCCCCGGGCCGGGTGAACACCGGTCGGTGCGACGGCATTCGGGGGCTCGGCGGATGCTGTGGTGCGGGCGTGGTGCCTGCCATCGTCGACCGTCACGCGCCCGTCGACGGCTGGTGGTGTCACGGCGGGCCTGTTGGAACGTACCCTCGGTGACACTCGTTCGGAATCGGTAGGCGCCGCCGGAATCGGTGACGGTGTGTGAGGAAGGACTTGGCGTTGGCACGTCGCTCGGCACGAGCCTCCGGAGGTATCTCCGTCGGCGCTCGGCTCGGGGCACTTGGTGCTCTGCTCGCCGTCCTCTACGGCCTCATGGCCCTCACCAGCACCTGGACGCCGAAACTCGGCCTCGACCTCCAGGGCGGGACGAGCGTCATTCTGACGCCCCGGTCGGTGACCGGCGGCTCGGTCGACGACTCCGCTCTCAACAAGGCCGTGGACGTCATCCGCGAGCGGGTCGACGGCCTCGGGGTGGCCGAGGCCGAGGTGCGCCGCGCGGGCGACACCATCGAGATCGCCGTCCCGGGCCGCGGGCGCAACGACGTCGTGTCGCTCGTCGGCCAGACCGCCGAGCTGCGCTTCCGCGAGGTGGCCGGGTCGGACATCGCACAGTCCGCCGCGCCGGCGACACCGGCGCCGGGCGCCACCCCCGCCCCGTCAGGGGCCCCGGCCCCGGGGGCGACGACCACTCCGGGGGGCACCGCACCGACCGGCGAGGCTCCGACTCCGGCGGCGACCGGGGCACCGACTCCGGCGGCGAGCGGGGCGCCCGCCAGCCAGCAGCCGGCCGCACTCGGCGTGCCCGGCAGCGGTTCCGGCTTCGCGGCCCAGCCCGCATCCTTCACATCCGGGTCGGACGGCGGGCCGCGGATCCAGCTCGCGGCGGCAACCGGCTCGTCCGGCACCGCGGCACCGGGTACCGCTCCAACACCGGGTACCGCTCCGGCCCCGAGCGCCGCCGTGACGGCTCCCGCGGCGCCGGCGTCTCCGGCACCAGCGGCGCCCGCCGCACCGTCCGCGGGCGGCGCGGACAGCCCACCCGCCGACGTCGCCGAGCGGTACGCGAACCTGACGTGCTCGGCCACCGGGGTGCGCAGCTCCACCGCCAGCCTGGACCGCCCGGAGGACTGGATCGCGGCCTGCGACCGCGACGGCACGACGAAGTACCTGCTGAAGCCCGCCGCCCTGGTCGGGACGGATGTCTCCTCCGCCTCGGCCGGCCTGCGCGGAGGCGGAGGCACGGCGAACGTGACGACCAACGAGTGGGCTGTCAACGTCGAGTTCACCGGCGCCGGCCAGGGCAAGTTCACCAAGCTCACCGAAGAGACCGTCGGCACCCAGGTCGCGATCGTGCTCGACGGGGTCGTCCAGTCCGCTCCGCAGACGAACGAGCGCATCGCCGGCTCGGCCGAGATCTCGGGTGACTTCACCCAGTCGGAGGCCGAGGACCTCGCCGACGTGCTGCGCTTCGGTGCACTGCCGCTGGCCTTCGAGCGCTCGCAGGCGGAGTCGGTCTCCCCGACGCTGGGCCAGGAGTCGCTGCACGGCGGCCTGCTGGCCGGCGCCATCGGCCTCGGCCTGGTGGTCATCTACTCGTTTCTCTACTACCGGGCACTCGGCGTCGTCGTGGTCACGTCGCTGGCGGCCAGCGCCGCGCTGAACTACGCGGCGGTCGTGCTGCTCGGCGACGCGATCGGCTTCACGCTGACCCTCGCCGGTATCGCCGGCCTCATCGTCTCGATCGGTGTCACGGCGGACTCGTTCGTCGTCTACTTCGAACGGATCAAGGACGAGGTCCGGGCCGGCCGCAGCATCCGCACCGCCGTCGACCGGGCCTGGCCGGCGTCCCGCCGCACCATGCTGTCCGCCGACACCGTGTCGTTCCTCGCCGCCGCGGTGCTCTACATCCTGTCGGTGGGATCGGTCCGGGGCTTCGCGTTCACACTCGGCCTGTCGACTCTCGTCGACGTTCTGATCATGTTCATCTTCACCCGCCCCCTCGTCACGGTGCTGGTGCGCCGTCCGCTGTTCAGCACCAGTCGGTTCTCCGGGCTGTCCGCATCTTCGACTGGCGGTACCGGGGCGCGTTCCGCGCGCCTGGTGAAGCGGGGGCCGGCGACTGCCGTCGGGGAGGCCGGCACCGCGCCGGGCGGCGACGGCGACCTTCCGGGCGAGGGGGATTCCGGCCCGCCGGGCTCGGTGCCCCAGCTGAGGAARCCGGCGGCGCGGCCGGGATCGGGCCGGCGTACTGCCGGGCAGAGGCGGGAGCACTGACATGTCGATGCTGGGTCGTCTCTACCGCAGCGAGTTCCACGTCGACTTCGTCGGCCGCCGGCGCGTCTGGTACGTCGTGTCCGGCGTAC
This sequence comes from Parafrankia colletiae, assembly GCF_001854655.1. Classification (GTDB taxonomy): domain Bacteria; phylum Actinomycetota; class Actinomycetes; order Frankiales; family Frankiaceae; genus Parafrankia; species Parafrankia colletiae. Next base: position 139,426 of record NZ_MBLM01000036.1, on the reverse strand, counting down.
TGATCGCGATCTGTGTGCTGAGCATGATTGTCCGGGGCTTCACTCTCGGCATCGAGTTCTCCGGCGGGGCGGTGTTCCAGCTTCCGACCAACGGCGGCTCTGTCGAGCAGGTCGAACAGGTCCTGGCTGACAACGGGGTCGATCCCGCGGACAGCGTCGTCCAGCAGCTGGAGACGTCCGGGCAGTTCCGGGTGCAGACACCGACGCTGTCCGACCAGCAGACCGAGCAGGTGCAGAACGCCCTCGCCCAGACCTTCAACGTCGAGAACCCGGACGAGAACATCGCCGTGTCGACGGTCGGGTCGTCCTGGGGGTCGACCATCACGAACAAGGCGATCAAGGGTCTGATCGTCTTCCTGGTACTCGTGATGATCTATCTGTCGGTCCGGTTCGAGTGGAAGATGGCCGCGGCAGCGATGGCCGCCCTCGTCCATGACCTGGTGGTCACCATGGGCATCTACTCGCTCGTCGGGTTCGAGGTCAYGCCGTCCACGATCATCGCGGTCCTGACCATTCTCGGTTTCTCGCTCTACGACACGGTGGTCGTGTTCGACCGAGTACGGGAGAACACCGCCGGAATGGCGACGTCGACCCGGCGGACCTACGCGGAGGCGACGAACGACGCGCTGAACGAAACACTGGTCCGGTCGCTGAACACCTCGCTGATCGCGCTGATCCCCGTCGCCTCGCTGCTGTTCGTCGGTGCCGGCCTGCTGGGTGCGGGCACGCTGAAGGACCTCGCGCTCGCCCAGTTCGTCGGTATCGCGTCCGGCGCGTACTCCTCGCTGTTCTTCGCCACCCCGCTGCTCGTCGACCTCAAGCGGAACGAGGCGGACGTGCGCGCGCTCGATGCCCGGGTGGCCCGGGCACGGGCGAGCCGGGCCCGTTCGGAAGCCGGCCGGACCGGCCGCTCGGCGCAGGTCCGGCCAGACGAGGGCACGGCAGCCGCCTTGCAGTCGGACGATCCGGAGGCGCGGGGCTCCGGTGACGCGGTCGGGGTCGGGGGCGGGTTGCGCCCCGCGGCGGCCGGCGCCGGAAGCGCGGGTGGAGCGGGCCGGGGAACCGGATCGCTCGGCGGTTCGTCGGCTCGGCAGCGTGGCGCGAAGCCCAGACCCGGCGCAGGGCGGCGCCCCGGTGGTAAGAAGCGCTCGCGCTAGCACCCGTACCACCCCGCGGCCCGGTCCCGCGTGGCTCGCCAGAACCCGGTGGTGGTGCCCCCGGGATGGGGATCCGGCCCGGATCCGCTGTGGGTGGGCGGGGTCCGGCGGCGTAAAGCAGATCGAAGCCGGCACCACAGCGACGCGGACAGGGCCGCCCTGACGGGCGGCGACAACGAGGATCGGAGAGGCCACCACGATGACGAGCGTCGACAGCGGGCCGGAGCTGGGCACGGCCGCGGAAGTGCTCGCCGCCCACGTCCGTGACGTCCCGGACTTCCCGAAGCCCGGAGTCGTCTTCAAGGACATCACCCCACTGCTGTCCACCCCGGCGGCGTTCGGGGTGATCATCGGCGCCCTCGCGGACCTGGCCCGGGAACGGGGGGCCACCACCATCGCGGGCGTCGAGGCACGTGGGTTCCTGCTGGCTGCGCCGGTGGCCGACCGGATCGGGGCGAGCCTGGTGCCGGTGCGCAAGCAGGGCAAGCTGCCCGGGGTTACCCGGAGCGAGTCGTACGCGCTGGAGTACGGCACGGCCACCCTGGAGATTCACGAGGACGCCGTGCCTGCCGGGGAGCGGGTCCTGATCATCGACGACGTGCTCGCCACCGGCGGTACCGCGGTCGCCGCCCACAACCTGCTGCGTGGCTGCGGGGCGGATGTGCTCGGGCTCGCCGTCCTGATGGAGCTGACCTTCCTGTCAGGGCGAGACCGGACGGGTGTTCTCGACGTCACGTCGATCATGAAGCTCTGACCTTTCGTCCGGGTTGTGGCTTACGCCGCTCACGCACGGTGCTCCCAGGTCGCGTCCAGCGTCGGGCTACGGGCCCGCGCCGGTGACCGGCATGTGGCCGCGGGGTGGACTCGGCGGGGCTGCGGAAGGCAGCGGGCGGCAACAGCGTTAACCTCGACGTCAGGAGCCCTTCGCACATCCGTGCCGTGGCTCATGTGCTGAGCAGGAGCGGCCCGTGCCCGAGGCGCCGCCGGTGACCACCGGAGCTGTGCCGACGGCCGCGTCATCCGCCGGGGAGACGCGGCCGGTGCAGCCTGCCCCCGGCGGGGGCAGGCCGCCCACCGCCGGGGCGGGGGGCGCGGTCGGCGGGCGGTCCACCACAGGCGAGGTCTCCGGTCAGCTGACGGCCGGCATTCCGGCTGTCGGAACGGTCGCGGCCGGTGGTGCCGGCGGTGCCACGACCACCAACCTCGCGGCTGGTGGGCCGGCAGGCGGCTCTGCGGCGGCTGACGGCGGGCCCGAGGCGGACGACACCGACCCCGCGAGCGGGTCACCGGTGGTGCCCCGGCTCGGGCACGAGTCCCCGCCCCTGCCACGGCGGGTGCGCGGGCGGTTCGCCCGGCTCGGCACGCACCGGGCGACGCCGCCGTCCTCGCTGGACCCGGTGCTCCGCGGGCTGCTGGCGAACCATCCGCGGGCGGAGATCGGCCAGGTCCAGCGGGCGTTCGAGGTAGCCGACGCGGCGCACGCCGGCCAGGTCCGTTTCTCCGGGCACCCGTACATCACCCATCCGATCGCGGTGGCGAGCATTCTCGCCGACCTCGGCATGGACATTCCGACCCTTTGCGCGGCCCTGCTGCACGACACGCTGGAGGAGACCGACCTCCCGCCCGAGACGATCGAGGTCGAGTTCGGCCCGCAGGTGCTGCAGATCGTCGACGCGGTCAGCAAGCTGAACCGGGTCAAGGTCGGTGAGGCCGCGCAGACGGAGACCATCCGGCGGATGGTGGTCGCGATGGCCCGCGACCCCCGCGCACTGGTGGTCAAGCTGGCCGACCGGCTGCACAACATGCGGACCCTGCGGTTCCTGCCCGAGCACAAGCAGGAGCGCAAGGCGCGCGAGACGCTGGAGATCTACGCGCCGCTGGCACACCGGCTCGGCATGAACTCGCTGAAGTGGGAGCTGGAGGACCTGGCGTTCGCGGCGCTGTTCCCGAAGCGCTACGACGAGATCGTGCGTCTGGTCGCCGACCGGGCGCCCAGCCGTGACGTCTACCTGACCGAGACGTCCGCGCACGTGCAGGCGCAGCTCGCCGACGCGCGGATCAAGGCCGTGGTGACCGGCCGGCCGAAGCACTACTACTCGATCTACCAGAAGATGGTGGTCCGCGGCCGGTCCTTCGAGGACATCTACGACCTGGTGGGAATCCGCGTCCTGGTCGACTCGGTCCGGGACTGCTACGCGGCGCTGGGCACCGTCCACGCGAACTGGAAGCCGATTCCGGGCCGGTTCAAGGACTACATCGCGATGCCCAAGTACAACATGTACCAGTCGCTGCACACGACGGTCATCGGGCCCGAGGGCAAGCCGGTCGAGCTGCAGATCCGGACGCACTCGATGCACAACCGGGCCGAGTACGGCATCGCGGCGCACTGGAAGTACAAGGAGGACGGGTCGGGCGCGCGGACGTCCGGCTCCTCGCGCCGCGCTGCTGCGAAGTCCGGCGGCCCGGCCGGTGGCACCGCCCCCGACCTGCGGAACTGGCTGCGCCAGATCCTCGACTGGCAGCGGGAGACGGCAGACCCGGGGGAGTTCCTCGACAGCCTGCGCTTCGACGGCGCCGCGGACGAGGTCTTCGTCTTCACGCCGAAGGGCGACGTGATCCCGCTGCCGCTGGGTTCCACCCCGGTCGACTTCGCCTACGCGGTGCACACCGACATCGGCAACCAGTGCGTCGGGGCCCGGGTCAACGGCCGGCTCGCCGCGCTGGACACCGAGCTGGAGAACGGCGACGTGGTGGAGGTGTTCACCTCCCGAGCGCATTCCGCCGGCCCCAGCGAGGACTGGCTGATGTTCGTCCGCTCCTCGCGTGCCCGGACCAAGATCCGCCAGTGGCATGCGCGTGAGCGCCGCGAGGACGCGATCGTGGCCGGTCGGGACGCGATCGGCCGGGCGATGCGGCGCCATGGCCTGCCGCTGGCCCGGCTGATGACCGGTGACGCGCTGCTGACCCTGGCGAAGGACATGCGCTACGCGGACGTCACGGCCCTGTACGCGGCGGTCGGGGAGAACAACGTCAGCGCGCAGGCGGTGGTGAACCGACTGCTGCAGAGCCTGGGCGGCGCCGAGAGCGCCGAGGAGGACGCGGCCGAGACCGAGCTGCCGATCCGGGCCCTGCGCCGTGCCGGTGGYGATCCGGGTGTGCTGGTCACGGGCGCCTCGGACGTCTGGGTGAAGCTCGCCCGCTGCTGCACCCCGATGCCCGGCGATGACATCGCGGGCTTCGTCACCCGGGGGAAGGGTGTGTCGGTGCACCGTTCCGACTGCGTCAACCTCGACAGCCTGCGCGGCGGCCCGCACGACCGGACGGTCGCCGTCGAGTGGGCGCCGTCATCGGGTTCCGTGTTCCTTGTCGTCATCCAGGTCGAGGCGCTGGACCGGACCAGGCTGCTCTCCGACGTGACCCGGGTCCTGTCGGACCATCACGTCAACATCCTCTCCGCGTCGGTCACCACGACGCGGGAGCAGGTCGCGGTGAGCCGGTTCACCTTCGAGATGGGTGACGCCAAGCATCTCGGCCACATTCTCGACGCCGTCAGATCCACCGACGGCGTGTACGACTGTTTCCGGGTCACCTCGGACATACAGAGCTGACCGCGAGGGCGAGGGGGCACGCCGTGAATGCTGAGGCCGCGGGAGCGGGTCTTCCGGCGGGCGGCTTCTCGCCCGCGCTGGCACGGGCGGACGGCGACGTCGACTCCCGGACGGTGGCCGCCGCCCGGCAGGCGAGTATGCGCCTGGCGCATCTGGCCCGTCGGATGGCCGCGCCGCGCACCCCGCAGGTGCCCCCGGAGCTGCGGGACCTGGTCGAGGCGCACCGGGACTTCCATCCGAAGGCGGACATCGCCGCGGTGATCCGTGCCTACACGGTGGCGGACGACCTGCATGCCGGCCAGATCCGGCGCAGCGGCGACCCGTACATCAGCCATCCGCTCGCTGTCGCGGAGGTGCTCGCCGAGCTCGGTGTCGACACCACCACGCTCATCGCCGCGCTGTTGCACGACACGGTCGAGGACACCGGCTACTCGCTGGCCGCCGTGGCCGAGGAGTTCAACGGCGAGGTCGCGAACCTCGTCGACGGGGTGACCAAGCTCGACAAGATGCGGTTCGGCGAGGCCGCCGAGGCGGAGACCCTGCGCAAGCTGATCGTCGCGCTGGCCCGCGACTACCGGGTGCTCGTCATCAAGATCGCTGACCGGCTGCACAACATGCGCACGCTGGGATTCATGTCGGAGCCCAAGCAGCAGAAGATCTCGCGGGTCACCCTGGAGGTCCTGGCGCCGCTCGCGCACCGTCTCGGCGTGAGCGTGATCAAGCGGGAGCTGGAGGACCGGTCGTTCGCGGTGCTCAACCCCGAGGAGCACCGCCAGATCTCCGGGATGGTCGACGACTTCACTGCCGCGGAGCGGGCCAGCGGCGTCCTGGGCGGGATGGTCGCGCAGCTGCGCGGCGCGCTCGCCGAGGCCCGGGTCGGCGGCTCCGTGTCCATCCGGACCAGCCACATCTTCTCGATCCACAAACGGGCCCAGGAGCGCGGCCGGCCGCCCCGCGACTACAACGACATCGTCCGGGTGCTCGTCCTCGTCGACGACATCACCGACTGCTATGCGGCCCTCGGCGTCATCCACGGGATGTGGCGACCGGTACCGGGCCGGCTGCGTGACTTCGTCGCCACGCCCAAGTTCAACATGTACCAGAGCCTGCACACCAGCGTGACGGACGACGCCGGGCGCACCGTCGACATCCAGATCCGCACTCCGTCCATGCACCGCCTGGCCGAGACCGGCATCGTGGCCAAGCCGGTCGGCCCGGGCGCGGACGGCGCGCGTCTCGAAGGCCTCTCCTGGCTGCACAGCCTGCTCGACTGGCAGGTCGACACCGTCGACCCGGGCGAGTTCCTGGAATCCCTCTCCTCGGACCTCAACTCCGACGAGGTGCTGACCTTCACGCCGAAGGGCAAGATGATCGCGTTGCCGGCGCGTTCCTCACCGGTGGACGTCGCCTACGCGGTGCACACCGACGTCGGCCACCGGGCCATCGGAGCCCGGGTCAACGGCCGGCTGGTGCCGCTGCACACCCGGCTGCGCAACGGCGACGTCGTGCAGATCCTCACCTCGAATCTGCCCGGCGCGGGTCCGAGCGAGGACTGGCTGGAGTTCGTGCGGACGTCCCGCGCGCGGGTCCGGATCCGCAAGCGGTTGGCCCGCGCCCGCCGGGACGCGCAGGCTCGCGCGACCCAGGCCGGCGCTCCCGCCGTCTCCGCCGTTTCCGGTGTCTCGGGCGCTTCGTCGGGCGGGCCCGTAGCGCGGCCTGCGGGCGATGCCGGCTCCCGGGGCGGCGACCAGGTGCCCCCCGCCCGAGCGACAGGCCCGCACGGCGCAGTCGGCCGCCCGGGGGCGCCCGCGGGCATCCGCACCGGCGCGGGCGCGGCGGTAGCGCTCGCCAACGCCGCCACCGCCGGGGCTGTCGGCGGTGGCGGGGGAGCGACGTCCGGTCGACCGGCGGTTCTCGACGGCCCTCCGACCGAGGCCGGTTCCGCACCGGTCGCGGGGACGGGCGGAACTGACCAGACCGATGGGGCCGCGGAGACGGGGCCGGCCCGCGCCGGGCGCCGGGCGCGGCGCGCCGGGTCGGGAAGGCGCGAGGAACGGCCGGGCGCGGCCGGCGGCACGCGCGGACGTGAATCGGGCGGTGCTGCCGCAACGCATGCTTCCACCCGCCGCGGAACGCAGAACTGGGCGGGCTTCGCCGAGATCGGGGGCACTGACGTGCCGGTGCGTCTGGCCCGATGTTGCCTTCCGCTCCCCGGGGACACGGTGGTCGGCTTCGCGGGCAACAGCAGCGCGGTCTCCCTGCACCGCCAGGAATGCGCGAACGCCGCCGCGTCGGCGGCATCACGCGAACAGGTGACCGTACAGGGATGGACCGCTGCGGAGAGTCAGACCTTCCCCACCGAAATCGCGGTGGAGGCCTTCGACCGTTACGGATTGCTGGCAGATATCACCGAGGTCCTGTCCGACACCTCGGCCTCGGTACGGGCGGCGTCGACGTCGACGTCGGAGGACAGGGTGGCGCACGCCCGTTTCACCATCGAGGTCACCGGTCCTGACCAGCTTGACCGGGTGCTGGCAGCGGTACGGAGTGTCGGCGGGGTCTACGACTGTTACCGGGCGTGTCAGACGACGGGGTGACGTGGCGGGCGGGCGCCTGGGGATGATTTACGCGCTCCGTGTCGATTTGACCCGAAACAAGCGACCCGCCATTCCGGAACTAGTCGGGCTTGTATCTAATGTGCCACCCGCCGTCATCGGCAAAAAATCAACGGTCATGCTGGGTGTGCGATGTAGAGTATCCTGCGTAGCCATCGGTTATGGGTGGGAGTACGCGTGGGATACCTTCAGGTCATCACGAGCATCGACTCACCAGACGCCGCGGACCGTATCGGCAGAGCACTCGTCGAGCAGCGCCTTGCCGCCTGTTTCCAGGTGGTCGGGCCGATTCGGAGTACTTACCGGTGGAACGGCGAGATCGAGCAGTCCGACGAATGGCTGTGTCTCGCCAAAACAACGAGTGAGCGAGTGGCCGACCTGATCGCGGAGCTCGCCGCCGCGCACCCCTACGAGACGCCGGAGATCATCGCGACTCCGATCGTGTCCGGCCATGTCGACTATCTGGACTGGATCACCGCGGAGACCGCTCCGTCGATCCGGAGCTGATCCTCGCGGAGCCGGGCCGAGCGCGGGCTGACTCAGACCAGGGCTCGCAGCTGTTCGTCCAGATCCCGCACCGCCTGGGTGTTCTGCCAGGGGCGCAGATGTTCCCGCACACGCCGGATCCGGGTCAGCCCCAGCGAGAAGTCGGTCGCCGCGACGATGGCCAGCGACTCGGCCGCGTACTGGGTCGCCGCTTCGATCTCCCGCCGTTGGATATGGACCTCAGCGATGTCACCGAGCAGCAGGGATCGCTTCTTCGTGCCGCTGTGCGGGGAGGTCGCCCGTAGTGCCTCGGTCGCGGCGGCGTGGGCCGCTGCGGGGCGGCGCAGCCGGGTGTAGGTCGTGACCTTGATGCCGTCCAGCCGGCCGCGGTCGAAGAACTGCGTCCAGACCCGGTCGCCGTCGTCCGCGCGGTCGAACGACTCCTGGGCGCGGTCCAGGGCGGCGAGCGCGGCCCGGCCCTCGCCGCGGGCGGCCTGCTCCTCGGCCTCCCGCCCGGCGAGCCAGGCCTTCGTCATGACGGTGCTGCCGTTCGCGGCGCGGCGCTGGGCCTCGGCGAGCAGCGCGCAGGCCTGGTCGTGCCGGCCGATGCCGGCGCTGTGGTAGCTCTCGTAGCCCAGCACGCAGGCCCACAGCGCGCTGTCGTCGGCCTCCCGGGCCGCCTCGATGGCGACCCGGTAGTAGGCCAGCGCGGAGGGAACGTCGTTCATGTCGAACGCGAGCCAGCCGGCGAGCGCGGCGGTCTCCCCCGCCGTGGAGGCGAGGTCGCGGCGGGCCGGGGAACGGCCGCTGGACTCCAGGAGCTGGGTGAGCGTGCCGAGATGCCCGGTGACCCGAGGGAACAGGGCCCGGGCTGGAACGCGCTCCTCCAGGCTGTACAGCCCGGCGGTGCACCGGCTCAGCTCGTCGGTCAGCTCCGGGGTGACGGTGGTGCGCCGGCGCAGGGCGGCGGACAGCCGCTCCCACGGCGCGTTGTCGGCGCCGGCCGTGCTCAGCGGGACGACGGCGACGCCTCCGGCGGCGGCGAACAGCCGGAGGAAGCCGCGGCGCTCGACGGGAATGTCACCGGCCGGATCGGCCCCGTTCTCGGTCTGGATGAGAAGTGTGCCGGCAGGGCTGCCGATCTCCCGGGAGGCCCGCTCGGCGGGGGCGGCGCGGAGGCCGGCCAGACCGGTGCTGGGATCGTCGTCGACGAAACCGAGCTCGGCCGAGGAACGCTCGAACAGGGCGCGCAGCAGTCGTTGGTAGCGAAGACTGGGCTTTTTGTCGCCCTTTTCCCATTTGCAGATCATATTTCCGGTCACGCCGGCCTCGCGGCCCTCGTGGATGACCGAGAAGCGCCGGATCTCGCTCGCCAGACGTTCCTGGGACCAGCCGCGTTCCTCCCGTGAGGTGCGTAGCCGGACGTTCGGGGTACGGGCCACGCCGGCGGTTGCCGGTCTGCGGTCGTTCGGCTGCGTCGTCCTCGGCGAGGTATGACCCGCCGACGATCCTGCCGGGCGCTCCATCGATACCTCCGAGTCAAGCGGTTGACGTCAGGAGCTTAACCTTGCGTTAGCAAAGTCGGTGATACCCCCTGTGTGGTCCTTCGATGACAGGAAACCGACAAATCATCGTACGGACCAGACCGGACTGCTGCGGGCAGTGACGGGCGCGCGGCGCCGTCGGCCGGTCGGTGCGCGGCCATAGAGTCTCATGTCGTGAGAGCTGGTCCCCTGCCCCAAGGTCCCCGTGCGCGTGCGGGGGCCCGGCCGCTGCGGGCGTGGCAGCGCGCCGCCCTCGACATCTACCGGTCACGCGGCGCATCCGGGGGCCGCGACTTCCTCGCGGTGGCGACCCCGGGCGCCGGCAAGACGACGTTCGCCCTGGAGATCGCCGCGGAGCTGYTGACCGCCGGCGAGATCCGGGCGGTGACCGTGGTCGCGCCCACCGACCACCTCAAGCGGCAGTGGGCGGTGGCCGCGGCGGCCGCCGGGATCGACCTGGACCCGACCTTCCGCAACGCCGCAGGTGCGACCGCGTCCGACTACACCGGCGTGGCGGTCACCTACGCCCAGGTCGCCGCGCACCCGGCGCTGCATCGCATGCGTACCGCCGCGCGGCGCACCCTGGTGATCCTGGACGAGATCCACCACGCGGGAGACGCGCTCTCCTGGGGCGAGGCGGTCCGGGAGGCCTTCAGCCCGGCCGCCCGCCGGCTCGCGCTGACCGGAACGCCGTTCCGGTCGGACGTCAACCCCATCCCGTTCGTGACCTACCTGCCCGACGCGGAGGGGGTGATCCGCAGCGTCGCGGACTCGAGCTACGGCTACGCCGAGGCGTTGCGCGACGGTGTGGTCCGTCCGGTGCTCTTCCTGGCGTACTCGGGGGAGATGTCCTGGCGCACCAGCGCCGGCGCGGAGCTGAGCGCGCGGCTCGGGGAGCCGCTGAACAACGAGCAGACCGCGGCCGCCTGGCGCACCGCCCTCGACCCGCGGGGCGACTGGATGCCCGCGGTCCTGGCCGCTGCCGACACCCGGCTCTCCCAGGTCCGCCGCGGTGGCATGCCGGACGCCGGCGGGCTCGTCATCGCGACCGACCACACCAACGCCCGGGCCTACGCCGGCCTGCTGCGCCGCATCACCGGGACGTCCCCGGTCGTGGTCCTCTCCGACGACCCCACCGCCAGCACGAAGATCGCCTCGTTCCGCGAGTCCGCCGACCGGTGGATGGTCGCGGTCCGCATGGTCAGTGAGGGTGTGGACGTTCCCCGGCTGGYGGTGGGTGTCTACGCCACGTCGGCCTCGACCCCGCTGTACTTCGCCCAGGCCGTCGGCCGGTTCGTCCGCGGGCGCGGGCGCTCGGAGACGGCGTCCGTCTTCCTGCCCAGCGTGCCGTCGCTGCTCGCCCTGGCTGGTGAGATGGAGGCCCAGCGCGACCACGCGCTGAACAAGCCCCAGCGGGAGCCGGACGCCTTCGACGACGACGCGCTGCGCGAGGCGAACCGGCGGCGCGACACCCCCGACAAGCAGGACACGCTGTTCACCGCGCTCAACTCGTCCGCAGAGCTCGACCGGGTGATCTTCGACGGTGGTGAGTTCGGTACACCGGCCCAGTCCGGGTCGCTGGAGGAGGAGGACTTCCTCGGCCTGCCCGGCCTGCTCGAGCCCGACCAGGTCGCGACGCTGCTACGGCAGCGGGAGGCCGCCCAGCGCGCAGCCGCCGCACGGTCCTCGGCGGCACCCCCGGCGGCTTCGGCCGGGCCGGGTATCCCGGCGGCCAGGGCGGGCGAGGCCGCCGACGAGGCGGAGCAGCGGCCCGTCCACGAACGGATCGGTGAGCTGCGGAAGGACCTGAACAAACTGGTCGCCGCCCATCACCACCGCACCGGCAAGCCGCACGGCATGATCCACGCCGAGCTGCGCCGGGCCTGCGGCGGCCCGCCGAGTGCGCAGGCCAGCGCCGCCCAGCTGCAGGCCCGGATCGACACCGTCCGCCGCTGGGCGGGATAGCGGCGGACGGCCTCTGCGTCGGACGGTGTCCCGGTGGACGGCCTCTCGGACAGACGGGTCGTCCCAGACGGGTCGTCCCAGGCGGGTGGCGTCCCAGCCCGGCAGGGACCCTGCCGGGCTGGGACCATCCAGCGCTCTGCTGCCGACGGAGGGCGGGCGCCGGGAGGGTCAGGGCTCCTGGGTGATCTGGATCGACTGGATCTTCGCCCCGCTCGTCGGCGCACCGTCGGACCCGCCGCCGCTGACGCCCGGGGTGGTCAGCTTGTCCAGCACGTCGAGGCCCTCGGTGATGTGGCCGAAGACGGTGTAGCCGCCGGCCAGGGCGGACGCCCCCTGCTGGGAGGGGTCGGCGTAGTTGATGAAGAACTGGCTGCCGTTGCTGTCCGGCTGGCTGCTGTGCGCCATGGCCAGCACACCCCGGTTGTAGTTCACGCCCTCGGTGTTCTCGTTGGCGTAGCCGAAGCCGGGCCCTCCCGTGCCGGTCCCGGTCGGGTCGCCGCACTGCAGGACACTGATGCCGGCGTCGGCGCCGCCGGTCTGGCGGTGACAGGGGGTGTCTGTGTAGAAGCCCGCCTCGGCGAGCGTGCGCAGCGCGTTGACGGTGCAGGGGGCCTTGTCCGTGTCCAGCGTGGCCGTCATGGTGCCCTGGTCGGTGGTGATGACCATCGTGGCCGGGCTGCGGTTCACCGCCGGCGCGGCTGCGGGCAGCCCGACCTCGCGGGAAGGCGCCTCACCGGAGGCCGTGTAGACGCAGTCACCCACCTTGCTCGTCTCGCCGGCCGGCAGGGCCGGGGCGGCCGACGCGTTCGGGGCGGACTCGGGGGTGGCTGTGACCTCGTCGTCGTCCGATCCGGCGGTGACAAGGAGCAGCGCCGTGACCGACGCCACGATGGCCACCAGGACCACCGCGGCGACCACGCTCAGCCGGCGTCGTCGTCGCTCCACGGCCCGTTGCCGGCGCTCCGCCTGTCGTGCCATCCGCGCGGCGGCCAGTTCACGCGCCCGCCGTTCCCTCGTGCTCGACACCCTCGCAGGCCTCCCGCTCCGTGTTCGTCTGAGGCGTCCGTCCGAGGCGTCCGTCGGTGGCGGCCGTGCGAGGCGTCCGTCCAGGGCGTCCGTCCGTAGCCCACTTCCGTCACACAGGGTACGGCGGCGGTCGTGACGTGGCTGATAGCGTCGCCCCAGGATCCGACGCGAAGGCTGACACGAACTGATGCTCGACAAGCGCTTCATCCGGGAAAATCCCGACGTTGTGAAGGACGCCGTCCGTCTCAAGGGCGTCGACCTCGACGTCGACGAGCTTCTCCAGCTCGACCAGGAGAACCGCAAGCTGCAGTTCGAGGTCGACGAGGCTCAGGCGCGCCGCAAGTCCTTCGCCAAGCAGTTCGCCAAGGCCGACGAGGCCCGCCGGGCGGAGCTGCGCRCCGAGCACACCGAGTTCGACCGCCAGCTCCGCGAGCTGCGCGAGCAGCTGGCCCGCACCAGCGCCCGGCTTGCCGAGCTGATGCTGCTGGTGCCGGGTATTCCCTGGGTGGGCGCGCCGGTCGGGCCGGACGAGTCCGCGAACGTGGTCATCCGCACGGTGGGGGCCAGGCCGGAGTTCGACTTCACGCCGCTGGACCACACCGAGCTCGCCRAGCGGCGCGGCTGGGCCGAGTTCGCCCGTGCCCGGCGGATCTCCGGCGAGCGGGCCTACGCCCTGGTCGGCGATCTGGTCATGCTGGAGCGGGCGGTGCACTCCTACGCGCTGGACCTGCTGCGTGGCCAGGACTTCACCCCGGTGTCGGTGCCCGCGCTGGTGAAGGAGGCGCCGCTGGTCGGCACCGGCATGCTGCCGAAGGGCCGCGACGAGATCTACGAGATCCCCGCCGACAACGCCTTTCTCGCCGGTACCGCCGAGGTGGCGCTGGTCGGTCTGCATGCCGGGGAGATTCTCGAGGCCAGCCAGCTGCCGATCCGGTACGCCGGTATCTCGCCGTGCTTCCGCCGAGAGATCGGCAGCRCCAGCCGGGATGTCCGCGGGCTGCTGCGGGTGCACCAGTTCGAAAAGGTCGAGCAGTTCGTCCTGTGCGTGAACGACCCGGCCGAATCCGCCCGCTGGCACGCGGAACTGCTCGCCACCGCGGAGCGGATTCTGACCGATCTCGGCCTGCATTACGAGGTCGTCGAATGCGCCACCGGGGACATGGGCCTCGGCAAGTACCGGATGAACGACATCAACACCTGGTTCCCGACGCTGGACCGTTTCCGGGAGACGCACAGCTGCTCGACGCTGCACGACTGGCAGGCCCGGCGGGCGAACCTGCGGTACCGCGACGCCGAGGGGAACATCCGTTTCGCGCACACGCTGAACAACACGGCGGTGGCGACCCCGCGGCTGCTGGCGGCGATCCTGGAGAACTTCCAGACCGCGGACCAGCAGCTGCGTGTCCCGGAGGTGCTGCGGCCCTACCTGGGCGGGCGCGACCTGCTCTGATCCGCGCGGCGCGGAGGCGGGTGGCACGGGGCTGAGGGCCGGGCGGCCGGAGGCCGGGGCCGGGGGCCGGCTAAGCCACACCCGGCTCCGCCCGGTCCGGTTTCAGTCGGACCTGGTTCGGTCGGACCCGGCCCGGCGGGAGCGGGCGGCCCGGACGAGCCCGGGGCCGGCGACGGCCAGACGCCGGCCCGCCCCGACGGTGACCCGTCGGTCCAGGATCTGGTAGTCGGCCCGCTCGATCTCGTCGAGGATGCCGCCGTACAGACGGAACGCCGTCCAGACGCAGTCCCGGGACGTCGGGTGTAACAGCCGGATGCCAGGCCGGGCGGAGCGGAACAGCTCCCGGGCGCGGGCGATCTCATGGGCGAGCAGGCGCCGTACCGGCCCGTCGACGACGCCGGTGGCCAGACGCTCACGGGTGACGCCGAACAGGTCCAGCGACGTCTGCGGCAGGTAGACCCGGCCGCGCCGCAGGTCCTCACCGACGTCCCGAAGGAAGTTCGCAAGCTGAAACGCCACGCCAAGGTCACGAGCGTACGGCTCCGCCGCGCCGTGGACGGGTTCGAGGATCGGCAGCATCTGCAGGCCGATCACGACCGCCGAGCCGTGGATGTAGACCATCAGGTCGTCCCAGGTGGCGTAGCTGGACACTGTCAGGTCCATGGCCATCGACGTCAGGAAGGCCTCGAAGTAGTCCGCCGGCAGGCCGAACCGGCGGGTGGTGTGCAGGACGGCCGGCAGCACGGTCGGCTCCGCCGTGCCTGGCAGCCCGCCAGCCCCCGCCCCGCCGCCGGTACCTGCCGTGTCGCCGGTGCCGCCGATGCCGCCGACGTCGTCGGTGCCGGAGCGTAGCGCGGCGAGGAAGGTGTCGCCCCACTGCCGCAGCCGCTGYGCCCTGGCCTCGTCGGACAGGTCCGCGTCGAGATCGTCCACGATCTCGTCCGCGTACCGGGCGAAGCCGTACAGCGCGTGCACGTGCGGGCGCTTCCACCTGGGCAGCAGCAGCGTGGCCAGATAGTAGGTGCGGCCGTGGGCGGCGTTCAGCTCGCGGGCGCAGCGGTACGACGCCCGCAGGTGCTCCCCGGAGATGCCGGCGGCGTCCAGCTCGCCGCGCAGACCGCCCACAGCAGCCAAGCGTAGCCGGCCGTTCCGTCCGTCAGGGCAGGCGGGAGGCGAACGCCAGGGAGAGGGCCGCCGCGCCCATCCCGAGAAGGAAGGAGAGTCCCACGAACCAGCCAGTGATCTCGCGGTACTCGGTGCGGTAGCCGATCGAGCTGCCCAGGCCCCGGTAGACCGACTCCAGCTCGTCACCGGACGTCGCCCGGTGGTAGGAACCGCCGGTCTGCTCGGCGAGCTCGCGCAGCGCGTCCTCGTTCACCGGTACGGGGATCTCCTGCCCGCCGACGTCGAGGCTCCCGTCGGAGGTGCCGTAGGCGATGGTGTCCACGGGGATCTCGGCGTCCCTCGCCGCCGTGGCCGCCTGGGCGTTCGGCCGGCCGCGGGTGGTCTCGCCGTCCGAGAGCAGGATGATGGCCGCGGGGGGCGGCGGCTGGCCCTCGTCCGACAATCGCTGCCCGGCGGTGGCGATCGCCTGCAGGGAGGCGAAGATGCCCTCGCCGACGGCGGTCGCCGGGCCGAGCTGCAGCCCGCGGATGCCGGAGCGGATGGCCTCGCGGTCGGTCGACGCGGGGACGAGGACGGCCGCCGAGCCGGCGAAGGAGACGAGCCCGAGGTTGATGCGCGGCGGCAGCTGGTCGACGAAGGCCTCGGCGCCCTGCTTGGCGGCCTCGAGTCTGGTCGGTTGAATGTCGGTGGCCGCCATCGAGTTCGACACGTCGATCGCCAGGATGATCGTCGCGCGCTCGCGGGGGACCCGTTCGGCCCGCGCCGGGCGGGCCAGCGAGATGACCAGGCCGGCCAGGGCGAGCAGCAGCAGCGCCGCCGGAACATGCCGACGCCACCACTGCGGCCGCCGCGGCAGCACGCTCGACAGCAGCGCGGTCGACGACATCCGGGCCGCGTACACACGGCGGCGCCGCGACAGGACGATGTAGGCCGCGGTGAGCGCGGCCACCAGCACGAACAGCCACAGCCAGTGGCCAGCCAGGAAGCTCAAGGAAGGGCCACCCGCCCGGCGAGGCCGCGGGGGCGGCCGGCGGCACCGGAGCGGGCCGCCGGCGTCGGTACCCTCCCGGTGCCTCCGAGGTTCCCGCGGTCGGCCGGCGCCCGGCGCGCGGCGCCGCGGGTCGTCCGGCTGGTGGAGACGAAGCGCACGATGTCGACCAGCCAGTCCGAGTCGGTCCGCAGGACCAGGTGTGCCGCGCCGACCCGGCGCAGCGCGAGCTCCACCTGGGCCCGGTGCTCGGCTGCCGCCTCGCGGTACCGGTCGCGCACCCGCCGGGATCCGGTCGGGATCTCCACCAACGCGCCGGTCTCGGCATCCACGACAGGCAGCAGACCCACCGATGGCAGGATCAGCTCGGCCGGGTCGAGGACCTCCACGGCCAGCAGCTGGTGGCGGGCGGAGAGCACCCGCATCGGCCGCTCCCAGCTCAGGTCGGTGGAGAGGAAGTCGCTCACGACCACGGCGAGACCACGGCGGCGGCGCGGGCGGTCCAGCTCGGCGATCGCCGCCGCGAGGTCGGTGGCCGCGCCGGCATCGGGCTGCCGGGCCGGCCGGTCGTGAGCGCCTTCCGGGACGGAGAGCAGGGTCCGCAGCAGGCTCCGCAGCCCCTGGCGGCCCGGCCGGGCGGGAATCAGTTGCGGGCCGGTCGGGGTGAGCGCGACGGCACCCATCCGGTTGCCGGTCCGGGCGGTCAGGAAGCCGACCGCGGCGGTGGCGGCGATCGCCAGGTCCCGCTTGCGCAGGGAGGTGGTGCCGAACTCCTGGCTGGCCGTCAGATCGACCAGCGCCCAGGTCTCCAGCTCCCGGTCGGCGACGAGGTCGTGCACGTGCGGAACGGTCGTCCGGGCAGTGACCGCCCAGTCCATCCGGCGGACGTCGTCGCCGACGTGGTACTCGCGGCTCTCGGCCTTCTCGGTGCCCTGCCCGGGGAGCAGGCCCAGGTGCTCGCCGAGCAGCATCCCGTCGAGACGGCGGGTCACGGCGATCTCGAGCCGGCGCAGCGTGCGCTCCACCGACGGCGAGGTGACCGACGGCTGGACGAGCACGCCCGGCCGGGACGGGGGCGGCGCGTGCCTGGGAGCCGACGCATGGCCGGGAGCCGGCGCATCGCCTGGGGGCGGTGCATCGTCCGGGGGCGGTGCCTCTGGCCGGGTCCCGCGGCGCCGCCCGGCGGGGGTGGTCACTGGGCCGGCCCGCTGTCGAAGTACTCGGGGAAGCCCGTCCTGGGGTCGGTGC
This sequence comes from Parafrankia colletiae, assembly GCF_001854655.1. Taxonomy (GTDB): domain Bacteria; phylum Actinomycetota; class Actinomycetes; order Frankiales; family Frankiaceae; genus Parafrankia; species Parafrankia colletiae. Next base: position 122,214 of record NZ_MBLM01000036.1, on the reverse strand, counting down.
GCCAGCGGCCGGAGTGGGTCGTCGGCGGCGGGGGGAAGTGCCCGCCGCGGTCCGCGGCGCTCTGCTGGCGGGGGGCGATCTGCGGGTGGGGCAGCGCCTCGAGGATGCGGCCGGCGATCTCCTCGGCGGTCAGCCCTTCGGCGAGCGCCTCGTAGGAGAGCACCAGGCGGTGCGGGAGGACGTCGAGACAGACTGCGGCCACGTCGTCGGGGACGACGTAGTCCCGGCCACGGAGCAGGGCGAGTGCCCGGGCGGCGGCGATGAGGCCGAGCGAGGCACGCGGCGAGGCGCCGTAGGCCAGGTGCCCGGCGAGGTCGGGCAGGTTCACCTCGGCGGGTGCGCGGGTGGCGAGCACGAGGCGCACGGCGTACTCGGTGATCGCGTGGTGCACGAACACGTCGTCGGCGCGGTGCTGCAGCCGGAGGAGCGCCTCCGGGTCGAGGACGGGCTCGGCGGTCGGCGGCCGCACCCCCATCCGCCGGACGATCTCCAGCTCCTCGCCGGACGTCGGGTAGGGAACCGTCACCTTCATCAGGAATCGGTCGCGCTGGGCCTCCGGCAGCGGGTACACGCCTTCGGACTCGATCGGGTTCTGGGTGGCCAGGACGAGAAAGGGAAGGGGTAGCGGATGGGTTACCCCGCCGAGCGAGACCTGCCGTTCCGACATCACCTCGAGGAGTGCCGACTGCACCTTCGCGGGAGCCCGGTTGATCTCGTCCGCGAGAACGAAGTTGGCGAATACGGGGCCGAGCTCAATGTCGAACGTCTCGCGGCTGCTGCGGAAGATCCGCGTTCCGATGATGTCGGAAGGAACCAGATCGCTGGTGAACTGGATCCGCACGAAGGAGCCGCCGACCACCGTCGCGAGCGTCTGCACGGCCAGGGTCTTGGCCACCCCGGGCACGCCTTCCAGCAGGCAGTGCCCGCGGGCGATCAGGGCGACCAGCATGCGCTCGACCATGTGGTCCTGGCCGACGATGACCTTCTTGACCTCGAAGAGGGCCCGTTCCAGCAGCGCGGCGTCGTCGGCCGCGGCGTTCGTGGGCGGATCGGGCCGGCGGGTGCCCGCCGAGCCCGTTGCGGCGGGCGCCCGCACCTCGACGCCGGATGCCGCCACGCCGGGATCGGTCGTCCACTCGTTCATGGCGTCATCTTCCCAGACAGCAGACGGAATTGAGTGCCCAAGGACTCGGGATAGTGCGGTGGGAAGGCTCTTCTAAGGTGGCCTTCAGGAACTTCTCACTTAATACCGGCGGGAAACGCGCTGGACACCTGCCGGAATCAGCTGATGTCGATCAGTGCCCGTGACCGGTAGCCGTGGTCGCGGCCCAGCACCCGTTCCGCCGCCAGCCGGCCGGATATCAGCACCATCGGCACCCCCACCCCGGGGCGGGTGCCGCTCCCGGTGAAGACCACGTTCTCCAGGCCCGGCGCCAGGTTGCCCGGTCGGAACGGGCCGGTCTGGGAGAACGTGTGGGCGGCCGCGAACGGGGCGCCCGCGGCCATGCCGCGCTCGCGCCAGTCCGCCGGGCTGGTGACCTGCTCCACCTCGATCGCCGCGCCGAAGCCGGGATAGCCCGAGCGCTCCAGGGTGGCGACGACCTCGTCGCGGTAGCGCGGGCCGAGGACCGACCAGTCCAACGGCGCCGTGAGGTTCGGGGTGGGGAACAGCACGTAGTAGCTGTGCGCCCCGGCCGGTGCGGCGGACGGCTCCGTCACCGAGGGGGTGCTCACCAGGAAGGACGGGTCGCTCATCAGCTCGCCGCGCCGGATGATTTCCTCGAAGGTGCGCCGCCACGCGTTGCCGAAGTGGATCGTGTGGTGGGTGGCCTCCGGGTGGGCCACCCGCGCCCCGGCGAGCAGCAGGAAACAGGACGGCGAGTACCGCAGCCGCCCGAGTCGCGCCGGCGCGGCCGACGGGGGAAGTAGATCCCGATAGGCCACGGGGAGGTCCGGGTTGAGGATCACGACGTCCGCCGCCACGCGGTCGCCGTCGGCGGTGTGGACGGCCACGGCGCGCCCGCCGCGGACCTCGACCCGGCTGACCTCGGTGCCGTAGCGGAAGGTCGCCCCGTGCCGGGTCGCGGCGGCGGCCATGGCCACCGCCACCGCGTGCGGCCCGCCGTCGACGTGGTAGACCCCGGCGACCGAGTCCATGTAGGCGATCACGGCGTACAGGGCGAGGGCCTCGTGCGGGTCCAGGCCCGCGTACATCGCCTGGAAGGAGAACAGCCGGCGGGTCCGCGGATCGCGCAGGTAACGCCCGACCACGGTGTCCAGCCGCCGGAACCCGCCGAGTGCCGCCACCCGGGCGAGCGAGGGGYGCAGCAGCGCGAGGGGTGAGTCGACCTGGGCGTCGATGAAGTCCCGCAGCTGCGCGCGGAACATGCGGGTCGCGAAGCGGGTGAACCGGCGGAAGCCCGCGGCCTCCGCCGGCCCGCACAGGTCGCGGATCTCCTGCTCGGTGTCCGCCGGGTCGGCGCGGACGTCCAGCACCGAGCCGTCGGCGAACCGCGCCCGGTACATCGGGTCGAGGCGGCGCAGGTCCAGCCACCGGTCAAGATCCTCGCCCACGCAGTCGAAGGCGTCCGCGATCAGCTCCGGCATGGTGAGGACGGTGGGCCCGGTGTCGAAGCGGTAGCCGCCCAGCCGGAGCTCACCTGCCCGCCCACCCGGCGCGTCGCCCCGTTCGAGCACGGTCACCCGGCGGCCCGCGCCGGTCAGCCGCAGCGCGGCCGACAGCCCGCCGAGCCCCGCCCCGACGATCACCACATGGTCCGTCGGCCCGGCCACCGTTCGCATGGACGTCCTTCCCGCCGTTCTGGGCACCGGAGCGCCTCCCGCCTGCGCGGGTCAACGGAGTCTCCGCCACCTCCGTGGCCACCTGGGAGCGGGGGTCGCCCCGGCCGGGTTGCCACCTGCGAGGGACCCCGCCGCGCCGTTCCGGCGGGCGGGCCGGCCGCGTGGGCTGGCCTTCCCCGGGCGGGAGGTGGGAACGGGCGGGGGAGCTGAACCTCTCACCCGTCGGCGGGCCGGCCGGCACGGTCCGCCGGCCGGGGGAAAGAGTAGCGTTCGACCGTCGGCGAACAGGCGGGCCCGCCGAGGGTTCCGGCGTCCGGAGGTGTCGTGTCCGATCTCGTTGTCGTCGTGCTCGGCATCGTGCTGCTGGTGGTGGCCGCGAGCGCCTTCGTCCTGCTCCACATGCCGCCGGAGCGGCTGGAGACCACGGTGGACGAGGTGCGGGCCGTCGAGGTGCGGCTCGCCGCCGGCCGGGTGGAGATCGGCGAGTACGACCGCCGGGACGTCCGGATCGAGCTCACCGCGAAGCGACGGCCCGGCCGGGCCCGGCCCGCCATGACCCGTTCGGGTGAGGTGCTGCGGCTGGACGGCAAGGCGAGCGACGCGGTGGCCAAACTGAAGCTGCCGCGGGGGACGAAGGTCCGGGCCGAGGTCCGGACGGGGGAGATCACTCTCTGGGGTGCCGCCGGTGATCTGCTGCTGGTCACCGAGAGCGGCGGCATCACCGGGCGTGAGCTCACCGGCTCCCGGATCAACGCCCGCAGCCGGTCCGGCGACGTCAACCTGCACTTCGACGGGCCACCGGACAACCTCTCCGCGGTGAGCGACGACGGCATGGTGACCCTCGTCCTGCCCGAGGCCGACTACGGGATCGAGGTCGAGACCGGCAACCCGCAGCTGGCAGGCGTCGAGCTGCCGAGCGTGCCCGGGTCCGGCCGCCGGGTGCTCGCGCGCAGCCTCGCCGGCAGGGTCCGGATCAGGGCCGCCTCGCCCCAGGGTCCCGTCCGGATCTGACGCCCGCGTCGTTGCTGGGGCCGGGCGGATCAGCGTCCCGCTTCCGCGCTGGGCTCCACGCCGGGTTCAGTGCTGGTCTCAGCGCCGGGCTCCGCCCGGATCTGCCTGGCCTCAGGGGAGTTCCGGGTGCCGGTCCGCCGCGGCGGGCGCCTCGGGCGGAGCCGCCGAGGGAGCCGTGCCCGGAGCCGGCGGGCCGTGTCCGGACATCACCGCCGCCGGATTACTCTCTTCTGCATGAAGGGCTCCCTCTCATGACGGCGGTCGGGAACATGACGCGGGCGACGACCAGGACGGTGGCCGAGTGTCTGGCGTCGGGTCGTACGTCCTTCTCCTTCGAGTTCTTCCCGCCGAAGACGGCCGAGGGCGAGCGGCAGCTGTGGACGGCGCTGCGTGAGATCGAGGCCCTGCACCCCACGTTCGTCTCCGTCACCTACGGCGCCGGCGGATCGACCCGGGACGGGACGATCCGGGTCACCGAGCGGATCGCCACCGAGACGACCCTCACTCCGATCGGGCACCTCACCGCCGTGAACCATTCGGTCGCCGAGCTGCGCCGGGTCATCGGGAGCTACGCGGGCGCCGGTGTGCGTAACGTGCTGGCGCTGCGCGGCGACCCCCCGGGCGACCCGCAGGCGGACTGGGTGCGCCACCCCGAGGGCCTCGCCTACGCCGAGGACCTGGTCCGGCTGGTCCGTTCCCTGGGCGACTTCTGCGTCGGGGTCGCGGCGTTCCCCGACAAACACCCCCGGTCGCCAGACCTGGACACCGACGCGCGTTACCTGGTGAGAAAGCTCGACGCCGGGGCCGATTTCGCGATCACCCAGTTCTTCTTCGGCGCCGACGACTATTTTCGGCTGGTGGAGCGGGTCCGTCAGCTGGGGTGTGAGGTGCCGATCATTCCGGGTGTCATGCCGGTCACCAACGTCGCGCAGATCAAGCGGATGGCGCAGTTGTCCGGGGCGGATTTCCCGGCGGCGCTGGCGGCGCGGCTGCACGCGGTCGCTGACGATCCCGCCGCGGTGCGTGCCCTTGGAATCGAGGTCGCGACCGAGCTTTCCGAGCGGCTGCTCGCCGGCGGCGCGCCCGGGCTCCACTTCATCACGCTCAACCGGTCCAGCGCGACGCGCGAGATCTACCAGGCAATCCGCCCCTGACCTCCGGCACGTTCATCCTTCACCCGCAGGCTTGCTTGCCCTTCCCGTGCCCACAGCCTGGTGGCCGCGGTTCGCGCGGCCCCGGGCGGAACGGGCGCGGCGGTACGGAACGCCGCGATCCGCCTGCCCTGGCGCCCCGTCGCGGGACCGGTTCGCACCCGGTCCCGCGCGGCCACCAGGTGTCAGGAACCGATGTCTTTCCGTGCCTGTACGGGTCGGATCAGTCCTGCTCCTCGTAGGCGTCAAAAACACAGAGTAGCCATTCGTCGCGGAACGTCTGTTCCCGCACGAGAGCGAATCCCGCGTGGTTCGCCGCGTCGACCACGGCGGTGACCAGACCGAGATCGAGAGTGTTGAAGACCGGGGTGATACGCACGGCGAGGATCACCTGGTCGCGGTGGGCGCTGAATACACGATCGGGGTCCAGATCCTCAATGGACTCGACGACACCGGTCGGCTGGTCGGATACCACGACGGAACCTTACGGCGCGGGCACGATGGACGGCGTGCGTACCCCAGTCCCCGATCGGGAGACCTACCTGGTCGAATGGGCCGCGTTGCACGGTGGTTACGATCCGCGAACCGGTCCGGCCATGATCCGTATCTGGTTGACGCTCACATATCGCCTGGCCAGGCCGCTCGCGGCGGCTGGCGTGGCGCCGGGGGCGGTGACGGCGGCTGCGGCCGCCGCCGCGATGCCGGTGATACCCGCCGCATGGGCGGGGGGCCGTTGGGTGCTGGTCTGCCCGCTGGTCGTGATCCTCAGCGGGCTGCTGGACAACCTGGACGGCGCGGTGGCCATCCTGCGCCGCAGGGTGACCGGCTGGGGCTACGTGCTCGACTCGGCCACCGACCGGGTCTGCGACGCCGCCTGTCTGGTCGCGCTGTGGCTGGTCGGCGCACCGGGCGGGCTGGCCACCGCGGCCGGCGCCGGGCTGATGATGCTGGAGTACGTCCGGGCGCGGGCGTCCGGGGCCGGTCACGGCGAGATCGGCACCGTGACGGTCGGGGAACGCCCCACCCGTGTCATCCTCGCGGCGATGGCGCTGGCGGCGGCCGGTCTCGTGCCGGACCACGCGGCCACCGTGGCCACGGTGGGCGCCGTCGCCACCGCGGCGGTGTGCGCCGTCGGGCTCGTCCAGTACCTGGTGTCGGTGCGGGCGGCGCTGACCGCCTCAGGCTGGCCCGATCATCTCCGAGACGATCTTCGCTGACAGGGTGACCAGCGGCAGCCCGCCACCCGGATGGGCCGAGCCGCCCACCAGGAACAGCCCGGGCACCGGGGAGCGGTTGCGGGGCCGCAGGAACGCCGAGCGTGGCCCGTTGGACGACACGCCGTAGATCGCCCCGCCCGGCGCACCAGTCGCGCGGGCCAGGTCGGCGGGAGAGATCGCCCGGTACCAGCGCAGCCGCTCCCGGACATCAAGCCCACGTTCCGCCAGCAGGTCGAGGATCCGGCGTGCGTAGGCGTCGACGAGCCCCGGACGGTCCCAGTCCAGGCCGCCGCCACTGTCGCCGTCGTCGCCGCCACTGTCGCCGCTCCGCGGGCGGGTGTGCGGGCTGGCGTTCACCAGCACGAACCAGGCCTCGTCGCCCGGTGGGGCGGTCACGGGGTCGTCCGGCGCAGCGACGTAGACCGTCGGGTCCCGGGGCAGCCTGCCGCCGAACACCGCGTCGAACTCGGCGTCGTAGTCGGCGGGGAAGAGCACGGTGTGATGGGCCAGACCGGGCGTCCGCCCGCGGAGCGCCAGCAGCAGGACGAAACCGGACAGCGAGGGGGCGAGCCGCCGCAGCCGCCGCCGGCTGGCCGGATGATCGACGAGCGGGCGAGCGCCCCGCCGTCCGGGGCGCTCGGCCGGCGCCCCGTCGTAGAGCCTCGCCGCGTCGACCCCGGAGATGACGATGTCGGCCGGCAGCAGGATGCCGTCGGCGAGGCGGACACCGTCCACCCGCCCGCCGGGTGTCCGGGTGATCTGGGCGACCGGGGTACCGGTGCGGATCACCGCGCCACGCTCGGCGGCCCGCCCGGCGATCGCCCGCCCCAGCAGGCGCAGCCCGCCCGGGATGTACCAGCCGCCGAACCGGCGCTCGGCATGCGGCACCGTGACCAGGACCGCCGGGGCCCGCCGCGGGTCGGAGCCGGTGTAGGTCGCGTACCGGTCCAGCATCATCCGCAGCCGGGGGTCGGTGAGGTACCGGCGGCCGAGGCCGCGCAGGGTGGCGCCGGGGGCGACGGCCGCCAGCGCCCCCGGGCGCCGCACCGCCAGACCGGCCAGTGCCGGCAGCGAGACCGGGTTGTGCAGGAACGGCCGTTCGGACGCCGCCCAGGCACGGTGCGCGCGGGCGTCGAGGCGGCGCCACTGCTCACCGGCGCCGGCCCCGAGCCGCGCGTCCAGCTCCGCCAGGAAGGCGACTTCGTCGGAGTGGGCATCCAGGGTGGTGCCGTCCGCGAAGCGGTAGCGGGCGATCGGGTCCAGGCGGCGCAGCGTGACAGCGGCCGCGAGCGGACCGCCGGTCGCGGTGAACAGGTCCTCGAAGACCTCGGGCATGGTCAGCAGGGACGGCCCGGTGTCGAACCCGTAGCCGTCGCGTTCGTACCAGCCGAGCTTCCCGCCGACACTGTCGGTGGCCTCGCAGACGGTGACCCGGTGCCCGGCGGCGGCGAGCCTGGCCGCGGCTGCGAGCCCGCCGACACCCGCTCCGACCACCACGACCGCCGCCATGCTCCCGACCCTACGCACGGCTGTTCCGGTGGCTCTCCCGGTTCCGCCTGTCCTGCCGTTTCCGGTTGCGCTGGCCCGGGCCGCAGCGGACGTCCCTTCCACTGCGCAGTGCTGCGCCCGCGTCGCCACCATGACAGCACCGTCAGGTGGCCCAGCAGGCAGACGGACAACGGATGGGCCACCGCGTCGGGCCAGCAGCGCCCGCCGGTGCGGCGGGCGGCGATGGCCCGGCTCACCAGACCGGCCAGACAGCCGATCAGACCGGCCCGCGAACCCCGCGCGGCGGCGACGGCAGGACCCACGAAGATCCATCCCAGTAGCGCCAGCTGCCCCGCGCTCGCCGCCGGGCTGCCGCCCGCGGCCCACAGCGACTTGGCGTATCCGTCCCGCAGCGCCGGCCAGCCGTCGTACATCCAGGTGACCGCCAGCTCGGTGCCGTCGGTCACTACCCCCCGACCACCGGAGCGCTTCACCGCGCGCAACAGCGCCAGATCGTCCAGCACCGCGCCGCGGACGGCGGCGTGCCCGCCGGCCCGGGCGTAGGCCGCCGCGTCCACGCACAGGAACTGGCCGTTGGCCGCGGTCAGTGACGGGCGGGCGGAACGCTCCGCGGCCCGCAGCGGCAGCAGCGCCAGCCACGACCACTGCAGCAGCGGCTGGACGAGGCGCTCCGCCGCGGTGACGGCGACCTGCCGCGGATAGGGCGAGACGAGATCCAGACCGGTGCTCCGCAGGAGGCCCGCCGCGCGGGCGAGCCCGTGCGGCGCGACCGTCACATCGGCGTCGACGAAGACCAGCACCGAGCCGGTGGCATGGCGGGCGGCCCGGGCACAGGCGTGCGGCTTGCCCAGCCACCCCGCGCCAGGCTCAGGCCCGGTCAGCAGCCGCAGGCGGCTGTCCCGGGCGGCCAGCTCGCGCAGGACCGCACCCGTCCCGTCCGACGAGTGGTCGTCGTAGACGAGGACCTCCAGATCCGGGACGTGCCGGGAGCCGAGAAGGGCCGTCACGCAGGTGCGGACCCGCGCCGCCTCGTCACGTACCGGCAGGATCACACTGACCCGTTCCCGGACCGGGGCGGAGGGCCCCGGGGTCCGCAGCAGCAGGGCGTTCACCGCGGTGTGCGCGGCGACGGCCACCGCACCGGCGACGCCCGAGCGCACCGCCATCCGCACCGCGACCCGCGTGGCCGGGCTCCCTGCCACCGCCCGCCCCGTCCGTGGCCTCAACGAACCGCACCCCTCTCCCCGGCGGGTGTAGGACTTCGAATCCTCTCCCGCGATCATCCGGGGGAGGGCGTCAGGTCCCAGAGCGTGCCAGGTTCCCTCGCCGGGCGGCACCGCGGCGGTCCGGCAGGACGCTGAGACCGAGCAGCATCCCCATCGCCATACCGCCGGCGAGGGCGACACCCGGGCGGCCGAAGAAGGCCAGATTGGCCAGCACCGAGGACAGGTAGGTCCAGACGAGCAGCACCATCAGCACCCGGCGGCCCGGGTCTGCGGGAACGCCGGCACTGCCCGTGCGTCCGCGCCCGCGTGCATGGGCGGCCGGACCGCCCGGCCCCTCCGCCGCCGACGACGCTGTGGCGTTCCTCTCTGGTAGCAGCGCGGCGAGGGCTCCGGTGACCACGATGCCCACGAGCAGCCACCCCGCCGCGTTGCTCACCGGAATGCCGTTGAGGGCCGGGCCGCCGCCCGACTGCCACGACCAGTAGTCCTCCGCGACCATCTGGGGGTCGAGGAAGAGGTCCCAGGCGGTCAGCGTGGCGCCGCCGGCCAGCGCCGTCACCGCCGCCTGCCGCGCCGTCACCGCCCGCCGTGCTGTCGCCCGCCGTGCTGCTGTCGGACGTGCTGCTGCCGGACGTCCGGTGCCGTCGAGGCGGGCTGCGTAGCGGCGGCCGAGCATCAGCGCGGGCAGGCCCATCATCGTCCAGGCGAGGGGGACCACCACCGGCACACCGGCCAGCTTCGGGCCCAGCGCGGTCCCGTACGAGTAGTCACCGAACGGCCAGCCGCTGTGGACTCCCACCGATTCGACGAGCAGCCCGATGCCGCCCGCCGCGGCCGCCGCGGCGGCGGCTCGGGCCGGGCCGTGGCTGATGGCCGTCGCGCTGACCGACGCGGTGAAGAAAGCCACGACCGAGAACACCGTGACGGCAGCCCGCTGGTCTCCGGACGTCAGCGGGTAGCCGATCTGGAGCCCGATGGTCGCCGCGGCTGCGACCCACGGCACCACGCCGATCCGCATCCGCAACGGAAAAGGCCCGCGCCCGACGCGGACGAGGCCGAAACGGAAGGAGGCTGGGCCGGACGAGGCCGAGTGGGACGGGTCGGAAACGGGGGAGTCGGGAACGGGGGAGGAGGTCAAGGCACCTGGGCAGGCTGCTGCCCGGTCTCCGTGCTCCGGCACGGGTCGGACGGCGCAGGCCCGGGCAGCTCCTTGGCGAGCACCGCGTACTCGGTGAAGCTCCCGGGGAACCGGAAGTGCGACAGCAGTGGCACGAAGCCCTCGCTGGTGTACAGCCGGCGGGCGCGACTGCCGGGCAGCTCCAGTGCCGACAGCGCCGCCGTCCGCTGCGGGACGTCCCGCAGCAGCTCGCGCAGCAGCTCGCGGCCGATCCCACGGCCCTGGTAACCGGGCAGCACGTGCAGCTCGACCACTTCCATGCAGTCGGTGAGCCAGTGGACCGCGTCCTGGGGCGGCAGCGCGCCGGCGACGACGTCGTGCCACCACTGGCCCACCTCGCCGGGCAGGCCGTAGGTCATGCCGACGACCTCCTCCTCCGCCGTCACCGCGACCACGGCATGCAGGTCGTGCCGGTCGAAGTGGCGCCGTGCGTGGATGGCACGGTCCCGTGCAGCCCGCACCGGGTCGTCCTCGTGGAGGTCGAGGAACGCGGCTTTGTAGACGGCGATGACGTCATCCAGCCGGGCCCGCATCCGGGCCGGCGACCACCGCACGATCCGGACGTCGTTCACGAGTTCTCGCCTCCTGTCGCACCGGGCCATCCGACGATAACGCGCTGCGGATGCCCGCTGCCTGTTGGCTGGGACCGGTCTGGCGAACAGTGCTATTGCGGCCTGGCATCAGGCCTGGCACCGCCGCTGTCGGTCTGGCCACGAGGTCTGTACCCGGGCCTGGCGGGTGTCACCGGTACTGGCCCCGGTGCTCCGCCGGGCATGGTCCACAGGGGTCCGCGCCGCGGACCGTCCCCCGCGAGTCGAGCACGGCGAAGCGGGCGAACAGCTCCTCGGCGTACCAGCCCGCGCGGGGGGTGCGCCGGACCACTGCTGCATGGGCCTGCCCCTGGTAGGCGAACGCACGCAGGGCGGCGGTGTCCCGCCACACGCTGAAGGTGCCCTGGAAGCCGATCGGGGCCTCGCCGATGCCGGCGGCGAACAGCAGCCCGCCGGCGCCGTGCAGCTCCGCCGCCACCGGCGGGACGGCGCGCCAGAAGGTCGTGGCCCGCCGCGCTGTCAGCCGCGCCCGGGTGACAACCACCACTGGCGCCTCGTTGTGGTCTGCGCGCTCCTTCGTCGACCGGTGGTACGTGCCGGCGCCGGATGTTCCGGGCGGCACGTCGAACGGTGCACGGCCCGCCCACAGCCCGCGCGAGGCCAGCGGGCGCAGGTCGACCTGCCAGCGTTCGTCGGCGATGCGGGCCCAGGCACGGATCGCCGACGAACGCTCGAACTCCCGCGCCGCGGCGGGGGCGTCCCAGACCGCCAGCAGCGCCCACCGCGACGGGTCGGCGTCGAGGGGAGTGAAGCGCTGGCCGCTGCCCGTCCCGAGCAGCCTGCTGAAGGCGAGGCCGGGTGTCCGGCGCAGCGCAGGGCGGTCGAGCGCCATGCGGGCCGCGGCCTGCGCGGCCCGCCGCCGGGGGACATGCCAGAGGTCGAAGGTGACGAACATGACGACCCCTCCCACACCCGGGCTGGCGCCGGTCTCCGGCGCTGCACCAGCGATCCTGCCGCTCGGCGTGATCCTGCCGCCTTCCGGTGGTGAGCCAACGGCCCGATGGTGCGGCAGCCGGTGGTTGACGGTCCGTTGACCCACCATTATCTTCGAACATGAGTTCGATAAAGGTCGGGGCCGGGTGATCCGGCTCCGGGGCAGGCCGGCACCGGAGAGGTGATCCCAGTGGGCGCGGTTCGGAAGAGCGTGGTCGAGGGGAACGTCGTCGAGAGGAACGCGGCGGTCGGCGGCCAGCACGAAGATCGGGGCGTGTCCGGCCACGGCACCGTTGCGGGTCGGCGCGACGGGGCCGGTCGGCCGAGGCCGGCCGGCCCCACGCAGGCCCCCCGGCCGAGCACGCCCGCCGCTCGTGGGCAGGTGCCAGACCGGCCCGCGGGCCGGACCATGCTTCCCGCCGCGGGGCTGCCGCGGCGCTCGCGGGACGAGCTGCTGTCCTCGGCCCGGCGAGGGCTGGCCGAAGCTGCCCTCACCCGCCCGGCGGGTGAGCGCTACGCGCTGGCGCACCTAGCCGCGTTGCGTGCCGCAGCCGCTGTCCTCGCCGACCGTGCCCAGCCCCGCCCCGGCCACCGGGGCCGCCCGGCGAGCGCCTGGCAGCTGCTTGCGGTGGTGGCTCCGGAGCTGCAGGAGTGGGCGGCCTTCTTCGCCGCGGGTGCCGGCCGGCGGGCGGCTGCCGAGGCAGGGCTCCCCGTCGTGACGACCAGAGATGCCGACGATCTCGTCCGTGAGGTGGAGCTCTTCCTGGGGATCGTCGAGGCGGCGCTCGGCGTCCCCTCCCAGCCCTCGCTGTCCCAGGCGGCCCCTACCGAGGTGTGGACGTGGCGCTGAGCGCTCTCCAACAGATCGCGGACCGTAAACGCCCGTGAAGCCGACCGTGAGACCTGCACGAGCGGGCAGGTGGCTGGGAAGCGGGAACCTGGCACGGCCAAGGCCGGTCAGACCAGGGGTGCCGGCGCGCAAGTGCCGGCGGCGTGAACGACGAGCGCTATTGCTCATCGATCCGCAACGGCTGTCGCCCAGGCCCGGCCGGACCGGCTTGAAGGCATGGTGTTCGGCGCCGACGTGTCGGTGGTGGCGGCCCTGCTCCCGGGGATGAGCGAGGCGGAGACCGTGGTCGCCGACCTCTGGGCCACCGGGACCACCCCGGGCTGCTATCCCACCGAGATCGTCCGCGATCGGCTGGACGAGCTGGGAGTCGTCGTCGCGCGGCGGTTGCGGGACCTCGAGTCGGGGCGGCGGGTGCTGGTCGCCGGGGTGGTGACGCATCGGCAGCGTCCCTCCACCGCGGGCGGGACGACCTTCGTGAGCCTCGAGGACGAGACCGGGCTGGTCAACGTGATCTGTTCCCGCGGGGTGTGGGCCAGGTACCGGTCGGCGGCGAGATCGGCGGCGGCGTTGATCGTGCGCGGGCGGCTGGAGAGCGCGCAGGGTGTGGTGAACGTGATCGCCGAGAGCCTGCGGGTGCTGCCGCTTGCGGTGGGCGCGCGATCGAGGGACTTCAGATGACGACACAGCCCTTGCGCGTAACCAGGAAAGCAGTCACTATCAGTTACTTTCAAGGTTGGAGTGATTACTGAGAGTGGTGATGCCTGATGGTCATCGCTGGTGCGGGCGTCGAGGAGCACGAACGGCGGACGGGTGCGCCGCCACAGCCGCTCAGGGTGCGGCAGGGCGCCGAGGGACAGCAGAACCCCAGGGTGCGACAGCGCAACGCCTGGCTCAGGCGGATGGTCGGGCTCTCGGCCGGCAGCCTCGTCGCCGGTCTGGTCATCGGCTTCCGGCTCCCGCGGTAGGGGCGTCGTGACGACGGGCGCGCCTCGGGCGGCGGGGAGCCACATCCTGCATGTCGACATGGACGCGTTCTTCGCCTCGGTCGCGGTCCGCGACACCCCCGAGCTCCGGGGGCGCCCGGTGATCGTCGGCGGGGGAACGCGGGGCGTGGTGCTGTCCGCGACCTACGAGGCCCGCGCCTTCGGGGTGCGCAGCGCCATGCCGATGGCGCGGGCGCGCCGGATGTGCCCGACGGCCGTCGTCGTGCCTGCGGATCACGGCCGGTACCGCGAGGCCTCCCGTGCGATCATGGGCGTGTTCCGGGACGTCACCCCGCTGGTGGCCCCGATCTCGCTGGACGAGGCCTTCCTCGATGTGAGCGGCGGGCGGAGGCTGTTCGGGGGGCCCGTGGAGATCGCGCGGGGAATCCGGGCCAGGATCGCCGTCGAGCAGGGCCTGACCTGCTCCGTCGGGGTGGCGCCGTCGATGTTCGTGGCGAAGATCGCGTCGGCCCGGTGCAAGCCCGACGGCCTGCTGGCCATACCGCCCGAGGGGGTGCTCTCCTTCCTGCACCCGTTGCCGGTCGCGGCGCTGTGGGGGGTGGGGCCGCGCACCGAGGAGACGCTGACCAGGCTCGGACTGCGCACCATCGGCGACATCGCACGGACACCCACGGACACGCTGCAGCGGGCACTCGGGAGGGGCTCGGCCGATCACATGATCGCGCTGGCGCACGGGCGGGACGAGCGCCGGGTCGATCCGGACGGCGCCGAGGTGTCCCTCGGTGCCGAGGAGACCTTCCCCGCCGACCTGGCTGACCCGGAGCGGCTCGACCGTGAGTTCCTGCGGCTCAGCGAGCGGGTCGGCGGCCGGCTACGGGCCCGCGGCCAGGCCGCCCGCAACATCTCGATCAAGGTCCGCTATGCGGACTTCACCACCGTGACCCGCGCCCGGACACTCCCCGAACCGACCGACGTCACCTGGATGATCTACCGGTCCGCCCGGGAGCTGTTCGCGGAGCTGCGGGGCGATTCCCGCCCGCTGATCCGCCTGGTCGGTGTGCGTGCGTCGCGGCTGGCCGCCGCCACGCGCGGCGGGCGCCAGCTGGCCTTCGACGAACGGCCCGCCGGGTGGGCGGAGGTCGACCGGGYCACCGACGGGGCACGCAGCCGGTTCGGGGAGGCGTCCGTCCGGCCCGCGTCCCTGCTGCCCGGCCGAGCCCGGCAACCGCCGCCGCGGGCGGGTCCCGGATGATCACGGAAATCCATGATCGTAGGATGAGCGTGGCATGAACGACGATGGCCCGGGCAAGAGCCCAGTACGCCGAATCGCTCTGGTCGGGGACGGTTCGGACCGGCTTGGACACAGCATGACCAGTTGCCTACCGCCTCGGCCCCGCACATGCCTATTCTTGGGTGTCAGGTTCCGTCCGGCGGGCCTGAAGGTCGTGGGAGGAGCGTCGATGCCGCTCTCGGAGAACGAGCAGCGCCTACTGGAGCAGATCGAGCGCGCTCTCGTCGAGGACGATCCGAAGTTCGCGAGTACGGTCCGATCGACCAATCCCCGGACCTACCTGCTCAGGCGGGTCCGGCGCAGCGGGGGGCTGTTCCTCCTCGGTCTCGTGGTCCTCGTCGTGGGCGTGGTCATCAACCAGGGGCCCCTCACGGTGGCCCTCGGGATCCTGGGGTTCGTCACCATGCTCTTCGCCGCCCTGCGCGGCGCGGCGGACCTGCGGAGGATGAGTGGCCGCGGGCAGGAGTCGGGGCGTCGCCCACCCGGGGCGAGGGGCAGGCCGAGCTCTGGTGGGAAGACGCGCCAGTCCCGGTCGTCGTCGTTCATGGAGCGGGTCGAGGAGCGGTGGCGCCGCCGCTGGGAGGACAACTCCTGAGCTGAGCCCCCGGCGCCGGTCCGACGGACGGTGCGTCGGGGGTCCGATCCGTCGGGGGCCCGATCCGCCGGGCTCGATGGGCGTTGTGCTCGCGTACCGGACAATCCGTGGAGCGCTGGAGCGCTGGAGCGCTGGAGCGCTGGAGCGCTGGAGCGCTGGAGCGCGGTTCCGCGCCGTGGTTCCCTGCGGCCGGTCACGGCACCGGCTAGGGCCTAGGACCTAGGACCGCCTTCCGGCGCCGGATTCTGCAGTGGTGCCGCTGAGGGCCAGGTCGTCCTTCGCGGTACCGGAGCGTCGGCGCCGGACCCAGTCGACGACCTGGCGGACCTGGATTCCCTCGATCCGCCGCAGCATGGAAGGCGGGGCGACGAGTGCCAGGGCCCGCTGGCTGCGCGGGGTCACCGACCACAGCACCCGGCGCACCAGTGCCAGATCATTCAGGAGGGACGGATCCGGGGTGTAGGTGCCCGGCGGGGCGTAGCGGGCCTGCTCCTGCGCCGTCGCCAGTCGGATGAGCGCCTCGCTGGCCGCGTTGACCTCGGCGGACCCCTCCTCGGGACCGGCCTCGAGGTAGGTGATCAGCCGCTGCACTCCGGACCGCGGCGAATCGCTCCTGCGCAGCCGGATCCTCAGATCGGCGGCTACGTCGACCAGCTCCGCCCAGGCCGCGTCGACCTGGGCCACCGCCGCCGCATTCATGATCGTTTCTGTGTCCTCCGCGCCCGGTGCGCCCGGCCCGGTGAAGGCGGCGTTCGGCCGAAGAACGCGAGTGGTCCGGCGCCGCCCGGCAGGGGACATCCGACGCTGGCTGACGGGAGACATGCGGCGTCGCCGCAGGATGAGCCGGGTCAGCGCCGGGATGCTGAACAGACTGAGCACGCCGAGCCCCAGCAGGACCCACACGAGCCAGGCCGGGGTGGCCGCGCCCTTCTCGGTGTCCTCCGGTGCCGCCTCCGCCTCCATGGCCGGATCCTGCCCGGCGGCGTCCGGCTCGGCGGGAACCGGCGTCACGACCGGGACCGGAGCGACCTCGGTCTCCACGGCGGGTTCGCTTTCGGCCGAGGCGTCCGGACCAGCGGGCTCGTCGGCTGACGGTGCGTAGGCGGGCGCCGGGGTCGTGCCGTCACCCCGCTTGGTCGGCTCGAACGGGATCCAGCCGAGGGTCGGGAACCAGACCTCGGGCCAGGCGTGGGCCTGCTTGTTCGTGATCAGCCAGGTTCCGTCGGTCTGCAGCATGCCGTGGGTGAAGCCGATCGCCACCCGGGACGGCAGCCCGAGCAGCCGCACCAGGACGGCCATCGCGGAGGCGAACTGCTCGCAGTACCCCCGCCGGCTGGTGAACAGGAAGTCCGCGAGGGCACCTTCCCGCACGGTGGGCGCACCGCTCAGGTCATAGGTGAAGTCCGGCCCGCGCAGGAAGTTCTGGATCTCGACGACCTTGTCGTAGTCCGAGTCGATGCCCTCGGTGATGTCGGCGAGCAGCCCGGGTAGCCGCGAGTCGAGGGACGCCGGCAGCGCGGTGACGACGTCCATCGAGGCGGGCAGGGGCCCGCGGGCCGCGCTGATCTGCTCGGGTGTCGGGGCGGGGATCTGCGCGTGGACGGTGTAGTTCTGGCCGGAGGTGGACGTGCGGGTGGAGAAGACGGTGCCGGTCGGGCTGGCAAGCCGCCAGTCGCCCTCCAGGCCGGTGAAACTGGTGGGGATGCCCGGGACGGGCAGGTACCGCTCCGCCATCTCGCGGCTGACGGACACCTCGGTGACCGCCGGGATGGTCCGGATGTCCTCCTCGGGGCCGGGCAGGGTTCGGTCCACCCGGGCGTCCTTGGTCGCGTTCAGCGCCCGCAGGGTGAAGCGCTGACCGTCGAAGTTCTCCAGCGCGGTGAGCCGCAGGTTCTGCGGGGTCGCGGTGGTCACCCGCAGCAGCGGCAGGTCGCGCTCGTCGTGGATCTGCTGGAACAGGGAGACGATCGGCTGGATGACGCTCGCGGAGTTGCGCCCCGAGCCGGAACCGGACCCGCCGTTCGCGGAGATCACGCCCTTGCCATCCAACGACGGCAGCACCAGGGGGAGCAGGGACGCGATGACCAGGGACCCGGCGGCGATCTGGACGCCGAGTGCGGCGAGGCCGCTGCTGATAGCCCTGGTGGGGCGGTCGCCCACCGGACGGCCCCATCTGGTCACCATCCGCCGGCCGTCCAGGAGCATCAGCGCCACGAAACCGACGGAGCCGAGGATGAACGGCAGCGTGCCCACACCCGCGGGGAGGACAGTGGCCGGGACGAGGAACACGGCGAGCAGCGGGATACCGGCCAGGGCCGGCCGGTCCGCGACGACGACGAGCAGGTCGACGGCCATGGCGACGATGTAGGTGGCCACCAGCACCAGGACGACCAGACCAGGGCGTTCCGGGACGGGTACCGCGAGCTCCCGCACCTCGTTCATGGTCGGGTCGACGAGATCGGCCAGCGCCGTCGCCGTGCCCGGGGTGGGGATCACACCGAGGATGGCGGTGTCCCGGGCGCCGACCGCTGTCACGGCCACCGCCAGACCGATCAGGCTCGTGCTGAAGCCGGTGAGCGCCGGCAGGCGGAGGCTCCGGCCGATCAGGCGGCCCAGCACCGCCGTTCCGACGGCCACCACTGTCGCGATCAGCACCGGCCGGAACCACCAGAGGATTCCCTCGAACAGCGGCGCCAGCGCCGTGCTGGCCAGCAGGCAGGCCAGCCCGCCGAGTGCCGCCGCGACCGGGCGGGGGCTCAGCATCCCCTGCCCGCGGGCGCGGTCGGGCCGCCGGTGGCGGTCGCGGGTGCGGGCGGCTCGTGCGGCGAGCCGGGGCGGTAGAGCGGACCGGTCGGGGCCGGCTGTGACGGCGGGGTCCGCTGTTCCGGACTGGCGGGCCGTGTGGCGCGGCGGGCCCGTCGCCCGCCCTTGTCCGCGGGTCCCGCTCCGGCCCCGTTCGCTCCGGCCCCGTTCGCTCCGGCCCCGTTCGCTCCGGCCCCGTTCGCTCCGGCCCCGTTCGCGCCGGAACCCCTTCCGCTGGAACCGTTCGGGCTGGTGCCGTTCACGGAGCCGCCGTCGCGAGGGATCCCGGCGGTGGAACCGGCTGACCTGGCCCGGCTCGACGCGTCTGTCGGAGCTGCTCCGGCCCAGGCCGCCGCGGCCGGGCCGGAGCTGCCGTGCCTCGGGGGCTCCGGCGCGGCAGCGGCGGCCGAGGGCACGCGGGTTGCCCGGCTCGCGCCGCTCACGCCCGCGTCATCGATGCCGCGTGTGCCGGGACGATGCGTGCCGGCACGTTGTGCGCCGGGGCTGCCGAGGTGGTGCTGCCCGTTGGCCGCGCCCGGCCGGAAGATCGCGGGCCAGGTGTCCGCGAGGCGGGTGGTGCGGTCGGCGACCAGGACCGTCCAGCCGTGCCTGGACAGCAGGCTTCGGGACAGCTCGATGTCGGAGCTGACCGCGGGGTCGTCCGCACCGTCCCCGTAGGCGGTGTCGACCAGGACGGCGATGGCGGGCGCGTTCCGCGGCCGCGCGCCGGCGACGAGGGAGGCCGTCGCCTGGTCGGTGCGGCCGAGGACCGCGACGACCAGGCCGGAGTGCTCCGCGGACCGCAGCAGGGACAGCGCCGGGTTCAGCGCCGTCACCGGAGCCGGCATGATCACCGCGAGCTGGTCGAGCAGCGCACCGACGGCGTTGCCGGGCCCGGTCGCGGCGACCCGGGAGTCGGTGATCAGCCGGACGCCGTAGCCACTGCGCGCGAGGTTCACCGCGATGGAGCCGGCGGCGCTGACCGCCCGGGAGAACGGGTCGTCCGGGTGGTCGCTCTGGGGCCAGGCCCCGGCCCGGGTGTCGAGGAGTACGGCGGCGGCGCCGGTGAGTGGCCGCTCGTCGCGGCGCACCACGAGCTCGCCGAGCCGAGCCGTGTTCTTCCAGTGCACCTTGCGTAGATCGTCGCCGGAGCGGTAGGGCCTGGTACTGGACTCCTCGTCGCCGATCCTGGCCGTGGCGCGGCGCACCTTGTTGTTCAGGGCTGACAGCCCGACGGGGGGCACCAGGGGCAGGCGTTCCAGCGCGGGCGCGACGGTGAGGTCGTCCTTGCTGCGGAAGCTGCGCTCCAGCTCGCACAGGCCGAACGGGTCGGTGAGCCGGATCGTCAGCGGGCCGACCTGGTAGCGGCCGCGGGTCTCGGCACGCATGGAGTACGACAGGTCGCGGGAGCCGCCCGGCTCGATCCGGTCGACCACGAAGCGGGCCCGGTGGCCGAGGTGGGGGGTGACGTCCTCGACGCGCAGCACGGACGACCGCAGCCGGGAGACGTTGTCGAGCCTGATCCRCACCGAGACCGTGTCACCGGCGGTCACCCGGCCGGGCTCCAGCCGGCGGGTACAGGCCAGCCGGTAGCGCGTCCGCGCGACAGTGGCGGCCGCCAGCAGAGGCAGCCCGGCGAGCAGGAGGGCCACGGCGATCAGGTCCTGTTCGCCGATCACGACGGCCGCAGCCACGCTGGCGCCGCCGGCGGCGAGGAACGCGCAGCCCCGCACCGTCAGCCCGCGCACCGCGGAGAGATAGTCGCGCACGTGTTTCTAACGCCCGCGGCGGGTCGGGCGTGCCGAGGCCGACCGGGCGACCGGCACCCGCGCGATCAGATCTGACACGATCCGCGCGGCGATGTCGTTCGTCGGCTCGCCTGACAACGTGATCTCGGGATGGAGTAGCAGCCGGTGCGAGAGGACGTCGCTGGCCAACGCCTGGACGTCGTCCGGGAGCACGTAGCCGCGCCGGTCCATGGCGGCGCGGGCTCGAGCGGTGCGAATGAGGTGCAGCGCCGCCCGGGGCGAAGCGCCAAGTGTGATCTCCGGGTGTCTCCGGGTGGCACCGACCAGGTCGACGATGTACTGCCGAACCTCGTCCGAGACGTGCACGGCGCGGACCACCCGGGCCAGCTTCGCCACCTCGGCGGCGTTGGTCACGGGCACGACGCCGGTCAGCGGGTCGGAGCGCCCGTGGTTGTCGAGCATCGCCAGCTCGGCGGTGGGCGACGGGTAGCCCATCGAGACCCGGGCGATGAAGCGGTCGCGCTGCGCCTCCGGCAGGGCGCGGGTACCGTCCATCTCGATCGGGTTCTGGGTGGCGATCACCATGAACGGTGCCTCGAGGCGGTAGGTGACCCCGTCCACCGTGACCTGGTGCTCCTCCATGCACTCCAGGAGCGCCGACTGGGCCTTAGGTTCCGCCCGGTTGATCTCGTCGCCGACGACGATGTTGGCGAACACCGGGCCGGGCCGGAACTCGAAGTCGCGGGTGCCCTGGTTGTAGACGCTCACCCCGGTGACGTCGCTGGGCAGCAGGTCCGGCGTGAACTGGATCCGGCGGACCCGGGCGTCGATCGACCGGGCGAGCGCCTTGGCCAGCATCGTCTTGCCGACACCGGGCACGTCCTCGATCAGGAGGTGGCCCTCGGCGAACAGCACGACCAGAGCGGTGTTGATCACGTCTGACTTGCCGTCGATCACGGTCTCCGCCGAGCGCCGGATGCGATCGGCCACCTCGTAGAGATGGTCGATGTCGGCCGCGGGGGCATGCCAGTGCAGAACTCCCGGCTCCGTCGCCACGGTGTCGGCCTCCTCTGGATCTCTCGTCCCGGTCGCCGCCCCGTTACGGGGATGTTGTCCCGTGGCGTCCCTGCTCGTCTCCCGGGGGTCCCGGAGCCGTCTGGACATGATCGCGACGCGCCGTGCTGCCCCTTCAGTGTGACATCCGTTCGGGGGCGGCCGGAGGGGCTGGCTGTCGATCGTCTCCGACAGAGGGGTGGACAGGGGAGGGCTGATGCTCCCGGACGGTGCCAGGATGCGCATTCACGGCATTTGTCGGACGCGTTCTGTCGTCTATCAATCATCTTTCGGCCGCTTTATACCACCTTCGGATCGATGGCCAGGGCTGGAGCCGGTCCGGAGTGGGGCGGGTGGGGTGGAGCGGGGTGTCGTGGGGGTGTGAGGTGGGGGGGAGTGGAGTAGAGTGGCGCGCAGTGGGGGAGGGGAGCTTGCGGGTAGCCGTCGCCTGGTGAACCGGCCGTTGTCTGGTTGCCGTGGCACGTCGTCGGGCCTGGCGGGGAGGTGCCGGTGTTTCTCGGCAGCCACACGCCCAGGCTGGACGACAAAGGGCGGCTGACCCTGCCGGCGAAGTTCCGGGAAGAGCTGGAGGGGGGGCTTGTGATCACGAAGGGGCAGGAGCGTTGTCTCTACGTGTTCCCCCTGGCAGAGTTCACGCGGATCAGTGAGTCCCTCCGTACCGCTCCGGTCACGGCAAAGGCGCTTCGTGACTACAGCCGTGTCTTCTTCTCCTCGGCGTCGGATGACGTTCCCGACCGGCAGGGGCGGATCACCATACCGCCGCCACTGCGCACCTACGCGGGTCTGGCTCGCGAATGTGTGGTGAACGGAGCCAACACCCGGGTCGAGATCTGGGATTCCGGACGCTGGGAGACCTATCTGGCGGACCAGGAGGAGACCTTCGCCGAGCTGTCGGAGGAGGTTCTGCCCGGGGTCATCTGAGTTTTCGCAGGCACCATGTGATCATCTGGTCGTCTGTCGAGGTCTCCCCCCGCTCCCACCGGACGCCACTTCCCCGGCGTCCGGCGGACTGAGCGGGGCGGGACCTGGGCGTACGACCTGACCGGCCGTTCTCGTCCCGATGGTCGCTCAGCGCGCCATCGGCGGCGCCCCCCGTCACTGAACCGGTAGGCAGGTTCGGGGGAAGTTCCAGATTCGACAAACGGCCGAGGGGTTGGCAGTGGACGTCACGCATACGCCGGTGCTCATCGAGCGGGTCGTCGACCTGCTCGCGCCGGCGCTGCGACGTCCGGGCGCGGTGGTGGTGGACGCGACCGTCGGGCTGGGTGGCCATTCCCTTGCACTGCTGGAGGCTTTTCCGCACGTCCGCCTGATCGGTCTCGACCGTGACACCCGAGCCCTGGAACACAGCCGGCTACGCCTGACCGGGCTCGGCGCGCGGGTCGACCTCGAGCACGCCGTCTACGACCGGCTGCCCGACGTACTGGAACGGCTCGGGGTGCCCGCGGTCGACGGGATTCTCTTCGACCTGGGCGTCTCCTCCATGCAGCTCGACCTGGACGAGCGCGGCTTCGCCTACTCCCGTGACGCGCCCCTGGACATGCGGATGGACCAGGAGCGCGGTCCCACCGCAGCCGACGTCCTCAACACCTACGACGTCAACGCGCTGACCCGTGTGCTGCGGGACTACGGGGAGGAACGCTTCGCCCGCCGGATCGCGCAGGCGGTGGTGACCCAGCGGCAGGCCGCACCCTTCACCACCTCCGCGCGGCTGGTGGACCTGATCCGCGATGCCATCCCCGCGGCTGCCCGCCGCACCGGCGGCAACCCGGCGAAGCGCACCTTCCAGGCGCTGCGGATCGAGGTGAACGCGGAGCTGGAGGTGCTCGGGCGGGCGGTGCCCGCCGCCTTCGACGCGCTCGCCGTGGCGGGCCGGATCGTCGTCCTGTCCTACCACTCGCTGGAGGACCGTCTGGTGAAGCGGGCACTGGGTCCGCGGGCGGCCCCGTCCGTGCCGCCGGACATGCCGATAGTGCCCGAGGACGCCCAGCCGACCCTGCGGTGGTTGACCCGCGGCGCCGAGGCGGCGTCCGAGCAGGAGATCGAACAGAACGCGCGCGCCGGATCCGTCCGGCTGCGCGCTGCGGAACGCACTGCGGCCGAGCCGGGCCGCACCCAGCATCCGACCGGAGGTGTCCGATGACCGCTCCCGCGCAGCCGCTGCCTCGCGGTCACGGCCGCCCGGCTCATCGGGTGGCCGGCTCCGGCGGCCACGGGATGGACCGCAGCGCCGCGCCGTTCCATGGCGCCGAGTACGCGCACGACAGCACCGCGTATGACCATGCGGTGTACGAGGCGGCGTATGACAGCACCGCGTACCCCGACGGTGCATACCCCGACGCCGGGTATGCCGACGCCGCGTACCCCGATGCCCCGTACTCCGATGCCCCGTACCCCAATGCCGCCTATGACGGTGCCGGCTACGAAGGCGCTGCTTACGCCGACGCCGGGTACGAGAGCGCCGGGTACGACGATGCCGCGCAGGGCGGCACAGCCCATCGCGGCGCCGGGTACGAGGGTGCCGTTCATGCCGGTTCCGCATACGAGGGTGCCGGGTATGCCGGCGTCGGGTTTGCCGGCGGCGCGGACGGCGCCGCATATGGCGAGGTGGGATACGCCGAGAGCGGCGACGAAATGCCCGGCACCACGAACACGGCCGGCGAGGCGGCGGAATACCCGCCCGCCGGTTCCGAGGTCGCTGTTCACGACATCGGTGCAAACGAGGATGCCCATTTCGGATACGCCGGTTCTGAAACGGCGGATTTCGCCGGCGCCGGCTTCGAGGCGACCGGGTATGTCGACGAGGTAACCGCCGGGTATGTCGGCACTGCTACGGCCGTGTATCAGGCCGGTGTTTCCCGTGCCACCGTGTCGGCCCGCGAGGCCAGTTCCGGCCAGGCCCACGAAGACGCGTTTGGGGGAACCCGCGAGCGGGTAACGGCGGGCGCCGGCGCGGCTTCTCGGGCGGCTGCCGCGGCGGCGCGTGGCTCCTCGTCCGGGCGGTCGGGAACGGCGACCCGGACGGACACCGCACGGTCGCGCGCGGCCCGTTCCAACACGGGCCGTTCCGACCCGCCCCGTTCCGACGCTGCGCGTTCCGCCGCCCCGCGGACCGGCACGGGTCGGTCCGCGACCACGGCGCGGCAGAGCACGGCCCGGCAGACCACGGCGCGGACGGGCACGGGTCGGGCGACGGTGCCGCGGCCTGGCGGCGGGCGGCTCTCCGCGGCGATGGCGGTCGGCACGACCACGATGCCGCTGCTGGACTCGCCGCTGCGGCGCCCCGCCCGGCCGCGTCTCGTGCCGCTGCGGGTGCCGCGGTCGACCGCGCCCCGTGGCCCGTTCGTGGCCCTGCTGCTGGTGCTGATGGGTGCCGGCCTGCTGGCGCTGCTTCTGCTGAACACCGCGCTGATGGAGAACGCCTTCCGCGTGAACCGGCTGGAGCGGGATGCCGTCACGCTCAGCAGCCAGGAGAAGGAACTGTCGCTTCAGCTGGACGAGCAGGCCGACCCCGGTCAGCTCGCCGCCCGCGCCAGCCAGCTCGGGATGGTCCCCGGCGGGATGCCCGAGTACCTGCCGCCGGGTGCGCCGCTGCCGCCGGGGGCGCGTGTTCTCACCCGGGAGGAAGGCGGTGGCATGCTGCTGGTAGTCGTCCCCCCGCCGGCGGCGCCCGCCAGCGGAACGGTGCCCGAGGGCACGTCGCCGGCCGGCGACGGGACGGCCCCCGAGGACGACCCGGCAGCCGAAGCCCAGCCCCAGACCCAGGCACAGCCCCAGGGTCAGCCTGCGCCGGGCGAGCAGACCGCCGGCGACGGCCAGACCGCCGGCGGTCAGACGTCCGCCGGTGGCGAGGGTGCCGCTGGCGGCGGAGCGACGGCGGGCGGTGGATCTCAGGACGGCGTCCGGACTGACGGAGAGGCGGTAGCTGGTCAGTGAGTTCGACGGGCCGGGGGCCGGCGGCCGGCCGTGGACGTTCCCGACTGCGCCTGGTCACCGGCCCGCCCTCGGGGTCTCCGGACCCGCGGTCCGGTGGTGACGACCTGCTTGACCCGTCCGTCCGGAGGTTCTCCGGCCGCGACCCGGAACGCGGGCCCGAGCGGGCGACGCCCGGCCGGCGGCCCGCGCCACGCGGCTCCGGCGCTCCGCCGGCCCGCCGGGAACCGCCGCGCCGCCGGCCCGAGCCCGACGGCCATGATCCGGACACGGAGTACTGGTACGCCGAGGGCCGGGAGGCCCACGAGGCTGTCGTCGAGGAGTACGTCGACGACCCCCAGGGCGACCTCGACGCACCCTCCAGCCGCCGATCCGGAACCGGGCCCACCGCGCGCGAGCGCCGGACCGGCGCGGGCCGGACCGGCGCCACGGGCCGGACCGGAGCAGGTACGGCCAGGTCCGGCCGCACCGGCGCCGGTCAGCCCGGGTCCAGTCGGACCAGAGCCGGCCGGGCGGCAGAGGGACGGGACGTCGCGGACAGGACCGCGGCGGGCCGTGGGGCGCGTCCCACGGCGCCACGTGGTGGAACGTCACGCGGTGCCACCGCGAACCCCCGTAGCGACACCTCCCGCACCTCCCGCGCGACTCCCCACGGCGCGACACCGCGGGTTGGCACCGCCCGCGGTGGTACTACCGCCCGCACTGGCACGACTCGCGGTGGTACCGCCCGTGCCGGGGCGCAGCGCGGCACGGGCGTTGCACGCAACCCGACCCGCGGAACCGCGAGCCGGGCGGAACCGGTACGGGTTCATCCGGCCCGCCGGGCCCAGCCGGCGCGCGGGGGGCCGCCGCGGGCACGGGCCGGCGCGGCGCGGCGCGGTCTGGGCGGGGCGGCGGCGCGCACACCGCGGCCGTTCGTCCTCGCGAGCCCCCGCCGCCGGGTGCGGGTCGCCGTCGTCCTGATGGTGGCCGTGCTGGTCGTGATCGCCGCTCGGCTCGCGCAGCTGCAGGGCTTCGCCTCATCCACCTATGCCGAGCAGGCCGAGCAGCAGCGGCTGCGCAAGTCCGTGCTGCCGGCGGACCGAGGCATGATCACCGACCGGCACGGCGATCGCCTCGCGCAGGACATCGAGCAGCGGGCGGTCTACGCCGACCCGCTGCTGATGACCCCCGGCCAGATCAGCGATGCCGCGCGCCGGCTGGCCCCGGTACTCGGGAAGTCCGAGAACGAGCTGCGTTCGTCGATGACGTCCAACGRGAAGGCGCGCTTCGTCTACCTGGGCCGGGGCCTGGACCGGTCGGTGGGCGACGAGGTGACCGAACTCGATCTGCACGGCATCGGGGTTCTGGAGGAGCGGGGCCGCTGGTACTCCCTGCGGACGCTCGGTGCCAACTTCGTCGGCTTCACCAACTACGGGGACAACGACGCGATCGTGGGCCGCGC
The DNA here is from genome assembly GCF_001854655.1 of Parafrankia colletiae. GTDB lineage: Bacteria > Actinomycetota > Actinomycetes > Frankiales > Frankiaceae > Parafrankia > Parafrankia colletiae. The sequence continues at coordinate 95,896 of NZ_MBLM01000036.1, read as the reverse complement.
CGGGCTGGAGCTGGCCTACGACAGCGTGCTGCGCGGCACGGACGGCCGGCGCCAGATCGAGGCCGACCCGTCCGGCCGGGAGATCCCCTCGGCGCAGAGCATGGAGAAGGAGCCGCTCGACGGCTCGACGCTGCGGCTGACCATCGACAACGACATCCAGTGGCAGGCACAGAGAGAGCTCGCGGAGGCGGTCCGCACCTCCGAGGCCGACGGCGGGACCATCGTGGTGATGAAGCCGAGGACCGGCGAGCTGCTGGCGATGGCCGACGCCCCGCAGTTCGACCCGAACAACATCACCGAACGGGACATGGACGCGATCGGGAACCGCTCCACCGGGCAGGCGTTCGAGCCCGGCAGCGTCAACAAGGTCATCACGATGGCCGCGGCGCTCGACCGGGGCCTGATCGACGCGATGACGCCGATCACGGTGCCGCCGTCCATCGAACGCGGCCGGTACACCATCACCGACTCGGAGAAGCACGGGACCGAGCACCTCACCGCGGCCGGGGTGCTCGCGCGCTCCAGCAACATCGGCACGGTGCTGGTGGCGGAGAAGGTCGGGAAGCAGCCGCTCGAGGAGATGATGCGGGCGTTCGGGCTCGGTGCGGTCACCGAGCTCGACTTCCCGGGCGAGACGGCGGGCGCCCTGACCTCGGCCTCGCAGTGGTCCGAGAGCCAGGCGGCGACCATCGCCTACGGCCAGGGGATGTCGGCCACCGCCCTGCAGATGGCCTCGGTGTACGCCACGGTGGCCAACGGCGGCATGCGTGTCGCCCCCCGGCTGGTGGACGCCGTCATCAAGCCGGACGGGGAGGTCCAGGAGACCTCGCACGCGCCCGAACGGCGGGTGGTCTCGCCGGAGACGGCGGCCACACTGACCCGCATGCTCGAGGCGGTCGCGACGGAGGAGGGCACCGCCCCGCTCGCCGAGGTCGCCGGGTACCGGGTGGCCGGCAAGACCGGTACCGCCACGCGGTACGACCCGGTCAGCCACCGCTACGACGGGTACGTGTCGTCCTTCGTCGGCTTCGCGCCGGCGGACGACCCGCAGGTCGTGGTCGAGGTCGTCCTGGACAACCCGCGTACGGTCTACTACGGCGGGCAGGTCGCCGCGCCGGTCTTCGCCGAGGTGATGAAGTTCGCCCTCACCACCCTGGGCGTGCCGCCGCCGGGGACGCGGCCGGACCAGCTGGACCTCGACCTGGACCGCTGAGTGCCCCGCAGGCCACGAGGCGCGGCGCCCGGTTCGGGGCAGGCTGTCCGGAGACGGCCAGATCATCCCGGTGGACCGGCGGCGTCGACGACGCCCGTGCGGATCCCCCGACCTGCCTCCCACTAAGGTCGTCTCCGTGACCACCCCGGCACTACGTCCGGCAGCCCACTCGCCGCGGTCGCTCAGCGAGCTGCCTGGTGTCCTGCGCCCCAGCCCAGTCGCTGTCGCGGCCGGCCTGCCTGGCCCGTCCAGCATCTCCAGCCCGTCGGGCCCGGCCGACCCGGCCGCCCTGGCGAGCCTGTCCGTCCTGCTCAGCGGCGTCACCCACGACTCCCGTGCGGTGCTGCCCGGTGACCTGTACGCGGCCCTGCCCGGCGCGCACGCGCACGGCGCGGACTTCGCCCAGGCCGCCGTGGCGGCCGGCGCCGTCGCCGTGCTGACCGACCCGGCGGGCGCGGCCCGGCTGGCGGGCCGCGGCCTCGGTGTGCCGGTGCTCGCCACCGACGACCCGCGCCGTGACCTGGCGCCGGTCGCCGCCTGGGTCTACGGCCGGCCCTCTGACACCCTGACGCTCCTCGGGGTCACCGGCACGAACGGCAAGACCACCACCGCCTTCCTGCTGGAGGCGGGCCTGCGCGCCGCCGGCCACACCACCGGCCTGCTCGGCACGGTGCAGACCCGCATCGCCGGGGCGGCGGTTCCGGCGGTGCGCACCACCCCCGAGTCGCCGGACCTGCAGGCCCTGCTCGCGACGATGGTCGAGCGCGGGGTGACCGCGGCGGCGATGGAGGTCTCCAGCCACGCCCTGGCCCAGCACCGGGTCGACGCGCTGCGCTTCGCCGGCGCGGCGTTCACGAACCTCAGCCAGGACCATCTCGACTTCCATCCGACGATGGAGGACTACTTCGCCGCGAAGGCGGCGCTGTTCGACTCCGACCGCAGCGCGGCCGCCGTGATCTGCGTCGACGACGAGTGGGGGCGCCGGCTGGCCGGCCTGCGCCCCGACGCGCAGACCTGTTCGGTCGCCGGCAACCAGGCCGACTGGTGGCCCGAGGACGTCGTCGCCGGCCCGGCCGGCACGGTGTTCCGCGCTCTCGGTCCGGACGGCGCGAAGGCGGACGTCTCGGTGGCCCTGCCCGGCCGGTTCAACGCGGCGAACGCGCTGACCGCGCTGGCGCTGCTGAGCGCCACCGGTGTCCCGCTGGAGGCCGCCGCCGAGGGGATCTCGGCGCTGACCGGTGTCCCCGGCCGGATGGAGCGGGTGGACGGCGGCCAGCCGTTCCTCGCCCTCGTCGACTACGCGCACACCCCCGACGCGGTCGCCACCCTGCTGGCCGCGGTGCGGCCGCTGGTGACCGGGCGGGTCATCATCGTCCTCGGCTGCGGCGGGGACCGTGACCGTGCCAAGCGGCCACTGATGGGCGCTGCCGCCGCCCGGCTCGCGGACCTGTCGGTCTTCACCAACGACAACCCGCGGTCCGAGGACCCGGCGCTGATCCTCGACCAGATCGTCGCCGGCGCCCGCGGCGTGCCCGCCGGTGCCGGCGGCGGGCCCGGTCGGTTCGTCGTGGAGCCCGACCGGGCGGCGGCGATCGCGCTGGCCGTCGCCGAGGCCGGGCCGGCCGACGCCGTCGTGGTCGCCGGCAAGGGCCACGAGAGCGGGCAGAACGTCGCCGGTGTGGTGACCCCGTTCGACGACCGCGAGGTGCTGGGCGCCGTGCTGCGGTCGGCGGCCGGCAGATGATCACACTGAGCCTGGCGGACGTCGCCGCGGCGACCGGCGGCCGGCTCGCCGGCGGCGCGGACCCGGCGGCCCCGGTCACCGGCGTGGTGATCGACTCCCGCCACGTCGTGCCGGGCGCCCTGTTCGTCGCCCTGCCCGGCGAGCGGGTCGACGGGCACGACTTCGCCGCCGCCGCGCAGGGAGCGGGCGCCGTGGCGGTGCTGGCCGTCCGGGAGACGGGCGTGCCCGCGGTCGTCGTCGCCGACCCGGCGGCGGCGCTGGCGGCGCTCGCGTCCCGGGTGCGTGACCTCGCGCCGGCCACCGTCATCGGCGTGACCGGCTCGGCGGGCAAGACGACCACCAAGGACCTGCTGGCCGACCTGCTGGCCGGCCTCGGCCCGACGGTCGCGGCCGAGGGCTCGTTCAACAACGAGATCGGCCTGCCGCTGACCATGCTGCGCACCGAGGCCGACACGCGCTTCGTGGTGCTGGAGATGGGCGCCCGCGGCATCGGGCACATCGCCGCGCTGTGCGCGCTGGCCCGTCCGCATGTCGGGCTGGTGCTCAATGTCGGGTCGGCGCACGTCGGCGAGTACGCCGACGGCCGGCGTGGCATCGCGGTGGCGAAGGGGGAGCTGGCGGAGGCGGCCGGCACCCTGGTCGTGCTCAACGCGGACGATCCGCTCGTCGCACCGATGGCGGCCCGCGCCCGCGCCGCGGTGGTCACGTTCGGGACCGGCGCCGGGGCGGACGTCCGCGCCGGGCAGACCGAGGTGGACGGAACCGGGCGGGCCGCGTTCGACCTGCTCGCCGGTGGTGAGCGCCACCGCGTGCGGCTGGGCCTCGTCGGCGCGCACCAGGTCCCGAACGCGCTGGCCGCCGCGGCGGTGGCGATCGGCCTCGGCCTCGCGCCGGCGGACGCGGCGGCGGCCCTGGAACGGGCCCGCCCGCGCAGCCGGTGGCGGATGGAGGTGACGACCACGCCGGACGGTGTGGTCGTGCTGAACGACGCCTACAACGCGAACCCGGAGTCGATGCGGGCGGCGCTGACCGCCCTCCTCGACATTCGCAGCGGGGGTCGCGCGTGGGCGGTGCTGGGCCCGATGGGCGAGCTGGGTGCCGTGGCGGACGAGGCGCACCGCGCCCTCGGGAGCCTCGTCGCCGAGCTCGGTGTGCCGCGGCTGGTCGCGGTCGGGCCCGGAGCGCGGGGGGTGCACGATGCCGCTGACGGAACAGCCGGCTGGCGGGGGGAGTCGGCCTGGGTGCCCGGCGTCGAGGAGGCGGTGGCCCATCTGGCCGGGCGGGTCCGCAGCGGTGATGTCGTTCTGGTGAAGGCGAGCCGGTCGTTCGGGCTCGAAAGGGTGGCCGCGGGTCTCGCCGCGGGTGGTGGTGCCGGCCGTGAGGGCCGGCGGGACGGCGTCCCGGGCGCCGCGATCGAGGGGACCTAGTACACGTGGAACACGGTGGGACACTCCGGCGAACCTGGCACGCGCGGGTGACGCTCGGGTGAGAGGCGTTCTCTTCGCCGCACTGGTCGCGCTGGTCATCTCCCTGCTGGGCACCCCGTCGGTGATCCGTTTCTTCCGGCGGCAGGGCTACGGGCAGGAGATCCGCGAGGACGGCCCGTCGAGCCACCTGACCAAGCGCGGGACGCCCACGATGGGCGGCACCGTCATCATCCTCGCCACGCTGGCCGGCTATTTCGTCTCGCACCTGGTGACCGGGATCGGGTTCACCGCCTCCGGGCTGCTGGTGCTGATGGTGATGACCGGCCTGGGCCTGGTGGGCTTCCTGGACGACTACATCAAGATCCGCAAACAGCGCAGCCTCGGGCTGACCGCGCGGACGAAGTTCGCCGGCCAGGCCGCCGTCGCGCTGGCCTTCGGCCTGCTGGCCGTGCGGTTCAAGAACGACGCGGGGCTGCTGCCCGGCTCGACGTTCATCTCGGTGGTGCGCGACACCGGGTTCTCGATCGGGCTGATCGGCTTCCCGCTGCTGGCCTGGATCATCATCGCCGCGACCTCGAACGCGGTGAACCTGACCGACGGCCTGGACGGGCTGGCGGCCGGGACCTCGGCGATGGTGTTCGGTGCCTACGTCGTGATCTCGTTCTGGCAGTTCGGCAACGTCTGCGAGGCCGGGGCCCTGACGGAGGGCTGCTACTACGTCCGCGACCCGCTCGACGTCGCGCTGGTCTCCGCCGCCGCGATGGGGGCCTGTTTCGGCTTCCTGTGGTGGAACGCCAGCCCAGCGAAGATCTTCATGGGTGACACCGGCTCCCTCGCGCTTGGCGGAGCCTTCGCCAGCATCGCCATCGTCAGCCGGACCGAGCTGCTGCTGTTCGTGCTCGGTGGCCTGTTCGTGATCGAGACCCTGTCGGTGATGATCCAGGTGGCGTTCTTCAAGGCGACCAGACGGCGGGTGTTCAACATGGCGCCCATCCACCATCACTTCGAACTCGCCGAATGGCCCGAGACGACGGTGATCATCAGGTTCTGGATCGTCTCGGGCCTGGCCGTCGCGTTCGGGCTGGGCCTGTTCTACGCCGAGTATCTCTCCCATGGGGGCGGTTGACGATGATCACGTCCGAGGCCCGGCACGACCCGGCCGACCCGTCCGCGCTGTCCGGGACGGACGTCCTGGTGGTCGGGGCCGGGACGTCGGGCGCCGCGGCGGCGGACGCCCTGGCGGCCCGCGGCGCCCGCGTGCTCGTGGTCGACGCGGCCGACGGCCCCGCCCAGCGCGCCGCCGCCGAGCGGCTGCGGCGGAGCGGGATCGAGGTGCGCCTCGGCGGCCTCCCCGCCGAGGCCGGACCAGCCTCACTGGTCGTGACCTCGCCGGGGGTGCCGCCCACCACGCCGCTGCTGCGGGCCGCCGGGGCCGCCGGCGTGCCGGTGTGGGGGGAGGTGGAACTCGCCTGGCACTGGCGCGGGCTGTCCCGGTGGCTCGCGGTCACCGGCACCAACGGCAAGACCACCACCACCGAGATGCTCGGTGCGATGCTCCTGTCCGGTGGCCGGCGCGCCACCACCGCCGGCAACATCGGCACGCCGATCGTGACGGCGGTCGGGGCCCGCCCGCCCTACGACGTGCTCGCCGTCGAGCTGTCCAGCTTCCAGCTCCACTACACGTCGACGGTCGCGCCGCACGCCGCGGCGATCCTCAACGTCGCCCCCGACCATCTCGACTGGCACGGCGGCGCCGAGGCCTACGCGGAGGCCAAGGCCCGGATCTGGGCTGCCCCGCAGACCGTGGCGGTCGGCAACGCCGACGACCCCGCCAGCCTGGCGCTGCTGGCGCGGGCACCCGGCCGGCAGGTGACCTTCGGCCTGGACCCCGACGGCGACCCCCGCCCCGACCTGACCGTCGTCGGCGGCTACCTCGTCGACCGGGCCTTCTCCGGCGGACGCCTCATCGCGGTCGCCGATCTCGGTGCGGCCGGCCACTCCCCGGGGCGGAACTCCGGGCCGCGGGCCGCGGGTGGCTCAGGTGTCGCAGGCGGCTCAGTCGGGTCCGGTCTGGGCGGGCGGGCCGGGGCGCAGGGGTTCGGCGCCGGCCCGGCGCCGGCGGTCGGCGCCGACCTGGGGCCGCACAACATCTCCAACGCGCTGGCCGCGGCCGCGCTGGCCCGCGCTGACGGGGTGGATCCTGCGGCCATCGGCGCCGCGCTGGCGATGTTCCGGCCCGGCGCACACCGCAACGTCACGGTCGGCCGCCTCGCCGGCGTCCGCTACGTCGATGACAGCAAGGCCACCAACCCGCACGCGGCCGCGGCGTCGCTGTGCGCATACCCGTCGGTGGTGTGGGTCGCCGGTGGCCTGAACAAGGGCCTGGAATTCGACGATCTGGTGGTCAGGGCCCGCAGCGGCCTGCGCGCGGTGGTGCTGATGGGCCGCTGCGCCGATGAGATCGCGGCCGCTCTCGCCCGACACGCCCCCGATGTCCCCGTAGAACGCGCCGACGGCATGGACGATGCGGTGGAGGCCGCCACCAAGCTCGCGGCACCGGGCGACACGGTGCTGCTCGCACCGGCGGCTGCCTCGATGGACATGTTCCGTGACTACGCGGAGCGCGGTGACCTGTTCGCCGCGGCCGTGCGGGTGCGGGGAGGCTGACCGGCAGGCGGGACCCGTCCCCACCGACGCGCCGGGGATGGGGAGCGTGAGAGAGCGCATGACCGGCGCGCGGACCACCGGACCACACAGGGTCCCCAGCGGAGCCACGGCCGGGGCCGCCACCACGGCGACCCCCGTCCCATCGGTCGCCGGCGCGGGCGCCACCCCCGCGCCGCCCGGCACCGGAGCGTGCGGTGCGGCGGCCGGCGCCGGTGCGGCGAATCACGCGGGCGCCAGCAGCCGTCCGGCTGGTGCCGCGCGTGCGGCCGGTGCGGCTGGTGCGGCTGGGGTCGGGAAGGACGAAGCCGGCCAGAGCAGTGCTGGCCCGGACGGTGCCGGCCAGGCCTGGGCCAGCGATCCCCGGACCCCGGTCCTCGACCGCCCGATGGCCTCGTACTACCTGCTGCTCTCCTCGGCCGGCCTGCTGCTGCTCCTCGGCCTGGTCATGGTGCTGTCGGCGTCCAGCGTGCGGTCGTTCCAGGACTTCGGCTCGTCCTACACGCTCTTTCTGCGCCAGGCGACCTGGGCGGCGATCGGCATCCCGCTGCTGATGATCGCCAGTCGGCTGCCGGTGCGGGTCTTCCGGGCGGCGGCGTACCCGTTGCTCGGTATCACGCTGGTGCTGCTGCTGGCGGTACTCGTCCCCGGCATCGGGCATGTCGAGAACGGCGCCCGGCAGTGGATCCCGATCGGCCCGTACACCATTCAGCCGAGCGAGTTCGCCAAGATCTCGCTGCTGCTGTGGTGCTCCGACGTGCTGGTCCGCAAGCGCCGGCTGCTGGTGGACTGGAAGCACCTGGTGATCCCGGTGGTGCCCGGCTTCCTCTTCGTCGACCTGCTGCTCATGCTCGAGCCCGACCTGGGCGGCGCCATCTGCGTGACGGTGGTGCCGCTGGCGGTGCTCTGGGTGATCGGCACCCCGCTGCGGATCTACGCCAGCCTGCTCGGCGGCATGGTCGCCTGCGCCACCATCCTCGCGGTCAGTGCGCCCTACCGGCTGGAACGCCTGATGTCGTTCCGGGACCCGTTCGCCGACCCGGACCGCACCGGGTTCCAGGCCGTCCAGGGCATCTACGCGCTGTCCTCGGGCGGCTGGTGGGGTGAGGGGCTGGGCGCCTCCAAGGAGAAGTGGCCGGACCTGCTGCCCGCCGTGCACACCGACTTCATCCTCGCGATCATCGGGGAGGAGCTGGGCCTGCTGGGCAGCCTGGTGACGGTGGGCCTGTTCGGGGTGATGGGCTACGCCGGCCTGCGCATCGCGCACCGCACCGACGACCTGTTCGTCCGGCTCGCCGCCGCGGGGGTGACCGCCTGGCTCGTCGCGCAGGCCGTGGTGAACATGGGCGCCGTCGTCGGCCTGCTGCCGATCACCGGGGTGACCCTGCCGCTGGTGTCGTTCGGCGGCTCGGCGCTGCTGCCGACCATGGGGGCGCTCGGCATGCTGCTGGCCTTCGCGCGGTGCGAGCCGGATGCCGCCAGCTACCTGGCCGCGCGCGCCGAGGCCCGACGCGCCGGCCGGACGGGCCGCTGGCTGCGTCGCCGCCGGGCCGAACCCGCCGCGAGCGGCGCGACCGCCGCGACCGGCGAGGGGGTCGTGGCGGCCGGTGCCGGAGGTGTCGCGCTCGACGCCGGCTGACGCCGGTCTCGGCGCGCCGACGCTCTCGGGCGACCATGTTGCGTGTGGGCGGTCCCGATGTGGAATCGTCAGGGCCGATGTTGCGAAGTGTGCTGCTCGCCGGCGGCGGAACTGCCGGCCACGTGGAACCAGCCCTCGCGGTGGCTGACGCGCTGCGCGCGGACGAGCCCCGGATCCGGGTGACCCTGCTCGGCACCGAGACGGGCCTGGAGGCGAAGCTCGTCCCCGCCCGCGGGTACGAGCTGGCGACCGTGCCGAAGGTGCCGATGCCCAGGCGTCCGACCCCGGCACTGCTGACGGTGCCGAACCGGCTGCTCGCCGCGGTGTCGGCGGCGCGCGCGGCGGCGCGGGACGTCCGCGCCGACGTCGTCGTCGGCTTCGGCGGCTATGTCTCGGTGCCCGCCTACCTGGCGGCCCGCCGGCTGCGGCTGCCGATCGTGGTGCACGAGGCGAACCCGCTGCCGGGGCTCGCGAACCGGCTCGGCGCGCGGCTCACGCCGTTCGTCGCCACCTCGTATCCGGCCACCCCGCTGCGGGGCGGCACGCTGACCGGGATCCCGCTGCGTGCGGAGATCCTCACCCTGGACCGTTCGGCGCCGGCCGCCCGCGCGGCGCGGGCCCGCTACGGCCTGGACCCGTACCGGGCGACGCTGCTGGTGTTCGGCGGCTCGCAGGGCGCCCGCTCGCTCAACACCGTGCTCACCGGGGCGGCGCGGGAGCTGACCGGGGCCGGGATCCAGGTCCTGCACGCGGCGGGGCCCAAGAACTACGACGAGGTCGTCGCCGCGCTGCCACCGGGCCTGCCGGCGCCCTACCGGGTGGTGCCCTACCTGGACCACATTCCGTCCGCCTACGCCGCCGCCGACATGAGCCTGTGCCGCTCCGGCGCGATGACCTGCGCCGAGCTGGCGGCGGTCGGGCTGCCGGCCGTGTACGTCCCGCTGCCGCACGGCAACGGGGAGCAGCGCCGCAACGCGCTGCCGACGGTCGAGGCGGGCGGCGGCCTGCTGGTCGAGGACGCCGAGCTCAGCCCCGGCTGGCTGACCGCCAACCTGCTCCCGGTGCTCACCTCACCCGAGCGGCTGGCGAAGATGTCCGCCGCCTGCGCGGGCACCGGGCACCCGGACGCCGCCCGCGCGATCGTCGCAATGATCAGGCAGGCGGAGGCGGGCCGCCGGCACGCCGGACCGCGGCACGCAGCAGGCTGAGGGCCGCGGCGTGGTGGCGCGAGATCTCCCCGACGGCTGGCGGCGGGTACATCTCGTCGGCATCGGCGGGGTGGCCATGAGCGGCCTCGCCCGGCTGCTGGTCGCCCGGGGCGCGGTGGTGTCCGGCAGCGACGCGGTCGAGTCCCGCCAGCTGGCGACGCTGCGCGCGCTGGGGATCCCCATCACCGTCGGCCGCGATCCGGCCGCCGTCGACCCGGCCCGGTTCGACGGCGTGGAGCTCGTCGTCGTCGCACCCGCGGTGCGCCTCGACGACCCCCAGCTCGCCGAGGCGCGGCGGCGCGAACTTCGGATCCTGACCCGGTCCGCGGCGCTGGCGGGGCTCATGCAGGGGCACCGCGGGGTGGCGGTCGCCGGCTCGCACGGCAAGACGACGGTGGCGATGATGCTGACCGCCGCGCTGCAGGCCGGCGGGGAGGATCTCACCTTCGCGGTCGGCGGGGACCCCGGCGAGGCCGGTTCGCACACCCACGCGGGCAGCTCCGACCTGATGGTGGTGGAGGCCGAGGAGGAGGGCGCGGCCTTCTGGCAGCTCCAGCCGCACGGCGCGGTGCTGACCGGTGTGGCCCCCGAACATCTCGACTACTACCGGACGGTGCCCGCCCTGCGGGCGTCCTTCGCGACCTTCCTGCACCGGATCGAGCCCGCCGGATTCCTGGTCGCCTGTGTGGACGACGAGGCCGGCTGGGCCCTCGCCACCGCGGCCGCCCGCGACGCCGCCGCAGCCCTCGCGCCCGGCGACGGTGCGGCTGGACGGCCGTCCTGGCTGATCGGGTACGGCTTCGGCCCGTCGGCGGACGTCCGGCTCTCCGCAGTGGAGATCTCGCCCGCCCGGACCAGCGCCCAGGTCGTGGCGCACGGCGTCCCGCTCGGCCGGATGGTGCTGAAGGTCCCCGGCCGCCACCATCTCCTCGACGGCGCGGCGGCGCTCGCGACCGGGCTCGCGCTCGGTGCCCGGCCGGAGGGCCTGCTGACCGGCCTGGCCTCCTTCGCCGGGGTCCGGCGCCGGTTCGAGCCACTGGGGTCGGCCCGCGGGGTGCGGGTCGTCGACGACTACGCCAACCACCCCGACCGGGTCGCCGCGGCGATCGCCACCGCGCGGGCGCTGGCCGGCGGCGGCCGGGTCGTGGTCGCCTTCCAGCCGCACCTTTACACCCGCACGGCGCTGCTCGCGGAGGACTTCGGTGCCGCGCTGCGCCCCGCCGACGTGGTGGTGGTGATGGACGTCTACGGCGGTGCCCAGCGGCCCGAGCCAGGCGCGGGCGGTGCCCGGGTCGCGTCTGCCGCCCGGGGCGGGACGGCCGAGGTCTTCTACGAACCGTCGTGGTCCGCGGTCCCCGGCGTCCTGCTCGACCGGGCCGCCCCGGGCGACCTCGTCCTCACCCTCGGCGCGGGCGACGTGACGCAGATCGGCCCCGAGCTGCTGCGTCTGCTGGCGGGCCGCACCAGCTAGCCGATGCTGGTCGTCGTCGCATGGCGGTGGGCGACGCTCCCGGCGCAGCCGCGGCCGTCCTGCTCAGGGGAGCCGGGTCAGGACGACGACGGGGATCTCCCGGGTCGCCTGATCCTGGTGGGTGCGCAGCCCCGGCATGCCCTCGACCAGCGCCGCGTAGAGACGGTCGCGTTCCGGCCCGGTGGCGGTGGCTGCCTCGGCGTCGAACCGGTCGGCCTCGAGCTCGACCGTGACCTTCGGCTGTGCCAGCAGGTTGCGGTACCACTGCGGGTGCTCCGCGGCCGCCATGTTCGAGGCGTAGACGACGAGACGACGCCCGGCTTCCGGTGCGTCGACGGCTTCCGGTCCGTCCACGACCACCGGTTCGTCGACGCCTGGTTCGTCGACGCTCGCCGGTTCGTCCACGACATAGCCCAGCGGAGTGGTGTGTCCGCGGCCGGTGCGTTCGCCGACGGTGGTCAGCAGCAGGAGCCGCGAACCGGCCAGGGTCTTCTCCAGCTTCCCGCCGGTGGCCCGGTACTCGGTGATCACCGCCTGGTTGACCACCCGGAAGTCGAATCCGCGGCTCTGCGCGTCACGCGTCTCGGTCATCGTCGGGTCCTCACCTTCGCCGTCGGGCTGCCGGGAGGGCTGGCACACGCCCGCTCACCTGTGAACGTCACGCGGCGCAGTCAACCATTGACGTGGGGAGGTGCTCCGCAGGGTCAGGCCGGCAGGCCGGTCGCGTCCTGGGACTCTGTCCCGCTGCCTCCCGAATGAGCGGCTCCGGCGGGCTGCGCGAGCCGGTCGAGCAGGACGGGACCCACCGTGGTGACCGTGCCCGCCCCGAGGGTGAGGAGCAGGACGCCTCCGGGCGCGTCGCCCGCCGCGGCGTCGAGGTCCGCGAGCAGCCGGCCGGGCAGGTCCGGCCACGGCACGTAGCCGGTGTCCGCCGGCTCGCTGATCCTTGCCGTCAGGTCGGCCGCGTGCAGGCCGAGGTCGTCGGTCTCCCGCGCCGCGTAGATGTCGGTCACGTAGACGCGGTCGGCGTCGCCGAAGGACGTCGCGAAGTCGTCCAGCAGCGCCGCCAGGCGGCTGAACGTGTGCGGCTGCGCCACCGCCCAGACAGGCCGCCCGGCCGCCCGGTCGCGGGCCGCCCGCAGGGTGGCGCGGATCTCCGTCGGGTGGTGGGCGTAGTCGTCGACGATCTCGACCGGGGTGCCGGCCGGCGTGACCGCCCGCCCGATGGTGTCGAACCGCCGCGCGGCACCCGTGTACGTCGCCAGGGCCTCCAGGGCCCGGCCGGGCGGCACGCCGAGCTCCACGGCGGTGGCGAGGGCGGCGAGGGCGTTGAGGGCGACGTGCGGGCCGGGCAGCGCCAGCGACAGCTGCCCCACCGGGGCGCCGGCACGCAGCACGGTCGACACCGACCCCCCGCCCGGACGGGGGGTGTAGTCCACCGCCCGCCAGCTCCGCCCCGCCTCGAAGCCGTAGTCCACCACCCGGGCTCGGCCCGCCGCGCCGCCCGGACCGGCCGCGCCGCCCGGACCGGCCGCGCCGCCCGGACCGGCCGCGCCGCCCGGACCGGCACGCCGGTCGAGCCGGTCGAGCACGGCGACGACGCCCGGGTGGTCGCCGCAGACGACGAGCCGCCCGCCCGGGCGGACCCGGGCCGCGAAGTCGGTGAACACGGCCTGGACGGAGGCCTCGTCGGGGAAGAGGTCGGGATGCTCCCACTCGACGTTGGTGATGATGGCGAGCTCGGGGTCCAGCCCGGCGAACGCGCCGCCGTACTCGTCGGCCTCCAGGACGAACACGTCACTCGTCCCGGTGACGGCGCTGCCGCCCAGTTGGGCCACCTCGGCTCCGATCACGGCGGTGGGATCCAACCCGCCGTTCTGCAGTACCAGAGTGAGCATGGCGGCCGTCGTGGTCTTGCCGTGCGAGCCGGCGACCGCGACCAGCCGGTAGGCGGCGGTCAGCTCCGGCAGCCAGTCGGCGCGGCGCCGCACGGGGATGCCCAGCGCGCGGGCGGCGACAACCTCGGGGTGGTCGTCACGCAGGGCGCTCGAGGCCACGACCACCTCGGCTCCGCTCAGCTCCGCGGCGAGCGCCGCCGGGCCGGCGGCCGGGCCGACGCGTACCGGGACACCCAGCGCCCGCAGCGCGGCGATCCGCGGCGAGTCCTCCTGGTCGCTGCCGGAGGCCTGACCGCCGCCGGCCAGGTGAATCCGGGCGAGTGGCGACAGGCCCGAGCCGCCGATGCCGAGGAAGTGCACGCGCCTCCCGTGCCTGCCGGCACCGTGGGCAGCGGGGCCCGGACTCGCACCAGGGCCCGTGCCCGGGCCGGAGCCCTGGCTGGGAACGGGGCTGGCGGCCGGCTCCGCGGAGCGGACCGAGGGGGCTTCGGTCGAGGGGCTGGCGGGGGCCGGCCGCGGGGTCGTCGCGGCGGGCGGGTCCGCGGAGTTCTGACCGGTCACGCCACGCAGTACACACCACCCAGCCGGGCCTGTGCGAAGGCGCYCGGGCGAGCCAGGACCGGTGTGACGAAGGGGACGTGAATCCCATCGGTGTGACGCGCCGACAGCGTCCTTGACCACTGCCGAAGCCGTGCCTACTGTCCGATCCACAGTCGGAAGTTGACATAACTGTAACCGTCTAGCTGACGGTGAAGGTTGAGGCTGCTCGGCTGCTTCCCCGCTCCATCGGCCTCCAGAGGCCGCGGGCTCCGGAGCCGGGGAGCCCCCTGCCTGCCCACCCGACGCCGCTGGAGGACCGACACCGCATGGCAGCCCCCCAGAACTATCTCGCGGTCATCAAGGTCGTCGGGATAGGCGGAGGCGGCGTGAACGCCGTCAACCGGATGATCGAAGTCGGGCTCAAGGGTGTCGAGTTCATCGCCATCAACACTGACGCCCAGGCGCTGTTGATGAGCGATGCCGACGTCAAGCTCGACGTCGGCCGTGAACTCACCCGGGGCCTCGGCGCCGGCGCCGACCCCGAAGTGGGTCGGCAGGCCGCTGAGGATCACCGCGAGGAGATCGAGGAGGTCCTCAAGGGGGCCGACATGGTCTTCGTCACGGCTGGCGAGGGCGGTGGCACCGGTACCGGAGGCGCACCCGTGGTCGCCAACGTGGCGCGGTCGCTCGGCGCGCTGACGATCGGCGTCGTGACCCGCCCGTTCACCTTCGAAGGCCGCCGCCGCGCCACCCAGGCCGATACGGGTATCGACACTCTGCGCAACGAGGTCGACACCCTCATCGTTATCCCGAACGACCGCCTGCTCGCGATGACCGATCGCGACATCAGCGTCCTGGACGCCTTCCGCAGTGCCGACCAGGTACTGCTCTCCGGTGTCCAGGGCATCACCGACCTGATCACCACTCCCGGTCTGATCAACCTGGACTTCGCCGACGTCAAGACCGTCATGTCCCACGCGGGCAGCGCCCTCATGGGTATCGGGCGGGCTCGCGGCGACGACCGGGCGACCGTCGCCGCCGAGCAGGCCATCGCCTCACCCCTGCTCGAGGCCAGCATGGACGGCGCCCAGGGCGTCCTGCTGAACATCTCCGGCGGGTCCGACCTGGGCCTGTTCGAGATCAACGCCGCGGCGGAACTGGTCGCCGACGCGGCGCACCCCGAGGCGAACATCATTTTCGGTGCGGTGATCGACGACGCGCTGGGTGACGAGGTCCGGGTCACGGTGATCGCCGCCGGGTTCGACACCGTCCAGGACCGGCGTACCCGAACGCTGGCCAACCAGCGGCGCCCACCAGGCCCCGGGGGTACAGCGCCGGCGGGGCCGCCGCAGCCGGGTGCGCCGGGCCCGGGTCCGGGTCCGGGTCCGGGTCCGGGTCCGGGTCAGGGTCCGGGCCAGCCGCCGCAGACCGCGGCGCCGAGCACCACCGTGCTGCCGCCCATTCCGGGTATGCCCGTGGCTGCGCGGCCTGTGCCGGCCCACTCGACCTACCAGCCGCCGTCCGGCGGGTCCGCCGGCCACTACGTGCCCGAACCGCTGCCGGACGGTCGCCCCGCGGCCCCGGCCGGGGGCGGCGGCCAGCCGGGTGGTGCCGGCGACCAGCGGCCCGCCGGCGGGCCGCCGCGCCGGGAGTACTCCGGTCCGGGTGCCGACGCGGGGTTCGCCCGGCCGCCGGCCACGGCCGGCGTTCCCGGGGGCCAGCCGGGCATCGCCGCGCCGGCCACGGCGTCGGGCATGCCGCCTCGGCCCGGCTTCGCCCACGGTGCTCCGCCGAGCGGCGGCGGTGCGGCGGGTGTGGGCGGTGCCGGCGGGCAGGAGCCCGGGCCGGCCGCTGTCGCCGCGGCCCAGCGGGCCGAGGCGGCCCGGCCGGGCCCGCGCCCGACCTACCCGCCACGCCGCCCGGTGCGTCCCGTGGCCGACGATGACGAGCTGGACGTCCCGGACTTCCTGAAGTAGCCGGCCGTGCCCGTTCTGGTGACCTCGCGTGGTGGTGGAACGAGCGGACCGCCGTACACAGGGCTGAACCTGGGTGACCACGTCGGTGACGAGCCGGCCGCCGTCGCCGAGAACCGGCGGCTGGTCGTGTCCCGCATCGGTCGGCCGGTCCAGTTCATGCGGCAGGTACACGGCGCGCAGGTCAGCCTCGTTCGCGAGGCTGGCCCGCCGCCGGAGGCCGACGCGATGGTGACGGACGTGGCCGGGGTGGCCCTCGCCGTCCTGGTGGCCGACTGCGTGCCGGTGATGTTCGAGTCACCGGCCGCTGTCGGCGTGGCCCACGCCGGACGCCAGGGGATGGCTTCGGGTGTCCTCGCGGCCACGCTGGCGGCCTTCGACGAGCTCGGCGTGGACCGTGGCACCCTCAGGGTCACCCTCGGGCCCGCGATCTGCGCGCACTGCTACGAGGTGCCCGCGCTGATGCGTTCCGATGTCGAGCGGGTCGTCCCGGGCAGCGCGGCGACAACCCGCGCCGGTACCCCCTCGCTCGACCTGCGGGCTGGTCTGCGTGGCCAGCTCGCGGCGGCGGGCGTCGGGGCGGTGACGGTCTCCGACCGGTGCAGCGCGGAGTCCGACGATCTTTTCTCGTACCGCCGGGACGGGCGGACCGGACGTTTCGCCGGCCTCGCCTGGCTGGCCTGAGTGTCCGGGTCGGCCTGAGTGCCCGGGCTGGATGCGCGCCGGGTGGAGGGACTGCGTTCCCGCCTGACAGTCGTCCGGGACAGGCTCGTGACTGCCGCGCGGACTGCCGAACGCGACCCGGACGCGCTGACGCTGATCGCGGTCAGCAAGACCTGGCCGTTCGAGGATGTGGTCGCACTGTGCTCCCTTGGGGTCCGGCACTTCGCCGAGAACCGGGAGCAGGAAGCCGGCCCCAAGGCTGCGGCGGTCCACGCGGCCCTGGCCGGGGCCGGGGTGCCCGCGCCCGGTGACCAGATCCGCCGTCCGGGCCTCCCCGACGGCACGCCGGGGGCATGGTTTCCGTCACGTGCCGACGGTCCTGCCACCCTCGGGTCGCCCGGCGTGCTCGATGTGCCGGTCTGGCATTACGTCGGCCAGCTTCAGCGCAACAAGGCCCGAGCCGTGACCGGCTGGGCGCACTATGTGCAGTCCGTGGACAGAGCGCGACTGGTCGAGACCCTTTCCCGGGCAGCTACAGAGCGTGGCTATATCACTGCTGTTTGTATTCAGGTCAATCTCGACCAGGAGGCGTCGCCCGGGGTGCGGCCCGGGCCTGGGGTGCAGAAATCCCTTCCGGGTGGGGAGAACGCGCCTGTCGCGGGCGCAGGCGGGGCGGCGCGCGGCGGGGCGCTGCCGCGGGACGTGCCGGCGCTCGCCGAGCTCGTCGCCCGGGCGGAGGGGCTTGTTCTGGCCGGCGTGATGGCCGTGGCGCCGCGCGGGGTGCCGCCCCGGCCTGCCTTCGCGCGGCTGCGTGAAGTATCCGAGCGGTTGCGTTCCGACTTTCCGGCGGCGACGATGGTGAGTGCTGGAATGTCCAGTGATCTTGAAGATGCGGTCGCGGAAGGCGCGACACACCTTCGGATCGGCACCGCTTTGTTCGGTGAACGGCACGGTGTCCCTTAGAGTCGCGCCCATGGGGCTCGGTCGCAGGGCGATGGTCTACCTCGGGCTCGCCGAGGAGGACGAGGACTACCTCGATGACGACTATGACGATGACGGGCACGACGCCGCCCGAGGTGCCGTCAGGGACGATCGACGGACCACGCTGGACCCGGTCCCGATAGACCGGTCGGTCCGCCGGCTCGACGTACGTGAGGAGCCAGTCGCCATGCCGCGACGTCCGCCGGTGGAGCATCTGCGACCGTCCGCGCCCACGCCGATGCGCCGGGTCGCGCCCATCGAGGAGCCCCGGCCGTACCGGATCACGACGCTCCAGCCGCGCAGCTACAATGAGGCGCGTCAGATCGGTGAGGAGTTCCGTGACGGCACGCCCGTTATCATGAACCTCACCGAGATGGACGACGTCGACGCCAAGCGGCTGGTCGACTTCGCCGCAGGGCTGATCTTCGGCCTCCGGGGCGACATCGAGAAGGTGACCAACAAGGTTTTCCTGCTCTCGCCGCACAACGTCGAGGTCACCGAGACGGACAAGCGACGCATCCGTGAGGGTGGGTTCTACAACCAGTCATAGTCAGGGCGTGACCGTCCGGTAGGGTCGCCCAGAGGCTTCCCCTCGCTACCCCGGGAGAGAGCACCATCAGCGCACTAGGAACACTGATTTTTTGGGTGCTGACGGCCTACCTGTTGCTCCTGATCGCCCGGGCGGTCATCGATCTGGTGCGAACCCTCAACGGGTCCTTCCGGCCGAGCGGCCCCCTGGTTCTGTTCTTCGAGATCGTGTACACGGCGACTGACCCTCCGCTGCGCTTCATCCGGCGTTTCCTTCCGCCGTTGCGGGTAGGTAGCGTTGCTCTTGACCTCGGTTTCATGCTGCTCGTCGTAGTGATCTTCATACTGCAGGGCTATGCGCAGAGGCTGTGACGAGGTCATGTGCACACCGCGAGAGCGGGCACGGCAGACTGCCCGCAGACCGCCCTCTCTTCGGGGAGCGGCGATGCCGCACGAGGAGGCGACGTGGCGCTGACACCGCAGGACGTTCAGAACAAGGTCTTCAGCCCAACACGGTTCCGTACGGGCTACAACGAGGACGAGGTGGACACCTTCCTCGATGAGGTCGAAGCCGAGCTGACGCGTCTGCTGGATGAAAGCAGCGACCTGCGCAGGCAGCTCGACGAAGCCCGTCGCTCGGGTGGCGGTGGTCCCGGCGTCCCGGCGCATCTCCTCGAGGAGAACCAGCAGCTCCGGCGCCAGCTGGAGGAGTCCCGGCGGCACCTGTCCCAGGCGCAGGCCCAGGCGGCCCAGGCGGCCCAGGCCGTCCGTGAGCGCCCGCAGCCCGTGGGCCCCCCCGGCCCGCAGGCGGGGCCGCCCGTCGGCGCGCCCGGCGGCCCGGTCGGTGCTCCGCCCGTCCCGGGTGGCCCCACCACCGTCATGCCGGCCCTCGTCGGCGGCGGCGGGCAGGGCCCGGCCCGGACGGGCCCCGGCGCCCCCGGCCAGACCGACGCCGACATCGAGCAGCGGGTCGCCCGCACGCTCGTCCTCGCGCAGCGCACCGCCGACGAGGCCCTGCGGGAGGCGCGGGCGGAGTCCGAGCGGGCCCGCCGCGAGGCGCGGGCGGACGCCGACCGCATCATCGGCGAGGCACGCGCCCACGTGGCCGAGCAGCTCGGTGGGCTTGAGGACGACAAGCGCCGGCTGGAAAGCCAGGTGGAGCAGCTGCGCGCCTTCGAGCGCGAGTACCGCACCCGGCTGCGCGCCTACCTCGAGATGCAGCTCCGCGACCTTGACGGCATGCCGACCCAGCCGGCCGTCGGCCCCGGCGGTCCGTCCCGGCCCGGCCTCAACCCGGGTGCGTCGAACCCCACGCCGGTTCCGGCGAACGTCGGAGGTCCGCAGAACGCCGGCCCCGGCCAGCCACCCCAGCACGTCGGGGCGCAGGCCTTCCAGACTGCTCCGCCGATGGGCGCACCTGCCCTCGCCCGCGAGAGCAACGGCCACAATGGACGTCCGGACCTCGACCCGGGCCGGCGGGACGCAGCCGGTATGCAGGAATTCTGATAGTTGCTCCGCGTGCCTCCGACGTCCTGCCCCAGCACTCACGGGCCGGGCGTCGGAGGCGTTCTGTGGTCTTTTCGGTGGCTGAGCTGAGAGTCGGTGCGGCATGGTCATGGTCAGCGGTGCTCTGATAGCGGTCGCCGCGGTACTCGCGGTCGTCGGCCTGTTCGCCGCGACCACCTGGACCTACGCCTCGCTGGTGCTTCTCTGCCTCGCCGCAGCGCTGCTGCCGGTCGCCGCAGCCCGTCGGGCCGGCGTCGTAGGGTCGGGCGCGGGCGCTGGCGCCGGAGGGTCGGGCGCGGGATAGTTCGGCGCGGGCGCCGGTCGGTCGAGCGGTCAGTCGGAATCGGGAGCCAGGCCTCCGCCCGTCGACCCGGCGAGGTGCGCGCAGCTCCGCGCCTGCTGTCCACCCCTCCCTGCCGGCCCGGCCCGGTGGGAAGCCGGGTCGGGCCGGGTGGCGGAGTGTTGCCGAGGGCGGGGCCGGCTCGGGTCAGCCCGCGGCGGCGGGGGTCGCCCGGGTGAGCGTGAACGTCAGACCGAGCTCCGCGGAGGCGCCCTCGTAGCGTCCGGTACCGCCGGCCGTGCCCGCCGTCTCGGTGGACGTCGCGGCGCGGGTCTCCGCGGGCGTCGCCGCGTCCGCGGGTGCCTCCTCGAAGGCGGTGGCGAGGATCTCGTCGGCCACGGTGCCGCCGTGCTCGCGCAGGGCGGCGGCGGTCTCCTCCCGGCTGGCCGACCAGCGCAGTGTGACCCGGTCGGTGATCTCCAGTCCGGCCGCGCGGCGGGCGTCCTGAAGCACCCGCACCACGTCGCGGGCCAGACCGGCGCGGGCAAGCTCGGGAGTGACCGTCAGGTCCAGGGCGACCGAGAGCCCTGACTCGCTGGTCACCGACCAGCCCTCCCGCGGCGTCTCGGTGATGATCAGCTCGTCGCCGCCCAGGTCGATGGCCTCGCCGTCCACCGTGACCGTCAGCCGGCCGTCCACCGGCGTGCCGGCGGTGGCGACGGCGGCGGCGACCGCCTTGGTGCGGCTGCCGAACCGCCGGCCGAGTGCGCGGAAGTTCGGCTTGACACTGATGTCGACCAGGTCGGAGGTCGCCGCCTCGACGGCGACGACGTTCAGCTCCTCGGCGATCTGAGCCCGCAGCTCGTCCGGGAGGTCGCCGAACGCGGACGAGCCGACCACTGCGCGCGGCAGGGGCTGGCGGGTCCGCACCCCGCTGGCGGCCCGGGCCGAGCGGCCCAGCTCGACGACCCGGCGTACCAGGTCCATCCGGTCGGAAAGGCCCGGCTCGACCAGTTCCGGCGGCAGCGCAGGCCACGGCGCGAGGTGGACGGAGTCCGGCGCGCCGGGCAGCACGCCGGCGAACAGGCGTGACCAGAGCCAGTCGGTCAGGAACGGGGTGAACGGCGACATCAGCCGGGTCAGCCCGTCGAGGCAGGTGTAGAGGGTGGCCAGCGCGTTCGGGTCGCCCGCCCAGAAACGGCGCCGGGACCGGCGGACGTACCAGTTGGACAGGTCGTCGACGAAGCGAGCGATGCGCCGGCCGGCCCGCAGCGAGTCGAAGCTCTCCAGAGCCAGGTCCACCTCGGCGACGGTGTCGGCCAACTCGGACAGCGCCCACCGGTCCAGCACGGGTCGACGCGCCGGCTCGTCGGCCGCGGACCCGGCCACCGGGGCCGCGGCCGGCTCCAGCCCGTCCGTGGCGGCCCCGGCCGTCTCTGCCGCCCCTGGCGCCGTGGCCGGGAAGCCGGTGCCGGTCCCGTCCGCGGCCGTGGGGCGCCAGTTCGCCGCGCCGGCGTAGAGGCTGAAGAACGACGCGGTGTTCCAGTAGGTGAGCAGGATCTTGCGGACGATGTCCTCGATCGCCTCGTGCCCGACCCGCCGGTCCGACCAGGGGGAGCCCCCGGCCAGCATCAGCCACCGGACGGCGTCGGCGCCGTGCCGTTCGAACAGCTCGAACGGGTCGAGGACGTTGCCCACGTGTTTGCTCATCTTGCGGCCGTCGGCGTCCAGCAGCAGGCCCAGGCACAGCACCGTGTCGTAGGACGACCGGTCGAACACGAGGGTGCCGATCGCCATCAGCGTGTAGAACCAGCCGCGGGTCTGGTCGATCGCCTCGCAGATGTAGCGCGCCGGGTACTGGCGGGCGAACTCCTCGGCGTTGCGGTGCGGCGCGCCCCACTGCGCGAACGGCATGGCGCCGCTGTCGTACCAGACGTCGATCACCTCGGGGACCCGCCGGGCGACGCCGCCGCAGGTCGGGCAGGGCAGCGTGACGTCGTCGACGAACGGGCGGTGCGGGTCGAGCCCGGAGTGGTCCTCCCCGGCGAGCTCGGAGAGTTCGGCGAGCGAACCCACGCAGGTCACGTGGGACGGGTCGGCCTCACAGCGCCAGACCGGCAGCGGCGTGCCCCAGTACCGGCTGCGCGACAGCGCCCAGTCGACGTTGTTGCGCAGCCACTCCCCGTAGCGGCCGTCGCGGATCCGCTCCGGGTGCCAGTCCGTCCGCGCGTTCTCGGCGATCAGCCGGTCCCGGACGGCCGTGGTGCGGATGTACCAGGAGGGCAGCGGATAGTAGATCAGCGGGGTGTGGCAGCGCCAGCAGTGCGGGTAGCTGTGCGTGAACGTCGACGCCCGCCACATCAGGCCGCGGGTGGTGAGGTCGGTGGACAGCGGCGCGTCGGCGTCCTTGAAGAACAGCCCGCCGACCAGCGGCACGTCTGGCAGGAAGCGGCCATCCCGGCCGACCGGGTTGACCACACCCAGGCCGTTGGCGCGGCAGACCGTGAGGTCCTCGGCGCCGAAGGCGGGCGACTGGTGGACGAGACCGGTGCCGTCCGTCGTCGTCACGTACTCGGCGAGCACGACCGAGTGCAGGCGGGCCGGACCCGCGGGCCCCGCCACGGACGGGCCGGCTCCCGCCGCCCCGGTGCCGCGACCCAGGCCGGCGACGACCTTCGCCGCGGACTCCTCGAACCGCGCCAGGGGGATCAGCTCGAACGGCCGGGCGTAGCGGGTGCCGGCGAGCTCGGTGCCGGTGAACCGGTCGAGGATCTCGGCGTCCTCGCCGACCGCGGCGGCCACCAGCGGCTCGGCGACCACCAGAAGCTCGCCGCCGGCGGCCCGGGTGAGCACGTAGGTGACCTCGGGGTGCACGGCCACGGCGGTGTTCGAGACCAGCGTCCACGGGGTCGTCGTCCACACCAGCAGGTGCGCGCCRCGTGCGGCGAGGTCCCGGGGGCCGTCCAGGACGGGGAAGCGCACGTACACCGACGGGTCGTCGGTGTCGCTGTAGCCCTGGGAGACCTCGTGGTCGGACAGCGGCGTCTCGTCGCGCGGGCAGTAGGGAGTGACCCGGAAGTCCTCCACCAGCAGGCCCTTGTCGAAGATCTGCTTCAGCGACCACCAGACGCTCTCGATGTACTCGGTGTCCATCGTGCGGTAGGCGGTGTCGAGGTCGACCCAGTAGCCCATGCGCTCGGTCATGGCGGAGAAGTCCGCGACGTGGCGCAGCACGGACTCGCGGCACTTCGCGTTGAACGCGGCGATGCCGTAGTCCTCGATGTCGCCCTTGCTGGTGAAGCCGAGTTCCTTCTCGACCGCCAGCTCGACCGGCAGGCCATGGCAGTCCCAGCCGGCGCGGCGGGGGACGTGGTAGCCCTTCATCGTCCGGTAGCGCGGGAACAGGTCCTTGAACACCCGCGCCTCGACATGGTGGGCGCCCGGCCGGCCGTTCGCGGTCGGCGGGCCCTCGTAGAACATCCACAGCGGGCGGTCGGCGCTGGCCTGCAGCGACCGGTGGAAGACCTTGGAGTCCTTCCAGCGCTCCAGCGTCTCGCGCTCGAAGGCCGGCAGGTCGACCCGCGCGGGCAGCGGCCGGAACGCGGGCTGGGGTACGTCGGGGGTGGCGGTCATCGTGGCGGTCTCCGTCGGCGGGTGCGGCTCTCCGGCGGAGGGACGACGCCCCGCACCACCGCTGCGGCTCCGGCCGGCGGCGGTACTGGGGTACCGCGGTACCACCCTCCTTGCGCGCCCCGGACCAGGCCGCCCTCGCGGGCAGCCGGTGGAGCGGCCACTCTTGTCCTGCCGCGGCGGCCGGATCTACTGGGGGCCCTCGGGGCCCTGTTCTCCCGGCGGCTCAGGGGTGATCTTCGCGCCGCGCTGGCCACCGGGCTCGCACCGCCCCCGGCTCGCTGTGGCTGCGCCCGCCGCTACTCGTCCCGTCAACGCCTTTCCGCGCCCCCAGCGTAGCCGACGGCGTTCCGGCAGCGCCCAGGCGCGGCGGGCCGGGGCCGGGCGCGGGATGGGCACGAGATGGCAGCGGGTCCCGTGATGGTCAGCCGGTGATATGACACCCGTAGAGTGGTGGTTGTGGTCGCCGAGCCAGGAACAGAGCGGGGCGCCCGGCGCGGGCGTGACGTGCCGGGCCGTGCGCCGACCCGCGACGATGCCGGGCCGGGCCCGGCCCTCCCCGGGGCCGCGTCCGTCGCCTCCCCCGCGTCCGCCCGGCGGGCGCCCGTTCCGCGGGTCGCCTCGCGCCGCGCGGTGCTCATCGTCGCGCTGACCGCGGCCTGTCTCATCGTGCTGGACGTGCTGACCAAGCTGCTCGCGGTCGCCGAGCTTTCCGGCCGCAGGCCGGTGGAGATCATTCCCGGCATCCTCGACCTGCGGCTGACCCGGAACTCGGGGGCCGCGTTCAGCCTCGCCGGCGGGGCCACGGTGATCCTGAGCCTGGTCGCGCTGGTGGTCGTCGGGGTCGTGGTCGTCACAGCGCGCCGGCTCGCCTCGGTCGGGTGGGCGTTCGTCTTCGGCGCGATGGTCGGCGGCGCGGTCGGGAACCTGATCGACCGGGTCTTCCGGTCGCCGGGGCCCCTGCGCGGCCATGTGGTCGACTTCGTCCACATCCACCACTGGCCGATCTTCAACCTGGCGGACTCGGCCATCGTCTGCGGCGGTGTGCTCGCTGTGATCCTCTCGCTGCGCGGCATCGGCCTGGACGGGACGAGGCTGACCGCTGTTCCCGCGGAGCCGGCCGCGACGAACCCCACCGCCACGAACCCAACTGCCACGAACCCCACCGGCGCCGGAAGTGCTGCCGGTGCCGCTGGTGGTGGGGCCGACAGTGATGCCGGCCCCGGCCGGAGCGCCGGTGCTGCGCCGGGGGAGCGTCCCGACGCGCCGGGCGGGCGCCACGAGGGGCCGGGTGCCCGATGACGACGGCCTACACGGACCGCCGCTCGCTGCCGGTTCCCGACGGTCTTGACGGCATCCGCCTGGACGCCGCCCTCGCCCGCATGTTCGGGCTCTCCCGGACGGCGGCCGCCGCGCTGGTCGACGACGGTCAGGTGAGCGTCGACGGGCAGGTCCGGGGGCGCTCCGACCGGGTCGCCGGCGGTGCCTGGCTGGAGGTAGACCTGCCGGCCCCGCCGCGGCCGGTGTCGGTGGAGGCCACCCCGGTCGAGGGCCTGGGCATCCTGCACGACGACGACGACATCGTGGTGGTCGACAAGCCGGCGGGAGTCGCCGCCCATCCGGCACCGGGGTTCACCGGGCCGACAGTCATCGGCGCGCTCGCCGCGGCCGGCTTCCGGGTCTCCACCTCGGGCGCGGCCGAGCGTCAGGGCGTGGTGCACCGGCTCGACGTCGGCACCACCGGCGCGATGGTCGTAGCGAAGAGCGAGCGCGCCTACACACTGCTCAAGCGGGCCTTCCGCGAGCGTGAGGTCGAGAAGGTGTACCGCGCGGTCGTCCAGGGGCACCCGGATCCGCTGCGCGGCACGGTCGACGCCCCCATCGACCGGCACCCGCGGCGCCCCGGTCTGTTCGCGGTCGTCGCGGACGGCAAGCCCAGCGTGACCCACTACGACACGGAGGAGGCGTTCCGCGCCGCCTCGCTGCTGTCCGTGCGCCTTGAGACCGGGCGCACCCACCAGATCCGGGTCCACATGTCCGCGCTGCGCCATCCCTGTGTCGGGGACCTCGCCTACGGTGCCGACCCCACCCTGGCAGAGCGGCTGGGTCTGACCCGCCAGTGGCTGCATGCCGCCCGGCTCGCCTTCGAGCATCCGGCGGACGGGTCCTGGGTCGAGTTCGTCAGCCCCGATCCCGACGACCTGGCCGAGGCGCTGAAGCGGCTGAACGACCAGACATGACGGCGCCGCAGGCCGCCGACCCGCCCCGTCCGTCTCGGCAGTACGAGCGGGCCCGGTCGCGCCGCCCGCTGCGTCTGCTCGACCGGGTGGACGACGCCGCGCTGCCGGTGGCCGGCCGCGTGCTGGCCCGGGGTGCGGATCTCGCGAGTGCCGCCCGGGGCCTGCCCGGGGTACGGGTGCGCCTGGCGGGGGAACCGCCCACCGATCGAACCGTCGTCGATGCCGCCCTGCCACCGGCCAGCGGGACGGCTGCCCCGCCGAACGGCGACGCGGCTGCCCCGCCGAACGGCGACGCGGCTGCCCCGCCGAACGGCGACGCGGCTGCCCCGCCGAACGGCGACGCGGCTGCCCCGCCGAACGGCGACGTGGCTGCCCCGGCGGCCGACGGCGTGGCCGACCCGCCGGACTCCCGCACCTCCACCACCGCCAGCGTCGTGGGGGGCACCCTCCGGCTGCTCGTCCTCGGCCTGGTTGTCCTGATCATCGTCGGCGCTGTCAGCACGATGCTGCGCGGCCCCGATCCCGGCAACAGCAGCAGCGGGATCCCGGGCCCCGGGCCGGGCGGCGCACCTGCCGGCCCCGCCACACCGACCACCACGGTGGGCCCGGTCGCAGGCGACGACGCCGCGGGGTATGCCGCCGCGGCCAGGGCGGAGCTTGAGTCGCTGGCCGGCGCGGCCCCGCAGGCCGACCTCTACGCGGTGGTCAGCCTGGCCGGCTACCGGACGCCGGAGGAGCTGCATCGGCTGTTCGCGACCTTCCGGATCAGCGAGGTGTTCTTCCGCGTTCCGCCGGACGGTGTCGTGCTCTCCGCACCCGTCCGTGATCCCGTCGCCGATGTGGAGGCGGCCTTCGCCAGCGCGGGCGATGCCGCCGAGACCCGCTCCCGCGACGCCGGCGAGGGCCTCGGTACCGACGCCGACGCGGGTGCCGCCCGGACCGGGCGGGATGATCAGTCGGGCGAGAGTCAGCAGGCGGCGAACCAGCAGGCGGCGGCGCTGCGGGCGCGGTGCGCGTGCCTGTTCGGAGTGGTCGTGCGGGCACCGGCGGCGCGCCTGCTCGAGCTCGCCCGGGGCAGCCAGGTGAGGGTCGTGGATCCGGCTCCACCGGGCCTCGCACCGCCGGCGGTGCGTTTCGTGCCGTTGGAGCCCGAGCGGCCCTGACCAACCCCGACGAACCCTCGGCAGCCCTGACCGGAACCCCTGCCAGCCTGACCGGGCGGAGCCGGACCGCTCCGAGGTGCCTGTCCGCGCACGTCGGGGCAGGCACGCCTGGGCCGGCCCGGCAGGCCCCGCAGCGGTCTGCGCGGCGTCGACCACGTGTGTTCCCGGTGTGTCCCGGGTGGCACCGGCCGGTCGTCCACCGGGGGCGTCTTCCGCCCGCCACGGGGGACAGGGCAGGATTGCCCCAGGCGCCTCGGCCGGGCGCCGGCGCGGTGTGGCTGACGAAGGAGGACTTTCGGGTGAGGTTGGCAAAGGGCACCCGGGAGGTCTTCGACGCGGAGAGCCTGCTGGAGGAGTACCTGGGGCCGCGCCGGCGTGGCCTGCGCTACGCCTACCCGTACTACGACGGGCTGGTCACCAACGGTGACCCCGACCTGCTGTGCACCAGCGATCTCCTTTCGCCCTGTCTGCTCGGCGTCAATGTGGACCTCGACCGGATGCACACCCTGACCGCGCTGACGCCGCTGCTGCAGCGCGCGCTCGACCGGCTTCCCCCGGGCATCGAGCTGATCGAGGCGGACGAGGTCACCCTCGACCTGGTCGCGGCCCTCTACGACCCGCTCGACGACCCGGACGTCGCGGACCGTGACGTCAAGGGCTCGCTGATCGCGAAGGTGCTGCACCGCAAGCGGCCGGCGCTGGTCCCGCTGTTCGACTCGAAGGTGCGGATCTTCTACCAGCACGAGGACTGTGTTCCGCCGTCGCCGCGGGACGGGCGGTCCTGGCGCCAGTACATGGAGATGCTCGTCCGGGCCATGCAGCACGACCTGCGTGAGAACGCCGACGAGTTCCGCCGCCTCGCCGGGCTCGTTCCGCCCGGCGGCCCGCCGGTCACCCCGTTGCGGATCCTCGACATCGTGGTCTGGATGAGCAGCGCGGTCTGACGCCCGCCGGCCCGTGCGCGGTGTCCGCCCGTCTCCGGAGCGCCCGGTGATGCGCTGGCGGGTGTGCCCTGGTGTGGCTTCCGTTGTGGGTGTGACGTCGGCGGCATCGGCCCACGGCCTCGCCTCGGCGTGGCGGCTGCGAGAATGGCGACCGTGCTGAGCTACGCCGTGCGTGGCCTCACCCGGCAGCACGGTGCCGGGGAGTGCGCCGTCCTCGCCAACGACCGGATCGATCTCGATGTCCGTCCGGCCGAGGTCTTTGGCGTGCTCGGCCCCAACGGGGCCGGCAAGACCACCCTGGTCCGTCAGCTCATGGGCCTGATCCGGCCGGACGCCGGCTCCATCACGATGTTCGGGCATGACGTCGTCAGCCGTCCGGGTGTCGCTGCCCGGATGGCCGCCTACCTGGGCCAGGACGATCTCGCGCTGGCCGAGCTGCCGGTCGGCCTCGCGGTCGAGACCACCGCGCGGATGCGCGGCCTGTCCCGGGCCGGCGCGCGGCGCGAGCGTGCCGCGGTCATCGAGGAGTTCTCCCTGGGCGAGGTCGTGAACCGCCCGCTCGGGCGCCTCTCCGGCGGGCAGCGCAGGCTTGCCTGCGTGGCCACCACACTGGTCGGCGAACGCCCGGTGCTGGTGCTCGACGAGCCGACGACCGGTCTGGACCCGGTGGCCCGCCGCGCGGTGTGGGCGGCGCTGGAACGCCGCCGTGCCTCGCACGGCACCACCGTCGTCCTGATCACCCACAACGTGCTGGAGGCGGAGACGGTCCTCGACCGCGTCGCCGTCCTGGAGGCGGGCCGGGTGATCGCCTGCGACTCGCCCGGCAGGCTCAAGGCGTCCGTCTCCGCCGACGTCCGGCTCGACCTCGTCTGGCGCCACGACCCGCCGGTGGACGACCCGACGGTGGCCCGGCTGGCCGCGACGGCGCGGGTCACCGGCCGCCGGTGGACGACCCGGCTGGCGCAGGCCGAGGCCCGTGACGCGCTGGGCCGCCTCACATCCGGGCCGGCGTTCGCCGCCCTGGACGATTTCAGCCTCGCGACTCCGTCGCTGGAGGACGTGTATCTCACTCTCGGCGGAACCTGCCGTGACCTGGAGCGGACATGACCTTGGCGACGCCTCACCCCGCCACCGGAGCGGGCGCGGCCGCGCTGTCGCCCGCGCTTGCTCCCGGAGCGCCCGTCGTGCCGACTGACTCCCGCGAGGCGGACCAGGAGGGCGCCGTCCCGTCGGCCCTCACCGTCGCCCCGCTGCCACACGGCACGGCCTTCCCGGCCGCGCTGGCGGCCGTGTACCGGGGCCAGCTGGCCCGCGCCCGGGTGGCCCGGGTGCCGTTGCTGTTCGTCGCCGCCTTCCAGTCCCTCGGGATCATGATCCTGCTGCGGGGCATCGTGGACGTCGACGACGACTCGGCGGCGGCCTCGGTCGTCGCCGGCTCCACGGTGCTCGTGGTGRCCTTCGTGGCACTCAACCTGCTGGCGCAGCGGTTCGGGGCGCTGCGGGCCGCCGGCGCGCTCGACTACTACCTGACCCTGCCGATCCCCGGCGCGGCGGTGGTGCTCGGGACGGCGGCGTCGTACGCGACGTTCGCCGTACCCGGCACGATCGTGACCGTTCTGGTCGGCTCGGTACTGTATGGCCTGCCGATGTCCGGTCTGTGGATGCTGGTTCCGGTCACCGCGCTGGCCGGTGCCAGCCTGGCCGGTATCGGGGCCGCGATCGGGCTGCTCGCACCCAAGCCCGAGCTCGCCACGGTCGCCGGTCAGCTGGGTATGAGCGTGGTGCTGTTCCTGGGGGTCATCCCGGCGAACCGGCTGCCCGGCATCGGGCGGCTGGCGCGTGACCTGCTGCCCAGCAGCTACGCGGTGGACGCGCTGGCGGAGGCGTTCGCCCCGTCGATCGACTGGGCCGGCGTGCTGGCCGACCTGGCTGTCTGCGCCGCGGTGGCGGCCGTCGCGCTGCTGGTGGCCGCGCAGGCCCTGCGGCGCGTCGCCCGGTCCTGACCGGGCGGCTGCCGGTATCCCCGGTGCCCGGGCGGAGCGCAGTGACAGGTCGGCGCGGACGGGTCGGCGAGGCCGCGGCAGGCGGGGGCACTGCGCCTGCGGGTACGGTCGACCCCTGGGTCTGATGTCAACGGGGGGTCGGGTCGCCCTGGAGATCCGGGCCGGTTAACCGGTGTGGCTGGCGAGGAGACGGACGGGTCGTGGCAGAGAGGCCGGGCGGCACCCGGGATGCCGGAGAGTGTTCCGGGCCGCAGGCGGACGGGCGGTCCGACCGCGGTCCTGTCCCGGGCACGCCGGTGCCCGCGGCCGAGAGCTCCGCGCCCGCCCCAGAGCGCACACCGTCGGTGGTCTCCCGCCCGACAACCGAGCCGTTCGCCCCAGCGCCTCCAGCGCCGCCCGGTGAGCGCGGCCTGCCCGCCGACGAGTCGCTGGCCGGCCCGGCCGCCGCGGTCGGAACGCCTGCGCCACTCGAGCGGGAGCGCGCCCGGGCCGAGCCGGAGGGTACCCGGGCTCGGCTGCTCGCCGGGCTGGTCTGCGCCCTCGCGATGGTCGTGGCCGGCCCGCTGCTGGGCCTGCTGTGGGCCGCCACCGCACCCCGCCTCGACGTCGACGCGGCGCTCGCCGGCGCCATGTCGGTGTTCGGCGCGCAGAGCACGACCGACCTTTACTTCGCGCTGATCTGCGCGGTCGCCGGTGTGGTGGGCGGCCTTCTCGCCGGCTGGCGGGCAGCCGGCGCGGGCTGGCCGGTCCCGGTCGGTCTTGCCGCCGGCGGGGTGGTGGGATCGCTGCTGGCCGGGTGGACCGGCCAGCAGCGCCGCTCCGGTGAAGTGCTCGCCTCGCTGCCGCCCAATGCCACGGCGCTGCTGCGCGACCTGGCCGAGTTCCACGTGCGGGCCACCGGGCTGTACCTCGTCCTGCCCGGGATGGCGGTGCTCGTGCTGGCGCTGTTCCTGTGGGCCGGCGGGACCACGCTCGGCTGGCCCTGGCGCCGCCGCTGACCGCCTGCCCGCGGCATGACGGGCACGCTCAGCTCAGAGCCCGCCCGAAACCCTCGGCGCGGAGCCTTCCCATCACAGCGTCGTCGATCTTACGGCGCCGTCTCGCGGGCCGTCCTCGGCGGGTGTCTTTCCGGTCATCCGTCGGAAACGCTGGCGGTACTCCCCGGGTGTGATTCCGAAACACTTGCGGAAAGCGATGTGGAAGCCGACCGCACTTTTGTAACCGACCTTCTGGGGTATCACGCCGAGCGGGATGTCGCTCTCCGCGAGTAGACGCGCGGACTCACGCATCCGGCGGAGGGTGAGATGGCTGGATGGGCTCTCGCCGACGATCTCGCGGAAACTGGCCGCGAAGGCCGATCGGGACATGCCGACCTCCCGGGCCAGGGACTCGATCGTCCAGGGCTCGACGAATCGCGTGTACATGATCAACAGGGCTTTGCTGATGGCCGGGTCCTTCAGCGCGGTGATCACCTCCGGACGATCCATCATGCCGCGCAGCAGGGGGTGGAGGGTGAGAATGAAGAAGACCTCGAAGATCCGCAGGGTGATCAGGCGCGGCCCRGGCCCGCCGTCCCGGTCCGTGACGAGCTGGTGGATGATGTCCCGCAGCAGTGGTTCCGCCTCCACGGCCTCCCGCTCGAGCGTGAGCATCCACGGCAATGCGTGGTAAAGGGATGACACGGTGTTGGTGTCGTAGTAAAGGCCCGCGCAGAGGATCCGTGTCAGCTCRCCCTCTCCGCCGAGAGCCAGCTRGCTCGAGATCCCCGGCGAGCGGTCGGCGAGCAGGGTCCGCAGCGGCACGCCCCGCCGATCAGGGWGGTCTGAGACCCGGTGCGACCGCCCGGTGGGGAATACCGCCAGATCCCCCTCCCGCAGGAGGACCGGCCTGGCCCCCTCGGTGCCGATCCAGCACGAGCCCTCGATGACGTAGTGGAGTACGACGCAGTCCGATTCGGAATCGCCTTCGATCGACCAGGGAGAATTCAGGAGCCAATGGCTCTGGAACACTCCGGTCAGACGAATCGGACGTAGAAGCTCACCAAGCAGATCATTGTCCTGGTCCGCTACCTGCACGGGCATGTCCCCGCTCCCTCGGTACTGGCGGCTCGCTCCATTGGACGGTACCTGCGGAACACCTGGATTCGACCGGGTCATCCGCCGTACATCAGTTTCCCGAGCCTAACCTGTACACAACCGCCAGATTCAGGTCTGCGCTTGGTCGCGAAGGCGACAATATCACCCTGATCGGGAACCGTGTGGTCCTCGAGGGCTCGGGTCCGGGTCAAGCTCTCCGGTCGCGCGCCCGCCGAACCAGTCCAACCGTCCAACCAGCCGCGATTCTCCTCCGCCACAGGGCGGCCCATATCTGGTGACCCAAGCGGCGAGATGTGGTGTCAGGGTGTGCATACTATCGGACATCCGAGGATGTACGGGCATCGAGCAGCCCCGGGCGCATGGACGTTTGTTAAGTAGCCCTGGTCGATTCCTTATTGCCTCCCCGGTTCGGGTGGAGAACCGTTGTCGTGGGCCGGTTCTCGACGGGCACGGCCGGAACTTCTGGAGCAGCTCGTCGAGAGGTGCATGCAGGGCTACGACCTTCCCGCCGTGCCCGCGACGACGAGCTAGCCGAAACAGGTGATCTCTTTTGGGAAAATCTGCCCGTAGTTCCTTGACGCTGCTCGTCGGCACCCAGTTTCTTCTTATTCTGGACACGGCGATCATAAATGTCGCGGCGCCGTCGATCGGGGACGACTTCGACGTCTCGGCGACGACGCTGTCCTGGGTGGCCAACGCCTATCTGGTGACGTTCGGCGGTCTGTTGCTGCTGAGTGGTCGTCTGGCGGACCTGCTCGGGCGCAGACGGCTGTTCCTCACGGGTCTGGCCGTCCTGGTCGCCGCGTCGCTGACCGGCGCGGTGGCGCAGACGGCTGCCTGGCTGATCGCCGCCCGAGCGGTGCAGGGTGCTGGCGCGGCTCTGGCTGCGGCCGCGGCGTTCGCGCTGCTGCTCAGCCTGTTCCCGGACGGCCCCGACCGTCATCGGGCGCTGGGTGTGTTCGCGGCAATGGCCGGCGCGGGCGGCGCCGCGGGAACCGTGCTCGGCGGCGTGCTCACAAGCTGGTTGACCTGGCGGTCCACCTTCGGGCTGAACGTGGTCGCCGGCCTCGTGCTCGTCGGGTCGGCACTTCGGGCGCTGGCGCCGGACATGCGTCCGCCGGCACGTCGCGGCTTCGACCTCGGTGGCGCGCTGGCCGTCACCTCGGGGCTCGCGCTGCTCGCCTACAGCCTGGTGAACACGGGCGTGGCCGGCTGGACCTCGCCGCGGACCCTCCTACCCGGCGCGACGGCGGTGGCGCTCCTGGCGGTCTTCGTCTGGCTGGAGGGCAGAGTAAGCGTTCCCCTGGTTCCGGCCGCGGTCGTGCGCAGGCCGGTCCTACGGCGGGCGAACCTTCTCTCGGCGCTCGGGCAGGTCGTGCTCTTTCCGATGTTCTTCCTCGTCAGTGTGTATCTGCAGGATGTTCTCGGTTACTCACCGGTCGCGGGCGGCAGCGCGCTGCTCCCGTTGTGCGTCGTGGTCATTCTGGTGGCTTCCAACGCGGAGCGGCTGATCGGCGGCCTCGGGCTCCGTCCGGCGATGATCGCGGGCTTCGTGCTCGTGGCCGTCGGCATGGCATGGCTGTCGCTGCTGTCTCCCGACGGCTCGTTCGTCGGAGATCTCTTCCTGCCCAGCCTGATCCTCGGAGTCGGCCTGCCGCTGGTTGCCATCACCACGAACGTCGCGGCGACCGCGGACGCCGGCCCGGAGGAGATCGGCCTCGCCTCCGGACTGATCAACACCARCCAGCAGTTCGGCTCGGTGATCGGTCTCGCGGTGCTGAGCGGTATCGCCAGCGCGCGTGTCACCGCCGAGGGCGGTCCGGACGATCCCGCGGCGCTCACCAGTGGCTTCGCCCTCGCCTTCATCGCCGCCTCCGCCATCGCGCTGCTGTCCGCCCTCTACGCGGCGGTGCCACGGATGGCGAGGCCCCAACAGGAGCCGACCCGGGAAGGACCACCGGTGTCGATGGCTGCACCGGGAGACAGGAAGAGCTGAGCCCCCTGGGGGCGCATGACCACACAACGACCGGTGCGTCCGGGACCGCCGCCGGCCCACGACAGCACAGCGACGAAAGGGCGAGAAAAGGCATGTCAGAGGACCGCACTTATCTGGTGATCGGAGCGCGTGGCTTCCAGGGAGCCGCCGTGGCCCGAGCCCTGCTCGCCGAGGGCCTCGATGTCCGCGGGTTCGCCCGGGGCTCCGGTGCGCCGGTCGCCGGCGCACCGGAGCTTCCGACGGTTCTGGGTGACCTCGCCGAGCTCGACGACGTCCGCAAGGCCTTCGTCGGCGTCACGCACGCATCCGTGGTGCTGCCGCTGGTCTACGACGTGGGGCTGGTCCAGACCTATGCGCGCAATGTGGCCGCCGCCGCGCGTGAGGCGGGCGTGACCCGACTGGTCCACAACACCAACACCCCGTTGCCGAGGCAGGTCACCCCGTATGCGGCCTATGAGACCCGCCGCACCGCCGAGGCCGTGCTGGCGGACGGTGTTCTGCCGACGGTCGTGCTGCGCCCGCCGGTGTACCTGGACAACCTGTTCAGCCCGTGGAACGGGCCCGCGCTGATCAACGACGGGGTGCTGGCCTATCCGCTGCCCGAGGGGCGCAGGGTCTCCTGGCTCTCGCACGCGGACCTTGCCACCGCCACCCTCGCGGCCCTGCACGGTGAGGGGCTCGAGGGAACGGTGCTGTCGTTGGGCGGCCCCGACACGGTGACGGGAGGAGAGCTGGCCCAGGCCTTCGCCGCCGCGCTCGGCAGGGACGTCGCCTACGTTCCGCTGGAGGCGGACGACTTCGAGGCGGGGCTGCGGACGGTGCTCGGCACGCCTGCCGCGGCAGGCGTGGCGGGAATCTACCGGTGGGCCGGCACCGGCGGTGACGCCGAGCTCTTCGTCGCCGACCACGACGAGGTCGAGCATGTCCTGGGCGTCCGCCTCACCCCGATCAACGAGTGGGTCGCCGCCCAGCCCTGGAGCACATGGGCGGCCGTTCGCTCGAACGGCGCCGGGCCGCCGGATCCGGTCAGAGCCGACCATGGTGGTTGAGCGTCCCGAGGAGAGGCGGGAGGGCTTGGTCACCGTCGAAGGCCGGGAGAGCGCCGTCGCCGTTGTCGGCATGGGCTGTGAGCTGCCGTCCGCCCGTGGCCCGCGGGAGCTGTGGCGTCTGCTCGCGCAGGCGCGCGACGCGGTCGGCCCGGGCCGGGCCGGGACCGGTCTGCGGCAGGCCGGTCACATCGACGGCGCCGGCTGTTCCGACCTGACCCGTTTCGGTATCGATCCCGACGAGGCGGCCTGGCTGGATCCCCAGCAGCACCTGCTGCTGCGGGTCGCGTACGACGCCATCGCGGACGCCGGCCTCGACCCGGCCGGCATCGCCGGGAGCCCCACAGCCGTCTGCGTCGGCCAGTCCGCCTCGGACTAYGGGGCCGATCGGCGGTAGGTGAGGAAGAGCGCACCGCTCCTGAGGGCGGTGTGGTCGGTCAGCTCCCAGGTTCTCGGGTCGAAGGCGGCGGTATGGGAGAACAGGGGGATGCCGGTGCCGAGCGTCAGCGGCCCCAGCTTGACGACGAGTTCGTCGATCTCCCGGTAGAGCGTGCCGGCGAGCTCGCCGCCGCCGACAAGCCAGATGTCCCTGCCGTCCTGCCGCTTCAGCTCCCGGACCGTCGCGGCCGGGTCGGTGGCGACCAGTTCCACGCCGCGATCCGGGCTGGTGGTCAGCGTTCGTGAGAAGACCAGGTGCCGCAGGTGGGGAAAGGCGTTCGTGAGGCCGGCCCGCAGCCCGATCTCGTAGCTGCGGCGGCCTTCCAGAACGGTGTCGAAACGGGTTCCCGGGGCGGTGATGCCGAGGGCGGCCCGAGCCGGGCCGGGCAGCGTCTCCGGGTACTCGGCGGTGAGGTGCTCGAGGTAGTCCTGCGGTACCGGCCAGAACCCGCCAGGGCCGGTCGGGTCGGCGCCATCCGGACCCGCGACGAACCCGTCGACAGTGGACGCCACGAAGTAGACCAGACTGCGCACGCGCCACTCCTCGATGTCGGCAGCCGACCGGCCGCCACTCGACGGCCCGGACATCTACAGGGCCAGTTCGGCTGGAGTCGCTGCGCAGCGGAAATGATCTGCACACTACCGTCAGCCGGCCGGTCAGCCGGAGAGCTGTGCCTCCGAGGCGACTACACAGGCCTCCGAGGCGACTGCACAGTCTGCCCGGTCGCCTCGACCAGGAGCGCGGTGAGCTCGTCGGGGTGCGTGAGCATCGGCTCGTGGCAGGCGTCGACAAGCCGACGATGGAAGTGCGGGTCGGACTCGGCACGCGCGCGTTGACGTGCCACCTCCACCGCGGGAAGCCGACTCGGAGTGCACTCGATCATCGTGCCCGGGTGCGACCAGGCCCGGTCGGTGGGGCCGATCCGGTCGAGGTAGGTCCTCATCGGCTGCGGGGTTGTCTTGGAGTTGACCCAGGCGATCTGGTCGGGATCGCTCAGACCCCACCAGCTGGCGTCGGAGGTCGGCACATACCAGCCCTCTCCGTTCTCCGCGGCCATCTTCTTCATCTGGGCGGCTCGCTCCTCGCCGATCAGCTCGAAGATCGACTCGCCCTCGCGCGGAAGGTGTGCGTCGACCCAGACAACGGTGCGTACGCGGTCGAAGACCTTCTGCATCGCACCCGCCACCGGCATGCCGCCGTAGCTGTGAGCGACCAGGACGACGTCGCTCAGGTCCTCGTACTCGAAGACCCCGACCAGGTCGTTGACGTGTGTCTCGAGGCCAATCTCCGGGCGCAGAAGGTGTGCCCGCTCACCGAGGCCGGTCAGGGTCGGCGTATACGTCGGGTGGCCGAGGGCGCGGAGTCGAGAGGCGACGTCGCGCCACGCCCAGCCGCCGTGTCGGCCGCCGTGGACGAGGACGAATCCAACGTGCTGTGTGCTGGCCATGAGTCTTCCTTCGCGGACGCTGTGGGCGTGCCCGACAGCGGACTCGACGGGTTGTGACAGAACAGGCGTGGACGTCTGCCGCCGACCACCGACAGCTCGCGTCAGGCGGCGTGCCGGGGAGGGTCGAAGATCTGGAGGAGTTCCTCGACGTCGTCCAGCTCGTCGACGGCCTGGGAGATCCGAACCAGGCGGTCGATGTCGACTGTGGGCAGGGCATCCGCCCACTTGTCACGCAGATCGTCCCAACCGATGGGATCTCCCGTGCTGTGACCTTTGGGCTGGTTGACCCGCTCCGAAAGCCTCGAGCCGTCGCGCATCACGAAGGTCACCCGGGCACCGCGGCCGTTCGGCTGCTCGGCGTCCAGCTCGGGGTCGGGCCGAAGATCGATGCGTCCCCTCATCGCCTGGAAGGCGGGGTCCGACAGAAGGAGCGGAAAGGGGCTCTCCCGCAACCGGTGCCCGCCCTGCACGATCGCCGCGCCAAGCATGTCCTGAAGGCAGATGTTGTGCATGGCGCGGTTGTCGACCACCCGGAGCGCATGGGTGGGCATTCCGACCTCGACCGCGTCGATCTCGGCCGGCTGGATTCGGTGGTCGTGCAGCACCGTCATCGCTGCCTCGACCGCCGCGTGGATCGGGTAGCCCGCGTTGATGAACTTGAAGTTCGCGCCCATCACGGCGTGGTCGTGGCCGAGCCCGTCGATCAGCGAACTTGCGGCGTCGTCGAGGCCCCACGCCGCGAGCAGACCGTTCTCCGCGCCGAGCACGTCCTCGCATCCTTCCAGCCCGGCATTCGCCATCAGCGCGGCCGAAACGCCGGCGAAGGCGTACTGGCCGTTGCAGAACGACTTGCTGATGTGCCGCCGCTCCTGGAAGAGCGCGACCAGACCGTTGGCCTGGAAGGTCGCGAGCGCCATCGCGTCGGCGTACGCTTTCGGGCCGAGGTCGAGCACGCGGCACGCCGCGACGGTGGCACCGATCGTGTGCAGAAAGTCCGCGTGCAGGTGAAGGCGTGACTTGACCCCGAAGACCCCGCCGCACGCGCGGATGAGCCGGTTGCCGATCTCGTAGCCGAGAACGACGGCATTGAGCAGAGCGTCGCCCGTCGCCCGTCGGTGCTCGGCAATCGCCGCCACGGCGTGGACGATTGTCGCCCCGGGATGCCCACCGACGACATGAGCGCCGTCGACCTCGTCGGCGTGTCCGGCCGTGCCGTTCGCGAGAGCCGCGTAGGGCGCGGTTGTGCGGTGCTCGGTTCCGAGAACGCGGCACGTCCCGGCTCCGCCCATCGGGACCGCGTAGCCGGTGGCGAGCTTCCCCGGTGTCCGGGTCTGTCCGAAGGCCGCGCAGGCAAGCTCATCCATGATGATGAGACGCCCACGCTCCCGAACGTCGGCGGGTAAGGCGTCGACCGACGTCGAGGCGGCGTACTCCGCGATGATTCCTGTGATGTTCACCGGGCCGGTGCCCCTGGTCTCGTTCGTCTCGAACCGGTCGGTCGCGCCCGCGCTCGCGGTGACGCGGGTTCTGTCGGTGAGCATGTGACTCCTTCGTTCTCGCTCGTGACTCGACTCTCGAGGTCGAGGTCGGAAAGCCTGAGCTCGTCAGGGGGAGTACGAGTGCACCCGTCGATGTCAGGACGCACCCTCGAACGCTGCGGAACGACCGGTGGTAACAGCGGGACCGCGCGTGCCGGCCGGGGGGAGAGGACCGTCGAGGATATGTGAATGAGCCTTCTGCGCCGCGATGTCAACCGCGTCGGCGGGCCAGTCGCACGGAACCAGCTCGGGCCAGGCTGCGATCGGCCGGCCTGCTTCGAGGCGGGGAATGTGCCGACGCCACCATTGTCGGCTGCTGTTGGTCCCAGAAATCTCACCGATGTTGTTGCGATGATCCTGGGTTCTGGGCGGGAGAGCGGTCTGAAGCTGCGTGGCGAGCCGCTCCGGCTACCCGATTCTGGTGACGATGGTGCGGGCCCCTCCTCTTCCGGTGTTCGTATATCCGATATGTAGTTCGTAATCGGGACGCGATGCGAGACGCTACCAAGGTCGTGGTGGACGGTCAAGGGTTCTTGTGATCACCGGGCGCCGCGTCATCGGCCTTTGTCCGCCGTGCCGCCAGGCGCTACGTGGAGTGCTGTGAAGGGCGTCAACCTTCGCGTCCCAGCTGCTCGACGGAGGGCGGGCACGGAATCCGCTGCCATGGCCCGTTTCGCAAAGGCGCATAAAACGGGGCATGTCGAGCGGGCGGGCCGGAGTGTCCTGGGCGAGCAGGAACGGTCGGCGAGGAGATCCCGAAAACCGGGTGGTCGGRCCGGGGTCGTAGATCGGAGTAWGGCGGGGTGAGTGAGCTCCGGACAGGCCGGCTGGTGTTGCGGCCGGTGGCGAGAACGGACGAAGTGGCGCTGCGGGCGCTCTGGAACCAGCCGGACGTGCGTCGGTTCCTGTTCGACGGCAGGCCGGTGACGGCAGAGCAGATCGCCGGGCTCGTGGGGGACAGCATCGCGGCGATGGCGGCGCACGGCTGGGGGCTGTGGGTTCTGCTCGAGCCACGGGACGAGGACGAGGACTCCGCACGGCTGGTCGGGGCGGCCGGGTCGGTGGCGTGGTCCGGCGGTGCCGGGGTCGAGCTGTGGTGCAGCCTCGATCCGGCGTGCTGGGGGCAGGGGTTTGCCCGGGAGGCGGCCGCTGCGATCCTCGACCACGCGTTCGGCCCGGTCGGGCTGGGGGAGGTGCTGGTGGAGGTCGACGAGGAAAACGCCGCGTCGCTGCGGCTGGTGCACTGGCTCGGGGCGGCCGAGATCGGTGTCCGCCCGGGCGACCTCGGCCCGCTGCGGGTGTTCCGGCTGAGCCCCGGGCACGGACGCCCGCGCCTCGGCGGCGGCCTGGTCTGACCGCTCCGGTCAGGTGACCGCTCGGGTCAGGTGACGGCTCGGGTCAGGTGACGGCTCAAGTCAGTTGGAGCTGGGGGTGATGCGGTTCAGTTCGCTGGAGCCCACGGTGGTGATCCGCTCGAGCAGGCCCAGTTCGCGGCGGAGAAGGGCGCGTTCGGCACGCAGCCTGGTCGCCGCGTCCGGGGCGGCGAGCAGTTCCTGGCGCTCGGCGAGGTCGTTCGCCACCGCTGCCGCGATGAGGTAGGACAGCGCGATCGGGTCGGTCGGCATGTCGGGGAGCCTGATCTCGACCGTGCCGCTGGCGGTGAGGCGCTCGGTGTACTCACGCATCAGCCGGGTGACGACCGCCGCGTGGTTCGCCGCGGCGGCCTCGTCCCCGGGAACGTCGTCCAGGAACTCGACGTCTCCGACCAGGTAGGGCCGGCTGTCGCTGTCGACGGAGCCGATCCGGAACCGGGGCCCGCCGACGGTGACGACGGAGAACTTCCCGTCCGGCTGGGCCTCGATGCGGCGTACCAGCGCCGTGCAGCCGATGTCGTAGGTCTGGGGGACCGCCGGACCGACCTCCCGCCCGCGCCGGATCGCGACCACCCCGAACCGGCGGGTCTCCGTCTCGGGGATTTCGAGCAGTTCGCGGACCAGGACCCGGTAGCGTTCCTCGAAGATCTGCAGTGGCATCAGCAGACCGGGCAGCAGGACAGTACCGAGCGGAAACAGGGGCAGGCGCTCACCCATGATCTCCCTCACCCCCATATACCGCAGCATCACCGGCCCGTGGACGGGCCCGCATGGTCCCAGCCTGTCCTGTACCGGCCGCCGCGTCCATCCGCACTCGGACGCGGCGGGTGTCGTGCCTGCTGCGGGCCGAGAACAGGAGGACATCCGATGAGTGATCGGGGTCAGCAGGACGGCGGGTGGGGCCCGCCCCACGAGCTGCTCGTCGTCCTGGACGGGGACACCGCTGTGGCCTCGGCGGCGCTGGAGCGGGTGGCCGGGTGGGGGCAGGTGACCTCGCGGCTGGAACCGCGGCTCGCCCTGGTTCTGCTGCCCGCAGAGCGGATCGGGGACGCCTGCGGTGTCCCCGGCGTCGCCGGTGTCTTCGAGGAGGAGGTGCCGGAGGCGCTGCTCGGCACGCTCCGCCTCGAGGAGCAGCTGTTCGTGGGTGGCTGGCAGGCTCGCGGACGCCCGAAGCCGTCCCGCCGCCGCGACGGCGAGCCCTGGGACGCCCCGACCTGAGAGGCTGGACGTCCCGGACCTGAGAAGCTGTCAGAACACGCGCTGCGGTGCCGACCAGACCGCTGCCGCGCCCGACCGGGTGAGCAGGTGGAGACGGTTGCCGACCCGGGCCAGCACCTCCAGGTTGCCGCTGTAGTTGCTCTGGATCAGCGAGACGGCGTCCACGTGGCCGAGCTGGGCGGCGAACGGTCGCGGGCCGCTCCAGACCGGCTGGGCCGGGTTGTTGTCCCGGAAGTAGTGGATCAGCCCGGTGCCGGCGGACGGCACGACCACCTCGAAGTTGCGTACCCCGCAGTACTGGGCCTGGATCAGCACCGGGTTGCCGGAGACGCCCTCGGCGAAGGTCTGGCCCGTGCGCCAGACGGCGTCCTGGCCGCGGGTGAGGTGGACCAGTCGGGTGCCGACCAGCGCGACGGCCTCGAGCAGGCCCGCGCCGCCGCCGAACGTCCCGTGGATCAGGCTCACCGCGTCGACCCGCCCGAGATTCGCCCCGAACAGCCGGGGCGTGCTCCACGGGTAGCCCGCCACGTCGTGGTCGCGCCACAGATGGAAGATACCGACGTCCGCCGCGGGTGCCAGCAGCTCGAAGTTGCCTCTGACCCCCAGCCGGCTCTGGACCAGCGACGGCACGCCGCCGACGCCCTGGGCGAGCTGGACGGGCGGGCGCCACTGGTAGGCACCGGTGCTGTCCCGCCACAGGAAGAACAGCCGCGGGCCGACCCGGACGACCGTCTCCAGCGGCCCCGGGTTCGCCAGGGTGCTCTGGACCATGGTGACCGCGTCGACCCTGCCGAGGGCCTGCGCGGTCTGCCACGGGTCGCGCCAGGGCGCGCCGGTGGCGTCGTTGTCCCGCCAGACGTGGGTGAGCCCGGAGAAGGCCGACGGCACGACGGCGTCGAAGTTGCCCCGCAGGCCGAGCCCGCGGGACTGGATCAGCACCGGGTTGCCACCGACCCCGTGGCCCCAGCCGAGGTGGGACGGCGTGTAGCGGCACAGCGCGAAGGTGTTGGCCCGCATCAGGCACTCGACCGGCGCCGGCGCGCATCCGTCGCAGTTGCCGTTGGGGGTGCCGTAGCGGCCCCAGCTGCCGCCGCAGTCGCAGCCGGCGCCCGCGTACTCGTCCGGGGCGCCGAAGATGTGCCCGGTCTCGTGGGCGAAGACCCGGTCGATGTTGTCGGGGCCCCACCCGTCGGCGTCGGCGGCGAGCACCATGCGCGGGCCGCCGACCGACGCGTAGGCGAAGTGGCCGAGTGGGTACTTGGTGATGAACGCGCAGTATGCCCACCGGGTGCCCAGCCGCGCGCGCAGCGCCTCGACGTAGTCGTAGACGCCGTCGAAGTTCGGCGCGTAGCCCAGCCGGCTCATCGCCGGGTTGCGCCACACCGACTCGAGGTCGGTGGCACCCGGGTTGGCGGGGGTGGGGAGCTGGACGATCTGGATGTCGTAGCTGAACGTCAGCTCGGCGGCGGGGTTCTGGGTCGCGTACCAGGACAGCCCGTTCTGCACCTCGGCGACGATCTTGGTGCGTTCCGCGGCGGTCATCCGCAGGGCGGGTGTCGGGCCCTCGACGAGGATCAGGCCGACCGCGACCGAGCCCTCCAGGTATCCGCTGAGGGAACTGACCGGCAGGGTCGGCAGCGGCGCCGGGGCGGCGCCGGACCCGTTGCCGTCGCTGTCCGCCAGCAGGCCGTTGGCCAGGGCGCGGACCGGGGTCGGGGTCGGGGTCGCGGTCTCGCCCGCGCCTCGCGGCGGTGCGATGTCGGTGCAGGGGTGGGCCATGTCCCACGGCGCCGCGTCCCGCGGGCGGGACCGCTTGCGGCGGCGGTAGCCCTCGCTGGCGCGCAGGCGGAACGCCTCCACCCCCAGGGACTCGGTGCGGTTCAGGCCGCCGGGCAGGCTGTGCGTGGAGACGATCGTCCCGTCGCCGGGGGCGAGGTCGGCGGAGATCCCGCGCAGTGCCTGCGTCACCGCGGAGTCCACCGGGCGGCCCAGGACACGGACACGGCCGTAGCGGTGGACGGTCCGCTCGCCGTGCTGGGCACGGGTCGGCGCCGGGGTCGCGGTGCTGCGGCGGACTCCCCAGACCGGCAGGTCGTCCGGCGCCAGGTCGATGACCTGCGGCTCGGGCTCGCTGCTCGGGACGGGTCGGTCCGCGGCGTCCGGAGTGCCGCCGCCGGGCTGCGCCTGGGCCGCCGGCAGCTCGGGGGTGCCGGGCGGACCGGGCCGGGCGTCCGTCTCGGGACCGAGATCATCGAGTGTGATGAGGATCCGTTCGTCGGCCGGTACGTCCCCCGCCATGGGAAATCAGGTGTCCTTTCGTAGAGGATGCTTTGCGAGGTTGTATCGCGTTGCGCCGACGTTGTTGTCGGATTTCGCCTTTTGGCAGCACTAACCGCCGGCCGGGCGACGGCCGGACCCGTGGTGTCCGCTCTGTCGGCGGTGTCCGTTGTGTCTGTGACGTTGGCCGGGGCGCTACCGCGGCAGCTGCTGGCCCGGGTTGAAGGTCGGCGGCGCGGGCGGGGCGGGCGTCCCCTGCTGCCACGAGGTGCCGACAGCGAGCCGCTCCGGTGCCGCCATGGCATCGGCGACCTTGCCCATCAGTG
Organism: Parafrankia colletiae; assembly: GCF_001854655.1. Lineage (GTDB taxonomy): Bacteria > Actinomycetota > Actinomycetes > Frankiales > Frankiaceae > Parafrankia > Parafrankia colletiae. The sequence continues at coordinate 52,425 of NZ_MBLM01000036.1, read as the reverse complement.
CCTCGACAAGCCGGACGGCCTGCGGCGTCGCCAGGTTCAGGACGATCTCCGAATCCCCGGCGATCTGAAACCGCACCGATACGTCAGCCATGCTCCGAACCCCTTCTCGTCGGGGTGGTAACCCCGTGCGGACGTCCTACGCCAGGGGTGACGTTACGGGTCAGGTCAGGACGAAGTGACGGCGCCTCGTCCGAGGGCAGCGGTGTGGTCACCGGTCGACACCGCCGACCGGCCGCCCGGGTAAGGTCGCGGGGATGACCTCCCTTGTGGCGACGGTCCGTGACTGCGTCTCCGTGCTCGAAGCCTGCTACCCGCCTGCGTGGGCGGAGTCGTGGGACGCGGTGGGCCTGTCGGTCGGCGACCCGGACACCCCCGTGCGCGACGTGCTGTTCGCGGTCGACCCGACCCCCGACGTCGCCGCCGAGGCCGCGGCCGGGGCCCAGTTGCTGGTGACCCACCACCCGCTCTTCCTGCGCGGGGCCCACTCCGTCGCCGAGACGGCGGCCGGCGGGCGGGTCGTGGGCACGCTGGTCCGCGCCGGGGTGGCGCTGTTCACCGCGCACACGAACGCGGACGTGGCCGACCCGGGGGTCAGCGACGCCCTGGCGGCGGCGATCGGCCTGCGGGAGGTGCGGCCGCTGCCGCAGAACGTCGGGCGGGCCGAGGCCCGGGCCCGGGGCCGCACCGACGCCGGCACCGAATGCCGCGGGCTCGGGCGGATAGGTGTCCTGCCGGCGCCCGAACCACTGTCGGCGTTCTGCGAGCGGGTGGCGCGGGCGCTGCCGGCGACCGCGGGCGGGGTACGCGCCACCGGCGGCCCCGACATCCCGGTGCGCCGGGTCGCTGTCTGCGGCGGGTCGGGTGGCGAGCTCGCCGGCGCAGCCGCGGCGGCCGGGGCGGACGTCCTGCTCACCGCGGACGGCCGGCACCACCACACCCTGGACGCTGTCGCGGACCATCGGCTGGTCATCGTCGACGTCGCCCACTGGGCCAGCGAGTGGCCCTGGCTGGCCGGCGCCGCCGACCGGCTGCGCGCGGGCCTCGCCGCCCGGGGACGTACCGTGAACACCCTGGTGTCGACCCATGTCACAGACCCCTGGCGCCTGCACGTGAGCGCCACCACGACCAGCCCGGGTGCCGACGCGGAGTACGTCGACGCGGAGTACGCCGCGCGCCCGTCCGATCCGCCCCACGCGCCCGGCGCGCGTACAGAAGAAAGGCTCTAGGCACGGAGTCCATGAAGGCTGACCCGGCAACACAGCTTCGCCTCCTCGACCTCCAGGCGCTGGACACGGCGCTTGACCGGCTCGCCGCGCGGCGGCGCTCCCTCCCGGAGCTCGCCACGATCGCCGAGCGGTCGGCGGCCCTGGAGAGTCTCGACACGGACATCGTCCGGGTACGGACGGAGATCGCCGACATCGCCCGTGCCCAGCAGAAGCTGGAGAACGAGATCGAGCTGGTCCGCTCCCGCGCCGAGCGCGACCGCGCCCGGCTCGAGTCCGGTCAGGTCGGCAACCCGCGTGAGCTGGAGAACCTGCAGGCCGAGCTGGCGTCGCTGGCCCGCCGCCAGGGTGTGCTTGAGGACGACGCCCTGGAGCGTATGGAGGCCRTGGACGCGCTGGAGACCCGCCTGGCCGGCCTCGTCGGCGATCAGGAGAAGATCACCGGCGAGCGGCAGGCAGCTGAGGAGCGCCGGGACGAGCAGTTCGGCGAGATCGACGCCGAGGCGGTGAAGCGGCGCACCGAGCGGGAGTCGCTGGCGCCGGCCCTGCCCGAGCCGCTGGTCGTCCTGTACGAGCGGATCCGCGGCTCCTCTGGCGGGGTGGGCGCCGCGTCGCTGGTCCGGCGCCGTTGCCAGGGGTGCCATCTGGAGCTCTCCGGTGGCGACCTGCGCGCGGTCGCGGCCGCGCCCGCCGACGAGGTGGTGCGCTGCGAGGAGTGCCGCCGCATCCTGGTCCGGACGGCCGAATCCGGCCTGTGACCGTGGGCCACACCCGCCCGCTGTCCACACCGCCGAACGGCCGGTAAAGTCACGCATCCCCCCCGCGGAGGCGGGTACCTCTGCGGGCCGGACGAGCGAGGGGAGTGGCGGCATGAGCGCTGGGCGCAGACTGGTCGTCGAGGCTGACGGAGGCTCCCGGGGTAATCCCGGGCCTGCCGGGTACGGCGCGCTCGTCCGGGACGCCGGCTCCGGCGAGGTGCTCGCGGAGCGCGCCGGCTCGATCGGCACGGCCACGAACAACGTCGCCGAGTACGAGGGCCTGCTCGCCGGCCTGCGCGCCGCGGCGGACGTCGACCCCGGTGCCGACGTCGAGGTCCGGATGGACTCGAAGCTCGTCGTCGAGCAGATGAGCGGGCGCTGGAAGGTGAAGCACCCGTCGATGCGGCCGCTGGCCGCGGAGGCGTCCGGGCTCGCGTCGCGGTTCGGCCGGGTCCGGTTCGTCTGGGTGCCGCGGGCCCGCAACGGGCACGCCGACCGGCTGGCGAACGAGGCCATGGATGCGGCCGCCGCCGGCCGCACCTGGGAGCCCAGCATCCCGCAGTCGCCGGATCCGGTGCCCCACCAGGCACCGACCACCAACCGGCTGTCCGGCTGGATGGCTCCGCCCGCGCCGCCGACCACGACCGTCCTGCTCCGCCACGGCCAGACCCCGATGTCGGTGGAGAAGCGGTTCAGCGGCAACGTCGAGGCGGCCCTCACCGACACCGGCCTGCACCAGGTGGCGGCCGCCGCCGACCGGCTGCGCGACGAGCCGTTCGACGCGGTCATCAGCTCGCCGCTCAAGCGCGCCCGGCAGACCGCCGACGCACTCGGCCGCGACTATCTCATCGACGAGGACCTGCGGGAGGCCGACTTCGGCGTCTGGGAGGGTCTCACCTTCGCCGAGGTCCGGGAGCGCTTCCCGGACGAGCTCAACGCCTGGCTGGCCGACCCGGCGGTTCCCCCGCCGGGAGGTGAGAGCCTGCTGGGCACCGTCGCCCGGGTCACCGCCGCCCGRAACCGCATCCTGGCCCGGTACCCCGCCGGGCGGGTTCTGATCGTCTCGCACGTCACGCCGATCAAGGCCCTCACCCAGCTGGCGCTCGCCGCGGAGCCGGCCGTCCTCTACCGCCTGCACCTCGACCTGGTGTCGATCACCACGGTCGACTGGTACTCCGACGGCCCCGCGGTGCTGCGCGGCTTCAACGACACCCACCACGTGGCGCACCTCGTCACCGCGGGCGAGTAGCCCGCCAGCTCCTCCCACCCGCAACGGTGTAGCCCGCACATTGCGCACTGGTTGTGTTTGCGTGGTGGAAAACGGGCCGCGGGCGGGGTGAACGGACACCCCTGCCCGCGGAAACCGTCGCCGGCTCGTGTCCGGCAGTGGCATCGGAGGGTGACGGAGCCGTCCCGGTGGCCCCAGGATTCGGGACATGCGCGGAGTACGGGGCCGGTCGACGGCGCCACCTCGAAGGCAGCTGCCACCCTCCGCTGTGCCACGCGGAGGACACCAGGCATGGATGCCAGTTCCCGGCGGCGGCTGCTGGCCGCCGGTGCCCTGCTCCCCCTCGACCTTCTCGGCGCGGGTGAGCTGCCAGGCCCGGGCGGCGGCGCGGTGAGCCCGTCACCGGACCTTCTCGGCCACCTCGACGACCGGGTGGCGCGGATCACCGCCGACTACGAGCGCACCCCGATCGCCGTCACCGCCGCCCGGCTGCGGCGCCACCTGCCCGTGGTGCGCTCCCTGCTGGCACGGGACTCCCTGCCGCCCGCCACCCGGCTGCGGCTGCACCAGGTGGTCGGCCGGCTCGCGGCCCTGTGGGCCACGACCCGCCACGACACCGGGGACACCACCGGTGCCGCGGCCGCGTTCGGTGAGGCCTACCAGCACGCCGCCGAGGCCGGCGACGCGACGCTGATGTGCTGGATCCGGCTGTGGCAGTCGTCCCTGGCCCGCAAGGCCGGACGTCCGGCGGACGCGGTCGAGCTCGCCGCCGCCGGGCGCGCACTCGTCGGCCCCGGGACCCCCTCGGCGGCGCGGGCGGCCGCCATCGAGGCACGCGCCCACGGTGCACTCGGTGCCCGCTGGGGAGTCCACGAAGCCGTCGGCCGGGCCTGGAACATCGTCGGTTCGCTGACCGCGGACCAGCACGGCGAGCCTGGCTTCTCGATCGACACACTGCACGTGCTGACCCTCTCCGAGCTGTCAGCAGCCGCCTACGTCGAGCTCGGGATGTCGGGGGCGGCGAGTGTCTACACCGACGCGGCCATCCACCATCTCGACCTGGCGGGCGTCACCGGCCTGCGGTCCATGGCCCGGATCGCGGCGGCCACCGCCGCCGCCAGGCGCAGCGATCTGGACCATGCGATCGACCTCGTCGACGAGGCCCTCACCATCTCCCGCGACCGGCCGAGCTCCGTCATCGCCGGGCGGGCCCGGCGCTTCGTCGGCGAGGCCCGCGGCTACGTCGGCTGGCACGCCGCCCTGGACGACCTCGACGACCGCCTCCGAATCTGGCACGCCCCGCGTCTCACCCCGTGACCCGCCCAGGCCGCCGCGGCCGACCTGGCCGACCTGGCCCAGTTGGCCGACCTGGCCGACACGCTCCACGGCCACCATCGCGACATCGTCGTCGAGGGAACCCTCGGTCCAGTCCGCGAGTGCGTCGACCAGGACCGCCAGCGACTCGGGCAGCTCCCTGCCGGCGGCGAACGCAGCCTGCACCGCCGGGCGGAGCGGGAAGAACTGCCGGGTCGCCGGGTGGCGGGCCTCGGCGAGGCCGTCGGTGTAGAACAGCACCCGGTCGGACTGGCCGAGCTGCACCCGGGTCGGGTCCGGGCAGCAGCCCAGGCCCAGGGGGAGATCCCGGGCGGGAGGACACAGGGCTTCCACCCGGCCCCGGCGCACCCGCAGCGGATCGGGATGGCCGGCGTTGAACAGCTGCATCCACCCGGCCTCGTCGACCTGGGCGACGACCGCCGTGACGAAGTCCGCCATGCCGGAGTCCGGCTCGTCGCCCTCGAACCCCGCAACCTCGCGGTCCAGGGCCACGATCAGGGAACCGGGGTCGTCCAGCCGCCCGGCCAGCGCGCGGAAGGTGCCCAACACACGACTGGTGAGCCGGACCGCCCCCAGGCCCTTGCCCCGTACGTCCCCCACGATCAGCCGCACCCCCCACGGGCCGTCCACCACCTCGTACAGGTCTCCGCCGACCCGCGCCTCCACCGCCGCGCTCCGGTAGGCGGCCGCGAACCGCAGGCCGTGCATGGTCTCGGGGACGGTGCCGAGAATCGCGCGCTGGGCGACCTCCGCGACCCGCACAAGCTCGGTCATCCGGCGGTTGCGGGCCTGCCGGGCCCGACTGACGCCGACCGCGACGACCCCCGCGAGCGCGATGCCGACGAGTCGGATGAGCCTGGCGCTCGGCCCGCCGCCCGCCCCCGGGTCCGTCACCCCGTCCGAGACTGCCAGCGCACCCGCTCCAGCCAGGGCGGCGACGGCGTAGATCCCGGTCAGCCGCGGACCGGCGAAGCTGGCGGCCAGCAGCGGAGCTCCCATGACCAGGGCGATGATGACGAAGTCGGGTCCGCCCACGGCATCGACGACGCACACCACGAGAATGATCACGAGTGGTCCGAGCGTCGCGGCCGAGCGGGCGCACCGCCCCGGCGGCGCACGGCGCGGACGGCGGCACCACTGCGCATCCGGCACCAGGCGTCGACCCACATGTCCCCCATACCCAGCGCCTCGTGGGCGAGGCACCGCGCGCGGGGCGGAGGCGGTCCGGAGCGGTTCGGGCAGGGAGGCGGAAGACTGTCGGTGGTGGCGGGCACCATGCCGTCCATGGAGCGTGACGAGATGGCCGCAGGGAAGGCCGACGGCTGGCTGGTGGCGGCGGTGCGGGGAGCACTCGCCGACGCGGCCGACCCGGCGAAGGCGCCGGCCATGCAGGCGTACATGAAGTCCGACATGCCGTACCGGGGCGTGCCCAAGCCCGTGCGGGAACGGGTGCTACGTCCCGTCCTCGCCGCGCGGACCCTGCCCGACCAGGCCGGCTGGGCCGCGACCGTCCTGGATCTGTGGCGGGGTGCGGAGTACCGCGAGGAGCGGTATGCGGCGGTCGACCTGACCGGCCACCGTGCCTATCGCTCCTACCAGCGAGCAGAGACGCTGGACCTCTACGAGGAAATGATCACGACCGGCGCCTGGTGGGACCACGTCGACGAGATCGCCTCCCGCCGGGTCGGGCCGCTGCTCGCCGCCGACCCCGCCGCGATCCGTCCCGTGATGCTGCGCTGGAGCCGCGACGGCGACCGGTGGCGGCGGCGGGCGTCGATCATCTGCCAGCTGTCCTTCAAAGCGGCGACAGACCTCGAGCTGCTGTACGCCTGCATCGACGCCAACCTCGACGACCGGGACTTCTTCCTCCGCAAGGCCATCGGCTGGGCGCTGCGCCAGTACGCCTGGACGGACCCGGCGGAGGTCCGCCGCTTCGTCGCCGCTCGCGGAGACGCCCTGTCACCCCTGTCCCGCCGCGAGGCGCTGAAGAACATCGGCTGACTTTCCTTACCTGCGGAAAGTGAACAGTACGTCCGGTATGTTCTTGCCAGCCAATTCCCCGGCCGGAAAGGACCCAGGTGGCCGACCTCCGCTGCGCTCCGGTCCGGCCGGTCCATCCGGTTTATCCGGTTCACCGCAGCGCGGTCCTGGTCCGGTGACCGCGCTCGAGCTGGCGGTCGTGCCCCGTGATGTCCGCGCCGCCTCCCTCGGGCTGCTGCTCGGGGCCTCGATCCCGGCATCGCTGGCCAGCGTCGRGCTGCACGCGCCGCACGGCAGACTGACCTTGGCCGTCCTGGGCGCCTCGCATGCGGTGAGTGCCTCGGCGGGTACCCGCCGGTTGACGGAAGAGGTGTCCTGCGACGCCGTCGCGGCCGGCGGCTGCCCGCTGCCGACGCGGGCGGAGGAGGACGGCTACACCCTGCGGGCGCAGGTGCGTACCGTCGATCTCCGCGAGCTCGACACGCTCGCGGAGAGTCTGCGGGCCCGGGCGGCCGGAAGATCCGACTGGCTGTGCGCCGCCTTCCCCGGCGATGAACGGGCGGTGACTGCCCTGACCGGCGCGCCGACGCCGCACGGCTGGCAGTGGCGCACCTGGCATCTCTACCCGGGCTCCCGCACGCACGAGATCGTGACCACGCACAGCCGCTGGGAGCCGCGATGACCGCCGCCCATGCCGCCCATGCCGCCCATGCCGCCCGTGCCGCCCGCGCGTTCGGCCTCCCTGTCGTGCTTCCGGTCGCGCTCGTCGTCGCGGTGCTCCCCGCCTGCGGCAGCGACAACGACGCCAGGGGCTGGGTCGCCGACCGCTACCGCCGCACCGGCGCGCAGGGCGACATCGAGCGCTACACCTCCGCCGATCCGGTCGGCCGGACCGCCGCGGCCATCGCCGCCGGGGCGACGCCGGCCGCCCGGACCACCGACAAGGGCAGCGAGTACCTCCGCTACGCCGACGACATCGTGATCGTCAGCGCGGCGGCCGTCGGCGCCGGCAGCATCGTCCGGGTGGAGGACCTCGACGACCGGTTCAACCAGGGCCAGTACGCGTTCCTCGGCAGCGGGTTCACCCCCGGCTCGCCGGCCGACAGCGACGGCGGCCCCGGCGATGGGAAGTGATCCGGGGCGGGATGGCCGTCCCCCGGCCGGTCAGCAGCGTCCCCCCGTCCCCCCGCACCTCACCGGGAGAGCCTCGTGACCTTCGGCAGCCTGGACGCCGGTGACCTCGGCGAGGGCATCGTCGCCACCCTGCTCTACTTCCTGGTCGGCGCCGGCGTCCTCGCGCTGGGCTTCCTGGTCCTCGACATGCTCACGCCCGGCAGCCTGCGCCGGCAGGTCTATGTCGACCGCCGTCCGAACGCCACCGTCCTGCTGGTGGGGAACCATCTCTCGCTGACGCTCATCGTCGCCACGGCCATCCTGACCAGCTCGGACTCGCTGGCTCAGGGCCTCGTCGACTCGGCGGTCTACGGCCTCATCGGTGTCGCGCTGCACGCGCTCGCGCTCCGCGTGCTCGACGCTGTCGTGCCCGGGCACCTGCGCGCGATCGTCAACGAGCCGACCCTCAGCCCGGCGGCGTGGGCGGTCGCCGCCAGCCTGCTCGCGATCGGCGCGGTCAACGCCGCCGCGCTCTCCTGACACCGCGGCTGCCCGTGGCAGTGGACACCCCCAGGACCACCCCGACGGACAATCGGTCGGACGTCCTGGCGGACATTCCGACGGCGCCAGCGGCGCCAGCGGGGGAGTCGGGGGCCGGTCCGCTGCCCGTGCGGGCCCGCCCACTCCTGCTGGCCGCGGTCGCGGTCTGCGCCGCCTGCGGCCTGGTGTACGAGCTGGTCCTGCTCACCCTTTCGGCCAGCCTCGCCGGCGGCGGTATCACCCAGACGTCGCTGATCGTCGCCGGTTTCGTCGCCGCCCTCGGCGCCGGTGCGCTGCTGGTCAAGCCATTCCTCGGTAACGCGGCCGCCGCCTTCGTCGCCGTCGAGACCCTGCTCGGCGTCCTCGGCGGGCTCAGCGCCGTCACCCTCTACGTGGCCTTCAGCTTCTACGCGACCAGCGGGCCGGTGCTCGTCCTCGGCACCGCGTTGCTCGGCATGCTCGTCGGCGCCGAACTGCCACTGCTCGTCACCCTCCTGCAGACCGGCCGGACGGACATGGACGCCCAGGGCAGCGGCCGGCTGCTCGCCGATCTCAACGCGGCCGACTACGCCGGTGCCCTCGTCGGCGGGCTGGTCTGGCCCTTCGTCCTGCTCCCCGCCGCCGGCATGATCCGCGGAGCCGCACTGACCGGGCTGGTCAACCTGGCCGCCGCGAGCGTGGTCGCCGCGCTGCTGCTGCGACGGTGGCTGACCCGGCGTGCCCTCGCCACCGCGCTCGTCGCGCTCCTGTCCGCCGCCACGCTGCTCGGCACGCTGCTGCTGCGCGCCCGTGACATCGAGACCGACGCCCGCCAGCGCCTGTACGCGGATCCGATCATCGTTGCCACCCGGTCGGCGTACCAGGAGATCGTCGTGACCCGCCGCGGCGGCGACCTGCGCCTCTATCTCGACGGTGACCTGCAGTTCTCCAGCGCCGACGAACACCGCTACACCGAGTCGCTCGTCGCCCCCGCGCTCGCCCGTGACCCGGCACGTGTCCTGGTCCTCGGCGGCGGCGACGGGCTCGCCGCCCGCGAACTGCTGCGCCACCCCACCGTCCGCCAGGTGGTGCAGGTCGAGCTGGACCCACAGGTGATCACAGTCGCCCGGACGACCTTCGCCCGGCTCAACCGCGGCGCGCTCGACGACCCCAGGGTCCAGGTGGTGGTGGCCGACGCCTTCCGCTGGCTGCGCGGCCCGCCGCCGGAGCCGTTCGACGCCGTGGTCGTGGACATGCCCGACCCGGACACCCCGGCGCTCGGCCGGCTCTACTCCCAGGAGTTCTACGGCCTGGTGCGGGCGGTCCTCGCGCCCGGCGGCCTGCTCACCGTCCAGGCCGGCAGCCCGTACGCGACCCCGAACGGCTACTGGCGCACCGTGAGCACCGTCGGTGCCGCCGGCCTGGCGACCACGCCGTACCACGTGGACGTCCCCAGCTTCGGGGACTGGGGCTTCGTGCTGGCGACCACCGACCGGACGCCGCCACCACTCGTCCTCTCCGCACGGGCCGCCCCGGCCCGTTTCCTCAGCCCGGCCATGCTCACCGCCGCCGGTGTCTTCCCACCCGACCGCGCGCCCCGCACGCTCGCCCCCTCCACCCTCGACCGCCCACGCATCGTCGACGACCTGCGCAGCGGCTACCAGCGGTAGGGCACGTCGACCTGGGTGCAGAGCCGGTCTCCCGCAGGGAGGCCGAAACACCGTCACTCGGCGCGAACGTGGGCAGGAGCGCGGACGCCGGCACAGACCGCGGTGCTGGTACGGGGCGAAGTGCGAGGGCGGGGCGCGAGGGCGGGGCGCGGACGTGCCCGGTACGGCCCCGGCTGTCAGTCGTTCATCCACAGCTGGTCGGGCAGCAGAGACCCGAGACCGTACTGCTTCAGGCCGGAGACCCTGGCGTGCGCGACGGCCCCGGGGGTCGTGCGCATGAGGAAGACCGCCGGAACCAGGTCGGCCAGCTGCCTCTGCACGGTGCCGTAGGCAGCCCGGCGGTCCGCCTCGGAGCTGGCGGACGCACCGGTCCGCAGGGCTCGGTCCAGGTCCGGGTCGGCGACGCCGGACAGGTTCGCCAGGGAGTTTCCGGCGAAGACGGTCGCCAGTCGCGGCTCGGGATCGATGAAGATGGCGGTCGAGGTGGCCGCGTCGAAGTCATGGGTAGTGCGTAGCGCGGCGAGTTCGGCGACCTCGATCGTACGGATCTCGACCTTCACGTTCCGGAATCTGCTGAGCTGGGCCTGGACGTTCTCCGCGGTGAGCCGGTTCTCCGAGGTCGGGACGTTGGTGTAGGTGAAGGTAAGTGGTTTTCCCGCGGCGGCCAGCTCGTCGAACAGGCGCTGGGCGGCCGGCCGGTCCGTCCTGCGCAGCACGGTGTCCGAGTAGAAGGGCGAGCTCTTCGTGAACAGCGTGGTGGCCGGCTCCGCGGCGCCGTTGTAGACCGCGAGGTTCAGGTCGTCCATGTCGAGGGCGAGGGCGAGGGCCCGCCGGGCGCGGATGTCGTCGAACGGTGGCCGGCGGCTGTTGAGCGCGATGAGCGTTCCGCCGGACAGGGGCATCACGGCGGTGGTCAGGCCGGCGTCCCTGGCCTTGCCGAGGTTGACCGGGCTCGACTCGATGGCCAGGTCCGCGCCGCCGGTGACCACCGTGTTCAGTCGCTGCGTGGCGTCGGGTACCGCGCGCAGCGTGAGGCTGGCCAGATACGGTCGGGGCTGGTCCCAGTAGCGGGGATTTCTGGTCAGCTCCAGGGTGCTGTTGCGCGTCCAGCTGCGCAGGGTGAACGGCCCCGCGCCGATCGGCCTGGCGTCGAAGGCCTCCCGCCCCGCCCGCAGGGCGGCCGGCGAGGCGATCCAGTTCAGTGTCGAGGTCAGAATCGATTCGGCGTACTTCGGCGACGGAGACGCCAGGCTGACGCTCAGCGTCGTGGCGTCCACCACCTCCGAGGAGGTGATCAACGAGGCCTCCGCGCGCGCGGTGGAGCCGGTGGTCGGGTCCTTGGCGCGGTCCCAGTTGAACCGCACGGCCTCGGCGTTCAGCGGGGTGCCGTCCGAGAACACCAGACCGGGCCGCAGCTTCAGGGTGAACGTGGCACCGCCGTCGGTGGTCGTGAACGACTCGGTCATCGAGGACCGCACCACACCGGTCTCGTCGGCTCGCAGCAGAGTTCCGTACAGCGCGTTGCCCACAAGGGCGCCGACCGTGAAGGCGTTGCCGAGGACGACCGGGTCCAGGGTGCGTACGTCGTTGATGAGGATGATCCGTGCGTGGCCACCGGACACCGGTGCCCCGGAGGGGGAGGCGGAGTCGGAGGCCGGGCCGGAACTGCCACCGCAGGCGCCGAGGAGGAGAGCGGTGGCGCAGACGGCGGCAGCGACGAGTAATCGCATTCTGTGCATGGGGACTCCGAGAGCTTCGTGGGGCCGGCCGAGGCGCGTCCGAGCTCAGTGGATACGGGTGCGAACGCGCTGACGATAGGTGCTGGGCGCCTCACCCGCGTAGCGGGTGAACGCCCGGGTGAAGGCGCTGACGCTCTGGAAGCCGACAGCGACGGCGATGTCGATCACGTTCAGTTTGTCGCCGTCCTGCGCGAGCATGGCCATCGCCCGCAGGAGGCGGCTCTCCAGGAGGTACTGCCGCCAGGACATTCCGGTCGCGGTGTGGAACGCCCGGCGCAGCGACCGTTCCGAGGTGCCCACCGCGGCACACAACCTGGGCAGGGTGACCTCGGCGAGGTGTTCGTTGGTGTAATCCATGGCCGCAGCCACCAGCGAATCGCTGGBGGTCGGCAGACACAGTGGGGTCTCGTGTTCGAGCCATTCGACGACGAGATAGGCGAGGGTATCGAAGAAGGAATCGGCCATGGGATCCTGCCGGGTCCGGGTGATCGGCCACCGTTTGCCGTACAGAACCATCTCCCGGATCACCGGCGCGGCGGCCAGAACGCGTACGCGGTCGCCTCCCGGCACGTTCATCGCCGGGTCGAAGAAGACCGAGACGGCCTTGACGTTCGTCCAGGTGCTCGAATGTGACGTGCCGGCGGGAATCCAGACGGCCTGCTGGGGAGGCAGGAGGTAACGGGCGGTCGCGGTCTCGACCTGGATGATTCCTTCCAGTGCGTATTCCAGCTGGTGCAGGTCGTGCAGATGCCATCCGGTGACGACTTCGTCTCCCACCTCCTTGGCCCAGGTACCGGCCCGGACGGCGGGAGTGTCTCCGTCTTCGCCCCGGGTCCTGGCGCTCCAGACGGGTAAATGCAGGTGGGGATTTCCTGTGGGGATCATGATGTGACGTTAGTGCAGATCCTCACTCCGGCAAAGTCTTGACATGTGTCCGGTGGGCGGATTGTGTACCGGCCGGTTGGTGGTGGTGGTAAGACCCCGACATCAGCGCCCGGCCGTCTCCCACCACGACGCCGGCGGCCTCTCGATTCGGTAGAGCTTCTCGGCGTTGTCCCACAGGATTTTGCGGCGGGCGCCCGCGTCGATGTGGCCTAGGCCGGAGGAAATGGTCTCCTGGATGTTCTCGAACAGGCAGGTGACATGCGGGAAGTCGGTCTCGAACATCACGTTGTCGATCGGCACGAGATCGAGGAAGTGCTTCGGTGCGACGGATTCGAACCAGTAGGTGACGTAGACGCTCTGGCGGAACAGCTCCGACGGCAGCACGTCCCCCTTCTGGCGTTCCCGGCCAGGTCTGAACGCGCCCAGCCAGCTGTAGTCGGTGGCTTCCAGCATGAACGGCAGCCAGCCGATTCCGCTTTCGACCGAGACGAACTTCAGCTCGGGGTGGCGGGAGAGCACACCGGAGGTGATGAGATCGGAGCACTGGACGCCGTTCTTCATGAACAGGCTGACCGCGGTGTAGGCCTGGGCGCCTTCGGCCCGGTGCGTCGCGTAGCGTTCCGGCGTGGACAGCTCGAGGGTGTCGCCGGCGCTRCCGATGTGGAAGTGGATGGGCAGCCCCGTCTCGCGGGCCACCTCCCACAGCGGGTCCCAGTGCGCCGCGCCGAGCACCGGCAGCCCGTAGCGCTGTGGCTCTCCGGTGAACAGGATGCCGCGTGCGCCCAGCGGAGCGCACCGCTCGATCTCCCGGACGGTCTGTCGGATGTCCCAGAAGGGGGTGGCGACCACCGGCAGCAGCCGGCGCGAGTCAGCCGCGGACCATTCCAGCAGGAAGTCGTTGTAGGCCGAGACGCACAGCAGTTTCAGGCTGTCGTCCTTCAGCTTCAGGAAGTTCTCGCTGCCGAATCCGCCGACGTTCGGATAGAGGACCTGTGCCCAGATTCCGGCCGCATCCATGTAGCGCAGCCGGGCGTCGGCCTGGTAGGCCGCCGGATGGCAGTCCTCGTAGGTCTGCGGATAGTCGGGTGGGAAGGTCGGCCAGCCGGCGACAGCCGTCGCGCCGACCGGTGCCAGCCGTTCACCGCCCAGCACCCAGGTGTCGGCCGTTCCCTGCCGCACCACGAACGGAACGTCCTCACGGTATTTCCGCGGTACCCGGGCGGTCCACACGTCCGGTGGTTCGGTGATGTGGCTGTCCGCATCGATGATCAGTTCTGGGGTGGGCATCAATTTTCCTTCCTCGGTTCGGGGGCTGTTCGCTCCCGTTTCATCATCGGTGCCCGGGAAGCAGATCGTCTTTGCGTTATCGGTCAGTTTCTTGCCCGTGGCGGCTACGGCTGTTTCGCCGCGCGCCCGGTTTCCGGCGGGCCGTCGGCCGTTCCGGCGGTCGGCGGTTCGTCCGCCGGCGGCAGGTGCACGGTCGTGAGCCGGCGCACGCCCTTCTTCAGCACGGTGACCCGGCCGGTGGCCCCCGCCCGGCAGGCGAGCCGTACGCGGGTGAGGTCCAGCCGGGCCGCGCCGGGGAGGCGGTTCGCCAGGACGTCCTGCTCGTCCGCTCCGACGGGGGTGAGGTGCTCCGTCCCGCTGAGCACCTCCACCCGGCAGATCGTGCAGGTGGCCTGGCCGTGGCAGGTGGTCGGCCAGTGGTAGCCGTGCCGCCAGGCCGCCTCGATGATCGTCTCACCGGGAGCGACCTGGAGGTCGGCGCCGACGGGCTCGACCCGCACCACCACCACCACCTGCTGCCGTTCGCCGTTCCGGTCGGTCATGCCTGCGCCCGGTCCGCGGCTGCCGCGGCGAGCCGGGCGGCATGCTTCATGCCGATGTAGGAGAAGACGAAGCTCGCACCGATGCTCGCTCCCGCACCGGGATAGGTCCGTCCCATCACCGACGCGGTGCAGTTCCCGGCCGCGTACAGGCCGGGAATCGGGGCGTGGTCGGCGTCGAGTACCCGCGCGTACTCGTCGCACAGCAGCCCACCGCTGGTACCGACATCGCTCGGATAGACCTCGACGGCGTAGAACGGTGGTTTCTTCAGGGGCGCGAGCGAGGCGTTCGGCCTGTTCCCGTAGTCACCCTGGTATCTCTCGTGGGCGCCGTCGCCGCGGTGGAAGTCCGGATCCGTACCCTGTTCGGCGAAGTGATTGAAACGGGCGACCGTCCCGGTCAGCCCGGTCGGGTCCACGCCGCAGAGCAGGGCCAGCTCCTCCAGGGTGTCCGCCTTCTTCATGAAGCCGCTGGAGAGCCATTCATCGGGTGTTTTCAGGCGCAGCGAGAAGAGATACCGGCTTCGGTTACGGGAGTCCATGACGAGCCAGCTCGGAATGGACTCGCCGGTGGCGTTGTGGGCGTACATCTGCCGCCCGGCCTCCATGTAGGCCACGGACTCGTTGAAGTACCGCCGGCCGGCGCGGTCGACGATGATCGAGCCCGGCTTGCTGCGCTCGCCGTTGAGCATGCTCGGCCGGCCGTCGGGCCGGATCCCGGCCGGGATCCACCACGCCTCGTCCATGAGATCGACCGCCGCGCCGATCCGCATGGCCGCTTCGATCGCCTCCCCGGTGTCCCCGGGACTGGCGCTGGTCCACGTCGCGTCGTTCGGTTGCCTGGAGTACCGCCGGCGCATGTCGGGGTTGCGGGCGAACCCACCCGAGCTCAGCAGCACGGCGTGCCGGGCGCGGATGCGGATGGTCCTGCCGTCCCGGGTGGCGACGACCCCGGCGACCCGGCCGTCCTCCACGATCAGGTCGGTCAGGCCGGTGCCCGTCCACACGGTCGCCCCCGCATCGAGGGTGGCCTTCAGGGCCTGGGCGACCAGCGCGCCTCCGTTCGCCAGGCGCGCCTGGCGCAGGAGCCTGCCGGCGGCGGTCCGCAGCCCGACCCGCGCGGCGGTCGCCATGGCCTTCGGTCGGCGCCTGACCAGCTGGAGGGTGGCTGCCTCCCGGGTGAGAACGACAATGCCGAGCCCCACCGTCATCCCGGGCATGAGCCTGTCGTACCACGGCCCCAGCTCCTTGCCGTCGGTCACGACCGGCTCGAGGGAGCGCCCACGCGAGCAGCCGCCGCGCACGTCGGCCATCTCCGCGTAGTAGTCGCTGTACCCCTCGCACCGCTGGAACCGCATCCCCCTGCCCACCAGGAAGTCGACCATGGCGGAGCCCTCGACGATGTAGGCCTGTCGGCGTTCGGGGGAGGACGCCGCGGTGGGCTCACCGACGACCGAGTCGAAGTAGGCCAGCCCGTCGGCCAGCGAGTCGGGGATCTTCGCGGCCCGCATGAGCGGGTTGTCCGGCAGCCACAGCACACCGCCGGACATGGCTGTCGCACCGCCGATCAGGGGCTGTTTCTCGATCACCAACGTCTGCAGTCCGGCAGCCGCCGCGGTCACGGCGCCGCTGAGCCCGCCTCCTGATCCCACAACGACGACGTCGGTGGTGTGGTCCGGTTCGGACATGGTGAGTCCCTCGACTGCGCTGGATGGTTGTGCGCTGGATGGTTGGGCCGGGACCGTCAGCCGGCCAGATACCGGTCGAGCTCGATGTGCATGTTGCTGATGATCTGCTCCATCTCGGTGGCGAGACGGTGCTGCTCGTAGCTGCGGGAGTGCAGGCCGCGCTGCTGACGCTCGATGTTGCTGAAGTCCTGGCGCGGAATCRGGCCCCAGTTCTCGGTGTCGTCCGGGGCGAAACGGCCCTTCAACGATGCCCGGCCGGGCTCCTCGGCCTCGGGATAGGTGGTCAGCGACCACACCTCGAAGCGGCACCACTCGGGGTCGTCCCGGTACGGACGGGCCCGGTAGGAGAGAGCGTTGCCGAACTGGGGCAGGAGCATGAAGTTCGGGAAGACGAACACCTGCCCACCCCACAGCCGCAGACCCTCCGGCGTCGGCCGCATCGGGATGCCCGCGCCCTCGGCGTAGTCGATCAGCGCCCGCACGGCGGCCGTCGCGAAGTCCTCGCCGGGTTGCAGCCGGTTGCGTACCGACCGGAAGACATGGAGATCGCGTTCGAGGGTCATGGCGTCCTGGCCCTCCCAGAGGACCCGTGACCGCTCCAGGAAGGTCTCGCCGCCGCGCCCCTGGGAGACGCCGCCCGCGGTCGGGTCGAACCGACCCTGGAAGCGCCCGTGGCCGTTCTCGAAGCCGGCGTAGTCGACGTTCCCGAACGGGTAGTCCTCGCCCATGTCGAAGGTCAGCTGCGGGTGGGTGGCCATCACGTGGTAGCCCTCGTGGAAAGCCTCCTGGGCCACCTTCCAGTTGGCGTTGAGGATCGTCTCCTTCCACCACCAGACCCGCAGGTTCTCGGCACGCACCGATTCGAGCAGCCGGGCCACCGGGGACAGGAACTCCCGCAGCGGGCGGGCGTCGGGGTCCAGGTTGACCCAGGCGCAGCCGGCGAAGGTGTCGACCCTGCATTCCTGCAGCCGGATGTCCTCCGGGCGCAGGCACTCGGCGGCAAAGCCCTCGGCGCCGTAGACGAACGAGCTGGTCCCGTCGAGATTCCAGCGCCAGCCATGGAACGGGCAGACGATCTGGCCGCCGGGCAGCCGCCCGGAACCGTTGCAGAGCTGGGTGGCCCGATGGCGGCAGGCGTTGTGGAAGGCCTTCACCGATCCGTCGTGCTGGCGGATCAGGAGAATGGACTGGTCGCAGATCTCGTATTCGACGAAGTCCCCGGCGCGGGGAATCTCCTCCAGCCGACACGCCATCTGCCAGACGCGTGGCCAGAGCAGTTCCTTCTCCAGCTCGAAGAAGGCGCGGTCAAAGTAGCGTTCGCGGGGGACGTGCAGCGTGTCCCGCATCGCGAACGGGACGTTCCGGCTGTGTGCCGGCCTGCGGTCGTCGGTCATCGCCATTGTTCTCAGCCTTTCCTTCTCCGCAGGGTTCAGCCGGTCGCCTCGATCTTCCCGATCTCCTCCCCGATCTCGTAGACCGTGCCGATCGAGCCGCTCCAGCGGACGACGCCGGTGCCGCCGGCCAGGATCTCGGACTCGACCTTGTCGGTGGCGATGACGAACAGCGGTTCGCCCTCCGTGACGGGCGCGCCGTCCGCCACCAGGAGGTCGACGAGTTCCGCCTCGGAGATCGCCACCGATACCCGGGGGATGCGGACGACGAAGTCAGCCACGGATTCCTGCCTTTGTTGGGTCCGAGCGTGCCTGGTCCGGGCGCAGGGTCTGGCGGACCGCCGCGACGATGCGTTCCACGCTGGGATAGATGGATGATTCGAGCGCCGCGGGCGCCGGATTGGGAACGAACCGCGCGGCCACCCGCTCGATCGGGGCCAGCAGCGTGCCGAACAGCTCACGCTGGACAATCGCGGTGATCTCCGCGCCGGGCCCGGCGAAGCCCACCGCGTCGTGCACGACGACGGCCCGGCGGGTGCGCCCCACGGACCGGACCATCGCGGCGACGTCGAGGGGGACGAGGGTGCGCAGGTCGAGCACTTCGGCGCTGATCCCGTCGGTGGCGAGCCGGTCGGCCGCCTTCAGCGCCTCGACCACTGCCCGGCCGTAGCTGATCAGGGTCACGTCCGTGCCCGGCCGCTTCACCTCGGCCTCGCCGAGCGGGATGGCGAAGGCCGGGTCGAGCGGGACCATCCCGCGCTGGCCGCGCAGCCGGATCGGCTCCAGGAAGATGCAGGGGTCGTCGTCGAAGATGGCCGTGGTGAGCAGGCCCTTGGCGTCCCGCGGGGTCGCGGGTGTGATCACCTTCAGCCCCGGGATGTGCATGAACCACGCCTCCAGCGACTGGGAATGCGTCGCTCCGGTGCTCAGCCCGCCGTAGACCTGCGTCCGGACTGTGATCGGGGCGCTTGTCCGGCCGCCGGTCATGAACCGCAGCTTCGCCGCGTTGTTGACGAGCTGGTCGGCGGCGATGCCGATGAAATCCATGATCATTATTTCGGCGACCGGGCGGAAACCCGCCATCGCGGCGCCGATGGCCGCGCCCACGATCGCCGCTTCGGAGATCGGCGTGTCGAGCACGCGCTGCGTGCCGTACCTGGTCGACAGGCCGGCTGTCGGACCTGACGCCCCGGGATCGGCGATGTCCTCGCCCAGCAGGAAGACGCGTTCGTCGCGCTCGAGTGCCTGGTCCAGAGCAAGATGCAGCGCCTCGGTCATGGTCATCCGTCGTTCGTCCACGTCCACCTCACTGCGGGCAGGTCGTCCCGGCGGGCCGCGGCCCTCGGAACGCCTTCGGAACGGGTGTGGGTGCCAGGCCGGGCCTGTGTTCAGGCCGGGCAGTTGCGGGCGTCGGCATACACGTCGTGGTCGATCTCCGTCAGCGCCGTGGGCGGCGCCGCCAGCACGGTGGCCAGCGCCTCCTCCACCGACGCGACCGCGGCCGCGTCGATCGTGTCGAGGTCGCCCGCGGTGCAGGCGCCCGAGCCCACCAGACGTGCCCGGAACCGCAGGACCGGGTCGGCCTCGGTCGCGGCGGCCAGCTGCTCGGCCGGGATGTAGGCCATCGGGTCGCCGAAGTAGTGGCCGCGCAGCCGGAACGTCACACATTCCAGCAGCGTCGGGCCGCGCCCCGCGCGCGCCCGCTCGACCGCCTCCGTCACGGCCGACACGAGGGCGACCGGATCGTTGCCGTCGACCCGCGTGCCCGGCATGCCGTAGCCGGCAGCCCGGTCGGCGACATGTTCAATCTTCATCGTGTGCTCGGTCGGGGTCATCTCGGCGTAGAGGTTGTTCTGACAGAGCAGCACCAGCGGCAGATCCCACAACGCGGCCATGTTGGCCGCCTCGTGGAACGAACCGGTGTTCGTCGCCCCGTCCCCGAAACTCGCCACCACCACCCGGTCGAGCCCCAGGCGCTGCGCGGCCATCGCCAGGCCCACCGCGACCGGCGGACCGGCCCCGACGATCCCGGTCGAGAGCATGACTCCGACCCCGGGGCTGGCGATGTGCATCGTCCCGCCCTTGCCCCGGCTGGCCCCGACCTGCCGGCCCAGCATCTCGCCGTAGATCTCCACCAGCCCGACGCCCTTGCCGATGAGGTCGTGCAGGCCCCGGTAGGTGGTGACGAGCTGGTCATCGGACCGCAGGCACACCCCCATCGCCGCGGCGATCGCCTCCTGGCCCCGGGAGGGCCAGTACACGGTGAGCAGCTCACCCGAGGAGATGCCCCTGCTCAGCCGGTCGTCCGCCGTCTTCATGAGCGTCATCAGCTCGTACAGCCGCCGCGCCGTCGCCGGCGCCAGCGACGCCAGGTCGTCGCGGTCGTCCGGATCGCTGCTGCCGGTCAGGCCGGTCAGGCCGGTCAGGCCGGGCTGGTCGGGCGGGTCGGTCGAGTCGTTCGGAGTGCCTGCCATCAGGCGTCGCCGCCTTCCGTCGCGCGCCCCGGCACGGCCCCGGCGAGATCATCGGCGATCAGCTGGTTGGCCAGCACGCCGACCTCCTCGACCGTGGATGTGTAGTGGTCGCCGACGTCGACCTCCGCGGCCGGCGGAGGGGTCCCCAGCGTCACGACGTCGCCCGGGAGGAGGCTCACATGGCGGCTGACGTGACTCAGAATCTCCCCGGGCGTGAACCGGTAGTACCGGGTGTTTCCCGACTGCACCCGGACGCCGTTGCGGGCGCCGGTGATGGTGAGTCCGTCCATCACGCGCTCCTCGGTGAGGTCCCGACGGATCCACGGGCCCCAGGAGGCGAATCCGTCGATGGACTTGGCCGTCGCCCACAGCCCGGGGCGGACGTACTCGGCTGCGGTGACATCGTTGAAAACGGTCCAGCCGAAGATTCCCCCGGAGGCCTCGTCGGGCGACGYGGCGCGCAGCGGGCGCCCGACGACGACCGCGAGCTCCGCCTCCATCTGCACCGGGCCGGTCAGCACGGCCGGGGCCCGGATCCGTCCGCCGTCGCCGCTGGCGTGGCGGCACGCCTTGGGCACCCACACCGGCGAGGCTCCGGCGGGGCAGGTCGTTCCCGGTGCCAGAAAGCCCCCCATCACGGCGATGAACCGGACGCCGCGCAACGGCGGTCCCAGGGTCACCTCCGAAAGGGGCAGGGATTTTCCGGTGCGTCGGATGTCGCCGAACACGTCGCCGTCCAGGACATGGAAGCGACCGTCCGCCACCTCCCCAAAACATGACGTCCGGTCGATGACGGTTCGGCCAAGTAACATGACGGGCGCCTCCACGAACGGGAATCGTGTGCACTGGCATCGTCTGGGAGCCATCCGGTTCGGAGAGACCGGCGGTGACCCGTCCGTTCATCATCTGCGGTGCCGCGGTGACATTCTTTGCAAAAGCGGTCAGGTCCTTGCCCGTTTCGGCCGGCTCCGGGCCGGGGGTGTCACCGGTCGTTGGTGAACAGGAAAGCCTGGGCGAGCGGGCCGCCGCCGCCGGTGACGAGGCCGACCCGCGGGTCCGTGACCTGGCGCGCGCCGGCCTGGCCGCGCAGCTGGAGAAAGGTCTCGTAGGCCAGGCCGAAACCGAGGAAACGCCCTTCCGACAGCTGGCCGCCGGAGGTGTTCAGCGCGATACCGCCGTCGCGGGCGATGCGCTTTCCCCCTTCCACGAACGCACCGGCCTCGCCGGGGGCGCAGAAGCCGAGTGCCTCCAGCCAGAGCGGGACGAAGATGCTGAAGCCGTCGTAGATACCGGTGACGTCGACGTCCTCGGGGCGCAGCGCCGTGCGTGACCACAGCTGTTCCGCGGCCACGGTGGCGGCCATGTGGTCGAGGTCCGGCCAGAACTCCCAGCTCGACGTGCTGGGTCGCCCACCACCGACGGCTTCGAAGAACACGGGCCGCTCGACATCCCGGCGGTGGGTGACGTGGGAGACGACGAAGGCGATCGCACCGTCGGACGGGACGTCACAGTCGTAGAGGCACAGCGGATCACTGATCATCCGACTGCTCAGATAGTCGTCGAGGGTCAGGGGCTCGCGGTACACGGCGGCCGGGTTGTCGGYGGCGTTGCGGCGGTTGTTCACGGCGATCCAGCCGAGCTGCTCGCGGGTGGTGCCGTACCGGTCGAAGTGGCGGCGGGCCCACAGGGCTGCGAACTGCACGGGGGAGCCGACTCCGTAGGTGGTCTTCCACGGCGCCACCGCGGATCCGGACAGGACGGCGGGGCGYCCCCCTCCGTTCTGGGAGGTCGCCTCGGTGACGGTCCGGTAGACGAGCACGTGTCGGGCCAGCCCGGCGGCCACCRCGTGGGCGGCGATCCCGAGAACACCGATGACGTTGGCACCGTCGCCGCCGCCGAGGATCCACGACAGGTCCAGCCGCAGCAGGGAGTGCAGGTCGCCGGCGCGCGGGCCGCCGAAGCCGTGCGGGGCGGCGCTGTCGGGCCAGGTGGTCAGTCCGTCGATGTCACGGGGTGTCAGGCCCGCGTCGGCGATGGCGGCCAGGCAGGCGTCCAGGGTCAGGTCGATCGCGGGCCGGCCGAGCCGGCGGCCGGTCTGCGATCGACCGATGCCGGAGACGATCGCCTGACGCTCGATGTTCGCGGGGGTCGCGCTCATGCGGCCGATGCCCGTCGGGCCGGCCGGAACACCGGGACGTGGACCTCGCCGCGCTGCTCGAAGGTCACCTCGACCGCGAGTCCGGTGACGACCGCCTCGATCTCGCAGTCCACGATGTTGGTCAGCAGGTGCAGGTCGGGCTGCTCGTCGAGCACCACCCGCGCCACGACGTAGGGGGGCGGGAAACCCGGCACCCACCCACGTCGCACCACCGTGTAGGACAGGACCGTCGCCCGGCCGGACACCGGCCGTGAGGTGACCGAGCGGGCGAAGCAGTGCGGGCAGACGGGTGCGGGCGGATGGAACAGCCGGTCGCACGCCGTGCACGCTCTGATCAGGAGTTGTCCCTGCGCGCCACCGAGCCAGAAGTCGCGACTGTCGTCGTCGACCGCCGGCACGGGTCGGTCGTCGCCCGCCACCGGATCGCCTCCCGTCGTTCGGGTCACCCGCCCCCTCCGCCATCCATGGCCGTCGGCACGGGGATCAGCTGCTGGAAGGGCGTTGTCTCCGCTCGAAGGAGAGCACCGGTTGTCCCGTCCCCGGATCATCCTCGGTGACCGGACGCCGGCCGTCTTTGCGCGCCCGGCCAGGTCCTTGCCCGGTTCGGCCACGGGACGCGGCCGGATGCACCACCAGCTGGACCGCTTCGTCACATCTGCGCGCGGACGGGGATCGGCCCAACTCCTGCCCGACCCGGCTGGTGGCTGGCTAAGGTCCGGCCATGACGGTCTCCGCGCCTGCCTCCCGGCCTGGATCCCGGGAGTCACCCATCCGGGCCGGCCTTCGCCACGAGGGAGACGAGCCGGCCCCGGTCCGCGCCGGCACCCATGCCCGGGAGGTCGGTGACCGGACGGGCCACGGGTGGCACCTGCACGACCTGCACCAGCTGGAGTACGCCTTCGAGGGCGTCGCCGAGGTGGAGACGGCGACAGCGCGCTACCTCCTGCCTCCGCGGCAGGCGGTGTGGATCCCCGCCGGGCTGGCGCACTGCAACACCGGGACGCACCTCAAGGCGGTCTCGGTCTTCTTCGACCCGGCCATGGTCACGCCCGCGGGCGAACGGGTCCGCATCCTGGCCGCCGCGCCGGTGATCCGCGAGATGATCCTCTACGGCACGCGGTGGCCGATCGGCCGGCCGTCGAGCGACCCGGTGGGGGACGCCTTCTTCGACGCRCTGGCCCGCCTCGTCGGCGAGTGGCTCGACCACGAGACCCCGCTGTGCCTKCCCACCACGAACGATCCACTGGTGGCTGCGGCCATGGACTACACCAACGAGCATCTGGCGGAGGTGTCGCTGCCGCGGCTGTGCGTGGCGGTCGGGACGTCGGAGCGGTCACTGCGCCGGGCCTTCGCCGCCGCGACCGGCATGTCCTGGCGCCAGTACCTCCTGGAGAGCCGGCTGCTGAAGGCGATGGCCCTTCTCGCGYAGGACAACGAGAACCAGAACGTCCTCACCATCGCCCTCGCCGTGGGCTTCCAGAGCGTCAGTGCCTTCACCAGGGCCTTCGGTCGCTACACCGGTGAGACCCCCACCGGCTACCGGCGGCGGGTCCGTGGCAGCTGAACCTCCCGGACCCGCACCCGGACCCGCACCCGGACCCGCACCCGAACGCGAACGCGCGCGGCGCGCCCCGCGCCCGACGGAGGCGCGACGATCCACGGCCGCAACAGGCAAGGATCTGGCCGGTGATGCAAAGACGGTCATGCGCTGCCGGTCGATCATGATGCCATGCGCAGGAATGATTTCATTCTCGTCAGCGTGGACGATCACGTGATCGAACCCCCGGACATGTTCGACGGCTTCATCCCGGCCGCGTACGCCGACCGCGCGCCACGGCTGGTCTCGGACGAACGAAGCGACAAGTGGGTGTTCGGTGCGGGTGAGGCCCGCAGCTCGGGGCTGAACGCGGTGGCGGGCCGGCCCCCGGAGGAGTACGGCGTCGAGCCGATGCGACTGTCCGAGCTACGCCGCGGGTGTTACGACGTCCACGAGCGGGTGAAGGACATGAACGCCAACGGTGTTCTCGCGCAGCTCAACTTCCCGTCGATGGCCCGGTTCTGCGGCCAGTTCTTCGCCAGCCGCGTCGAGCAGGACCCCGAGCTCGCCCTGGCGGTGCTGCGGGCCTACAACGACTGGCACATCGACGCCTGGTGCGGCTCCTATCCCGACCGGTTCATCCCCTGTTCCATCCCGCCGATCTGGGATCCGCAGCTGATGGCCGCGGAGATCCACCGGACCGCCGCCAAGGGATCGCACGCCGTCAGTTTCTCGATGAATCCGCACGCTCTCGGCCTCGGCCTCCCCTCCCTGCACAGCGACCACTGGGACCCGTTCTGGGCGGCGTGCGAGGACACCGGGACGGTCGTGTGCATGCACATCGGGTCCGGTGCCGTCGGTGTCGTCACCTCCCCGGACGCCCCGATGAACGTCGAGATCACCTGTGCGGGCTTCAAGAGCTTCCCGACCGCGGCCGACCTCGTCTGGTCGCCCGTCTTCCAGAAGTTCCGCGGGCTCCGGGTGRCACTGTCCGAGGGCGGAATCGGCTGGATCCCGTACTTCCTGGAGCGCGCGGACTACACCTACCAGCGCCACAAGGCCTGGACCCGGCCTCAGCTCGGCGGCCGGCTGCCCAGTGAGATCTTTCTCGAGCACGTCCTGACCTGCTTCATCGTCGACGACTTCGGGGTGGCCAACATCGACCGGCTCAACGAGGACATGGTGAGCTGGGAATGCGACTACCCGCATTCCGACAGCACCTGGCCGAACTCCCCCGAGGTCGTCGAGGAGGCGGTGCGCGGGCTGACCGACAGGCAGATCGACAAGGTCACCCATCTCAACGCGATGCGGGCCTTTTCCTTCGACCCGTTCTCGATCCGGCCGCGTGAGAAGTGCACCGTCGGGGCGCTGCGGCAGGAGGCGGCCGGCCACGACATCTCGATCGTGTCGCACGGCGTCCGTGGGGACGGCGCCGCGGTCGATCTCGGGCAGTTCGCGCAGTCCCACCAGCCGGCCCCGTCGGCATGAGCGCCGCGCCACTGGCCGGAGTGCGCGTCCTGGAGGTCGCCTCCCACGTGTTCGTCCCGATGGCGGGGGCCGTGCTCGCGGAATGGGGCGCCGACGTCGTCAAGATCGAGCACCCCACCACCGGCGATCCCTACCGGGGGCTGGTCACCGCCGGCCTGCACAAGCTCTGGAACGGCGTGGACGTGCAGTTCCAGGCCACCAACCGGGGAAAGCGCTCCGTCGGTCTGGACCTGAAGCATCCCGAGGGTCGGCGCCTGCTGTCCCGCCTGATCGCCGCCAGCGACGTGTTCGTGACGAACCTGCGCGCCGACACCCGCGCCCGGCTGAAACTCGACGTCCCCGACGTGCGCGCCGACAACCCCTCGGTGATCTACGTGCGGGGCACCGCGTTCGGCGCCCGCGGGCCCGACGCCGGCCGGGGCGGCTACGACGCCGGTGCCTACTGGGCGCGCAGCGGGATGCAGCAGGTCTTCACCGCCCCGGACGCGACGTGGCCGGCGATGCCGCGCCCGGCGTTCGGTGACGTCGTCGGCGGCCTGACCATCGCCGGCGCCATCAGCACCGCCCTGTTCCGCCGGCTGGCGACCGGTGCGCCGTCGGTGGTCGACGCCTCGCTGCTCGCGTCCGGCATGTGGCAGGTCCAGATGGACCTCATGAACGCCGCCCTGGACGGCCCGGCGTCGCCGGTCCGCCCTCGTGGCCGCCACGAGGCCCCGAACCCGCTGATGTTGCCCTACCGGACCGCCGACGGCCGCATCCTCGTCCTGCAGATGCTCGCCCCGGAGCGCCACTGGCCCGGCCTCTGCCGGGTTCTCGGCCAGCCCGACCTGGCCACGGACCCGCGTTTCGTCGACATCGACGCCCGCCGCCGCAACTCCCGGGCCTGTGTCGAACGGCTCGAAGGCATCTTCGCCGCACGCACCCTCGACGAGTGGAGGGATGTCCTCGCCGGGTTCGAGGGAGCATGGGTGGCCAGCCAGCTGTCCCACGAGATGGCCGACGATCCGCAGGTCCAGGCCAACGGCTACCTCGCCCACGTCGACGTGGGCGCGGGCGAGGCCCTGCCGCTGGTGGCGACGCCCGTGCAGTTCGACGAGCAGCCCGGCGCGCCGGTGCGGGCCCCCGAGCACGGCGAGCACACCGAGACCGTGCTGCTCGAACTCGGTCTCAGCTGGGACGAGATCACCGCCCTGAAGGACAGCTCGGCCATCCTCTGACCGGCCGCCGCGTGGCCCTCGACAACGCGCGCCGCACGCCACCCCACACCGACGCCTGCCACCAGCCCGCCCTCGGCGGACTGCAGCATTCCGGAGCTGTCGATGGCCACGTGACCCTCGGAGGTGCACAGCAGCGCGAACATCTTCGCGGGAGATGCGGCGATCTGTCGCTCGACCTCGAACCGTTCGGTAGCCATGGTTTGCTGTCTTCTGATTGCAGGGGCGACGTGCGGTGTGGACGATGTGCCCGGGGGATGGTGACGAACACTCGTGGTCCGATGCCAGCTCCGGAGATCCAGCTGGCGAGTCCGCCTCCCAGGTGTGCATCGGTCCCACGGATTCTGCCGCGGTTCAGGCCGGGTTCGACGGCTTCCTCGGCCTGACGGTGGAGTACTGGCGGGGCGTGGTGGCCCGGGCGCGCGAGGCCGGCGCCGGGGCCGGTGGACGCCTGCGGGGCTCGTGCTCGCCCAGGTCCTGAGCCTGCAGTGCGGCGCCGCGGCAGCCAAGAACCTCTTCCCCGCCGCGGGCACCACCATGACCGTCCTGATGCGCCTGTGGTTCGCCGCGTTGATCCTGCTCGCTCTGGCCCGGCCCGACCTTCGGGTCACCTGCGCCGGGGACATTCGTCCGGTGGTCACGCTGGGATGCGTTCTCGCCGCCATGAACATGGCGTACTTCCAGGCGGTGGCGCACCTTCCCCTCGGCGTCGCGGCCGTACTGGAGCTGCTCGGCCCCCTCGCCGTGGCCACAGTGATGTCGCGCAGCCGGACAGACGTCCTCGTGGCCGCACTGGCCTTCGGCGGAATCACGCTGATCGCCTTTCCCGGCGGAGCCGGGGTCACCGCGGCCGGTCTGGGCCTGGGTCTGCTCGCGGCCGTGCTGCGCGCCTCCTACGTCCTGCTGAGCAGACACATCGGACGCGCGACTGCGGACCTGTCAGGTCTCGCTGTCGCCCTTCTCGTCGGCGCGGTGGTGTTCACGCCCTTCGCGCTGGTCTTCGGGCAGGTGGACCGCCTCGGCGACCCGCGGAACCTGGCGCTGGGCCTGCTGGTGGCGGTTCTCTCCTCGGCGCTGCCCTACACACTCGACCTGCACGCGCTGCGGAGAACCAGCGCCAGAGTGTTCGGTGTGCTGATCTGCCTGGGCCCGGCAGTCGCTGGAATCGTCGGCTATACCGTGCTGGGGGAACAGCTCAGTCCACGGCAGGTGGTCGCGGTACTGCTCATCACCATCGCCGCCGTCCTGGTCTCCCGGCAGAAGGACGCCGTCCCGGAAGGCGCACCCACGGCATGATCGGGCCCGGATGGGATGGTTCTGCTCGTGGACGAGGACTACTACCAAGACCGCGAGCTTCGACGCGTTCTGCTCCATCGACGTCCAGCTGCTCTGCGGCGCCGGCCTCGAAGAGACCAGGACCCGCCTCGCCGCCCAGCAGAACGAGATCGCCACCGACGCGGTCGATTACCTGGCGGAATGCCAGGCGGCGGGGGACTTCTCCGACTTCTCCGTCGAGACCTGGTCGGGTGCATGTCACGACTACTACAGATGGTCCTGACCGCCCGGCCCGGTCCCCCTCGGCGAGAAGCGGGCTCCGCGCAGAACGCGAGAACGTGCGYGGCCGGTCTCGTGAGGCCATGATCATGGGGATGGTGGAGCCCGCGCTCCGGCGACCAGCGTCAGGCCGTCCTCGGCCCCGTGGCCGCGATCGGCTTGGGAACGGGGATGTCCAGCCAGCTGAGCAGGTGGGCGAGCTTCCGATCCAGGTCCAGCGCGACCTGGGTGATGGCGGGATCGCCGAGGCCAGCGAAGCGGGTGCTCGGCTGGTCGATCGTGATGCTGGTGAACGGCCCCCGCGGCGGGGCGCCACTGCCGGCGGTGACCGGCGGCGGCGTCTCGCGCTCACTCGAGACAGCGCCCGGGTCCGCGGCCGGTGAGCTGTCGTAGATCGCGAGGCGGAGCGGCGCGTAGAGCATGGCGGCGGGATCGTGCTGGTACATCCGTTCCGCGATCACGTGGTTGCCCATCAGGTACTCGACGCACTGGCGGGTGCCGCCGGCGAGTCGGAACAGCGCCGTGACGTCCATCCGCCAGTAGATCATGAAGAAGTGCGGGGCGTTCTCGGTCGTCGCGCGCCGCACCTCGTCCCAGCTGGCGCCGGCACGGACGAGTTGCTCGAAACGTGCGAGATCCACGGGCGGAACGGCGTTCTCGAAGCGTTCCCGGACATGGTCGAACGACTCGGTGACGGTCATCGTCAGCCGGCGCGCCTCGCTCACCTGGCCGAAGCCAGCCGCTGTGTCGTGCGAGTCCACGGGCACCTCCGCGCCACCTCTCGACGTCCAGCCTCGCGTCATCGTCATCGTCACCGATGGCCGGGAAGGTCGCTACCTGGCATGGCTGGCCAGGCTCTCGACCGCGCCAACAAGGCGACAGCCGCGACCAGCCGCGACCGGCCGGTGGGCCGGCCGCGGCGTTCCGCGGTGCGGTGCGGGTGGATCTGGCACGGAGTCGAGGCTCAGGGCGTCGTCGGCTCGCCGCCCGTCAGCGCGGCGGCCTGCCGCCGGTGCGTGCCCGCCTCCTCCAGCCGGTTCTGCCGCTCCAGAGTCCGGGCGAGCACCATGTGCGCGTAGGGCTCGACCGGGTCCTGCGCGAGGACGGTGCGCAGCTCGGTCTCGGCGTGGCGCAGCTGGGCGGAGTGAAAGTAGGCGCGGGCGAGCAGCAGCCGGGCCGCCAGGTTGCGGGGCTCCTCGGCGACGACACCGGCCAGGATGCGGGCCGCGCCGGCGAAGTCCTGCGCCTCGAAGAACAACGTCCCGCGCCGGTACTCCTCGGCCAGGGTTGTGTGTGTCATGGCGGTTCGTCGGTCCCTTCCCGGCGTGGTGGTGTTCGCTCAGCGGCTGGGTTCGGCGGCGGGGACGAGCCCCATCCGGCCGGCGTTGTAGTCCTCGATGGCCTGCACGATCTGCTCACGGCTGTTCATCAGGAACGGCCCGTAGTGGGCGATCGGCTCCCGCAGCGGAAGCCCGCCCAGTAGCAGGATCTCCAGGTTCGGGGAGTCCTCCGGCTGCCGGTCCGCGGCGCCTACGGTGACGGCGTCGCCCGGGCCGAACACGACGAGCTGGTGCGCCTCGACCGGCCGGCGCTCCGCCCCGGCGTAGCCGCGGCCGGTGAGCACGTAGGCCAGCGCGTTGAAGTCCCGGTTCCAGGGGACGTCCAGCCGCGCCCCCGCGCTCACGCTGGCGTGGGCGTAGGTGATCGGGGTGTGCGTGACACCGGGACCGCTGTGGTCGCCCAGCTCACCGGCGATGAGCCGGACCAGCGCCGCGCCGTCCGCGCTGCTCAGCAGCGTCAGTTCACCTCCTGGGATGGCCTGGTAACGCGGTGGGGCGAACTTCGACGCCGCCGGCAGGTTCACCCACAGCTGGACGCCGTGCGAGCGGCCCCCGGTACGGGCGAAGGACGTCGTCGGCACCTCGTCGTGCAGGATGCCCGCCCCGGCGGTCATCCACTGGGTGTCACCCTCCCCGATGATCCCGCCGCCGCCGTTCGAGTCGTGGTGCTCGACGACGCCGTCGAGCAGGTAGGTCACCGTCTCCAGGCCCCGGTGCGGATGCCAGGGCGCGCCGACCGCCTGCAGCGGGCCGTAGTCGACCGGGCCCAGCTGGTCGAGCAGGAAGAACGGATCGGCGAGGCGCGCGTCGACCCCTCCCGGGAACGGCCGCCACACCTCGAACCCCGCCCCCTCGACCGCGTGGTGCGCGTCGACGACCTGCGCCACCGGCCGGCCCACGGCCTCCGCCGGCGGCTGGTCGATGCGCGGTAGAACCAGCGGGTTGTCGACTGTGATCGCAGGCATCGGATCTCCTTTGAGGTCAAGACCCAAAATTTTGTTGACGTGTCATGTGACTGCCCCAACCTGCGCCCGGCGGCCGACATTCCCAGCCTCTGGCGGCGGGGCTGGGCCACCGGCCGCGGACCCGCACGGGATGACCGCGGCGACAGTACGGCCGGGTGAGCCCACAGCACGAGTCGGGAGAGATTCGCCCGGCGCGCGTCATGATGGAGCTGTGACCGTCGCGGCACTGGAACGTGAGATCTACTCGGTGGGTGAGGCTGCCCGCCTGCTCGCCGTGCGGCCGGCGCGGCTGCGGTCGTGGGTCGACGGCTACACCCGGGGGCAGATCCACTACGAGCCGGTGATCCGCCCCGAACACACCGGAAGCGAGCTGATCACCTGGGGGGAGTTCGTCGAGGCCGGGTACCTGCGGGAGTACCGCGTCCGCGGGGTCTCGCTGCAGCGGATGCGCGTCGTCGTCCAGCGGATGCGCGAGCGCTTCGGCGTGCTCTATCCGCTCGCCCACGCACGTCCCTACGTCCTCGGCCGCGACGTCGTCCTGGAAGTCCAGGAGGAGGTCGGGCTGGCGACGTCCCTGTCGATGGTCCGCGTCGACGACGGCCAGCTCGTCCTGGCGCCCAGGGCGCAGGACTTCTTCGAGAAGGTCGAGTTCGGCCCGGGAGACGGCAGCGGGGACGCGGCGCTGCGCCTGCATCCCGACCCGACGACCCGGCAGGTCGTCCTTGACCCGCTGCGTGGCTTCGGTTCCCCGGTGGTGCGCAACACCCGCACGGCGAACCTCTACGAGCTGTGGTCCGCCGGTGAGTCGATCGCCGAGATCGCCGTGGCCTACGAGCTTCCCGAAGCCGACGTCGAGGCCGCCGTACGCTACGAAGCCCGCCTCCGGGACCGGGCGGAGTCCGCCGCCTGACCATGACCTCGGTTGCCGATCTCCGGCCGCGCTTCTTCGTGGACGAGAACACCCTGCCCCTGGGCAAGGCGCTCGCCGCGGTGCGCTCCGACGTCGTTCATCCCGGTCACCGGCGCTGCCCGGTTCGGATGGGCGCGCTGGACGTCGAGTGGCTCCCGTATGCGGGCGACGCAGGCCTGGTGTTGATCACCCGTGACATCAGGATTCGGCACCGGCCAGCGGAGAAGCGCCTGTTTCTGTTACACGGAGTGAAGGGCATCTTTCTGACGAAGGGCGGCAGCATGCCCCGGTGGGACATGCTGTGCATGATTGTCCAGCACTGGAACAGGATTGAGCCGCTTGCTGAGGTCACCGGCCCGTGGTCCTACTCCCTGACTCGCGCCGGCATCCGGGAGCTGAAACTCCCTGCCTCCCGGGACGGTAGCCGCTGAGTCGAACCGCGGAGCGATCTGGCTTTCCCGGTGGCCCAGGCCCGCGAGCTCGTCCCCGTAGGCGTGGTCAACCCCAGCAAGGACTACACCGCTGGTTCGCTCCGGGGCCTCCCGCACTCCGGGGCGGGCCAGCACTGGCGGTACGGCCTGCGTGCCGCCGGTCTCACCGCGGCGCAACTACCAGGACGGATCTGCCGCTCAGTCTCAGCCGCAGCCCGTCCACCGACCTCCGTGTTCACCGTTGGGATGGCGAGGCCCCGGAGCGCCGGCGGTACGCAGCGCCCGGACTGAGACCGGGGCGAGCTGCCGGCGTGGGGCGGATCCTCGCCGAGGTAGCCGTGCGGAACTGTTAACCCCTAGATGGCGGTGCGGCTGCCTGGTGAACGGCATCTTTCCTGGTAGAAGTGGTAGTTGTCGGCGGCGTTTCCCCTCTCGGGCGCACCGTGACGGGTCGCATCCCGATGCGCATTTGTCCTGTCCGGCCTGTCCCGTCACGATGCACCCATGCGTTCAGACAGCACGGCATCGCCTGGCCCTGCGGGGGAGAGGGGAGCGGGTCTCGACTCTCTGATCACCCGCCGCGAAGTCGCGCAGTGGGCGGGCACCCGCAGGGAGACGGTGACTGTCTGGCAGCGCCGTCACGCGGACTTCCCCCGGCCGGAGGCCGACGGAGAGACGGAACGTTTCCGCCTCAGCGAGATGCTGGCCTGGCTGGCCGGTCGGCCGGTGCCCGCCGCCCAGCGGTTGGCTGGCGAACCTGACGGCGTCACCTACGCCGACCGCGTGCGGCGTGCCGCGGGACCGCCGCACGGCATGGCGTCAGGTAGTGGCGCGAGCGCAGGAGCAGACACGAGTCGCAGTGCAGACATGAGCCGCAGTGCGGGCACCGGCAACGGACCGGGCTCGGCCGGCGGTGCGGGTATGCGGCCCGGGCCACGGGTGGACGACACCCTGGTGAAGGAGATCCTCACGGAGCTCTTCGGACCGCTCGGGCGTCGGATACGTGGCGGGGCCTCGGGGGCGGCCTATCTCCACCTCGTGGTCGGCCTGCTTTTCCTGCGTCACCGGAACCCGCCGTCGTGGGCCAGGCTGCGCGACGAGGTGCGCGCGGCGGTCGACGAGCAGAGCGACCCGCGTCTGTTGATGGGTGCGATCGGCCGTCGGGTCGACGCGGTTCGCCTCGATCAGCAGCGGCGGCCGGCTACCGAGACTGCGGTCGCCACCTTCAGCGCGCTGGGCGGCCGGGCGGTGGAGGACGTCGGGCAGCTGGTCCGACTGTGTGAGGCGCTGCCACCCACCGTCTTCTCCGACCTGCTCGGCCGGTACGACCTGTTCGCCCGCTCGGACGGCCTTTCCTCGACCACCCCGCGTTCACTGGTCGAACTGGTCACGGCGCTGGCGGGCAGGCCGGACAGCCGCGCGCACGTGCATGACCCGTATGCGCGGGCGGGCGAACTGCTCGTGGGGGCACGGGAGGCAGGCTGGTCGGGGGAACTGTCCGGCGCCGGCCCCGATCAGGACCTGTGCCGGCTGGCCGAGATCGGCGTGAACCTGGGCGGCGGGCAGGCCACGCTGACGCCCGGTTCCCAGACCCCGTGGCAGGACGCGCCGGGCCCACCCGCCGATCTGATCCTGACCAACCCGCCGTTCAACACGAAGTCGGTGCGCCGGCCGGGCGAGCACTGGCTGCTCGGGCCGCCACCCCCGCGCAACGACAACTATGCCTGGCCGCAGCATGTGCTGGCGTTGCTGCGGCCGGGCGGCCGGGCCGTCATGCTCATGCCGAACCTCGCGGCTGTATCTGACGATCCGCGGGAGGAACTCATCCGGCGAAGGATGATCGAGGCCGGCTCCGTCGAGTTCGTCGTCGCGCTGCCCCGCCAGCTTTTCGCGACGACTCGGGTGCCGGTCATGCTGTGGGGCCTGCGCGCCCCCGGCCCGGACCCTGGCGCGGACCCCGGCCCGGRCCGCGAGGACGTGCTGTTCGTCGAGGTCCGCGGGCCCGCCCACATGGTTGGCAACCAGCGGGTTCTCACGGCCGCGGAGATCGGCGCCGTCGCCGCCTGCCATCGACGCTGGCAGGAGCAGCAGGGACGTCCGGCCGATCTCGCCGAGGTGATGGGCGAGGCCGGGGCGGCCCGCGCCGTGCCGAAGGACCAGATCATGCGACAGGGCTACTCGCTCGATCCCGCCGTCTATCTGGCACCCGCCACCTCGCCCGGCTCCGTCACGGACGTGCCGTCGTCTCCGGCCGAGGCACTGGCGGACCAGGCAACCGCCGCTCACCACGCCGACCGGAGGGTCGCGAACATCACCCTGCGGAGCTGCGACCGGGCGGTGGGACGGGGCCCGATGGCGGACGGTGACATCACTGCCGACGGTGACACCACGGCCAGTGACCTTCCCGCCGGCTGGTCGCGTGTCGTGCTCAGGGATCTGTGCACGATCCGGCCCGGCCCGTCCAACCAGATGATCAAAAAAGTCCGGTCCGGCACCGCGGACGGAACCCCGGTGGTACAGCCCCGCGACCTGCGGGACCGGCGCATCCGCGCGACCTCGCCGCAGCTGGTCACCCGGGAGGCGGCGGCGGGCCTGGCGCGGTTCGCGTTGCGGGAGAACGACATCCTGTTCGTGCGGACCGGCTCGGTCGGGCCCGTCGCCCGGGTGGGTCCCGCCGAGGTGGGGTGGCTGCTCGGCACCAACCTCCTGCGCCTGCGCGCACGCGGTGGCGTGGATCCCGGCTACCTGCTGGCGCTGCTCTCCTCACGGCCAGCTCAGGAATGGATCAGCAGGCGCTCCGACTCCGCGACCGCCATCCCCTCCATCAGTTCCAAGGCGCTCGGCTCGCTTCCCGTGAGCTGCCCGCCGCTCGACGAGCAGTGGCGCATCGGCGCGGCCCTCGCCGCCGTCGACGACCAGATCGCCGCCCATCGAGCCCTCGCCGACGCGGCCGAGAAACTCCGGGCCGACGCCGCCGACCACCTCGTCGCCGGCCGGCTGATCCCCGAAACCCTGCCGGAGGAACCCAGATGAGCACCGCGCCACCGACCCCACCGGGAACCGTGCGCATCCTCCTCGCGACGATCGCGCTGCTGGCCGGCGTCATCGTGGCCCTGGTCGGCGGCATCCTGCGGGTGGCGGATCAGGCGTCCCTCCCGGCAGCGATCCAGTGCGGCGGATGCGCCTTCGCGGCCACCGTGATGTTCCTGTTCACGGTCTTCCACTTCCTGACCGGTCCGGGCGACGGCCGGGACTGAATCGGACAGCTGGCCGCCGCCAACCAAATCTCTGACGCGGATCCACCATCTGTGCTCACAGTTGGAAGATTTTCTCCACCGAGTCAACAAATTTGATCATTTCTACATGTATTCCACTCTTACTTGGGTCGGGAAATCGGATGTTGTGACGCACGTAGCGATGATAGGCGATAATCAGCGCCGCGTTGACGATCTCTATCGGCAGGGCGACGAGGTCGCTTTCGTTAAGCTCCTCGACCTCTCGATAGCCGGAAATCAGGAGATCCATGYGATCCGTAGCCAGGAGGCCATCTCTCTGACCAAGTCCGACAATCGCCATTCCAAGGTCAAGAAGGGGATCGTCCAGCGAGATTGTTTCCCAGTCCAGTACGGACAGCTGGCCGTTTTCGCCGACAATTATGTTGTCGGCGAAAAGATCGCCGTGTACGATCCGCTTGATTCCCTTACGTTCCTCCTCCAGGGCGTGAACCTTTTTCATTTGTTCGGAGAGCCAGCCGCCAAAATTCTCGTCCATGAACTGGGAGATAGCGGCCTCGTCTACTGGTGAGAGTCGACGGGTTTCGGACGGGACGTCACTCAGTCCCGCGGCCTGGGCCGTTAGTTGATGAATGCTGGCAAGAATATTTCCGGYGGCAGGCAGGAGCGACAAGGGGAGAGGATCAYGTACCTCGCCGGAAATCCATCTTTTGAGGATGGTAGGCCGGCTGCCAAGCGCAGCAACCAGGTCGCCTGCGATGGTGGGAACTACCTCTGTAGTCGGGATGCCGAGCCCGAAAACGGTTTGCGTGTGTGCCGCGAGTCGCCTGGCGCTAGAGATATTGTGATTATCCAGTACGGTCAAGGTGAATTCGCCGCTGTCCGAGAAAAGATGAAAACTGGAATTCGCTGCGCCGCCTCGCAATGGGCTTATCTGTATGTCGGCGAGTCCGTAGTGTTGTGAGACCGTGTCCAGGTCGACCTGGTCGGCCGTCGTATAGTTCGCCATAAAATTTCATTCCTCTCGTCGAGCCGCGGCTTCCCGTCGTCGATCGTCGATGATCGTGGTCCAACGGTTGCGGACTTGTTCTGGTCCGTCTAGCCACTGTGCCAGAGGCAGATCGTTAGGTGACTCGTCCCCCGCCGCCAGGTAGGTCAGCTCCGCGAGATAGGCGAACTCTTCACCTACGACACAGGTCTGCAGCTGAGCCCTTGCATCGGCCAGGAGGGCCGGTGAATCAAGCACCACAGCATGTAGACAAGCGGCGAATCGGATGTAGGCGGCGGACGATGTCAGGCCGGCTTCGCGAGCGGCTCCAGCCAACGTCTCGGCTCGTTCCGGCAGGTCGGCGGCGATTCCTGCGTCCCGCAGAAGTTCGGCGGTGCGGGTATGGATTTCTGCCCATCGAAGCGAGATGTCAGCCAAAAGGGTGTCGGCGCGCGCGATCTGCTCAGTGGCTCGGGCTCTGTCCTGGAAGCCTGCGGCGAAGGCCAGGCAGGCCTGCGAGAGTGCAGCCTCGCCAGGCTGCCCGAGTTGTATTGCTTCGTCTCGACTGGCGGCGTACAAAGAACAGGCAAGGGTGACGTTTCCCTGGGTCCACCAGAGGTCGCCGAGTACACGCTCTCGACGGCCTTCCGGCCCGAGCCTTTCAGCGGCGGCGAGCACCTCGGGAAAACGTCCGGTTCTCCGGGCAAGATGCGCGATCCCACGAGCCGCCGTGGGAGCAAGCCGTCCACCTGCGTCTACTACCTGCTCCATGCCTTCCAGGGACCGTTGGAGGTTACCGAGATCGCGCTCACATTCCGCAAGATAGTATCGCGGTAGTTCCAGGAGGGATTCCGGCAACTGGCCCGATGCAAGCACGGTGCGAAGCTGGTCAGCGGTCTGACCGCGGTGCCGATGTTGCCGCTGCGCGATGGCGGTTAACGCCATCGCGAGGGCTTCCACGGGGCCGCTTATCTCCCCGCGCCGGAGATCTTGTGGCTCCGAGGCGGGTGGGAGCTCAATTGGCTCCCAGACGAAGTCGTCGACGTAACGGAAGGCAGCATCCTCCAGCCAGCCGAGTTGCAGACCATAATCACGGGCAAGAGTCATACCCTGCCGGAGGGCAGCCACCAGGTGACTACGATTCCCGGTGGCTTCTTCTCCATACGCGTCGAACGCGCGGGTGGCGGCCCGTCGCCAGTCCGCCGGACTCCACCGGTCCTCGCTGACGGAGTCGTCTTCACGCACTGCCTGCCGGATGAGGCCGTGCAATCGATAAGGCCAGAGATTTTCGTGATCTTCGTCAATGAACGGCCGCTCGATCAGTTCCAGCACTGGGGCATCGTGGTCCAGCCCGGCCGTGGCAGAGGCGAGCTCCACCGAGAAGGAGCCGAGGATACTAACTGCCCGCAGGGCCCGTCGGACATCCGGAGTGAGATCTCGGAAGGTGCGAGCGGCGAGGGCGGGAAAGTCCAGGTTGAACTCTTCTGAAGTGGGGATGCGGCCATGCCTCCGGTACAGGTCGAGAAAGCGCATGACCGCCAGATCTAGATACAGCGGAAGGCCATGTGAGTTGACGGTGATCAATCGCCTCGTCGCCTCATTGATCAACGGTTGGCCGTTCACAACAAGACGTTCGGACAGATAGATTTCGCAGTCATCGGAGGACAGGTATCCGACTATGTGCTGACGCGGCTCGTCGGTTGATCCGCCAGCCAGTAGAGGCCAGAATTCGCTGCCTGCCCAGTCCAGCTGACCTTCGAGCTTGCTCTCGGCCCACTCGAGCCTGTTGCGGCCTGTCACGATGAAGAACGCGTTCGGCATCAGCCATGCCATGCGTTGGATCAGTTGTTCGAGGTCGCGATGGACGCGATCTCCCACATCTTCGAAGGTGTCCAGCAGTACGACGAGGGTTGCGGATTTCTTGACGGGAATCTGACTCAGGTCCCACGCCAGCAGGTGAGAATAATAGCTGAGCGCCTCCAGGTCTGGTTCGGCTTCGAGAAGATCGGCCAGCCTTCGGCAGTTCGCCAGGGTGCGAAGCTGGCTCCGATGTTCTCGCAGCCCCCGGATGACTGACATCAGCCCCTGACCAGCCAGCGCGCCGACTGCTCCCGGCAATGCTACTGCCTGTGCGATGTCGGCCAGGGTTGATTGCATCTGGTCCGACAGCAGCCTGGTCCCAGGAAATCGATTGAACCACGTTCGGAGGCGCAGATACTCGTCGAGCGGCTCGCCCGGATGATTCCGGCTCCAGTAGCGCTGAAATGCGATATCGAACGCCGGCATGGGCTGCCCGATTTCCGCGACGGCGATCCGAAGGGCCAGAACAAGCGATTCGAAGTCGCTGCCGACATCGCGGGAGAGATCTATACGGACCGGGATTACCCTGCCTGTCTCCTGCTCCAGTGGAGGCCAGTCGCCTCTCTGGAAGTCGCCGGCAGCCAGATGTTCGGTCAGGCCACGCGAAAGTGTGGACTTACCTATGCCGCCAACACCGTAGAAGACGAGAACGTTACGTCGAGGGATTTCCAGGTCTTCCACGTCGAATGAGGGATCCCGCGTCCGCTGCGTGTGACGGGCGAGACTCGCTGCCACGGTCGCCCACTCATCCTGCCGGTCAGCGAAGAAATCGACCGCTTTCAGTTCGCGGTCATTGGAGCGGAAGAGTGCACGCAGGTCCGACTGAGACACGTAAGGCCAACCTTCACGTAGACGACCCAGCGCGCTCATTGCATCACGTAGCGTGCAAGTTGGTCAAGGTGTGCTTCCTGGCCGGGCCTGCGCTGCCGATCGTGATGAATCCCGGCGGAATGGTGTTCCCGTAGAACCAGCGCCAAGGACCTCGTCGGGCTGGTTACGGAGACTGAGCACCTTGCACGCGCGGGATCGTAACGTGATGGTCGACCACATCGGCTTTCCTCGCTGTCAGCGCGGCGACCCGAGCGCCTGCCTCCCCGCTGACCCGACCGGCAAGCCGGGCGACGCCGTGGCCGTGCGCCCATACCCTGACCGCCATCACCGAAGCCGGTGACGTCGTCGATGCCGACCTGGGCCGCCGCCCGCCCAGGCTGGCCACCCGACGACGCCGCGCTGACCGCCTTCGCAGCCCTCGTCGCCGGCCTGTGGACGTATCGGGCTGCCAGTGAAGGCCCCAACAAGCCCGGTCTCGTCAGACAAGGTCGTGCACCTCGGTATCTCGCCGTCCGGGTCACCGGCCGCAGCGTCGGGGGAGAGCGCGCCGAGCAGCTTCTCGTGGGGCACCGTGCCGGTGATCTCGATCTGAGGCGACGGTGTGTTGTTTAGCACCTTCACCTTCACATCGAGCAGGCGCAGCACCTCGGCTTGCTCGGTCAGGCCCATCCCGCCGAGCCGGGTTGCCGCACGCTCGGCCAGCGCCCACAGGTCACGCATCCGGTTCGACTCGGCGCGGGTGTCCGCACGCCACTGCTGCAACGTCTGCTCGTGGCTCCTGGCCGCTGTCAGGTCGTCGCCGATCTGCGCCTTCGCCTCGTCCAGCGCGCGACGTTCGTCGTCCGAGTCGGCCATCAACGCGGCCTTCGTGGCCCGGACCAGCGCCCGTTCGAGGCTCGCGATCCGGCGCCCGACCGCTTCGAGATGGTCGCGCTCGACCACCACCGCAGACGCGCGCAAGCCGAGGTAGTCGCTGGCCAGCTCGATCAGCTTCTCGGGTCGCCGCAGCAGGTCCGAGACCGCACCCCAGACCCGCCCCTCGACCTCGCCGGAGTTCAACCGGACGCAGTCACAGCGTGGTCCGCCGTCCGCACGCCACTTCCGGCGGCTGCACCGGTACTGACGAAGGTCACGGTCTCGGCGCCACACCCCGCCGTAGTGCGAGCCGCACGGCGAGTGCATCCGCAGCGACAGCGGGTAGGTGTGATCCGGTTCACGGACGCCGGTGGCCTTCTCAGCCAACGCCCGTTGCAGAGCCTCGAACCGCTCTTCGGTGATCAGCGGGTCGAGCTGGATCAACACCGGCTCGCCGCACTTGCCGGTCACGACATGCCCGCCGTACTCGCCGGCGCCCTTCTTGCTCCGTGGCCGTCCCGGCTTGGCCCACCACACCTCGTCGAGCAGGGTTCGGGAGCACGGCACCCGACGCAGGTTCTGGTGTTCCCATGCGGCGGCTCTGCGGCAACATCCCGTGCGCGTTCAGCCGCTCGCAGCATTCGCCGGTCGTGAGACCCTCGTCAACGATCCACGCGATCGCCTTTTCGATCATGTCGCGCTCACGGTCGTCGATCACGACCACGCAGTCACGGCCGTTGCCCTCACGGCGGTAGCCGTACGGCGCGTCACCGCCCGGCCAGCCACCTCGGCGCGCCTTCGCATGCTGGCCGCGCGCCATCTGCTCGACCACGTTGTCACGGTCCAGCTCGGTCGCGGACGGCCACGCCGGACGGCGGCAGTGACCTGCCTCAGACCCCCGTCTACGGCGCCCACCAGTGAGCTGTACCTGCCTGAAGACCCGCCATGGCCGATGTCAGATGGGTGTCAAGCCTGGCTCTGAGGCAGCTTTACCTAGCCAAGGCCTAGGTTGTATCGTATTGTGACGTGTCAACAGAGACCTGTTGGGTTCGACTGCTAGGGGGCAAACGTGATGGACGTAACCGTGAAGGTGCCTGAGGAGCGGCTGCCGGACTTCTACGCCATGTATGGCCGGTGGCTGGCCGGGCAGGACGCCCAGCCCGACGAGGAGCAGCCGACAGAGCCGGCCGAGTGGTCCGAGCAAGATCTAGTGCTTGCCAAGATCGTCTGGGGCAAGTTCAGCGACCGCGCGAAGGCCATGTTCTCCACGCTGATCGACTCGCCCGGCAAGAAGTTCGGGGGCGTCCAGCTCGCGGACGCGCTCGACATCCCGAACGGCAAGTACGGCACGGCAGGCGTGCTCGCCTGGCCCGCGCGACACTGCACCGCGGTTGACCGGCTGCTGCCCTGCAAGTACGAGGACGGAGTTCTCGGTGACGGCGCGAACTACTGGATGACCCCAACGGTCGCGAGCCTGTTCAAGCAGGCCCGCGACGGCCAGTAGACCGGCGCGTCGGTCCTCGTCACGGTGAGGTGACCTGCCGTGGCGGAGCGGCGCGGCGCGGTCTGCGCACCGCCGTAATGACTACGCGCGTCCGCGGCATCTCGCTTACCCTCGGCCACTTTCCCAACAGTTGGATTGCTGCCGATCATGACATCAACAACTCTAGAGACTTTTTTTTGAGAGGACTCCGTGGTGCGGGCCCTGCGCTCGCTGCAGAGCTAGGTTCCCGGGGAAGTCTTTTAGGGCGAGCCGGAGGATGGTCCGGGGCCCGTCTTCGACGACGCCGAGGCGGACCAGCCGGCCGACTTCACGCCAGAACTCAAGCGGGCCGGACGCCTGCCAGCTCGGTAGCCGACTCGGCGGGAACCCTGCTCGGTCCAGGAGCTGCCGCGCGCTCGACTCTCGGTCGTAGATCTCCGCGAGAGTGTCGATCGTGTCGTCGTCCAATGCGGCGACCTGACTCTTGGGTTCGTGGCCACGCGAGGCGCCACAGACGCAGGTGGCGGGGCTTGCGGACGGAGACGTCTGGTCGGGGGTGGTCCGCTGAGACCGAACGAGAATGCGGGGACGGCCGTCAACAATGAGGTACCCCGCGTGAGGACCATCGTCCGCGACCCGAGCGACCATGCTCACCGACCCTCATCCGGCGACTCCGACGCGATCGTACCTGGCAGGTCGGGGCCGCCTCCGGTCGGTGATGCGCACCCGGACGACCGGCCGGGGAGGCCAGGCCGCACGGCCCGGACAACACCCGTGTCTCCTTGACCGGTTTGCTCACGAGCGACCGCAGTTCGCCGCTACCGTGCGGCCCGAAACCGGGTGAACACGGGGAGTCGGCATGCGGAAACAGGCGACGGGATCACTGCCAGCGGCGCACGATGGGTACGGAGGGTGGCAACCTCTCCGGACAGCAGGTGCGCGATGGATATCAGCAGGCGACAACTCTGGGTCCTGGCCGGTCTCGGCCTGGTCCCGGCAGGCGAACTAATGATCGGCGGACGCGGCTCGTTCATCGAACACGGTCATCAGGTGATCGATGACATGTTCGCCGAGTACGGCTCCCGGGACCTCGCGGTCACCGCCTCGACTGCCGGCACCCACCTGCGCGGCCTGGTCGCGCTGTCCGACCAGCGGATGACCGGCCGGACCCGAACCGAGCTGCTCGCGTTGGAAGCGCGGGTTGGTGCGCTGCGCGCCCGTGCGTTGACCGACGCCGGACAGGTCGGGTCGGCCCGCGACGCGATCACGGGCGTACTCGCGAGGTCCGCACGGGCCGGTCACCGCGATGTCCTGGCCTACGCCTACGCGATTCGATCGGCGGTCGAGCTGCAGACCGGCCAGACCGCGGCTGCCCTGGAGTCCGCCCGGAAGGCGGTGGCAGTCTCCCCGAACGACCCGCGCGGGCACCTGGCCGCAGCCCGCGCCCATGCCGCACGGTCGGAGGCAGACCAGGCGGGTTCGCTGATCCGAACTGCGGAGCGGCTGGTGGACGCTGCGGACGCGCCGATGACCGGACCACCCGCGCCGGGGGCTGCGTCGCGGTTGGGGTGGGCGCGTGCGGCGGTCGACGTCTACGCGCGGATCGGTGATGGTGACCAGGCGCGTCGGGTGTTGGACGAGACCGTGATTGCGGTTCCGGCGCAGCTTCGGGAGGACACCGCGCAGGCGTTGGGCGCGTCCTACGCCCGGACGCTTGCGACCACCGACCCGGACGAGGGGGCGCACATCCTCCACGGGACGCTGGTTGCGTCGATGGCGATGGGGACCCCTGCGCGGTCGGTGGTCGAGCGGGTCGATGCATTCCTGCTGGCCGCCCCGCGCGATCACATCGCGGTGTACGGCCTGCGGTCRCTCCGCCGGGAGGTCACGGCGGTCTGACTGCCATCCAGATCAACTAAACCTGGTAGTGATCGACTAAATTGAAGTGGCGCGGTCCGTCGCCCGACTAATCGGATCGGGCGACGTCCGCGCCGACGCAGAGATGATCACACTAGGTGACACGATCATGCGCCTGGGGTACTCTGGACCCCTGCGAGCCTCACAAACCACGCGGTCCCTGGCAGGAAGTTTGGTTTATGGCCCGGCGGCGACCGGCGGGTGCCGTTACACCCCACTCGACCGGTCGCCGTGCCTATCTCCTGTGGATCACGGTAGCTGGCCGCCTTCTGCATCGTCGTTGTCGTCATCGCGATCGCGTGACGAAACCTTGGCGATGGCCGCGCTTACCTTAGTACGGCCGGTGGTATCTCGATCGCTACCCCCCTGGCGGCGATTTCCCACAAGCCGTCCTCATTCCGCGACGCGAACCGCTCTTCCTCTGCTCGCTTCAGCGCGCTATACACGCTCTGAGCGGGGGCCTTCCAACTCGGATCGACCCAATTACGTCGCTCGAACTCTTGGAGCACCTCGGCTGGACGAAGCGGGCGGGCTGCATCCTTGAGTACCGTAACTACCCGGTACATGGTGGCCTTAGGCCGTCGCGCGTGGGGAGGGGTGCTAGCGGTCACATGAATTCTCGGCTCGACCGAGCTGGAACCCTCCGGGCTTTTTCGAACCCTGAACTGACGCGCTTCGGGGACAGAAATGTGTTCGCGAGAACCTGTAGGCGCTGCCCCGGTATCGTCGCGTTCCGAATGGCGTTGCTTATTAAGTAGTTGCCTGATTGCGTTTAACATTTGTTGTGTCTTGATGAGCTGATCGGACACGGCAGCGAGTTCGGTGTGGAGTATCTCTCGCCTGCGGACTAGGGCGGCGGCCTCTTCCCTTGCAGCCTTGTATGCCACCTCTAGT
The DNA here is from genome assembly GCF_001854655.1 of Parafrankia colletiae. Taxonomy (GTDB): domain Bacteria; phylum Actinomycetota; class Actinomycetes; order Frankiales; family Frankiaceae; genus Parafrankia; species Parafrankia colletiae. The sequence continues at coordinate 8,938 of NZ_MBLM01000036.1, read as the reverse complement.
GCGGCGACCACTTCGTTCGGCTGCGTGCTCACGAAGGTCAGCTTACAGACAGAACCCGATGATGTCCAGGTTCTGGGTTTAGCAATAAAGCCTTCAGGGCTACGCCTCAAGGCTGCGGTCACCGGCGGTAGGTGTGGTTGCCCGCATCGGGCGCGCAGGTGCCTCGCCGAGGTCACCGGCTGGGCGGGGTGGTCCGGACATGACGAGACCCCCCGCCCAACCGCCGTTTGGCGTGACGAGGGGTCTCGGTCGACCGTATGTGCAGGTCAGGCGGGCAGTTCCACCCGGAACGGGATCGGGCTGGTGACCCCGCCGTCGGGATACTTCGGTGAGCAGAGTGAGCACCTGCGGAGTAGCTCTCCGTGCGGGCGCGGTCAGTCGCGAACGGCGACTGTGGCGAGGCGACGTTCCGCGACGGTGCCCACGGGCCAGCTGTCCACGAGCCGAAGCAGATCGGCGGCCAGCGACTCGACGGCCGTGGTGAACCAGCGCAGAGCGGCCAGCCCGCTCCGCAGCGCTTCGGYGTAGGAGGCGTGTGTCAGCTCGGCGATGTCGCGGACCATCGCCGTCGTCGTCGCCTGGTGGGAGACCAGCCCGGCAAAGGATCGGCCGCACCCGCATCCACCGTCGGRGTCCGTCCGGTCGACCGCGCAGGTTGGGCCGATCCACACCAGCTCACCCTCGATGCAGTGGTGGAAGTCGGTGGGGCGGGCGCCCTGGGTGGCCGCGGTCGCGGTCAGAACCTTCATGGCGGGCTCCTCGGGGCAGGGGACGCAAGGCTCGCGGGCGGAGAGGGAGGCGCGACACCACGGAACGCGCCGTCTCGCGATACTTCTGAGGATCGGTCACGCGACCCCTGGAGCGACGACTACGCCAGCGGGAGACCCGGAGAGAGGACAGCCGAACCCCTGGCGTGTTCACCACCGGTGGTCGGATGCTGGTCCACGGTTGACCAGGGAGTGACAGTTCCGGCAGGTCGGTGCGTTGCGCGACCCGTTCTGTCCAAACGGTAAACTTCGACAGCTCGGTGCAGCTGGGGCTATCGACGTTTGGGGGAACGTGATGATGGTGTCTGCCCTCCAACCGTCCGATCCACCGCAGGCCGGCCCGTACCGTCTCGTCCACCGCATCGGTTCGGGGGGCATGGGGCGCGTCTACCTCGGGGTCTCTCCCACCGCCGAGAAGGTCGCGGTCAAGGTGGTCCGGTCGGATGTCCTGCCCGACGAGATGATCCGCGCGCGTTTCGCTGGCGAGGTCGACAGCCTGCGGATGGTGTTCGGCTCGCGTGTCGCCCGCTTCGAAGGCGCGGATCTGGAGCACCATCCGCCCTGGCTGGCCGTCGAATACGTACCGGGGCGCACTCTCGCCCAGCACATCGAGCTGCACGGCCCGCTGGGCGTCGATCTCGTCGCGATTCTGGCCGCGATGCTGTGCGAGGGGCTGGCGAAGGTGCATGAGGCGGGGCTGCTGCACCGTGACCTCAAGCCGCAGAACATCATGCTCGGCCCGGACGGTCCGAAGATCGTCGACTTCGGTCTCGCCAAGCTGGCGGAGGGCCGCACCCAGCTGACCGCGCCGGGCGGCATCGTCGGCACCATCGCCTACATGCCCCCGGAACAGGCCCGCGGCGAAACGGATCGCCTCACCACCGCGGCCGATGTCTACGCGCTGGGCGCCACTCTCGCCCATGCGGCGACGGGCGGCCTGCTCTACCCCGCAGGGGCGCCGGCCGCCGTCCTCTACGCCGTCGGAAACCCGGCGACACCGCCGGATCTGAGTGCCGTTCCCGGCCCGTTGGCACCGCTCGTCGCCGCGATGGTGGCCTTCGACCCGTCCGCACGCCCGAGCCTCGCGGCGGTGGGCGAGGCGATGCTCGGGATGCTCTCCGCCCCGGTCGCGGCGATGCGTGAGCGCCTCGTGGCACTGACCTATCCAGGGCACACGCAGCCCCCGGAGCCCGGGCAGCTGTCGGAGTCCTCGACAGTCGTGCTGCCCGGGCCGTCCGTGGATCTCGTCATCGACAGCAGCACCGATGCAGTCGGCGAGGAGCCTGCTGACGGGGCGAAGGCTTCCACCAGCGAAAATCTTCCGATGCCCCGGCCGGAGCCGGCCGCGCACCGCGCAGCTGGCGCGGCGGCCGACGCCGTGGACGTGTCGTGGCTCGTCGGGGAGCTGCGGGCCGAGTACGCCCGCGACGCTCCGTTCTGAGGATCCCGACAGGGATCAGACCAGGCCCTGGGGCCAGGCCGCAGGTCGCAGGGGGCCTGGCCTGAGCTGGGGACGAGACTGTGGTGAGAGAGGTGCGGGTGTGGTCGCGGTGCAGGAGCCGAACACGCGGGACGCCGAACCGCGGGACGACGGGGTTCGGTACGCGGCGGGGGCGCGGATCCTTGTCCGGGACGAGGAGTGGCTCGTCCGGCAGGTGACCCTGACCGAACATGACGGGTACCTGCTGCGCGTCGTCGGGGCGTCCGAGTTCGTCCAGGACGAGGAGGCCGTCTTCCTCGACCGGCTGGACCGCGTCGAGGTCCTGCGCCCGCAGGACACGACCCTGGTCATCGACGAGACGCCGAAGTTCCGCCGCAGCCGGCTCTACCTGGAGGCCGTCCTGCGCCGCACCCCGCTGCCGCGCACCGAGCGGGGTCTGGCACTGGCCGACGGGTTCCTCCTCGACGCCCATGACTACCAGCAGCGCCCGGCGGAGAAGGCACTCGCGGGGCTGCGCCCACGCATCCTCATCGGCGATGTCGTGGGCCTCGGCAAGACCCTGGAGATCGGGCTGCTGCTCGCCGAGCTGGTCCGCCGCGGCCGCGGTGACCGCATCCTCGTCGTCACCCCGCAGCACGTGCTGGAGCAGTTCCAGCACGAGCTGTGGACGCGGTTCGCGCTCCCGCTGGTCCGGCTCGACTCGCTCGGCATCCAGCGCATCCAGCAGGAGATCCCGGCCGGCCGCAACCCGTTCACCTACTTCCGGCGGGTGATCGTCTCGATCGACACCCTCAAGGACGTCGGCATGTACGGCGACCACCTGAAGAACACCACGTGGGACGCCRTCGTGATCGACGAGTCGCACAACCTGATCGGCGAGAAGAGCCTGCGCAACCGCCTGGCCCGGTTGCTGGCGGAGAAAACGGACGCGCTGATCCTGGCCAGCGCCACCCCCCACAACGGCGACCGGCAGTCGTTCGCCGAGCTCATCCGGCTGCTGGAACCCACGGCCGTCACCGACGCGAAGAACTACACCCGCGAGGAGATCGAGCCCTACTACATCCGCCGCACGAAGACGGACCGCGAGGTCACCGACAAGATCGCCGAGAAGTGGGCGCCGCGGGCCCCGTCGATCTCCTGCCGCTGCCCGGCGACACCCGCGGAGGAGGCGGTCTTCGCCGAGCTGGCGGCCGTCTGGCTGCCTGCCGTGGGTGATCCCGAGGAGGCGGTCGTCGGCCGGGAGCGCCGGCTGTTCCCCTACACCCTGCTCAAGGCGTTCCTGTCCTCCCATCTGGCCCTGGCCGAGACGGTCGACAACCGCCTCGCCTCGAAGACGTGCAGCAGCCCGCAGGAAAAGACCGCGTTGGCACGGCTGCGCGATCTGGCCGCCGCCATCCCCGACGGCCCCGCGACCGGTCAACCTCCGACAGCCAGCTCGCAGCCACCGGCCAAGCTGGCCCGGCTGCTGGAGGAACTGCGCGAGATCGGCGTGGCCCCGGGCTCCGACCACCGGGTCGTGGTGTTCTCGGAGCGGATCAGAACATTGGACTGGCTGGCCAAGGCCGTCCCCGCGGCCCTCGGCTTCTCCGCGAAGCAGGCCGCCGCCGCGGTGACGGTGCTGCACGGCGGGCTGCCGGACACCGAGCAGCAGCGGATCGTCGAGCAGTTCGCACTGGGCGGCAGCCCGCTGCGCCTGCTGTTCACCGGCGACATCGCCTCCGAGGGCGTGAACCTGCACCGGGAATGCCACCAGCTCATCCACTTCGACCTGCCGTGGAGCCTGATCCGCATCGAGCAGCGCAACGGGCGTATCGACCGCTACGGACAGGAGCGCAAGCCGCAGTTCCGGGCCATCGTGCTCACCTCGGCGGTGGACGGCGCCAAGGACGACACGACCGTCGCCGAGAAGCTCCTCGCACGTGAGGACGAGGCACACCGCACTCTGGGGACTGCCGAGGCGGTGACCGGTGAGTTCCGCGCCGATCTGGAGGAGGCGCGGATGGTGCGCAACCTCGTCGCCGGCCGCCCGGTCGAGGAGGCACTCGTCCCGCGCGATGTGACGTCGGTGCTGGCGGGCCTGCTCGCCGGCACCGGCCCGCAGATCCCCCCGCCCCCGGTGCGGGCCCGGATCCCCACCCTCTTCGGAACCCCCGGGCAGCCGAGCAGTGGGCCCCTGCCGTACGGCGCAGGGGTGTACGGCTCCGGGGCGTACGGCGGCGCTCCGGTGGCCGGCCCCACGGAGCGGTTCGTCGAGGAGGCGCTGCGCGAGGTGTTCGACGATGACCCGGAGACCAGGCTGGCGCTGAACCGCGAGCCAGGCCTGATCTCCTTCGACGCCCCGGAGGATCTCGAACATCGCCTGTCGGACCTGCCCCGCTCCTACCTCGCCGACCGGCGCGACGGTGACGGAGTTCTCCGGCTGCGGCTGACATTCGACCGCGAGGTCGCCGACGCGAAGCTCACCGAGGCCCGGAAGCGGGCCAGGACGTCCTGGCCCGATGTGGGTTACGTATAAGTGAGATCCACCCCGTCGTCGACTGGCTCGTCGACAAGGTGCTCGTCCGGCTCGGACGCCAGCAGGCCCCCGTGCTCGTCGCGGACGTCCGCGAGCCGGTGTTCCTCGTCCAGGGGATCTACTGCAACCGGCTCGGCCAGCCGACCGTGGTGCGGTGGATGGCCGTCTCCGGCCTGCCGGACGAGCCCCGGGTGGATGAGATGGAGCAGGTGCTCGCCGATGCGGGTGTCGGCCCGGAGATGACGAACCCGCCGACCGAGCCCGACCTCGCCGCCCTGCAACGGCTGGTCCCCGCCGCGGTCGACGCGGCGACCCGTGAGCTGCGGCGCCAGCGGATGGCCTGGGAGGCCAGCATCGCCGCACCGTTGGCGGCCTACCGGGCGCGGCTGAGTGGCTGGCAGCAGCGGAGCCTGTTCCACGACGTGGAGAAGACCGTGACCGACCAGATCAGGATCGTCGACCGCCTGGAGACCTCGGGCGAGCCGCTGCTGCGGGTCCTCGCGGTGCTGGAGCCGGCCCGATGACCTTCGAGGCGCTGACGAACCGCGGCGAATATCTCTCGCCGTACTACCTGGCCGAGGTCCTCCCCGCGGAGATCCGCAAGACCGCCGCCGACCGCTGGGCGGCCCTGGAAAAGGCGGCCGGGGCATCGGAGGCGGCGCAGGCATCGGAGGCAGCGCAGGCGGCCGTCACCCCTCGGGCCGGCCTGCGCCGGTTGAGGTCCGAGTACTTCGCCCGCAAGCCGGCGATCGTCGGGGTTGACGGGCTGGAGGTCGAGCCCGGCGGCGCGCCCCTGCGGGCCCTGCACGACGAGGTCCTCGCGGCGCTGGGCTTCAGCCCGCGTCGCCAGACCGTCACCGTGCCCCGAGCGGGCACCGAGTACAGCGTCCGCGTGCTGTACGCCGACACCGCCGAGGGCACGAACGGCGAGGGCTCACCGGACGGCGCCGAACCCCCGGCCGGCCGGGACGCTTCGGCCGGCCAGAAGGCTCCGGGTGACGGCGCGGCGGAGACCATCCGGCTGCGGGGTGACGGCATCGTCGCGATCGAATGCACCTGGGCTTCGGACGTCGATGCCGCAGCCGACCCGGACGGCGGCGGCCGGCTGCTCGACCCGGTGCGCCTCGACAACCGCGAGCAGATCGAACTGGGCGCGAAACTGGCCGGCCATCTGTTCGCCGCCGACTCCGGTGGCGCCCCGCGGTACGTGTTGATCCTGAGCGGCGGGGTGCTGACCCTGGCCGACCGGCTCACCTGGGGTGAGGGCCGGTACCTCGCCGTCAGCTTCGACGTCGCGTTCGCCCGCAACGACACGAAGGCCGGCGGCGAGCTGGACGCGATCGCCGCCCTCTTCGGCGCCGACGCCCTGCGCCCCCCGCCGCAGGGCGGGACGGAGCCGCTGGCGGAGCTGGTCGCCGGCTCCCAGCGGCAGGCGGTCGGTGTCTCCGCCGAGCTGCGGGAGGGGCTGCGGCTGTCCGTCGAGCACATCGCCGGCGAGGTGCTTGCCCGGCTACGCGAGGCAGGAGTCGACCCCGCGGAGATCATGCCGGTGGCGCAGCTGGGCCGCCAGCTCACCCGGGAGTCGCTGCGCTACCTGTACCGCATCCTGTTCCTGCTCTACGCCGAGGCGCGCCCCGAACTCGGCGTGCTCCCGGCCGACTACCCGGAGTACGTCGAGGGGTACAGCCTGGCCCGGCTCGGTGACCTGGTCGCCCGGCGCCGACCGACCGGCGACGACGCCCGCAACCGCCTCTACCTCTACGAGTCCTTGGACCTGCTGTTCGGCAAGGTCAACCGCGGGTACCGCCCGGTCGGCAGCGAACCCACCCCGGAACCCACCCCCGACTCGCCGAGGCGCAGCGAGGGGGAGGGGCTGCGCTTCGAGCCGCTGCGCTCGGAGCTGTTCGCACCGGACGCCGTCGAGCTGATCAGCGGCACGCTGGCCGTGCCGACCCGGGAGGGCACCGCGCACCCGACCGTTGACACGCGCCTGCGCAACGACTGCCTGTACCACGTGCTGCGGCTGCTCATGCTCACCCGAGGGAAGAAGGGGCCACGCCGCGRCAAGGGGCGGCGCGGGGGCTTCATCTCCTACGCGCAGCTCGGCATCAACCAGCTCGGCGCCGTCTACGAAGGGCTGATGTCCTACAGCGGGTTCATCGCCACCGAGGAGCTGTACGAGGTCGCCAAGGGTGGCGACCCCAGCGACGGCAGTTGGATGGTCCCCGCGTCGAAGATCGACGAGTACGCCGACGAGGTGTTCGTCCGCCACGTCAACGAGGAGACCGGCCGGCGCACCGGTCCGCGGGTGCGGTACCCGAAAGGCTCCTTCGTCTACCGCCTCGCCGGGCGGGACCGGCAGACCAGCGCCTCCTACTACACCCCACAGTCGCTCACCCAGGTCACCGTCGAGCTGGCGCTGCGTTACCGGCTCGACCAGGACGGCACGACGACGCCGGCCCGCGAGTTGCTCGACTGGACGATCTGCGAGCCGGCGCTCGGCTCCGGCGCCTTCCTCAACGAGGCCATCAACCAGGTCGCCGCCGAGTACCTGAAGCGGGCCCAGCTCGAACGCACGAAGCGCGCCCAGGAGGAGCGCGAGCAGCGGGCCGCCAGCGGGGAGCCGGAACCGGCCGGGCCGGCCGAGGAGATCTCGCTGGACCCGGAGCGCTACGCCGTCGAACTGCAGAAGGTGAAGGCGTACATCGCTCTGCACAACTGCTACGGCGTAGACCTCAACAGCACAGCTGTCGAGCTCGCCGAGATCTCCCTGTGGCTGAACTGCATGCACGCCGGCCTACAGGCCCCCTGGTTCGGCCTGCACCTGCGGCGCGGCAACTCCCTGATCGGCGCCGGCCGCCGCTATTACACCCGCGACCAGCTCACCGGCCGGGCCTGGCTGCAGACCGCCCCCACCGACCACCCCTTCCGCGATGGCGAGCTGCCCGCAGAGTCGATCCACCACTTCCTGCTGCCCGCCGACGGCTGGGGCGCGGTGGCGAAGGAGTCCGAGGCGAAGGCTCTCGCTCCCGAACAGGCGAAGGCGCTGGCCGCCTGGCGCCGCACCATCACGAAGGCACCGACTACCAAGGGAAACCCTTCACAGGCCAGACGGCTGGAGGCACTGGCCCGCCGGGTCGAGTTCCTGTGGGGCCTGGTGCGCCAGCGCCTGGAGATCTCCGAGGCGGAGATCCGCCGCGAGATCGACGTCTGGGGAGCCGAGGACCTGCCCTCGGTGCAGGGCAGGATTCCCCGCGACAAGGTCCGCAGCGACCTCGACTACGCCGGCACCCCGTTCTGGCGTCTGAAGACCCTGATGGACGTCTGGTGCGCCCTGTGGTTCTGGCCCCTGGACGGCGCGAGCCTCCTCGATGGCACGGCCCCCGACTACGCCGTCAATCCGGTCGTCGTCACCCACCGCCCCCCGGAACCGACCGCCTTCCAGGAGGACGCCGGCCGGACGCTGACGTGGCAGGCGCCGTCGATGTTCGAGGAGGAGCCGGGGGTCGAGCCGGTCGTCGCCGCGTCGACGACCTCCGCCCTTCCGGAGAAGAAGCAGCAGCCGAACCGCAGGACGATTGAGCGGCTCCGGCGATCCGTGCCCCTTGCCGCCCTCGACGACTGGCTGGCCTTCGCCGAGGCGCTGATCGGCCGCAACGAGATACCCGACGACGCCTTCGTCTCCCGCTTCACCACCCTGGACGAACTGGAAGCGTACGAGGACGAGCTGCCCGCCTGGGTCGGCCAGGACCAGCCCACCACCCTCGCCGAACGTTTCCCCTGGCTGGCGACAGCCGAGCGGATCGCCGCAGACCAGGGTTTCTTCCACTGGGAGGTCGAGTTCGCCCAGGCCTTCGCCACCCGCGGCGGCTTCGACCTCCAGGTCGGAAATCCGCCGTGGGTTCGCCCCCGTTGGGAGGAGAACGTCCTTCTCGCTGAGGGCGACCCATGGTTTATGCTCGGTGAAGGTGCTGGCGTTCAGGTCGCGCGGGCACGTAAAGACCAGCAGCTTGCCGCTCCAGAAGCACGCAGGAGCTACCTTGAAGTTATTCAGAAACTCTCTTGATCCTCTCGAAGCTCAGTATTCGTTCGGATTGCTGTTCGTTGATTTTCTGGAGGCCGACGGCAGCCTGGACGTCGGCATCGATGCGACCGAGTTCGCTGCGGTGGCGGGTGGTGAGGATCCGCCAGTTCTTCGTGTGGGCGACTCCCCAT
>NZ_MBLM01000035.1 GCF_001854655.1 Parafrankia colletiae | reverse complement strand
ACCGAACTATCCCTGGCCGGGGTGTTCCGCGACGTACTCGCCCTCCCCGAGAGCACACCCCTGTCAGCAGACGACGACTTCTTCCGACTCGGCGGTGACAGCATCCTCGCGATACGTCTTGTTGCGCGCGCGTCACAACGACAGCACACTTTCGCGTTGCGGGACGTCTTCGAGCAGCGAACCGTCGCGAAGCTGTCTCAGAGGATCATCAAAGAAGTCGAGGCCGAGGCGCTTTCGACAAGCATAGTCGCTGTGCCCGCCTCTCCAACTCTCGAGAGACTACGTGAGTCGCGCGACGATCCGAACTCATGGATCTTGACCGAGACCGCCGTTCTTCCCATCTCGTTATCRCACGACGCGCTACTCGCCGCATACGCTTCGCTTGTTCAAGAACATGACCTGCTTCGCTTGTCGGTTCAGACGGTAAGTCGTCGACTGTGGCTCACTTGGGTAACCCCTATGACAACCATCGCACCAACTCTCTCCAGACTGCATGTCGCAGGGGCCTCGCCCTCCACGAAGCTGACAGCTCTTCGGACGATGGCCAGCCAAATGATCGATGTCATTAATGCACGGCCGTCAGGCCTCGCATACGCAAGCAGCTCGACACACACCTACATTGCGCTTGCAGTACATGCTGCCGCGGCGGATCGATACACCGTGCACCAGCTACTGGAGRCCCTCCGCGCGCTCACTAATGAGAACGCCAACAAGAGCGTGCCATCAGCGCCGCCTGTCACAACGACCTTGGCTGAAGTCGCCGATATCGCTGCGGCTCTCAACATGGATCAGATCGAGAACCAGATTGAGCTTATCGAGCGCACGGATTCACTCGACGAGGCACTGTACTCGGCCGACAGAACTCAGGTCATACACTGGTACGGCTCTCACACCGATGCCACCATGCGCGAGACCATCCGACGAGCACTGCACGCGACTGGGTACGGATCGCAACTCGGCGGTGTCGTAGATCACGAAGCTCCTCTTCTGCCAGATGCTGTCCTGGGGCGGCTTGGCCCGATGACGGTAACCGTTCCCGTGCCTATCGAGCAGGAAGCTTGGCACCCGGACCCTGAGTTCGCATTGGCACGCTATGGYAGTATCTCGGGTAGGCGCCTCCTGGCTGGCAGACCAATCGCGCCGATACTTATCAGCCGATCCTATTCCGCCGACGCAGAACCCTTGGCGATCGAACCGAGCGAGGCAGCGTACCGCGCGGTGATCCGATACAGGGTGGAGGCCGGCAGCACTATTCTGACGGTCATCGGATTTGCCCGTGCCGTGATACTGGCGTTCGAGAACGCGCTGGGCAAAGTCGGCGACAATGCCGATCGGCGAGTCTGGCGCCCATAGTTGGCCTCGATTTTTCATGGGATGGGGTCCCTTGGTCGTGGGCGCTCCTCCCAGCTTTGTTGATGTTGAATTGTGGTTTCGGCTGGGTCGTGCCATGGCCGGGTGCCCGGCTGTCGCGTGGGGTGGGCGCCCGGTCCACGTCCGGGGGTCCTTCGGGTCGATCGGGCGGCGAGGCTGGTGGCTATCCGGGTGCGGGCAGGGCGCGCAGCCCGGGTGATCGCTTCGACGGCGAGTGGGGTCCAGGAGTGATGCGCGGGCAGGTGCACCACGACACGGCGGATGTGGCGGGCGTGGAGGGCGATCCGGCCGGCGAGGCGGGACAGACCGGTGGCGTCGCCGTTTCGGTTCCCAGCGGCGGGCCTGCCCACTGGGCAGCGCGAGCATCTGGGTCCAGGCGGTCAGGCAGATCGCGAGAGCGACGACCACGCACCAGATCTGGTTCTGCGCGAAGTAGTGCAGGGGCAGGTTCGCCAGGCCGCTGTCCTCGGCACCACGGATCCGGTCCTCGCAGCAGCCCCGGCGGCGGTGGCGTAGCTCAGGACGGCGAGCTGGCCGCGGGGGCCGTTCGTCGCGAACGCGGTGATCCGGTTGCCGCCCACGTCGGTGATACGTAGCTGGACGCCGGGGTGCTGGGGTTCGCGGTAGAGGACAACTCGCATACCCGGCGGCCAGCCGGACAGTTCGAGCAGCCCGGTCAGTTCCGCGACCCACGCCCCGGGACGGGGGTGGCCGTCGGCCAGCCCGCACCCGGCCGCTGGTCTCGCTGAACTTGWCCGGATCTACGGGATCGGGAACTGGATCGAACAGAGCTACAAGCAGGTCAAGGACGAACTGGGTGGGCCGATTCCCAGGCCCGTCCCGACCTCGCGATCCGCCGTCACCAGAMCCGGGTGTTCTGTGCGTTCTCGTTCTGTTGGAACACCTGATTCACCCGGCCACCGCCCCCACAGCAGGAGCCCACCACGCAGCCCGGCCGGTGAGAGAGGAGGCGCTCACACGCCTCGATCATCCGCGCAGGCATCCTGGCCGACGACGCTACGCGCGGTCCGCGGCTGGCTGACTCCCTGGATCGGATTCCACCGCTGGTGGAAAGCCTGGTCCACCATGCCCCCACCCTCTGAGCTCCACGCCCTGATCACCGCCATCAGCGCAGGTCACGGCATGCACCTCTACCTCCCGCCCCGTTCCAACAAACCACCGCCAAATCGGGGGCCAAGCGCCGGGCCTAGGTGATGGAGGCGGCGTCGTGCAGGCTGTCGAACAGGGCCGCGCGGCGCATATAGGCGCGTGCACTATCAAGGTTCTCGGCCGTGCAGCGTAATTGGTCGAGGTTCTGTCGGCGCACGGCGGGGTCGCGTTCCTCCAGCATTCGCTTGTTGGCGATCGTCTGGGCCTGTACGTAGTTCAGCGCGGCGTGACGGCGCTGGCGGCTGTAGAGGTCGAGCAGATCGTCGCCGTCCCGACCGCGGATCACCCGGGGGAGCTTCTCCGCAAGGTTGATGGCATCATGGATGCCGCCGTTCATGCCCATGCCGCCGATCGGGTTGTTGACGTGCGCGCTGTCTCCGGCCAGCAAGACGCGGCCTTTATGGAAGGTCCCGGCCACGCGTTGATTGACCCTGTAGACCCTGGCGTACTCGACGTGGTAGGGGTCCGCCTTGGGGAAGAACTTCTGCAGCCGCTGCTCGACGCGCGCTGCCGACAGTGCGGTGGTGTCGTCCTCGTCCTGGCCGATCGGCAGGATCAGCCGCCAGAGTCCTTCGGGCGTCTCCCCGCGCACCTTGAACAGGTTGGCCCACTCGTAGGGGTCGGAGAAGTAGTTGCGCAGCGACAGATTTGACCTCACGGTCTTGAAGTCGAACCTGGTCGCGATCTTGATGAACCGCTCCGGATACGTGAACCCTTCGAACTCGATGCCGGCGAGCTTGCGCACCGTTGACCGGCCGCCGTCGCAGCCGATGACATAGGCCGCCGTCATGCGCTCCGTGCCCGCGGGGGCGGCGTACTCCACCTCGACGCCGTTCGCGGCCACGGTGAGCCCGGTGAGGGCATGGGAGAACCGCATGTCGAAGTCGGATTCGTTGGCGTATTCCTCGGCGATAGAAGCGGTCAGTTTGTACTGCTCGTACTGCAGCACATAGGGAAACCGGATCTCGTCTCCGAGTCGGGCGAGATCGAACTCCGCCACCAACTCACCGGTCGGCCGGTCGTGGAAGCGATAGGTGCTCGAAACCAGGCCGTGCGGCGTGATCTTCTCGGTGACGCCCAATTCGTCGAGCATCTCCAGAGTGCTCGGATGAATGGTCGCGGCGCGCTGATCCTTCACCGGCGCGGGCTCCGACTCGAGCACGGTGACCGGGATGCCCTGCCGGTTCAGCGCCAGTGCGCACACCATTCCGACCGGGCCGGCGCCGACGATGACGACCCGGGTGCTGCTCTGCGACGAGATCATGGCTCAGGCGAGCGATCCTGTGCGTCGCCCGACCACCATTCCCGCGGTCAGGCCGGCGCCCGTCGGATAGTTCCCGCTGAAGAGGCCTCCGAGCGCTTCACCGCACGCGAAGAGCCCGGGGATGGGCGCACCTGATCTATCGAGCACCCGGCCGTTGATGTCACCGCGAAGTCCTCCAAAGGTGAAACTGATTCCACACGTCACCGGATACGCGTAATAGGGCGGTGTCTCTATCGCCGACGCCCAATTACTCTTGATCGGTTCCACCGACGCGCTGCGACCGTCCTTGATCGTTGGATCGAGCGGACGGCTGGTATCGATCGACAAGTTGAAATCGCGCACCGTCCGCACGAACGCGTCGACGTCGACGTCTATTGCTGCGGCGAGCCCCTCGACGCTGTCGGCGACGACCGGGCTGATCCCGGGCATGTCATACTCGTACATGTTGAGCATCGATCGCGAGTTCGCGTCGAAGATCTGAAACGCCACCGAACCCGGCTGTTCGAGGATCACCTTGCCGTGCTTCGCGTACGTATAGTTGCGAAAGTCTGCACCCTCGTCGAGGAATCGTCGACCCCAGGCGTTGACAACGATGCCGAGCGGATAGCCGTACCGGCTGAGTCGGTTCGTCAACATACGGTTGCTCTCGTTCTCGGGATATGACGCGTCCCATGGCACGCTATGACACGTTGACCAGTCGCCTCCACGATCTGCACCGATCTCCAAGGCCGCGCCGATCAGGTCACCGGTGTTGTACGGCGTGCCACGCACCTTCGCGTGCTGCCACCCGTCTCCCAGGTAGCGCTGCCGCCATTGCGCGTTCGCCTCGAAACCGCCGCTGGCGATCACCACCGACTCCGCCAGAAACTCCTGATCGTCCGCGCGGACACCGACGACCGAGCCGCCGTTGGTCATCAGCCCCGTGACCGGGCAACCGTAGCGCATCTCGACCCCGAGCCGCGAGGCGACGCGTTCATGGTCTGATATCAGCCCAGGGCCCGCGTCGACGTTGCACACGTGCGTTCCACCCCAGAACACGAAGGTTCCATCGGCGTTCTCGTGAGCCTGCCGCTCGTACATCAGCCGGAATCGCAGCCCCAGTTCGTGCAGCCAGCGGACCGCGTCGCGCGAGCCTTCGACGACAGCCGCGGCAAGTTCCTTGTCGTCACGTCCCTCGGCGATCCGGTCCAGGTCGGCCAGGAACTCTGCCTCCGAGTACGGCGGAACTTCGGTACGCGCGTGACGCTCATCAGGCTCAAGGATCTCGAGCAGATCGCCGAGCCCGGCGTGCACCATCCGGGTCGCACCGAGCGTGTAGTAGCTGTTCCCCCCGGACAGCGCCCGCGGCGCCTTCTCCAACAGCATCACGCGTCGCCCGCGCTCGGCCGCCGCGTGAGCCGTGCAGTATCCGGCGTTACCCCCACCGACCACAACAACATCCACGTTGTGCATAACCACCTCGTTGCCGTATCCGACCCGAGAACAACTCACGTTGGGCGATGCCGCTCGACGCGTGCCTATTTCCGCTCGCGCTGAAGTCGCTTGCTGACCTTGCCGACCGCGGTGTACGGGAACTCGTCGACCACCTCCACGAAATCAGGAAGCTTGAATGTCGCGAGRCCCCGCTCCTGCAGGAACTGACGCAGCTTGCTCAAGGTGAGATCGGCCACGTGCTCCGGCGACCGGGGGATCAGGTACGCCTTGATGCGCTCGCCGAGCACCTCGTCGTCGACGCCGATCACGGAGGCGTTGTGCACGCCGCCGTGAGCGAGGAACGCGTTCTCCAGCTCCTCGGGCGCGATCTTCTCGCCGCCACGGTTGATCTGGTCCTTCGACCGGCCCACGACCCTGATGAACCCACGCTCGTCCCGCTCGACTATGTCACCAGTTCGGTAGAAGCCATCGCTGGTGAACGCCAGGGCATTCTGCTCGGGGTTGCGATAGTAGCCGCGGATTACCGACGGCCCCCGCGTCAGGAGGTGACCGGGCGCCCCGGGCGGCACGTCGTTTCCCTCGTCGTCTATGACCCGGATCTCGTCGGCCTCCGAGGCCGGCCGGCCCTGGTATCGCACGCTGGTCTCCCGATCGATGTCCGGAGGGTTGCTGACGACCAGGCCTTCGCCCATCCCGAAGCTTTGAGATAGCTCCAGGCTGAGCTCCGGCTCGACCCGCCGCGCCACCTCCTCGCTCAGCTTCGCGCCTCCGCACATGACCACCTGCATGCTGGAGAGGTCGTAGGCGTCGCGCAGCGAGGAGTTCAGCCAGGCCAGCAGGATCGGGGGCACCAACGTCACGCGGTTCGCGCGGTGCTTCTCGATCAGCGGGAATGCCACATCGGGGCTGCCGTTCGGCGCGATCACGATCGTTGCGCCCACACTGAACGCGCCGAGGAAGCCGGGCGAACGCGTCGAAATACTGTGACAGATCGGCATGACCAGCAGATGCACCGTCCGCTCGGTAATGCCCCTTTCCCCGACGCTTCTGCGCAGTGCATAGCCGTACGTGTGATGAGTATGCGGCATCAGCTTCGGAACGCCCGTCGTACCGCCCGACATCTGCAGCAGCGCGACGTCCTGCGGGCTGCATCGCCGCACGTGCTCGAGCGATCCTTTCGAAAGCAGGGCGTCGTACTCGGCGCCGCCGCCGCGGCGATCGAGGATCACTGCGTGCTCCAGATGGGCCCAACGGCCCTTCAGGTCGGCAGCCAACGCAGCGAGATCGGTCCCGCTGTCCGATGCGACGGTGATGTAGGTACGCGCCTCGGCAATCTCGATGAAGTGTTCGATCTCCGCGCGACGGTGCGCGATGGGCGCGACCACGGGAATCACGCCGATCTCCCACAGGGCGAAGAGGAACGCGATGTACTCGTAGGTGTTGGGCAGATGCACGACCACTCGGTCGCCACGACCCAGTCCCAGATCCTGCAGACCGGCCGCGAGGCGCAGGACTTCATCCGTGAGTTGCCTATAGCTCAGCCGGGTGTCGCGGTCGATGACCGCGAGCTTGTCGGGATAGAGTTCCGCCGTGGCAAAAAGCAACTCCGGAAGCGTCTGATCGTGCCAGTATCCCTTTGCGAGGTACTCAGCCACGGTCTTTGACGGATAGGGTACGACGCCGTCAAGGGTCAGCGGTTGGATGCTCATCGACCTTCCTCGGGTGTCAGCGTCTCGTGTCCTGGCGGAGTCGGCGCCGCGTGGAACTGCCGATGCCGATCCGGTCATCGAAGAGCGAGTTCGCGCAGGAGGTTCAGACTGTCATCCGTTGTCGAATCGTGTTCAGTCCAGACTCAGCACGGCTTCCAGGCCGACCGTCACCCCGGGGAGACCCTGGACGGCGCGGAGCGCGGCGAGCACTCCGGGCATGAGGGAATCGCGTGTGACGGAGTCATAACGCAGCCTCAGGATCTCACCTTCGGATCCGAACAGCACCTCTTGTGAAGACATGAAACCGCGTACACGCACCGCGTGGACGTTGACTCCCTCGATCCGCCCACCGCGCGTTCCATTCGGGTCGCGAGAGGTGGCATCGGGCGAGGGAGCGGAACCTGCTTCCGCACGAGCGCGAGCGATCAGTTCGGCCGTGTGCTGTGCCGTACCCGATGGCGCGTCCACCTTGTCGGGATGGTGCATCTCGATGATCTCGACAGACTCGAAGAGCGGGGCGGCCTTCGCCGCGAACTGGGTCAAGAGCACCGCGCCCACCGAGAAGTTCGGGACGACGAAAACGTTGACTTCATCACGTTCGATGAGTGCGGCACGAATTTGCTGGACAGCATCTTCATCGAAGCCGGATGTTCCCACCA
>NZ_MBLM01000034.1 GCF_001854655.1 Parafrankia colletiae | reverse complement strand
GGCGCTTGGCAGTTGATCGCCTCCGGGGCGATGACGGGCGACCAGCCGGTGATCTCGGCGACTGCGGCGTACTCCAGGTTGGACAGGCCACCGAACTCTGGATGGAACAGGTTCCACAGTCCGCGAACACGTGCGGATGCCTTCAAGTCTTCCATCACCGGCGGGTGCTCGTGTGCCCCGTGACCGCGCAGGTACGCAGCCCAATCGGCCTCCGCAGGGAAGACTTCCTCCTCCATGAAATGTCGCATTCGTTCCGTTGTCTCTGCGGCCTTGGGGGAGAGGTGGAAATCCATGTTCAGGTCCCTTAGTCGAGAAGGTCCAGCCCGGTCTGTGCGATGCGCATGATCTCCGCGTCAAGGTCGCCAAAGTGCTGCCCAGCCATCTGACCGCCGGCCACCCGGGCGGCGATGCCCTGCGCAATGCCAGCGAATTTGAAGTGCGCGAATGCCACGTACGCGTGAAGACTCCCCGAATCGACCTCTGACGCCTCGAAATATCGGGCAATGAGGTGATCGCGGTTAGGGAAGTCATCCTGGGCAGTGAGCGCGGGGGTCAGCACGGGGGTCGGTTCGCCGACCTGCACCCAGTAGAAGAGAAGCATCCCCAGATCGGCCAGCGGGTCGCCCAAGGTGGAGAGCTCCCAGTCGAGGACGGCGGCCAACCGACTGGGCTCGCTGGCATC
The DNA here is from genome assembly GCF_001854655.1 of Parafrankia colletiae. Lineage (GTDB taxonomy): Bacteria > Actinomycetota > Actinomycetes > Frankiales > Frankiaceae > Parafrankia > Parafrankia colletiae. The sequence continues at coordinate 7,244 of NZ_MBLM01000034.1, read as the reverse complement.
GAAGATGCAGTTGTCCAGCCGGTAGTCTCCATGGACGATTGCCGGCCTTCGCAGCTCCGGCCAGTGATGGGCTTCGAGTCGTGCGGCCAGCTCGTCGACGACGGCAACCTCGCGCGACTTCGAAGCCTCCCACTGGCGCTTCCAGGTCCGGACCTGGCGCGGCATGAAGCCCACAGGGTGGCCATAACCAGCGAGCCCGACCCGGGTCGGGTCGACGGCATGCAAGGCGACCAATCCGTCGACCAAGGCGTTCGTCAGCGCGACGCGGTCCGTCCGGCTCGATGCGTAGTCAGGAGGCAACTCATCACGCAGCACCACGCCCGGCACCTTCTCCATGACGTAGAAGGCGACGTCCAAGACGTGTGGTTCGCGCTCCTCGAGCACGACTCTCGGCACGGGCACCGGGGTACTTTCCAGGGCCCGCTGGACGCGCGCCTCGCGCCCCATGTCGTGGGCTCGCGGAAGCAGGTGCCCCGTGGGCGGCCGACGCAGGATCAGCGACCCCGCACCGCAGGACAGCTCGAAGGTCAGATTCGACTTGCCACCCGTGACCAGACGCACGTCGTGATGCCGCCATCGGTCGTCCCCGGTGATCTGCGCTAGGACAGGTCCCAGGCGGTCAGGTCGCGTGAGGTCGTGAGAGGGAATGTCGCCCAAGGTCATCCGCCTTTGCGCTCTCCTCTCCGACGGAGTCGTCACAACGCACTGGAGTAGCCACCGTTGACGGGCAGCGTCTGGGTGGTGATCCAGCCCGCATCCTTGCTGGCCAGGAAGCAGATCGCGGCTGCAGCGTCGAGCGGTTCGCCGAAGCGCTTGATGGCGTAGTTGCGCAGCACCTTGCGGGCCTGCTCGGCGTTGAGGTCGTCGATGACGGCCGTCGCTGGCGTCCGTGTGGCTCCCAATGAGACACAGTTTGCGGTGACCCCGTGACGCCCTGCCGAATGACCGATCGCGCGCGTGAATCCGGCTGCGCCGGCCTTCGCTGCTGAGTAGACAACCAGATTGGGCTGACCGATCCGCCCAGCATCGGAGACGACTGTGACGATACGTCCGTAGGAGCGCTCAACCATGCCCGCGAGCACGGCGTGGGTGCAGTTGAGGACGCCGGTGAGGTTGATGCCTAGCCACGGCTGCCATTGCGACSGGTCGCTCTCCCAGAACACTGCCTGGTCCTCCGAGACCCCGGCCGTGCCCGATCCGCCGGCATTGTTGACGAGGACGTCCACACCACCGAGCTCCGACGTCGCCCTCATGATCGATTCGTGCACCGCTCGCACATCGCAGACGTCGAACGATGCYRCTACCGCACGGGCRCCAAGGGCACGTACCTCCTCCGCGACCGTCTCAGCCTTGTCCGCCACGAAATCGTTGACGATGACACTCGTGGCCACCCCCCTGGTCACCAGCTCGAGAGCGGTCTGGCGACCTACAMCCTGGCCGGCGCCGGTAACCAGCGCAACTCTGCCCTCGCTGCAGGATGTCGTCGTCATGCTCAGACCTTCTCGAGGATGGTGATCGACAGCGCGGCGCTGTCCGCGCCGATCGAGCCGCCGGCGTTGTGGGCCAGACCAAGCCTGGCCCGCGGGTGCTGCCGCGCTCCGGAGCGACCCTTGAGCTGCTCGGTCAACTCCACCAGTTGGGCACAGCCGCTTGCCCCCACAGGGTGGCCCTTGGCCAACAGTCCACCACTCGAGTTGACATAAGTGCTCCCCCCGAGGCTGGTCTCGCCCGATGCCAGCAGCTTGGCCGCTTCACCCACAGGGGCCAGCTGCAACGCTTCGTAGTACTCAAGTTCCGCGGGGGCGGCGGCGTCGTGCAGTTCCACGACGTCGAGATCGCTGGCGTCGACACCAGCCAGGCTGTACGCCTTCGCCACGCTGCGCTCCCCGGCGAGCGGCGCCACCTCGGTGCCTGACGTCAGGACCGAAGCGCGCACCCTGACCAGTGGTCCCCCGGCCGCCAGTGCGGCTTCCTTGCTCCCCATGATCAACGCGGCTGCCCCATCGCCGATTGGTGAGCACATCGGCAAGGTGAGTGGCCACACGATCTCTCGCGACGCCAGCACTTCCTCGATTGTGAGCTGGTCCCTGAACTGGGCCCGCGGGTTGTGCGCCGCGAACTGGCGGGACTTCACCACCACCCGCGCAAGGTCTTCCTGGGTCGCGCCGGTCGCATCCATGAACGCACGGGCGTTCTCCGCGTAGAGGTCCATGAAGCGGGAACGGTTTCCAGTCCCCACAGCGACGGCGAGCCGATCGACGGCGTAGTCCTCGCCGCCGATCTCGTCCAAGTCGACCCCGGAGGCGTAGGCGCGGAAGCTGACCGCCTTGTCCGGGTGCGTCAACTTCTCCGCACCAACAGCGATCGCGGTCTCAGCCTGCCCCGAAGCAACTGTCATCCAAGCGAGGTGCGCCGCCGACGAACCGGAAGCGCATGCGTTCTCGACGTTGATGAGCGTGGACCCGAGCAGACCTGTGTGTCGAAGTGCCACCTGACCGCGGATCGCCTCCTGTCCGGTCACGAGCCCGCCGACACAGTTGGCAAAGTAGACGTACGGGACCTGGTCTGCACTGACCCCAGCGTCCTTCAGGGCCTGCTCGGTCGCGTCTGCGGCCAAGGACCTCACAGTCCGGTCCCAGTGCTTTCGGAATGGCGTCATGCCGACTCCGAGAATGTAGACGTCAGTCATCTTTCTTCCGTTCCGTATCGGGAGCCGAGTGATGTAAGCGGAGGAGAGCCCAGGGACGCGCATGCAGGGCTCTTGCAAGGACGTGATTTGACGGGGACGTGCGTTTCCGGCGGTGTTGGGTGGTTGGCCCTGGTAGATGGGTGGCGTGTAGGGCGGGGAGGTATCTGCYGGGCCACGTGTCGTGGGCAGGAGGACAGGCACGCCGCTTGTAGATCACGAGATGTCTGAAGTCGTCGTGGTCTGGGGTGCGGCGTGCCTGTGGGTGCATTGTGCCGTGATGCCACTGGTGTGCTGGGAGCTGGCGACGCGTCGCGGTCGGGAGTCTGGGAGCGGCTCGRCCGGGTGACCGATCCCCGGTCGCCGCGGGGGCGCGGGTCTACCCGTTGCCGTGCCTGGCGGCGGTGTGGCTGTGTTCGCTGACGGCGGCGGGGCACGACCGGGCCTGCGCGGTGCGGGCATGGCTGGCGCGGACCAGCGACGCCGAGCGTGCGCGACTGGGCCTGCCGTGGGATCCGTTCGACGGCTACCGGCTGCCGAGCGCGGCGACGATCCACCGGTTCCTGCAGGCGGTCGATGACGACCCGCCGTCGGCGGCGGACGGGGACAGCGGACAGGAAGCGCAACCGGCTGCTGTCCAGGCGGAGTCGGTTACGGGCGAACGGGTGGCGCCGACCTCGGCGGTCGCTCTCGAYGGGAAGACCAGCCGGCACGCGAAACGCGCCGACGGATCCCGGGTACACCTCGTCGGCGTGGCGACCCACGGCGAGGGGCGGCTGCTCGGCCAGATCGAGGTCGACGCCAAGACCAACGAGACGACCGTGTTCCGCCGGCCGCTGCGCCCGCTGGAGCTGACGAACGTGATGGTCACGACCGACGCGCTGCACACGGCCCGGGCAAACCTCGACTGGCTGGTCACCGCGAAGCACGCCCACTACCTCGCGGTCGTGAAACGCAACCAGCCGACCCTGCGCGCCGTGCTGGCCGCTCTGCCCTGGGCCGACGTCCCGACCGGCGCGGTCACCCGCGAGTCCGGCCACGGCCGGGCCGAGACCCGCACCATCAAGGCCGCCACCGTCAGGCACGTCGACTTCCCGCACACCCTCCAGGCGATCCGGATCCACCGCTGGCGCCGGGAGAAAGGAAAACGACCCTCCCGCGAGACCGTCTACGCGATCACCAGCCTCGCCTTCGAACAGGCCGGCCCGGCCCTGCTCGCCGGCTTCGCCCGCCACCACTGGCACATCGAGGACCGCCAGCACCACGTCCGCGACGTCACCTTCGGCGAGGACGCCTCCACCAGCCGAACCGGCAGAGCCCCCGCCACCCTCGCGATCTTCCGCGGCGCCGTCATCAACGCGCTGCGCGCCGCCGGCTACCGCCACATCCCCGAAGGCCGCCGCGACCACGTCACCACCGCCCTTAACCTCCACGGCTTCCCCTGACAAAACCAGCACACCGGCGATCGCAGACGATCATGACCAAAACGCGATCAGCAAGAGCCCTGGACGCGCATGACGGAGAGGTGATCGCCGGTGGCGCCACCGGACAGCCGATGGACACGACATGGGCGCGCTCCTCACCTGCGTCCTGTGGAACTTTCCGCACCTTGGGCGCGGTTGGGCTCCCTTGCGCTAGGGTTAACTTACTGGACAGTCAATCTAGCCGAGGCAACTGGCCACTGAGGTTTCCGCGTGGGCGCATCGACGTGGCGTGTTTCACGCAGTGTTCAGCAGGCATCGGCAAGGAGGTCAGCGTAGACCTTTCCTAACTGGTTGGTCAAGCATTAGACTGCGGACGCGGCCCGACGAACGCGGTTCTACTTCGAGGAGTCCTTATGGCCCAGGCTCCCGCCACCACGCCCGAGCAGGTCATCGATGCCGCGACCRCAGTGTTCCTTGAGAAGGGTGTTGAGAACAGCACTATCAGTGACATCGCTCGAGCAGCGAAGATCCCCAAGCCCACCATCTACCAATATGTCGAAGGCAGYCGCGGCTGCTGAACAGGATCATGGCCCGCATGTGTTCGGCCATGGAAGAGAGCGCCCTGGTGGTCTACCGGACCAAGGCGCCAACTGCGGTGCGACTTTGCTGGATGATCCAGCTCCACCTTGAGTTCGCCGTGCGCTACCGCAACTCGTACCGGGTCACGCTCAGTGAACAGTCCGCGCTGTCGTCGCATGCTCGTGACGAGTTCCGACTGTGGGCCCGGCGCACCAACAATCAGTTTGCCGACCTTCTCGCCGAGTGCYGGCGTGAAGGGGCCTTCGACTGGCCGGGCGACATCGGCGTCGCGGCCAATTTGCTCATGTCGACCCTCAACTCGACGCACCGCTGGTTCCACGTTGACAGCCGGACGACCGAGGCGATGATGCTTGAGAGCGTGTTCCGCCTGATCTCCGGCGTTTTTCAGAGGCCAGCCATGGAGGCATGGCCGATGCCTGACATACCTCTCCGGTATCACCAACCCCGTTCAGTCCGTGATGGCGAGGAGCCCACCCCCGCCATGCCTCACGGCTGAAAGGTCTGCGCAAGCTTCCAACCGCACGCTTTTGAAGGGATTTAGMATGTATGAMAGTCACATGAGTCCAGAGGTCGATCTGGACTTCCTCACGGGCATCGAGACGTTCATCGACAGGGTGGTCCGTCCTGTCGAGTCGCGGTATGCCGAGGAGCTTGAGGAGACCGGGACCATCGCGCCGGAAAGGCAGCTCGCAGAGCGGCGGCTCCTGCGACGGCGCAGCGCAGAGGACGGGCTGTACTCGGCCGGGATCCCCAAGGATCTGGGCGGCGGCGGCCTTGACGTGGAGACGATCGCACACGGGTACCGGATCGTGGGACGGAGTGGACTGCTGCTCGCGGACCGTGGGGGAGTGTTGCCGAATGTGGAAGGTCCGCAGACTTCCATGAGGGCAATGAACGAGGATCAGCGGCGGCGCTACCTCGAGCCGTTGCTTCGAGCCGAGATCGAGGGCTGCTTCGCGATCACCGAGCCCGATGCCGGCTCGGACGCGTCACAAGTCCTCACCAAAGCCCGACAAGAAGGCGACGAATGGATCATCAATGGGACGAAGCAGTTTATCACTCACGGCCAGTACGCCGACTTCGTACAGGTGGTAGCCAAGACCGACCCCGATGAGCGCCCCTCAAGGCGACTCAGCGTCTTCATCGTCGACAAAGGCACTCCAGGCTTCTCCGTGGGCGCCACGCACCACACCATGGGCGAAGACCGCCCCGTCGACCTGGTCTTCGATGACGTACGGGTGCCCGCGTCAGCCATGGTTGGCGACCGTGGGGGCGCGCTGCGCTACGCCATCGGCAGCATCAGCCAAGCTCGGATCAATGTCGGCTCACTCGCGATCGGGAAGAGCCAGTACCTACTGCAGCAGATGATCGGATACGCCAGCATGCGGGAGGCGTTCGGCAAGAAGATCGGCGCCTTTCAGTTCATCCAGGGACACATCGTCGAGTCGAGCATGGAGATCGAGGCGGCGCTGGGCATTCTTCGAACAGCCACGACACTGGCAGGGGAGGACACCGACGAGGCTCGGCGTCTTGCTGCGACGGTGAAGGTCTACGCGACCGAGACCCTAACGCGCGTTGCCGATCGCGCCATCCAGGTCCACGGCGGACTCGGGGTCACCCGTGCTGGTGGAGTGGAGCGCTTCTACCGCGACGCACGCGCCATGCGAATCTATGAAGGCACGAGCGAGCTGCTGCGGTGGAACATGGCTCGGTGGCTGGGTCTTCCGGCGCAGTAGATCGAAGCGCAGGTCTCCGGACGGATTAGCTCGGTTGCCTAACTGAGTACGCACGATGCTTGCGACGAGCCATGGCCATTGCGGCGGATCCACGGCAGCCTCCCGTAGGGGCGCAGCGTCCCCAGGGAGGCCTGAATCGATGGCATTCGCTCCGGGGTGGGGGAGAGGGGCCGTGAGCGAGCAGCACCTCGGCCGCTCTCGGTGCTGAAGGGTCATCTCGGCAGAGGACCCGGAGGAATGAGCGGCCTCGGTGCCCTAGTGCCGCCTCCGTGAAGGTTTGCCCGGAGTTGTGAGCGGCGCGCCGGRCCGGATCCCCGGCCRGCGCAGTCGCCGGTTCGATGATCCGGGCTGTGGYGGAACGGGTACGGGTCCGGGAGATCGATCCGGACGAGGGACAGAAGCTGCTGCGGATCGTGCGTCGATCCTCGGGGTCGGTAGTGACGTGGCGCCGCGCGCAGATGGTCCTGCTCTCCGCGCAGGGCATGACCCCGACGAAGATCGCGGAGGTGACGTTCACGTCCGAGGACCGGGTCCGCGACGTGATCCACAACTTCAACGGCGACGGGTTCGGCTCGCTGTACCCGAAGTACGCCGGCGGCCGGCCCCGGAAGTTCTCCCTGCCGGAACGCCGGGAGATCAAGCAGATCGCGAAGTCCCGTCCCTCGGAGCACCAGCTCCCGTTCTCGACCTGGAGCCTGTCGAAACTGGCGGAGTTCCTGGTCGCCGAGGGGGTGGTCGACGACATCAGCCACGAGGGCCTGCGCACGCTGCTCCGCGAGGAAGGCGTCACCTTTCAAC
>NZ_MBLM01000033.1 GCF_001854655.1 Parafrankia colletiae | reverse complement strand
ACTCGCCTCCTCGTAAAGTCCAAGAAAGTTCCTCCTTTCCGATTCTTGGACGCGGCGTGGCTCATTTGCGAAGTACTTCGCCATCGACATGCAATAGGCAGCTACATCCCATAAAGGGTCCGAGATCCGCGCCAGATCCCAATCGAGAACCGCGACAACCGACGTGCCCTCGAAACGATAGTTCGACACGTTCGGATCGCCATGAATCAGCGATACATCGGAGCGACTTGGGACTCGTTCCGTGAGCCAATCGACCGCTCTCTTGACGATCGCATCGTCCGCCATTCCGCGGGACGACACGTGATCGATGACGCCGTCTAACGCAACCCCCGCGCAGCTCTCTGGCGACACCGCAGTCAATACGGAGCCTAGATCGAATTGGCGCCAATCCAGTGCATGGATACCGGCGAGGGTTTGGACGTAGGCGGTCAACTTGGCGTCACGTTGGACATCATCCAGAGCAAAGACGCGAGGCGCCGAAACCCCCGGAACGAGTTGCATCGTTAGAAACGGCTCACCGAGCACCGCCGGATCAGGTTCCAACCACAGCGGAGCCGGGGCCGGTATCGGAGTTGGCTCGAGAGCTTTCAGCAGAGCAAACTGCCCTGAGACGTCCGCAGGGTAGAAGAGGGCACCTTCCGGGCTCCAGCGGACGATGAACTCCGTAGACTTCCGAGCACGATACGCACTGTGCTCACACCGAACCTTCCACGTCTCGTTCGAGTACCCGCCAGCCAGCCGAGCAACTCCGGAGACGACCGCCCGCGGGTCATCGAGTTGCAGAGATATCCAAGACGGCAGGCGCGCCATCAGAAGCGCCTCGATCTCGGCCTCGCTCTGCATCAGAGCGCTCATCGGTTCCGCTCCATCAGCGGCGTAATGAGAATTCCGTACCCCACATCTTCTCCGCACCGAAACTCGGCCAGCATTGTTCCGTTCATATATCCAAAGTCCCTTCGGAACGATGGCAACGACATATCCCATGCCTCGCCTTCGATATGGAGCTCAGTCCGCTTCCGGCCGTAGGAGCCCTTGTAGTACCCGTTGGCGTCTGGGCACCTCGAAATCAATGGGCGCGCAAGCAGTGGCGTTTCCACTCTCWGTTCGTCGAACAAGGTCAACTCGAGAGCCTCGGGCAGATCCTGCGCGTCCCGGACGACATTCGGCGGTCCCCAGGAGTCGAACCGCCTACGTGTCGCCCCACTTTCGGCGTCAATGATCGCGCCGTCCGCGATCAAAGGGTTTCCATTCGATTCAGAAAGAAACCATCCGTGAATCGCGTAATCAGCGAACTCCGCAGCAATCCAGGCCCTAGAGGTTCGGACCGATGCCGGCCCTCCAGCTCCTGTGCTGGTGCTGTTCAGCGGAACGTTGCTCTTCTTGTCGAACGGCTGACCGGGTTGTGGCCCGCGCACTCCCCAAGACCTATCCCTGGATCCAATGAACGGACCCTCGAACTGATGATCCCCGATTCGGACCCATCCGTCGTAGGTACCGCTTTGGAGAACGTGCACTTGGTGGTGTTCGACCGCATTGTCACGCCTGATAAACACAGGTCGAAACTCGAATGCTGGCGTCCGCGCATGGAAGACAAGGTCGAACTGGACTCCGTAGTCATTGTCGTCGACCCAAAGTCGCCACTCCTGCATCGGACGAACGACATCGACATGAATCTGCCCGAGGTTCAGGTCCGATCGATCATGATCCATCGGTCGGGAGACTCGAAGATTGTACTGCTGGTCGTTGTGTACCCCAGCCGTCCAGGCATCGATCATGTTCTGGTTGGGATATACTCCAAATCCCAACTGAAGAAGAAAATCGCCTCCCGTGCTGTGCACGTTGAACAGGCCAYGATCTTGGAAGCGTGGGTCTCCGGACGCAACGTGATCGACTGTGTCGAAGGTCTGATGAACCAAGTAGTCGTCATACGGTGTAAGCAAATCTTGCCCGCCTAATCTGTTTCTCGACTGTTCCGCACCTTAAGCTGGCCGGCTAGTGTTACGTGGGTGACTCATCGGTGCCATCGATGTTGGGACTATCCAGCCCGCTTCTAGTTGATCTTGAAGTCGRCAAGGTTGAAGGTCCCGTCGTAGTGCGGAACAAACCCTTCAACCCTCTTCGCGATCAGGTAGCTTTCCTCACTCTTGACAATGGGGATGTTGCACACGGTTTTCTCCAGGTCAGTACGTTCGATCTGTGCGTAGTAATCTGCACGCTCCGCGGCCGTCGCAGTCTTGGCCTTCTTATACAAGCCATCAACGTCCAAGAAGTTGCAGTAGCCCTGCAGCGACGTTCGCAGCGTGTATGACTGGAGAGCGCGGTCCGGAGTCGGAAACTCCATCCCATACGACGTCATGTGCAATCCCTTGAGTTCCCCGTTGACCATCTTCGGCAGGTACTGAGGATCAGGAAGCGGAACCTCCTTGACCTTCAATCCGATGTCCTCAATCTGCGCTGCTGTCGCCGAACCGATCTCGGCGTCAGCGGGGTAACGTCCGGACCAGTACGAAAGTTCGAGCGGCGGCAGCTCGCCCACTTCGGCCCTTACCTCGTCAACGAGCGTCCTAGCGGTCTCGACGTCGCGTGCTCGCTCTAGATCGAGTCCAGTGAACTCCGGCGGAATGACCCAGAAAGCAGCATCTCCGTGACCGTCAAGGAACTGATCAATGATGGGTTCCGGATCAAGCGCCAAGGCGATGGCCTTCCGAATCCTGACGTCTGAGGTAAGGCCCTCGTTGGTGAACTGCCACATAAGCGCGGAGTGCGACGGTGCGAACTGGACTCGTGCCTCGTCGCCGACCGACTGGAGTAGTTGGGGAGTTACTCCGCTCGTGAGATCGGCCTCGCCGCTCTCGACCTGTACCTTCCGTGTCGCTCCGTCTGCGCTGAACGTGAACTCGACACGRCTCGGTCCAGGTCGACCTCCCCAGTAATCGCCGAAGCGTTCCGCGGTGATACTGAGGCCCGCCTGCCAGTCGACGAACTTGAACGGCCCGGTCCCGACTGGCGATGTGCCGAACTTCTCAGCGCCAACCTTTTCATAATATGCCTTAGGCAGCGCGTCAATACCGCTCAAACGGCTCAGGACGTCTTCCTTGGTCAGGGTGCCGCCGACCGTCACGTCAACCGCCGAATCGCCGGAAGGTTTTGCACCGGTCAAATCGGACCAGTACGACTTCGTCGACGAGTGATCAAGGACTGTGTTGATCGAGAATGCGACGTCTTCACCAGTCAGGGTCTCCCCATCGTGGAACTTGATGTCAGGACGCAACTGAATTCTATACGCACCCGCGGAACCAACCTTGGCTGCAATGCCGGTGACGATACCGCCGAGAGTGGGATTTCCGTCCGGATCTTGCGCCACCAGCGACTCGACCATCGACTTCGAAACGTAACGCACCGGGCCGCTCGACCTGATGACTGTATTGAGGGTGTTCGGCTCGCTCGCGAGCACAATCCTAACGACGGATAGGGCTTCGCCCCCAACGGAACTCGAACACCCTGCCAAAGTCGTGGCAAGTGCCAGCGCCGCCGCGAGGTGGGCCCATCGGCCAAGTCGGCTGGGTCGGATTCGTCTTTGCATCGTAATTTCTCCATCTGATATCGCGATGGGATCCTGTTCAGGGTCCATCGAAACCTGGGTGAGGCATCGACGTGCTGTTGACGCGGATTCAACGCGTCTGCGTTCGCGATTTCATTGCCAAGGCCCGAGACCGTTCACTGCTCAGACATTGGAACTCTCTAAAACGTAATCTGTGGCGGCAGGTGGCCAAGTGCCATCGGCTTCCGCCCACGGYGGCATCGCATTTAGTAGCGATCGTGTGTACTCGGTACAATTTCCAGACAGTATCGAGGCGGATTCGCCGGCGTCTTGCACCTCTCCGCGGAGCAGAACGATCATCTTGTGACAGAGTCTGCCCGCCAGTCTGAGATCGTGAGTGACGAAGAGGAGTGAGCGCCGGTCGCTCGTGAATCGATCCAGTAGTCGGACGACATCCGCTTCCGTCCCCTTGTCGAGAGCCGAGGTACATTCGTCGGCGAGCAGCACGTTGGGTTCCGGCAACATCGCCAAGGCGATGGCTATCCTTTGCAATTGTCCGCCGCTCACCTGATGTGGGTACGACCGCAGAATCCGGTCGATGTCCTTGAGCCCCATATCGACCAGAATCTCGGTAATTCGCCGACGAGCTTGAGTTTTGCTCAGCATTGGCATGTGGAACTTGACTACTTCCAACAGTTGGGACTCAATGCGTCGGAACGGGTAGATCGATCGAGTTGCACTTTGAAAGATTGCGCCAAGAGCACGACCGCGAAGCTCCTTGCGCCGGTCRCAGCTGGTCGTGAACATGGTYTCGCCGCCGAACTCGATCGTGCCCGATTGGATGCTGATCGCCGGATCTTCCAGCCCCAAGATCGCGCGGATCAATGTCGTCTTTCCGCTTCCGGACTGGCCAATGATCCCTAGCCGCTCGCCCTTTGCGAGTTCGAGGCTCACGTCCCTGAGGATTTGAACGTCGTCACCACTCGCGTCCTGTGCAGTTGCGCTCAGACCATGAACCGAGAGCATGTTGTTGGCGTTCATTTGTCGCCCCCGCGGGTGACGGTCGGATCGAACTTGTCGCGAGCAACGTCTGCCAGCATGTTCAGCGACAAGGTGGTCAAGACAATGCATAGGCCGGGGAGAATGATGACCCACCAGGCCAGACTCAGATAGTCCTTGCCACCAGTGAGCATCGTCCCCCAGGTGACCTGGGGCGGAGACACTCCCATCCCTAAGAAGCTCAAACCGGCCTCCGCTAGGATCATGACACCGATCTGGACGACGCCGACGACGAGAAGGACCGGCGTCAGGTTTGGAAGAATGTGACGGAAGATGATTCCGAAGGATCCGATGTGCGCCGACTCAAGAGCGACGACAAAGGTCCGGCCCCGCAGCCCGATGGCCTCGCCTCGAACGACTCGAGCAAAGCTGGCCCATGACCCCAAAGCGAGTACCACGATCAGAATCGGCACTGAACTGCCTGCGGCGATGACGAAGGTCAACGCCAGGAGAATGAACGGCAGAGCAAGTTGAGTATCGACCAAGCGAGACAACAGCGTGTCGATCCAACCGCCGCGGTATCCCGCCACGATTCCGACCAACAGCCCGATAGCGGCGGCCAGAACTACGGCTGCAAATACAATCGCTAGGGTGAGACGCCCGCCGAACAAGAGCCTCGACATCATGTCGCGTCCGAGATGATCTGTGCCGAGAGGATGCGAGATATCGGCACCGGGTAGCCAGAAGGGTGGACGCAGGCTCTCACTGAGATTCTTATGGTTCGGATCGGGAAGAGGTAACCACGGCGCGAGTACGCATAGCAGGACAACGACGCCGAACAGCGTGGTCGCGGTTAGCGCCACCCCCTTACCTAGCCACGATGGCTGGCGACGGGACCGAACAGGCTGGACCGTGTCACGATCCCGTTCCGTAGAGGTTCTTGTGTCAGCTTGGATGGTCATGAGGTTCGAATCCTTGGGTCGAGAACTTCATACAAGAGGTCAACGATGAAGTTGATGAGGACGAACAGCACCGCGCAGACGATGGCCAAAGCCTGCAAGAGGGGAAAGTCTCGCCCTTGGACTGCTTGATTGACCAACGAGCCAATTCCGGGCCAACTGAAGACCACTTCAACGGTGACGGTGCTGGACAGGATCACGCCAGTCARCAGACCGACCACTGTTACGACAGGAATCGCGCTTGCCCTAAGCACATGTTTCAGAAGCACCTGGCGTCCTGAAAAGCCCCGCGACCGCGCGGCAAGGACATAGTCCTCCGAGAGGACGCTCACAATCGAGGTTCGGCCGACTCGAGTGACATATGCAAGCGGCACCACGGCGATGGCGACGGCAGGCAGGATGACGTGCTCCCAACTGCCGGTTCCGCCCGATGGCAACCAGTCCAGGCGGATCGAGAAGAAGTAGACCAGCACCAGGCCCAACCAGAACGGCGGGATTGACTGCGCAATTCCAGCAACGGAGGTCGAGAGCTTGTCCCACATTCTTCCGCGTTGGGTAGCGCCGAGGAAGGCGATCAGATACCCGATTATTGAGCCTGCAGTCACGGAGACAGCGGTCAACAAGATCGAGTTGCCAAGCCTCGAGAAGATGAGTTCCGCGTTTGACGCCCCGTAGCGGATGGAGGTTCCGAGATCGCCTGTGACGAGGTCCAGCAGAAAGTCGGAATATTGAGCCAGCAGCGGCTTATCCAAGCCGAGCTCACTTTGGAGCTGCGTGACGGCTTCAGGCGATGCTTCAGCGCCCAAAATCTGACGTGCTGGGTCACCCGTCCCCCGAGCGAGGGAGAATACGATCGTCGCAGCAAGATATACGGTGACGATGCCCGTGCTCAGCCTGCCGATCACCTTTCGGATCGCTCTACTCATTCCTCGGTCGCCCCCGTAGCGCCTATCGCAGGTTCGTTGAATGCGGTTCCGGGAACATGGTCAAGTCCGCTTTCCGCCACTAGCCGGCGGGTGGAGGCTGATTGGGGATCGGTCATCACACGTTCGATTGAGCCGTTCTCGACGATCTTTCCGTCTTCCATGACGTAGGCACGGTCACATAGTTGTCGCACCAGGGCCAAGTCGTGACTGACGAGGAGAAGCGCCACGTCATAGTCGCGTCGAAGGCGCTTCAGTARTCGCGCGACGTTGGCCTGAGCAGACAGGTCCAGCGCCGAAGTCGGCTCGTCTGCAACGATCAGTCTCGGCTTCATCACAAGTGCCCGGGCAACGGCGATTCGCTGAGCCTGACCCCCACTCAGCTGATTCGGATACCGCCGGAGTAGCTCGGCGGGCAACTCAACCTGAGCCATCAGCTCGGCGTCGCCAATCCATTGAGTTCGCTGCGGATAGCGACGACGAAGCTCGCGGATTCCGCGATCGACACGCTGTCGCGGGTCTAGCGATCCCAGGGCATCCTGAAACACGCCTTGAACGTCGCCCAACGTCTCTCGGTCGCGGCCCTTCCCTCGCCCGACCGAGCCCCGGGGCTGGTTCCTGATGAGCACGTCGCCGGACTCGACGCCCTGGACGCCGAGGGCTACGCGGGCAAGGGTGCTCTTACCTGAACCTGATACGCCCACGAGAGCGACAGACTCCTGCTCAAACACCCGTAATGAGGCAGCTGTCACCACTTGCTGCTGCTTGCCAGTGCGCTGGCTTCGATAGCTGACGTTGACTCGACGGATGTCGAGTTCGGCCACTCGGTCCTGGGCCCTTTGCCGTGAAGGCTTCGAGGTGCGTATCACTTGTCGCCTCCGCGTACGGGCGCCACCTCGTCAGCAGGGCGGCCCGACCGGCGATTCACGCACTCCGTTGAGGTAGGGCATCGACCATCTCTCAGATTAGTACCCATACGTCCCTGCTCAACTCCTCTTTGAGGTTGCCTTAGCTGAGGCCGGCTGCTGGTCGCCCCTCGTCCGGAGCTCCCAGGAACCGCTCACACTGGGCTGTCCCAAGCAGCGAATGTGACATGTCCCACTGGTTAGTTAAGCATGCCTACACGTGTAACGGAAGTCTCAATTTCGGGCTCTCCGCAGTTGGCCGGGAGTCGTAATTGGTTGATTACCCAAAGTTGGGGTGAGCGGTGGCGGCGGGTAGCCAGTCGGGTCGGGTGCTGCGGGAGCCGGCGTAGCTGGCGCGGCGCTGCTGGTTCGGGACGTTGCGCAGGCCGAAGGCGGTTCGGTAGACGAGCTTGGTCACTCGGTTGACGGCCTCGGCGGCGGCGTTGGAGATCCCGAGGAGGAGCGCGGTGGCGATCTCGTTGCGCCAGTCGGAGATCGTCTCGGCGAGGGTGACGACCTCGGGGACGTCCTTGCCAAAGGTTGCGCAGTAGTCGAGGAACCGGGTCAGGTGCCGGTCGATGTCGGTGCGGGTGGTCGCGAGGCCGGTGCGGGCCGGGGAGAGCGCGAGCAGCTCGAGCAGCAGGTTCTTCGCGTTCCAGGCGGTGCGCAGCGCGTGGGCGGTGTCGCCGTCGAGGTCCTCGAGGATCGTGAGGGTCTGCAGGATGCAGCGGCGTCCACGGTCGGAGAGCGTGCCCGGGCCCCACAGCAGCAGGTCTTTGATCGTGTATTCGGGGTCGGTGGCACGTCGGCGGCGGTGGCGGAGCTGGTGGCTGACCCGGCGGCGCACGTCACTGACCGCCTTGTTGCCGAGCTGGGCGGTGTGGAACGGGTCCACGGCCAGTCGGGCGTGCGGGAGCGCGGCGCGGGCGACCGCCTTATAGGCCGTGGACATGTCGATGGCCGTGGCTCGCCGCGTTTCCACCGCGACCCGCTCGTACGCGAGGAACCGGCGTTGTCCTCTCCGCCACGCTCGCCGGACCCGCCCCATCCCGCAACACAACAGACCCGATCGGGCCCCGCCAGCGGACCCCTGTGGCTCTGGCGGTTTGGTTTGGCCCCATCCGCCCACCCCCGGGTGGCCGCGCCCACAACCAGCCCGTGAGGGTCCCGCTATTTTTAAC
>NZ_MBLM01000032.1 GCF_001854655.1 Parafrankia colletiae | reverse complement strand
GGCCACAGCGCTGCTCTCGGACCCGGTACGGATGTATCTCAAGGCCATCGGCCGGGTGCGGTTGCTGACCGCGGAGGAGGAGGTCGATCTGGCGAAGCGGATCGAGGCCGGCCTGTTTGCCTCCGAAAAGCTCGCCGCCGTCCGAAGGAACTCCCCGCGGCTGCGTCGGGACCTGGAGGCGATCGAGCAGGACGGCCAGATCGCCAAGAGCAAGCTGGTGGAGGCGAACCTGCGCCTGGTGGTGTCCATCGCCAAGCGGTACGTCGGCCGGGGCATGCTGCTGCTGGATCTGATCCAGGAAGGTAACCTGGGCCTGATCCGGGCGGTGGAGAAATTCGACTACACAAAGGGATACAAGTTCTCCACCTACGCCACCTGGTGGATCCGGCAGGCTGTCACGAGGGCCATCGCAGACCAAGGGCGCACCATCCGTATTCCGGTACATATGGTCGAGACGATCAGCAAGGTGACACGGATCCAGCGACAGCTATTGCAAGATCTGGGCCGGGAGCCGTCGCCGGAAGAGATCGCCATACAGGTGGACCTCGCTCCGCACAGGGTGGCGGAAGTTCTCGCGGTCGCGCAGACGCCCGTGGCCCTGGAGACCCCGATCGGCACGGAGGGGGACTCCCAGTTCGGAGACCTCATCGAGGACAACGACGCGATCGTGCCGTTCGATGYGGCGAGCGCCGTCCTCCTGCAGGAGCAAATCAACTCGGTCCTACACACGCTTTCCGAGCGCGAGAAGAAGGTCATCCAGCTTCGGTTCGGTCTGACCGACGGCCAGCCCAGGACGTTGGAGCAGGTAGGCCGGGAATTCGGGGTGACCCGGGAACGGATCCGGCAGATAGAATCAAGAACTCTGGCGAAGCTAAGCCACCCGGCACGTTCACAGCGGCTACGCGACTACCTGGTATAGCTCCGATTCAAGGTATAGCTCCGATTCAAGCGAGACCGGAGTCATGGGATGTCGCGTCCGGCCAGGGCGAGGGTCCGCGCTGATTGCCGGCGGATGGTGCCCGCGAGGCTGTCCGGTCAACGGGCTGCGGGCCGGGCGTCTCGTCGTTTGCCGATGATGCTCCAGACCCCACAGGTTGATAAATTTCGTAACTGGCAAGACGGTCAGTGTTGGGTTGCTGCCCGACCGGTGCTGGAGGACACAGAAGATCGGGCATGGCCGTGGCYGGTGTCCGGCCTGGCAGTCTGGGATCTGGTCGGGTGGGACGGCGATGAGGTGACGGCGATGGGGCGGGTACCGCTGTACCAGGCGAAGGCGGAGTTCTTCCGCATGTTGGGCCATCCGGTTCGGATCAGGGTGYTGGAGCTGCTGCAGGACGGGCCCATGCCGGTACGGGATCTGCTGGCCATGATCGACGTCGAGGCATCGAACCTGTCCCAGCAGCTCGCGGTGCTGCGCCGGTCCGGAATCGTCACCGCGACCAGGGAGGGGCCGACGGTGATGTACGCGCTCGCGGGTGGGGACGTGGCCGATCTCATGCGGGCGGCGCGTCGGATCCTGACCGAGATGGCTGCCGGGCAGGCCGGGCTGTTGGCCCAGTTGCGCGAAGCGGATCCGAGCTCACTGCGAGCGCAGTGATTGCCGCACGGGCGCACGGAATCGTGCGGGCACGGGCGTACGGAATGAGATCTTACCCGTCCGCTGGCCGGGCCCCGGCCTCCGCGAGATCACCCTCCATGATCCGGTCGCCTGAGGCATCCAGACTCTGCATCGGCTCGCGGCCCAGCTCGATCTGAGCGTCGACCTGGTCGCGCTGGGCGGCGCCACCGGAGAGCGTCGCGGTACCGCGCACCCGGCCGGAGTCGCCCCTCCTCCGGCCTGTGCCACGTCAGCTTCCCACCCGCTTCACATGCTTCCGGGGCTGCTGCTCGCGGCCGTCGCGGCCCGTCGCCCGATGACCCTCATGGCGCGCCTGGCCGGCGTACACGCCATCGTCGAAGAGGCACCGTCYGGGCGGGTCGCTGCCGCCGCTGGACCATCCCCGGCTCACGCCGGCGACCGCTGAAGCCGCCCTCTGAGTTCTGCCCCTCCAGGAGAGTCACCCGGGGGCGCGGGATCGATGGCGGTTCGGCCTCTCCGTCTTCTCCATCGTGTACCCCTCGGCCCGGCGGTCGGGTTCGGTGCGGTCTCCGATGTCACACCAACTCGCCCACCGTCTTGCATCCACGACATCGACAATTGAAGAAATATTCATCTTGTCATCTCCGTCCCGGGGTGACGGAGATCCACACCCTGACGATGATCGGATTGTTCATGTTGTTCATGCACCCGACCACCCCGCCCGTCTGCAGCACCCTTGTCTCGCCACGATGAGTACCACCTCCCCACGGTGGGTGGCGCCRCTTGGTCGGCTCATGCCCGGCCGAGCCGATGCGCTGGCCGTGCGCCGTCAACCGGCCCGCGATCTGATCGCGGGGATGACCGTCGCGGTGATCGCGCTGCCCCTCGCGCTCGGATTCGGTGTCTCCTCCGGCCTGGGCGCAGCCGCGGGACTCGTGACCGCCATCGTCGCGGGCGCCGTCGCGGCTGTCTTCGGCGGATCGAACCTGCAGGTGTCCGGCCCCACCGGGGCCATGACCGTGGTCCTCGTACCGATCGTGCACCAGCATGGTCCGGGCGGCGTCCTGACTGTCGGTCTGCTCGCTGGAATGATCCTGCTCGCGCTCGCCGTCCTGCGCGTCGGCCGCGCGATGCGTTACGTACCGGCTCCTGTGGTGGAGGGATTCACCGCCGGGATCGCCGCGGTGATCTTTCTTCAGCAGGTTCCCGCCGCGTTGGGAGTACAGCCACAGGACCGGGACGCGGTGACCTCCGTGGCCTGGGGAGCCATCACCGACTTCGCCCGCCGGCCGCACTGGACCGAGCTCGCACTTGCCGCCGCGGTCGTGGCGTTCATGCTCGTCGGCGCTCGGCTGCGGCCCACGGTGCCGTTCTCGCTGGTGGCCGTCGCCCTCACCTCGATTCTGGTCGCGGCGAGTGGATGGGACGTCGCCACTCTCGGCGCACTGCCCGCGACCCTGCCCAGTCCCTCGCTCGGGTTCCTCGACATCTCCGCCATCCCGACCCTCGCGACGGCCGCGGTGGCGGTGGCCGCGCTGGCCGCCCTGGAAAGCCTGCTCTCCGCCAGCGTCGCGGACGCGATGACCTCCGGTGAGCAGCACGACCCCGACCGGGAGCTGTTCGGTCAGGGCCTGGCCAACCTCGTCGTTCCGCTGTTCGGCGGAGTACCCGCCACCGGCGCGATCGCCCGCACGGCCGTCAACGTCCGGTCCGGCGCATCCTCGCGCCTCGCGGCCCTCACTCACGCCATGGTTCTCGCCGGGATCATGCTCGTGGCGGCGCCCCTCGTCGCACGTATCCCGCTGGCCGCGCTCGCCGGTGTCCTCCTCGCCACGGCCACGCGAATGGTGGAGGTCGCCTCGCTGCGTGCCCTCGGCCGCGCGTCACGCTCCGACGCGGTCGTCATGATGCTGACCGCCGGAGCGACCATCGTTCTTGACCTCGTCGTCGCCGTCCTCCTCGGCCTCGTCGTCGCCGGGGCTCTCGCGCTGCGGCAGATCGCCCGCAGCGCGCGTCTCGAGGAGGTGCCCCTGAACGCGGCCGACCACCACGACGCCGACCAGGCTCTGCTCGCCGATCACGCGCTGCTCACCGAGCACATCGTTGTCTACCGCATCGACGGACCCATGTTCTTCRCCGCCGCCCACCGCTTCCTTCACGAACTCACCACCATCGCGGACGTCAAGGTTCTCATCCTCAGACTTTCCAAGGTCAGCGCGATCGACGCCACCGGCGCGATCGTCCTGCGCGACATTATCGACCGCCTCGAACACCGCGGCATCATCGTCTATGTTTCAGGCCTGCGATCCGAACACACAAGGACCCTGATTGCCATCGGCCTGCTCGACCGGCTAAAAAAGAAAGGACAGGTGTTCGACTCCGCCGCGGGGGCCATCCAGGCCGCCCGGGGCCATCTCCACCACACCGGAACTCTCGCGGGAAAAGAAGGAAAAACCGTAAATGCATCCGCCGGTTTTGTGGCGCCGACGGATGTCACGGTCCTGGCGGTTCCCGAGGCATGATTGGATGATGAGCTCGGCGCCGTGGGAGTGTCCGGTCAGTTGTCCCGGCGCCGTAGTGAGAGTCCCTGTCGGAGTGGGGGCCTGGCGAGCCGAGGCGAGGTCGACGTGATGGATATACCCATGCCGGGTGGTTGGGTGAACACCGTCGTCCGCAGCGGCGACACGGTGCGCAGACCCCTGCCRCACCGCGCTGACTTCGTGCACGAGCTGCTCGGGTTCCTGGCGCGGCACGGCTGGGACGGTGCGCCACGGTTCCTCGGCGTCGACGAGCGTGRCCGGGAGATCCTCAGCTTCCTGCCCGGACATGTTGCCTGGGAGCCCGAACAGCCTGCGTCCGTCGCGTCCGATGAGAGCCTTGTCGCGGTCGCCGAGCTGGTTCGCCGGTTTCACGATCTGACTGTGGGCACGTCACTGGCCGGCGGCAGCGAGGTCGTCTGTCACAACGACCTGGCGCCGAAGAACACCGTCTACCGCGACCGCGGCGATGGGCTACGCCCTGTCGCCTTCCTCGACTGGGATCTGGCCTCCCCTGGGGAGCGGATCCATGACGTCGCCCATGTCTGTTGGCAGTTCCTCGGCCTCGGCCCCGCGGTGACCGATACGGACGAGGCCGCGCGGAGGATCAGGCTGATCCGTGACACCTACGGACTGCACCGGCATGCGCCACTGATCGAGAGGATCCTGTGGTGGCAGGATCGTTGCTGGCGCGGCATTCAGGCAGGAGCGCTGGCGGGCGACCCGGGGGCGGTGCGGCTGCGCGAGGCTGGCGCCGTCGAGGACGTCCGTGCCGCCTGTCAGTGGGTGGCCGGCAACCGCGGCCGGCTGGGCGGCCAAAGTTGATCTTCCGAGATCGAACATGGCCATGTCTGCTGTTCCCGCATCCGACCGGTTCGCCCGGCGAGGAGTAGATGACCATGGAACCTGGATCGCAGGCGATGCCGCTGTGAGAGGGTGCTACATGGTTCAGAGCCTGCCGCGTCGGCAGCCGCGGGCTGTGAAGCGCGCGTGGACCCGCGTTGTCGCCGACTGTGGTTGCCCGGACAGGTACTACTGTCCGGCGAGCGACGAGATCGAGTGCCCGAGCCACAGCGGCTTCGACACATGCTGCGAACGGCAGGACGAGCACATCCCGGTCCTGCGCCGTCATCGACTGCTCTGGCGCGCCCGACGAATGCTGCGCGGTGAACGTGCATGCCGACTTCCCGAGGACGAATCCCCGACCGGAGAAGAGAGCCGTGAGGATTCGTCCAGCCGGGTGAACCCGGCCTCGGTGGGCGTGTCCTGGCCGCCCGAGAGTCGTGGTGCCGCCGTCGCGTGACGCCTGCAGCTACCCTTGCCCGGTGAGGTCCATCGCGGGAGTAGAGATCGACCGTGCACGCTTGGCGGCGATCTGCAGTCGTTACGGGATTGCCGAGCTCCAGTTGTTCGGCTCGCAGGCGCGTGGCACCGCAACCGCCGACAGTGACATCGACATCCTGTACACTCTTGCGCCGGGCCGGCGTCTGGGCTGGGACATCGAGCAGTTCGCCGATGACCTCGCCGATCTGTTCGGGCGGCCCGTCGACCTGGTCTCCGTCCGCGGGCTCCACCCGTTGCTCCGCTCGTCCGTCCTGGCTGAGGCGCGGCCCGTTTATGCGGCGTGACATCCTCCTCCTCGGCGAGATGATCGAAGCAGTCGATCAGGCGCAGAAACTCACCGACGGGATCACCATCAGCGGTCTGGAGGCGGACCGCCAGCGCCGCGACGCACTCCTGTGGAACTTCACCGTGCTTGGCGAGGCCGCCAGTCAGCTCTCCGGCGAGATCACCAGGCGTTTCCCCGACATCGCCTGGAAGCAGCCTGTCCGGCTACGCAACCGGATCGTCCACGGCTACTGGTCCGTCGACCTCGAGATACTGCACACCGCGGCCAGGGAGCAACTGCCGCAGTTCGCCGCCGACCTACGCCGGGTTCTCGCCGCTGTAGACGAAGTCACCTGAACCAACTGGGGCCTCAGCAACGAATACCACCGGGGTGACTTCGGTGGTGATCTGCGGCAGATGATGAAGCGGTTCTACGATGCCCATCTCTCTTTTGCCAGCTGGGGCACCTGCCGGGTGATGCTCCGCCTGCTCCGCTCGCCTCGATGATCCCGTCCCGGATGGGACCACCGGTGCCCAGGGCAGGATGCTGAAGCGGACGRCACCGGAGGGCCCCGCCGGCGGCCCCACGGCCAACGAGAACGGCTCGGTGCCGGCCAGCCAGCCGGTCGCGCGCCTGCTCGATGGTCCTGCGAACGTCAGCCTGGCTGATCTGGTCGGTGAAGGCGAGACGTTGGAGCGTCAGGTGCAGCCCGTCAGGCGGTACCGGGTCGAGGGCGGGTAGGCGCAGCCGCCRCTGGCAGCGGTCGGCAAGGGCGTGYAGCTCGGTGACGTCCTCGAAGGTCAGCATCCAGTGGTGGGGGCGGCGCGCGGTTGCCTACGCCAGGATCTCGGCTCCGGCGCCACGTCGGAGATGACGTCGAGCGCCGCGGGTAAGGCCACTCCTTCGCTGTCACAGGGACTCGTGGAGGTGCGTCGGCATGACGGCCAGCAAAGATATCTATATCTATTTAACGCTTCCGGTGGGTGGAGGCACCCTCCCGACGTCGCGACCAAGAGGCGACTGTGTGCAGGTCGACTGTGCGCAGGGATGGTCCCACCGGCGGGCGCGGTCGCCAGTCCGTGGAAAAATCTAGATATATCGGCTAGTATTCGATGTGGCGAGGGCAGAGGCGCAGCCCGGTCCAGGAGGAGCCACAGCGTTACGTCGCTGGCTGGCCGCTGCGTCGCAGCGGTGGTCGGTCTGAGGCGCGAGAACATGGTCCGCTCGGAGAGGGAGCCGACGTTGCTCATCCCCTTTGACGACTATCCGTTGCACCAGACGGCGCTGCCCGTCGCGCACGCGGGTGACGGACACGCTGACTTCTATGACCGGTTCTGGTTCAACGGCTACGACGAGGAGATGTACTTCGCGGTCGCGCTCGGGCTGTATCCGAACCGCGGCGTGATCGATGCCGCCTTCAGCGTGGTCCACGACGGGGTGCAGCGGTCGGTGTTCRCCTCCGGGCGGATTCCGCTTGATCGGACCAGTACGACCATCGGCCCGATCTCGATCGAGATCGTCGAGCCGATGCGGGTCAGCCGAGTCCTGGTCGATTCCCCGGAGCACGGGCTGACCGCCGACCTCGTCGCGACGGCGCGCACCGCGGCCTACGAGGAGCCGCGCCAGACCCGCCACGAGGGCACCCGGCTGGCCATGGACGTCACCCGCGCGACGCAGATGGTGAGCTGGTCCGGGGCGTTCTCGACCGGCGGCCAGGAGATCCGGATCGCCCCCGGGACCTTCGGTACGAAGGACCGCTCCTGGGGAGTCCGAGGAGTTGGCGATCCGGCGCCGGCGGCGCCGCGTACCTCGCGTCCCCAGCTGTTCTTCCTGTGGGCTCCGCTGAACTTCGCCGACGAGTGCGTGCACTACCTGGTGTTCGAGAACGAGTTCGGGCAGCCGTGGGCGGAGACGGCCGTGGTCATGCCCGTGCTGGGCGAGGGCGCGCCCGTGRCAGGACCGGATCTCGGGTTCCGTGAGCTCCATGGAGCGCGGCACGACATCCGCTGGGCGCCGGGGCTGCGGCGCTCCGAGCGCGCCTCCATCGTTGTTCCCGGCGGCGAGGCGGTCGAGCTGGAGCCGTTGCGGGCGTTTCGTATGAAGGGCGTCGGCTACCTGCATCCCACCTGGTCACATGGCAGATGGCACGGCGAGCTGGCGGTCGGCGGCGAGGCACACAGGACCGCCGACCTGGACGTCCTGGCGTTCGACACGGTGCACGTACAGCAGGTGATGCGGGCGACCTGGGGGCAACGGACAGGGCTCGGTGTGCTGGAACAGGCGGTCATCGGGCCGTACCGGCCCGGCGGATTTCTCGACCTGTTGGACGGGGCACGAGAGCGGGTCCACGACGAAGAAGGCGGGGAGGAACTGTCAGGTGAGTGACGGCGTGTGGGGCAGTGCGCAGCAGCACACCACCACGGAGCTGCTGGTGCGGCGGATCGAGAAGGAGCCTGACACCGAATACCTGGACATCGGTGGCCGCACGCTGACGGCGGCTCAGGTCGGGGACGCCGCCGCGCGCCTTGCCACCGGGCTGCAGGCACTCGGGGTCGGGCCCGGTGACCGGGTGGCGATGTTGCTGGAGAACTCGCCGGAAATGCTGATCGCCTGGTGGGCGGCGCAGTGGGCAGGTGCCGTCGCGGTGCCCATCAACACCGCCTACAAGGGCGAGTACCTGCGCCATCAGCTGCGTGACTCGGGGTCGACCGTGCTGATGGTCGCCGGCGACCTCGCCGCCCGTGCCGCCGCCGTCACCGCGGACCTGTCCGCCCTGGCCCACGTCCTGGTGACGGGGCCGGAGGTACCGGCGTTCCCCGGTGCGACCGGGCATTCCTTCGAGGAGCTGCTGGCCAGTGCGCCGTTGGCGGAGCCGGTGGCACGTCGGCCCTCGGATCTGGCGACCTTCATCTACACGGGTGGGACGACCGGGCTGTCCAAGGGCTRCATGCTCAGCCACAACTACCACGAGGCCCTGGAGTTTTTCCGAAACTCGGAATAGTCGGTTTCGCATGCGATAACCAGCTGGTTCGATCAGACCCTGCCCAAAATTCCGCCGGAACAGGAAGCGGGCAACCCGGACAGAAACCCC
>NZ_MBLM01000031.1 GCF_001854655.1 Parafrankia colletiae | reverse complement strand
GGGATACTGGCCACCAGTGGGACGAAGGCCCCGCTGTCGTGCAGGTTCGCCGTGGAGACCGCCACGACCAGCGGCAGCCCGTCCGCGTCGGTCAGGATATGGATTTTCGAGCCCGGTTTGCCGCGATCGACCGGGTTCGACCCGGTCAGGCTTCCCCTTTTTTCGCGCGGAGGCTGGCCGCGTCCACGATCACCGATGACCAGTCGACCTGCCCGGCCGCACCGTGCAGATCAAGGATCTTCCGATGCAGCCGGGGCCAGACCCCCGCCCGGGTCCAGGCCTGGAACCGACGGTGCGCCGTGGGCACCGATACCCCGAACTCGGCCGGCAGATGCCGCCAGGCACACCCCGAGGTCAGCACGTAGACCACCGCGGTGAACACCGCCCGATCCTCGATCGGGGCAGTCCCACCGCCCTGCCAGCGATTTTCGAACCGGGGTAGCAGCGGTTCCACCAGCTCCCACAACTCGTCCGGGACCAGCCGCCCGGCGAGGCTGCTCTCCAACACATCCATGATCAGATATGTACCCGGAGCGGCCACGCAAGACACGCTCTAAGTCAGAATCCACGAATCCTCCTCATTCCGATGGTCGAGCCCTCACAGGGTGCGCCGGTTGTAGCCGTCGACACGCGCCGCCAGCTGTGCCCTGCGCTGCTCGGGTGTGACACGGGGAAGTTCACGCAGTGCATCCACTTCGGAGAGCGTGACGACCCGGAAAGTGCGCACGAGAGTGGCCGGATCGACCGTTGCCCCGGACGGCACCGCCTGCCACCGGATCAGACCAAGCCCCTCATCGAGGCCTGTGGTGTCAAGCCAGTTGGCGACGCCCGGGTCTTCGCCCGACAGAACGAAGGTGAATGTTCCGTCTGGGTTCGRTACGGTCTGCGCGAGGTTCAGCGACGCCTGGAACTTCTTTCCATCCGGTGCAATCATCCAGGGATCCATCACCTGAAAACCGGTGTAGGCGGCACCGACCGGATCCGTCGTCACGACGATCGCCTGACCTGGCACGAGGTCCCAGCTGAGCGCCGCCATGAAGCCGGCCATACTCCCGCTACGGCCCTGAGCCGGCGTTATCCTGTTGCCTTTGAGACCACCGAACCAGAGATCCGGGAACTTCGCCCAGAAGCGGACGTAGGGAAGCAGGTCGCGGCAGGCCGCCCGCCCGATCTCCTCGAGGTCGAAAGATCTGGCCGGCACGTCGTCGAGCGGGCGCAGCTCCATCCAGCTCGGCCGCTGGTCCCAGTCGGAAAGCATGTCACGCGAGCCGAGTGTCAGCCTGCCAGCAGCAGACTGCAGATGCACCGGGCTCTCCGCCTTCGGGCCGACTGTAATGCGGAACGAGCCGTCCGAAGCGATCTGCAGGTCTCGATCGGTAATGCTGGCGAGCGGCGTCAGGTCCGACTTGTCGAGATCCATCGGCGGCGGATTGATCTTGTTCCCCCGGTGTAGCTCGATGTTGAGCTGCGCGGGCTTCCGAGCCAGGTCGAACCGACCGATCACCTCGTAGCGCCGATCTCCCTCAAGGAAGGCAGCGCGATAGATCGCGTCAGGGTTGTCGCCCGAGGTCCCGACGCCGGGGAGTACATGACCAAGCCATTCGCGTGGCGTGTCATCAGTGCCCCACACCTGCGAGGGGACCGGCAGAGAATTTCCGATCTCGGCGAGGACCAGCGAATTGGTCCACTGTGAGACCGCTTCGCCGAGGGTAGCCGCACCCGACCTGGTTTGCCCTCTGACGGTCGCCGCCAGTTCGGCGCGCACTTCTACCTGGACTCGCTTCAGCCCAGGATCGTCGAGCAGCTTGAGCAGACTCTCCTCGGCGAGGATCTGCGAGGACGTCGCCAGCACCGGCCGAATGGTCTGGGCGTTATCATCTGTCATCGCAACAGCTCCTGTACGGTGGCCTCGAAGAAAGAAGTTCGGAGGTATCCGACAGCCCGCGGTTCTCCACCAGGCCTGCCGGGGCGCCGACTGGCGGCCGCCTCGACGCAGGGCCAATACCGGACATTCAGGCTTTGAGCCAGGTAACGGACTTTGTTTCCAGGTACTGCTCGAAGCCGATCACGCCGTTCTGTCGCCCGATACCGCTGTTCTTGTATCCACCAAAGGGAAGATCCGCACCGTAAGGAATGCCACCGTTGACACCAACACTGCCAGCTCTAATGCGTCGGGCTATCGAGAAGGACCGCTCCAGAGATCCGGAGAACACCCCGCCACCGAGCCCGTACATGCTGTCGTTGGCGATGCGGACGGCGTCGTCGTCATCCTCGAACGGAATGACCGAGAGAACCGGGCCGAAAATTTCCTCACGGGCGATGGCCATGGAGTTGTCCACGTTGGTGAACAGGGTGGGCTCGACGTACCAGCCCTTCGGCAGGTGCTCAGGACGCCCGCCGCCGAGTGCAAGTGTCGCACCCTCCCGAACACCCTTCTCGATGTATCCGAGCACTCGCTCCCGCTGTTTCGCGGACACGAGCGGCCCCATGATCACGTCGGGTCGCTGCGGATCTCCGTACGGAACCCTCGACATCATCTCCCGCAGGATCGCAACACCTTCGTCGTAGTGGGAACGTGGCAGCAGCAGACGGCTCTGAATGGCACAGCCCTGGCCCGCATGGACACAGACTCCGAGACCAGCAATAAGGGCCTTCGAGAAGTCTGCGTCGTCGAGCACGATCGTCGCCGACTTGCCACCCAGCTCAAGAAAGACACGCTTTACGGTGGCCRCCCCCTTCTCCGCTATTCTTTTTCCGACTGCGGTCGACCCCGTGAATGATATGGCATCGACCAGCGGTGAAAGCGTCAGTTCCTCGCCGACCAGATGATCCGAGGACGTTACAACGTTGACCACGCCGGGTGGGAAGTCGGTGTGCTCGGCGACCAGGCGACCGATGAGCGTGGCGTTCCATGGAGTGTCCGGAGCGGGCTTGAGTACGGCGGTATTACCCGTAGCCAGGATCTGGCCCAACTTGTGGATGGCCACCTCGAAGGGAAAGTTCCAGGGCACGATGGCACCGACAACCCCGATCGGCTCCTTCCATACCTGCCGGTGGTTGACAGCACCCCTGGTGAGCGCGTCCGGAAGATCCGATTCCCAGGGGAACTCTTCCATCAGCTTCACTGGATAACGAATTGCTTCCGAGAGAGGATCGTCGAGTTGGGGGCCGCTCGTCAGCATGCGTGGACAGCCAACCTCGAGGATCAGCTGTTCACGCAGCTCCTCACGTGCGGCTTCCAGTGCCTCCTGGAGCTGTTCGAGGCAGTGCCGACGGAAAGGCCTGTTCGTCGACCAGTCTGTCTCGTCGAATGCGCGTCGGGCGGCGGAGATGGCTCGGCCCATCTCCGCGCCGGACGCATCGGCGACCTGACCAATCACTCGCTCCGTCGCCGGATTGATGTTGTCGAACGTCTTGCCGGAGTAGGCTTCGATGAGCTCGCCGTCGACGAGCATCCTGGATTCCGGCCTAACGTCAGGTTGTTCTGTCACTTGGCAGTCCTCATCGAGTGGTGGAGGTGTCGCGGTTTCCTCTCGCCGGCAATCCGCCTCGGAATGCGAGGCTGGGCGAGGTGGTCTACGAAAGAAATCTCGTCGTCAGGCGGACGCCCTGCCGGGAGGGCGAGCGATCAGGAGATGTAGGTGGAGCCGAAAGCCTCGAGGAACTCGAGCGTGGCCGTGGGTGTCGAAGAAGGGCTCGACACGACGATGGCGGTCACGCCTGCCTTCTCGATCTCGGCCAGCGCCTCACGGTGGCGGTCGGCCTCGACGGTCGGCGAGGCGAGGGAACGGTCCTTGTAGGAGTACTGCACATCGATCGTGTCCGACCGCCCGGCGGCAGCTGCCGCCTCCCGAACCTCGTTGATCATGCCGGTCAGCTCCCCGAGCGAACCGATCGCAGCCGTTCGCACCGCGGCACTGAGCTCCGGCGGGCCCACCAGCGGCATCCAGCCCTGCGCCCGCTCCGCAATGCGGCGACGGCTCAGCTTCGAGTTGCCACCGATCCAGATGGGGATGGGGATCTGCACCGGTCGGGGGCGGGCAATGACGTTGCGGGCGTCGAAGTGAAGGCCCTGGTAGCTGAAGGGCTCGCCGCTCCAGTGCAGCGGCAGCACGTCCAGGATCTCGTCGAACAGGACGTTGCGCTCAGCCATGTCCACTCCGAGCGCGAAGAACTCGGTCTTCATGTACCCGGTGCCCAGCCCAAGTACCAGTCGTCCACCGGAGAGCTTGTCGACGGTTGCCGCCGCCTTGGCAAGCAGGAACGGGTTGCGATAGGGACCGACGGTGAGGTTCGTGTGCAGCCGCAGCCGGCGGGTCGCGGCGGCCACGTAGCCGAGAGCGACGAACGGGTCGAGGCTCTGATGCCCCCCGGAGGCCAGCCATCGGGCACTCGGTGCCGGGTGCTCGCTGAGACAGAATCCGTAGAATCCCGCCCGCTCGGCTGCCGCCGCCACCTCGTGCAGCGCCCCGGCATCGAGCATGTCGCGCTCGGTCCCGTTCGTTTCGGGGTAGTGATAGATGAAACGCATTGTCACCTCGTCTGAAAATATTCTCCAGATGATGCGGGGGTCCGTCTGGCCCGATCCCGCAGGGTCGACAGCCGACGATAAACGTTCTCCGGATCACACTGGGCGGAAAGGCCGGCCTACAGGCTGAGAAGGAACCTGACGGTTGGTGTGGCGCTCGGGAAGGACTCGGTGACACCAGCGCTGAAGTAGCCGGCGTCAGTGATGAGGGTGATCCCGTTGACCGCCGCGGCTGCGTCGCTGCACAGAAAGAGCAGAGGGTAGGCCTGTTCCAGGGAAGTCGCCGCCTCGACACCGACCTCCGCCCGGTAGTCAGAGCCGAAACCGAGCCACGTCTGCTTGTTGGCCTGGGCCAGGGGGGTGTCGGTGGGACCCGGGCAGATCGCATTGATGCGGATGCCCTGCTTCAGCAGCGGCATAGCCTGCCTGGCCACGTAGGCACACACCGTCTGCTTGCTCCACAGATAGTTTGCCTTGCCGTTTTCCACCGCCCACTGTGACGCAGCGTCGAAGTCGGTGATGTCCAGGTACTCCCGAAGCGTCGGAAGGTTCTTCTCCCAGCCCAGTCCGACCGCCGAGGAGATGAAGCCGATCGCCGAGCCACGCGGCAGCGCGCCAGCGGCCAGCAGTCGGTCAAGCAGATACCGGTGACCAAGAAAGTTGATCTTCTCGATGCCCGGGGCCCCGTCAGCGACACCCGCGCAGGAGAACACCGCGTGGACCGGACCACCACACTTCTCGACAGCGACGTCGATCGAGGCGGCGTCGGCCAGATTCACATGGATGGCGGTTGCTCCGGGAAGACCGACCTCTACGTAGTCCATCACCACGACCTCGGCGCCTGCGCTCTGCGTAAGTTCGGCGACCGCTGCACCCATCCCAGTGGCGCCGCCGACAACCAGTACGCGCTTACCGCCGTACCGGAACGCGTCGAACAGTGTCATATTGTTTTCCCTGTCTGAACGAGAAATGACGACAGTAACCCTGGCATCGAGCCGGAGTTCCGCGGGGAATACCGGTTGGCTTCGACATCAACCACAGCGACGTCACCCCGCGTGCCGGGTTTTCCTCCTCACGGCCACACCTGTCACGAAGCCGAGTTTCACCGCTGCCAGCCATGTGATGGACGATGAAGCGGCGTCACTGATCCCCGTCGACAGGCTGGCCGCGGTCGTTCGGTGTTTCGGTACTTCGATGATGCGGAATCTCGAGCCCGGCAGTCACACCTCACGCAGGGCGGCGAGGACGGTATCGGTGAGCTCGGGACGGCAGATGAGCAGGTCCGGGAGGTACGGGTTGGGCTGGTTGTAGCGCAGCGGGGCACCGTCGAGCCGGGAGACGTGCAGCCCGGCGGCCGCGGCGACGGCGACGGGGGCGGCGGAGTCCCACTCGTACTGCCCGCCCGAGTGGGCGTAGACGTCGACCTGGCCGCGGACGACGGCCATGGCCTTGGCCCCAGCTGAGCCCATCGGGACCAGGGTCGCGTTCAGACGGGCGAGGAGACGGTCGACGCAGGCCGGTGGCCGGGTGCGGGAGACCGCGAGGCGAATCGGCCCGGGCGCCGGTGGCACGAGAGCGGGCGGTTGTCCGGTGTGCAGGACGAGCCCGGCGGCGGGCAGCGCGACCGCTCCGGCGGTGGGCTTCCCACCGGTGGTGAGGGCGACGTGGACGGCCCAGTCCTCCCGGGGTGGCTCGCCGTACTCGCGGGTGCCGTCCAGCGGATCGATGATCCAGACCCGCTCTCGTTCGAGGCGGATGTGGTCGTCGGCGCTCTCCTCGGAAAGCACGGCGTCGTGCGGGCGGGTCTGGGCGAGAAGGTGGAGAAGGAGTTCGTTCGACTGCCGGTCGCCTTCGGCGCCGCCCTGGTCACGGATCGCCAGGAGCAGGTCGCCGGCCTCGTGGGCGAGGGCGGCGGCGAGGGTGTGGTCGTTCATGCCGGCCGCGGGGATGGTGTGCGTGCCGGCGGGGTCGGTGCGCGCGCTGGTCATGAACCGGTCTCCGCACGGGTCTCGAGGCTGGTCCGGCTGGGGTTCACGGGGTCGCCGGTGGGGTGAGGATGCCGGTGGTGCGGAGGTGGTCGATGACCTGGTCGGCGCAGGTTTCGGGGGTGGTGGCCCCGGCGGCGTCGAGGTGGATGTCGGGGTTGGTGGGGGGTTCGTAGGGGGAGTCGATCCCGGTGAAGTTGGTGAGCTGTCCGGCGCGGGCCTTGGCGTACAACCCCTTACGGTCGCGGGTTTCGGCGACGTGTAGCGGGGTGTCGACGTGGATCTCGAGGAACTCGCCG
>NZ_MBLM01000030.1 GCF_001854655.1 Parafrankia colletiae | reverse complement strand
GCGGTGTGTTCCAACGTGTTCACGTTCACCTTGTACTTCGGCTGTGCGACCGTCGCGTTCACCGTCCGCGCCCCGATCTTCAACAGGTACGGCCGGCCCGGAAGCATCGGTTCGGTACCCATCCACACCAGGTGACACTCGAACTGGTCCGCCACCCCCGGCGGGTCGACCGCGGCGGCCAGCACATCGCCGCGGCTCACATCGATCTCGTCGGTGAGGGTGAGGGTGATCGACTGTCCGGCGACCGCCTCGTCCAGGTCCCCGTCCGCGGTCACGATCCGGGCCACGGTGGACTCCTGCCCGGAGGGCAGGATCCGGACCCGGTCCCCGGGACGCACCACCCCTCCGGCGATCTGGCCGGAGAAGCCACGGAAGTCCAGGTTCGGCCGGTTCACCCACTGCACCGGCAGCCGCAACGGCCCGGCGGTGGTGTCCTCGTCGATCGGCACGGTCTCCAGATACCCGACCAGCGTCGGCCCGGTGTACCAGCCGGTGTTCGGTGAGGGTTCCGTGATGTTGTCACCGGCCAGCGCCGACAGCGGGATCGCGACAACATCGGTCAGACCGACCTGGGTGGCGAACGCCCGGTAGTCTCCCTCGATCCGGTCGAACACCGTCTGGGAGTAGTCGACCAGGTCGAGTTTGTTCACCGCCAACACCACGTGGCGGATCCCGAGCAGCCCCACCAGATAGCTGTGCCGCCGGGTCTGCGTCAGCACCCCCTTACGCGCATCGACGAGGATCACCGCCAGATCCGCGGTCGACGCGCCGGTGACCATGTTGCGGGTGTACTGCTCATGACCCGGGGTATCCGCAACGATGAACTTGCGCCGTTCGGTGGAGAAGAACCGGTACGCCACATCGATCGTGATGCCCTGTTCCCGTTCCGCGGCCAGCCCGTCGACGAGCAACGCGAAGTCCAGCCCGTCACCCTGCGTCCCGACCCGGCGCGAGTCCGCCTCCAACGCGGCGAGATGGTCGGAGAACACCAGCTTCGAGTCGTACAACAACCGGCCGATCAGCGTCGACTTCCCGTCGTCGACGCTGCCGCAGGTGATGAACCGCAGCATCGACTTGTGCTCATGCCGAGACAGATACTCCTCGATGTCGACGGCGGCAAGGTCCCCGGTCGCGTGCGCCACTAGAAGTACCCCTCCTGCTTCTTCTTCTCCATCGACCCCGACGAGTCATGGTCGATCACCCGGCCCGCCCGCTCCGAACTCGTCGTCAGCAACATCTCCCGGACGATCTCCGGCAGGGTCGCGGCGGTACTCTCCACCGCCCCGGTCAGCGGATAGCAGCCCAACGTCCGGAACCGCACACTGCGCTGCTCGGGCACCTCCCCCGGCGCCAGCGGCATCCGCTCGTCATCGACCATGATCAGAGCGCCGTCGCGTTCCACGACCGGCCGCGGAGCCGCGTAGTACAACGGCACSAGCGGGATGTCCTCCCGGTGGATGTACTGCCACACATCCAGCTCGGTCCAGTTCGACAACGGGAACACCCGCACACTCTG
>NZ_MBLM01000029.1 GCF_001854655.1 Parafrankia colletiae | reverse complement strand
GGCTACGCGTGCACCAGATCCGACTGGAAGGCGGCGACGCCTCGTCCGACTCCTACTGCTTCCCATGACGCGATGTCGCCGGGTGCCCTCCGCCAACGGAAGGCGTTCTCCGGTCGGGTGGCATAGACCGAGACCGTCGCGCTCGCCGCCAGTCCCGGGTCGGGCACCCCGACCTCCTTGAGGAGGTCGAGGGCCCGAGCCCGGGCTTCCGTGCAGATGAGGCCGAGGCGCCGGCGCGGCCCCTCGGGCAACTGCCGTTCCACCCGCACCACGGGGTTCAGCGACTGACCGGGGTCCTGGAGGACCATGACGATCTGCTTGCCCCGGCTCGCCGCCCGCTCCATGGGTCGTGGCTACCTTTCATCCGGGTAGCGACCGACTACTGCTGGAGCCGCGGGGTGACGACTACGGCTGGATCCACAGTTCCTCGGGCAGCAGCGAACCGAGGCCGTACTGCACGAGGCCGCCGACGTTCTTGGCCGAGATGGCGCCGAGCCCCCCACGCGCGACGAAGAACATCGGGGTCAGTTCGGTCAGCCGTTCCTGCACCGTGTCGTAGGCCGCCTTGCGCTCCTCCTCCGAGGTCGCGGTCCGACCGGCCAGCAGGGCCTTGTTGAGCGCCGGGTCGTCGATGCCGGGCATGTTCGCCGGCGAGCCCCCGCTGAAGACCGTCGTCAGCCGAGGCTCGGGGTCCTGGAAGAGCGCGGACGTGATAACCGCGTCGAAGTCGAGTGTCCTGCGCAGCTGGACGAACTCGGCGACCTCAATGATCCTGATTTCGACCTTGACGTTCTTGAAGGCGCTGAGCTGGGTCTGGATGTTCTCCGCAAGTGCCCTGTTCTCGCTGCTGGAGGCGCTGGTGAACGTGAAGGACAGCGGCTTGCCTTCGGCGGCCAGCTCGTCGAAGAGCCGCTGGGCGGTCTCCTTGTCCCTCTTGCGCAGCGGCGTCTCCGAGTAGAAGGGGGAGGCGTCGGTGAACAACGTGTCGGCCAGCTTCGCGGTGCCGTTGTAGGCTGCGAGGTTCAGCGCGTCCGAGTCCACTGCCGCCGCGACCGCCCGACGCGCACGAATGTCGTCGAACGGTGCTCTGCGCATGTTCAGCGCTGTGAAGACGCCGCCGCTGAGCTGCATGACGTCGGTCGGCAGACCCGCCTTGGTGGCCTTGTCGAGGTTGACCCAGCTCGAGTCGACGGCCACGTCCGCGCCCCCGGTGAGCAGCGTGTTGTAGCGCTGGTTGCTGTCGAGCGCCGAGCGGAGGGTGAGGCGGTCGAGGTAGGGCTTGGGTGCGTCCCAGTAGCGGGGGTTCTTGACGAGCCGGATGTCGGCCTGGCGGGTCCAGCTCTCCAGGGTGAACGGTCCCGCGCCGATCGGCTTCGCGTCGAAGGCCTGCTGGCCCTTCTGCAGGGCCGCGGGTGAGGCGATCCAGTTCATCGAGGAGGCGAGGACGGACAGGGCGTACCTCGGCACGGGGGTGACCAAGGTGACCTTCAGCGTGACATCGTCCACCACCTCGGACGATTCGATCGTCGCCGCCTCCGACCGGTGGGGCGAGCCGACGGCCGGGTCCTTGGTTCGGTCCCAGTTGAACTTCACGGCCTCGGCGTTCAACGGGGTGCCGTCGGAGAACACCAGCCCCGGCCGCAGCTTCAGGGTGAAGGTCTTGCCGTTGTCGGTCGTGGTGAACGACTCGGCCATCGAGTAATGGACCTCGTCTGCCTCATCGTTGGTCATCAGGGTCCCGTACAGGGCGTTACCCAGGAGGGCGCCGGACGCATACGCGTTGCCGAGGATCGCCGGATCCAGAGTGCGCGGATCGCTCAGTAGGAGGACCCGCCCTTCGCCGCCGGCCACCGGTTTGGCGGAGGCGCTCGTGGACGGGCTGGTATCACCGCCGCCGCCGCATCCGGCCAGGACGAGCGCCACACAGCATGCGACAGCGGTGACGAGTAATCGCGTCTTACGAATCATCAGGGGACCTTTCATCAGTGTTCGGGATCGGTAAATCGGCGCAGGGCGCGGGGACTGAGGGGCGGCTGACTCAGGTGGCGCCCGGCTACGGGCGGGCGATCAGTCGTGAAGAATGCGGCAGCCGAACCGCTGGCGTGGTCGCCTGTTTCGTTGAGCGCGAGGATCCGCAGGGGCCCTCGCCCATGTTCCGCTCGGCCATCACGAACTCCCGTGACGACCAGGCGAGGGTGGGACCACCCCGTCACCGGAAACCGACCCTAAGCGGCTCCGCCAAAACGTAGATCAACACGGAGCCCGCGATGACGGCGGGTCCGAGAGGACACCGAGGACAGTGCGGTGATCGCCCGATCGATCGCCGTCCCGGGCCACGTCGCGGACACCACGGCCAGCGCCACGGCGRCGAGGAGAGAAACGAGTGCCAACGCCGCCATTTCCAACATCATCGGCAGCCGCTCGACGATCGCCTCGACGACGACAGGCTGCCCGGTCACCGGCGAGGCGCCCAGGTCACCGCACACCGCACCCCAGAGCCAGTTCAGGTACTGCGACCACAGCGGTTTATCCATGCTCAGTGTTGTGTTCAGTGCAGCGATCGCCTCCGGGGTCGCGTTCTCGCCGAGGATGACCGAGACCACCGAACCTGGCGCCAGGCCCARCAACGCCACCGCGCCCATGGTGACAAGTAAGATCACYAGCAGGCTCCGGCCGGCGCGTTTCGCAGCAGTGAGCACCACRCAGCTCGCTTCCTCTGTCCTGGAGAGGATGACAACGACCGAATCGGTCCGCGCAACCTCACTAGCGGTGAATACGCCCGAGTCCCTCAGAGAGGGTTATAGCCGCTGATCACGGCGTTGCCAACGTTTACTCGGGAGTAGGACGACTCGCCCCCTGAGCCTCGCGCCTCTCACAGCCACTCACCCGGCCACCGCCAACCAGGCTCGACCCGGCCGCCAGGCCACAAGAAGTATCAGTAAAGCGGTTATTGCCCCAATAATAGCGACATACAGGACATTCTGCCTGGCTGCCCTTCCGAGTTCAGGCCGACCACGCGACAGGCTGTCCGGTTTGCTACAGATCAACGATCCGAGGCGCCGCGCCGCCCATACTCGGCCGTGTGATCGCTCCCGGTGGCGACCGCGGCGGGCGCGAGATCCGCACGGCCGGTCTCGATCCCGACCGGGACTGGCTCGAGATCGTCCGCCTCCTCGTCTTCCACGAGTTTCCCTGGGACGCCCGGACGGCCGGCAAGCTGACGATCTGGCACCTGTTCGCGGTACCGAGCACGGCGAGTGTCGTCGGATCGATCGACGCGCTCGGCGCGAGCTGCTGGTGCGGTCCGAAGAACCTGCCTCAAACAGCTTGGCGGATTCCGCTGGCGTAGCGCTCGCGAACGCCGTGATTCCCACCTTACTTCCGGCGCCGCCGGAGACTCGCTGCTCCCCTCCGTGACGATTTCCAGTAGCACCAACTCCGGTTGATCGCGTCGACAGCCGACAGCGCGTCTACCGCCGGTGTGCGTTGATCCAGTCGATGGCGTCCTGCACGGTGTTGATCTCCTCGGAATCCTCGTCGGATATACCGATGCCGAACTCCTCTTCCAGGGCCACACCCAGCTCGACAAGGTCCAGGGAGTCCGCTCCCAGATTCTCGACGAATGACGCGTTGTTCGTCACCTGCTCCGGCTTGACGTTTAGTTGCTCCACGACGACGCCCTTTACGCGCTCCTCGACGGTGGACACTCCGCGGCCTCCTGCTCCGACGTGCGTGGAACTGGACCGTGGCGATCGCGTCGGCGAATCGCTCAATCCAGTCGATGGCGAAACAGGTATCCGCCGGTCACGCCGTTCCGGATGGTTGCTGGCCTCTGCCAGCCGTCAGCCGACGGGGGCTGCCCAGGCGATCCGGATCAGCTGGGCTGTCCAGACCCTCCGTCGATGGGCGGGATTCCCAGCTCTGCCCGGGCGGAGTCGAGGAAATCGCGCTCTGCCTGCCGGCAGGTGGCGATCAGGATGTCGGGAACCTGCCCGGGCTCGTGCCCTGGCCGCGCCTTCGCGACCTGGCGGATGGCGTCGACGACGTCCGCAGCCCGGTCGACAGTCTCCCGGTGGCGGGCGACCAGCCTGATCTCGATCTGCAGCTTGAGTGTCTCTACCTGCGCCGGGCCGCCGTCCGCGTGCCGCCCGCGGGCGACGTTGCCACCCTCTCGGACAACCACCTGATCACTTTGAACGACCGCCCGCCACTCCCGAGCCGAGGAGATGAACCTGGCATAGATCGACTGGCGGGTGTCCCTCTCGCGGCTGGCTTCCTCCCGCTGCCAGGTGACAGTCTGCCCCCGGCCGGCAAGGAT
Organism: Parafrankia colletiae; assembly: GCF_001854655.1. Taxonomy (GTDB): domain Bacteria; phylum Actinomycetota; class Actinomycetes; order Frankiales; family Frankiaceae; genus Parafrankia; species Parafrankia colletiae. Next base: position 4,564 of record NZ_MBLM01000029.1, on the reverse strand, counting down.
CCCACCGGCGGCCACCCCGACGAGAGTTCCCAACGAGGCGATCAGCGGTTCGACGATCCCGCTCAACGCCCCTCCCGTCGACGACAGTCAGTGGCGAAAGTACATCACGGTTGTCGCGCGCATGCCGGATTCTTGGAGAACCTTCCGTGGAGCCCATGCACGCGAAGATTCGACGCGAAGGTTACGCCGGCGCGAATGCCAGGAAGATCAGATAGTTCGGCGCCATTCCGGGGGTCTGAGTCGAGCGGGCCGATCGCCCGGGCCTGCGCGTCTGACCACCCGACCTCGCATGGTCAGCGCGGTCGGTGGTCGGTGGTCGGGGCATCCGTCGAGGGTTCTGCCTTCGGTCCGCAGCCGCTGTTCGACGAGGTGCAGGAAGAGCTGAACCTGATGCGTCCTGGCGGGTTCGGGGCATGGAAGTCGGTCGACTCGCTGGTGCAGGTCGTCGTCCCACACGGCGGCGGCCAGGCGGGCGGTGTGGCGTAGGAGCCGGGGTTGTGGGTCCGTCAGCCGCCTGCCCACGACGTCGTGGAGCCGATGGTGATGGGTGTCCAGATCGGGGCCGTTGGCGAGGCGGTGCATCAGTTCGGCTTTCATGTAGCCGGATCGAAAGCACCACGGATCGGCTTCGAGGAACTGGACGGCAGTCTCGACCTCCTGGGTCTCCCCGCTCCGTAGAGCTTTGGCGGCGTGGTCGAACGGGCTGTAGAAGTCTCGGACCGCCAGGTCGAAGCGGTCCGCCCCCCGCGCCCAGGCATCCCACTGGTCCGCGCTCAGGCTCCGGCGCGCCCATAGTCGGTGTACGTCGGCGTGTAGTCGTTCGAGCTCGGCGGCCCGCGCCGTGATGCCGCTGCGGATCCTCGTCACCTGACGTCCACACCCGGTAGCTGGCCGCGGAGGGTCAGGTGCCGCACCGCGGCCAGGTGCGGCGCCTGGTCGGTCAGGACGGTTCGAGTGGATTGGGGGCGGACGCGACGAACGTCGCCACCCCGCCGATGAGTTCCACCCGGTGGTTGGCGAAAGCCGCGCCGAGTGCTCGATCCAGCGCTTCCGCGTGGTCGTCGACGTTGTGAAAGACGCCCTTCCGGTTGTAGAAGGCGAGCAGTGTCCGTGCCGGCCTGGACAGCTTTGCCGCGGTGGCCAGGATGGTCGAGCCGAACAGCACCGCCTGGGGCGACATGGCCGGCCGGATCGACGTCAGCAGCTGGCCTGTCTTGGTTTCGAGGTCACCTGGCATGCAGTGCAGCAGGTAGTTCACACCGACCGAGTCGAACGGTGCACCGGGTAGCTCACCCACCGGCTCGAGTGCGTTGTGGACCGCGGTTCGCGGGGCGAACCGCCTGATCCTGGTCGAGGCCGTACGCAGGGCATTCTGGTTGAGGTCCACCAGCGTCACAGCTGGGTTCGGGGTGGGCCACCGTGCCTTGTCGAGGTAGTACCCGGTGCCGACCCCGATGTCGAGGTGCCGGGCGCTGGCATGGCCGTCGTACAGCCGGCGCAGTCGCTCGGTCGGACACCGCCACACGAAGCGATTGGAGATTCCGAGTACGCCGATGTCGTAGGCGGCCAGTACCCACCGGTTGTAGGCGGCCTGACCGGYGAGCACGTCGGCGGAGAGGTCTTCGGCTCCGGATCCGTGACTGCCGGTAGCTGATGTCATGCGGAAAGTCTTGTCTATTTGGTCGCGATGCGCGAGCAGTGTCGGATCGTCAAAGGACGGGTCGCATCCAGGACTGGCAGGGGTCAGAACGGCGCCGTGGCGGGCGCGGCCATGGTGAGGATGGTGGTCAGGGCAGCGGCGGTGGCTGGGTCGGCGGGCAGGTAGGCGACGAGGCGGTGGTCGTCGGTGCCGGGCAGGAGCAGGGTCTCGAAGGCCAGCCGAAGGTCGCCGGCGGTCGGGTGGGCCCACCGCTCGACGCCGGTCCAGGCTGGCAGGGCGGCGGCGGTCGCGAAGCGGCGGCCGAACTCGCCGCCCGCGGTGATGCACAGCTCGTCGGCGAGCGCCGCCGCCGCACCGTCGCCGAGGTCGGCCGCCGCCCGTAGCGCCGCGGCCCGCTCGTCCGCCACCCGCGCCCAGTCCGGGAAGGTCGCGCGCGCCCGCGCGTCGGTGAACACGTAGCGCGCGAGGTTGGCGGGGACGTCGCCGACGAGGCCGACCGGAGCGGCGAGGCGGGTGAACCCGGTGGTGTGGGCGAGCACGTCGCCGTGCGCGGTGACGACCAGCGCGGGGCCGGGCTCGAGCCGGTCGAGCAGTGCCCGCAGGGTGGGGCGCAGCGGCGGCCGGGCCGGGGCGACGGACATCGCGCAGACCTCGCCGCCGACCACCTTCACCAGGCGGTAGAGGTGCACGCGTTCGTCCGGGGACAGCCGGAGCGCGTCGGCGAGCGCGCCGAGTACCTGGCCGGACGGATGGCGGTCGCGGCCCCGTTCCAGCCGCGTCAGGTACTCGACGCTGACGCCCGCGAGGATGGCCAGCTCGGCCCGGCGCAGGCCGGGGGTGCGACGGCGCGCGCCGGCCGGCAGCCCGACGTCGGTGGGCGAGATCGACTCCCGTCGGGCCCGGAGGAACCCGCCCAACACGTTGTCGACCATGCYCCGAGCCTAGGCAGCCCAGAGGGGCCCTGCCACGGTCTCCCTACGCCGGGCGCACCGCTGCAGGCTGAGGCACATGGGTAGCACCTTCCGCACACCGACAGACGGTCCGACGATGCGGTACCGGCTCTTCGGCCAGACCGGCCTGCGGGTGTCAGAGCTTTTCCTGGGCACGATGACCGTGCCCGACGCGACCGAATGCCGTCGTGTCGTCGAGGCCTACGCCGACGCGGGCGGCAACGTCCTCGACACCGCCTCGGCGTATGGCGAGAGCGAGAGCATGCTCGGCTCGGTCATCGACCGGCGTGACCGCTTCCTCGTCGCCACGAAATACACGCTGTCGCGGGACGCGGGTGACCCCAACGCCTCGGGCAACCACCGCAAGAACCTGGTGCTCTCGCTGGAACAGAGCCTGCGCCGGCTGCGCACCGACTACATCGACATCTACTGGGTGCACATCTGGGACCGACACACCCCGATCGAGGAGACCATGCGCGCGCTGGACGACGTCGTCCGCGCGGGGAAGGTCCTCTACGTCGGCATCTCCGACGCTCCGGCCTGGATCGTCGCCCGGGCGAACACCCTGGCGCAGTGGCGCGACTGGTCACCGTTCGCCGGTGTGCAGGTGCCCTACAACCTGCTGACCCGCGACATCGAGCGTGAGCTGCTGCCCATGGCGGAGTCGCTCGGGCTGACCGTGGCCGCCTGGTCGCCGCTCGCCGCCGGCGTGCTCTCCGGTGTCGTCGACGCACCCGACGGCCCCCGGCGCTCGGCGCGGGTCGACCCGCGGGCGCTCACCGCGCGCGACCGGGCCGCGGCCGCGGCCGTCCGCGCGGTCGCAGAGGAACTGGGCGCCACCCCCGCCCAGGTGGCGCTCGCCTGGACGCGCAGCAAGTCCGCGGCGGTGCACCCGATCATGGGTATCAACAACACCGCGCAGCTCGCCGAGAACCTGGGCGCGCTCGACCTCACCCTGCCGGCGGACGCGATCCGGCGGCTGGAGTCCGCGGTCGAGTTCCAGCTCGGCTTCCCCTGCGACTTCATCGCGGAGTGCGAGCCCAGCTCGTTCGTCTTCGGCGACACCGCGACGAAGGTGGACGGGCGGTAGCCACCGGCGCCGGGGCCGGGCGGCGGCGGCGAAACGCCTCGGTCAGATCCTGCGTGCGACCGCGCCGTAGACGAATCCCAGGGTGCCTGCGGGGTCTTCGTGGCGGGATGGAGCGGGAAAGTTATCAGGTGTCCGAGCCATGTGTGCTCGGACGGCCGGTTCGGCGCTGATGGTGCAGGTCACGGGGCATGCGGGTGCCCGGTGGAGCGTGGGCGTGCGACCTGGTGCTCATTAGGCGCCAGAGCGGGTTTCGGGCCGGCACTGGCCGATCTCGCTCGGCATCGTCGCAGGTCGGAGAGCCGATTTGTGCACCCAACCAGCACTAATGCGAACCTGAGCCTGCAGGTCAACGGCCCGACCGTGTCCGTCGAACGAGCCCACGCCAAGATCCGGCGCGACGGCTACGCCGGCAGTACGAACGCCACAAAGACCAGTTGGCTTTCATGCTCGAATGCGCATTCAGCGCGGGCCTGGCGATCGGCGTGAGGGCGAGTCGGCGGGAGTTTCGAGGCCCGGTTTCGCGAGGCGAGATGTGATCGCGCCCCGTCCTCGCTGGTGTTCGGTCACCATGTCCTCCACGGACCATCCTTCGCCATGCCGCGGTAACCAGAGCGTCCGCTGGCAGGGCCCCGGCTGCGGCGCAGCAGGATGCCTGACCGCCGGCCCGACAGGACTCCCAATGGGTTCGTCAAACCCGCTCGGAGAACCCAGGCCCCTCCGTGGCGCCGTCCCCATACCGCACCGCCTGATCCGAGAGCCGCCCGCAGACCATCCCCGCGTGATTACGCACAGGATGCACCCTCCGCCCCACTATTCGTGAACGGGCCTCCAGGGCAAGCCTTCTAGCAGTTTCGGAATGGCTTC
>NZ_MBLM01000028.1 GCF_001854655.1 Parafrankia colletiae | reverse complement strand
GTTCCCGGACGGATCGACCCCGGCGGTCATCGACGTGGTCAGGGTCGCGGCGAACCTCTTCGCCGCAGGCCAGGAGACCACCGTCCGCCTCCTCAGCTCCGCGCTGAAGATCCTGGTGGAGGACCCCGACCTACAGCGCCAGCTGCGCGCGGAACGCCACCGCATCCCGAACTTCGTCGAGGAGACCCTGCGCCTGGAGAGCCCGGTCAAGGGCGACTTCCGGCTCTCCCGGATCCCGGTCACCGTCGGCGGGGTCGACCTCCCCGCCGGCACCACGGTGATGGTGGTCAACGGCGCCGCGAACCGCGACCCGCGCCGGTTCGAGGACCCGGGCACGTTCGACGTCGCCCGCACCAACGCCCGCCAGCATCTGGCCTTCGGACGCGGCATCCACAGCTGCCCGGGCGCGCCGCTGGCCCGCGCCGAGGCCCGCGCCAGCATCGAACGGCTCCTCGAACGCACCACCGACATCCGGATCAGTGAGCGGGTACACGGGCCGGCGGACAACCGTCGTTACGACTACATGCCCACCTTCATCCTGCGCGGGCTGACCAGCMTTCACCTGGAGTTCGACCTCGTGGAGGACAGCGCCCGGTGAAAGCCGCCATGTGATCACCGAAAAGTGGTGCCGCGACGCGGCGGACGGTCTCGCCGAGCCGGGTCCCGTACCAGGAGCGGCCCACGACTCCGGTGGCCGATTGTTTCATCCAAGCACCATTGCGGCCAACGCGAACGCTGCAGCTGTGAAGACAGCGGCAGCCGATGTCGCGACGGCCACCGGCATGGCTGTCGTGGCGTTGATGTCCTGAATACGCAACCGCGATCGGCAGGACACACAAGCCAGGCTCGCAGATGCCTGAATAGCCGTTACAGCCAGGAGTACCAGAGCAATGGACCTGCCTCCGTCCGCAGTCCAGCGGACGAGGAGCAAGGTGAGCGCCACATGGCTGAGTGATGTCCGAAGCCACGACAACGCTGTCCGCTCGGGCTGGAGTCCCGGGTCACGGGTCGGTGGCCCTACCGCGACACTCGGCCCGGACACACCATGCGAGGCATTCACTGCAGGACGACCGCCGCTACCAGGATCCCTGCAATGAGACCGGTCAGAACGGACAGTACCGGCACAGCCACTGGAACGGGAAGCGCCCCGTTCATCCGGAGTGCCTGTTCGGTCCGTAGCCACCGCCGGAATCCGTCCGCCGCGATTACTCCACCAACCGTCATGAGAGCTGCGGCAAGTATACTGCTGAGCGTCGCCGGGATATTTTCTGGAGCAACTGCGTCCACCCCCACTCCGGCCGCTATAAAGGCGATCCCGGATCGCAGCCAGGCCAGAAAAGTGCGCTCGTTCGCGAGCGTGAAACGAGGATCCGGATCCGCCCCCTCAGACAATGCTCGGCGCACTCTACTACCTATCATGCGTCGCTCCGTCCCGACGAATCCCAGGCGTCACCTGCAGCAGACAACAATCCCGACGGCCAAGATGGCCGCGGTCCGCAGGACCAGCGCCCTACCTCCTCGAATGTACCAGTTTGGAAAACGGTGGCGAATTCCACAATTTCAGCCGGCCCGATCGGGAAAGTCCGTAGATGGTCCACATCTCCTGACGGGGGACTTTCGTCGGTCATGCAGTGAACGCCTGGGCCCGTGGCCGGCAGGGAGTCCTCGCCGACCACGGGCCCAGGCATGGCGCATATGTGAACCGATCTGGCCGGCGTGCGGGTCTGGTCTGGTCAGTCGGCGTGGAGGGCTGTGCGTACCTCGATGGTTCCTGGGCGGTTGGGCCCGGGTGTCTCCACGGTCATCTGGTGGATCTCTCCGCTCCAGGGGAACGGGGGTGTGTAGTCCTCGGATACCGGGAAGCCGCGGTCGCGGCCCAGGTAGAGGTGTGTGCCGCCGTGTTGCAGGGCGAAGGGCATCGCGACGGTCGTGGTGGCGGTRCCGAGGACGTCGTCGTCGCAGGCGAGGGTGAATCCTCCCCCCGGGCCCTCGCCGGGCTCGTAGGCGATGGACAGGCGGTGGAGGCCGGATGGGAGAGCGTGTGTGGCTGCCACTGTGATCGGTTCGCCGGCGGGGCAGTAGGTGAAGCGGAGTATGCCCCCGACTGCGTAGAGCGCATATCCGCCGTTCCAGTCGCCGAGGGCGAAGAGTACTCCTTCGGCTTCGGGTGTCACGTCGGCGTCGACGGACATCCGGAAGCCGAAGGGCAGCATCGGTAGGGCCTCCTCGGAGATCGGCGACCCGCCTGGCCGGAACACAGCCCGGTTGCCAATGGGGTAGTCCCGGGGAATGATCGCCCCAGTTCGGTCGGTGAGGCCTTCCGACATCGGCATGACGTTGTTGCGTCCGGCTTCGAGGAGCCACAGTTCCTGCAGTCGGCGGACGACCTCGGGGTGCTCGGCGGAGAGGTCCACCGCCTCGGAGAAGTCCTGTTCGATGTCGAACAGTGACCAGTGGTCGGCGGCGAAGTCACGGCTGCCGTTCATGAGTTCTTCTTCGTCGACCACGCCTTTCGCCACGTGGTCGGTGGTCGCCTTCCAGCGGCCGTTGACGATGGAGCGGGAGCCGAGCATTTCGAAGTACTGGGTGGATCGGGGGGCCGGCGCGTCGGCGGTGTGGAAGCTCGCCGCGAAGCTGGCACCGTCCAGGGGCTGCTGGGACACTCCGTCCACCATCTCAGGGGCCGGTATGCCGCAGGCGTCGAGGACGGTGGGCAGTACATCGACGGCGTGGCAGAACTGGTCGCGGCTCTCGCCTCTGGCGGCGATGCCGGCAGGCCAGTGGACGATCATCGGCACCCGGGTGCCGCCGAGCCAGGTGTAGCGCTTCCACAGCCGCAGCGGCGTGTTGCCCGCCCATGCCCATCCCCACGAGTAGTGGCTGTAGGTGTGGAAACCGCCCCAGTCGTCGAGATGAGCGAGGTTGCTCTCCACCGTCTCCGGCAGCCGGGAGGAGAAGCGGTGCTCGTTGAAGGTTCCGTGTTGGCCGCCCTCGGCGCTGGCGCCGTTGTCCGACATCAGCAGCACGATCGTGTTGTCGAGCGTGCCGAGGCGTTCAAGGGCGTCGAGGAGACGTCCGATCTGGGCATCGGCGTGGGTGAGGAAACCCGCGTACACCTCGTGGGCTCGGGCGTGCATCCGCCGGGCGTCCGGGGCCAGTTCGTCCCATCCCGCCACCCAGGACGGCCGCTCGGTGAGGACGGTTCCGGCCGGCACGACGCCGGCATCGACCTGACGGGCGAACACCTGCTCGCGCCAGCGGTCCCAGCCCAGGTCGAACTGACCCCGGTAGGGATCGGACCACTGCGGTGCGACCTGGTGGGGTGCGTGCATCGCGCCCAGGGAGAAGTAGAGGAGGAAGGGCTTGCCGGGTGCGGCGTGCTGCTGGTCGGTCACCATCCGGATGGCGGTGTCGGCGAGGTCCTCGGTGAGGTGGTAGCCGTCCTCGGGCCGTGCCGGCGGGTCGATGTACTGGTTGTCCGAGACCAGGTTGGGTGTCCAGTGATTGGTGTCGCCCTGCAGGAACCCGTAGTAGCGCTCGAATCCCAGGCCGAGGGGCCAGCGGTCGAACGGGCCGGCCGGCGAGCGCTCCCCGCGGGGAAGCAGGTGCCACTTCCCGACTGCGAAGGTGTTGTAGCCGGCGTCCCGCATGATCCGCGGCAGAGTGGCAGCGGATCGGGGGATCCTCCCGGTGTATCCCGGGAACGCCAGAGGGATGTCGACGAGGAAGCCCATGCCGACCGCGTGATGGTTGCGGCCGGTCAGCAGACTGGCCCGGGTCGGCGAGCACAGCGATGTCACGTGGARTCGGTTGTAGCGCAGCCCCCCGGCCGCCAGCCGATCGATGTTCGGCGTGCGGATGTCGGACCCGTAGCAGCCGAGCTGGGCGAAGCCCATATCGTCGAAGAGCACGACGACGACGTTGGGGGCGCCGTCGGCGGGCCGCGGGGACACCGGATACTGCGGGACGCTGTCGGCAACCGAAAGGCCCAACTGCGGGCTGGTGGGTACAGACACTGGTTCTCCTCGTGGATCGGGGCGGACCCAGCCGTCATGGGAGCGGACGCCGGCGCCGGCGCCGGCCGAGAGCCTGCGCTGCGATCCGCCATCCGGCTGGGCTGAGCTGGGCTGGGCCGAGCGGCCCGTGGGATGAACAGGCCGCGCGGCGCCGCTTGCCCCTCCTACTTCTGGATCCACAGCTCCTCGGGAAGCAGCGATCCGAGCCCGTACTGTTGGACGCCGCCGACATCGCGGGCCGAGATGACGCCGGGTGCCGCTCGGGCCGTGAAGATCACCGGGGTCAGCGCGGTCAACCGTTGCTGCACCCGGTCGTAGGCATCCCGGCGGTCCTCCTGCGTGGGTGCGGACCGGCCCTCGTCCAGGGCCTGTGTAAGTTGCTGGTCGGCGATGCCGCTCACGTTTGCCGGCGTGTCGCCGCTGAAGGCCGGCGACAGGCGGGGCTCGGGGTCGCGGAAGAACGTGGACGAGACGGTCGCGTCGAAGTCGTGCGATGTTCGCAGGCTGATCAGCTCGGCGATCTCAGCAATCTTGATTTTGACGCTGACATTGTCATAGCTGCTGAGCTGAGCCTGGATGTTCTCCGCTATGGCCCGGTTCTCGGTGCCAGGCGAGCTGGTGAAGGTGAACGACACCGGCCTGCCCTCGCGCGCGAGCTCATCGAAGAGCCGCTGTGCCTTCTCGCTGTCCGTGGTCTGCAGAGCAGTGTCGGAGTAGAAGGGCGAGCTCTCGCCGAACAAGGTCCGCGCGGGCAGCGCCACACCGTTGTAGACAGCGAGGTTCAGCGCCTCCAGGTCAAGGGCAGCCGCGACCGCCTGACGAGCGCGGACGTCGTCGAACGGGGCTCGGCGGGTGTTCATCGCCACGAAGACGCCACCACCGAGCTCCATCACGTCGGTCGGCAGACCCGCCTGCCTCGCCTTGTCGATGTTCGCCCAGTTGCCCTCGACAGCAAGGTCGGCTCCCCCGCTGAGGACCGTGTTGTACCGCTGGCTGCCGTCACTGACCGCACGCAGCGTCAACCGGTCCAGATAGGGTTTCGGTGCGTCCCAGTAGCGCTCGTTGCGAACCAGATCCATGGTCGCCTGCCGGGTCCAGCGCTCCAGCCGGTAGGGGCCGGCACCCACCGGGCTGCGGTCGAAGGCCTCCTTGCCAGCCCGCAGCGCCTCAGGCGAAGCGATCCAGTTCATCGTCGAGGCCAACAGGGAGTATGCATACCTCGGGGCAGGAGCAGCCATCGTGACCTGCAGGGTGACGCCATCGACGATCTCGGACGACGCGATCATCGATGCTTCGGCGAGGTTCACCGACCCGGTGGCCGGGTCCTTGATCCGATCCCAGTTGAACTTCACCGCCTCGGCATCCAACGGGGTTCCGTCGGAGAATCTCAACTCTGGGCGCAGCTTCAGCGTGAAGGTGGCTCCGCCGTCAGTGCTGGTGAAGGACTCGGCCATCGAGTACCGCACCTCGCCCGACTCGTCATCGGTCATCAGGGTGCCGTAGAGGGCGTTACCCAGAAGGCCGGTGGTCGCGTAAGCGTTACCGAGCGCGGCCGGGTCCAGGCTGCGTGGCTCACTCAGCGTGAGGATACTGGCAGCTCCGCCGACCACCGGCTCGCCGGAGGCACCAGATGCCTGCTCTGGGCCGGCAGAGTCACCACCACCGCAGGCGCCTGAACTTAGAGCAGCGGCACAGACCACCACAGCGGCAAGTAACTTTTTTCCACGAAACATCTTCAGTCTCTTCTCGAAATGCGGGAGCCAGCTCTCCCGTCGGACGTGCCGAATCATGCCGGTGCAAGCATCAGAGAATCCCACCCGCCCCCGGAAAGCCGAGTGAGCCCGGACAACAAATGGCAGGTCTCGATGTTTCCCACAACGGGGAGTGCCGCATTCCCGGTAACTCAGGGCATACACGATGAACTCCGACGCCGGAACCGTTCCTCGGACGGACGGGCGACACGGAGACGATGAATCACCTGTCTCTGGAAGTGGTCGAAGCGGCGCACTTCGACGTCACCGAACCCGACGCAGGTGCGGTGCCACCCCACCAATCCACGGACAGACGGCGGCGAGCCAAGGCCAGGGGCCCGTCCGCGGTGCAGCCATGCAGCCTCCCGCCGAGTAGACAGATGTTTTAGAATAAAACACGTGTAACGTGGGGGTGTCAACGGCGCACTGGACACTCGTGGAAGGATCACTCGCATGACAGGGGCATCTCCACCGCCGTCGGTCCGCGACCGGACTCCCCTCGAGCTGCTCGCGGCCGCGGAGCGACTGTTCGCGGCCCACGGGATCGACGGCGTGTCCCTGCGGCAGATCGGCAACGAGGCAGGCCACCGCAACCCCGCCGTGGTGCAGTACCACTTCGGCTCCAAGACGGCCCTGCTCCAGGCGATCCTCGAGCACCGACTGCCCGCGATCAACGCCCACCGGACCGAGATCCTCGAAGCGCTTCACCGCGAGGGCCGACAGAACGATCTCCGGTCCCTAGTTGAGGCAATGGCCCGCCCACTCTTCGAGCTAGGTCCAGAGGCGGCCCACTACGTGGCTTTCCTTGCCCGCCTCATGAACCACCGCCGCGCGCTCGAAACGGCGGCAGACTCTGCCACTCATACTGGCGCTATGAGTGCCCGGCTCGCGGGCGAAAGCATCAGAGCCGCCCTTGGCCACATACCCCACTCGCTACGTGAGCATCGAATCCTCATGGCCATCGAACTCATGGTGAACACGATCGCTAACCGCCAGGCCTGCGTCGCCGCGGGCGAGGACGACGGACTCACCCAGGAAATGGTCGAGGGAGATCTCCTCGATGGTATGGTCGGCCTGCTTTCGGCGCCACACACCACGCCCAGCAAGGATTAGGGGCACAAGCTCGTTCCAGGGCATCGACAGCACCCCTGCCAAGGCGGCCAGTCATGGTGGCTACTGCCACCGCAGGTCGCGGTGGCAGTAGCCACTTCGGCCGCCGTGGTGACGGGACGCGACAGGCCCGCCACCACAGGTTGCTCTCCGGTCGGTGGCGGTATCTCTCGCCTGCCTCAGGTAAGTAGACTGCGCCTCACCTGCGTCCACTCGTCGGAAGGCAAGTCTTGAGTAAGCCGAGCGCTGGGGCCTCGGGCAGATCTGGACGCCCACGGCGTTTTGACGACGACACCGAACGAAACATAATCATGGAAGCGGCTGTCCGCGTCATGAGCCGTGACGGTTACCTCGATTTGTCCGTTGCTAATGTTCTGAATGAGGCGGACCTGTCGACCACCAGCTTCTATCGACATTTCGACTCGAAAGACGTGCTGCTTGGGGCGCTTATCCGGCGAGATGCTGCGTCCGTAGAAAATCGGCTGAAACAGGCCATTTCAGGTTGCGCCGATCCGGTGACCGCGGTGGAGGCATGGCTCGACGGCGTGCTCGACCTGTTCTACGAGCCGAAGCGTGCGGCCCGGATGGCCCTCTTCATCACTCCGATCACGCTCGGCACCTACAGCATCGGGCAGGACCTGGCGGAGATGCACTGGATTGTCTCCCGTCCGCTCGCCGAGGTCCTACGCGCAGGGCACGAGGCGGATGTCCTGTTCTCACCGACACCGGCCGCTGACGCGCTGGGCCTGTTCGCGGTGATCAGCAGCGTCGCCGCCTCACCGCACGCTCGCCATCGTGATCGCACGGCCGCGAGGACACAGRCCATCCGGTTCGCGCGGTCCGCCTTACGGCTGCCGCAGAGCTGAGTGGAACACTGAGGGCGACCGGCCGGTAATCAAGGGTCTGTTCGGGCCGTCCCCATACGCCTGGAGGACTCCAGGATGGCGGCGGTCAGGACGGCATGCTCCAAGCGGGCCAGTAACCGGCGGACCCGGCTGACGGCCCCGACTCCGATTCGCAGTGCCTGGGGGCATCGACGGTGGTGTTCATGCGTTCCTGGTGAGCAGCATGCACCCCGAGATCGGCCCTCCACCGTTGGACACCACCGCCACCTCTGGCCTCCCTGGTACCTGCCGGGCGCCCGCCTCGCCCCGTAGCTGGAGCACCGCTTCGTGGATGTAGCCGTAGCCGTGGAGTCGGCCGGCGGAAAGCTGACCGCCGTTGGTGTTGAGTGGTAGCACTCCGTCGAGCGTGATGCGGCCACCGCCCTCGATGAAAGGGCCGCTCTGGCCATGTTCGCAGAATCCGAGGGCTTCCAGCCACGACATGGTGAGCCAGCTGAAGCCGTCATACAGCTGGGCGACGTCGACGTCAGCCGGTCGCAGGTCGGTACGCGACCACATGTGGTCGGCGGAGGTGCGGGCCGGCATCGTCGTCAGGTCCTCCCACTGCTCCCACGACGGCCGGCCTCGCAGCGCTGTGCCGACGGCCTCGACGCGCGCTACTGGGTGGTCGACGGCGGCCGCGTGCTCGACCACGGACACGACCAGCACGGTGGATCCATCGACCGGGACGTCGCAGTCATAGAGGCGGAACGGGGATGACACGATCCTTGCTGCGAGGTAGTCGTCCATGGTCAACGGCTGGCGGAACACCGCCTTCGGGTTGAGGGCCGCATTACGCCGAGCGTTCAGCGCAATCTGGGCCATCTGCTCCTCGGTCGTTCCGAACTGGTCGAAGTGGCGCTGCGCGTACAGCGCCAGCCAGTTCGCGGCGGAGAAGGCCCGAAAGGGCAACGACCACTGGTGCGCCCCCACAGCGTGCAGGTCCCCTGCCCCGATGCCGGGACGGCCACCGGCGCCCTGTGCAGTCGACTCGGTAACTGTGCGGTAGACCAGCACATGGCGAGCCAGGCCCGTCGCCACGGCCATGACAGCGTTGACCACCGCCTGGAGCTGGCCGGGACCCTCGCCACCGCCGCTGTGCCAGTTGAGCGACAGGCGCAACGCGTCGTGTACTGCTGGCGAACCGGGGCCGGAGAACCCGGAAAAGCCGCCGATCCCGCCCGGGTACGTGGCAAGCCCGTCGATGTCGGCGACGGTGAGCCCGGCGTCGGCGATGGCAGCGAGGGCGGCGTCGATCGTCAGGTCGAGGCCGTCACGGCCGAGGCGCCGCCCCACCTCCGACTGGCCGATGCCAGAGATCACCGCCCGGCGCTCCGCCTGGCTCACTGGTGCACCTTCCTCGTGTCGGAACTCGCGAATGGGAGAGTTCGGACACGCCCCTGGTCCCCACCGGGCCATC
>NZ_MBLM01000027.1 GCF_001854655.1 Parafrankia colletiae | reverse complement strand
TCCCGGCCCCAGACAAGCCGGTTCACGACCGCGGCATGGGACAGCGCGACGCCTTTGGGCCGTCCCGTGGTACCGGACGTGAAGATCACATACGCGGTATCGYCGGGGGTGACCGGGCGCGGCAGCACGGGCGCGTCAGACGCCCCGTGCGCTATCTGGCGACGAACAGCATTCTCATCGAGGACCACGGTGACGACACCCGCGGCCGTGAACACGCCCGCACGGGCCRCCGCCGTCGCACCATCGGTGATAGCCACACGGGCACCGGAATCCTGCAGGATCGCGGTAACACGCCCAGCGGGRTATCCCGGRTCGACGGGRACATACGCGGCGCCGGCGCGAAGCACCGCGGCGAGGGAGGTCACCAGGTCCGCCGAACGCGGCAGGGCCACCGCGACCCGATCACCGACCGTCACACCCCRCTCGGTCAGGAGACGAGCCAAAGCGTTCACCCGCGCGTCGAACTGCGCGTACGTCACCTCCGCACCATCCGCGTCGTCCACGACCGCGACCGCCCCCGGAGTACGKGCTACCTGATCCCGGATCAGCCCGTCCACCGTCACCGCGGGAACCACCACCCCCGCACCCACCGACCCGGCATCGGCCGGAGAGGGAGTGATCGTGAGTTCCGCGAGTTCGTGGAGCGTCATGCCCGCAGGGCCGCCGAGGAGGTGGCCGAGGAACGCTGTGAACGCCRCTGCGTGCTGGCTGGCCGTTTCTGTCGGCACGAGTGGAGACCGGCCGGAGATATTCATCCGCAGGTCCCGTCCCGGGCTCCCGTAGACGGAGAGATCCAACGCACCGGTCGGGCCGGGGTTGATCAGCTCTGTGATCCCCGGGACCTTTCCGAAGGTCGGTGTCGTCCTGAACATCTTGATGTTGACCGAGGGCAGTGACAGGTAGGAGAGTTCTCCTCCCGTCCAGAGACGGGCGAGCTGATGATCCTCGATCGCAGAGTTGTCCCGTAGATCCCGGACCTGCGATCCCACCACCGACAGCACCTCGGCGAAGGTGGCGCCCGGGTGCAGGGCGGTCGCGACGGGCAGCGCCCGGGCGACCGCGCCCGGCACGCGCAGCGACTCCGGCTCGCCGCGCATCATCGACGGTACCCGCACGGCGAGGTAGTCCCGGTTCCCGGCAAGGGCCGTATACAGCCCCCACGCGGTGATGACGAGATCCGTCCACGTGCTCTTTGTCTCGCGCGCCAGCATACGCAGGCGATCACCGGCCCCCGCTGGAAGCGCCACGGGAACAGGCCGGTACGAGAACGAAAACAGATCAGTGGGCGTGCTTCCCGTGGGCTCGGAAAACGCGTCGACAGCAAGCACACCACGCCAGTGATCGACGATGTCGGACCCACCCGGCGTCGATGCCGACCCCGCGACGAGATCCTCCAGACGACCGAACCATCTCGGCGGCGCGGGGGTTGCATCAACCGCAGCCGAGTACAGCTCCGCGACCCGACGGATATAGAGAGACGTGCTATACCCGTCAAGCAGGAGATTATTCGTCGTGAACGACCACACCCACCCGCCACCGACACGCTTGAACAGCGTCGACGACGTGAGATCCTCAGCCGCCGAAACCTCCCGCGCACGCACCCCGGCGCGGACCACAGACCGAATCTCCTCGTCTGTGAGCACCTCCTCGGAAACCACCGTCCGCAGAGACAGCCTCCCACCGACCGACTGCGAAGGAGCCCCGTCATCGTCATAAATGACCGCCCGCAACGCCTCCGTCTCCGCGAACGCCCCACTCACCGCGTCGGCGAACGCCCCCACATTGATGGCCCCGTCAAGCCACACCAGGTCGCACACACAGAAAGCGGCAGAACCCGGGAACAACCGCTGCGCCGCCCAGTTCCCGCGCTGGGCAAACGAGAGAGGCAACCGCTTCCCACCGCTCACCCCCCGACCGGAAGACGCCTCTTCTCCAGCCGATGGACTCCCCGCACCCTCACGGGAATCCCCACCCCGGCTCATCGCGAACCCTCACCGCGCTGACCATCCATACCACCAGTGTAGGGTAACCTAACCTAAATTTACATAGGTCGGCCTGGGTGGGTGGTGTCCGGAACCGCCAGGTTTATGGAACGTGTGTTCGATTCGGGAGGCGATGCCGCGTCTGGTGTGGTCGTGGGGCATTCGTCCTTGGTCAGGGTCGCGTGGCGACCGGTCGAGTTCAGGGCCGACAACCAAGTCACCCGGGCCTGCGGACGCCGCGACGGCGCGAAATGATCTAGGTTGGGGTCGGGCTGTGAGCCCGTTTGAGCTTGCGTGGTGAGCGCGTAACCAAGTCTGGAGCCGGGAGCGGCGCGAGAGCTGCGTCCTGTCGCTGCGAGCACGCTGGCCAGATTCGTCCGGTCTCTGCCTTGCTCCCCGGCCCGGCCCACCCTGGCCGTGCTGATCGTGAAGGGATGGGTGGGCTGGATGGCGGCGCGGACGACCCCGGCGGTGCCGGACGCCGAGCAGGTGGAGGAGTCGAGTCCGCTGCTGGCACGGGTGGCGGCGATCGACGTGGCGAAGGACTCGGGCATGGTCTGCACCCGCCTCCCGCACGAGGATCGGGCTGGCCGCAAGGTGCGGAAGGTCTGGACCGTGGCAGCCCGGTACGGCGACGTCGTCGCGCTCGGTGACCATCTGCGGTCCCAGGGGGTCGAGCGGGTCGTCGTGGAGAGCGCGTCGGACTACTGGCGGATCTGGTTCTATCTACTGGAGGCCGCCGGCTTGGAGGTGTGGCTGGTCAACGCCCGCGACGTCAAGAACGTGCCGGACCGACCGAAGACCGACAAGCTCGACGCGGTGTGGCTGTGCAAGCTGAACGAGCGGGGATGCTACGGCCGTCGTTCGTGCCGCCGGCGCCGGTGCGGGATCTGCGGCGGCTGACCAGATTGCGGGCGGTGCTGGTCACCGGGTCCTCTCGGCACCGCAACCGGCCGGCAGGAATAGCCCTGGGCGGACAGAGCGAACGGGCTATTCTTCGCCGGGACCACGACTTTGTTCGAGATCTGCCGGGTTACGGGTGACGGGTGACGTCGACAAGGACCTTTCCGACGATGCCTGCCTCGACTGCGTCGTGCGCCGCGGCTGTCTGGTTCAGTCGGAACCGGTGCAGGGGGAGGCCGGCGTCCGTACCGACGTCACGTAGCAGGTCGAGGGGCGCCAGCCGGGACATGCTTATCCAGCTCGTCGCGTCCCACGCATCGACCGGTTGAYCGGGCGGGCTGCCGCCATCCTCCGACGGCTCCGGCGCGTGGCCGTGAGACAGCGTCTGTTCCAGGAGCGTTCCAGGATCGCTCCGGGTGCGCCCGCCGCTACAGGGGCGCGGACCAGTGCAGGTGCGTCCCGCCGCCAGGTGGGGTGGAGATGGTGTAGCTGCCGCCGACGATCTCGGCGCGGGTACGCAGGTTGTCGAGCCCGCTGCGGCGGGTCGAGTCCCCGATGCCGACACCGTCGTCGACCGCGTCGAGGGTGACCGCGTCGCCGTCGACGGCGAGCCGCAGCTCGGCGGTGCCGGCTCGGGCATGGCGGGCGGTGTTGGTGAGGGCCTCGCGGGCGACCGCGAGGAGATGGTCGGCGAGCCGGTCGTCCACGACGGAGTCGAGCGGGCCGCTCAGCGTGATCGTCGGCGCGAAGCCGAGCGCGGGCCGGATGTCCTCGGAGATCTCCTCCAGCGCCGTGCGCAGCCGTGCGGCGCGCGTCGGGTGGGCGCTGCGCAGCTCGAAGATGGTGCGGCGGATGTCCTTGATGGTGGCGTCGATGTCCTCGATGTAGCTGGTGATGCGGTCGCTGTTGGACGGGTTCTCGTACTGCGCCAGGTCCTGCATGCCGAGCGCGACGGCGAACAGCCGCTGGATGACGTGGTCGTGCAGGTCCCGGGCGATCCGCCCGCGGTCGGCGAGGACGAGCAGGCGCTCCTGGTCCGCCTTGGCGTGGGCGAGCTCCAGGGCGATGGCGATGTGGCCGGCGAAGCTGGTGGCCAGGGTCAGGTCGGTGTCGGTGAACGCGGGCGAGCCGTGGTCGCGTCCGACGAGCAGTGCCCCGTCGCACTGGTCGATGCCGGCGACGAGCGGGACGACCATGAGCGGCCCGGTGTGCTCGGTGCGTTCGTCGGGCAGGGCGTCGAGCTGGGCGTTGTCGACCCGCAGTGCCTGACGTTCGGTGAGCACGCGGCCCGTCAGCGTGTGCTCCAGCGGGATCCTTCGCCCCGCCCGGCTCACAGCCTCCTCGCCGCTCTGGTCCAACCCGTCCTGCGCCGGCCTCCGTCCGGTGGGCGGTGCGGTCACGGCGATGGCGACCCGGGCCTGGTCGCCCGCGGGCTCCTCCGCCCGCAGCGCCAGGGCGACGAACGTGGCGTCGGCGATCTCGAGCACGCGCTGTGCCAGTCGCTGGAGCGCGTCGGGGTCCCCGGCCATGAACAGCCGGGTGATCTCGGCGGAGGCCGTCATCCACAGGTGCCGCTGCTGGGACTCGTGGTAAAGCCGCGCGTTCTCGATGGCGACCCCGGCGTTCGCCGCCAGGGCCAGGGCCAGCTCCTCGTCCTCGGCGGTGAACGGTGCGCCGTCGTGCTTGTCGGTCAGGTAGAGGTTGCCGAACACCTCGGCCCGCACCATGATCGGTACGCCGAGGAACGTGCGCATCGGCGGATGCCCCGGCGGGAACCCGTAGGCGCTCGGGTCCTCGGCGATGTCGTCGACGCGGCGCGGGCGCTGGTCGTCGATCAGCAGGCCGAGGATGCCCTGGCCGGTCGGCAGGTACCTGATCCGCGCGACGTCGGCGTCGGACATCCCGACGTGGACGAACTCCTCCAGCGTCCGGTCGGGGGCGACCACACCGAGCGCGCCGTAGCGCGCGCCGAGCAGGTCGGTCGCGGCCTCGACGATGTGCCGGAGCAGCACGGGGAGCCGCAGGTCCGTGGCGATGATCCGGTTGGCCTGCAGCAGGCCGCGCAGGCGACTCTGGGTCGCCAGGACGTCCTGTGCGCGCTCGACGAGCTGGGTCAGCAGGTCGTCGAGCTCCAACCGGGCCACGGTGGGGAACATCAGCCCGTCGCCGGGGGGCGTGGGTATGGCGGCCCGCGCCGCGGCCGCGGCCGTGAGTGGGCCCGGGACCGGGTGGGCGGCCGGTGCGGCGGCAGGGTGGGTGGCCTCCGGCGCCGGCCGGGCGGCCGGCGGTTCACCGTGCCGCCCGCCGTGCCGCCCGGTGGATGTCGGTCGGCGTGGGTCCGTGTTCAAGGGTCTTCGCCTCCGGCCACGGGTCGGTGTGGAAGGGGTGTTCGGGCCCGGTCGGCGTCGACCAGGCGACGGGGGAGCCGGCGTCGCTCTCGGCGCGGACGAGGCTCCCCGCCGCCGGCCCCGGGGGCGCGCAGCGAAGCTGGACGAGATCGGTGAAGGTCGCACGGGCGAGGGCGGCAGCCTCCTGCCGGTCCTGGCGCCGGGTCCAGGAGGCGTCGAGGACGACGGTCTCGCCGCGCTCGACGGCGGTTCTGGCCCGGCGCAGCAACTCGTCCCGCACCGCTCCGGCCACGTCCGCCCGCCCGTCGGCCCGTCCGTCGACCCGCCCGTCCGGATGACCGTCCGGGTGGCCGTCGCCGCGCGGCAGGTGGCCCAGCTCGCGTTCGACGGAGCTGGCGCGCAGCAGCGTCCAGCCCTCGCTTTCGGCGAGACGCCCGGCGACCGCCGAGCGCCCCGTCTCCGGGCCGCCGCCGACGAGGACGAGCCGGGTCCGGCCGCGGCGCAGGCTGGCGAGCGCGAGCGAGGCGAGAGCCCTGGCCTCGGCGGCGGCCGCGGCCCAGCCCTGCGCGTACTGGGTGCAGGCGATCCGGCACATCGTGAAGGCCCGGTAGGCGATGTAGAGGTTCTCCAGGGAGAGCGGGTGCGTCACGGCCGTGTAGGCCCGGTACTGGTCGAGCAGGAAGCGGCTGAGGTCCGGGCGGCCGAGGCGCTCCAGGTCCATGGCGAGGAAGGCGATGTCGGACAGGACGTCGCCGACCCGCAGCCGCTGGTCGAACTCCAGACAGTCCAGGATGCGCGGGCCGTCGTCGAGGCAGTAGATGTCGTCGGCCAGCAGATCGCCGTGGCCGTCGCGGATACGTCCGTCACGTTGCCTCTCGTGCAGCAGGGGACCGCGGCCGTCGAGGTAGCGGTGCGCGAGGTGGCGGATGGCGTCGATGGTGTTCGTGTCGAGCACCGGCCCGAGGAACGGCTCGATGCTGTCGAGGACCTCCGCCCACAGCCAGCGCAGGTTCGCCGGGGAACCCGCCTCGGTGATCCGCTCCGAGGTGGCGCAGCGGGCGTGGAAGTCGGCCAGCAGCCGGGCGACGGCGCGCAGCGGGCCGGTCACGTCGCTGCCGGCGGCGAGGAGCGACGACAGCCGGCGGTCGGCCGGAAGGCGCCGCATCACGACCATGTGGTCGAGCAGCACCCCGTCCGGGCCCTGGATGTCGGCGACGCCCAGGTAGACGTCCGGGGCGAGGCGCCGGTTGAGGTTGACTTCGGCCTGGCAGGCGGCGAGACGTGCCTCACGGGTACGGAAATCCAGGAACCCGAGGTCGGCGGTCTTCTTTATCTTGTAGACCCGGTCGCCGAGGAACACGAGCACGGACGTCAGCGTCTCGGAGAGCGCGGCGGGCAGGCCCGGCATGGCGCCGAGACCTGGCCCGGTGCCTGCGGGGACCGTGATGCCGGTCGTCGCCATACGCATGGAATGAGACTGCCGGTCAACCCCCGGAGATCACAGCGTGCGTGAGTCGGGCTACCGGCGTCCGAAAGTCGCACCCTCAGGGGCGGAAGGTCACCCGGGCGGGCGGCGGCCGCGTTCGGTGTGATGCGCCTGACGCCACCCCGCCCGCCCAGGTCAGCGCGCTGGGCGAGCCGGGGAGACGCCATCGCTCGACCACCGGCCGGGAATCCGTGCCCCGGCCGGCGGCCTGCGGCGCGGGTCTTTGGTCCCGAACGCGCCGTCGCCGCTGCGGAGGGGCTACACCGACAGCCTGAGCGGCAGATGGCTCATCGCCCGTACCCAGGAGCTGGTCCGGTAGGAGGGCTCGTCGAGCAGGGTGATCCGCTCGGCCCGGGCGAGCAGGGCACGGAACGCAATCACCCCCTCCGCGCGGGCCAGCGGGGCACCGAGGCAGTAGTGCACACCCAGGCCCAGCCCGAGATGGCGGGGGACATCCGCGGAATCCGCGTACCGCGCGACATCGAACCGGTCGGGTTCGCGGTAGGCGTCGGGATCGCGGTTCGCCGCCGCGAGGAGGAGCACCACGCCATCTCCCCGCCTGAACGACCGCCCGTTCACCTCGGTGTCCCGAAGCGCCGTGCGCACGGTGAAGGGAAACGTCGGGTCATACCGGAGCATTTCCTCTACCGCGGCCGGAACGAGATCGGGGTCCGCGCGTAGCCTGGCCATCTGGTCCGGATTCCGCAGAAGCGCGACCGTGCCGCTGCCGATCAGGTTCACAGTTGTTTCGAAACCGGCCACGAGCAGCAGGACGCACAGGTCGAGTATTTCCTGCTCGGGGAGATCGTCGCTGTCCTGCGCGGCGGCGACGAGCTGGCTCAGCAGGTCGTGGCGTGGTCTCGCCCGGACCTCGGCGATCAGTTCCCGGAAGTAGTCGTGGATGGCGTTCGTGGCCTCCGTGCGGGCGCGCAGGTCCTCCGGCGTCAACGTCATGTCGGGTGCCAGGCCGCGCACCATCGGGACGATCCACTCGCTGAAGACCGGCTCGTCCTGCGTCGGGACGCCCAGCAGGCGGCAGATGACGAACAGCGGCAGTGGGCGGGCGAAGGCCTCGATCAGGTCGACCTCGCCGGCCGCGAGAGCGGCGTCGAGCAGCGTGTCGACGAGAGAGGTGATCTCCTCGGTCAGGGTCGCGACGACGCCCGGGGTGAACGCCCGGCTCACCAGGCCGCGCAGGCGGGTGTGCTCCGGTGGGTCCTTCCGCAGCAGCGACTTCAGCCCACTGTCCGTCGAGCCGGGCGTGCGGTGCGCGTCCGCATGGATCCCTGCCGAATAGCCGTTGCCGAAAGAGGGGCTCTGAAAGGCGGCGGAACAGTCGGCATAGCCGGTGACCATGGTGGTGACCCAGCCCCCGACGTCACACCGGATGAATGCTCCGCCCTCCTGTATCGACCGGTAGGTGGGGTACGGATCGGGCCGGCTCACCGCATCGAGAGCCGTCAGTATCGCCGGCGGCTGCCCGGCTTTCTGCTCTGGCGTCGCCGCAGTCTCCATCGCGAACTCCTCCGGGCAGTGGGCCAACCGGTCCGGCGGGAGTGGATGCCTCCCGCCGCCTTTCCCGGCGCGCGGCTGCGACCTTGCGCGGTGCGTTAGCCCCATCTTCGAAAATGATCGGCTGAAACGTCAACCGCCATTTCTGTCTTCTATCGGGTGATAAGTGTCGGCGACTTCCCGCGGCCCCGTGGCATCGGCCGGCCATCGGTGATCGTTGTCGGGAACGACGTGATCTCCGCCGGGGCGGAGTGATCCTTCTCGGCTGCGGCCGAGAACTCCGGGAAGGAGGGTCTGGCGAGGGTGTCCGTGCCCTGACCAAGGCCGCGTTACCGTCACACGATGGCGGTGTCACGGTATGGCGAACCCCTCGAGCTGGACGTCAGCGGGCGGGCGGTGCGGGTCAGCAGCCCCGAGCGGGTCTACTTTCCCGAGGCGGGCGTCACCAAGATCGACCTTGTCCGCTATTACATCGCGGTCGCCGACGGYGCGGTCCGCGCCCTGCGGCAGCGACCGACCACCCTGGAACGCTGGCCCAACGGCGTGGTCGAGGGAGCCCAGCTGACCCAGCGCGACGGGACTCCGGGTGACGCCTTCTACCAGAAGCGGGTGCCCAGGAACGCTCCGGACTATGTGCAGACAACACGGATCACCTTCCCCAGCGGCCGGACCGCGGACGAGATCTGCGTGACCGAGGCGGCGGTCGTCGCCTGGGCGGTGAACCTCGGCACGATCACGTTCCATCCCTGGCCGGTGCGCGGCTCCGACGTCGACCACCCCGACGAGCTTCGGATCGACCTCGACCCCCAGACGGGAACCGGCTTCGCCGAGGCGGTGGCCGTCGCCGGCGAGGCCCGCGCGCTGCTCGGCGAGCTGGGCTGGATCGGCTGGCCGAAGACGAGCGGCGGCCGCGGACTGCACATCTACGTCCGCATCGAGCCGCGGTGGACGTTCACGCAGGTCCGCCACGCCGCCATCGCGTTCGCCCGTGAGCTGGAGCGGCGCCGCCCCGACCTGGTGACGACCAGCTGGTGGAAGGAGGAACGTGGCGCGAAGGTGTTCATCGACTACAACCAGAAC
>NZ_MBLM01000026.1 GCF_001854655.1 Parafrankia colletiae | reverse complement strand
TGCGTCGACGTCGTGTCTGTCCACCGGTTCCGACGTCGGAGTTCGCCGGGTTCCGGTTCCCACCTGAGGTGATCGTGCTGGCGGTCCGCTGGTACCTGCGGTTCGCCCTGTCGTACCGGGACGTCGAGGAACTTCTGGCCGAACGCGGCCTCGACATTGATCACGTGACCGTGTACCGGTGGGTGCAACGATCATGCGAACTACACTTTTTGTATGGCGAAGTTAAACGGTTTGCGACTTGGTCTGTACACCCGGTATTCGGAACTGGTCGGTGGGGATGACGCGCTAGAACGCCAGGACGAGGACGGCTACGAGTTCGCCGAGGAGCACGGGGCGACGATCGAGAAGGTCTACCAGGAGAAGAAATCGGCCTGGAAGAAGAAGACGATCGTGTTGGAAGACGGCACGATGATCTCCCGGGTGATCCGCCCGGACTACGCCGAACTGTTGGCTGACCTGCGGTCCGGGTTCCTGGACGGGGCGATCGTGTGGGACCTGGACCGTCTCACCCGGGATCTGCGCGACCTGGAAGACGCGATCGAGGTCGTCGAGCTATACGGCCGCCCGATCGTCGGGCCCGGCGTCGATCTGACCACCGAGTACGGGAAGGCGAACGCCCGCGCGCAGGCGGTCGCGGCGAACAAGGCCAGCGCGGACACGTCCCGCCGGGTGCGCCGGTCGCACAAGCACCGCGCCGAGCGGGGGGTGCCGGTCGGGGGCAGCCGTCCGTTCGGCTGGAAGGACGACAAGCGCACGTTGAATCTCGCCGAGGCCGCGATCCTGCGCGAGGGAGCCCGCAAGATCCTGGCCGGAGTCCCGGTGGTCGATCTGCTGCATGAGTGGAACGACGCCGGTATCCGCGGGACCCGGGGGAAGAAGTGGACCAAGAGCAGCATCCTGAAGGTCTACCGCAACCCCCGGATCTGCGGTCTACGCGGCCGGGGGGTCGAGGAACCGAACATCAACGGCCATGTCGCGAAGTACATGCAGGTCGTCACCCGCAAGGAACGTACCCCCGACGGGCGGACCATCGAAGTCCCGGTGAAGGGCCAGTGGAAAGCGATCATCGGCGTGCGCCGGTGGGAACAGGTGATCGCCAAGATCGGGGACCGGACCTACGCCCAGCAGGGGCATAACTCCCGCCGCTACCTGCTCAGCGGCGTGGTGGCGTGCGGCCGGTGTGGCCGGTCGATGTTCGGGTCACCGCCCTACCGGGAACGCAAGCACGCGATCTACCGGTGCCCCGCGCCGACGCAAGGAGGGTGCGGGAAGGTCTCCCGGCACGGACCCCACACCGATGATCATATTCTGGCGGCGCTGTTCAACAAGATCGAGTTGGAGACCGCGAGCGCCGTCGTGGACGTCGCCCCGTGGACGGGGRAAGCCGCGCTGGCCGAGGTGCAGGAGAGCATCACCGAGACCCGCGCCGCGTGGACGTCGGTGCCCCGGCGGATCTCCCCGAAGGACTACTTCCCGACCATGGAAGAGCTCCGGGAACAGGAAGAAGTACTCCTGAAGGAACGGAACGATCATCTTGTGGCCACCGCGAACGCGCACGCCCGCCCCGCCGATGTCCGCGCCGAGTGGGACGACTACAGCCTCGCCCGCCAGCGCGCGATCATCAAAGAGCATCTGATTGCCGTGGTCGTCCACCCCGCCGGCAGGGGCCGCAGGTTCGACCCCGACCTGTTGGACCCGGTCTGGCGAGAAGAGACCTAACCACCACGATCGTCGGCCAGGACCAGCCCGAGCAGCGCCGCGACACGGCGCCGTTTCTCCCGCGACCACACCGGAGCCGCCAACGCCTGACGCCTACCCCATTCCTCCGCCGCATCGGAGAACACCCGCCGAGACCGCGCCGAAGCCGGCACCGGTACCGGTCGGGTGCCGGCCCGCCCACCCACCCGCACCGCGGTCGCCTTCCGCAGCACAGCCCCGGGAGCCATCGGGGCAGAAACAGCCGAAGAGCCAGAGGAGCTACCGGAACCTTCGGTGCTCACCTGCTGGCCAGCCACGGCAGGGGCCGCCTCACCCGCGCCGGTGTCGGCGTCGTCGGGGGTGTCGTCGAACAGCGAGAGCTGCACGGACGCTTCGCTGCTCATAGCCCGGCCAGCCACACATCGGAACCCGACCCAGCCGCCGGCACCGACATCCCGTCAGGTGGATCATCACCGTGATCCCCGGCATACAGACCACGCCCTGCATAGGTCCACGCCCCGAGGATCACCGTGTCGGGATCGCCGTCCGGACGGCCGAACGCGTCTACCGGCGCCCGGCCCGCCATCGCCGCACCGATCGTGCGGGACCACACCCGCCGCACCGTCCGCAGTGCGGTGAACGTGGTCGAGTAGGCCCGTGATTTCGACAGCCAGTGACCACCAAATCCCGCCTGATGGGCCCAGCGGACCAACCGCGGGATGTCACCGGATTCCCGGCCGAGCGCCGCATCCAACGCCACCGCGAACACCGGATCGTGGCCGAGCCGCCAGCAGGTTTCCACCAGCCGGCGCAGATGCGGGGGCAGCGTCAGCCGGCCGAGTGCGGCCAGCGACCGCACCGGATGATCCAACGCGCCACCCGCCGCCGCGGACTTGGTGATGTACTTCGCCAGGTAGTTACTGACCCGGGACACATCCGCCGGCCCCTCCAACGCGATCCGGCGGATATCGACCTGTGCGCCCCAGCGCACCGCCCAGCCGGCATCCGCAACGGTGGTGGTGTCAAGGGTGAGCGCGTCCGGATCCGGAGCCGGTGCTGCCACCGCGCTCAGGACCCCGCGCAGCGCGTCCGCGACCAGCTCACCGGCCGCCCAGGCGGGAGGAGCCGAGTCCGGCCCGAAGGGACCGTCCACCCGGATCACCACGTGCAGGTGGACGACGCCCCGCGCCTGCATCTCCGCGACTTTCACGAACGACAGCCGCGCCGCACGGCGAAGCCCCGCCACGGTCAGACCCGCAGTCGCCGCCACCGCGGATTCCGTGCCGTCGCGGGTGGCCTTCCACAACCGGGGGACGAGCGCGTTCCAGACCACCGACCGGCCGTAGCCGTAACAGTCCGCGCACAACGGCGACCCCAGCCGGGAATCATCCTCGCGGTGCCGCTCATGACAGCCCACCGGACGGCCGTGGGGGCACAGACCCCGCCGGGGGTGACAGGCCCGCACCGGACCGCCCTTGCCGCCCTGTTGGCGCCGCGAGTGCACCGGGCCGAACGACGGTGCGGTCAACGTGACGAACCACGCCGGATGCCCGGTCACCGTCTCCGGCACACCCTTGCCACCCGCGAGCCCGGCCAGGACCAGCCGCCGGGCATCGCGCTTGTAGACCGCCGAACACGCCGGACACGCGGACTCGCGCCGGTTGTTGCACCGGACATGCAGCACCCCGCCCGGCTCACCCGCAGAGGTGAACGCCCGGCGCACCTCACCAGTACCAACATCCACATGATCGACATGGCCGGACAGGCGAATCGGCCGGGAACAACCACCCGCCACCAGCCGGTTTTCGGGCAGGCTCACGCCCACGTCCACGGAAACCACCGCGTCCTTTCACCGCACAGGCGCAGTCAGCCCGGACGAACCCACAGGCCAGCCGCAGCACCACACGGAAAACGAGAACGGGAAACAGAAAAAGACCGGAAGATCAGCAGCGGCGGACCTCAACCGCCGGCCGGACCTACCCGGTCAACCCGTGAACGAGACAAACCCTGAACATCGACAGGACACGCCACATGCGGCACATCTGCACCCCAGACGGAACGTCAACACGACTGGACGCGAACCACGAGGACACCTGTACTCCGCACGATCGTCCGGTGTGCTGATTGCGTGACTTCTTGATCCGGCGGCGTGGCGATCAGCCTGGTGCGTAGTGCGTYCGGTCTGGCACGGTTCGCAGCGTGCTGGCGACCGCAGACCTCCTCTACGGGCCCCCGAGCTCGGAGAAGTTCCTCGGCTCGCTGCCCGTGATCCGTAGCCTGCTCGCGAGGATCGACCTCGTCGCGATCATCGACCGGCTGTGTCCGATCCAGGAGAACAAGGCCCGCTACACCCACGGCCAGGTCATCGCCATGCTGATCGCCAACCGGCTGACGTCCCCGACCCCGCTGATCCGGGTCGAGCAGTGGGCCCGCAGGTGGGCCGTCAAGGAGATCTTCGGGATCGAGCCCGACGCGCTCAACGACGACCGGTGCGGCCGGGCGCTCGAAGCCCTCGCCGAGCAGGCCGACGCGATCGTCGGCTCGATCGGCGCGGCCGCCGTCACGGCGTTCGGCATCGAGACCCTGCGCTTTCACTGGGACATGACCAGCATGTCCGTGTACGGCGCCTACGACCAGGCCGACCCCGCCTACGCCACCCCGAAACCCGGCCACCCAAAAGATCACAGATTCGACCTCAAACAGGTCCAGGTGGGCGTCGCGACCAGCGCCGACGGCGCGGTCGCGCTACTCACCCGCGCCTACGACGGCGGCGCCGCCGAGATCAGCCAGGTCGAGGGCGCGCTGCGCGCCCTGCGCGAACTGGCCGGTGAGCGCCGCTTCCTGATGGTCGGGGACAGCAAGCTGGTCTCTTACACGAACCTGCGGGCGATCGACGCCGCCGGGGCCACGTTCGTCGCCCCCGCCTCGCGCACGCTCGTCGGGCTGGCCGAACTCGCCGCCCACGACCCGACTACCGCCACGATCGTGGACTGGGCGGCCCAGCGCGACCAGGACAAGCTGTTCCACGAGCGCGACGTCCACCGGGTCGTCGAGGGGACCACGACCCTACGCGGGCCGAAGGCCGCCGACCCGCCGTTCCCCGTGCGCACGGTGTTCTCCCACTCGGCGCGGCGCGCCGAGACGTCCGCGACCACCCGCACGAAACAGATCGACAAGGCGCGCGCGGCGCTCGTCGTGCTGCACCGCAACCTTGGGACCCGCTACTACCCCGACGAGGCGGCGGTCCGCGCCCGCGTCGAGAAGATCACCGCAGAGTGTCGGGTCGGGGCGTGGCTGCGCACGCACGTCGACACCGACCCCGACGCCGGCAGACCACACCTGACCTGGTTCTTCGACCCCGACGCGCTCGACCTCGCAAAGAAGGCCGACGGCTGGTTCGCGCTGCTGACGAACCAGAGCATCGAGGAGAAGGACGCCGCCGGGGTCTTCCTCGACTACAAGGGCCAGGAGGCCTCCGAGCGGCGCTACAGCGCGTTCAAGGGCCCGCTCGCCGTCGACCCGCTCTACGTCGAGAACAACCAGCGGATCCACGGCCTGCTCCACGTCGTCGGCCTGGCCCTGCTGCTGTTCTCCCTGATCGAGCGCCAGGCCCGCCAGACCGCGGGCCCGTCCGGGAAGGTCCCCGGCCTCTACGCCGGCCGCCCAGCCAGGCCCACCGGCCGGCTCCTGCTCGAAGCCCTCGCGGACCTGCGCCTCGTGCCCGCCCGCGACGGCCAGCCCGCCTACATCCCCCGGCCCACGCCGCTCCAGCAGCGCGTGCTGGACCTCCTCGGAGTCGACCCGACCAGACCACCCTGATCAAGGAACAGGCTGGTCAAAGCACCAAACCCGAACGTGCGGAGTACAGGAGGACACGTGGCCCACGGTGCAGCAGCCCGAGCCCGGTCCGTGCCGCTCCCAGGCGGCTCAACGTGGACAGCTCGTCTATCTGGCGTACTGCCTTACACGACGCAGGGACCGCAGCCCCTCGAATGCCAATACCTATTATACCCGAACCGTCCGGGCCGAAACCGGCAAACACGACAACGGCGGCCCCGAACGTCGGCCATGAGGGGAAGGGCCGGACATGTTCGGGGCCGCCAGCTCGAAGCGGTCACCACCTACAAGACTGCGGATGCCTCTCCCGCCGTGACCAGAGCGGGGAAACGCACCTCCCACACATCCACCGGCGTGAGGACCTCGTGGTCCCGCAGCCGTACGCGATGCGCCGAGAATGTCACCCCGTCCGGGATCATCTCCTCGTTCGGAAGCGACCCCGTCATCACGATCCGAGGCAGCTCACCGGCCGCGAGACGCTCCTGCCGCAGCCGAACACCCACCGCCCACGCCACCCGCGTCTGTACCAGCGCCGTGAACCGGCGATGCAGGATCACCAGGCCCACCGTGGTCAACTGCGCCACACCGATACTCGCCCCGACCATCACGTCCTCATCGACGCGCATCAGGTCGCACAGCAGCATGTCCTGACCATCACCCGCCGACCGGACCGGTTCCGGCAGCAGACCGACAATCAGACTGTCCGCCGGTTCCGGYCACAGATCCCGCAGCCCACCAGCGTCGAACTCCCAGCCCGTCAACGCCGACCCGCCCATCAGGCCGCCAGCCCCGGACCCCCGCCCCGCAGCGGCACCCGTCACAGGGTCGCGATCATCCCCAGACCGAAGAACGGCAGCACCCGGTATCCCGCAGGTGGAATGCCCCGCTCCCGCGCGTACTGCGCCAGCATCCGAGCATCGACGAACGGCGCCACCACCTGCACTCCCGGTACCACCAGCGCCAGCGCCCCCGACGGAGTGACCACGTCCCGCACGTTCACCATCCGCGCCAGGCCCGTACCCGTACCCGTAGCCGTCATCGTCGTCCCAGGACCAGCCGTCCCCGTCCTCACCGTCGTACCTGTCCTCATCGCGCATCGCCACCTCCCGAATCCGTCAGATCGTCAAACTCCCCGCCGCGCACACCCGCCAGGAACGCCCGCCACTCGGCCGCCGAAAACAGCAAGGACGGGCCATCCGGCCAGCCGGCCTGACGCAGCGCCACCCCCACGCCGACAGCCGCAGTGGCGAAGCCCAACGGCGCGACCTCCATTGCCGCGTCACCCGAGCCCGACGCACGCCGCCACGCCATCCGCTCCCGACCCCACGCCGGCAGCTCAAAATCCAGACTCGCCGCCCACCGGCGCATCCACCCATCCCGCACCCGCACACCCCCGATCAGCCGAACGGAACGAACGAGCAGCGGCCCCAGGTGCAGACAGGACAGGATGTGTGTGGTCCGAAGCCACACCCAGGACCGCCAGAGACAACGCCCCAGCTCAGCCCCCAAAGGCGGGGCCGCTGCGCCATCCCGCTACCACTTCCACCGGAAACCTTCCTAGGAAGCTTGACCAAGCCTGCCCTACCTTCCTAGGAAGGTCAAGACCTTCCTAGGAAGCCTCTACACTCGCGCAATGAGCAGCAGCAGGCGCGGGGCATCTGATCGGATCTGGGCCGATCTCCGTGAGCAGATCACCTCCGGACGACTCGCCCCGAAGACCGCGCTCCCCTCCACCGCCGAACTGGCCCGGCACTACGGCGTCGCCACCGAGACCGCCCGTCTCGCCGTGACCCGCCTCAAGGAAGAAGGGCTGGTCAGCGGCCGGACCGGAGCCGGTGTCTACGTCCGCTCCCGGCCACCCCTACGCCGCCTCGGGATTGACCGGTACGACAAGGCCAAGTGGCGTGACGCCGATCTGGTCGCGTTCGCCGCCGACCGCGTCGCCTCCGGCCGGCCCTGGAAACCTGGCGACCAGACGCAGACGGTCCGCCGCCTTCCCGCGCCACCCGACGTCGCCGCGGCACTCGGGGTCCCCGAAGGCGCCGACGTGTACGAACGCGCACGCCTGATCCGCGAGAACGACGAGCCCACCCACACCCTCACCAGCTACTACCGCCCCGACCACGTCGAAGGCACCCGCCTCACCGAGGACACCGCCGGCCCTGCCGGCCCCGGTGGCGGATTCCGGGTCCTCTACGAACAGGGCCTCGAACCCGCCTGGATCGACGAAGACCTCCGGGCGCGAATGCCAACACCCGAGGAGGCCACGACCTTGCAGCTACCGCCCGGAGAACCCGTCGTCGAGCTGCACCGCACCACCTTCACCGCCGACCACACGGCCGTGGAATACGCCGTCGGAGTCCACGCCGCGTCACGGTTCGCCTGGTCCTACCGGTTCCCGCTACCCGACAGCACCGACCGCCCATGACCCCAGCCACGACACTGCCCACGGCGATACGAGGCCCGGTCGAAATGCTCTGGAACTACCACGACCTGCACCACGACCCCCAGCCCACCGACATCGGCATCGGCCTCGGCAGCCACGACCTCAGCGTCGCGACCTGCGCCGCCACCCTCTACCACCGCGGCCTGTTCCCCCGGATCGTGTTCACCGGCGCGAACGCCCCCACCACCATCGACACCTTCCCCCGAGGGGAAGCAGTCCACTACCGCGAACACGCCCTCACCCTGGACGTCCCCGACGCCGCCATCCTCATCGAGACCACCGCACGCAACACCGGCGAGAACATCACCCGCACCCGCGACCTGCTCACCGCCCACGGCCTCACACCCAGGTCCGTGACGCTGATCTCCCGGCCCTACCAGCAGCGCCGCGCCTACGCCACCTGCCGCAGGCTCTGGCCGGACGTCGACGTCCGATGCGCGTCCCTACCCGTCACCCTGGACGACTACATCGCCAGCATCGGAGACACCGACCGCGTCGTCTCCATGCTCGTCGGCGACACCCAACGCATCTGGCTCTACGCCGAACGCGGCCACGCCATCCCCCAACCCGTCCCCGACGACATCCGCGACGCCTACCGCGCACTTACCCAAGCCGGCTACACCAGCCGCCTGATCAACTAACCTCCGAGCCACACCGGCAGCACCGAGCAGGCCAGGCATGCCGGAAAGATCGTCGCCAAAGTTCTGTACGGTTTTCAAGGCGCCCCTGCGGGCGCGCGTGGACCCTGCCGCACACGCCGTGCGCGCCGCACTCGCCACGCCCGGCCGGCTCGCCGCACCCGGCCCGGGGCCCCGCCTCCCTCCGGTCGGCACCCCGCCCGGAGCGTCGGCCCGCCGGGTGCGTCGGTGCGTCGGCCCGTCGGAGCGTCAGGGCCCACGCCACGGACGGTCGGACGCCCAGGACGCCTGTCCGCTGTTGATGAATGGGGCTCCGCCCCAACCCCCGGCCCTCTCTCCGGAGGAGGGGGTGGCCGCGAACGTCCGCTGATCGCCTCCGCCGGACGGACACCCGGAGGGTTACCCCGGAACCCCCGACCGTGCAAGAGCGCACGACACCCAGCGGGCACGGCTGGAGCGTTGGCGCTCGTGCACGGCCGGAGAACCCGGGGTAAGGCGCAGCCTGCCCGACCGACGGAGGAGATCAGCTCAGGCGGGGGTTTGTGTGAGAAGTGAAGTTCGCCGACCTGTTGCGTCCAACGCTTCACGCCCTTGCTCGTCGACGCCGCGCGGCCGTGTCGGCACAGCCCTGGGGACAGGTGGTTCGTCGACGAAACCTACGTCAAGGTCGCCGGACGGTGGACGTACCTGTACCGGGCGGTTGACCAGTACGGGCAGGTCATCGACGTCCTTGCCAGCGAACGACGCGA